>NZ_JAQZAN010000009.1 GCF_028737255.1 Actinomycetospora straminea | reverse complement strand
GGGATGCGCACCGCACCCGAGCGGGTCCGGCTGATCAAGGGTCTATCAGTGACCGCGAGCCTCGACGGCCCGCTCGGCGCCCTTCGGGCGGTGGAGGCGGCAAGCGCCTCCGCCCACCGCCCCGGGGCCCACCAGCCCCGACTTCTCCCGGTCGGAGGCCGCCATGACCGATCAGCCCACCGAGGACCCGCGTACTGACGCCGAGCTGCTCGCGTATTACGTCGTCGGGGACGGCGACGCGCTCGCGGTTCTGGTGCACCGTCACCAGCGGCTGCTGCTGTGGATCGTGCGGAACCTGCCGTGGTTCGAGCCGGAGCCAGAGGTCGTGGTCCAGGAGGTGTGGCTTCGGGTCATGCGTGGTGCCGCGACGTTCTCCGGGCGCTCGAAGGTGCTGACCTGGCTGCACCGCATCACGGTCAACGAGGCCATCAGCGCGTCACGGCGTCGCCGAGCGAGCCACTCCACCCCGGCGGGCGAGATCTACGAGACCGAGCAGTGGGCCGACCCGGACGACGGCGTGACGAGGGTGGACGACCGAGAGCACGCGGCCGCCGCGCTGCCCGAGCTGCTCGCCCTGCTCCCGCGGGAGCAGCGACTGGCGCTCGAGGTCCTCCACCTTGACGGGCTGAGCATTACCGAGGCGGCCGAGCTGCTCGGGGTAGCCGAGGGCACGATCAAGTCCCGCGTGCACCGTGCGCAGACCACCATCCGACAGCACCTCGCGGCCCGCGACGGACGTCAGGAGTTCCTGGCGGCATGGCCTACGGCTCGACCGTGAGGTGTCGGAGCCGTTTCCGCCGCGATCCGGGGGGAACGGCTCCGCCGCGGGCTGCGTCAGACCACCGTGACGACAAAACATGCCGCCGACCGGCCAGACGACGAATCGAGAGTCAGCCTCGATGCGGTCGACCGGAACGAGGTCGCCCGCCTGTTCACCGCCGCCCTCGACGGAGATCACCGGGCCGAAGCGGCCTTGGTTCTGCTCGGCGGCTTCGACGCCGCTGCCCACCGCGCGTCAGTCGCCCTCGCGACAGCCGGCCACGACGTCAAGGAGCCGACCCCACCCGACGTCCTCGCCAGCGTAGAGCGCACCTTGGCGGCCCTCCGTGACCGCCACCGCTCATCCTGAGCCCTTAGAGCGCGGACGGAGCATGACCCTGTAGGTCGCGGCGTTGCGAGTCTTCCAACGCGACGGAGCAGGCGAGCACTTGAGCGTGAAGAGCGCTGCTCCTGCGGCTACGGGTTCAGCGGCCTCCCGACCTGCATGATCACTGTCTGACAGCGTCCGTCGTTGTCTGCCACTGCGTTGGGCGTCTTGTACCCAGCCTGTTCCCGGAGTCCATCGGGCCACATTTGCGGTGGGGTGAGACTGCTAGCCGGCGCCCAGCCACTCCTCAACCCGCCGCTGAAGATCACGAACCTCCGGACACCGATTTGTCACCCGCGCGTAGTTGCGGGCGGCCTCCCGGCCCAGCTCCCGTCGGCCGCCACCGAGCCGGGTCGCAGTGCCGGCAGACTTTGCATGAGGATGAAAGTAGTTCTCCTTCACGTGTGCTTCGGCACGCACGTCCGTCCAGGTCCAGCCGCGCGGAAGCGGGTTCAGTGCTGCGAGTCCCCAAGTTTCGATCTCTTGCCAGGCTTCCTGGGCGAGGAGGCATGTGCCGGGACGCAGATGCTCGATGAGCTCCGCTTCCCGGGCGTCGAGTGCTGCACGGCGATTGGCATTGCCGTCTCGGTCGACGAGTAAGAGGAATAGGTCAACGAGGGGGTTGCGATCCACGATCTCAATGAGACGGTCAAGACGTAGCGCTTGATCTATTCCACCAAGAAGCGGGTCGGTTAGTTCGCGAACCTTTGCCTGAGGTCGGCCGGCTTCTCTCATGAGTGCGTTGATCAATGGGACCGTGATATGCCGATCATGTCGGAAATCTTCAAGAATAACGAGAACATTGCAGCTCACTACGAGACCGCAGATTTCGAGGAGTTCTCTAGTCCGAGCTCCGCAAAGTCGACCGTGTCTTCGAACCATCCAGAGGCCATGAGGCGGGCTGGGTCGTGCTCGGTCAGGACCTTCTGGGCGCCGGGAAGCTCCATGATCGGAACAATCGAAGAGTCTCCTTCTGAGTTGCGGAAACAAAGCAGGGCTTGCTGGCGTTGCATTACGCTCATCTGTGGAAGCAGATAAGGCGAATGGGTGGTAGCCGCCACTTGCGTACCTGCCGACGCGACGCTGCGTTCCATCAATTCAAGTAGCAGATGAAGCCGGCTGGGGTGGATGCCATTCTCAATCTCCTCGAAGAAAGAGAAGCGGGCAGGCTCCGGTCCGAGTAGAGCGGAAATTGTAGCAAGGAATCGGACTGTGCCGTCAGAAGCGGTAGTTAGTGGAGTTCGTCGCCCATTCGCTTCGACGAGGATAGCCAGAACTCGGCCACTTGAGTCTGACTCGAACTCGAAGTCACGCGCGTCTAGCGGAGTTAGCTCGCCAACCCAGGCGGCCAACTCCTCCTTCATCCCCTCATTGCTCGTGATGGCCTGAAGGACTGATGATAGATTCTCGCCGCGATCTCCTAGAGTGGTCAGGCCAGCTAGGGAAGGCTGTCGTGCGGCATCGGGTGACAGATCTAGGAATCGCATGCTCCCAAGTACTGTCATCGCTGCTGTCGCGTTCCTTCCGGCCCATTCAAGAACCGCTGGGTTGTTCGGGAGCTGGGAGAGAATCGGTTGTGTATTAAGGAATTGGATCGAGCGAGGTGCGCCTTGACTCTTCCGTCGGACGCGCGCCGATATGTGTAGTTGGTCCGAGCCGAGCCCATATCCGTCGGGATGGCTGTCGAAGACGTACTGATCGGGGCCCTTCAGAATTAGACGCTCAAGAGTCACCTTTGGGATTCGATCGCCAGGGTCGATATCGACTTCGATCGAGTATCGAGCATCCTTAGATCGGTTGCCGTCGAGATAGGTGAATTCGAGGGTTAGTCGGAAGCTTCTTGCCCCTTCGCGGACGATTTGTCGGGAACCCCCTCGGACGCCTCTCCACTGAAGAACGCCCCCCTCAATCCATTTCTCGCCAATGACCTCAGCGAGCGAGTAACCACGAGACACCCCGTGGAGGAAGCGCAGTGCGTCTCGAGCGTTACTTTTTCCCGACGCGTTTACACCAAGCAGGGCAGTGAAATCGCCGAACTTCATTGTCGCCGATTCAAAGCTCTTGAAGCGCGACATGTGAAGTTGCTTGAGCATGGGTTGATGCTACTCCTGTTGGTGGGCATGCAGCGACTACCTATGTGGGGACGCTTCGGGTCGGCGAATTCGCTGGCCGAGGCTAAGCCATCCCGTCGACCTGGCGTAGCCCGATCACGCCGCCGGTGGGCGGCAACCCTCGAATCTCTCGCAACAGCCACTTGCCCGGCTCGCCGCCCGCCGGCGGCGTGATAGCCCTTCCGGGAGGTCGTCGGGAGGGCGCCTGGCAACCACCCACGCACCGGCCCCGCACTTCCGCTCGTCCCCGCCATCCCGGAGACCTGGCCGTCCGGCGAGGACATCTCTTGGTCTGTCCGGTTACTTCGGGTGGGCGGGCGTGCCTGCGCGGCGCCCGCCGGGCCGGAGGCAGGAGGCGGGGCGCCAGCGCGAGGCCGCCCGTCGCGGCCCGTCAGGTCCGCACTTGATCCTGTAGCGATAGATTTCACTGCCCGCCGATGCCTCATCACGTGGACCTCGCGCCGGAAGCACTTCGAACCACTGCTCGTCTACCACGCGACACGCTCACCAGACCGTCTGCCTTGAGTGAGGCGAGGGCGCGGTGGGCGGTGCCGACGGCGACGGTGTTGGCGACGGCGATCTCGGCGACCGTGGGGAGCTCGGCTCCGGGCTGAAGGGCACCGCAGCGGATCTGCTCCCGCAGCGCTTCAGCGATGTCCTCGTATGGGCTGCGTCGTACTGATGCCTGCGGGACTGGACGGGGCAGGACGGTGGCCATGGTGGTGGCTGCTCGCCGATCCGCTTCGTCCACCCAGGCGGCGTAGACCTTGAGGGTGGTTGCTCCGCCGCTTCCGTGGCCGAGGCGGCCCGCGACGGTGCGGATGTCGACGCCGGCCGCGACGAGCTCGGTGGCCGAGTAGTGGCGGAGCGAGTGCAGGCGCGTGCTGCGCAGCTTCAGCCGAAGCGCGAGGCGGCGGTAGCGCTGGCTGATGGCCCGCGGGAGGTAGGGCGCCGCGCCGTCGGGGACGGGGGAGAAGACGAAGGCGTCGAGGCTCAACGGCACCCCGAGCTGCTCGCAGCGCTCGCGCCAACGTTCACGGTGCGCCCGCAAGAGCTCGATGGTGTGCTCATCCAGGGCGACCTTGCGGCGCTGGTTCGTCTTGGTGCTCTTCTCCTTGAGCCCGGCCTTCGTCTGCGCGTTGGCCTGGTGCACCCAGAGCAGCCCGCGCTCGAAGTCGATGTGGCGCCAGCGCAGCGCTGAGACCTCGCCACGACGCGGACCGGTGAGCATCGTCAGCCACAGCAGCAGGCCCCACTCCGGGTCGCTCCACGCGGCGTTGAGCAGCCGGGCCGCCTCGTCGGCGCTGGGTGGGTCCGGCTCGGTGCGCCGCGGAGCCGGCGCCTCGGCCATCGCTGCCTTGTTCACCCCGAGGTGCCGCCAGCGCACGGCACGGTCGAGCGCACCGCGGATGATGTAGTGCACCTTCCGCGTGGTGCTCGTGCTCAGCGGGCGGCAGACGTGGCCGCCACGCGCCTTGCCGTTGCACGAGAGGACGCGGCAACGGTGGAGGCGCGCGTAGAAGCGCTCGAGGAGTTCGGCGTCCAACCGTCCTGCCGAAAGGTCGCCGAAGGTCGGCAGCACGTAGAGGCGGATGAGGTCGTCGTAACGCTCGCGGGTGGTGTCCTCGAGTTCGACGACCTCGAGCCACTGCTCCACGGCACGGCGCACCGTGATCTCGGATTTGGGGTGCTGGTCCTCGTCCACCTGGCGCTGCAGCCGCGTCAGGGCCTTCTCGGCCTCGGCGTAGGTGCCCACCGTCTCGCGCAGCCGCCGCGGGCGGCCCGTGAGCGGGTCGGTGCCGGCGTAGACCCACGCGCGGTGCGAGCCGCTCGGCAGCTGCTCGATCCAGCCGCGGCGACGGCGTGTGCGAGGTGGCATGGGGCGAGAGTAGGAAGCGTTCGTCCCACGACTCGTCCCACGCGGACTCGGACCGATAACGGCCCGACGACGTTTCCGCTGGTCAGCGGGTGGTGCCCCCGGCAGGATTCGAACCTGCGCTCCCGCCTCCGGAGGGCGGTGCTCTATCCCCTGAGCTACGGGGGCGAACCGTGGATCAGCCTAGCGCACGGGCGGAGGAGCACCCACGCTCGGGTGATGGCACACGCAGAGATCCACCAGGACCGCACCGTCGACGCCGCGGACCTCGCCGCGCTGTCCGGACGCACGATCGCCGTGCTCGGGTTCGGCAACCAGGGGGCGGCGCAGGCGGCGAACCTGCGCGACTCGGGGCACACGCCGCTGGTCGGCAACCGGGAGGACTCCTACGTCGCGGGCGCGCGCGAGGAGGGCTTCGACGTGCGCTCGATCGCCGACGCGGCCGCGGCGGCGGACATCGCGCTGCTGCTCGTGCCCGACGAGGTGCAGCCGGGCCTCGTGCGCGACGAGGTGGCGCCGGGGCTGCGGGCGGGGGACACGCTCGTCGTGGCCAGCGGCTACAACTGGCACTTCGGGCTGCTGGAGGTGCCCGACGGCGTCGACGTCGTCATGGTCGCGCCGCGGATGATCGGCGCGGCGGTGCGCGACCGCTACGTGGACCGGCACGGCTTCCCGTGCTTCGTGTCGGTGGAGCGCGACGCGACGGGGCACGCCTGGGACACGACGCTCGCGGTGGCGCGGGCGATCGGCGGGACGCTGGGCGGGGCGATCGTCTCCAGCGCGCGGGAGGAGGCGGCGCTCGACCTGTTCAGCGAGCAGGCGGTGTGGCCGGCGATCCTCGACGTCGTGCGCACCGCCCACCGCGTCGCCGTCGAGGCCGGGTTCAGCGAGGAGGCCGTGCTCAACGAGCTCTACCTGTCCGCCGAGCCCGCCGAGGTGTTCGCGCACGTCGCCCGCGAGGGGCTCTTCGGGCAGCTCGGGCTGCACTCGCGGACGTCGCAGTACGGGCAGCTGCGCTCGCTCGCGGCGCTCGACGAGCAGGGCGAGCTGGCGGCGCGCTTCGCCCGCGTGATGCACGACGACATCCTGTCCGGGGCGTTCGCACGCGACTGGAGCCGACCGGAGGCCGGCGAGCGGCTCGAGGCCCTGCACCGCGAGGCCGCCGCCAGCCCGATCGCGACCGCCGAGGCGGAGGTGCGGGCGCGGCTGGGGTCCTGACGCCGAGATCAGGAGGCGGAAATGCACCTCCGAGCACCCCGCGGAGGTGCGTTTCGCACTCCTGATCTCGGTCCGCAGATCGAGGCGCGGGCTCGGCGTGGCGAGCCGGTGGCTTTTCTGACGTCCAGTGACAGCGTGAACGCCACGCTGACACGGGCGCGGGTCGTTCAGCCGCCGCCGTGCATCCCGTGCATGCCGGCGTGGGGGTCGGTGGGCGCGGGGAGGGGGGCGGCGCCGCGCTCGGCGAGCATCTGCGTCATCGTCGCCGACTCGGCGGTCTGGGACGCGACCATGCTCTGCGCGAGCGCCCGGACCGCGGGCACCGAGGCGTCGGCCGCCCCGGCCTGCATCATCGGCAGCCCGCCCTGGTGGTGGCGCAGCATGAGCTGCAGGAACACGACGTCGAGCTCGCGCCCGGTCGCGGCGCGGAGCCGCGCGAGGTCCTCCGGCGAGGCCATCCCCGGCATCGACGCGGTCGGCATCCCCATCCACGCCATGTACTGCCCGGGCGGCGGGGACAGCGCCTGGCCCCAGAGCGTCAGCCACCCCTCCATGCGCCCGACCTGCGCGGTCTGCGTCGACTCGATGTCGAAGGCGAGCTGGCGCACCTGCGGGTCGGCGGTGTTGGTGCGCGCCCACACGGCCATCTCGACCGCCTGGCCGTGGTGCACCGTCATGTCCTGCAGGAACCCGACGTCGATCGAGCCCTCGGCGGGCCCGTACGACTCGGCGGTCGAACGGCCCAGCGCGATCCCGCCGATGACGCCGACGAGCACGAGCAGCAGCGCGAGGCCGCCGGCCACGACGGCCTTGGCCCACGTCGGGCTCGCCGACCACCACCCGCCGCCGGAGCCGCCGTCGTCGTCCCCGTCGTCGTCCACGGGCGGCGGCGGGTCGGTGCGGTCGGTGTCGCTCACCGGGCTGTCGGCGGGCGCACTCATCCGCCGTTGCCCGCCGCGGCGCCGCGACCGTCCATCGTCACCGCGTCCGGCGGGGGCGGGGAGGCGTCGAAGGGCGGCGGGTTGCCCGGGTCGAAGTAGCCCGGCCCGAGGGCGTCGCAGCTGGCCCCGACCTCGGGGAACGTGTACTGGTTCTGGCGCAGCGACGAGATGAACTGGTCGATCCGCGGGTCGTTCGCGTCGGCGAGCTTGAGCTCGTGACCCCACGACTGCAGCGAGATCGGCTGGTCGAGCCCCGGGTAGGGCGACATCATCGTGTAGTCCTGGCCCTGCACCTTCGCCGCGAGCGTCTGCAGCGCCGGCCCGCTGACCTGGTCGGGGTTGTAGGCGATCCACACCGCGCCGTGCTCGAGCGAGTGCACCATGTTCTCGGTGCGCACCGGGGTCGGGTAGACGACGCCGTTGCACGCGGCCCAGTAGGCGTCGTGCGGGCCGCCGAAGGGCGGCGAGCGGTCGTAGGCGACGCGCTGCTCGGCGGTGACGTGCTGCTGACCGGCGTACTGACCGGTGATGACGCCCGGGATCGCGAGCGAGGGGTCGCGGTTGTCGTCGCTCGGGCGCCAGGCGCTGACCTCGCTCTCGCGGGACAGCGCGAAGCCGATGACGACCGCGGCGAGCGCGACCACCACCGCGACGGCGCCGATCACGAGCCACGGCACCTGCCGGCGGGTGCCGGGCGCCGGCCGCTTGCCGCGGGTGACCGGGTTCGGGCCGCGCTTCTGCCCGGGGCGCTGGGCCGTGCGCTGACCGCTGCCCTGACCGCTGCCCTGACCGCCGCCCCGCTGCCCCCCGGACCGCTGCCCGGTGCCCGGCCGCTGGCCGCCCTGCGACCGTCCGTCACGCCCGGAGCGCGAGGGTCCCGACGACCCCGAGCTCGACCCGGTCCGCCGGCCGGACCCACCACTCGCCATGACCCCGATGCTACGGAGGACGTCGTGGCGCCCCGGTGACGGGTGCGGCACCCCCCGTGGTCGACGCCGGGTGGGTGACGCCGGAGCGAGGTCACCCCGGGTGCGGTCCCTAGAATCCACGGGGTGACCCCCGCTGCCCTGGCCGACCTCCTGCACGCCGTCGCCGTGGACGTGCTCACCGAGCGCGGCCTCGACACGACGGTGCTGCCCGAGACGGTCACGGTGGAGCGCCCGCGCAACCCCGAGCACGGCGACTACGCGACCAACATCGCGCTGCGCTCGGCGAAGAAGGCGGGCGTCGCGCCGGCGGAGCTCGCGGGCTGGCTCGCCAGCCGACTCGAGAGCACCGACGGCATCCGGACCGCCGAGGTCGCGGGCCCCGGCTTCCTCAACCTGCGCCTCGCCGCGGACGCCCAGGCCGGCATCGTCGCCGCCGTGCTCGCGGCGGGCGAGGGCTACGGGCACGCGGACACGCTGACCGGGCAGGCGATCAACCTCGAGTTCGTCTCCGCGAACCCCACCGGCCCGATCCACCTCGGCGGCGCCCGCTGGGCCGCGGTCGGCGACGCGCTGGGCCGCGTGCTCGCCGCGCAGGGCGCCGCCGTCACCCGCGAGTACTACGTCAACGACGCGGGCGCGCAGATCGACCGGTTCGCCGAGTCGCTCATCGCCGCCGCCGAGGGCCGCCCGGTGCCGGAGAACGGCTACGGCGGGGCCTACGTCGCCGAGGTGGCGGCGAAGGTCGTCGAGACCGAGCAGGGCGTGCTCGACCAGCCCGACGACCAGAAGCTGGCCGCGTTCAAGCGTCTCGGCGTCGAGGTGATGCTCGACGAGATGCGCGCGAGCCTCGAGGCGTTCGGCACGCACTTCGACGTCTGGTCCTCCGAGCTCGCCCTGCACACCTCGGGCGCGGTGGAGAAGGCCGTCCAGGACCTCAAGGACGGCGACGCCCTCTACTTCGCCGACGGCGCGTGGTGGATGCGCTCCACCGACCAGGGCGACGACAAGGACCGGGTCGTCATCAAGTCCGACGGCCAGCCCGCCTACATCGCCGGCGACATCGCCTACTACCGCGACAAGCGGGCCCGCGGCGCCGAGCTGGCCATCTACATGCTCGGCGCGGACCACCACGGCTACATCCACCGGCTCAAGGCGGTGGCGGCGGCGTTCGGCGACGACCCGGCGCGGGTCGAGGTGCTCATCGGGCAGCTGGTCAACCTGGTGCGCGGCGGCGAGCCGGTGAAGATGTCCAAGCGCGCGGGCACGATCATCACGCTGGAGGACCTCGTCGACGCGGTCGGCGTGGACGCCGCGCGCTACTCGCTCGCGCGCAGCTCGGTCGACCAGGTGCTCGAGATCGACCTGGACCTCATCTCCAGCCGCACCAACGAGAACCCCGTGTTCTACGTGCAGTACGCCCACGCGCGGCTCTCCTCGCTGGCCCGCAACGCCGCGGACCTCGGGGTGAGCGCCGAGGACCCCGACCTCGCGCTGCTCGTGCACCCGCGCGAGGGCGACCTCATCCGCACGCTCGGGGAGTTCCCGCGCGTGCTGGCGTCGGCCGCGGGCCTGCGCGAGCCGCACCGGGTGGCCCGCTACCTCGAGGAGCTCGCGGGCGCCTACCACCGCTTCTACGACACCTGCCGCGTCCTGCCGCAGGGCGACGAGGAGCCCGCGGGAATCCACACGGCGCGCCTCGCGCTGTGCACCGCGGCCCGCCAGGTGCTCGCCAACGGCCTGGGCCTGCTCGGCGTGAGCGCGCCCGAGCGCATGTGACCCCTCAGGAGAACCCTGCATGACCCGCGCCCACCCCGCCGGGCCCCGTCACGCCGACGTCATCCCGCAGCACGAGGACGGCGCCGGCCCGCCGGACGCCGCGGCCCTCGACGTCCTGCCCGCCGCGGTCTGGCCCCGCCACGCGACCCGGGGTGAGGACGGCGTCGTCCGCCTCGCCGGCGTCGACGTCACCACCCTCGCCCGCGAGCACGGGACCCCGCTGTTCGTCGTCGACGAGGCCGACTTCCGCGCCCGCTGCGCCGAGCACGCCGCCGCGTACGGCGACCCCGCGCTCGTGCACTACGCGGCCAAGGCGTTCCTGTGCACCGAGGTCGCCCGGTGGGTCGCCGACGAGGGCCTGGGCCTCGACGTCTGCACCGAGGGCGAGCTCGCGATCGCGCTGCGCGCCGGCTTCCCGGCCGAGCGGATCACCGTGCACGGAAACAACAAGAGCCGCCGGGAGCTCGCCGCGGCGCTCGAGGCAGGGGTCGGGGCGATCGTGCTCGACTCCTACGTCGAGATCGCCCGGCTCGACGAGATCGCCCGCGAGCGCGACGTCCGCGCGCAGGTCATGGTGCGCGTGACCGTCGGGGTCGAGGCGCACACCCACGAGTTCATCGCCACCGCTCACGAGGACCAGAAGTTCGGGTTCTCGCTGGCCGCGGGCGACGCCGCCGAGGCGGTCCGCCGCGTGCTGAAGTCGCCGGGCCTGCACCTCGTCGGCCTGCACAGCCACATCGGCTCCCAGATCTTCGACGCCGACGGCTTCGAGCTCGCCGCCCGCCGGGTGATCGGCCTGCTCGCCGAGCTGCGCGACGAGCACTCCGACGCCGTCGCCGACGCCCTCGGGACCGTCGACCTCGGGGGCGGCATGGGCATCGCCTACACCGTCGCCGACCACCCCCGCTCGCCCGCGTGGATGGCCGGCGAGCTGCGCGCGATCGTCGAGCGCGAGTCCGCGCGGGTGGGTCTCGCGGCGCCGCGGATCGCCGTCGAGCCGGGCCGCGCCATCGCCGGACCGGGCACGGTGACGCTCTACGAGGTCGGCACGGTCAAGGACGTCGAGCTCGGCGGGGGCGCGCGGCGCCGCTACGTCAGCGTCGACGGCGGCATGAGCGACAACATCCGCACCGCGCTCTACGACGCCCACTACGACTGCCGGCTGGTGTCGCGGTCCGCGTCCGGCGCGCCGCCGGTGCGCTGCCGCGTCGTCGGCAAGCACTGCGAGTCCGGCGACGTCGTCGTCCGCGACTGCTGGCTGCCCGCGGACCTGGCCCCGGGTGATCTCGTGGCGGTCGCCGCGACGGGGGCCTACTGCTACGCGATGGCGAGCGCGTACAACAAGGTCCCGCGCCCCGCGGTCGTCGCCGTGGCGGACGGCACGTCGCGCCCGCTGCTCCGGCGCGAGACCCTCGACGACCTGGCACGGCTGGAGGTGGGGTAGGGCATGACCGGGAACGGCGGGCGCGAGATCTCGGTCGCGCTCCTCGGGTGCGGTGTCGTCGGCTCCCAGGTGGTGCGGCTGCTCACCGAGCAGGCCGACGAGCTGGCCGCGCGGATCGGGGCGCGGCTGCGGCTCGCCGGCGTGGCGGTGCGTCGCCCGCAGCGGCACCCGGACGTGCCCGGCGACCTGCTGACCACCGACGCCGCCGGGCTGGTGACGCGCGACGACGTCGACGTCGTCGTCGAGCTCGTCGGCGGCATCGAGCCGGTCCGCGGGCTGCTGCTGACGGCGCTGAAGAACGGCAAGTCGGTGGTGTCGGCGAACAAGGCGCTGCTCGCCGAGGACGGCGCGGCGCTCGCCGCGGCCGCCGACGAGTCCGGCGCCGACCTCTACTACGAGGCCTCGGTCGCCGGCGCGATCCCGCTGCTGCGCCCCATCCAGCAGTCGCTCGCGGGCGACCGCATCGTGCGCGTCGCCGGCATCGTCAACGGCACCACGAACTTCATCCTCTCGGCCATGGCGTCCTCCGGGGCCAACTACGCCGAGGCGCTTGAGGAGGCCGGCCGGCTGGGCTACGCCGAGGCCGACCCCACCGCCGACGTCGACGGCTACGACGCCGCCTCGAAGGCCGCGATCCTCGCGAGCCTCGCCTTCCACACCCGCGTCACCGCCGACGACGTGTACCGCGAGGGCATCCGCGACGTCACCGCCGCCGACATCGCCGCGGCGAAGGCCCTGGGCTGCACGGTGAAGCTGCTGGCGATCTGCGAGCAGACCGACGGCGCGGTCAGCGCCCGCGTGCACCCGGCGATGATCCCGCGCTCGCACCCGCTCGCCTCGGTGTCGGGCGCATACAACGCGGTGTTCATCGAGGCGGCCGCGGCCGGACAGCTGATGTTCTACGGCCAGGGCGCCGGCGGGCCGCAGACGGCGAGCGCGGTGCTCGGCGACCTCGTCGCCGCCGCCCGCAACCGCGTCATCGGCGGCCGCGGCCCCCGCGACACCGCGCACGCGGCGCTGCCGGTGCTGGCGATGGGGGAGACCCTCACCCGCTACCACGTCGCCCTCGACGTCACCGACCGCGCGGGCGTGCTCGCGCAGGTCGCGGGGGTGTTCGCCGAGCACGGGGTCAGCATCGCGACGGTGCGCCAGGAGGGACGGGGTGAGGCCGGGCGTGACGCGGACGATGGCGCGCCGGGCCCCAAGGACGCCACACTGGTGATCGTGACGCACTCCGCCTCCGACGCCGCGCTCGCGGCCACGGTGGAGGCGCTCACCGGGCTCGACGCCGTCCAGGGCGTTGCCGGGGTGCTGCGCGTCGAGGGCCTGGGCCGTCCCGTGACCGAGCTCGGAGGGACGTCGTGACCGGTGTGGTCCCCGGGGCGCGCGTGGAGTGGCCCGGCATCATCAACGCCTACCGCGACCGCATGCCGCGCGTGCAGCCCGGCTGGGAGGTCGTGACCCTGCGCGAGGGCGGCACCCCGCTGCTGTCCGCGCCGCACCTGTCGGAGCTGACCGGCTGCGAGGTCCACCTCAAGATCGAGGGCGCGAACCCCACCGGCTCGTTCAAGGACCGGGGCATGACCGTGGCGATGACCGAGGCGCTCGCGGGCGGCGCGCAGGCGGTCATCTGCGCGTCCACCGGCAACACCTCGGCCTCCGCGGCGGCCTACGCGACGCGCGCCGGCATGACCTGCGCGGTCCTCGTGCCCCAGGGCAAGATCGCGCTCGGGAAGCTCGCGCAGGCCACGGTGCACGGCGCGCGCATCCTGCAGCTCGAGGGCAACTTCGACGCCTGCCTCGAGCTCGCCCGCCGGGCCGCCGAGCAGTACCCGATCGCGCTGGTCAATTCGGTGAACCCGGCGCGCATCGAGGGCCAGAAGACGGCGTCGTTCGAGATCTGCGACCAGCTCGGCCGCGCGCCCGACGTCCACGCCCTGCCCGTCGGCAACGCCGGCAACATCACGGCCTACTGGCGCGGCTACACCGAGTACGCCGGCGACGGCGTCGTGGCCGGCACGCCGCGCATGCTCGGGGTACAGGCCGCGGGCGCCGCGCCGCTCGTGCACGGGGCGCCGGTGAGCGACCCGGAGACCCTCGCGACCGCCATCCGCATCGGGTCACCGGCGTCCTGGGACGGGGCGATCACCGCCCGCGACGAGTCCGCCGGCGAGATCACCGCGGTGGACGACGACGCGATCCTCGAGGCCTACCGGCTGCTCGCCGCCCGCGAGGGCGTGTTCGTCGAGCCGGCGTCGGCGGCGTCGGTAGCCGGGCTGCTCGCGAAGGCGCGCGCCGGCCGCTTGGACACCGGGCAGCTGATCGTCTGCACCGTCACCGGCCACGGGCTCAAGGACCCGGCCACGGCGCTCGCGGACGCGCCCGACCCCGTCGTGCTCCCGCCGCACGTCGACGCCGTCGCCGACGCCCTGGGCCTGCGCTGAGCGCCGGGGCGGAGGTGGCGTCGGAGGTGTCCCCTCCGGCGGGCACCGTGGTCCGCGTCCGCGTGCCGGCCACCTCGGCGAACCTCGGGCCGGGGTTCGACACCCTCGGCCTGGCGCTGGGGATGTGGGACGAGGTCGAGCTCTCGGTCGGCGACGGCGGTCGCTGCGTCGTCGACGTCGAGGGGGAGGGCGCCGGCCGGGTCCCGCGCGACGAGCGCCATCTGGTCCTGCGCGCCGCCCACGCGACGTTCGCCCGGGCCGGGGCGCCGCGGGTCCCGCTGCGGCTGCGGTGCCGCAACGTCATCCCGCACAGCCGGGGCCTCGGGTCGTCGGCGGCGGCCGCGGTCGCCGGCATCGTCGCCGCGCGGGCGCTGATCGCGTCGACCCACCCGCTCGACGAGGACGCGGTGCTGGACCTCGCGGCGGGCTTCGACGGGCACGCCGACAACGTCGCGGCCTGCCTCTACGGCGGGCTGGTCGTCAGCTGGGGGCACGAAGGGGCATGGCACGCCGCGCACCTCACGCCGCACCCGGCACTGCGCCCGATCGCGCTGATCGCGGACCGGTCGAGCTCCACCGAGGCCACCCGCGGGCTGCTCCCCGACCGCGTCCCGCATGCGGACGCCGCCTACAACGCGGCTCGCTCGGCGCTGCTCGTGCACGCCCTGACCAGCGAGCCCGAGCTGCTGCTCGCGGCCACCGAGGACCGCCTGCACCAGCCCTACCGCCGCCCCGCCTACCCCGAGACCGCGGCCGCCGTCGACCACCTGCGCGGCGCCGGCGTGCCCGCGGTCGTCTCCGGCGCCGGCCCGACGGTGCTGGCGCTGACCCTCGACGGCCACCTGCCCCACGGGCTCGACACCACGGGCTTCACCGTCGCCCCGCTCGCCGTCGACACCGACGGCGCGCGCGTCGAGGTCGTCTGACCAGGTCCCGCTGCGGCACGCGGGGGGTGGTTGTTGCCGCTGACAGGGGCGAGGTCTACCCTCGTCACCACAGCGACCACGCGTGTGGCGCGTCGGTGCCCTGGCCCCGCTTCGCCCGGGTCCACCCTCTTCCCCAGCCGCCGGGTCGTCCCGGCGGACGGACACTCATGATCGCTGTACGAGAATTCCGCGGGCCCTCCCACCCGGATTCGACGGCTGTCGACCCCCCGGGCCGGAGCGGTCCCGCGATCAGCCCCGCCGTGTGCGGGGCGGACACATCCGCTGGTCCGGGTGGTCCCCGGGCCGGTCAGGAAGGACCTGCGTGACCGAAACCGACGTCATCTCCACCGACGGCGCCGACGGCGCCGCGACCCCCGCGTCGGGCGGCTCCGCGCCCGAGCGGCGCCGGCGGGGAGGTGTCTCCGGCATGGTGCTCGCCGAGCTCCGCGACCTCGCGACGTCGCTCGGCGTCTCCGACACCACGGGGATGCGGCGCAACGACCTCATCGCCGAGATCAAGAAGCGTCAGTCCGGGGGCGGTGACCAGCTCCCGCTCGCCGACGACGCCGGCACCGCCGCCCCGAGCGCGCCCGCCGAGTCGTCCGTCGCGGCGCCCGGCGACGCCCCGGCCGAGCCGGCCGACGGGGCCCCGTCCCGCCGCCGCGGCGGCCGTCGCCGCGCCACCGCGGCCTCCGGCCCGCCGCCCGAGGCGGGCGAGCCGACCGCGTCCGCCGCCGCCCCGGCCGAGGCGCCCGGCGGCGTGACCAGCGACGACGCTCCCGCCGCCGCCGAGGCGAGCGCGGTCACCGCCGCGTCCGACGCCGTCCCCGGCGCCGACGCCGCGGCCGCGAGCGCCACCGAGGCACCCGCGAGCAGCGAGACCCCCACCTCGTCGCGCCGCGGTCGTCGTGGCGCCCGGCGCGACGCCGGCCCGGGCGTCGAGAGCCCGTCCGACACCGCCGGCCCCGGCGGCGACACCACCAGCAACGGCGCCGCCGCGCCGGCCCCCGCCGCGGCCGCCGAGGCGGAGGGCGCGACCGGCACCACCGACGCCGCGCCCACCACCGAGCGCCCCGACACCCGCCCAGAGACCCGCCCAGAGACCCGCCCCGACACCCGCCCCGACACCGAGGGCGACGGTGACGGCGACGGCGGTCAGGGCCGGTCCCGCCGCCAGCGCGAGCGCGACCGCCAGCAGGGCGACCGCCAGCAGGGCGACCGTCAGCAGGGCGGCCGGCCGGACCAGAACGGGCAGGGCGGCCGCCAGCAGGACCGCCAGCAGGACCGTCAGCAGCAGGACCGTCAGCAGCAGGACCGTCAGCAGCAGGACCGTCAGCAGCAGGGCGGCCAGCAGCAGACCAACCAGCGCGACGACGAGGACGACGACGAGGACGGCGGCGGCCGGCGCCGCGGTCGGCGCTTCCGCGACCGTCGCCGCAACCGCAACGAGCGCGGGGAGCGCAGCGAGCGCGGCGAGCGCCAGGGCGGCGGTGAGCCGGAGGTCCGCGACGACGACGTGCTCATCCCGGTCGCCGGCATCCTCGACGTCCTCGACAACTACGCGTTCGTGCGCACCTCGGGCTACGCCTCGGGGCCGAACGACGTCTACGTCTCGATGTCGCTGGTCCGCAAGCACGGCCTGCGCCGCGGCGACGCGGTCACCGGCCAGGTGCGCCAGCAGCGCGAGGGCGAGCAGAACCGCCAGAAGTTCAACCCGCTCGTCCGCATCGACTCGATCAACGGGCTCGACCCGGAGGCCGCGAAGCGCCGCCCGGAGTTCACCAAGCTCACGCCGCTCTACCCCAACGAGCGGCTGCGCCTCGAGACCGAGCCGCACCTGCTGACCACGCGCGTCATCGACCTGGTCATGCCGGTCGGCAAGGGCCAGCGCGCGCTGATCGTCTCGCCGCCGAAGGCCGGCAAGACGATGGTGCTGCAGGCGATCGCCAACGCGATCACCACGAACAACCCCGAGGTCCACCTCATGGTCGTGCTCGTCGACGAGCGGCCGGAGGAGGTCACCGACATGCAGCGCTCGGTGAAGGGCGAGGTCATCGCCTCGACCTTCGACCGGCCGCCGTCGGACCACACCTCGCTCTCGGAGCTGGCCATCGAGCGGGCGAAGCGCCTGGTCGAGATGGGTCACGACGTCGTGGTGCTGCTCGACTCGATCACCCGCCTCGGCCGCGCCTACAACCTGGCGGCCCCGGCGTCCGGGCGCATCCTGTCCGGTGGTGTCGACTCCACCGCTCTCTACCCGCCGAAGCGCTTCCTCGGCGCCGCGCGGAACATCGAGGACGGCGGCTCGCTCACCATCTTCGCGACGGCCCTGGTCGAGACCGGGTCGACGATGGACACGGTGATCTTCGAGGAGTTCAAGGGCACCGGCAACGCCGAGCTCAAGCTCGACCGCAAGCTCGCCGACAAGCGCATCTTCCCCGCGATCGACCCCGACCCGTCGGGCACGCGCAAGGAGGAGCTGCTGCTCTCGCCGGACGAGATGGCGGTGACCCACCGCCTGCGCCGCGTGCTGGCCGCGCTGGACTCGCAGCAGGCCATCGAGCTCGTCCTCGACCGCCTCCGCAAGAGCCGGACGAACATCGAGTTCCTCATGCAGGTCGCGAAGACGACGCCCGGCAAGGACGACGACTAGGACCTCGCGCGCGCCTGGAGGCAACGAACGCGCTGTTCGCTGCCTCTAGGCGCGCGAAGTCCCCGTTCGTGCGGACCGTGCGACGGCGCGGCGTCGAGCGAACGCGCCGTTCCTGCGCCTAGAAGCACCGAACAGCGCGTTCGCTGCGACCGGGGTTGAGTAGTTCCACGCCTGCCCGCGCGCGGGGGCGCGCACGAGGCTCGGGGGCATGACAGCCCCGCTCGGCGCCCCCGACCTCCCCCGCCCGTGGTCGGCGATCCTGGACGAGGCGCGCCGCTACCCCTCGCCGCACAACTCCCAGCCGATCACCGTGCGGGTGCACGACGACCGGCGTGCGGACCTCTGCTACGACCTCGACCGCGGCCTGCCCGCCGAGAGCTTCGGCATCCCGTTCGCGCACGTCTGCGCCGGGGTGTTCCTCGAGTCCCTGGCGACGGTGGCCGCGGCGCACGGCTGGGCGGTCCGCGAGGACCTGCACCTGGCCCCGATGGACTTCGCGGCCGAGGAGCGCCAGCACCTGCTCGGGCACCTGGAGCTCACGCCGGTCCCGGTCACGGCGGCGGCGCGCGAGCAGTGGGCGGCGTTCCGCCGGCGCCGGACCTCGCGCCGCCCCTACGACCGCCGGCCCGTCGACCCCCGGATCACCGAGGAGGTCGCGGCGATCGCCGTCGGGATGGGCCAGGAGTTCGGGCGCACCGGGGAGCAGGACCTCGTCGACGACCTCATCCGCATCAACCAGGAGACGCTCTTCGACGACCTGCGCGACGACGCGGTCCACGCCGAGATCCTCGCCTGGCTCCGCACGTCAAAGCGGCAGGCGGCCGCCACGCGCGACGGCCTGTCGGCCGAGACCATGCTGATCCCCGGCCCGCTGCTGCGGATCGCGATGCGCCACCGGTGGCTGTGGGACCTGCCCGTCGTCGGGGGCCTCTTCCGGCGCGTGTACCTGAACACGATGCGCGGGGTGCGCGAGCTCGGCTGGCTCACCGGCCCGTTCGTCGGCCCGGCCGACCACGTCGAGGCGGGCCGCTGCTTCCTGCGCGTCTGGCTGGCGTTCACCCGCCACGGCGTGCACCTGCACCCGTTCGGCACGGTGATCACCAACCCGCGCTCGCACGCCGCCTTCGTCGAGCGCACCGGCATCGAGGAGTCGGGCGGCCGGATGGCGTGGATGCTCTTCCGCTACGGCACCGGCGAGGCGCCGCCGCGGTCCTGGCGGCGCGGCCTCGAAGCGATGCTGCTGGACCGGGACGCGACGGCGGTGGCCCGGTGAGGATCCTCTGGTGGCTCCAGGAGCTCCTGGTCGACCTGCTCGGGCGCTCCCCGCGCACCCACGCCCTGCTGCTCGCCCCCGGGTTCGAGCGGCTGCGCTGGTGGCTCGGCCGCCGGCGGGCCCAGCGCACCGTCGCCCGCACCGTGCGCCGCGTCCCCGCCTACCGGTCCTTCCTGGCCGAGCAGGGGGTGTCGACGACGGCGTTCGCCGACCTGCCCGAGACCGACAAGCGCTCCTACATCGCCCGCTGGCCGATCCCGGAGCGGTGCGTGGGCGGGCGGCTGCCGCGCCGCGGGGTCGTCGTCGACGAGTCGTCGGGCTCGACCGGCACCCCGACCAGCTGGGTCCGCGGACCCGTCGAGCGGCGCGCCTCCCGCGAGGTGCTGCGCGTCGGCTTCCTGCGGCACGCGACGCCGGACCGCCCGGTGTTCGTCATCAACGCCTTCTCGCTCGGCGCGTGGGCCACCGGCATGAACGTCACCGCGGCGCTCACCCGGGTCTCGACGATCAAGTCCACCGGCCCGGACCGCGACAAGATCATCAACACGATGCGCGAGTTCGGCCCCGGCTACACCTACGTGATCACGAGCTACCCGCCGTTCCTCAAGGGGCTGCTCGAGGACGACCGGCTGGACTGGGCGGCCTACGACGTGGTCTGCGCCTTCGGCGGCGAGGGGATCAGCGAGGGGATGCGCGACCACGTCCTGCGCCGCGCGCGGAAGGTCATCGGCGCGTACGGGGCCAGCGACCTCGAGATCAGCATCGCCGTCGAGACCGAGTTCACCATCGCCCTGCGCCGCGCGATCGCCGCCGACCCGGCCCTCGCGCGGGCCCTGACCAGGCAGGACCAGTACGGCGTGCTGCCCGACATCTTCCAGTTCAACCCCTACGCCTACCTCATCGAGGAGAACGACGACGGCGAGCTGGTCGTCACCATCACGCGCCCGCAGAACGTCGACCCCCGCATCCGCTACAACATCCACGACCGCGGGCACGTGCTGCGGATGCGCGACGTGCTGCCCGTCCTGCGCCGCTCCGGCCTGCAGACCGTGCTCGACGAGCGGGTCCTCGACCTGCCCCTGCTGCTCCAGTACGGGCGCAGCGACCACGCCGTCGACCACAACGGCGCGGTGGTCCCGCCCGACGGGGTCCGCGACGCCGTCGCCGCCGACCCGGAGCTGGTGGCCGCCGTCGAGAACCACCGGCTCGTCTCGTACGAGGACCGCGCGGGCGACCGGCAGCTGCACCTGGCCCTGCAGCTCGCCGAGGGGCGCACGCTCGCCGACCCCGCCGCGGCCGCCCACCGGCTGCTCGCCGCGATGCGCCGGGCCAACCGCGACCTCGACCACGCCATCGCCACCGGCGCGCCGGGCACCGCACCGACGGTCGGCGTCTACCCCTTCCGCACCGGCGTCTTCGCCGACGACGGCGGCCGGCTCAAGAACGAGTACGTGTGGATCCTCGACGCCGACGGGGCGGAGGCGGCCGGCCTGGACCCGCAGGTCGTCGCGCCCCGGCCCTGCGTGGCCTGACGCCCGGGAACAACGACGACCCGGAGGCGGTTGTGCACCACAGCGGGCGGTCCTGGAAGAATGGCCCGCACATCCGGTTCCGGTTCACCCCAGCCACGACGGCGAGACGCCGAGGGGACCCGGCGACCACGACGCGAGAGGACCACGATCCGTGAAGAGCGGCATCCACCCCGAGTACCACGAGACCCAGGTGCTGTGCGGCTGCGGCAACTCGTTCACCACCCGGAGCACCAAGCCGGGCGGCAACATCACCGTCGAGATCTGCTCCGCCTGCCACCCGTTCTACACGGGCAAGCAGCGGATCATGGACACCGGCGGTCGCGTGGCCCGCTTCGAGGCCCGCTACGGGAAGCGCACCCCCACCAAGAAGTAGTTCCCGCGACGCCCGTCGCCCCTGCGCCTCGCGCGCGGGGCGGCGGGCGTTCTGCGTGTCGGGGCAGGTCAGGAGAGGGTCCGGGGAGGAAGGGAGGCCGACCGTGGCCCAGGACAGCATGACGTCGTCGCCCGGCGTCACCGCGCTGCTCGAGGAGCACGCGGGCCTGGAGGCGCGCCTCGCCGATCCCGACGTGCACGCCGACGCCGCCCTCGCCCGCTCGCTGGGACGGCGCTACGCGGCGCTGTCGCCGACCGTGGCCACGGTCGGCGAGCTCAGCGCCGCCGAGGCCGACCTCGCCGACGCCCGCGAGCTCGCCCGCGAGGACCCGGCGTTCGCCGCCGAGGCCGGCGAGATCGAGGGTCGCGTCGAGACGCTGCGTGCGCGCCTGGCCGAGCAGCTCGTGCCCCGCGACCCCGCGGACGCGAACGACGTCGTCGTCGAGGTGAAGTCGGGGGAGGGCGGCGAGGAGTCGGCGCTGTTCGCCGGTGACCTCCTGCGCATGTACTCCCGCTACGCCGAGCGGCGCGGCTGGAAGGTCGAGGTCCTGTCGGCGACGGAGTCCGACCTCGGCGGCTACAAGGACGTCACCGTGACGATCACCGCGCCCGGCAACGACCCCGAGGGCGTCTGGGCCTGGTTCAAGTACGAGGGCGGGGTCCACCGCGTCCAGCGCGTGCCGGTCACCGAGTCGCAGGGCCGCATCCACACCTCGGCGGCCGGGGTCCTCGTCTACCCCGAGGCCGAGGAGGCCGCGGCGATCGAGATCGACGAGAAGGACCTGCGGGTCGACGTCTTCCGCTCCTCCGGTAAGGGCGGGCAGGGCGTCAACACCACCGACTCCGCGGTCCGGATCACCCACCTGCCGACCGGTGTGGTCGTGAGCTGCCAGAACGAGCGCTCCCAGCTGCAGAACAAGGCGCGCGCCCTCGAGGTGCTGCGCAGCCGTCTGCAGGCGATGGCCGACGAGGCCGAGCAGGCGCAGGCGTCGGCGGACCGGCGCAGCCAGGTCCGCACGGTCGACCGCTCCGAGCGCGTGCGCACCTACAACTTCCCGGAGAACCGGATCTCCGACCACCGCATCGGTTACAAGTCGCACGACCTCGACCGGGTCCTCGACGGCGACCTCGACGGCGTGCTCGAGGCCCTGCGCGCCGCCGACCGCCGCGAGCGGATGGCCCGCGCCGCCGACGAGGCCTCCTCCTGAGCGTGCGCGACCTGGTCGTCGCGGCCACCGCCCGGCTGGCCGGCGCCGGAATCGCGTCGCCCCGGGTCGACGCGGAGCTGCTGGTCGCGCACGTCCTGGGCGTCCCGCGCGGGCGCCTGCTGCTCGCCGACCCGCCCGACGCGGCCCAGCGCGAGGCCCTCGACGCCCTCGTCGCGCGCCGCGCCGCCCGCGAGCCGCTGCAGCACCTGCTCGGGTCCGCGGTGCTCGGCCCGGTCGAGGTGGCCGTCGGCCCCGGGGTGTTCGTGCCGCGGCCCGAGACCGAGACGCTGCTGGCCTGGGCGCTCGCGCAGCCCGCGGGCGTGGTCGTCGACCTGTGCACGGGCACCGGCGCGCTCGCCCTGGCGATCGCCCACGAGCGCCCGGACGCCGCCGTGCACGCCGTCGAGGTCGACCCCGCGGCGCTGACCTGGGCGGACAGGAATCTCGCCGGCTCGGGCGTCGTGCTGCACGCCGCCGACGTCACCGCCCCCGGCGTCCTCGCCGAGCTCGACGGCACCGTCGACCTCGTCGTCGCCAACCCGCCCTACGTGCCGACCGGGGTGGCCGTGCCGCCCGAGGTCGACGCCGACCCCGCCGGCGCGGTGTTCGCCGGGCCCGACGGGCTCGCGGTCATCCGTCCCCTCGCCGCGCTGGCCCACCGGCTGCTGCGGCCCGGGGGAGCGGTCGGGGTCGAGCACGACGACGCGCACCCGGCCGCGGTCCGCGAGGTGCTCGACGGCGCCGGGTTCGCCGAGGTCAGGACCCTGGGCGATCTCGCGGGACGCCCGCGCGTGGCCGTCGGACGCCGGGCCTAGGCTCGGTGCCCGTGGCGACGGTGTACGACTGCGAGGACCCCGCGACGCGACCCACCGGGCTGGCGGCGGCCGCCGCGGCCGTGCGCGCGGGCCGGCTCGTGGTGATCCCGACCGACACGCTCTACGGCATCGGCGCGGACGCGTTCAACGCCCGCGCGGTCGCCGACCTGCTCGCGGCCAAGCACCGCGGCCCGGACATGCCGCTGGGCGTGCTCGTCGGCAGCTGGTCGACGATCGACGGGCTCGTCGGCTCCGTGCCGCCCGTCGCGCGCGACCTCGTCGAGGCGTTCTGGCCGGGCGGGCTCTCGATCGTCCTGCCGCACGCGCCGAGCCTCGCGTGGGACCTCGGGACGACGCGCGGCACCGTGATGCTGCGCATGCCCCTGCACCCGGTGGCCCTCGAGCTGCTGCGCGAGGTCGGGCCCATGGCGCAGAGCAGCGCGAACGTGTCCGGGCAGCCGCCCGCGACGACGGTGCAGGAGGCCCGCGACCAGCTCGGGGACTCCGTGGAGGTCTACCTCGACGGCGGGGTGTGCGCGTCCGGCGTGGGCTCGACGATCGTCGACCTGACCGGCGAGACGCCGCGGCTGCGCCGCGAGGGCGCGGTGAGCGCCGAGGACGTGTCCCGCGTCGTCGGCGTCCCGGTCACGCTGTGAGCCGTGAGCTGTGAGGTAGCCACCACGGGGCAGCCGGGCCCGGTGAAGGGCCGGTAACGTGGGTCGACATGGCTGACTCGCAGCACTTCTGGGGCCCGGACTACGACGCCCTCCAGGCCGTCGACCCCGAGATCGCCCAGGTCGTCGACGACGAGCTCACCCGGCTGCGCGGCGGACTCCAGCTGATCGCCAGCGAGAACCTCACCAGCCCCGCCGTGCTCGCCGCGCTCGGGTCGACGCTGTCGAACAAGTACGCCGAGGGCTACCCCGGCCGGCGCTACTACGGCGGCTGCGAGGTCGTCGACCGCGCCGAGGAGATCGCGATCGACCGCGCCAAGACGCTGTTCGGCGCCGAGCACGCCAACCTCCAGCCGCACTCCGGCGCCAACGCCAACCTCGCGGTCTACGCGGCGTTCTGCCAGCCGGGCGACAAGGTGCTGGCCATGAGCCTGCCCCACGGCGGCCACCTCACCCACGGCGCCAAGGTCAGCTTCTCGGGCAAGTGGTTCGAGCCCGTGCCCTACACCGTGCGCGAGGACGACGGGCTCATCGACTACGACCAGGTGCGCGACCTGGCCCTCGAGCACCGCCCGAAGATGATCGTCGCGGGCGCCACCGCCTACCCGCGCCTCATCGACTTCGAGAAGTTCCGCGCCATCGCCGACGAGGCCGGCGCGATCCTCTGGGTCGACGCCGCCCACTTCATCGGCCTCGTCGCCGGCAAGGCGATCCCCAGCCCCGTCCCGTACGCCGACGTCGTCACCTTCACGACGCACAAGGTCCTGCGCGGGCCGCGCGGCGGCATGCTCGTCTCGAAGGCCGAGCACGCGAAGGCGCTGGACAAGGCCGTGTTCCCGTTCCTGCAGGGCGGCCCGCTCATGCACGCCGTGGCGGGCAAGGCCGTCGCGCTCGCCGAGGCCGCGACCGAGGACTACCAGCGCTACGCGCGCCAGGTCATCGCCAACGCGCAGGCGCTCACCTCCGCGCTCGAGACCCAGGGCATGCGCGCGATCTCCGGCGGCACCGACACCCACCTGGCGCTGCTCGACCTGCAGCCGCTCGGGGTGACCGGCAAGGAGGCGGAGGCCCGCAGCGGCCTGGCCGGGATCACGCTGAACAAGAACGCGATCCCGTACGACCCGCAGCCGCCGATGACCGCCTCGGGCATCCGCGTCGGCTCGCCCTCGATCACCACCCAGGGCATGACGGAGAACGAGATGGGCGACGTCGCGCGCCTCATCGCCTCCGCGGTGACCGCGGACGAGACCTCGGAGTCGGGCAAGCAGACCCTCGCGGACGTCCGCGAGGAGGTCGGGAACCTCGTGTCGCGGTTCCCCGCGTACGCCCGGTAACAGCAGACACGGCCCGCCTCCGCTGCGCTCCGCGGGCGGCGCTGGGTCTACTCTCGGGGGCCGTGGGCCCGTCACCGGACTTCGCCCCGATGGGGCTGCCGATCCGGGAGTACCTCCTGGTCGGGCTGTCCGCCGCGGTCGTCACGTACCTGCTGACCGGCCTGGTCCGACGCTTCGCGCTGCGCGTCGGGGCGATCGCCGTCCCGCGCGGGCGCGACGTGCACACCATCCCGATCCCGCGCCTCGGCGGCGTCGCCATCTACCTCGGCGTCGCCGGGGGCGTGTTCGTCGCCTCGCAGCTGCCGGTGCTGCGCCGGGCCTTCGACTACTCGAACGAGACCCTCGCCGTGCTCGTCGCCGGCGGGGTGATCGTGGTGGTCGGGGCGCTCGACGACCGCTTCGGCCTCGACGCGCTGACCAAGCTCGCCGGTCAGGCGACCGCGGCCGGCGTCCTGGTCCTCATGGGCGTGCAGTGGACCGCGGTGTACCTGCCCTGGGGCGGCACCGGCGGCAGCACCGGCTCGGTGCTGCTGCTCGGGCAGGACCAGGGCGTGCTCATCACCGTGTTCCTGTGCGTGCTGCTGGTCAACGCGATGAACTTCGTCGACGGCCTCGACGGGCTCGCCGCGGGCATCGGCACGATCGCCGCCACCGCGACCTGCGCGTTCGCGCTCGGTCTGCTCGGGCAGGAGAACGGTGACGTCAACGCCTACCCGCCCGCGCTCATCGCCGCCGTCCTCGCCGGGGCCTGCGCGGGCTTCCTGCCCCACAACTTCCAGCCCGCGCGCCTGTTCATGGGTGACTCGGGCTCGATGTTCATCGGGCTGACGCTCGCCGCGGCCACCACCACCGCCTCGGGCCGCACCAACTACTCGACCACCGGCGCGACCGGCGCGCTCGCGCTGGTCACGCCCCTGATCGTCGTCGCCGCGGTGGTCTTCGTGCCGCTGCTCGACCTGCTGATGGCGGTCGTCCGCCGCACCCGCGCGGGCACCAGCCCGTTCGCGCCGGACAAGATGCACCTGCACCACCGGCTGCTCGAGATCGGCCACTCCCAGCGTCGCGCCGTGCTGCTCATCTACCTGTGGGCGGGCGTGCTGGCGTTCGGGGCGGTCGCCCTCGCGCTCGTCGACAACGCGTTCCTGGTGGTCTGGATGGTGACCGCCGGCGTGCTCGTCGCCGTGCTCGCCTCCGCGGTGCCGCGCCTGCGCGCCCGCGCCTGACCCCCCGCTCCCCGCGCCCCACCCGATCGAGGACCCGCCATGACCAGCCCTGAGGGCACCGACCGTCCCGAGCCGACCCCCTCGGGCACCCCCCACGCCACCCCGGCGACCACCGCCCAGGTCCTCGAGGCCAGCAGCGCGATGCTGCGCGGCGGCCTGTGGCCCGCGGTCGTCGTCGCCGTGCTCGCCGCGGTGGTGGCCGGCCTGCTCGCGGGCGTCACCGGCGTGGTCGCGGCCGTCGTCGGCGCGGTCATCGTCATCGGTGTCTGCTCGCTCGGGCCGCTCGTCATGCGCTGGACCGCGGCGGCCGACCCGATGGTGGTCATGGCCGCGGCGCTCGTGAGCATGATGGGCAAGCTCGGCCTGCTGCTCGTCGTCTTCCTGGTGCTGCAGGCGCTCGAGGTCGTCGACACCCGCATCGCGGCCCTCGCGCTGGGGCCGACGGCGATCGCCTTCATCGTCGGCGAGGTCATCGCGTACGCCCGGAAGCCGGGGCCCACCATCGCCGTGTGAGGGGTGCGGGGGTCCCCCGACCAGGGGTGTGGCCTCCGACGGCCCGTAGTGGACTGTGACGAACCTGCTGATATGGTGCGCCGCGATGGCGCAGGACAGCCTCCGCGGAGATGCGGGTCGTACCCCCGCGCAGGGGTCCGCCCACTCCCCGTCCGAGGCCTGGACGGTCCTCTCCCACCTGATCACCGGAATCCTGGTGTTCGGCGGGCTGGGATGGGTACTCGACGCCCTGCTGTCGACACGGTGGTTCCTCCTCATCGGCCTCCTGGCCGGTGGGGCTGCCTCCTTCGCGTTGATCTACATCCGATACCTTTACGTCCCCCCCGACCCCCCTCGCCCCGGTGGACCCGCCGGCCCGGAGGACCGGAAGGAGCAGCACGGGTGATCTCGTCGTTGTGGACGCAGGCTCCGGCGCCGCCGGTCCCGCCCGGCACCCCGGCCGAGGGCTTCAAGGCGCCCGGTGTCGAGGACTTCAACATCCCGCCGATCTTCGAGGGTGTCCCGGTCCTCGAGTGGTTCGACAAGCCCGCGATCCAGCTGATCCTCGCCGCGCTCATCGTCTACGGCTTCTTCGCCGTGGCGACGAAGGCGCCCTCGATCATCCCGGGCCGCATGCAGTTCCTCGCGGAGAAGTTCCAGGGCCTCGTGCGCGACCAGATCGCGCGCGACAACATCGGCCCGGACTTCCGCAAGTACGTGCCCTACCTCGTGGCGCTCTTCGCGTTCATCCTCGTGAACAACGTGTTCGGGATCTTCCCGTTCATCCAGTTCCCGACGTTCTCCCACCCGGGCATGGCGTACGCGCTCGCCGCCATCACCTGGTTGATCTACAACTACGTCGGCATCCGCAAGCAGGGGTTCGGCGGCTACATCAAGCTGCAGACCTGGCCCCCCGGGGTGCCCGCCTGGGTCCGCGTCATCCTGACCCCGATCGAGTTCCTCTCGAACTTCATCCTGCGTCCCGTCACTCTCTCGCTGCGGTTGTTCGGCAACATGCTGGCCGGCCACCTGCTGCTGCTGGTCTTCATCTTCGGCGGCGAGTACATGCTCACCGTCGCGGACGACCTCGTCCTCAACGTCCTGTCGCCGTTCGCGTTCCTCTTCGCGATCGTCATGACGTTCTTCGAGGCCTTCATCCAGGTGGTGCAGGCCTACATCTTCACGATCCTCACCGCGTCGTACATCGGTGCGTCGCTGGCCGACGAGCACTAGTCGCCGCAACCACCGGCGTCTCCCTCCCCGATCCCAGAACGAACACCGGAAAGGAACCCCTCATGGTTCAGGGCAGCCTCAACATGGTCGGCTACGGCCTCTCCGCCGTCGGCCCCGGTATCGGCGTCGGCATCGTCTTCGCGGCGTTCATCAACGGCGTGGCGCGCCAGCCCGAGGCCCGTGGCCAGCTGCAGACCATCGCGTTCATCGGCTTCGCCCTCTCCGAGGCGCTCGCCATCATCGGTCTGGTCCTCGCGTTCGCCATCTGATTCCCCCTGACCGGTCGACACCGCACGGGCGGGAGGTGAACCGATGAGCCTGACCCAGCTGCTGGCCGAGGAACAGCCGGCGGGCAAGCCCTACGCGACGCTGCCGCACACCGCCGAGATCATCGTCGGCCTGGTGGCGTTCGCGCTGCTCATCTACGTGCTCTACAGGTACGCGTGGCCGAACCTGGTCTCCTCGCACGAGGACACGAAGAAGCAGATCGAGTCGGGCATCGCGCGGGCCGAGGCCATGGAGGCCGACGCCAAGGCCGAGCTCGCCCGCAACCGCGAGCGGCTGGCCGGCGTCGACGACGAGACCGCGCGGATCCGGGACGACGCCCGGGCCGATGCCGAGCGCATCGGGCAGGACATGGACAACCGTGCGGCCGAGGAGGCGGAGCGGATCCGGGCCCAGGGCCGGCAGTCGCTCGAGGCCTCACGCTCGCGCGCCGTCGCGGAGCTGCGGGCCGAGACGGGACGCCAGTCGGTCGAGCTGTCGCGGCGGATCGTCGAGTCGGCGCTGTCCGACGACGCGAGCCGCGGCCAGAGCGTCGACCGGTTCCTCGACGAGCTCGAGGCCATGGGCGGGTCCGGCAACGGCACCGGCAGCGGCTCCGGCGACGGCTCGGGCAGCGGCTCCGGCACGCCCGGCACCTCGGCGGCGTTCGGGACCGCCGGCGCGGCCGGCCCGTCGACCACGCCCACCCAGGGGAACGGAGCGCAGTCGTGACGTCCTCGGCAGGCCTCCTGGCCGATTTCCACGCGGCGAGCCGCGACGCGCTGGAGGCCACGCGCCGCCGGCTCGGCGAGGCGACCGGGCAGGCGTCGGCGGGCGACCTCCAGACGGTGGCCGACCAGCTCGACGCGGTCGCCGACCTGCTGCGCCGCGAGGCCGTCCTGCGCCGCACGCTGGCCGACTCGTCGCGCTCCGCGGAGGACCGGGAGGGGCTCGCGTCCCGCCTGGTCGACCAGCAGGTCACCTCGGCGACCGCCGACGTCGTGCGCACCGCGGTGGCGCAGGCGTGGTCACGTCCCGACGACCTGGTCTCCGGTCTGCGGATCGTCGCCCGCGAGGCCCTGCTGGTCTCGGCCGAGCGGGACGGGCGGCTCGACGCCGTCGAGGACGAGCTGTTCCGGCTCGGCCGCATCGTCGCGGCGGAGCCCGCCCTCGAGCGCCTGCTGGCGGACCCGTCGGCGGACGCCGAGGGCAAGCAGCAGGTGCTGGACCGGCTCCTCGCCGACCGGACCGAGGCCACCACGCGCAAGCTCGCCGCGCAGCTCGTGGCCCACCCCACGGGCCGCGGGATCGCCCAGGGCCTCGAGCGCCTGGCCGAGCTCGCCGCCGAGCGCCGCGAGCGCTCCGTCGCGACCGTGCGGTCCCCGATCGCCCTGTCCGACCAGCAGCAACGACGACTGGCCGACGCCCTCACGCGCATCTACCGTCGGGACATCACCCTGCACCTCGAGGTCGACCCCGCCCTGGTCGGTGGTCTCGTGATCCAGGTGGGGGACGAGGTCATCGACGGCAGTGTGGCCGGACGGCTGGACGAACTCGGCCGGAGACTGGGCTGAGTGCCGGCTCGGCCGACCCGGCCGGGCCCACCGACACGTGACCCCTAACGACTAGCGAGAGCGGAAGCCATGGCCGAGTTGACCATCTCCTCCGACGAGGTCCGTAGCGCGATCGAGGACTACGTGTCCTCGTACTCCGCGGACTCGACCCGTCAGGAGGTCGGCATCGTCACCTCGACGGGTGACGGCATCGCGTACGTCGAGGGTCTGCCCTCGACGATGACGAACGAGCTCCTCGAGTTCCCCGGTGGGGTGCTGGGCCTGGCCCAGAACCTCGAGGAGCGCGAGATCGGCGTCGTCATCCTCGGTGAGTACGAGACCATCGAGGAGGGGCAGCAGGTCACGCGCACCGGTCGCGTCCTCTCCGTGCCGGTCGGCGACGGCTTCATGGGCCGCGTCGTCGACCCGCTCGGCCAGCCGCTCGACGGGCTCGGCGAGATCGAGTCCGAGGGCGAGCGCGAGATGGAGCTGCAGGCGGCGTCCGTCGTGCAGCGCCAAGGGGTCAAGCAGCCGCTGCAGACCGGGATCAAGGCGATCGACGCCATGACCCCGGTCGGCCGCGGCCAGCGCCAGCTGATCATCGGTGACCGCAAGACCGGCAAGACCGCGGTCTGCACGGACACGATCATCAACCAGCGCGAGGCCTGGGAGACCGGCGACCCGGAGCAGCAGGTCCGCTGCGTCTACGTCGCCGTCGGCCAGAAGGGCACCACGATCGCCGGGGTGCGCCAGGCGCTCGAGGACGCCGGCGCGATGGAGTACACGACCATCGTCGCCGCCCCCGCCTCCGACCCCGCGGGCTTCAAGTACATCGCCCCGTACGCCGGCTCCGCGATCGCGCAGCACTGGATGTACCAGGGCAAGCACTGCCTGATCGTCTTCGACGACCTGTCGAAGCAGGCCGAGGCCTACCGCGCGATCTCGCTGCTGCTGCGCCGCCCGCCGGGCCGCGAGGCCTACCCGGGCGACGTCTTCTACCTGCACTCGCGGCTGCTCGAGCGCTGCGCGAAGCTCTCCGACGACCTCGGCGCGGGCTCGCTCACCGGGCTGCCGATCGTCGAGACCAAGGGCGGCGACATCGCGGCCTACATCCCGACGAACGTCATCTCGATCACCGACGGCCAGTGCTTCCTCGAGGCCGACCTGTTCAACCAGGGCCAGCGGCCCGCGCTCAACGTCGGGAACTCGGTGTCCCGCGTCGGGGGCGACGCCCAGGTGAAGGCGATGAAGTCGGTCGCCGGCCGCCTGCGCGTCGACCTGGCCCAGTACCGCGAGCTCGAGTCGTTCGCGGCCTTCGGCTCGGACCTCGACCCCACCAGCCAGGCGCAGCTCGACCGCGGCGCCCGCCTCATGGAGCTGCTCAAGCAGGGCCAGGGCGAGCCGTACCCGGTCGAGGAGGAGGTCGTGTCGATCTTCCTCGGCACCCGTGGTCACCTCGACTCGGTGCCGGTCGAGGACGTCGCGCGCTTCGAGACGGAGTTCCTCGAGCACGTGCGCCGCGACGGCGGGGTGCTCTCGGAGATCCGCGACACCGGGCAGCTCTCCGACGAGAACGAGGAGCGGCTGACCAAGACCGTCTCGGAGTTCAAGGAGCAGTTCGCGACGGGCTCGGGCGAGGCCGTCGCCGACGACGGCGGCACCGGCGAGCTGTTCGGCGAGAGCGAGTCCGGCACCGACTCGGACGAGGGCCCGCAGGAGTCGTCGTCGGACGAGTCGACCGACGCGTCGTCGAACTCGTCCGAGCAGGCCGAGAAGAGCTCGGCCTCGCAGGGCTCCGCGCAGGGCTCCGGGAGCTAAGGCCCCATGCCCGCATCCCTCCGCGTCCTGCGACGGCGCATCCGGTCGACCAAGAACATCGCCCAGATCACCAAGGCGATGGAGATGGTCGCGGCCTCGCGCATCGCGAAGGCGCAGGCACGCGTCCAGGCGGCGCGGCCGTACTCCGACGAGTTCACCCACGTGCTGACGACGGCCGCGAAGGCCGGCGCCAATGACCACCCGCTGCTCGAGGCCCGCGAGGAGCCGAGCCGCGCGGGCGTCCTCGTCGTCACCAGTGACCGCGGCCTGTGCGGTGGCTACAACGCCAACGTGCTGCGTGAGGCCGAGCGGGTCATGCGCGAGCTGTCGGACGACGGCAAGGAGCCGTCGCTGTTCGTCATCGGCGGCAAGGGCGTGGCGTACTTCCGGTTCCGCAACCGTGAGATGTCCGGCCAGTGGACCGGCTTCTCCGAGGTGCCGGACTACGCCAACGCCGCCCACGCCGCCGACACGCTGACGGCCTGCTTCCTCACCGGCGGCGACGAGACGGTCCAGCGCCCGTCGGACGACGACGGGCAGGGCTCGGGCGGCTCGGGTGAGGGCTCCGGCGAGGGCTCCGAGGGCGGGTCCTCGCGGGCCGCGTCCTTCGTCCCCCCGGAGGACGCCGAGGGCCTGGACGGCGTCGACGAGCTGCACGTCGTGTTCACCGCGTTCACCTCGGTCGCGAGCCAGTCGGTCACCTCCCGGCAGATCGCCCCGCTGGTGCTCGAGGAGGAGGAGTCGGGAGACGAGGAGCAGTCCTCGTCCGACCCCGAGGAGCGCCAGGCCGAGTACGAGTTCGAGCCGGAGCCCGAGGTCCTCTTCGACCGGCTCATGCCCAAGTACCTCCGCGCGCGGGTGTTCGCGGCGCTGCTCGACGCCGCGGCGTCCGAGTCGGCGGCCCGGCAGCGCGCCATGAAGGCGGCCACCGACAACGCCAACGACCTGGTCGAGAACCTGACCCGCGAGGCGAACCAGGCACGCCAGGCCCAGATCACGCAGGAGATCAGCGAGATCGTTGGCGGCGCCAACGCCCTCGCCGAGTAGGGGAGCTGACGATGACCCAGTCCACCGCCGAGGCCGCGGGCACCGAGCAGAACGGCTCGCACGGTGCTTCCGGTCGCATCACCCGCATCCTCGGGCCCGTCGTCGACGTGGAGTTCCCGCGCGGCGAGGTGCCCGACCTCTTCACCGCGCTGACCATCGAGGTCACGCTCGGCGACAGCACCAAGACGCTGACGCTCGAGGTGGCCCAGCACCTCGGCGACGGCCAGGTGCGCACGATCTCCATGCAGCCCACCGACGGCGTGGTGCGCGGCCAGGACGTGCACAGCACCGGTGGCCCGATCTCGGTGCCCGTCGGCGACGTCGTCAAGGGTCACCTGTTCAACACCCTCGGCGACTGCCTCGACGAGCCGGGCTACGCGCAGGACGCCGAGCGCTGGGGCATCCACCGCGACCCGCCGCCGTTCGAGCAGCTCGAGGGCAAGACCGAGGTGCTCTGGACCGGCCTCAAGGTCGTCGACCTGCTCACCCCGTACGTGCAGGGCGGCAAGATCGGCCTGTTCGGCGGCGCGGGCGTCGGCAAGACGGTGCTCATCCAGGAGATGATCCAGCGCATCGCCCGCAACTTCGGTGGCACCTCGGTGTTCGCCGGCGTCGGCGAGCGCACCCGTGAGGGCAACGACCTCTGGGTCGAGCTCGGCGAGGCGGACGTCCTCAAGGACACCGCCCTCGTGTTCGGGCAGATGGACGAGCCGCCGGGCACCCGCATGCGCGTCGCGCTGTCCGCGCTGACGATGGCGGAGTACTTCCGCGACGTGCAGGAGCAGGACGTGCTCCTGTTCATCGACAACATCTTCCGGTTCACGCAGGCCGGCCAGGAGGTCTCGACGCTGCTGGGTCGCATGCCCTCGGCGGTGGGTTACCAGCCGACCCTGGCCGACGAGATGGGCGAGCTGCAGGAGCGCATCACCTCGACGCGCGGCCGCTCGATCACCTCGATGCAGGCGATCTATGTGCCCGCCGACGACTACACCGACCCGGCGCCGGCCACCACGTTCGCCCACCTCGACGCCACCACCGAGCTCTCGCGGTCGGTGTTCGCCAAGGGCATCTTCCCGGCCGTGGACCCGTTGACCTCGACCTCGACGATCCTCGACGCGCAGTACGTCGGCGAGGACCACTACCGGGTCGCGCGCGAGGTCATCCGCATCCTGCAGCGCTACAACGACCTGCAGGACATCATCGCCATCCTCGGCATCGACGAGCTCTCCGAGGAGGACCGCCTCACCGTCGCCCGCGCGCGCCGGATCGAGCGCTTCCTCGGGCAGAACATGTACGCCGCCGAGCAGTTCACCGGCGAGCCCGGCTCGTTCGTCGACGTCAAGGACACCGTCGAGGCGTTCGACAAGATCACCAAGGGCGAGTACGACAACGCGCCCGAGCAGGCGTTCGCCATGAGCGGTGGTCTCGACGACGTCGAGGCGAACATCAAGAAGTACTCGTCCTGATGGCCGAGATGGAGGTCGCCATCGTCGGCGTCGAGAAGCGGCTGTGGTCGGGCCAGGCGAACTTCGTCTCGGCCCGCACGGTCGAGGGCGACATCGGTCTGCTGCCCGGGCACCAGCCGATGATCGCCGCGCTCGACGAGGCCGGCGTGGTGCGCATCGACCCGACCGACGGCGAGCCGTTCCACGCCGCGGTGTTCGGCGGGTTCCTCTCGGTCACCGCGGAGTCGGTGACGGTCCTCGCCGAGCTCGCCGAGCTGGCGAACGAGATCGACGTGGCCGCGGCGCGCGACGAGCTGCAGCGCGCCGAGGGCGGCGGCGACGACCACGACGACACCGCGGCGGCCGCCGCGCGTGCGCGGGCCCGTCTCCGGGCCGCCGGCGAGAACCCGGACCGCTGAGGCAAGGCGAGCAGCACCGGTGAGCCCCGCGATGATCGCCGAGTTGGCGGCCATCGTGGTGCTCGCGGTGCTGCTCGTCGTCGGGGTCCTGCTGCTGCGCCGCATCCGCATCCTGCGCCGCGGCGGTGTCGACGTGGCCCTGCGCGAGGCGCGGGCGCTCGGCGACCTGGGCGGCTGGCGGTCCGGGCTCGCCCGCTACCGCGGCGACGAGTTCCGTTGGTACCGCATCAGCGGACTGCGCTCCGGGCCGAACGTGGTGCTCGACCGCACGCGGCTCGAGATCGTCGACCGCCGCGCGCCGCTGCCGGGCGAGATGCACCCGGCCAACAGCTCGGTCCTGTCCTGCCGCGACGGCGGGACGACCTGGGAGCTCGCGATCAGCGCCGACGCGCTGACCGGCTTCTCCTCGTGGCTGGAGTCCACGCCTCCCGGCCGCTCGACGGGGTACCGGCAGGCGAGCTAGTCGAACGGGCCGCGCTCGTTCGTCGCGTCGAACATCCGCACGTGGTCGGCGAGGATCGGCGTGCCGAGATCGGGCGCGTGCGCTGCGGCGCGCCACGCGTCGAGGTCCTCGCGGGAGCGCCACCGCTCGAGGTTGTGGATCCACCCCGGTTCGACGGGGTCGGCGGTGATGGCGACGTCGAGGCACCCCGGCGCCGCCCGCGCGCGGCGGACCAGGTCGGCGAGCGCCGCGACCGCGGCGTCCCGGTGCTCGGGCGCCACCTCGATGTGTCCGGCGATGATGAGCATGCGCATCACTCTAGCAACCGTATAGTCCTAGAAGTGAACCGCATGGCGCTCCGGTGGGCGAGGTTCGTGGTTCCCGGAGCGAGGGCGTCCCTCGCTGCCTGGCAGGCAGCGAGGGTGACCCTCGCTCGACCCCAGCTGGTCCCGCGTCGTGGCGCGAGGGCGTCCCTCGCTGCGTGCGACGCAGCCGAGGTGACCCTCGCTGCCCTCGAGCTCAGGTCCAGAACCCGTCACGCTCGTAGAGCCGGCGGAGCTCGACGAGGTGGTCGCGCATGGCCGCCTCGGCGTCGTCGGCGCGGCCCTCGGCGACGTGCTCGGCGATCTCGCGGTGGCAGGCGTCGACCTTGTCCCACTCGTGCGCCTCGACGCCCTCGCGGCGCAGGCGGGTGCGCAGCACGTCGTTCACCGGCTGGCCCATGAGCGTGAGCATGAGGTTGCCGGTGGCCATGAGCAGCGTGGTGTGGAAGTCGAGGTGGCCGACGAAGCCGCTGGGGTCGCGGGCGTCGCGGTGGGCGGCGGCGGCGCTGCGCACCGCCTCGACCGTCTCGGCGTCGGCGCGCTGGGCGGCGAGGCGGGCGGCGGCCGGCTCGAGGAGGAGCCGCGCCTCGAGCAGGTCGCTGACGTGCAGCTGCGGGGTCATGACGAGCACGCCGAGCGCGCTGCCGACGTCCTCGACGACGCGCGCCGGGTCGGGCTCGCTGACGAAGGTGCCGCCCTGCACGCCACGGTGGGTCTCGACGAGGTGCTGGCTCGACAGCACCCGCAGCGCCTCGCGCGCCGTGCTGCGGCTGACCCCGAACGCGCGCCCGAGCTCGCCCTCGTTGGGCAGCCGCGTGCCCGCGGGCAGCGTGCCGGCGAGGATCTGGGTGCGCAGCTCGTCGGCGACCTGCCGGTACGCGGGCCGCACGCGCTGCACCCGCAGGTGGGCGACGGGCGCCGTCCCCGGGGTCGCGGCGGGCGGCTGCGGTGGCACGGCGTCAGCGTAGACGGTCTCCCGGTGCTTGTGGCGCGATACGTCAGACCTTTAGCGTCGGGGTATGGCCGTCGTCGCGGGCTGGCAGGGCCGCTTCTTCGAGGACTTCACCGTCGGGGACGTCTACCAGCACCCGCTGGGCCGGACGATCACCGAGACGGACAACACGTGGTTCACGCTGCTGACGATGAACACGAACCAGGCGCACTTCAACGCGCAGGTCGGCGCGGACTCGGAGTTCGGCCGGATGATCGTCGCGTCGCCGCTGACGATCTCGATCGTGCTCGGGCAGTCGGTGTCGGACACCAGCCAGAACGCGTTCGCGAACCTCGGCATCGACGAGCTGCGCCTGACGAGCCCGGTGTTCGCGGGCGACACGCTCTGGTCGGAGTCGCTGGTGCTGGAGACGCGCGCGTCGTCGAGCCGCCCGGAGGCCGGCATCGTGCGCGTGCGCAGCCGCGGGCTCAACCAGGACGGCGTCGAGGTGCTGACCTTCAAGCGCGCCTTCTACGTGCACCGCCGCGACGCCCCGCGGGCGGCGTCGCACTTCCCGCAGGCCGCGGTGCCGCTCTCGCTGGAGAACGAGTCGCAGGAGAACGAGCAGTGAGGCCGCTCGAGGACGTCCGCATCGTCTCGCTCGAGCAGTACGGCGCGGGCCCGTTCGGCTCGATGCACCTCGCCGAGCTGGGCGCGGAGATCATCAAGATCGAGGACCCGACGTCGGGCGGCGACGTGGGGCGCTACGTCCCGCCGTACGCGCAGGACGGGGACTCGCTGTTCTTCGAGTCGTTCAACAAGGACAAGTCGTCGGTGCTGCTCGACATCCGCACCCCGGCCGGGCGCGAGGTGTTCCACGACCTCGTGCGCAGCGCCGACGCCGTGTACTCGAACCTGCGCGGCGACGTGCCGGCGAAGCTCGGCATCCGCTACGACGACCTCAAGGACGTCAACCCGCGCATCGTCTGCTGCTCGCTGACCGGCTTCGGGATGACCGGACCCCGCGCGGCCGAGCCCGGCTACGACTACGTGCTGCAGGCCCTCGGCGGCTGGATGTCGCTGACGGGGGAGCCGGGCGGGGCGCCGCAGAAGGCGGGCCTGTCGCTCGTGGACTACAGCGGCGGGTTCGTCGCGGCGATCGCGCTGCTCGCCGGCATCCACGCCGCGCGGCGCGACGGCGTCGGCACCGACTGCGACCTGTCGCTCTACGACACCGCGGTCAGCCTGCTGACCTACCCGGCGACGTGGCACCTGACCGAGGGCTACACGCCGGCGCGCACGCACCACTCCGCGCACCCCTCGCTCGTGCCGTTCCAGGCGTTCGAGGCTGCGGACGGGTGGCTGGTCGTCGGGTGCGCCAAGGAGAAGTTCTGGCAGCGGCTCACGGTCGTGCTCGCGCAGCCGGACCTCGCGACCGACCCCCGGTTCGCCACCTTCCGCGACCGCGACCGGCACCGCGACGTGCTGGTCCCGCTGCTCGAGGAGCTGTTCCGCGCCCGGGACGTCGCCACCTGGATCGCGGCGATGACGGCCGCGGGCATCCCGTGCGCGCCGATCCACGACGTCGGCGAGGCCCTGACCGACGAGCACACCGTCGCCCGCGGCCTCGTCGCCGAGACCGAGCACGCGCACTGGGGCACGGTGCGGTCACTGCGCTCGCCGGTCCGCGTCGGCCCGCCCGGCGACGACACCCCGGCCGTGCGCGGGGGACCGGCGATGGGCGAGCACACCGCGTCCGTGCTGCGCGGGATCGGCTACGACGACGAGCGCCTGGCCGCCCTGCGCGCGGCGGGCGCGTTCGGCACCGACCCGGACACCACCGAGGGGACACCCTGATGGACTTCCGCCTCAGCGACGAGCAGCGGCTCTTCCGCGACACCCTGCGGTCGTTCGTGGACCGCGAGATCGTGCCGGTCGCCCGCGACTGGGAGCACGAGGGCCGCTACCCGACCGAGATCGTCGAGGGCATGAAGAAGCTGGGCCTGTTCGGCCTGGCCGTGCCCGAGGAGTGGGGCGGGCTCGAGGCGGACACCGTCTCGTTCGCCCTGACGTTCGAGGAGATCAGCCGCGGCTGGATGGGCATCGCCGGCATCCTCGGCAGCCACTCGGTGTCGTGCTGGATGATCGCCCGCCACGGCACCGAGGAGCAGAAGCGGCGGTACCTGCCCGAGCTCGCGACGGGGGAGCGGCGCACGGCGATCGCGCTCACCGAGCCGGGCGCGGGCACCGACCTGCAGAGCATCACGACGACGGCCACGCGGGACGGCCCCGGGTCCGACGCCGACTACGTCGTCCGCGGCACCAAGATGTGGATCACGAACGCGCGGCACGCCGACCCGCTGCCGGTGCTGGTCAAGACCGACCCGACCGCGACGCCGCCGCACCGCGGCATGAGCATGCTGCTCGTCGAGGCCGGCGCGCCCGGGCTCGAGATCACCAAGGACATGGGCAAGCTCGGCTACAAGGGCACCGAGTCGTGCGAGGTGGTGCTCGACGACGTGCGGGTGCCGGCCTCCCAGCTGCTCGGCGGGGTCGAGGGGCGCGGGCTGCAGCAGGCTCTGTCCTCGCTCGAGACGGGGCGGGTCAACATCGCGGCGCGCTCGGTCGGCATCGCCCAGCGGGCCTACGAGGAGGCGCTGTCCTACGCCCGCGAGCGCACCGCGTTCGGGCAGCCGATCGGCGACTTCCAGGCCGTCCAGCTGCGGCTCTCGGCGATCGCCGTGAAGCTGCAGGCCGCGCGGCTCATGACCTACTGGGCGGCCTCGCGGATGGACGAGGGCGTGCGGATGGACACCGAGTCGGGCATGGCGAAGATCTTCGCGTCGGACGCGGCGCTGGAGTGCGCCACCGACGCCATGCGCATCCACGGCGGCTACGGCTACTCGACGGAGTTCGAGGTCGAGCGGCTCTACCGCGACGCCCCGCTGATGTCGATCGGCGAGGGCACCAACGACATGCTCGGCACCGTCGTCGCGCGGTCCCTGCTCGCGGGGAAGGCGACCATCGGATGAGGGGGATCGGGTGAGCGTCCCCCCGCCCGAGGAGCTCGCCGCGCTCGCCGCGCGCCTCGGCTACTCGGTCGACGAGGACACGGTGGCGGCGCTGCACGCGGCGGTGGTGGGCGCCGAGACCGCGGTCGCCCGGCTGCGCGCCCGCCCGCTGCCCGCGGACGGCGCCGCCGACCCGGCGCACGGCGACGCCTGGGTACGGCCGTGACCCCGGCCGTGACCCCCGGCGTCACCCCGGCCGGGCCCCCGGACGTCACCGACCTCCTCGGCGCCTACGCCGCCGGCGACACGACGCCGGTCGAGGCCGTCGACGAGGCCCTGCGCGCCCTGGAGAAGGCCCACGCGGCCTACAACTGCACGATCCGCCTCCTCGACGAGCGCGCCCGCGCGGCCGCCGCCGCGTCCGCCCGGCGCTGGGCCGACGGCACCGCGCGCCCGCTCGAGGGCGTGCCGTTCGGGGTCAAGGACGTCATCGACGTGGCGGGCGTCCCCACGACGCACGGCTCCTGGAACCACGGCCGGGACGGCGACGCCCCCGCCGCGGCCTCCGCGACCGTCGTGCGCCGGCTCGAGGAGGCCGGGGCGATCCCGGTCAGCAAGGACGCCACGACCGAGTTCGCCGTCGGCGGGCCGCACCCGCCGCGCTTCGGTCCCGTGCGCAACCCCTGGGATCCCGCGCGCTGGGCCGGCGGCTCGTCGACCGGCTCGGCGGCCGCCGTCGCCGCCCGCGCCGTGCCGTGCGCGCTCGGGACCGACGTCGGCGGGTCGGTGCGCCTGCCGTCGGCGTGGTGCGGGCTCACCGGGCTCAAGCCGACCGCCGGCGCGATCCCGCGCACCGGCGTCTTCCCGCTGTCGTGGACCACCGAGACCGTCGGCCCGATCGCGCGCAGCGCCCGCGACGCCGAACGCCTCTTCGCCGTCCTGCGCGGCCCCGACGGTGCCGACCCCCGCAGCACCCCGTTGGCCCCGCTCGAGGTGCCGGCGCGCCCCGACCTCGCGGGCCTGCGCATCGCCGTGCCCGGCGGCGCGTTCACCGAGCTCTGCGACGGCGCGGTGCGCGCGGGCGTCGCGCACCTCGTCGACGAGCTGGTCGCGGCCGGCGCCGAGGTCGTGCCCGGCGAGGTGCCCTCGGCCGGCGACGCCCTGCCGATCGGCTACCAGGTCGTGTTCACGGAGGCCGCCACCCTGCACCGCGTCGACGCCGACCGCTGGGACAGCTACGACCCGGTCGTCGTGCGGCGCATCAGCCAGGGCATCGTCACCCCGGCCGTCGACTACCTGCGGGCGCTGCAGTTCCGGGTCGAGCTGCAGCGGGAGCTGGACGCGGTGTTCGCCGCCGCGGACCTCATGGTCGTGCCCACGTGCCCGTCGACGGCGCCCCGGCTGCCCCACGGGACGGTCGTCGTCGACGGCGAGGAGTTCCCGCTCTACGCCGCCCAGTCGCGCTCGACGATGCTCGGCAACCTCACCGGGGCGCCCGGGCTGGCGGTGCCGACGGGGCTCGCGCCCGACGGCTGCCCGGTGTCCGCGCAGCTCATCGCCCCGCCGCACCGGGAAGGCACCGCGCTGTGGGCGGCGCGCGTGTTCCAGGAGCGCACCGAGCACCACCGGCAGGCACCCCCTTCCGCGACCTAAACGTCTGACGTATGGTGCTGTGAGGCCGGTCACCGATCGAGAGGGTGCGTTCGTGTCGCTGGAGAGCCCCACCCGCACGACCGCCGCGGGCCGGGTCGCGGAGTTCGCCGCGGCGCTCGACCCCGGGGACGTGCCGGACGAGGTCCTCGAGCGGGCGCGCCACCTCGTGCTCGACGCCGTGGGGCTGGCCTTCGCCTCCACCGCCTACCCCTTCGCCGGCGTCGCCCGGGACGCGCTGGCGACCTTCGGGACCGGGGCCCACCCGGTGCTCGGCATGCCCGACCGGCTCGCCCCGCGCGACGCCGCGGTGCTGGGCGGCGTGCTCGTGCACGGCATGGACTTCGACGACACCCACATCCCGGCCGTCACCCACGTGTCCGCGGCTGCGCTGCCGGCGGCGATCTCGGCCGCCACGGTGGCGGGGGCCAGCACCCGCGACCTGCTCGCGGCGTACGTGCTCGGCGTCGAGGTCTCGGCGCGCGTCGGGATCGGCGGGGCCGGCGGGTTCCACGACGTCGGCTTCCACCCCACGGCCGTCGCCGGGGCGTTCGGCGCCGCGGTGGCCGCCGGGAAGCTCACGGGGCTGGACGCCACCGGGCTCGCGGCCGCGCAGGGCGTCGTCGGCTCGATGGCGGCGGGGCTGCTGGAGTTCCTCGAGGACGGGTCGTGGACCAAGCGCCTGCACCCGGGCTGGGCGGCGATGTCGGGGCTCACGGCGGCGGCGTTCGCCCGCGCGGGCTGGACCGGACCGGCGGCGGTGTACGAGGGTCGCTTCGGGCTCTACGCCACGCACCTGGCCGGCCGCGAGACCCACCCGGAGGCGGTGACCGAGGGCCTCGGCGAGCGGTGGGAGCTGCTGCGGACCGCGGTGAAGCCGTACCCCATCTGCCACTTCAACCACGCCTTCGCCGACGCGGCGCTCCTGCTGCGCAGCGAGCACGGCGTGCGCGCGCAGGACGTGCGGGCGATCCGCTGCGCGATCCACCCGGTGCCCGGCAAGGTCGTCTGCCAGCCGCCGGAGAACAAGTGGGCGCCGCGCGACGAGTACGACGCCAAGTTCAGCCTGCCCTACACCGTGGCCGCGGCCCTGGTGCGTGGGCGGTTCACGCTGGCCGAGCTCTCCGACGACGCCCTCGCCGACCGGGAGATCCTGGCCCTGGCCCGGCGCGTCGAGGTCGTCGACGACCACGAGGGCCTGTTCCCCGCCGCCTACTCCGGGCGCGTGGAGATCGAGCTCGCCGACGGGCGGGTGGTCGCCCACCGCGAGCAGGTCAACCGCGGGCACGAGGAGCGCCCGCTGACCAACGCCGAGATCGTCGCCAAGTACACCGACACCATCGGCCGGGTCGCCGACGCCGCCACCGCCGAGCGGGTGCGGGACGCTGTGCTGTCGCTGGGCGACGACCGGCCGGCCGCGGAGTTCGCGGAGGCGTGCCGTGACCAGCGCTGACGGGGTGCGGGCGGGCGTCTTCCTCACCCACCAGCAGCCGCCCGGCCGCGACCCGCTCGTCGCCCTCGACGAGCAGCTCTCCCTGGTGCGCACGGCCCGCGACGCCGGCCTGGACTCCGTCTTCGCCGGGCAGCACCACCTCGCCGAGTCGATGGCGCACATCCAGCCGCTGCCCTGGCTGGCGCGGCTCGCGGCCGACGCCGGCGACATGACCGTCGGCACCGGGATCCACCTGCTCGCCCTGCACAACCCCGTCGACACCGCCGAGGCCTACGCCGGGCTCGACGTCGTCGCCGGCGGGCGCTCGGTGTTCGGGGTGGGCCTGGGCTACCGGCAGGTCGAGTACGACGCGTTCGGGGTGCCGCCGGACCAGAAGGTCCACCGGTTCACCGAGAACCTGCGGATCGTCGAGGCGCTGTGGCGCGGGGAGGCCGTCACCGCCGACCTGCCCTGGACCCGCCTCGACGACGTCCGCACCACGTTCCTCCCCGCGGCCCGGCCCGACGGAAGGACACGACCCCCGATCTGGATGGCGGCGAACTCCGACGGCGCGGTGCGGCGGGCGGCGCGGCTCGCCGACACGTGGATGATCAACCCGCACGCCACGCGGGCCACCGTCGCGCGGCAGCTCGACCTGTTCCGGGCCGAGCGCGAGGCGGCCGGGCGCCCGCCCGTGACCGAGCTCCCGGTCATCCGCGAGGTGTTCTGCGCCCCGACGCGCGAGCAGGCCCTCGAGCTGGCCATGCCGCACCTGGCCCGCAAGTACGAGGTCTACGCCGACTGGGGCCAGGACCGTGTCATGCCCGGGACGGAGTCGTTCCGGGTCGGTTACGACGACCTCGCCCACGACCGGTTCGTGGTGGGGTCTCCGGAGGACTGCACCGCGGCACTCCTCCCGTGGCGCGACGAGCTCGGCGTCGACCACTTCGTGTTCCGCACCGACTGGGCCGGCATGCCGGTGTCGGCGGCGCGGACGTCTCTCGACCTCCTCGCCCGCGAGGTGGTCCCGGCGCTGCGCGCGCTCCCTCTCCCCGTCTCCTGACCCCGCAGGAAGGTGGTCCCGAAGTGGACTTCGGCGTCTTCATCCCGATCGGCAACAACGGCTGGCTCATCTCCGAGAACTCGCCGCAGTACATGCCGACCTGGGACCTCAACCGCAACGTCGTGCAGGAGGCCGAGCGCCAGGGCTTCGCGTTCGCGCTGTCGATGATCAAGCTGCGGGGCTTCGGCGGGAAGACCGAGTTCTGGGACCACAACCTCGAGTCGTTCACGCTGATGGCGGGCCTGGCCGCGGTCACCGACCGGATCAAGCTCTACGCGTCGACGGCCGTCCTCACGCTGCCGCCCGCCCTCGTCGCGCGGATGGCGACGACGATCGACCAGATCGCGCCCGGGCGCTTCGGCGTCAACATCGTCTCGGGCTGGGCGAAGAACGAGTACGAGCAGATGGGCCTGTGGCCGGGCGACGAGTACTTCGGCTACCGCTACGACTACTCCACCGAGTACGTGAAGGTCCTGCGCGACCTGTGGGAGACCGGCCGCTGCGACCTCGACGGCCAGTACTTCCAGATGAACGACTGCGTGCTCTCCCCGCGGCCGCAGGGCAAGGTCGACGTGGTGTGCGCCGGGCAGTCCGAGCGCGGCATGCGGTTCTGCGCCGAGTACGGCGACTACAACTTCATCCTCTCGCCGGGCGTCAACGACCCGGAGGTCTACCGCCAGCCCACCGAGAAGCTCGCCTCGTTCGCCAAGGAGACCGGCCGCGACGTGCGCTCGCTGCCGCTGTTCATGGCGATCATGGCCGAGACCGACGAGGAGGCCCAGGCGAAGTGGCGCTCCTACAACGAGGGCGCCGACGCGGCCGCGCTGGGCTACATGTCCGACGAGGGCAGCCAGGACAAGACCGCGGACGGCTCGGGCACGGCGCGGACGATCAACCTCCCCGAGGGCGCGGTCAACTTCAACATGGCGACGCTCGTCGGGTCGTACGAGACGGTCGCGCGGCAGGTCGACGAGGTCGCGAAGATGCCCGGCGTCGCGGGGATGATGTTCACGTTCGACGACTTCGAGCAGGGCGTGCACGACTTCGGCACGAAGGTGAAGCCGCTGCTCGGCTAGGTCTCCCGGTGGCGGACCCCGTGCCCCTCGCGGGGTCCGCCGCCGGGGGTCACGCGTCCGCGCGGGCCCGCTCGACGGCCGCCGCGAGCGCCGTGCGGAACGTCGCGGCCTCCGGGGCGTTGCCGGTCGGGATGTGCCGGGTCGCGCGCCGGGGCGGCCCACCGACCGGCCGGCTCGCGAGCGAGAGCACCCCGTGGGCGTGGGCGCCCAGCGTCCGCGCGCGCTTCTCGACGGGCGCGTCGACGAGCTCGAGCTGGTCGAGCCGGTGGAAGCTCACGCGCGCGGCGGGGTCGACGCGGTCGTAGCGGTCGTCGTGCCCCTGGCGGTAGGCGATGACCAGCAGCGTCGGGCTGAGCAGCATCTCGGTGGTGTGGTGCTCGACGCGGGGCCCGGAGCTGAGCCGCTCGTGGGTGTCCTCGTCGGTGCGCAGGCCGTGTGTCACGCCGTCGAGCGGGTCGCCGTCGAGCCCGCGCTTCGCGCCCTGCGCCCGGATGAACGCGGCGGTCGCGGCGGGCAGGTCGTCGACCGTGATCGCCCCGGTCAGCAGGTTGCGCGTCACCGTTCCACCGTGGTGCAGCGCGGCGACCGGCGTCAACGCTCAGGCGCTGCGGCGGGTCCGCTCGACGGCGTCACGCAGCGCCTGGCGGAAGCGCGCGACGTCGGGGCCGGTGCCGATCGGGACCATGCGGCTGCCGCGGTGCGTGCTGCCGACGGGCGTGCTGGTCAGGGGCATGAGGCCGTCGGGCACGGCGACCCTGGCGTGGCCGGCCCGCTCGAGCAGCTCGGAGGGCAGCGGGGCGAACTCGAGCTGCCCGAGGCGGTGGAAGCTGACCTGGGCGGCCGGGTCGGGGCGGGCGTCACCGTCGCTGCCGTCGCGGTAGGAGACGATCAGCAGGTCCGGGGTCAGCAGCATCTCGACGGTGCGCACGGAGGTCCGCGCGCCGCCGAACAGGCGCTTCCTCGTCGTCACCTCGTCGGTGCGCAGCGCGTGGGTCACCTCGGGCAGCGGGTCGCGGAAGAGCCCCCGCACCGCCCCCTGCTCGCTGATGAACGCGGCCGTCGCCGGCGGCAGCTGGCGGACCGTGACGGCCCGGGACGTGGTCGAGCGCTCGGCCATGGGCGCGGAGAGTAGCGGAGATCGGGAGCGAGTCGGTAGACGTCACCTGTTCGCCGAGCGGACGACGACGCTGAGTGTCTGCAGGAGGTGCGCGACAGATCTGCCGGTTCGCGAGGGGCACGGTGCGCATGATCGAGAGGCGAGCGGGCCGGCCGGCGGTGCCCCTCGCCGCTAGGAGACCGGCCCGAGGACGTGCTCGAGGTACGGGTCGGTGAACAGCCCGCCGGGGTCGACCTCGCGGCGCACGCGGCGGACGTCGTCGAACCTCGGGTAGCGCTGCGCCAGGGCCGCGGCGTCGAGGTGGTGCTCCTTGCCCCAGTGCGGGCGCCCGCCGGCCGCGGCCGCCACCGCGCCGAACGCCGCGAAGTACTCCGCGCGGGGCGCGCCGACGTACTGGTGGATCGCGACGTAGGCGGTGTCGCGGCCGTGGGCGGTGGACAGCCAGACGTCGTCGGCCGCGGCCACGCGCACCTCGACGGGGAAGAGCACCGGGTGCTCGAGACGCGGGACGAGCCGGCGCAGGTCGTCGAGCACCTCCGCGAGCCGCTCCCGGGGCACCGCCCACTCGGACTCGACGAAGCGCACGCGCCGGGTGGTGGCGAACACGCGGTGGGAGCGGTCGCCGTACTCGCGCGCCGACAGCACGCCCGCCGCGACCCGGCCGAGCGGGACCGCGGCGCGGGGCAGCGCCCGGCCCACCCGGCACAGCGTCCCGAACGCGGCGTTCTCGAGCACGTCGTACTCGAGGAACCGCCGGGCGGCCGACAGCGGCGCCGGCGCCTCGCCCACCGGCACCCGGCGGTTCCGCTTCACCAGGGCCTGCGCGCCGTACGGGAACCAGTAGAACTCGACGTGGTCCTCGCCGGTCAGGAGGCCGTCGAGGTCGGCGAGGACGTCGTCGAGCGGCTCGGGGCGCTCGACCGCGTGCAGCGCGAACGCCGGCACGCACTGCAGGGTGAGGTGGGTGACGACGCCGAGCGCGCCCAGCCCCACGCGGGCCGCCTCGAAGAGGTCGTCGCCCGCCGAGCACGCGACGCGGGTGCCGTCGGCGAGGACGAGGTCGAGCGCGACGACCTGGGTCGCGAGGCCGCCGAGGCGCGCGCCGGTGCCGTGGGTGCCGGTGGCGACGGCGCCGGCGACGGTCTGGGCGTCGATGTCGCCGAGGTTCGCCAGCGCCAGGCCGTGGGCGTCGAGCACCGCGTTGAGCGCGCGCAGCGTCGTGCCCGCGCGCACCCGCACCCGCGCGGTGGTCGTGTCGAGCGACTCGATCCCCGTCCATCCCCGCAGGTCGAGCGCGTGGCCGTCGGTCGCGGCGAGCGGGGTGAACGAGTGCCCGCTGCCGCGGGGCCGGAGCGTCGCGCCCGCGGCGGACGCGGCCCGCACCGCCGCGACGACGTCGTCGACGCCGCGCGGGAGGTGCACGCGGGCGGGCCGGGCGGCCACGGTGCCGGCCCAGTTGTGCCAGGTGCCGCCGCCCATCCCGGCACCGTAGCGTCCGGGCGGTGATCCGCCGCCGTGGTCGCGTCCCGCCGGCCGCCGTCGCCGCCACCGCCCGCTGGGACCGGGCGACCGCCGACCTCGACCCGCCGTTCGCCGTCGTCGACCTCGCCGCGTTCGACGCCAACCTCGACGATCTGCTGGCCCGCGCCGACGGGCTCCCGATCCGGGTGGCGACGAAGTCGCTGCGCTGCCGCGCGCTGGTCGAGCGCGCGCTCGCCCGGCCCGAGGTCACCGGGCTGATGGCCTTCACGCTGCCCGAGGCCCGGTGGCTGGTCGCGGAGGGTGGGCACGACGACGTCCTCGTCGCCTACCCGACCGTGCACCGCGCCGCGCTGCGCGCGCTGGCCGCCGACGAGCGCGCCCGCGCCGCGATCACGATCATGGTCGACAGCGTCGAGCACCTCGACCTCGTCGACGCCGTCCTCGGCCCCGACCACCCCGAGCTGCGCGTGTGCCTGGAGCTCGACGCCGCGTGGCGCCCGCTGCCCGGCGTGCACGTCGGGGCCCGGCGCTCGCCGGTGCGCACCGCCCGCGAGGCCGGGCGGCTCGCGCTGGCGATCACGGCGCGGCCGGGGTACCGGCTGGTCGGCGTGATGGCCTACGAGGGCCAGATCGCCGGGGTGCCCGACGCGACCGGGGCGCGGGTGCGCGACGCGGTGGTGGGCTGGATGCAGCGGCGGTCGGCGCGCGAGCTGGCCGCCCGTCGGGGCGCGGCGGTGCGGGCGGTGCGCGCGGAGGCGGACCTCGCGTTCGTCAACGGCGGGGGCAGCGGCAGCGTGGAGTCGACGCGCGCCGACCCGTCGGTCACCGAGATCGCCGCCGGCTCGGCCCTCGTCGGCGCGACCCTCTTCGACGGCTACACCCGCCTGCACCCCCGGGCCGCGCTCGCGTACGCGCTGCCGGTGGTGCGCCGACCCGACCGGCGCACCGCGACCCTGGCCGGCGGCGGCTGGGTGGCCTCCGGGCCCGCCGCGGCGTCCCGGCTGCCCGCCCCGGTGCGCGACGACCTCGCGCTCACCGGCACCGAGGGCGCGGGCGAGGTGCAGACGCCGGTGCGGGGCCCGCGCGTCCCGGCGCTCGGCGAGCGCGTGTGGATGCGCCACGCGAAGGCCGGCGAGCTCGCCGAGCACGTCGCCGCCTACCACCTCGTCGACGGCGACCGCGTCGTCGCGACCGTCCCGACCTACCGCGGCGAGGGGACGGCCGACGGCTGATGCAGCACCCGGCGCACCACGAGCTCCGGCACGTCGTCGGGGTCGTGCGCGGAGTGCGCCGGGAAGTCGAACACCGCGATCATCAGCTGCATCGGGTAGTCCGGCGCTTGGTAGAGCGTGCGGGTCGGGACGCCGTCGATCGACAGCTCGACGCCCCCGGGGCCGCGGTGCGCGGCGTAGGTGTGCCAGGTGCTGACGTCGAGGTCGCGGGGCTCGGCGACGAAGTCGTCGACGAGGTGCGGGTCGCGGAAGGCCTTGATGCCCGAGCCGACGGCGGCGTGCGCGCCGGTCACGGTGTCGCCGAAGACCTCGACCAGGCAGATCTCGCCGCAGCGCTCGGGGGCGTCCTCGAGGCCGATGAGCCACGCCGAGAACATCGCCGAGGGCCCGATCCGCGCGCGGCACTCGACGGCCAGGGTGCCGTCGCCCGGGGTGATCCCGAGGACGGTCGGCTGCTCCTCGCGCACGGTCTGGCCGGGGCGGAACGGCTGCTGGCCGTCGGTGCTGCCCACCGGCCCCGACCGGTTCGCCGACTGCACGCCCGAGACGCGCAGCGGCGGGTCGTGGTCCCCCGCGCACCACAGCGGCTGCTCGGGCGGGATCGTGAGGTGCAGCCCCTCGTGGTCGACCGACCACGTCGCGGCGGCCGCGGCGCGCGAGCTCCACGCCGGGAGGTAGGACGGCGTCCAGACCGCGGGGTCGAGCCCGGCGGCGAAGCGCTCGTCGACCACCCCCGGCGCCACCGGGTCAGTCCCGCTGCTCCTCCGGGCCGCCGGGGACCCAGAGGACGTCGCCGCCCGGGTTCGCGACCCGGCCGAGGATGAAGAGCAGGTCCGAGAGCCGGTTCAGGTAGTGCGCCGGGAGGCGGCTGGTGCGGTCGGGGTCGGCCGCGACGACCGCCCAGGTGCTGCGCTCGGCGCGGCGCGTCACGGTGCGCGCGACGTGGAGGTACGCGGCGGCCGGGGTCCCGCCGGGCAGGATGAACGAGTCGAGCTTGGGCAGGTCGGCGTTGAACTCGTCGCACCAGCCCTCGAGGCGCTCGATCTGGCGCTCGGTGACGCGCAGCGGCGGGTACTCCGGATTCTCGACGATCGGTGTCGCGAGGTCCGCGCCGACGTCGAAGAGGTCGTTCTGGATCTGGCGCAGCGGCGCGACGATCGCCTCCGGCGGCCCGCCCACCGAGAGCGCGACGCCGATCGCGGCGTTCGCCTCCTCGGAGTCGGCGTAGGCCGAGAGCCGCGGGTCGGTCTTGGGCACGCGCGAGAAGTCCGAGAGACCGGTGGTCCCGTCGTCGCCGGTGCGCGTGTAGATCCGGGTGAGGTGAACAGCCACGGCGCCAGTCTAGGGAGGATCGGGCGCCGCGAGGTGGTCCGCGGCGGCGAGGACCGCGGCGGCCTGGACGGCGACGAGGTCGCGGATCGGGACGGTGTCGGCGGGCGTGCGCCCGGCCGCCTCGGCGCACCAGGCGGCGAAGTGCTCGGCGAGCCCGGTCCGGGCGCTGCGCACCGCCGGGCGCACGTTGCCCAGCGCGATCTCGGCGTCGAGGGCGCGCAGCAGCATGCCGGCGTAGCGCAGCCGGGACATGTCGGTGATCTCGGCCAGCGAGGCCACCTCGGCGACGGTGGCGGGACGGTCGGGTTCTGCGGCGGCGCGGCGGGCGAGGTCGTCGGCGCTGCCGGCGAGGAACGGCGCGAAGAAGCGGGTCGCGCGCACGAACGGCGACTCGTGCACCGCGCCGCCGACGGCGTCGAGGGTCGCGCGCAGGACCGTGGCGAGCTCGCGCACCGCCGCGCCGGCCGCGGCGAGCAGCGCCGAGCGCCCGTGCCCGCTCTCCGACCCGTCGCCCAGGCGGTCGTCGCGCCAGTAGGGCACCTCGGTGACCAGCGTCAACGTCCCGTGGCGGGCGGCGTACGCGCCGGTGGAGTTGCCGCCGACGAGCGAGCCCTGCTCCCCGGTGACCTCGAGGTGGTCGTAGGCGTCGCGGATGTCGAGCGAGCGGTAGATGCCCTCGGCGAGCAGCGGGATCCACGGCGCCTCGGGCTCGCCGCGGTGCAGCGTGAGGCCTGCCTGCGCCGGGATCGCCTGCAGCAGCGGGTGCAGCGCGGGCTCGGGGCGCGAGAGGTAGTGGTAGACGCCGCCCACCTCCGCGTTGTGCAGCGAGGCCATGAGCACCGGGCGGTGGTCGTCCACCAGCCGCATCAGCGCGAGCGTCTCGGGCAGCACCGCGTCGAACCAGGCGTCCTTGTGCGCGAGCGGGAAGCTCCACTCGATCTGCTCGTGCCCCGCCTGCCGGTAGAGGTGGCGCGCGTAGTGCTCGCGCGTGAACGGCCCGGCGAGCCACCCCTCGTTGAGGCGCAGCCCGTCCGGGTCGATGCACGGCACGACGTGCCAGACGAGCCCGAGCCGCGCGCGCAGCGCGTCGTCCTGCGCGAGCCGCCGCGCCAGGTGCAGGGCGGTGAGCCCGCCGACCGGCTCGTTGGGGTGCGGCAGGCCGATGACCAGGGCCGAGGGACGAGCCGGGCCGTCCGCGGTGCTGCCCGCGCCGATCGTCAGCGCCGTCAGCGGCTCGCCCTGCCCGGAGGTGCCGACACGCCGGCGCGTGACGACCCGCGGGTGGTCGGCGGCGAGCCGCTCGACCCCGGCCGCGAGCTCGTCCGCCCCGGCGAGGGTGTCGCGGGGCGGGACCCCGGCCATCTCGGCGACGAGCCAGCCGGGGAGCGCACTCACGTCCGGAGATCCTGCCAGCGTCAGCGGGCGAGCGCCCCCGCGAAGAGGGGAGCGGCACGGTCGAGCGCCGCCGCGGTGCCGGGCACGGAGCCCGACGAGAACGCGTTGCTCGTCGTCCGGTCGTCGAGCACGACGAGGTGCCCCGCCTGCGCCGCGGGGGTGCGCGAGAGGACGGGGTCGGCGCGGATGGCGTCGGCGCTGCCGCCGATCGGGAAGACGACCGTGAGGTCGGAGGACAGCAGCCCGACCTGCTCGCCGGAGAGGTTGACGTAGAACGACCCGGCGGCCTGCGAGGAGAGCGCCTCGATCTGCGGCGGGGTCCGGAAGCCGAGGCCGTCCATGACGTCGACGCGGGCGTCGCCCGGGACGTAGGCGCCCCACTGGCCGCCGAAGAAGGCGCCGACGGCCGCCTGCCGGCCGGCGAACGAGGGGTTCGCGGCGGTGGTCGCGCGGAACTTCTCCTCCAGGCCCGCGATCTGGCGCGCGCCCTCCTCGGGCTTGCCCAGCGCGCGGGACACCATGTCCATCTGCTGGCGCCAGGTCGTGCCGTACGCGGCGGCGAGCCCGGGCGGCGGGCCGACGGTCGGCGCGATCCGCGAGAGGGTGTCGAAGCGCTGCCGGTCGCCCGAGGAGCGCGTGTCGAGGATGAGGTCGGGACGCAGGGCGGCGACGGCCTCGTAGTCGAGCTGCGTCGTCCCGAGGATCGTCGGCGGTGTCCGGTACGGCGGCGACCAGGGGCCGACGCCGGTGCCGCCGAAGCCCAGCCAGTCCGACGCGCCGACGGGCTGCACGCCCAGGACCAGCGCGGTCTCGGCGTCCGACCAGCCCAGGGCGACGATCCGCTGCGGCGGCTCCTCGACGGTGACCGGGCCGAACTGGGTGTCGATCGTGGCGGGGTAGGCGGTGCCGACGGCCGAGCCGGCCGGGGCGCCCCCACCACCGCCACCGCCACCGCCGGAGCCACCCCCGCAGGCGGTCACGAGGAGCAGGGCCGCTGCGATCGCGGCGAGGAGGAGGCGGCGCAACGGGACTCCTGGAGGTCGGACAAGTTGGGCAGCTCGTAGGGTAGGCAACCCTAACGGGTTAGGCTGCACGGGTGCTGACGGAGGAGCGGGCGCGGCCGTCACCCGTCGCGCGCACCGGCTCGGTCGCCCGGGCGGTGGGGCTGCTCGCCCTGGTCGGCATCGCGCTGCTCGTGCTGCTGGTCAGCATCGGCATCGGCTCCCGCGACATCGGGCTCGCGCAGTCCTGGTCGCTGCTGTGGGGCGGGACGGCCGGCGACACGTCGGGCACCGAGGCCGCCATCGTGCGCGACCTGCGCGTGCCCCGCGGCCTGCTCGCGCTGGCCGTCGGCGCGGCGCTGGGGGTCTCCGGCGCGATGATGCAGGGGCTGTCGCGCAACCCGCTGGCCGACCCGGGCCTGCTGGGGGTGAACGCCGGCGCGTCGGCGCTGGTCGTCGTGGCCATCGGCGTCTTCGGCGTCGGCACGATCACCGGCTACGTCTGGTTCGGGCTCGTCGGCGCGGCCCTGGCGATGCTCGTGGTGCACGTGCTCGGCGCCACCGGACGGTCCTCGGGCACGCCCGAGCGCCTGGTGCTCGCGGGCTCGGCGGTCACCGCGGTGCTCATCGCCCTGGTCAACGCCGCGCTGGTGCTCACGCCGAGCACGTTCGACGCCTTCCGGTTCTGGAACCTCGGCTCGCTGTCGGGGCGGCGCCTCGACGTCCTGCTGGCGGTCGCCCCGTTCCTCGCGATCGGGATCGTCGCCGCCGTCGCCATGGCCCGCGCGCTCGACACGCTCGCCCTCGGCGACCGCGCCGGCCAGGCACTGGGCCTCGACGTCGAGCGCACCCGGGCGCTCGCCGGCGCCGTCGTCACCGTCCTGGCGGGCGCCGCGACCGCCGCCGTCGGGCCGATCGCGTTCCTCGGCCTCGCCGTCCCGCACGTCGTGCGCGGCGTCGTCGGGCCCACCCACCGCTGGCTGCTGCCCTACACCGCGGTGCTGGGCGCGATCGTGCTGCTCGTCGCCGACGTCGTCGGGCGCGTCGTCGCCCCGCCCGGCGAGATCCAGGTGGGCGTCACGACCGCGGTGCTCGGCGTGCCGGTCTTCGTGGCGCTGTGTCGCCGGCGCCGGCTGGTGGGCGTGTGACCCCCGGGCGGGTGGGCAGCCCCCTCGTCTCCGGACGCCTCCTCCGCCTCGCCGGCGGGCGGGTGTCGGTGCGCGTCGGCCCCCGCTCGGTCGCGGTCGGGGCGGCCGCCGGAGCCGTGGTGCTCGTCGGCGCGGTGGTCGCGATGACCACCGGCGAGTTCCCGCTGACGATCGCCGAGGTGGGCGAGACGCTCGTCGGCCAGGGCAGCCGGGCCACCGAGTTCGTCGTGCTGACCCTGCGCCTGCCGCGCCTGCTGCTCGCGATCGGGGTGGGCGCGGCGCTGGCGGTCAGCGGCGCGGTGCTGCAGAGCCTCTCGCGCAACGTGCTCGGCAGCCCGGACGTCATCGGCTTCACCACCGGCGCGTCGACCGGCGCGCTCGTCGCGATCATCGTGCTCGGCGCGGGCACGCTGGGGACCTCGGTCGGCGCCCTGGTCGGCGGGCTGGTCACCGCGCTGCTCGTCGTCGCCCTCGCGGCGGGGCGCGGCACGCAGGGCCCGCGGATGGTGCTCATCGGCATCGGGATCGGCGCGGCCCTGCTCGCGGTGAACAGCTGGCTGATCACCACCGCGCAGCTGCAGACCGCCGTCGACGCCCAGACGTGGCTGCTCGGCGACCTCGGCAACCGCGGCTGGCCCCAGGTCGTCGCGCTCGGCGTGGTGCTCGTCCTGCTCCTGCCGGTGCTCTTCGGCGGGGCCCGGCGGCTCGCGCTGCTCGAGCTCGGCGACCGGCCCGCGGGCGCGCTCGGTGTCGACGTCGGGCGCACGCGCACGTTGCTGCTGCTGGGCGCGGTCGGGCTGGCCGCGGCCTCGGTGGCCGCCGCCGGGCCGATCCCGTTCCTCGCGCTCGCCGCACCCCAGGTCGCCCGGTCCCTGACCCGCGCGGCCACCCCGGTGCTCCTGCCGAGCGCGCTGGTCGGCGCCGCGCTGCTCGTCGTCAGCGACCTCGCCGTGACCCGCCTGTTCGCGCCCGTCCCGCTGCCGGTGGGCATCGCCACCGGCCTCGTCGGTGGGCTCTACCTCGTCGCGCTGCTCGTGCGCCTGTGGCGGCGGAGCCCGACGTGACCGTCCACCCGGCAGGAGCCGCATGACCCGCCTGCACGCCCAGGACGTGACGCTGGGCTACGAGGGCCGCACGGTGGCGCGCGACCTCTCGGTCGCGATCCCCGACGACTCGTTCACCGTGATCGTCGGACCCAACGCCTGCGGCAAGTCCACGCTGCTCGCGGCCCTGGCGCGCGTGCTCGCGCCGACCGCGGGCGCGGTGGTGCTCGACGGCGCGTCGATCGCGAGCTACCGCTCCAAGGAGGTCGCGCGGCGCCTCGGCCTGCTCCCGCAGACGGCGACCGCGCCCGGCGGCATCACCGTCGGCGACCTCGTCGCGCGCGGCCGCTACCCCCACCAGCAGCTGCTCAAGCAGTGGTCGGACGCCGACGAGGCCGCGGTCGCCGAGGCGATGACGCTGACGAACGTCGCCGACCTCGCGCCCCGCCTGGTCGACGAGCTCTCCGGCGGGCAGCGCCAGCGGGTCTGGCTCGCGATGGCGCTCGCGCAGGAGACCCCGATCCTGCTGCTCGACGAGCCGACGACGTACCTCGACATCGCCCACCAGGTCGACGTCCTCGAGCTCTGCGCGCGCCTGCACGGCGACCTCGGGCGCACGCTCGTCGCCGTCCTGCACGACCTCAACCAGGCCGCCCGCTACGCGACGCACCTCATCGCCCTGCGCCCGGGTGGCGTGGTGGCCGCGGAGGGGCCGCCGGCCGAGGTGCTCACCGAGGAGCTCGTCACCGACGTCTACGGCCTCGCCTGCCGCGTCGTGCCCGACCCCGAGACAGGGACGCCGATGGTCGTCCCGCGCCGCCCGCTGCGGTCGCGGGAGGCGTCCGCCGACGGGGTCGTGCGGGCCGACGGGTAGCGTCTCGCGGCGATGAACGAGCACTTCGTGGTGCGCGGCTCGGGCCGGCTGTCCGGGGCGGTCGACGTCGTCGGCGCCAAGAACAGCGTGCTCAAGCTGATGGCGGCGGCGCTGCTCGCCGAGGGCCGGACGGTCATCACCAACTGCCCCGAGATCCTCGACGTCCCGCTCATGGCGGACGTGCTGCGCAGCCTCGGCTGCGCGGTGTCGGTGGCGGGCGACACGGTGACCATCGACGTCCCCGCCGAGCTGACCCCGGAGGCCGACTACCGCTCGGTCTCGCGGCTGCGCGCCTCGGTGTGCGTGCTCGGGCCCCTGGTCGCCCGGTGCCGCCGCGCGGTGGTGCCGCTCCCCGGTGGCGACGCGATCGGCTCGCGTCCCCTCGACATGCACCAGGCGGGCCTGCGCCTGCTCGGGGCGTCGAGCGAGATCTCCCACGGCTGCGTGGTCGCGGGGGCGGAGACGCTGCGCGGCGCGCAGATCTGGCTGGACTTCCCGAGCGTCGGGGCCACCGAGAACATCCTCATGGCCGCCGTGTTCGCCGAGGGCACCACGGTGATCGACAACGCCGCGCGCGAGCCGGAGATCGTCGACCTCGTGACGATGCTCCAGCAGATGGGTGCCAAGATCGAGGGCGGCGGGACCTCGACGCTGACCGTGCACGGCGGCGGGCCGCTGACGCCGACCACGCACCGGGTCATCGGCGACCGCATCGTCGGGGCCACCTGGGGCTTCGCGACGGCGATGACCGGCGGCGACGTCACCGTGAACGGCGTCGACCCGCACCACCTCGACCTCGTGCTCGACCGCCTGGGCCAGGCCGGCGCCGAGGTCACCGCGCTCGACGGCGGGTTCCGGGTGGTCATGGCCGCCCGCCCGCGCTCGGTGGACTGGGTGACGCTGCCCTACCCGGGCTTCGCGACCGACCTGCAGCCGATGGCGATCGCGCTCTCGGCGGTGTCCGAGGGCACGTCGATGATCACCGAGAACGTCTTCGAGGGGCGCTTCCGGTTCGTCGAGGAGATGGTCCGCCTCGGCGCCGATGCGCGTACCGACGGCCACCACGCCGTGGTCCGCGGGGTGCGGCGGCTGTCCTCGGCGCCGGTGTGGGCGTCGGACATCCGCGCGGGCGCCGGGCTCGTGCTCGCCGGGCTGTGCGCCGACGGCGAGACCGAGGTGTGGGACGTCGCGCACATCGACCGCGGCTACCCGCTGTTCGTCGAGAACCTCGCGGCCCTCGGCGGCGACATCCAGCGCATCGCGGCCCCGCCCCAGCGCTGAGGTACGTGCGTGATCTTCTGAGCTATAGCTCAGAAGATCACGCACATCGAGGTCAGCGCGGCGACGTCCGGAAGCGCACGCGGAAGGGGCTGACGACGCCCGGGACGCGGTCGGGGTCGAGGGACGCCGGGTGCTCGAGGGCGTGGTCGTGGTGCTCGAGCAGCGTGGCCAGGAAGGTGCTGGTGGTCAGCAGCACGAGGTTCTGGCCGGGGCAGACGCCCGGGCCCTCGCTGAACGGGACGAGCGGCCAGTCGGTCGCGGCGTCCCCGGCGGTGCCGTCGTGTCCCTCGCCGGTCCACAGCTCCGGGGTGAAGCGGTGGGCGACCGCCAGGGCCTCGTCGTCGCGGTGGAAGAACGGTGCGTAGACCAGCACGGCGGTGTCCGCGGCCAGGCGCCCGGTGGGCCAGGCGACGTCGCGGGTGGTCTCCCGCAGGATCATCGGGGTGGTCGGCCACAGCCGCACCGACTCGAGCACCGCGGCGCGCAGGCGACGCAGCTCCTGCGGCGTGTCCAGGTCGGCCGGCATCTCCCCGCGGACCCGGGCGAGCTCGTCGGCGTCGGCGGCGAGCAGGGCCAGCGCCCGGATGCCCGCCATGCCGGCCGGGTCGAAGGCGAACAGCCACTGCGGTATCTGGTCGACCGGGTCCACGAGGGAGTCCCCGCCCACGGTCTGCGCGAGCAGGCCGGCGAGGCTCCCGGGCTCGGCGCGCTCGAGGTACTGCTCGAGCCGGCGGCGCACGCGGTCGCGGCGGGTGCGCGAGCGCGGCAGGAGGTACGACCAGTTCGCGCGGTAGCGCAGCGCGTCCAGGTCGCCCTGCAGGTCCTCGTCGTCGCGGGCGGCGTCGCCCAACACCACGCGGCGGAACGCGCGGCGCCAGCCGGTCGAGTACGTCGCCCAGTCCAGGTGCCCGGACCGCGCGGCCTCCTCCGCGACGCCCCGGGCCTCCTCACGCACCCGCGCCACGACGTCGCCGGCGAGCCGGTGCACCGGGTTCGGCGTGTCGAGCACGGACTCGTTCACCGCCCGCCGCTGCGCCCGCTCCCGCCCGTGCGAGACGAGCACGCCGTGCGGCTGGAACTGGCCCAGCGCGCCCTGCTTCTCCCGGTTGGCGAGGGCGAACGGCTCGGGCGACTCCCCGAGCACGCGGTGCACGTCGCGCGGCGAGAGCACGAACGCGAACCGCCGCACCGGCAGCGGGAGGCGCACCGGCCCGTCGCCGTAGCGGCGGTGCAGGTCCTGGACGGTCGCCACGGCCCGGGCGTCGAGGTCGAGCCGCTCGGCGAGCCCGACGACACGCGGGCGGCGCGCGATGGCGCCCTGCGCGACCGTCGGGGCCAGGACCCGGGCCGCGAGGCGGGCCGTGTCGGCGAGGCCGAGGCGCGGGACGGGGCCGGTGGGCCCGGACGCGGGGGACTCGGCGGACGGGGCGGACGGGGCGGACGCGGCGGACGCGGTGGACGCGGTGGACGCGGTGGACTCGGTGGACCGGTCGCGCGGTGCGGTGCCGGAGGGGGACGACACGGGGAGCCTCCCGGGAGCCGTGGGTGCGGGCGGCTGGGGCGTCAACCGTCCTGGTGCTACCCGTCGGTCCTGCGGGCTCACGCGTGCCGGCCCAGCTCGCGCCGGCCCGGCGCCCGCGTGTACCGGGCCCGCGACGCACGGCGCCCGGCGCACACCGCCCCGGGCACACGGCCCAGGGCCGGTGCGCGTCGTCGTGGGTCAGCCACCGCCCGGCGTGGCGTCCGGGTCGTCCGAGCGCATCTTCTCCTCGGCCTCGCGCGCCTGGCCGTGCAGGTCCGGGTTGACGTCGCGGCGGGCGCCCTCCTCGGGCTCGTCGGCGGTGGGGCGGGGGGCGTTCTCCCCGGGCTGGGTCATGGTCCGACCTCCTCGAAGGTGTCCTGGTCCCCGTGTTCCGTGTGGCGGGCCCGCCGGGTTCCCGGACGGCGCAGATCGACATGCCCGGCCCGCGTGGTCGGACGCGCGCAGCATCGACGGCGGGGTGGGCGGACCGAGGACGGCCCGCACGGCTCGGCCGTGGCCGCGGGCGGCGCCACCCCGGTGGCCCGTCTCTCAGGACTGGCGCAGCACCACGCGGGCGTCGTCGGCGTCGGACGGGAAGGCGAGCAGGCGCCAGCCCTCCTCGCCGTGGCTGACCGTGACCCGCACCTTCTCCCGCGCGAGCTTCGCGACGAGCACGTCGGCGGCCTCGCGCGTGGGCACCACCGCGACGGTCTCGAGCAGGCCGAGGTCGCCGTGCTCGTCGGGCAGCGCGCCCTGGGGCCCGCGGCCGAAGGTGTAGCGCAGCAGGCCCACGAGGAGGATCACCATCGCGATGGCGGTGAGGATCTCGCCGATGGAGCCGACCATGCGCCCATCGTCCTCCTTCCGGACCGTTCGCGCCCGTCCTTCCTGACCGATCCTGTGGGCCACGGCATCCCGCACGCGATTCCGTCGCCCGGACCCGTCGGTAACATCAGCGGGTCATCGCCAGGTGACGAAGCGCAGCGGAGGTACCGACGTGCCCTACCCCAGCGACGACGCCCGCGACCGGCCCTGGGTCATGCGGACCTACGCCGGCCACTCGTCGGCGCGCGCGTCGAACGAGCTCTACCGGCGCAACCTGGAGAAGGGCCAGACCGGCCTCTCGGTGGCCTTCGACCTGCCCACGCAGACCGGCTACGACCCCGACCACGAGCTCGCGAAGGGCGAGGTCGGCAAGGTCGGCGTGCCGGTGTCGCACGTCGGGGACATGCGGGCGCTGTTCGACGGGATCCCCCTCAACGAGGCCAACACCTCGATGACGATCAACGCGACGGCGATGTGGATGCTCGCGCTCTACGTCACCGTCGCCGATGAGCACGGCGCCGACCGCGCGTCGCTCGCGGGCACGACGCAGAACGACATCGTCAAGGAGTACCTCTCGCGCGGGACCTACGCGTTCCCGCCCGCGCCGAGCGTCCGGCTGATCACCGACATGATCGCCTGGACCTACACGAACGTCCCCAAGTGGAACCCGATCAACATCTGCAGCTACCACCTGCAGGAGGCCGGGGCGACGCCGACGCAGGAGGTCGCGTACACGCTGTCGACGGCGATCGCCGTGCTCGACGCGGTGCGCGACTCGGGCCAGGTGCCGCCGGAGGACTTCGGGCAGGTCGTCGGGCGCATCTCGTTCTTCGTCAACGCGGGCCTGCACTTCATCGAGGAGATCGCGAAGCTGCGCGCGTTCTCGCAGCTCTGGGACGAGCTGTGCCGGGAGCGCTACGGCGTCGAGGACGCGAAGATGCGCCGGTTCCGCTACGGCGTGCAGGTCAACTCGCTCGGGCTCACCGAGGCCCAGCCCGAGAACAACGTGCAGCGCATCGTGCTCGAGATGCTCGCGGTGACGCTGTCGCGCGACGCCCGGGCGCGCGCGGTGCAGCTGCCGGCGTGGAACGAGGCGCTGGGCCTGCCGCGGCCGTGGGACCAGCAGTGGGCGCTGCGGATGCAGCAGGTGCTGGCCTACGAGACCGACCTGCTCGACCACGACGACATCTTCGCCGGGTCCCACGTGATGGAGGCCAAGACCGCGGCGATCGTCGAGGGCGCCCGGGCGGAGATGGCCAAGGTCGCCGAGATGGGCGGCGCGGTGCCGGCCGTCGACTCGGGCTACATGAAGTCGCAGCTCGTGTCGTCGCTCGCGCAGCGCCGGATGCGGCTCGAGTCCGGCGAGGACGTGGTCGTCGGGGTCAACAAGTTCACCTCGACCGAGCCCAGCCCCCTGCAGGCCGAGGGCGCCGAGGCGATCTTCACCGTCGAGAAGTCGGTGGAGGAGGAGGCAGCCCGCGCGGTGGCGGAGTGGCGCGCGGACCGCGACCAGGAGGCCGCCGACGCCGCGCTTGCCCGCCTGCGCGAGGCCGCCTCGACCGACGAGAACCTCATGGACGCCACGCTCGCGTGCGCCAAGGCCGGCGTGACGACGGGGGAGTGGGCGGCGGCGCTGCGCGACGTCTTCGGCTCCTACCGCGCGCCGACCGGGGTGTCCGCGGCGTCCTCGGGCTCGGGCGAGGCACCCGAGGAGCTCGCGGCGGTGCGGGCCCGCGTGCGGCAGACCGCCGAGGAGATGGGCACGTCGTCGCTGCGCATGCTCGTCGGCAAGCCGGGCCTCGACGGGCACTCGAACGGCGCCGAGCAGATCGCGGTGCGGGCGCGCGACGCCGGGTTCGAGGTCATCTACCAGGGCATCCGCCTCACGCCCGCCGAGATCGTCGCGGCGGCGGTGCAGGAGGGCGTGCACGTCGTGGGCCTGTCGGTGCTGTCGGGCTCGCACCTCGAGGTCGTGCCCGCGGTGCTCGACGGCCTGGCCCGCGCGGGTGCCGACGACATCCCGGTCGTCGTCGGCGGGATCATCCCGCCGAACGACGCCGAGCAGCTCCAGCGCCTCGGCGTGCACCGCGTCGTGACGCCGAAGACCTACTCGCTGACCGGGATCATGGGTGAGTTCGTCGACGTGGTCCGTGAGGCCAACGGCCTCGACAGCCCGTCGCCGGCACCCGTGGCGGGGGCCTGACTCACCCGGGGACCTTGTCGAGGAAGCCGTGGACGCGGGCCAGCCGCCCGTCGTCCGCGACCTCCGCGACGTCGAACCCGATCACGACGGGCTCGGCACCGGCCGGGCCGAGGTGCCAGGTGAAGCGCACGACGTCGTGGTGCGCGTCGAGCACGTCGCCGGGCGAGAACACCAGGCCCGCGAACTGCTCCTGCGCGCCGGCGATCAGCGCGTCGACGCCGTCGTGACCGCGGACGTCGGCGAGCGGGTCGACGTAGCGCGCGTCGGGGGTGAAGACCGCGGCGATCGCCTCGCGGCGCGCAGCCGGGTCGGTCGCGTTCCAGGCGGCGAGGTAGCGGTCGACGAGCGTGGTGGTGTCGGTGGCGGTCATGAGGTCCTCCTCGGGTCGGTGACGGGAGGAAGCCTGGGCGCCCCGCGGTAGGCGGGTCGATGACCTCGTGGGTCATGGACGATCAGACCTCCACGGCCGAGGCTCGTGGCGTGACCCCCGACGAGATCGTCGCCGCCATGCCCTTCGCCGCGGGCCTCGGCATCCGCCTGGAGACCGCCGGTCCCGACGAGACCGTCGCCGTGCTGCCCTGGTCCGACGCGCACACCACCGCGGGCGGGCTGCTGCACGGCGGTGCGCTGATGGCGCTCGCGGACACCGCCGGCGCCGTCTGTGCCTTCCTCGGCCTCCCGCCGGGCGCGCGGACCGCCACCACGGAGTCGGGCACCCACCTCTTCCGCGCCGTGGCGGGGTCGGCGGTCCGGGCGACCGCCCGGCCGGTGCACGCCGGGCGTACCCAGGTCGTCGTGCAGACCGACCTCACCGACGACCGCGGCCGCCTCGTGGCGCGGACGACCCAGACGCAGGCGGTCATCCCGGGCTGAGCGCGCTCCCGGTGGACGGAAGCCGACGACCCGGGGCGACGCCGGAGACGCCACGCTCAGCGCCGCGAGCACCCGGCGACCCCGGTCCGGGCGCCGTCGGCGACCCGGAGGCACCGATGCCCCAGACCACGGACCGTCAGCCCACCCTGCTCCTCGTCCACGGCGCCTGGCACGGCTCCTGGTTCTGGGACCCGCTGCGGGCCGAGCTCGACGGGTTCGACGTGCGCACCGTCGACCCGTCCAGCTGCCGCAACGACCCCGAGGCGCTGGGCGACCTGCACGCGGACGCCGAGACGGTGCGGGCCGCGCTGGAGGCGATCGACGGGCCGGTGGTCGTGGTCGCGCACTCCTACGGCGGCCAGCCGGTGAGCGAAGCCGCCGGGTCCACGGTGGTCCACATCGTCTACCTGTGCTCGTTCTTGCTCGACGCCGGCGAGTCGCTGCTCGGCGCGGTGGGCGGGACCCCGCCGCCGTGGTGGGAGGTCCACGAGACCCACATCGTCGCGCGGACGCCGGAGGAGGTCTTCTACAACGACCTCGACGAGGCGACCGCGACGGCGGCGGCCGGGCGCCTGGGGCTCCTGAGCCGGGCCGCCACCGAGCAGCCGCTGACCCGCGCCGCCTGGCACGACGTGCCGACCACCTACGTCGTGTGCGACCGGGACGCGGCCATCCCGCCGTTCGCCCAGGAGGCCATGGCCGGGCGCGCCGGCACCGTCGTGCACGTCGACGCCGGACACTCGGCGGCGGTGTCGCAGCCGGCCGAGGTCGCCGCCATCGTGCGCCGGGCCGCGGGTAGCTGACGCCGGCTGCTCGAGGCGGGTCAGCCCTCGAGCACCTCCTCGTCGTCCCCGCGCGATCCGCGGCGCTTGAGGAACGAGAAGCCCGGGATGCCGTCGATGGCCTGGCGCAGGTCCTTGGTGACGTCGAGGAGCTCGTGCAGGTCCGGTCCGACGCGGTCGAGGGTCGCGAGGATCGGCATGATGTCGGCGACCATGTGCTCGGTGAACTGCGGCATCTGGTCCACGAGCTTGATCGCCGCGTCGACCTCCTCCGGGCTGAGCTCGTCGATGAACTTCCCCGCGAGCGGCGCGCCCTGCTCGAGCATGGGGCGGTAGAGGTCGAGCAGCTCCTGCGCCGAGCGGCTGGTGGCGCCCGCGCCCTCGACGATGTCGCGGGCGCCCGAGGTGATCTCCCGGGCGTCGCCGACGACGCCCTCGGCGCCGCTGGTGATGCTGCGGGCGGAGTCGACGACCTCGCTGGCCCCGCTCGTGATCGAGCGCGCCGAGGTGACGACCTCGTCGGCGCCGGCGGTGATCGACCGCGCCGAGCCGACCACCTCGTCCGCGCCGCTGGTGATGCGCCGGGCGGACTCGACGACCTCGCTGGCCCCGCTCGTGATGCCGCGCGCCGAGCTGACCACCTCGTCGGCGCCCGTCGTGATCTTGCGGGCGGACCCGACGACCTCCTCGGCGCCCGCGGTGATCGAGCGCGCGGAGCCCACGACCTCCTCGGCGCCGCTGGTGATGCTGCGCGCCGACCCGACGACCTCGTTCGCGCCCTCGGTGATCCGCCGGGTCTCGCCGAGCACGCCGTCCACGCGCTCCATGACCCCGTCGACGCGCCCGACGATGACGTCCGCGCGGTCGACCAGGCCGTCGACGCGGTCGGCGAGCTGCCCGAGCACGCCGACCAGCCGCGTCACCTCGTCGAGCAGCGCGTCCACCCGCCCGGGCAGGCGGGCGCCGACGTCGACGACCTCCCCGACCCAGCCGACCACCTCGCCGGGCGTGGGCACCGAGAGCGGACCGAGCCGAACCAACGCCATGCCCCCACTGTGCCCGCCCGTCGGCGATCCACGCCCCGGGGACGGCGACTTACGGCGAGCGGAGGAGCAGCAGGGCGTAGGCGGCGAGCGTCTGGGCGTCGGTGATCTCGCCGCTGCGCACGCGGTCCTCGAACTCCGCGCGCGTGACCCACGCGAAGCGCATGTCCGCCTCGGTGTCCTCGCGGTCGGGCTCGCCGGCGGTGAGGTCGGTGGCGAGGAAGGCGCGCCCGCGCTGCGAGGAGACGCCGGGCGCGACGTCGAGCAGCCCGAGGTAGGTCCAGGTGGCCGCGGTCAGGCCGGTCTCCTCGGCGAGCTCGCGCTCGGCGAGCGCCCGGGCGGGCATCGCCGCGCGGTCGGGGGCGGTGCCCTGGACGAACTCCCAGCGCCGCAGCCCGATCGGGTAGCGGTACTGCTCGACCATGGCCAGGCGGTCCCCGTCGAGGGCCACGACCAGCGCGTAGTCCGGCTTGTCGATCACGCCGTACAGCCCGTCGGACCCGTCGGGACGGCGGAAGGTGTCCTCGCGCAGGACCATCCAGGGGTTGGCGTAGACCTCGCGGCTGCTGGTGGTCACGGGGTGCTCCACGGCGCCGCATCCTGCCCTCCTACGCTCGGCGCCGTGCGTCTCGTCATCGCCCGGTGCACCGTCGACTACGACGGCCGCCTGACCGCGCACCTGCCCAGCGCGCTGCGGCTGCTGCTGGTCAAGGCGGACGGGTCGGTCAGCGTCCACGCCGACGACCGGGCCTACAAGCCGCTGAACTGGATGAGCCCGCCGTGCTGGCTCACCGAGAGTCCGGGCATCTGGACGGTGAAGAACAAGGCCGACGAGACGCTGACGATCACCCTCGAGGAGATCCAGCACGACTCCAGCCACGAGCTCGGCGTCGACCCCGGGCTGGTCAAGGACGGCGTCGAGGCCCACCTCCAGGAACTGCTCGCCCAGCACGTCACGACGCTGGGGGAGGGCTGGACGCTCGTGCGCCGCGAGTACCCCACCGCGATCGGGCCGGTCGACCTGCTCTGCCGCGACGACCGCGGCGCGTCGGTGGCCGTGGAGATCAAGCGCCGCGGGGAGATCGACGGCGTCGAGCAGCTGACCCGCTACCTCGAGCTGCTCAACCGCGACCCGCTGCTCACGCCGGTGGCCGGGGTGTTCGCCGCGCAGCAGATCAAGCCGCAGGCCCGGACGCTCGCCACCGACCGCGGCATCCGCTGCGTCACGCTCGACTACGACGCCCTGCGCGGCGCCGAGGTCGACGAGTTCCGCCTGTTCTGATGCTCCCGCGTCTGCGGCGCGCCGTCGGCCGCCGGATGGGACGGGTGCGCCGGCACCTGCCCGCCGAGGTCGACGGTGAGTGCGTCTTCTGCCGGATCGTCGAGGGCCGGGGCGAGGCGAGCGTCGTCGCGACGTCCGACCGGGCGGTGGCGTTCCTCGACCTGCAGCCGCTGACGCGGGGCCACGTGCTGGTCGTGCCGCGCGCGCACGTGGCACACCTCGCCGAGGTCGACGACGCCGACGGGGCGGCGGTGTGGTCGCTGGCCCGGCGGGTGGCGGCGGGGCTGCGGGCCGCGGGGCTCGCCGACGGGGTGAACCTGCTGCTCGCCGACGGCGCGGTGGCCTGGCAGACGGTGTGGCACGTCCACCTGCACGTCATCCCGCGGCGCCGCGGCGACGGCCTGCGCCTGCTCGCGGCCTGGACCCGGCCGGACCGCGGGCGCCTCGACGCCACCGCCGAGCGGGTCCGCGCGGCCCTCGGGTGATCGAAGGACCGATACGGACACCGGGTGTCAGCGACGGCACGTCGCTGACACTTCTCGGCAGTCGCGCCTGACCGCTACTGACCCGTAGCCTCCACGCATGACGAGCACCCGCGACGCGGCCACGGTGCCCGCGACGAGCCAGGACGCCGGTCAGCAGGACACCTTCGACTCGCTCGACCCGCGCTCCGGCGAGGTCATCGCCTCCTACCCGCGGCACACGCCCGCGCAGGTCGAGGAGAAGGTCGCCCGCGCTCGGCGGGCCGCGCGGTGGTGGACCGACCTCGGGTTCCGCGGCCGCTCGCACAAGCTCGCCGCGTGGCGCCAGCTCATCGACCGCCGCCGCGACGAGCTCGCCGCCGTCGTCAGCCGCGAGACCGGCAAGCCGATGGACGACGCGCGCATCGAGGGCATCCTCGCGCTCGACCACCTGCACTGGGCCGCCACGCACGCCGAGAAGGTGCTCGGGCCGCGCAACGCCGCCGCCGGCCTGCTGATGATCAACCACAAGGCCACCGTCGAGTACCCGGCGCTGGGCGTCGTCGGCGTGCTCGGGCCCTGGAACTACCCGGTGTTCACGCCGATGGGCTCGATCGCCTACGCGCTCGCGGCCGGCAACACCGTCGTGTTCAAGCCCAGCGAGCTCACCCCCGGCGTCGGGCAGTGGCTGGTCGACAGCTTCGCCGAGGCGGTCGGTGAGGACGCCGTGTTCCAGCTGGTCACCGGCGAGGGCGAGACCGGCGCCGCCCTGTGCCGGGCGGGCGTCGACAAGGTCGCGTTCACCGGCTCGACGGCCACCGCCAAGAAGGTCATGGCGACCTGCGCGGAGACGCTGACCCCGGTGCTCGTCGAGTGCGGCGGCAAGGACGCGCTGCTCGTCGACGCCGACGCCGACCTCGACGACGCCGCGGCGGCCGTGGTGTGGGGCTCGATGTCCAACGCGGGCCAGACCTGCGTCGGCGTCGAGCGCGTGTACGTCGTGGAGGCGGTGGCCGAGGACCTGCTCGACCGGGTCGCGTCGCGCGCCGCGCAGGTGCGCCCGGGCGGCGCGCCGGACTCCCAGTACGGCCCGATCACCATGCCCTCGCAGCTCGGCGTCATCTCCGGGCAGATCGACGACGCGCTGACCCGCGGCGCCCGCGCGGTCGTCGGCGGGCGCGAGTCGGTCCGCGCCCCGTACGTCGACCCCGTGGTGCTCGCCGACGTCCCCGAGGACTCCTCGGCGGTCACCGACGAGACCTTCGGCCCGACGGTCGTCGTCAACCGGGTGCGCGACATCGACGAGGCCGTCGAGCGCGCCAACGCCTCGCGCTACGGGCTCGGCGCCTCGGTGTACGCGAAGGCCCGCGGGCACGAGATCGCCCGGCGGCTGCGCGTCGGGATGGTGTCGGTCAACGGCGTCATCGCCTTCGCCGGCATCCCGTCCCTGCCCTTCGGGGGCGTCGGCGACTCCGGGTTCGGGCGCATCCACGGCGTCGACGGGCTGCGCGAGTTCACGCGCCCGCTGGCGATCTCCGAGCGCCGCTTCCGCAGCGTCAACGTCATGACGTTCGACCGTCCCGGCTGGGTCGTGACGGTCCTCGCGCGCCTGGTCAGCGTGCTGTACGGGCGGCGCGGTTAGGAGCTGACGCTCCGCCGACGCACGGTCGGGCGACTCGATCTACCGGCGCACCACCGGCGTCGGGCAGGCTCGGCACGTGACCGAGATCCCCGCCGCGGCGACGGTCGACCGGCTGCACCGGCGCGACCGGTGAGCGCAGCCGGCGGGGACCCGAAGCGGTGGCTCGTGCTGGTCGCCATGACCGGCTCGCTGTCGATGATCATGCTCGACCAGACCGTCGTCTCGGTCGCGCTACCGACGATGGGGCGGGAGCTGTCGCTGGACCCCGCCGCCCAGCAGTGGGTGGTCAACGCCTACGTGCTCGCCCTCGCGGCGCTGGTCGCACTGGGCGGGAAGGCCGCCGACCTGCTCGGCCCCCGGCGGGCGTTCCGGTCCGGGGTGACCCTGTTCTTCCTCGCGTCCGTGGGCTGCGGGCTGGCGCCGGCGGGCCCCGCGGGCGAGGCGGTGATCATCGCCTGCCGAACGCTGCAGGGGGCGGGCGCGGCGCTCATGGTCCCGGTGTCCGGGTCGATCGTCATCGCGGCGTTCGGGCCGAGCGAGCGCGGCCGCGCCATGGCGATCTACGCCGGCATCAGCCAGGTGTTCGTGGCGCTCGGACCGCTCATCGGCGGGCTGCTCACCGAGTACGTGTCCTGGCGGGCGGTGTTCTTCCTCAACGTGCCGGTCGGGATCGCGACGCTGGTGCTCGTGGCGGTCGCCCCGGTCCCGGGCGAGCGCGTCCCCGGCACCACCGTCCGACCCCTCGACGTCGTGCTCGTGGTGGTGGGCCTGGCGGTGACGACGGTCGCGATCCAGGGCGCCGGGGCCCTGGGCCTCTCGACGCCGGTGCTGGCCCTGCTCGTGGTCGGCCTCGCGGCGACGGGGTGGTTCGTCGTGCGGCAGCTGCGCGCCCCGGACCCGCTCATCCACGTGCGCCTGTTCGCCGACCGGGCCTTCACCGGCGCCGCCGTCGTCATGGGCCTCGTCCAGTTCGGGCTGCTCGGTCTCGTGCTCTACAGCTCGATCTACCTGCAGGAACTGCTGGCGTTCGGCCCGATGAGCGCGGGGCTCGCGGTGCTGCCGCTGATCCTGCCGCTGACCCTCGCCGCGCAGGTCGGCGGGCGCTGGTACGACCGCGCCGGGGTCCGTGGTCCGGTGCTCACCGGGCTGGTCCTCTGCGCGGTGGGCACGGTCGCGTGGCTGCTCGCGCTCCCGGGCCTGGACTACGTGCTGCAGACGCCGGGGATGGCGCTGGTCGGCGTGGGTCTCGGGCTCACGCTGTCCCCGACGACCACCGACGCCCTCGCGCGGGTCGCCGCCACCGAGCGCACCCAGGCCTCCGGCGTCGTCCAGACCGTCCGCCAGCTCGGCGGCACGCTCGGCATCGCGGTGATCGGTGCCGTGGTCATCGCCGCCGACGACGACCTGCCGGGGCGCACGGCCGCGCCGTCCGGGATCGCCGCCGGCTACGGGGTCGCGGCGGGCGCGTTCGTCCTCGCGGCGCTGGTCGGGGCCCTGCTCCTGGCCCGTCGGGCGCCCGGACCTACCGGAACGGTCAAGTTACCCGCTGGTACGAACCCCTCTGCCGGACCCGGGTGAGACGCCGCCACGCATGGCAGGATCGCGCCGGACAACCGTCGTCGGCAGGAAGGGCACGACGTGGCGCGCGAATTCGCCCGGGTCGGAGTGGTCGGTCTCGGCACGATGGGGGCCGGGATCGTCGAGGTGTTCGCCCGGGGCGGCATCGAGGTCGTCGCGGTGGAGGTCGACGAGGCGTCGGCCGCCCACGGGCGCGAGACCCTCGAGGCGTCGACCCAGCGCGCCGTCGACCGCTCGAAGATGGCCGCCGACGACCGCGAGGCCCTGCTCGGCCGGGTGCAGGTGACGACGAACCTCGACGACGTCGCCGACGTGGACCTCGTCGTCGAGGCCGTGCCCGAGCGCCTCGAGCTCAAGGCCGAGGTGTTCGCGGCGCTGAGCAAGGTGTGCGGCCCGGAGACGATCTTCGCGTCCAACACCTCGTCGCTGTCGATCACCGAGCTGTCGGTGCGCACCGAGCGCCCGCACCAGGTCGTCGGCATGCACTTCTTCAACCCCGCGCCGGTGCAGAAGCTCGTCGAGGTCGTGCGCACCGTGGTCACCGACCCCGAGGTGCTCGCCGACGTCACGAACCTCGCGGTGACGCTCGGCAAGAGCCCGGTGGTGTGCGGCGACCGCGCCGGCTTCATCGCCAACAACCTGCTCTTCACCTACCTCAACCAGGCCGTCGGGATGTTCGAGTCCCACTACGCCGGGCGCGAGGACCTCGACGCCGCCATGCGCTACGGCTGCGGCTACCCCATGGGCCCGCTGGCGCTGATGGACCTCATCGGCCTCGACACGGCCTACGAGATCCTCGACACGATGTACCGGCAGTCGCGCAACCAGCGGCACGCGCCGGCGCCGATCCTCAAGCAGATGATCACCGCCGGGCTGCTGGGTCGGAAGTCCGGGCGCGGCTTCTACACCTACGCCGCCCCCGGCTCGCCCGAGGTCGTCGCCGACAACCTGACCCCGCCGCCCCCGGGCGAGGAGGGCGACGGGCAGCGCCCGGTGCAGACCGTCGGCGTCGTCGGCACGGGCACGATGGCCACGGGCATCGCCGAGGTCTTCGCGAAGTCCGGCTACGACGTCGTCGTCCGCGCGCGCACCGAGGCCAAGGGCGAGGGCGTGGTCGCCGGCATCCGGAAGTCGCTGGAGAAGGCCGTCGTCAAGGGCAAGCTGTCCGAGGAGGCGCGCGACCAGACGCTGGCGCGGGTCCGCCCGACCACGAGCTTCGACGACCTCGCCGGCTGCGACCTCGTCGTCGAGGCCGTCGCCGAGGACCTCGAGGTCAAGCAGGCCGTGTTCGGCGCGCTCGACGACGTCGTCAAGCCCGGCGCGATCCTCGCGACGACCACCTCGTCGCTGCCGGTCGTGGAGTGCGCGGCGGCCACCCAGCGCCCCGACGACGTCGTCGGCATGCACTTCTTCAACCCGGCGTCGGTGATGAAGCTCGTCGAGATCGTCAGCCCGATCACCACGGCGCCCGACGTCACCGCCACGGTGCGGGCGGTCACCGCGAAGATCGGCAAGCACCCGGTGCTCTGCGGGGACCGCGCGGGCTTCATCGTCAACGCGCTGCTCTTCCCGTACCTCAACGACGCGACGGCGATGCTCGAGGCCAACTACGCCACGGCCGACGACATCGACTCGGCGATGAAGAACGGCTGCGGGCTGCCCATGGGCCCGTTCGCGCTGCTCGACGTCGTGGGCCTGGACGTGTCGCTCGCCATCGAGCGCTCGCTCTACCAGGAGTTCCGCGTCCCGGGCTTCGCGCCGGCGCCCCTGCTCGAGCACCTGGTGACCGCGGGACGTCTCGGCCGCAAGACCGGCCAGGGCTTCCGGGACTACCAGAAGAAGTAGGCGTGCCCCGCCGCTCCCGGCGTCCTCCGCGCTCCGCCCGCCCCGCACCGGCGTCCCCGCCGCTGCGGGGCGGCTGGGTGCGCGACGAGGACGGCTGGACCGTGCGCTCGGTCAGCGGGACGGCGGCGACGAAGACCTACGTCTGCCCGGGCTGCCACCAGGACATCCCGCCCGGCACGCCGCACGTCGTGGCCTGGCCCGCCGACGAGCCGGAGGGCACCGTCGAGCGGCGGCACTGGCACACGGGGTGCTGGCGCCGGGCCCGCCGCTCGTGACGGGCCGCTCCTAGCGCGTGGGGGCGGCGCTGCGCTGCTCGGGCGCGGCCGCGCCGCCGAGGCCGCCGGTGGAACCGGTGGTCCCGCCGGCCCCGCCCGACCCGCCGGCCCCGTGGCTGCCGTTCCCGTTGCCGCCGGTGCCCCCGCCGACGCGCTCGGCGTCCTGGGGACCCGCGGGCCGGGGCCCGGTCGCGGGTGCGCCCGCGGCGGGCGGCTCGGGGAGGACGGGTCGGCCGTCGGGGCCGCCGGTGCCGCTGCCCTCGTCGGGGAACGCGTCCATCGCGGGCAGCGCGCCCAGCGCCGCCCGCAGGGTGGCGAGCTGCTGGCCGACGCGGTCGCGCAGGCGCCGCAGCTCGGCGACCTCGGCGTCGGCCTCGCGCAGGCGACGGCGGGCCTCCTCGGCCGCGTCGTGGACGTGCTTCTCGGCGCGCTCCTTCGAGGCGTGCTCCTCGGCCTCGAGCTGGCGCATGGCCTCGCGCCGACGCGCCGCCATCGCGACCGCGAAGTCGTGCTCGACCTGCTCACGGGTCGCGCGGCCCTCGGCGTCGAGCCGGTCGCGCTCGCGCTCGGACTCCTGGCGCAGGCGGGCGGCCTCGGCGCGCGCCCCCTCCATCACGCCCCGGTGCTCGTCCTCCATGTCGCGGCGCCGCTGCTCGTTGTCGGCGATCCCGCCGTCGTAGCGGGTGCGGGCCTCCGCGGCCTGGGCCTCGGCCTGCTCGTGGACCTCGCGGGCCTGGCGGTGGGCCTCGTCGAGCGTGGCGCGGGCCTGCTCCTCGGCCTGCTCGACCGTGCGGCGGGCGCGCTCCTCGGCGTCGGCGACCGTCGCGCGGGCGTGCTCGTCGGCCTGCTCGACGGTGCGGCGGCCGTACTCGTCGGCGCTGTGGCGGGTGCGGCGGGCGTACTCGTCGGCGTCCTCACGGACCCGGCGGGCCGCCTCCGCGGCCTCCTCGCGCATCGCGCGCGTCTCGTCCTGCGCCAGCCTCAGCATCCGCTGGAGGCGCTCGGAGAGCCCCTCCATGGTGTCCGGCGGCGCGGACAGCCGGTCGACCTGGGCGCGGAGGTCCTCGACGTGCGCCCGGTGGTGGTCGAGCGCCCGGGCGAGCTCGGTCGCCTGGTGCACGGCGGCGTCCCGGTCGGCCGTGAGGATGCGCAGGTCCGCCTCGACGCGGTCGAGGTGCTCCTCGACCTGACCGCGGTCGTAACCGCGGCGCACGACGTCGAAGCCGGTCCCCAGCGGCAACAGTTCGTGCTCGTCAGAGGGCATGCGGCTCACGGTACCGGCGGGACCGGGGGCCAACCACGGACGGGTGACCGACACGCGGCCACCCGTCCGTGCGACACGCCGGGGTCGCGGAGGGCGTCACTCACACCCCGCGGAAGCGGTTGATGCCGTCCAGGTGCTGCTCGCGCTTGGCCGTGTCCGTGACGCCGAGGCCCTCCTCGGGCGCGAGGCACAGGACGCCGACCTTGCCCTGGTGGCTGTTGTGGTGCACGTCGTTGGCGGCCTCGCCGGTCTCGTGCAGCGGGTAGACGCGCGACACGGTCGGGTGGATCTGGCCCTTCGCCACGAGGCGGTTGGCCAGGTAGGCCTCCTTGTAGTTGGCGAAGTGCGACCCGATGATCCGCTTGAGGTTCATCCACAGGTAGCGGTTGTCGTACTGGTGCATGAAGCCCGAGGTCGACGCGCAGGTGACGATCGTGCCGCCGCGCCTGGCGACGTAGACGCTCGCGCCGAAGGTCTCGCGGCCGGGGTGCTCGAAGACGATGTCCGGGTCGTCGCCGCCGGTCAGCTCACGGATGCGCTGGCCGAACCGCTTCCACTCGCGCGGGTCCTGCGTCTCGGGGTCGGACCAGAACTTGTAGCCCTCCTCCGAGCGGTCGATGATCAGGTCGGCGCCCATCTTCCGGCAGATCTCGGCCTTCTCGGGGCTGGAGACGACGCAGACCGGGGTCGCGCCGCCGTTGAGGGCGAACTGCGTGGCGTACGAGCCGAGGCCGCCCGAGGCGCCCCAGATGAGCACGACGTCGCCCTGGGTCATGTTCGCGCCGTGCGGGGAGACCAGCTGGCGGTAGGCCGTGGAGTTGACCAGCCCGGGGGAGGCGGCCTCCTCCCAGGTCAGGTGGTCCGGCTTGGGCATGAGCTGGTTGGTCTTGACCAGGGCCAGTTCGGCGAGGCCACCGAAGTTGGTCTCGAAGCCCCAGATGCGCTGCTCGGGGTCCATCATCGTGTCGTCGTGGCCCTCGGGGGCCTCGAGCTCCACTGACAGGCAGTGCGCGACGACCTTGTCGCCGGGCTTCCAGGCGTGCACGCCCTCGCCGGTCTTGAGCACGACGCCGGCGAGGTCGGAGCCGACCACGTGGTAGGGCAGGTCGTGGCGCTTGGCCAGCGGCGAGATCCTGCCGTAGCGCTTGAGGAAGCTGAACGTCGAGACCGGCTCGAAGATCGAGGTCCAGACGGTGTTGTAGTTGATGGCGCTGGCCATGACGGCCACCAGCGCCTCGCCCGGTGCCACCTCCGGGGTGGCGACGTCGTCGAGGTGCAGCGACTTGCGCGGGTCCTTCTCCCGCGAGGCCATCCCCTCGAACATGTCGGCCTCGTCGGCGTGCACGGTGATCCCCTTGTACGACTCGGGGACCGAGAGCCCGGCCAGGGCGGCGGTGTCGTCGGCGAGGATGGCGTCGCGGATGTCCTGCACTTCTTGCCTCCGGGTCTGGTGCGGTGGCGCGAGGCTACCGACCGGTAACGGCCGCGGGGACCGGGGTGTGACGGTGTCGACCGACTAGTGGGATTCGTGCTCCGTGGCGGGCTCGACGAGCTCGACGAGCACCCCACCGGCGTCCTTGGGGTGCACGAAGTTCACGCGCGACCCCGCGGTGCCCCGCCGCGGGGCGTCGTAGAGCAGCCGCAGGCCCTGGGCGCGCAGGGCCTCCGCGCTGGCCTCGACGTCGGTGACCCGGTAGGCCACCTGCTGCAGGCCGGGGCCGTTCCGGTCGATGAACTTCGCGATCGTCGACGACTCCGACAGCGGCGCCAGCAGCTGCACCGCGGGGCCGGCGTCGTCACCGGGCGCGTGCAGCATCGCCTCGCGCACGCCCTGCTCGTCGTTGGTCTCCTGGTGGGTGGCCACCAGGCCGAGGTTCTCGGCGTACCACGCAATCGCCGCGTCGAGGTCGGGCACCGCGATCCCCACGTGGTCGATGGTGGTGATGCCGCTGCCGGCCAGCCGGCCTGCCCCGTCGGATGCCATGGCGGGCAGGGTAACGGTCTGAATCGAAGTATTCGTCCCGTGACGCAGCGCACGCTTGGGATATCTTGCAGTCTCGGCCCGGCCGTGGGCCCACCGCTCGGTAACCTCGCACGCCGTGGACCTGGACCGGCTCGTCACCGACGCGCGGGAGGGCGTGCCGCGCGCGGTGGCCCGCCTGATCTCCCTGGTGGAGGACGGAGGGGTGGGCGGGGACGAGACACCGCTGCGCGAGCTCGCGGCCGCGCTCGCCCCGTACACCGGCCGGGCGCGGGTCGTCGGGCTCACCGGCTCGCCCGGGGTGGGGAAGTCGACGACGACGTCCGCCCTGGTCAGCGCGCTGCGGGCCGACGACCGGCGCGTCGGGGTGCTGGCCGTCGACCCCAGCTCGCCGTTCTCCGGCGGCGCGCTGCTCGGCGACCGGGTGCGCATGGGCGAGCACGCGACCGACCCGGGGGTGTTCATCCGGTCGATGGCGACCCGCGGGCACCTGGGCGGGCTCGCGGCGGCGACGCCGCAGGCACTGAGGGTGCTCGACGCCGCCGGGTGCGACGTGATCCTGGTCGAGACGGTGGGGGTGGGCCAGTCGGAGGTCGAGGTCGTGGCCCTGGCCGACACGACGGTCGTGCTCCTCGCCCCCGGGATGGGTGACGGTGTCCAGGCGGCCAAGGCGGGGATCCTCGAGGTCGCCGACGTGTTCGTGGTGAACAAGGCCGACCGCGACGGCGCGGACGCCACGGTGCGCGAGCTGCAGCACATGGTGTCGCTGAGCCGCCGCGAGGTGTCGGGCCCCTCGTGGCGCCCACCGGTGGTGCGCACCGTGGCCGCGGCGGGGCAGGGGATCGACGACCTCGTCGCCGCCCTCGACGACCACCGCGCCTGGATGGCCGACCACGACCGCCTCGCCGAGGGACCCCGGCGCCGGGCGCGCGCGGAGATCGAGGCGATCGCGCTGGCCGACCTGCGGGCGCGCATCCGCGAGCTCTCGGGCGACGCGGCGCTGGGCGGGCTGGCGGAGCGGGTCGTCGCCGGCGAGCTCGACCCCTACGCCGCCGCCGACGAGGTCGTGGCGTCGGTGCGCGGCTGAGCGTGGTGCGGGGTGGTGGGTGGTGGCTCGCGAGGTGTGGGAACGAAGGTCACCTCCGCTGCCTGGCAGGCAGCGGAGGTGACCTTCGCTGCGACCCGGCGACGGCGTGCGTCGAGCAGCGAAGGACGCCCTGGCTGCCTCGCAGGCAGCGGAGGTGACCCTCGCTGCGACCCGAGGCGACATCAGCGCAGGACGCCGGCGGCGGGCAGGGCCACCGAGAGCCAGGGGATGACGACGCCGACGGTCGGCACGACGACCACCGCGGCCGCCGCGAGGTAGGTCCCGGTCGCGAGGGCCCGGCCGCCGCAGCGGCGCGCCCGGACGCGCTCGAGGCGCGCGCCGACCTCGGTGTCGCCGGTGGCCAGGAACGCCTCCAGCGCGCCGGCCATCGCGGTGTCCGAGCAGCGGGCCCGGCCGGCGTCGTCGGCGAGCATCTCCAGCAGCAGCCCGACGGCGTCGCGGGCCTGGCGGCTGCGCACGAGCACCGGGAACGCCTGGTGGAGGGCGACGAAGCCCTCGCGGACGAGGTCGTGGCGGGCGTCGAGGTGGGCCTGCTCGTGGGCGAGGACGGCGCGGAGCTCGTCGTCGTCGAGCGTGTCGAGGGCGGCCTCGGTGACGACCACCCGCGGCGCCCGCCCGGGCACGCAGTAGGCGAAGGGCACCGCGCCGTCGAGCACGCGCAGCACCGTCTTCGCGCCCGCTCCGCCGACGAGCGCGCTGCGCTCGGCGCGGTCGAGCAGGTCGACCATGTCCCGGTGGCGCGCCCGCCGTCGCCGGGTGCGCACCGCGAGCAGCAGCAGCACGCCGAGCAGGCGTAGGACGATGAGCCCGGCGAGGACCGCGGCGACGGCGACGGCGACCACCATCGCCGTGCCGCGCCGCTGCTCGGGTCCGAGGGCGCGCAGGAGCTCCTCGGGCGCGGCGAGGGCGCTGCCGACGGCGGCGAGCACGGCGGCGAGCGCGATGGCCTGCCACAGGACGATGGCGGCCCGGGGCACGCGCTGGGGCCACCGGGCGCGCGCGAGCGCGGAGGGGACGGGGCCGGCCAGCGCGAGGGCCAGCACGGCCAGCCACACCGAGGCCATGGTTGCCCAGTCTGGGCCGGTGCGGGCTAGATCACGACTCGGGGCCGCGTTCTTCCCCGTCGGTGCGCGGCTGCGGCACCTCGGGGAGGCCCGTCGGGGCGGGTGCGGCCTGCAGCGCGGCGCGCAGCGCGGCCGCCTCCTCGGGGCCCACGCGGTCGACGAACGCGACCAGCGCGGCCGTCCGGTCCTCGCCGACGTCGCCGAGCGCGTCGAGCATGAGGGACGCCGCGAGCTGCTCGCGGGTCGAGGCCGCCACGTAGCGGTAGGCCTTCCCGTCGCGCTCCTGGCGGACCACGCCCTTCTTGGCGAGGCGTCCGAGGACCGTCATCACGGTGGTGTACGCGAGCTCGCGATCGAGCCGGTCGTGCACCTCACGGACGGTCAGCGGGCCGGGAGCGGCCCACAGCTGCGCCATCACCGCGCGCTCCAGCTCACCCAAGGCCACGTCACACATCCTAGACGGCGATCCCCTTGCCAACGCAACCCGTCGTACTACGCTTGGTCGTAGATACGACGCAGCGTCGTAGGTAGGAGGGTCGACGATGACCGCCCTGGAGCTGTCCCGACTGCAGTTCGCCGTCGTGACGGTGTACCACTACCTGTTCGTCCCGCTCTCGATCTCGCTCGCGACGCTGACGGCGCTGCTGCAGACCCAGGCCTACCGCCGGCCCGCCGACCCGCGCTGGCAGCGCCTCACGCTCGTCGCGGGCAAGCTGCTGATGATCACGTTCGCGGTCGGCATCGTCACCGGGCTGGTCCAGGAGTTCCAGTTCGGCCTGTCCTGGTCGGCCTTCGCCCGCTTCTACGGCGACGTCTTCGGGCCCACGCTCGCGATCGAGGGGATGCTCGCCTTCTTCCTCGAGGCGACGTTCCTGGGGCTGTGGTGGTTCGGCGCCGACCGGCTGCCGCGGCGGGTGCACCTGGCGACCATCTGGATCGTCGCGGTCGGCACCCTGATCTCGGCCTACGTCATCCTCGCGGCCAACGCGTTCATGCAGAACCCGGTGGCCTACACGCTCGACCCGGAGACCGGGCGGGCGCGGCTGGGCAGCTTCGCCGACCTGCTGACCAACCAGGTCGTCCTCGCCGCCTTCCCGCACACCATCGCCGGGGCCTTCGCCGGCGGCGGCGCCCTGCTGCTCGCGATCGGCGCCTGGCGGGCCCGTCGCGGCGACCCGGACGGCCGGTGGCGCCTGTTCACCCGTGTCGGGGCGTGGACGACGCTCGCCGGCGGCACGCTGGTCGCGCTCACCGGCGACCTGCTCGGCAAGGTCATGACCCAGGTCCAGCCCATGAAGATGGCGGCGGCCGAGGCCCTCTACGCCACCCAGGCCGGCGCGCCGTTCTCGCTGTTCGCCGTGGGCGCGCCCGGCGAGAAGGAGCCGTTCTTCTCGCTCGACGTCCCGTGGCTGCTCTCGTTCCTCGCCACCGGCGACCCGACGGCCACCGTGCAGGGCATCGACGACCTGCAGGCGCAGTACGTCGCGCAGTTCGGCCCCGGCGACTACGTCCCGGTCGTGCCGATGGCGTACTGGAGCTTCCGGTTCATGATCGGCTTCGGCGTGCTGGCGACGATGGTCGCGGCGTGGGTGCTGTGGCGGACGCGGCGTTCCCGGGACCTGGCGCCCGGGCCCGGCCTGGCCGGGCTCGCCGACCGGTGGCTGCTGCGCCTGCTCTGGACCGTGCCCGTGCTGCCCGCCCTCGCCGCGACCGCCGGCTGGCTGTTCACCGAGACCGCCCGCCAGCCGTGGCTCGTGTTCGGGCTCTTCCGGACCGCCGACGGCGTGTCGCCGGGCCTGACCGCCGGCGAGATCGCGGCCTCGCTGGCCGGGTTCGCGCTGGTCTACGGCGTGCTCGCCGTCGTCTGGGTCCGGCTGGTGCTGCGTGTGGCCCGGACCGCGGGTGACGACCCCGCCCCCGTGACCGAGGCCGACGACACCGCCGACCGCCCGCTCGTCCCCTCCTACTGACGGAGCCCGTCATGGACCTCCCGACCCTGTGGTTCGCCCTGGCGGTCACCTGCTGGGTGCTGTTCTTCGTCCTCGAGGGCTTCGACTTCGGCGTCGGCGTGCTCGCCCCGGTGCTCGGGCGCGACGACCACGAGCGCGGTGCCGGCGTCACGACGATCGGGCCCGTGTGGGACGGCAACGAGGTGTGGCTCGTCGCCGCGGTCGGCGTGACGTTCGCGGCGTTCCCCGACTGGTACGCGGCGCTCCTGAGCGGGCTCTACCTGCCGTTCGTGCTGGTCCTGCTCACGCTGGCCGCGCGCGGGGTGGCGCTGGAGTTCCGCGGCAAGGGCGGGACGGCGCGGTGGCGCGCCGCCTGCGACGCGGTGCTCGCGGTGTCGTCGCTGCTGACCGCGGCGCTGTGGGGCGCGCTGCTGGGCGTGCTCGCGACCGGGCTCGCGCTGGGTGCCGACGGCGAGGTCGTGGGCAGCGGGCTCGACCGCACGCTCGGTCCGCTGGTGTCGCCCCCGGCGCTGCTCGGGGCGGCGCTCGGGATCGGGGTGTCCCTGCTGCAGGGCGCGACGTTCCTGGGCCTGCGCACGACCGGCCCGCTGCGCGCCCGGTCGCGGACGGCGGCGCTGGGCACCCTGGTCCCGGTGGCCGTGCTCGTCGCGGTCGTGGCGCCGCCCGGGCTGGTGGCGGTGGCGGTCGTGGCGGCGCTCGTCGTGCTCCGGCGCGAGGTGCTGGCCTTTGCCGCGGCCTCGGTCGCGGTGGGGGTGGGCGTCGTCGCGGTCCTCGCCGCGCACCTGCCGGCCGTGCTGCCCAGCACCCTCGACCCCGCCTTCTCGCTGACCGTCGACGGCGCGGCGGCGAGCCCCGGCGCGCTGCAGCTGATCACCGTCGCCGCGGTGGTCGTGCTGCCCGGGGTGATCGCGTACCAGGCGTTCTCGTACTGGGTGTTCCGGCGGCGGGTGGCGAGCGAGCGGGTGGTGTCGTGAGCAGGGCTCGCGGGCCCGTCGATCCCCGCCTGCTGGCCCTGGCGCGCGGGGCGGCCGGCGGGGTCGCGGGGCTCGTCGCGGTCGGCGTGGCCCGGGCCGCGGGCACGGTGGCGGCGGCGCTGGCCGCGGCGAGCGTGGTGACGGCGCTGGTCACCGGCCCGGGCGTGGTCCCGCGGGGGGCGGTCGCGGTGCTCGCGGGCGTCGTCGTCGCCCGGGCGGTGCTGGCGTGGCTCGAGCCGTGGCTCGCGGCACGAACCGGCGAGGCGGTGGTCGAGCGGGAGCGCGAGCGGCTGCTCGAGCACCTCGGGCACGACGACGACCCGGCGATCGTCCCGCTGGCCGGGCACGGGGTGGACGCCCTGCGCGGCTGGTTCACCGGGACGCTGCCGGCGCTGGTGCTGGCGGTCGTGCTGCCGCCGGCGGTGCTCGTCGTCCTCGCGCTCGCCGACCCCACGTCGGCGCTGGTCGTGGCGGCGACGCTGCCGCTGGTGCCGGTGTTCGCGGTGCTGCTCGGGTGGGCGGCGCGCGCCCGCGCCCGCCGCGAGTGGGCGGCGGGCGAGCGGCTGGCGGGGCACTTCCTCGACACCGTCACCGGGCTCGCGACCCTGCGGCTGTTCGGGCGGTCCCGCCGGGCGGTCGACGCCGTGGCGGAACTCGGCGAGCGGCACCGCGTGGCCGCGACGCGCGTGCTGCGCGTGGCGTTCCTGTCGTCGACGGCGCTGGAACTGCTGGGGACGCTGTCGGTCGGGCTCGTGGCGGTCGGTGCCGGGGTGCGGCTGGTCGAGGGGACGATGGCGCTCTACCCGGCGCTCGTGGCGATCCTGCTCGCCGGCGAGGCCCACCGGCCGCTGCGCGAGGCGGGCGCCCGGTTCCACGAGGACGCGCGCGCCACGGCCGTGCTGGACGAGCGGGACGCGGTGCTGGCTCCGGCACGCCTGTCGTCCCTGGTGCGCTCCACGGCGGTGGGCCGGGCGCGGGTGCGCGTCCGTGGTCTGGAGGTCCGCCACCCCGGACGGCGGGCGGCGACGCCCTCGGTGCCGGCGCTCGACGCCGACGGGGGCTCGCTGGTGGTCGTCGCCGGACCCTCGGGCGCGGGCAAGACGACGCTGCTGCGCGCGCTCGCGGGGACGCTCGACGACGCGGCGGCCTCCGCGGGCACGGTCGAGGTGCGCGGGCACGTGGTCGTGCTCGGCCAGCACCCGCAGCTGCCGCACGCGGCGACGGTGCGCGAGGCGCTGGGGGCCGGGTCGGCGGACCTCCTGCGTCGCCTGGGCCTGGAGGTGGACCTCGACGTCCCGCTCGCCGAGGGCGGCCGCTCGCTCTCGTCCGGACAGCGGCGGCGCCTGGCCCTGGCGCGCGTGCTGGGCGAGGCGTCGGCGGACCCCGCGGGCACGGTGGCGCTGCTCGACGAGCCCACCGCCCACCTCGACGCCGACGCCGAGCGGGCGGTCGTCGCCGAGCTGCGCGCGCTGGCCCGGCGCGGGGCGCTCGTGCTCGCCGTCGCCCACCGCCCGGCCCTGCGCGACGCCGCCGACCGGGTCGTGGAGCTGGGCGCGCCGGGTGGTGGTGCGGGCTCGGAGGCAGCGAACGGGCGGTTCGCTGCTTCTAGGCGCACCAACGGCGCGTTCGCTGCGGCAGCCGCCGCGCCCGAGGTTCGAGCGAACGGGGACTTCGCGCGCGTAGAAGCCGCGAACAGCGCGTTCGCTCCCACACCCGCCCGCCCCGCCGACCGCCGGGGGCTCCCGCTCGCGATCCTGCTCGGGGTGGGCGCGGCGGTGGCGGGCGTGGCGCTGACGGCGTCGGCGGCGTGGCTGATCGCGCGCGCTGCGGCCCAGCCGCCGATCCTCACCCTCTCGATCGCCGTGGTCGCCGTGCGCGGGTTCGCGATCGCGCGGCCGGTGCTGCGCCACCTCGAGCAGGTCACCGCGCACGCCGACGGGCTGGCGCGGATGGTCCGGTGGCGCCGGCGGGTGGTGGCGGCGCTGGCCGAGCGCGTGCCCGGTGCGGTCGCCGGGCGCCGGGGCCACCTGCTCGCGCGGGTCACCGACGACGTCGACGTCCGCCTCGACGGCCTCGTGCGCGGGGTGCTGCCGCTGGCGGTGGCGGCGCTCGCGCTCCCGCTGCTCCTCGCCGCCGCGACCCTCGCCGGCGGGACCGTGGCCGCCGCCCTGCTCCCGGGCCTCGCCGTGGCGGCCCTCGGCGCGCCGCTGGTGGCGGCGCTCGCGGCCCGGCGCAACGCGCCGGCGCTCGAGCACGGCGTCGACGACCTGCGCGCCGCGGTCGTCGAGACCCACGCCGCCCGCGACGAGCTCGCCGCCCGCGGCCCCGAGGCGCTCCGGGACCGCCCGCGCACCGCCGCCGCCGCGCTCGCCCGGGCCCGGCGGCGCGAGGCCCGCGGCGGCGCGCTCGCGGGCGCGCTCGCCCAGCTCGGGCTCGGCGCGGCCTCCGTCGCCGCCGCCCTGGCCGCGCCGGCGAGCACGTCGCCCGAGCTCGCCGCGGTCGCCGTCCTCGCACCGCTCGCGCTCGGCGAGACGGTGCTCGCCCTCCCGGCCGCCGCGGCCGCCGTGGTCCGGGGCCGGCGCGCCCGCGCCCGCCTCGCCGCGCTCGAGGCGCCCGCCCCACCGGCCCGCGAGCCGGGGAACACCACGATCGCCCCCACCGGCGACCTGCGCCTGCGCGGCGTCACCGCCGGCTGGGGCGCCCGGCCCGCGCTGCGCGACCTCGACCTCGACCTGCCCGCCGGGCACCGCCTCGGCGTCACCGGGGCGTCGGGGTCGGGCAAGTCGACGCTGGCCGCGGTGCTGCTGCGCCTGCTCGACCCCTGCGCCGGCACCGTCACCCTCGGCGGCGTCGACGCGGCCGCCGTGCCCGGGGACCGCTGGCGGCGCCGCGTCGCCCTCGTCGGCGAGCACGACCACGTCTTCGCCACGACCCTGCGCGAGAACCTGCGCTTCGCCGCGCCCGAGGCCACCGACGCCGACCTCGTCGCCGTCCTGCACCGGGTCCGGCTCGGCGCCTGGTGCGCGGGACTCCCCGACGGCCTCGACACCTGGCTCGACGCCGGGTCGGTCTCCGGCGGCGAGCGCCGACGCCTCGCCGCGGCGCGGGCGCTGCTCGTCGACCCCGCCGTGCTGGTGCTCGACGAGCCGACCGAGGGCCTCGACCCCGCGACCGCCCGCGCCCTGGTCGCCGACCTCCTCGACGCGGGCACCGGGCGCACCGTCGTCCTGCTCGCCCACCGGGGCGAGGGGCTCGACCTCGTCGACGAGGTCCGCCACCTCGTGGACGGCGCGCTGACGGCGCCGCGGGCTCAGGCGAAGTCGCCCGCCGCGTGACGCACGCGGGCGAGCAGGCCCGTCAGCGCCTCGACCTCATCGTCGTCGAGGCCCACCAGCCCGAAGTCGATGGCGGTCACCGACGCCGTCGCCGCCGCGCACAGCTCCCGGCCGTCGTCGGTGATCTCCACCAGCGTCGTGCGGCCGTCGGTCGGGTGCGGCCGGCGGGCGACGAGGCCCGAGGACTGGAGGCGGTCGACGATGTTGGTGATCGAGGTCGGGTGCAGCTGCAGCCGCTCGCCCATGATCCGCATCGGCAGCGACCCGGCCCGCGAGAACCGCAGCAGCACCAGCGCCTCGTAGCGCGCGAACGTCAACCCGTGCGGGCGCAGCGCGCCGTCGACCGCGTGCTGGAGGATCTGCTGGACCCGCATCACGCTCGTCACCGCGGCCATCGCCCGCGGCTCGCCGATCCGCTCGCCCCACAGCGACGCGGCCCGGGCGATCGGGTCGAACGGCAGCGGCGTGGACGCGGTCATGACGTGGGCGAACCTAGCAGCGGGACCGTGGCAGAGTGGTGTCGTGATCGTCGCGTTCAGCGTGTCCCCGTCCGGTGTCGGCGTCGACGGGTCCGCCGGCGAGGACGGCTCGGTGTCCGAGGCCGTCGCCGCGGCCGTCCGGGTCGTCCGCGAGTCGGGGCTGCCCCACGAGACCTCGTCGATGTTCACCTCGGTCGAGGGCGAGTGGGACGAGGTGATGGACGTCGTGCGCCGCGCCACCGAGGCCGCCGGCCGCTACGGCTCGCGCGTCTCGCTCGTGCTCAAGGCCGACATCCGCCCGGGCCACACCGGCCAGATGCAGGCGAAGGTCGCGCGGGTCGAGGAGCGGCTGCAGGGCTGAGCAAGGCGCCTGCGGACAGTGGCAGACTTGGGTCCGTGGCACGTCCCGATTCCCGCCAGGCGGCGCAGGCCGCTGCTCTCTCCTCCGCGATGGCCGGGGCCGTCGACCTCTCCGGCCTGAAGGCCCGTGCCGAGGCCCGGCCCTCGTCGTCCGCCGCTCCCCAGCGCCCCGCCGGTCCGCCGGCCGAGGGCGCCGCGCCAGCCGCCGGCGCACCCGTCACCGTGATCGACGTCGACGAGGCGTCGTTCCAGGCCGAGGTCATCGAGCGCTCGATGACCGTGCCGGTTGTCGTCGACCTGTGGGCCGAGTGGTGCGGGCCGTGCAAGCAGCTCTCGCCGGTGCTCGAGAAGCTGGCCGCCGAGGGCCGCGGCGCGTGGGTGCTCGCGAAGATCGACGTCGACGCGAACCCGCGCATCTCGCAGGCGTTCCAGGTGCAGTCGATCCCGATGGTCGTCGTGGTCGCGGGCGGCCAGCCCGTCACGTCGTTCCAGGGTGCCCAGCCCGAGCCGCAGCTGCGGCAGTGGATCGCCCAGCTGCTCGACGCGCTGCGTGAGCAGATGCCTGGCATCGCCGAGGCCGAGGCGCGCGCCGACGGCGGTGCGGTCGAGCCGGCCGAGGAGCCCGAGGACCCGCGCTTCGTCGCCGCCGAGGACGCCCTCGAGGCGGGCGACTACGCGGCCGCCACGCAGGCCTACGAGCAGATCCTCGCCGGCGAGCCGGGCAACGCCGAGGCCCAGGCTGCGCTCGCGCAGGTGAAGTTCCTGCAGCGCGCCGAGTCGGCCGACCCGTCGGCGATCGCCCGCGCGGACGCCGCGCCCGACGACGTCGACGCGCAGATCGCCGCCGCCGACGCCCAGATCGCGGCGCAGGACGTCACCGGGGCGTTCGACCGCCTGGTGCAGATGGTGGCCCGCACGGCCGGCGACGAGCGCGACCGCGCCCGCACCCACCTCGTCGAGCTGTTCGAGCTCTTCGGCGTCGAGGACGAGCGCGTCACCACCGCCCGCCGGGCCCTGGCCCGCGCGCTCTACTAGGACGGGCCGCCGGCCCCGTGACCCTCTACTAGGACGGGCCGCCGGCCCCGTGACGTGCGGTTCTCCGGCGAGGATGCTGGATGGGCGGCCACGGGCTCGCCGCGCACGACGCCGCCGCGCGCCACCGCGCACCGCCGCCCCTCACGGGCGGACCCGGCCGCGGCGAGGAGCGTCCGATGCAGGAGAAGGCGACGGAGGTCCGGCTGGCGGAGGTCCTCGGGGCTCTGTCCCTGGGCATCGACCTCGGGTTCGGCCAGCCGATGGAGCACGTCCAGCGTCAGTGCCTGATCGCGATGCGGCTCGCGGACCGGCTCGGCCTCGACGAACGGGCTCGGGCATGCGTGTACTACACGGCGCTGCTGGTGAACATCGGCTGCCACTCCGATGCGCACGAACAGGCCAAGTGGTTCGGCGACGACATCGCGCTGCGGTCCGGCAAGTACGTCCACGGACTGCACGGCGTCCGCGCGGCCGCCTCCGGTGTGCGGCTCCTGGGGTCGGGGGCCGAGAACGTGGTGCACCGGTTGCGCATCGGGCTCGAGTTCGTCGTCTCGGGACACCGGGAGGTGGACGACATGATCGCCCACCACGCGGCGATGGCGCGCGTCCTCGCCGAGGAGCTGGGTCTGCCGGACGAGACCGGGGAGACGCTCCTCGCGTCGTACGAGCAGTGGGATGGCGGGGGATGGCCGGGGCACCTCGCCGGCGACGACGTCCCGATCGGTGCCCGCATCGTCGCCGTCGCCGAGTTCACGGAGGTCGCGCACCGCATGGGCGGCGTGGGGGCGGCGCGGGCGCTCGCGCGCCGGCAGAGCGGTCGCCAGTTCGACCCCGCCATCGCCGGCATCGTCCTCATCGACGCCGACCTGCTCTTCGCCGACCTCGACACGACGGACACCTGGGACGCGGTGATCGCCGCGGAGCCCGCGCACGCCGTGGTCCTGTCCGGGGAGCGCTTCGACGCGGCGCTCCTCGCGATCGCGGACTTCGTGGACCTCAAGTCGCCGTACACGCTGGGCCACGCGCGTGCGGTCGCCGACCTCGTCGCTCGGGCCGGTGCACAGCTCGGGCTGACCGCCGATGAGGTGCGCATCCTGCGCCGGGCGGGTCTCGTCCACGACCTCGGACGCCTCGGGATCTCGAACGCCATCCTCGACAAGGCGGGACCGCTCGGCGCCGGCGAGCGTGAGCGGGTGCGCATGACGCCCTACGTGACCGAGCGCATGCTCCGCCAGTCGGGCCCGCTGGCGCCGCTCGGGGTGATCGCCGCCCAGCACCGCGAGCGGCTCGACGGTTCGGGTCATCCCCACGGACTCGCCGGCGGTGCCATCTCCCGCGCGGGCCGCCTCCTCGGGGCGGCCGACGCGTACTGCGCGATGCGCGAACCGCGGCCCTACCGCGCGGCGCTGTCGGGCGAGGCCGCCGCGGCGGAGCTGCGGGACGACGTGATCCACGGCCGTCGCGACGCGGAGACCGTCGAGGCGGTCCTGCGGGCGGCCGGACACCGGGTCGCCGCCCGCCGCGACGGACCGGCCGGGCTGACGGGCCGCGAGGTCGAGGTCCTGCGCCTGCTCGCCCGTGGCATGACGAACAAGGACATCGCGGCGTCCCTGACGATCTCCGCGAAGACGGTCGGGAACCACGTCGAGCACATCTACGCCAAGATCGGGACCTCGACCCGTGCCGCCGCTGGGCTCTTCGCCACCAAGCACGGGCTGCTGGCCGACGGAGCCGTGGTGTGAGCGCCGGGCTCACGCCCCCTGCCGAGCCATGTTCCGCGTGATGACCTCGTTCACCCGGGCCACCTCCTCTGCCGGGCTGAACATGACCCATGACGTACCCGCCGCGACGCGGGGTGTGTGGCCCGGCGGGGTGTAGAACGCGTCGCCCCGACGGAAGATCTCGACGTGGTCCGCGAAGGTGAACGTCAGCTCTCCGTCGGTCACGTAGCCCCAGTGCGGGCAGGGGCAGCGATCACCGGGCAACCCCGTGAGGAGGGGCGCCAGGTCCGCGGCCTCTCGGACGTCGAGAAAGCTGATCTCGTACCCGTCCACCACATCCTCGTGCACCTCGCCGACGCCGATGTCCTCCACCGTCGCCGCGCTGTCCTTCGAGACCTTCGACATGGCCGCCTCCTGGTTGCTCGGGCCGTCCCTGGGAGGTTAGGGACGGGAGGGGCCCGGGAGCATGGGGTGTTCGCCCCATCTCTCGGCCTCAGCTCAGACGCCCCGCAGGCAGGCGTCCGAGCCGCCGGTGACCCCGGCGCGGAAGACGCGGATGCGCTCGTAGCCCGTGCCGGCGGAGGCGACGCCGTCGGTGCCGCGGGAGGGGAAGTCCTCGCGCAGCAGCAGCGTCACCGACTCGTCGAGGTCGCCGGGGGAGAGGGCGAAGGCGTTGTTCGTGGTGCCGACCGCCGCGCTGTAGGCCCCGGCCAGGCACAGCGCGGCGCGCCCGCCCTCGGCGCCGGTGGTGGGCCGGCCCAGGGCGGCGAGGGTCGCGGCGCCGTAGCGGGACGCGAGCAGGGTGCCGGTGGCGTAGTCGCCGATGCGGGCGTGGTCGCCGGGCAGCGCCCCGGTGGTGTCGATGTGCACCGACGACGGCCCGCCCGCGTCGCCCGCGCACCACGCCACGGGGCCCTGCACCGGCTCGTCGACACCCGGGCACTGGGCCTGGCCGCGCTCGGTGGTCGGTGCGGTCCACTGCCCGCCGCGGCGGCGGACCTCCTCGCCGAACCAGCGGTCGAGGTCGGGGACCATCGCCTCGATCAGCGGCGCGAGCCCGAGGTTGCCGCCCGAGCTCTCGTCGGCCTGTGACCGGAACGCCTGCTGGGTGAACACCCGGTCGGTGCCCATCGCCGCGCACACCGCCGGGTCGCCGTCGAACCCGTCCTGGAACGACGACACGCGGTCGAACGCGTTGCCGTGCGCCTGGGCGTTGCGCGGTGAGGTGCCCACCGGGTCGCGGAACCCGATGAGCGCGCCCATCGCGCCGTCGATGCCGCCCGCGCCGGTGCGCAGGTCGGGCAGCGCGCCGTCGCGCACGCGGCGCAGGAACACGCCCGCGTAGCAGTCGGCCTGCGCCTCGAGCAGGATCGTCGGCGCGCCCGGGAGCGCCCCGGTGCGGTCGAGGCGGCCCTGCACGGCGTGCCCGAACTCGTGGGAGAGCACGACGACCACGGCCGCGTCCCCGAAGTCGCGCCGCAGCTGCGGCAGCAGCTGGGTCCGGTCCCACGCGATGACGTCCGAGCGCGGGCAGTAGAACGCCGTGCCCTCGACCTCGCGCGGGCTCTGCAGGCACGGCACGGGGCCGGCGTTGCGGCCCGTCGGGTCGACCGAGTAGTAGCCCGCCAGCGGGCGGAACGGCTGGCCGCCCGCGAGCGGCGGGAACGCCTCGCCCCAGAAGCCCTCGAGGTCGCGCAGCGTCGCCGCGGCGAGCCGGTCCTCCTCGCCGCCGTTCGTCCCGCCGATGAACGACGGGTCGGTGCCCGCGGTGACCTCCGGCCCCGCGATCGCCCGCCCGTCGACGGGGAACGCGCACGCCGACGCGACGAGCACCGCCAGCACCGCACACGTCACGACCAGCGCCCGCCCCAGGCCTCCCCGCACGGGCGACATCATGCCCCGGACGTGTGCGGCGCGGGTACGGAACCGCGCGTCACGGACGGAGATCGTCACCCGAGCGCGAGCCAGAGCACACCCATGGCGGGGAGGGTGACCTCGGCCGACGCGGGGCGCCCGTGCCAGCTGCGCGACGAGGCGATGACCGCCCCGTAGTTGCCGACCCCGCGCCCCCCGTAGACCTCGGCGTCGGTGTTGACGACCTCGCGCCACCGCCCGGTCTGCGGCAGCCCCACGCGGTAGTTCGGGTGGTCGACGCCCGAGAAGTTGACGAGGCACGCCACGGCGTTGCCGTCACGGTCCTGGCGCAGGAACGACAGGACGTTGCCGCCCGCGTCGTTGGCGTCGATCCACGAGAAGCCGGCCGGGTCGGTGTCGAGCTCGTAGAGCGGGCGCAGCGACCGGTAGGCGGCGTTGAGGTCGCCGACGAGCCGGCGCAGCCCGCCGTGGCGCGGGTCGTCGAGCAGCTCCCAGTCCAGCGAGCGCTCCTCGGACCACTCGCGGACCTGACCGAACTCGCCGCCCATGAACACGAGCTGCTTGCCGGGGTGCGCCCACATGTAGCCGAACAGGGCCCGCACGCCCGCGGCCTTGCGGTCGTCGTCGCCCGGCTGGCGCGTCCACAGCGAGCCCTTGCCGTGCACCACCTCGTCGTGCGAGAGCGGCAGCACGTAGTTCTCGCTGTACGCGTAGGTCATCGAGAACGTCATCTGGTTGTGGTGGAACCCCCGGTGCACGGGGTCGCGCCCGACGTAGTCGAGCGTGTCGTGCATCCAGCCCATGTTCCACTTGAACCCGAAGCCGAGGCCCCCGAGGTGCGTGGGCCGCGTGACGCCCGGCCAGGCCGTCGACTCCTCGGCGATCGTCACCGCGCTCGGGTGGTTCTTGTAGACGGTGGCGTTGACCTCCTGGAGGAACGACACCGCCTCGAGGTTCTCCCGGCCGCCGTACCGGTTGGGCGTCCACTCGGTGCGCGAGTAGTCGAGGTAGAGCATCGAGGCGACGGCGTCGACCCGCAGGCCGTCGACGTGGAACTCGTCGAGCCAGTAGAGGGCGTTGGCGACGAGGAAGTTGCGGACCTGCGAGCGCCCGAAGTCGAACACGAGCGTGCCCCAGTCGAGCTGCTCGCCGCGGCGCGGGTCGCCGTGCTCGTAGCAGGGGGTGCCGTCGAAGCGGGCCAGCGCCCAGCTGTCCTTGGGGAAGTGCGCCGGCACCCAGTCGACGATGACGCCGATGCCCGCCTGGTGCAGGCGGTCGACGAAGTACCGGAAGTCGTCCGGGGTGCCGAAGCGCGAGGTCGGCGCGTAGTACGAGCTGACCTGGTAGCCCCACGAGCCGCCGAACGGGTGCTCGGCGACCGGCAGCAGCTCGACGTGGGTGAAGCCGGTCTCGGTGAGGTACGCGACGAGCTCCTCGGCGAGCTCGCGGTAGCCGAGGCCCTGGCGCCACGAGCCGAGGTGCAGCTCGTAGACGCTCATCGGCTCGGCGTGCGGGGACGACGCGGCGCGCCGGGTCATCCACTCCTGGTCGCTCCACTCGTGGCGCGAGGTGGTGACGACCGAGGCCGGCGTGGGCGGCAGGTCCGCCGCGAACGCCATCGGGTCGGCCTTGTCCAGCCAGTGCCCGTCCGGCGAGAGGATGTGGAAGCGGTAGCGGGACCCGGGCTCGACGCCGGGCAGGAAGATCTCCCAGACGCCCGAGCCGAGCGACCGCATCGGCGTCGCGACGCCCTCCCAGCTGCCGTGCTCGCGGTCCCAGTCGCCGACGACCCGCACGCCGCGCGCGTGCGGCGCCCAGACGGTGAACGAGGTGCCCTCGACCGCGCCGGACGGGGTCGGCCAGCTGCGGTGGTGGGCGCCCAGGGCGTCCCACAGGCGCTCGTGGCGACCCTCGCCGATGAGGTGCAGGTCGACGGGCCCGAGCACCGGCGAGAAGCGGTACGGGTCGTCGGCGATCACCTCGACGCTCTCACCGGTCGTCGCGTCGGTGTAGCGGGTCGCGAGCCGGTAGCGCGGCAGCGGCCCCGGGACGCCGGCGGCGAAGACGCCGGCGGCGTGCACCTCGACGAGCGGGTAGCGCCCGGCGGTCGGGCCGTCCTCGACGACGACGTCGACCTCGTCCGCACCGGGCCGCAGCGCGCGGACCACGACGGTGCCCGACGACTCGGGGTCGCGGTGGGGGCCCAGCACGCTGTGCGGGTCGCGGTGCGAGCCCTCCATGAGGAGGTGGACGTCCAGGTCCGAGGGAGCCGGCGAGGCCTGCCCGCGGACTCGGCCACCGGGGACGGACATGTGCACCACTCCTGCTGCTCCTGCTGACGAGACGGACCGGGCGGACGCCGACCGCGCCGAGGCCGGTCGACCGTACTCGGGCCGTCCCGGCCTCCGGTCAGGGTGGCCCGGGCGTGGCCCGGCGGCCGTGACGGTCGGCGTCACCGACACAGGTACCCACGATCGCCGAAGTGATCGCGGGCGGCGACGGGGCCTTTCGTGGCGGTCAGCGGGCGCCGCTCGGGGCGTCCCCCGTCAGCGCTCGCCCCGCCCCGCCGGGGTCAGGAGCCGCCGCATGGAACGCAGCGGGATCGACACCCAGCTCGGCCGGTTGCGGGTCTCGTAGAGCACCTCGTAGACGGCCTTGTCGAGCTCGTAGGCCCGCAGCAGCTCGGGGGCGTCGCGCGGGTCGGTGCCGCTGACCTCGGCGTAGCCGTCGCAGAACGCCGAGCGGTTGCGGTCGGCCCACTCCTGCGCGCGGCGCTCGAGCTGCGGGTCGGGGTCGTCCGCGGACTGCTCCCACTCCGCCAGCTGGTGGAACGCGGCGTAGTCGAACGAGCGGAGCATCGCCGCGACGTCGCGCATGGGCGAGTCGGGACGCACCCGGTCGGCCAGTGACTTGGACGGCTCGCCCTCGAAGTCGATGACGAGCCAGCCGGTGGGCGTGCGCAGCTCCTGGCCCAGGTGCAGGTCGCCGTGGATGCGCTGCAGCGTCGACGGCTCGGCCGCGGTGACGCCGCGCAGGACCTCGGCGATGGCGTCGCGCTGCTCGGCCACACCCGGGACGGCCGCCGCGGAGCGCTCGAGGCGGTCGAGCATCCAGGCCTCGACCTCCGACGCGGCGCGGGCGTCGAGCGGGTGGGTGCCCAGGGCGGCGGCGAGCTCGAGGTGCACGGCGGCGACGGTCTTGCCGATGCGGTGGGCCTCGCCGGCGAAGTCGCCGCCGACCTCGTCGGCGCGCAGGTCGGCCTCGGCGAGCAGGTCGCGGACGCTGGCCAGCGCCATCGACCAGCCGTCGGCGGAGTTCGACGCGTAGCCCTGGAGCATGGCGACGGTCATCGGCTCGCCGTCGAGCTCGCCCTCGACGGCCCCGAGCAGCGGGGCGACCTCACGGCTGCCCTGACGGCGCAGCGCCCGGTGCAGCTCGAGGTCGGGGTTGAGCCCGGCCGTCGCCCGCCGGAAGAGCTTCATGATGGCGCGCTCGCCGTAGATGACCGAGCTGTTCGACTGTTCGCCGATCAGCGGCCGCCCGGGTCCGACGATCGGCGCCTCGGTGTCGGGCTCGGCGACGAACCGCAGCGGCCCGCGCGTCTGGTTCTCGACGATCAGCGACAGCACCAGCCGGCTGATCCGCCCGTCGGCCAGGCCGTCGTAGACGACCTCGTCGCGGCCGTCGGGGCCCGGCCGGCGCCCGATGACGGCGTGCTCGACCTCCGCGGGCGGGCCCGACTGCGCGCCGAGGACCAGCTGGTAGCGCTCCTCGGCGCCGCCGCTCGTGTCGGCGAACGACACCCCGATCACCGCGTGCTCGACCCTCGGCGACTCCTCGGGCGTGGAGACCACGCTGTGGGCCACCGTGCGCAGGCCGACGACCTGACGTCCCTTGGCCGGGAACCAGCGCTGCGTGGGCAGCCAGGCCAGCAGGGCGTCGTGCAGGTCGGCGAGCGGGTCACCGGTGGCGGGTCCGTCGGGCGAGCTCGTGGCGGGCATCAGCGCTCCTCGGCCTCGTGGATCGCGAACCAGTAGAACCCGTGTCCTGGCAGCGTCAGCAAGTACGGCAGTTCCCCGATCGCCGGGAACGGCACACCCCCCGTGAGCTCCGTGGGCACGCAGCCCTTCCAGGCGATGAGGTCGAGCTCCACCGGCTGGGGGAACCGGGACATGTTGTTCACGCACAGCACCAGGTCGCGGTGACCCGCGGCGTCGATGTGCTCACGGACGTAGGCGAGCACGCTCGGGTTCGACCCGCCCAGCTCGTGGAAGTTCCCGAGGCCGAACGCCGGGTGCTGCTTGCGGATGTCGATCATCCGTCGGTTCCAGTGCAGCAGGCTCGCCGTCGAGTTCGACTGCGCCTCGACGTTCACGGCCTGGTAGCCGTAGACCGGGTCCATGATGATCGGCAGGTTCAGCCGGCCCGGGTCGCAGCTGGAGAAGCCGGCGTTGCGGTCGGGGGTCCACTGCATCGGGCTGCGCACGCCGTCGCGGTCGCCGAGCCAGATGTTGTCGCCCATCCCGATCTCGTCGCCGTAGTACAGGACGGGGCTGCCGGGCAGCGAGAGCAGCATCGCGGTGAACAGCTCGAGCTGGTTGCGGTCGTTGTCGAGCAGCGGGGCCAGCCGCCGACGGATGCCGATGTTGGCCTTCATCCGCGGGTCCTTGGCGTACTCCGCGTACATGTAGTCGCGCTCGTCGTCGGTGACCATCTCGAGCGTCAGCTCGTCGTGGTTGCGCAGGAAGATGCCCCACTGCGCGTTCGACGGGATCTCCGGGGTCTGCGCCAGGATCTCCGAGATCGGGAACCGCGACTCCCGCCGGACCGCCATGAAGATGCGCGGCATCAGCGGGAAGTGGAACGCCATGTGGCACTCGTCGCCGCCGACGTCCGGGTCGCCGAAGTACTCGACGACGTCGGCGGGCCACTGGTTGGCCTCGGCGAGCAGGACGCGGCCCGGGTACTCGTCGTCGACGACCTTGCGGCAGCGCTTGAGGAACGCGTGGGTCTCGGGGAGGTTCTCGCCGTTCGTGCCGTCCCGCTCGAACAGGTAGGGCACCGCGTCGAGCCGGAAGCCGTCGATCCCCAGGTCCAGCCAGAACCGCAGCGCGTCGAGCATCGCCTCGCACACGGCGGGGTTGTCGAAGTTCAGGTCGGGCTGGTGGGAGAAGAAGCGGTGCCAGTAGAACTGGCCGCGCAGCGGGTCGTAGGTCCAGTTCGACGACTCGGTGTCGACGAAGATGATCCGCGCCTCGGAGTAGCGCGTGTCGTCGTCGGACCACACGTAGAAGTCGCCGTAGGGCCCGTCGGGGTCGCGGCGCGACTCCTGGAACCAGTGGTGCTGGTCCGAGGTGTGGTTCATGACCAGGTCGGTGATCACGCGGATGCCCCGCGCGTGGGCCTGGTCGAGGAACTCGACGAAGTCCGCGACCGTCCCGAACTCGGGCAGCACCTTGCGGTAGTCGCGGATGTCGTAGCCGCCGTCGCGCAGCGGGGAGTCGTAGAACGGCGGCAGCCAGATGCAGTCGACGCCGAGCCACGCGAGGTAGTCGAGCTTGTCGGTGAGCCCGTTGAGGTCACCGAAGCCGTCGCGGTTGGAGTCGGCGAAGGCGCGGACCAGCACCTCGTAGAAGACCGCGCGCTTGTACCAGTCGTCCTCGACCGGGAGCGTGCGCGCATGTCGGAAGTCGTCCGCACTGGGCTCCTCGACGGCCGAGGCGCCGTGGTCCTCGGTGACGTCGCGGACGTGGTCGGAATCGCTCGGTGCGGAGGCGATGGCACTCGCGCTGACTGCCTCGTTCATCAGGCGTCACGCTAGTGGTCGGGCGCGGTGACGCGCCGCACCGGTCGGGCATCGACACACAGGTCCACTCAGGGGGTGTCCCGGCTGTCCCGGCTGTCGATGACCTCGCCCTCGATGACCTGCCCCTCGACGACCTGGCCCTCGACGACCGGACCGCGGTGCGACTGCGGCCCGAGCCGCTCCTGGCCGGGTCCGGGACGCGGACCCCAGCCGGGACCGCCGACGCCGACGACGGTGACCGCCGGGCCCATCCGCGCGCTGCCGGCCCGCACGGCCCGGTCGGCGGCGCGGCGGGCGAGGGCCCGGCGGACCGGCGGCACGAGCAGGACGAGCGCGGCGAGCGTCGAGAGCAGGCCGGGCACGACGAGCAGGACGCCCGCGAGCGCCAGGTACATGCCGTCGGCGACCTCGGCCTCGGCCGGACGCCCGCGCCGCGCGGCCTCGACCAGCGCGGTCATCGACCGCCGGCCCTCCCGCCTGATCGCCCAGGCGCCGACCACCGCCGACACCACGAGCACGGCGAGCAGGCCCCAGAAGCCGACGGCCTGGCCGACCAGGACCAGCACCGTGATCTCGACGGCCAGGTAGACCGCCAGGGCGACGAGGATGCGCATTCCGACCTCCCGAGGGGCTCTCGACCGGTCCAACGCGCACCGGGCCCGGATCGTGCCCGATCCGTCCGGTCCTCAGCGACCCCACAGGGTCTGTGCGGCGCCCTACCGGCGCACCACCGAGATGATGTGGCAGACGTCGCGCCACGGCTCGATGCGCACGTAGTTGGTCTCGCCCCACTCGAAGGTCTGCCCGCTGACCTCGTCGAACGCCCCGAAGCGGTCGTGCCACTCCAGGCCCAGCGCCGGCATGTCGAGGTGGACGTTGCCCTCCTCGACGCCGAACGGGTTGAGCGTGACGACGCAGAGCACGGTGTCGCCGGTCTGCGGGTCGGTCTTGGAGTAGGCCAGCAGGGCGTCGTTGTCGGTCTCGTGGAACCGCAGCGTCCGCAGCTGGCGCAGGGCCGGGTGGTCGCGGCGCAGCTGGTTGAGCCGCGTGATCCACGGCTCGAGGCTGCGGCCCTCGGCCAGCGCGCGGGCGAAGTCGCGGGGGCGCAGCTGGTACTTCTCGGAGTCCAGGTACTCCTCGCTGCCGGGCCGGACCGGCTGGTGCTCGAAGAGCTCGAAGCCGGAGTAGACGCCCCAGCTCGGGGAGAGCGTGGCCGCCAGCGCCGCCCGCAGCGCGAACATGCCCGGGCCGCCGACCTGCAGCGACTCGTGGAGGATGTCCGGGGTGTTGACGAAGCAGTTCGGTCGGCACTCGTCGAGCCGGTCGCGGTGCATCTCGAAGAACTCGCGCAGCTCGTCGCGCCCGGTGCGCCACGTGATGTACGTGTAGGACTGGCTGAACCCGGCCTTCGCCAGCCCGAACAGGCGGGCGGGACGCGTGAACGCCTCGGCCAGGAACACCACGCCCGGGTCGCGGCGGTGCACCTCGGCGATCAGCCAGTTCCAGAAGTCCGGCGGCTTGGTGTGCGGGTTGTCGACCCGGAACACGCGGACCCCGTGCTCCATCCAGTACAGGACGATCCGCAGGACCTCGGCGTAGATGCCGTCGGGGTCGGTGTCGAAGTTGACCGGGTAGATGTCCTGGTACTTCTTCGGCGGGTTCTCGGCGTACGCGATCGTCCCGTCGGGCCGGATCGTGAACCACTCCGGGTGCTCGGTGGCCCACGGGTGGTCCGGCGCGCACTGCAGAGCGAGGTCGAGCGCCACCTCGAGGCCCAGGTCGTGGGCGTGGGCGACGAAGGCGTCGAAGTCCTCGATCGTGCCGAGGTTCGGGTCGATGGCGTCGTGCCCGCCCGCGGCCGACCCGATCGCCCACGGGGAGCCGACGTCGTCGGGGCCCGGCGTCAGGGTGTTGTTCGGCCCCTTGCGGTTGACCGTGCCCACCGGGTGGATCGGCGGCAGGTACGCGACGTCGAAGCCCATCGCGGCGGCGCGGTCGAGCTCGCGGGTCGCGGTGGCGAAGGTGCCGTGCACCGCGTTGCCGTCCTCGTCCCAGCCGCCGGTCGAGCGCGGGAAGAACTCGTACCAGGAGCCGGCCAGCGCGAGCGAGCGCTCGACCTGGACGTGGTGGGTCTCGCCCCGGGTGACGAGCTCGCGGACCGGGTGCTCGGTCATCGTCCGGTGCACCGGCTCCGAGAGCGCGAGACCGAGGCGTTCGGGGAGGTCCTTGCCGGTGTCGCGCAGGATCTCCGCGGCCCGCGTCAGCGTGTGCGCGAGCTCCAGCGCCGGCGGCATCGCGATCCCGCCCGTGCGCTCGCTGACCGGGTCGTCGTCGAGCCGCGGGGTGTCGCGCAGGCGCTGCTGGATGCCGTCGGCGCCGCGGTCGAGGAGCCGGGCGCCGGTCTCGAGGTCGTTGGCGAGCTCGGAGGCGCCCTGCCCGGCGCGGGTCTTGACGTCGACGGCGTGCCGCCACGTCGCCCACGGGTCGCTCCACGCGTCGACGCGGAAGCTCCACAGGCCCTCGGCGTCCGGGACGACCTGGCCGGCGAACCGGTCGGTCAGCGGCCCCGTCGGGGCCATGCGCGTGCTGCGCGGGGCCTCGTCGCCGCAGGGGATCGTGGCGTCGGGGTGCTGGCCGTGGCTGGCGACGCCGCAGCGCTGCCAGACGACCGTGGCCGCCACCGCGTCGTGGCCCTCGCGCCACACCGACGCGCTGACCGGCACGACCTCGCCGACCACGGCCTTCGACGGGAACCGCCCGCCCGAGACCTCCGGCGTGACCTCGTCGATCCCGATCCGGCCCTGGGGGAGGTGGTGGCGGTCGATCGCCCCGGCGGTGTCCGCCGTGGGGGTGGGGGTGGTGGTGCTCGGGGTGGTGGTGCTCGGGGCGGTGGTGCTCGGGGCGGTGGTGTCGGCGGTGGTGTCGGTGGTGGTGTCGGCGGTGGTGCGGGTGCTCTCCGGCGGGGCCGTGGCCGGGGCCGCGGCAGCCGGGGCGACCGTGCTCGGGTCGGTGGACGGCGCGCCCGCCGGCTCCTCGGCCGGCACGTCGGCGCCGGTCGGGTCGGGGTCGGTGACGTCACCGGGGGCATCGCCGGGGTGCCCGCCCCCGCGGGCCGGGTCGCCCGGGGTGATCGACGCGTCCGACGCCGGGACCTCGTCGCGCGGGGTGTCGCCGGGGGTGCCGTCCGGGCTGGTCGGGCTGTCGGCCGGCGTGTCCTGCGGGGTGTCCGGGGCGAGGCTGTGGACATAGGCGTTCGGGTCGACCGAGACCGGCCCGACGCCGAGCGGGTCGTCGTCGGAGACGGTGCTGGTGGGGGTGCTGCTCGAGCTGCCCCCGGCGAGGCCGTCGTCCACACTGTCGGCACCGGTGGGCGGCGTCGACCCGTGTCCCGAGGACACGGCCGGCGTCCCGGAGCCGAGACCGGCGGCGGCGGACCCCGAGGAAGCGGGTCCCTCCTCGGACGCGAACGAGGCAGCGGACCCGTGTCCGGAGGACACGGCTCCCGCTCCCGACGACGACGAGGCGGCCGACCCGTGTCCCGAGGACACGGTTGCCGAGCTCGCAGGCCGGGTGTCGGCGTCGTCGCCGACGCCGGTGTCGTCACTGTCGCTCGTCCGGGCGGAGGTCCCCGAGGACGAGTCGCTGCGGGCGGCCGCGGCCGCACCGACGGCGCCGACCGCGCCCAGCGCGCCGAGTCCCGCGGCACCGGCGGCCGCGGTGCGCCACCCGTGAGCGGGGTCCGGGTCCTCACCGCGGTCCGTACCGCTGGCCGAGCTGGCCGTGCCGCCATCCGGGGCGTTGAGTGACGCCGCCGCCGGAGCGCCGGTCGAGGTCGAGATCGGACTCGCGGCCGGGGTGGCCGGGGAGGCCGGGGAGTCGAGCGGCGATTCCCGGCGGGCGTCGTCAAGGCGGGCGTCGTCCGGGCGGACGTCGTCAAGGCGGGCGTCGTCCGGGCGGGCGTCGTCCGGGCGACCGACGGGGTCGGGGTCGTCGCCGGTCGGGGTGCTCGGGCCGGGGGCGGCCGCCTCGCCGCCGAGGTCGCCGGCGACGACCGTGGTGCCGGCCGGCTCGTCGTCAGGGGCGACCGGGAGCGGGTCGTCGCTGTCGTCGTCCGGGCCGTCGGCCGAGCTCCCGGCGCGGGCCGCGCCGTCGGGGATCGGCGCGTACGGAGTGCGCGGGGTGAACCACGACGGGTCGGACGCCGGTGGCGCCGCGTCAGTCGCGTCAGCCGCGTCCGTCGGGTCGGAGGCGCCGGAGAGGCCGGAGACGGCCGGAGCGCCGGGGCCCTGGGGGCGGCTCGCCGCGGCGAGGCCGGGGTGGTCGGTGGTGTCGCTGCCCGACAGCCCGGAGACGCCGGACGTGCCGATGGCGTCCGCGTCGCCCGCGCCGGAGACGTCGGCGCGGTCGGTGCCGGACGGACCGGGGTCGCCGGACCGGTCGCCGCCGGGGACACCGGGCGCGCCGGTGGGGTGGTCGGCCCCGTCGGCGTCGGTGGCGTCGGTGGCCGACCGGTCGGTGCCGGCGGGACGGGAGGGCGCGGCCCCACCGGTCCCGAGACGCGGCCCGGAGCCGGGCGGTGCGGTCGGGGGGGCCGCGCGCCAGGACGCCTGGTCGGGGTCGCGGTCCGACGACGAGCTCATGTCGCGTCCGCTACCCGGAACCGGCGGAATCGATGCGGCGCCGCGCCGGGAGGTCGGCGCTCCGGCGGTGCCGGGGCGACCGGTGGCGATGCCCCACGGCGGGGTGGCGGGGCGGCGCCACGGCGGGAGGGACGGGGTGGGCCCGTGGGTGTCGAGGTCGGGCGCGTCGGCACCGACGGCGCGGAAGCCGGGCGGCGGGGTCATCGCGCCGGGGGAGGGGTGGTCGGCCGGGTCGGGCGAGGCGAACGGACCGGACGGGGCGACGGCGCCGGGCGCGGGGAAGCCGCCGGAGTGGTCGTGCGGGGTGCCGTGGCCCGGCGCCGGGAACGGTCCGGACACCGGACCGGTCGCGCGCTCGGACGGCGCGCCGGAGGACGGACGGCCGGGCACCGGGAACGGCCCGGAGGACGGGCCACCGCGACCGGGCGCGGGGAAGGAGCCGGAGGACGGGCCACCGCGACCGGGCGCGGGGAAGGAGCCGGAGGGCGGGCCACCGCGACCGGGCACGGGGAACGGGCCGGTCGTCGGGCCGTGCGGGCGCGCGTCCGGGGGCGGCGGCGGACCGACCTCGACGTCGTCGGCCGACCCCCAGCCGCGCCGGCGCCGGAACCAGCCCGACGGCGTGCCCGTCGTGACCTCGCCGCGCGGGGCCGGGCGGGGCTCGCGACGGTCGGCCGTGCGGGGGTCGTAGCGGGGCGGGTACTCCTCCTCGAACGCCGGCGCGCTGGCCCCGTCGGAGCCGACGACCGGCTGCTCACCGGTCCGGTCGCGGGGCGCCTCCGAGGGCTCGCCGGGAGCCGTCTCCGCCTCGTTCGCACGTCGTCCGCCCCGCCACCATCTCCCCAGCGCGCTCACGCGACGCAGCGTAGTCATGGGATCGATCCAGGGGAGGTGGGCGGCGCACGGCGCGTCGGGGGTCGCGCCGTAGGCTCCCCTCGCGTGAAGGCTCTGCGTCGCTTCTCCGTCCGCGCCCAGCTCCCGGCCGCCCTCGCGCCGCTGCAGGAGCTCGCCACGAACCTGCGCTGGACCTGGCACGGGCCCACGCAGGACCTCTTCGCCGGCGTCGACGAGGCGGCCTGGCGCGCCACCGGTGGCGACCCCGTCCGGCTGCTCGGCGAGGTGCGCCCGCAGCGCCTGGCCGAGCTCGCCGAGGACGCCGGGTTCGTCGGCCGCGTGCAGGAGCGCGCCGAGGAACTCCGCACCTACCTGCGCGAGCCCCGCTGGTACCAGGCGCGGGCCGACCAGGGCCTGCCGTCGGCCATCGGCTACTTCTCGATGGAGTTCGGGGTCAGCGAGGTCCTGCCGAACTACTCGGGCGGTCTCGGCATCCTCGCCGGCGACCACCTCAAGGCGGCGAGCGATCTCGGGGTGCCCCTGGTCGCCGTCGGCCTCCTGTATCGATCCGGATACTTCCGCCAGTCGCTGTCGCTCGACGGCTGGCAGCAGGAGAACTACCCCGCGCTCGACCCGCAGGGCCTGCCGCTGCACCTGCTCGCCGACGCGTCGGGCACGCCGGTGCTCGTCGGCGTCGCGATGCCCGGTGGGCGCACCCTGCGGGCGCGCGTCTGGCAGGCGTCGGTGGGCCGCGTGCCGCTGCTGCTCCTCGACGCCGACATCGAGGAGAACGACCCCGACCTGCGCCAGGTCACCGACCGCCTCTACGGCGGCGACGCCGAGCACCGCATCCGCCAGGAGATCCTCGTCGGCATCGGCGGGGTGCGGGCGGTCCGCGCGTTCTGCGGGCTCACCGGCCACCCGGCGCCCGAGGTCTTCCACACCAACGAGGGCCACGCCGGCTTCCTCGGCCTCGAGCGGATCCGCGAGCTCGTCGACGACGCCGGTCTCGACTTCGACCAGGCGCTCGCCACCGTCCGGGCCGGCACCGTCTTCACCACGCACACGCCGGTGCCCGCCGGCATCGACCGCTTCCCGGTCGGGCTCGTCGAGCACTACTTCACCGCGGACATGCTGCCCGGCATCGAGCCGGCGCGGGTCCTGTCGCTGGGCCGGGAGCCCGCCGGCGACATGTTCAACATGGCGCACATGGGCCTGCGGCTCGCCCAGCGCAGCAACGGCGTCTCGCAGCTCCACGGCGAGGTGTCGCGCGGGATGTTCCAGCAGCTCTGGGGCGGGTTCGACGCCCCGGAAGTGCCGATCGGCTCGGTGACCAACGGCGTCCACGGCCCGACCTGGACCGCCCGCGAGATCGCCGGCCTCACCGCGGGCGCCGAGGCGGCCGGGAGCCCGGAGCTGTTCGGGGTCTCGGACGCGTTGCTCTGGGAGATGCGTGGGACGCTGCGGCGCCGCCTGGTCGAGGAGGTCCGCCGCCGCGTGAAGGCGTCGTGGCTGCAGCGCGGCGCGTCGGAGCCCGAGCTCGCCTGGACCGAGCGCGTCTTCGACCCCGACGTCCTCACCATCGGCTTCGCCCGCCGCGTGCCGACCTACAAGCGCCTGACGCTGATGCTGCGCGACCAGGAGCGCCTGCGCTCCCTGCTCCTCGACCCCGAGCGGCCGGTGCAGCTGGTGATCGCCGGCAAGTCCCACCCCGCCGACGAGGCCGGCAAGCGCCTCATCCAGCAGATGGTCCGGTTCGCCGACGACCACGGCGTGCGCCACCGCATCGCCTTCCTGCCCGACTACGACATGTCCATGGCGCGCTACCTCTACTGGGGCTGCGACGTCTGGCTGAACAACCCGCTCCGTCCGCTCGAGGCGTGCGGGACCTCGGGGATGAAGTCGGCGCTCAACGGCGGGCTGAACCTGTCGGTGCGCGACGGCTGGTGGGACGAGCTCTACGACGGCCGCAACGGCTGGGCGATCCCGACCGCCGACGGTGTCGACGACCCCGAGCGGCGCGACGACATCGAGGCCAACGCCCTCTACGAGCTGCTGGGCAGCCAGGTCGCGCCGCTGTTCTACGACCGCGGCGCCGACGGCGTGCCCGACCGCTGGACCTCGCTGGTGCGCCACACGCTCGCGACGCTCTCGCCGAAGGTGCAGGCGACGCGGATGGTCACCGACTACGTCGAGCAGTGGTACGCCCCGGCGGCCCGCTCGGCGGCGCGCGTCGTGGCCGACGGCTTCGCCGGCGCCAAGGAGCTCGCCACCTACCGCGCCCGGCTCGACGCGGCGTGGTCGTCGGTGACGGTCGCCGAGGTCGACGCGTCCGGCGGCGCCGACACCCCGGTGCTGGGCGCGCCGATGACCGTCCGCGCCGAGGTGGAGCTCGGCGGGCTCGGCCCCGACGAGGTCCTGGTGCAGGCCGTCGTGGGCCGCGCCGACGACGCCGACGAGCTGAGCGAGTCGACGGTCCAGCCGATGGAGCCGATCGGCGCCGGGCACGAGGGCTCGCACCGATTCGAGGCCGTCGTGTCCCTGCCCCACGCCGGGGTCCTGGGCTACACGGTGCGCGTGCTGCCCCGCCACGACCTCCTCGCCGCGCCGGCCGAGCTCGGCCGCGTGGTGCTGCCGGCCTGAACCTCGTCCTCGGTGGCGAGACCCGCGCTCAGCGCGGGTCGCGCCACCGAGGACGCCCGGACGTGGAGCCGACGACCGGGTCGCTGCGTCGAACCGGACGTGAGCACCCCACAGCAGCTGGCCACCCTCCGTCGACGCATCCGCCACCAGCACGGCGTGGTGTCCCTCGAGCACGGCGTCGCCGCCGGGATCAGCGACGACGCCGTGCGGCGCCGGGTCGCCGCCCACGCGTGGTGGCCGCTGGGCCCGCGGGTCTTCCTGGTCGGCGAGCACGACGAGACGCCGGCCGCGCGCACGTGGGCGGCGATGCTGTCGCTGGGCGACGACGCGGTCCTCGTCGGCCGGTCGGCGGCGTGGTGGTGCGGCTTCCTCGACGTCGCGCCCGCATGGATCGAGGTGGCGGTCGGCCGCGACCACCAGCCGCGCCCCCGGCCCCGCGTGCAGATCCTCCGGCGTGACGTGGACCCAGTCGAGCGCACCCGGGTGCGCGGGCTGGTCGTGACGACGCCGCCGGCGACGGTGCTCGACGGCGCGGGTGTCCCTGGGGCTGGAGGAGGGCGCTCGCCTCGTCGACCGGGCGCTCGTCCGCCGGAAGGTCGACCTCCCGGCCCTGCGCACGGCCCACGCGCGCCGGGCCCGGTGCCACGGCGCCGCGCTCGCCGGGCGCCTGCTGCACCTCGCCGAGGGCGGGGCCCGGTCCCAGGCGGAGCGTCGTGCCCACCGCCTCGTGCGGCGGGCCGGCCTCCGCGGATGGCGTGCCGACGTGGAGATCGACCTGCCCGGCTACGGGCGCGCGGTCGGGGACATGGTGTTCGACGCCGAGCGGGTGATCGTCGAGGTGGACGGCTGGGCGTACCACCGCGACCTGCGCGCCTTCCTCGTCGACGGTCCTCGCCAGTCGGCCCTCGTGGCCGCCGGGTGGGTCGTGCTGCGCACCCACTGGTACGAGCTGCACGAGCAGCCCGACGCGTTCCTCCGGACTCTGCGTCGCATCCTGGCCTCGCGGACGCCGTCCCGGTGACGGAACCCGCGCCAGGCGCGGGTCCTGCCACCGAGGCGCGCCGCCTACCCCCGCGGCGTCGCGCGCAGGACCAGGGCGGTGTGGGCCGGGACGGCGAGGGTCGACCCGGCCGGCAGGGGCTCCGACGACGGCGGGGCTCCGTCGGGCGTGCCGGGGTCGAGCTCCGGCACCCAGGCGGTGTCCCCGAAGGCGTCGGGCAGCAGGACGTCGACGGGGCCGCGGCCGGCGTGCAGGACGAGCAGCAGCGCCCGGTCGCCGTCGACGCGCACGACCAGCGTGCTCCCGTGGTGGTGGAAGTCGGGCTCGGCGAGCTCGCGGCCGTCCGGGTGCAGCCAGGCGACGTCCGGGGCGACGCCGTCGGGGTCGGTGTCCGCGCGCCCGTAGAAGAACTCGGTGCGCCGCAGCGCGGGCGTGGCGCGGCGCAGGGCCAGCGCGCGGGACACGAAGTCCACCAGGTCCGGCGAGGACCACGAGCGCCACGACGTCTCGTCGTCCAGGGAGTAGACGTTGTTGTTGCCGTGCTGCGTGTGGCCCAGCTCGTCGCCGCCGAGCAGCATCGGGGTGCCCGCCGAGAGCAGCAGCGTCGTGAGCAGGTTGCGCGCCTGGCGGGCCCGCAGCCCCAGGATCGCCGGGTCGGACGTGGGGCCCTCGACGCCGTGGTTGGCCGAGCGGTTGTCGTCGGTGCCGTCGCGGCCCTGCTCGCCGTTGGCCTCGTTGTGCTTGCGCTCGTAGGCGACGAGGTCGGCGAGGGTGAAGCCGTCGTGCGCCGTGACGAAGTTGACCGACGCGGCCGGGGTGCGCGCCGGCCAGTACAGGTCCGAGGAGCCCGCGACGCGCGTGACGATCGCCGACAGGGGCCCGTGCCCGCGCCAGAAGTCGCGGACGTCGTCGCGGAAGCGCCCGTTCCACTCCGCCCAGCCGGGCCCGAAGCCGCCGACCCGGTAGCCCTCGCCGGTGGCGTCCCAGGGCTCGGCGATGAGCTTGACGTCGGCGAGCACGGGGTCGCCGACGATCTCGGTGAGCAGCGGTGCGGCGGCGTCGAAGGCGCCGCCGTGGGGCCGTCCGAGGGTCGAGGCGAGGTCGAAGCGGAAGCCGTCGACACCCATCGTCGTCACCCAGTACCGCAGCGAGTCCAGGACGAGCGCGCGCACGAGCGGCGAGGAGGGGTCGAGGGTGTTGCCGCAGCCGGTGAGGTCGACGTCGTGGCCGTGGGCGTCGAGGGCGTACCAGCCGGCGGCGTCGAGCCCCCGCCACGACAGCGACGGCCCGTCGGCGCCGCCCTCGCAGGTGTGGTTGAACACGACGTCGAGCACGACCTCGAGCCCCGCGGCGTGCAGCGTCGCCACCATCGCCCGGAACTCCTCGGCCTCGCGACCGGGCGCCGAGGCGTAGCGCGGGTCCGGGGCGAGGTAGGCCAGCGTCGAGTAGCCCCAGTGGTTCGCCCGGCCCCGCGCGAACAGCGACGGCTCGTCGGCGTGGGCGAACACGGGCAGCAGCTCGACGGTGGTGACGCCGAGCGCGACGAGGTGGTCGACGACGGCCGGGTGCGCGACGCCCGTGTAGGTCCCGCGGAGCTCGGCGGGGACGTCGGGGTGGCGCATCGTGAGGTCGCGGACGTGGGTCTCGTAGACGACCGTGTCCGCCCACGGCACCCGCGGCCGCGGCGCGGCGGCGTCGTCGAGCGGGGCCGCGACGACCCCGTGCGGCACGACGCCGGCGGAGTCGCGATCGTCACGTCGCGCACCGAACGGATCGGTGCCGGCGAACGGGCGCGGGACCTCCAGCGAGGTGACCTTCCCCTCCACGCGCCGGGCCCACGGGTCGACGAGCAGCTTCGCCGGGTTGGTGCGCACCCCCCGCGCGGGGTCCCAGGGACCGTGCACGCGCAGGCCGTAGGGCGTGCCGCTCGTCACGCCGTCGACCTCCCCGCGCCACCATCCGTCGCCCGCGTGGCGCAGCTCCACCCGCCGTTCGGCGCCGTCGCCGAGCAGGCAGAGCTCCACCGCCTCCGCGGTGGGCGTGGCCGGCACGGAGACGCGCAGCTGGTCGCCGTCGAGGTGGGCACCGGGGCGGGGAGCGGTGGGGGGCATCGGACGGGCATCGTGCCCGATCGACGGGCGGCCCGTCGCCCGTCGACCGGCCGGGATCCGTCAGGATGGCGGCCGTGACCCAGCCGGAGCGCAGCACACCGAGCATCGGGACCAGCACCGCCGACGGGGCCGACGCGGACACCGTGATCCGGCTGGCCGGCGTGGGGGTGCGGCGCACCGGCAGCGACCTGCTCGCCGACCTCGACTGGACCGTCGAGCTCGACGAGCGCTGGGCGGTCCTGGGCCCCAACGGCGCCGGCAAGACGACGCTGCTGCGCCTGGCGGCGGCCGAGATGCACCCGACCACGGGCACCGTCGACCTGCTGGGCGAGCGCCTCGGCCGTGTCGACGTCTTCGAGCTGCGCCCCCGCATCGGCCTCGCGTCGGCGAGCCTGGCCGGCCGCGTGCCGCCCGACGAGACCGTGCACGACGTGGTACGCAGCGCGGGCTACGGCGTCGTCGGGACCTGGCGGGAGCGCTACGACCCCGAGGACGACCACCGCGCGTCCGCGCTGCTCGAGGTCATGGGCGTCGCCGACCTCGCGGGACGGCGCTACGGCACGCTCTCGACCGGCGAGCGCCAGCGGGTGCTCCTCTCGCGCGCGCTGATGACCGACCCGGAGCTGCTGCTGCTCGACGAGCCCGCCGCGGGCCTCGACCTCGGCGCCCGCGAGGACCTCGTCGAGCTGCTCACCGAGCTCGCCGCCGATCCGGACGGGCCCGCGACGGTGATGGTCACCCACCACGTCGAGGAGATCCCGCCGAACTGCAGCCACGCGATGCTGCTGCGGGAGGGCCGCGTGATCGCCCAGGGGCTGCTCGACGACGTCATGACCTCGGAGAACCTGTCGGCCACGTTCGGCCAGCCGCTCGAGCTCACGAGCCGGCGGCGTCGCTTCACCGCGTTCCGGCGATAGGGTCCGCCGGGACCGACCTGATCGAGGAGGCTCTTCGGTGACGGAGTTCGTGCGGCTCGAGGTGGACGGCGGGGTGGGCACCATCCGCCTGGACCGCCCCCCAATGAACGCGATCAACCGCCAGGTGCAGGACGAGCTGGTGGAGGTCGCGACGGAGGCGACCAGCCGCTCCGACGTGCGCGCGGTGGTCGTGTACGGCGGGGAGAAGACGCTCGCGGCCGGCGCGGACGTCAAGGAGATGGCCGACATGACCTACTCCGAGATGGCCGAGCGGACCCACCTGCTCTCGCGCGGCTTCGGGGCGGTCTCGGAGATCCCCAAGCCCGTGGTCGCGGCCGTCACCGGCTACGCGCTGGGCGGCGGGTTCGAGGTGGCGCTGTCCTGCGACCGGCGCATCGCCGGCGACAACGCGACGGTCGGCCAGCCGGAGATCCTGCTCGGGATCATCCCCGGTGGCGGCGGGACCCAGCGCCTCACGCGCCTCGTCGGGCCGGCGAAGGCCAAGGACATCATCTTCACCGGCCGCTTCGTCAAGGCCGCCGAGGCTCTGGAGATGGGGCTGGTCGACGAGGTCGTGCCCGCCGACGAGGTGTACAGCCGGGCCCGCGCCTGGGCCGAGCAGTTCGCCAACGGCCCCACCCGCGCCCTCGCGGCGGCCAAGAACGCCATCGACCGCGGCATGGACATGGACCTGCGCGACGGCCTCGCGTTCGAGTCCGAGGTGTTCGCGGCCCTGTTCGGCACCGAGGACCAGACGATCGGCATGCGGTCCTTCGTCGAGAACGGGCCCGGCAAGGCCCAGTTCCTGGGCCGCTGATGGCGCCCACGCAGGCCGAGGTCGACGCCGCCCGCGACGACCCGAAGCTCGCGAACGTCCTCTACCACGACTGGGAGTCGGACACCTACGACGAGAAGTGGTCGATCTCGTTCGACGAGCGCTGCACGACGTTCGCGGTGGACCGCTTCCGCGCGGTCGCCGGGGATGCGGGACCGTTCGAGCACGCCCTCGAGCTGGGCTGCGGCACCGGGTTCTTCCTGCTCAACCTCATGCAGGGCGGGGTCGCGCGCCGCGGGACGGTCACCGACCTGTCGCCGGGCATGGTGGCGGTGGCGAGGCGCAACGCGGCGAACCTGGGCCTGGACGTCGAGGGCCGGGTGGCGGACGCCGAGACGATCCCGGTGCCCGACGCCAGCGTCGACCTCGTCGTCGGGCACGCCGTGCTGCACCACATCCCGGACCTCGACCGGGCGTTCCGCGAGATCCTGCGGGTGCTCAAGCCCGGCGGGCGTTTCGTGTTCGCCGGGGAGCCGACGCGCATCGGTGACCTCTACGCCCGCAAGCTCGGGCAGGCGACGTGGTGGGCTACCACCCGGTTCGCCCCGGCGTCGTGGCTGCGGCCGCAGACCGAGCTGGACGAGTCGTCGCGCGCGGCGGCGCTGGAGTCGGTGGTCGACCAGCACGTCTTCGACCCCGACCGCCTCGAGCGCTACGCCCACGCCGCCGGCGCGGTGGACGTCCGCGTCGTCACCGAGGAGCTCACGGCGGCGGTCTTCGGCTGGCCGGTGCGCACCTTCGAGGCCGCGGTGCCGCCCGAGAAGCTGGGCATGGGCTGGGCGATGTTCGCCTACCGCACCTGGCAGCGGCTCTCGTGGCTCGACGAGCGCCTCTCCCGCGTCGTGCCGCGCTCGCTGTTCTACAACGCGCTGGTCACCGGGGTGCGGCCGGCGGACCCGGTGGCGCTCTGACGTACCGGTTCACCCTCGACGACGTCGCGTTCCTGGCCTCGGACGCCGGGCGCGACGCCGTCGCGGGGGCGGCGTCGCTGGTCGGCGGGGACCGGCTGCGGGCGGTGTCCCTGCTGCGCGCGCGGCTGGGCGGCCGGGCCGCGCCGGTGCTGGAGACGGCGCTGCTGCAGGACCGGGCGCGGGGGCGGGTGCCCGACGGCTGGCTGCTCACCGCCGAGGCCGCCGAGCAGGCCACCGCCGCGCCGGTCGCCGCGCACCGCGCCGCCCGGCTCGCGGGGCGCGACGTGCACGACGTGACCTGCTCCGTGGGGGCGGAGCTGCACGCGCTCCGGGGTGTGGCGGGTCGCCTGGTCGGCTCGGACCTCGACCCCGTGCGCCTGGCCATGGCGCGCGTGAACGTGCCGGGCGTGCTGCTGGTGCGCGCCGACGCGCTGGCCCCCTGCTCGCGGGACACGGTGCTCGTCGCCGACCCCGCCCGCCGCACCGCCGCCGGCCGCCGCACCTGGCGCCCCGCCGACTTCACCCCGCCGCTCGACGGGCTCGTGGAGGCGGCCGGCGTGTTCCAGCCTGGCGTCCACGCTGGCACTGGACGCCAGGAAACCCACCACGATCTCGTGGTCTCGACGGCCCCGGGCCTCGACCCGGCGCTGGTGCCCTGGGCGGCCGAGGTGGAGCTCGTGAGCCTCGACGGGCGGGTGCGGGAGGCCGCGCTGTGGTCGGCGGGCCTGGCCACGACGCGCCGGCGGGCCACGGTGCTGTCGACCCGCGGCCCCGGGTTCGCGGTCACCGACGCCGAGGACGACGCCTGCCCCGTCGCCCCGGCCGGCGCGTGGATCGTCGACCCGGACGGCGCGGTGGTGCGCGCGGGCCTGGTGCGCCAGTACGGCGCGCGGCACGGGCTGTGGCGCCTCGACGAGCACCTCGCCTACCTCTCCGGCGACGCGCCGCCGCCGGGCATCCGCGCGTTCCGGGTGCTCGAGCACGGCCGCTACAGCGAGAAGACGCTGCGCACGACGTTGCGGCGCCGCGACGTCGGGCGCGTCGAGATCCTGGTGCGCGGCCTGGACGTCGACCCGAACGCGCTGCGCCCGCGGCTCAAGCTCGCCGGGTCGCGGGAGGCCACCGTCGTCCTCGCCCGCCTCGCGAGCGGTCCCGAGGCGTACGTGTGCGAGGCCGTGACCGACCGGGTAAGCCCTGCCGACCGATCCTGAGGAGGCACCACCGGAATGGACGCCGAGACCGCCCGCCGCGCGCTGACCGAGGAGCGCGAGCGCCTGCGCGAGATGGGCTCGTGGTCCCGCGAGCACGAGCCCGCCGTGGCCGTGCAGCAGGAGGGCGCGCTGGGCCAGCACCCCGGTGACTACGGATCCGAGGTCGAGGAGACGATGGAGCGCGAGGGCCTCGCCGACGAGAGCGACCGCCAGGTCGCCGAGATCGACGCGGCGCTGGCGCGGATCGAGGACGGGACGTGGGGCCGCTGCCGTGTCTGCGGGCAGCAGATCGACGACGAGCGCCTCGAGGCCCGCGCTCAGGCCGACACGTGCCGGGAGCACGCGGACCAGTAGCACGCGGACCAGCACTGACGACGGCGGCCCGGCACCCGGTGGTGCCGGGCCGCCGTCGGTTCAGAGCCGGTTCTCGGGGACGCCGCTCGCCGGATCGACGTCCTCGTCGTCGAGGCGCACCTCCGGCCCCTCGAGCTGCTCGTCGGGGTCGCGGCCGATGGCCTGGCCGGTGTCGTCGAGGTCGGCGAGGTCGTCCTCTCCGATGTCGTGCACCGCGGCCTCCTCCGCGGAGGCGGCGCCGCCGGCGATGCCGACGTCCTCGGCGGCGAGCGAGCGCCCCGGCACCTGGTCGGGGTCGGGCTCGGCGGCCGTGAGACGTCCGCTGCGGCCCTGACCGGCCTCGGAGGCGATCCCGCCCTCGGAGAGCTCGGGGCCGGGCGCGGTGGCGGCACCGCCGGTGTCGTCGGGGATCTCGCGGGTCAGGCGGTCGTCGATCGTCTCGCGCTCGCGCTGGCCCTCGGGCGTGGTGTCGGGGTCGTCGAGGCCGAAGGGCCGGTTCGGGGCGACGACGCCGGCGTCCAGGCCGTCGGTGCCGGGCCGGCCGTCGAGCGTCTCGCCGGACTCGAGCTGGACGCTCGCGCCCAGGTCGGGCTCCTCGGGGACCTCGTCGCTGTGCTCGGGCTCGGTCATCCCGGCGGCTACCCGGGTGACGGGCCGGGCACGCCGGCGAGGCACCGGAACAGGGACCGGCGTACCCCGTCGACGTCGGTGCCCTCGGGCAGGGCGACGTCGACGGTGCGGCCGAGCGGGGCACGCCCGCGGCGGTCGGCGAGCACCATCCCGCGGCACGGCCCGAGCGAGGTGTCGACCTCGACCTCCAGCGGCACCGTCGCCAGGGTCCCGGGCTCGATCGCCTCCAGCAGGGCGACCGCGTCGTGGATCGGCACCCGGTCCGCGCCGAGGGCCTCGCCCCGGCCGTAGACGGTGCGGGTCGCCGCGAGGGCCTCGCCGACCGGCCCGGACGCGGCGAGCGCCTCCAGCCACGCGCGGTCGACCGTGACGACGTGGGTGAGGTCGAGCGGCACCAGCGTCGTCGGCACCCGCTCCTCGACCAGGACGCGCCGCGCGGCCTCGGGGTCGGACCAGACGTTGAACTCCGCGCCGGCGCTGACGTTGCCGCCGATGCCGATCGAGCCGCCCATGACGACGAGGCGGCCGATGCGCTCGGCCAGGTCGGGGCGGGTCGCGAGCAGCAGCGCGACGTCGGTGAGGGGGCCGATCGCGGCGAGGACGACGGGCTCTCCGGCCGTCTCGAGGACGTCCGCGATGACGTCGAGGGCCCGGCCGGCGGGCTCGGGACCGAGCGGGCCGAAGCGGTCGGCGACGCCGCCGAGGCCGTCGTCGCCGTGCACGTCGGCCGCGCGCTGGGTCACGGGGTGGATGAGCGGGCGCTCGGCGCCGACGCCGAGCGGGACGTCGCCGCGTCCGAGCATCCCGAGCAGGCGGCGCGCGTTGGTCGTCGTGGTGGCGAGGTCGACGTTGCCGAAGACGGCGGTGACCGCGCGCAGGTCGGCGGCGGCGTGCCGGGCCGCGAGGGCGATCGCGTAGGCGTCGTCGACGCCGGGGTCGGTGTCGATGACGAGCGGGGTCACGGGACGTCCACCTCGTCGAGGGTCGGCAGGGACGGCTGGGCGCCGGCGCGCGTCGCGGCGAGCGCGCCGGCCCGGCAGGCGCGGAGCAGGGCGGCCTCGTCCTCGAGACCCGTCGCGAGCCCGAGGGCCAGGGCGGCGGTGAACGCGTCGCCCGCGGCGGTGCCGTCGACCGCGTCCACCGGCGGCGGCTCGACGTGCGCGACGACCCGGCCGCGGCGGCGCAGCTCGGCGCCCGCCGCGCCGTGGGTGATCGCGACGGCGACGACGTCCTCGAGGTCGGCGTGCGCGGCGAGCTCGCCGTACTCGGCGGCGTTGACGCAGAGCAGGTCGAGCCCCGCGAGGACGTCGCCGGCCACGGGGCGCGCCGGGGCGGCGTTGAGCACGGTGAACGCGGACGCGGCCATGGCGGTGGCGACGGTCTCGTCGGGCACCTCGAGCACGGTGAGCACGACGTCGGCGTCCAGCTCGTCCGGGGTGACGGTGAGGGTGGCGTTGGCGCCGGCGTCCACGACGATGGTGGTCTCGCCGTCGTCGTCGACCTGGATCATCGCGGTGCCGGTGGGGGCGTCGTCGTGGATGCGCACGCCCGCGAGGTCGACGCCGCCGGCGCGCAGGAGGGTGAGGGCCTCGCCGGCCAGCGGGTCGTCGCCGACCGCGGCGTGCAGGCGCACCCGGCCCCCGAGGCGGGCCGCGGCGAGGGCCTGGTTGGCGCCCTTGCCGCCGGGCACGCGGGTCACGCCGCGCGCCGTGAGGGTCTCGCCGGGCGCGGGGAGCCGTTCGACCCGCGCGACCAGGTCGAGGTTGACGCTGCCGACGACGGCGACCCTCGGGCCGGGGCGGGACACCGGGCGATCGTAGGGTCTGCAGACCGTGAGGTCGGATCCGCGCCAGCCGCGACTGTTCACCGGGGCCTCGCTGCGCTGGATCGTGCGCCACCGCGCGTGGACGCCGTTCTACCTGGTGCGGTACTGGCGGATGCTGAAGGTGCGCGTGCGCCAGCCGCACATCGTGCTGCACGGGCTGGTGTTCCTGGGCAAGGGCGTGCAGCTCGAGGCGCGGGAGGGGTTCGGGCGCCTCGAGATCGGCCGGTTCGTGCACATCGGCGACCACACCCGGCTGCGCTGCCACGAGGGGTCGCTGCGCATCGGGGACAAGTCGGTGTTCGGCAACGAGAACACGATCAACTGCTACCTCGACATCGAGTTCGGCGAGGCGACGCTGCTCTCGGACTGGATCTACGTCTGCGACTTCGACCACCGCTACGCCGACGTCCACGCGCCGATCAAGGACCAGGGGATCGTCAAGTCCCCGGTGCGCATCGGGCCCGAGACGTGGATCGGGACGAAGGTGACGGTGCTGCGCGGCGCGCGGGTGGGGCGCGGCTGCGTGCTGGGCGCGCACGCGGTGGTGCGGGGCGACGTGCCGGACTGGTCGGTGGCCGTCGGCGCCCCGGCGCGGGTGGTGCGTGACCGGATGGCGGACTACGAGGCCGCGGCCGCCCAGCGCGAGGCCCTCGCCGACATCGCCCGCAAGACGGCGCTGGCGGCGGGGCAGGCTCTCCCGGCCGGCCCCGGCGACCCGGCCGGCGCTCCTGGGACCTCGGCGGGGGAGCCCGCGCGCCCCCTATGTGAGTGATGTTCCCGGCTATGGCCGCGAAAATCACTCACGACCCCGGTCAGGTCCGGCCGAAGACGTTCCCCGTCGGGATCTTCGGGCGCCCCAGGACGCGGGGCGGGCCGGGGCGGGCGGCGGCGTAGACCGCCGCGGTCTCCTCGGCGATGGCCGGCCAGGCGAAGTCGGTGTCGAGGCGGTCGCGGGCGGCGCGGGCGCGGTCGCGGGCGGCGTCGGGGTCGTCGAGGCAGCGGATCACGGCCCGCGCCAGCCCGGGCACGTCGCCGGGCGCGAAGGACAGGCCCGTGACGCCGTCGACGACCACCTCGCCCAGCCCGCCCGCCCGTGACGCGACGAGCGGCGCGCCGGCCGCCGCCGCCTCGAGCGCGGTGATGCCGAAGGGCTCGTAGCGGCTGGGCAGCACGGCGGCGTCGGCGCGGGCGAGCAGGTCGCGCAGGGTGGCGTCGTCGACGTGGCCGAGCAGGCGCACCGCGCGCCGGACCCGGGCGACCCGGGCCCGCTCGGCGAGCCAGTCGGAGCACGAGCCCGTGCCGGCCACGGCGAGCGTCGTCCCGGGGTGCGCGCGGCGGATCGCGGGCAGGGCGGCGACGAGGTCGTGCACGCCCTTCTCCCACTCGAGCCGCCCGAGGTAGAGCAGGGTCGGCGGGCCGGTGCGCGGCCGGCCGGGCCGCAGCCAGTCGACCGGGTCGATCCCGTTGTGCACGACGGCGACGTCCTCCGGGTCGAGGTCGAACAGCCCCGCGACCTCGTTCCGCATGGCCTGCGAGCAGGTGACGACGGCGTCGGCGCGGCGCGCGAGCCACCACTCCACGGAGTGCACCTGCTGGTTGAGCGGCTGCGAGAGCCAGCCGCCGTGCCGCCCGGCCTCGGTGGCGTGCAGGGTCGCCACCAGCGGCGCGCCGGTGAGGTCCGCGAGCGCGATCGCCCCGTGCGCCACGAGCCAGTCGTGGGCGTGGACGACGTCGGGGGTCCAGTCGCGCAGGAGGCCCGCCGCGGCCCGGAGCATCGCGTGCCCGATCCCGAGGGTCCAGGCGACGAGGTCGCGCACGAACTCCAGGTGCGGCGGGTCCTCGGCGACACGCAGCACGCGCACCGGGCCCACCCGCTCCAGCGTCGTCGGGTGCGTCTCGGCGTCGGTCCCGGCGGGGTGGCGGGCGACGACCACGACGTCGTGGCCCGCGGTCCCCAGCGCCTGGGCCAGCGCGTGCACGTGCCGCCCCAGCCCGCCGACCACGACCGGCGGGTACTCCCAGGACAGCATCAGCACGCGCACCCTGCGAGCGCCTCCCGGTGATCGAGGTGGGTTTCCTGACGTCGAGCGTCAGCGTGGACGCCAGGCTGGCACGATCAGGCGAGCGACCCTACTCCGGAGTAGGTAGGAGCGGTGCGACGGTGGTCACCGCTCGGGTGACGCCGCAGCCCCCGGGCGTCGAGCCGGCCGAACACGTCGTCCTGCGCCGCGAACGCCGCGGCCCGGGCTCCGGCCTCGGCGTGGCGCCCGGCGGGCAGGAGGTCGGTGAGCTCGCGGACCCGGTCGCGGTGCTCGGCCGCGCGGCGCCGGGCGTAGTGGGCGGCGGAGTCCTTGGTGACCATGAACGCCCAGTCGCTCGACAGCGCCAGCGCCGCCTGGGTCGCGAGCGCGTCGAGGGTGGCGTCGCGGCCCGCGGTCGGCGCGGCCCCGTCGACGGCGGCGAGCAGGCGCCGGGCGACCTCGGCGTTGTCGGCCACCATGTCGCGCACCGCCGGTTCCCCGGCCCCGTCCCACACCCGCCAGTCCTTGCCCGACCCCCACGACGACGCCGGCAGCACCACCGGCTCGCGGACGTGCCCCGCCTCGACCGCGCCGCGCAGCGTCGTCACCCGGACCCCGGCCGCCGGCAGCGCGGTGAGCACGGCCGCGAGCCAGTCCGGGCCCTCGTGCCACCAGTGGCCGAAGAGCTCGGTGTCGAAGGCGCTGACGACGACGCCGGGGCGTCCGCGGCGTCGCCGCAGGTCGTCGAGCCGGGCGCGGACGACCGCGACGAAGTCCGCCGCGTCCCGCGCGACGGCCGCGGCGGCGCGGGCGGGGTCGTAGGGCTTCTTGTCCTGCGGGGCGACGCGACGACCGGTGACGCGCGCCGGCTTGAGGCCGGTGCCGTGGTCGAAGGTGTGGAAGTCGCGGTAGTCGGGCCCGCCGGGGTAGCCGGCGCGCGGGGACCAGACCCGGTAGGTCACCTCGAGGTCGCGCCCGAAGGCGACGACGTCGGTGCCGTCGACGGGGCGCGCGGCGGCGGTGTCCCCGCGCATCGCCGGGCCGTCGACGAGGAAGCGCTCGACGCCCGCCGCCGCGTAGTCCTGCTCGAGGCCGGGGGCGTAGCCGCACTCGGGCGCCCAGATGCCGCGGGGTCGCCGGCCCAGGCGCAGGGCGTGGTCGCGCAGCCCGGCGTCGAGCAGGAACCGCCGCACGCGGCCGGGCAGCAGCGGGGCGAACGGGTGGGTCGCGGGCCCGCCGAGCAGCTCCACGACCCCGTCGTCGGCGAGCCTCCGCAGCACCGGCGACCCGCCGTGGCGCCAGTCGCGCTCGAACACCTCGAGGGCGTGGGCGGCGGCGCGGTGCTCGCGGGTGGCCAGGGCGGGGTGCGTGCGGTGTGCCTCGTGCGCGCGCAGCTGCCAGTCGGCGAGCCACGTGTGCATCGCCCGCAGGGCCGCCGGGTGGTCGAGCTGGGCGGCGAGGACCGGGGTGACGCCGAGGGTCAGCAGATCGCGGTGGCCGTGCGCGGCGAGCCGGTCGAGGGTCTCGACGACGGGGAGGTACGAGTGCGCCCACGCCTGGTAGAGCCAGTCCTCGCCGACCGGCCAGGCGCCGTGGCGCAGCAGCCAGGGCAGGTGCGAGTGCAGGACGAGGCAGAAGGAGCCCACCGGTTCCGCGGTCAAGCACGCTCCTCTCGTCGGGGCGCCGAGTCTCTCAACGCGGCCGGACGGCGGTGACGAGGAGGTCGAGCGAGGCGTCGACGTCGTCGGTGCGCAGGTCGAAGTCGGCGGCGGCGACGGACGCGACGTCGGCGGCCAGCTCCTCGGGCCAGGGCTCGCCGGAGAGGGCCAGGGCGACCTGCGCGGCGATGAGCGAGCCCCCGTGGCGGGCGTCGAGGGCCCGCAGCGCCGAGCCGTGGTGGAGGCCCTGGAGGTCCTCCACGTGCATGCCGGCCTCGGCCACCAGCGACACCAGCTCGCCCCCGGTCAGCTCGCGGGTGTGGAAGGGGTTGAGCGGGCGGTCGTCGGGCCCGGCGCCGGGGGAGAAGGTCAGGCGGTTGGGCGTGGCGCAGTGCAGCCGCCCCCCGGGGCGCAGGACGCGGGCGCACTCGGCGAGGAAGCCGGGCTGGTCCCGCAGGTGCTCGATCACCTGCAGGGTGACGACGGCGTCGACGCCCCCGTCGGGCACCGGCAGCGCCTGGAGGTCGGCGCGGACGACGTCGACGGTCGGGTAGCGGGCGCCGACGTGCACCGCCACCGCCGGGTCCAGCTCGAGACCGACGACCCGCCGCGCCCACGTCGCCAGCAGCGCGGCCCCGTAGCCCTCGCCCACCCCGGCGTCGAGCACCACGGCGTCGCGGCACGCCGGCGCGAGCGCGAGGTAGACCGCCTCGTGGCGGCGGAACCAATAGTTCTCGACGTCGAGCCCGGGGACCGTGCGCTCGCCGGTGAGGGGGAGATCGGTGTGCGTCATGGCCGGGCCATCGTGGCCGCCCGCCCGTGACCGTGTCGCAGGACCCCGCTCACGCGGGCTGCGTGGACCCCCGCGCGTACTCGCGCATCGTCGCGACGACCTCGTCCTGCGCGGGCGTCGTCGGGCGGGGTGCGGCGGGGGAGATGCCGCCCTTGTCGCGGTTCATGAGCAGGGGGATGTCGGGCTCGTCGTCCTCGTCCGACACCCGTGCCATCGACCACCGCCCGAAGACGCGCTCGGGCACGACGCCCTCCTCGAGCACGGCGACGCGCTCGTGGCGCGGGTCGTGGTGGATCGTGTCGTAGAGCTCGCGGACCACGGCCTCGTCGCCCTCGAGGGCCTGCACGATGCTGTCGTGCCAGACCAGCAGCGCGCCCGTGACCCCGCTCTTGCTGTTCTTCGACCGGGCCGTCGAGAAGATGGCCCCGAGCTCGGCCTTGCGCTCGTGCGGCGGGACGCGCAGGTGACTGCTGTAGATCAACCGGAAGACCGGTCCGGACGTCGCGGGATCCGCCATCGCGTCACTCCTCGGTCGCCACCGACGACGCCGGTGCCTGGTCGCAGCTCTCCCGCACGCTAGCGGATCGTGACCTCGATCACACCTGTCCGCGTACGGACGATCGCGGCGGTCGAGGCGGCGTCGGCGTGTCGCGCGATCGACGATGTGGCGATCCTATCGATGAGTGCCAGCGAGGCCGCACCGCTGGCACACCGGAGGTGTGCCGGCCCACCCCGCGAGCCGAGGACCGGCGTGCCGGAGGGCGGGGCTGTTAGGTTGCCCTTGGCTAACGGGGCGCCGGCGGAAGGGCACGCAGGGTGGGCACGACCGTCGTCGGACGTCTCGCGCCCCCGGTCCGCCGGCGCAGCCGCCCGTGGCTGGCGCTCGGGCTGGGGCTCGGCGCGCTGGCGGTCGTCGTCGTCCTCAGCATCGCGGTGGGGGCGTCGCCGACGACCCCGGGCCAGGTCTGGGACGCGCTGGTGGCGCCGACCGGCGCGCCCAGCGACGTCGTCGTCCGCGAGCTGCGCCTGCCCCGCACCCTGCTCGGGATCCTGGTCGGCGCCGCGCTGGGCGTCGCCGGGGTGCTCATGCAGGGCCACACCCGCAACCCGCTCGCCGACCCCGGGCTGCTGGGCATCAGCGGCGGCGCGGCGTTCTGCGTCGTGCTCTCCACCACCGTGCTCGGCGTCACCGACGTCTTCGGCTACGTGTGGTTCGCCTTCGCCGGGGCCGCGCTCGCCGCGCTGCTCGTGTTCACCCTCGGCGCCGCGAGCCGGGGCGGGCCGACCCCGGTCACGCTGGCGCTCGCCGGGCTCGCGGTCTCGGAGCTGCTGCTCGCGCTGACCTCGGCGATGGTGCTCGGTGAGGGTCCCTCGCTCGACGCCTACCGGTTCTGGGCAGCCGGCGCCCTCGACGACCGCGGGGCGGCGCTGACCCTGCAGGTCCTGCCGTTCGTGCTGCTCGGGCTGGTGCTGGCGATCGCCAACGTCCGGGCGCTCGACGTGCTCGCCCTCGGCGAGGACAGTGCCCGCGGCCTCGGGCAGGACGTGACGCGGGCGCGGCTGGTCGGGCTGGTCGCGGTCACCCTGCTCACCGGGGCGTCGGTGGCGGTCGCCGGACCGATCGGGTTCGTCGGCCTCGTCGCCCCGCACGTCGTCCGCTCGCTGGTCGGACCCGCACACGGGCGGCTGATCCCGCTGGCCGCGCTCGTCGGCGCGGTCCTCGTGCTCGCCGCCGACGTCGTCGGGCGCCTCGTCGTGCGCCCCGCCGAGCTCGCGGTCGGCATCGTGCTCGGCATCGTCGGGGCGCCGTTCTTCGTCGCCCTCATCCGCCGCCGGATGGTGAAGCTGTGAGCGCGCCCGTCGCCGGCCGCCGTCCCCTGCGCGCCGGCCCGGTCTCGGCGGTCTGGCGTCCCCGCACCGCGTTCGTGGTGCTCGGCGGCCTGGCGCTGCTGGTCCTGGTCGGGGCGGCGAGCGTCGGGCGCGGCGAGTACCCGATCGCGCTCGCCGACGTCCTGCGCGTCCTGGCCGGCGCCGGCAGCCGCGGCGAGACGTTCGTGATCACCCAGCTGCGCCTGCCCCGGGTGCTCTGCGGCGTGCTCGTCGGCGCGGCGCTCGGGGTCGCCGGCGCCATCACCCAGGGCGTCGCCCGCAACCCCCTGACCAGCCCCGACGTCCTCGGCGTCACCGACGGCGCGGGGGTGGCGGCGCTGGCGGTGCTCGTGCTCGCCGGCACGGGCGGCTCGGCGGTCGGGCTGCTCGCCGCCGTCGGGCTCCCGCTCGCGGCGCTGGTCGGCGGGCTGCTCGCCGCCGCGCTCGTCGTCGGGCTCGCCTACCGGCAGGGCCTCGACGCGTTCCGCTTCATCCTCGTCGGCCTCGGCATCAGCGTCGCCCTGGTCTCGGTGACGTCCTGGCTGCTGGTGCTCGCGAACGTCCAGCAGGCCTCGCTCGCCCTGATCTGGCTGCGCGGGTCGCTCAACGCCCGCGGCTGGGAGCACGTCGTGCCGGTGGCGGTCGTCCTGGTGATCGTGCTGCCGATCGCGATCGTGCTGGCCTTCCGCCTCGACGCCCTCGACCTCGGCGACGACGCCGCCCGCGGGCTGGGCGAGCGGGTCGACCGCTCGCGGGTCCAGCTGCTCGGGCTCGCCGTCGTCCTCGCCGCCTCCGCCTGCGCCGCCGCGGGCCCGATCCGCTTCGTCGCGCTCGTGACCCCGCAGGTCTCGCTGCGCCTCACCGGGGGCTCGCGCCCGCCGCTGCTCGCCTCCGCGGTCGCGGGCGCGCTGCTGGTCGTCACCGGCGACCTCGTCGCGCGCACCGTGCTCGGCGGCGAGGTGCCCGTCGGCGTCGTCACCGTCGTGCTGGGCGCCCCCTACCTGCTCTACCTGCTGGTCCGCCGGACGAGGAAGGACTCCGCATGACGGGAGCAGCCCGGCTCTCCGCCCAGGGCGTGCGCGTCGGCTACGGCGACGCGGTCGTCGTCGGCGGCACCGACGGCCTCGACCTCGACGTCGTCGACGGCACCGTCACCGCCGTCATCGGCCCCAACGGCTGCGGCAAGTCGACGCTGCTGCGCACGCTGGCGCGCCTGCTCGTGCCCCGCCACGGCCACGTCCTGCTCGACGGGCGGCGCCTCGACGCCGTGCCCTCGCGCGAGGTCGCCACCGTGCTCGGGGTGCTGCCCCAGGACCCGACCGCCCCGGAGGGCATCCGGGTCGCCGACCTCGTCGCCCGCGGGCGGCACCCGCACCAGCGCTGGTTCCGGCAGTGGTCGGCCGACGACGAGGCGGCGGTGGCCGAGGCGCTGGCGTGGACCGACATGACCGGGTTCGCCGAGCGCACGCTGGACACGCTCTCGGGCGGCCAGCGCCAGCGCGTCTGGATCTCCATGGCGCTCGCGCAGGGCACCGACGTGCTCCTGCTCGACGAGCCCACGACGTTCCTCGACCTCGCCCACCAGGTCGACGTCCTCGAGCTCGTCGGGCGCCTGCACCGCGAGCGCGGCCGCACCGTGGTCATGGTGCTGCACGACCTCAACCTCGCCGCGCGCTACGCCGGGCGGCTGGTGGCGATGCGCGACGGCGAGGTCGCGGCCGTCGGGACCCCGCACGAGGTGCTCACCGAGGACACCGTCCGCGACGTGTTCGGGCTCGACGCGCGCGTCGTCGACGACCCGGTGGCCGGCACGCCGATGGTCGTCCCGATCGGCCGGCACCGCCCCGCGACGGGGCGCACCCCCGTGATCACGGGCGTGACGGAGGACGCGCCGGGTTGACCCGCTGTACGACTTAGGTGAGCCTGCCCTCCGACACGATCTGGTCATCGTCGATCCACGGAGAGCACATGACGCGCCTCGCCCCTCGTCTCCTCGGCGCCCTGGCCGCGGTCCTCGCCCTCGTGCTCGCCGGCTGCGGCTCGGGCGGGGACCAGCAGGCCGCCGCGCCCGCCGCGCCGGGCTTCCCGGTGACGATCGGCCACGCCTACGGGCAGACGACGATCCCGGACCGCCCGCAGCGGGTCGTGACGGTCGGCTACAACGACGCGGACTTCGTGCTCGCGCTCGGCGTCGTCCCCGTCGGCGTGCGCCAGTCGATCGGCGCCTTCGACAGCGCGACCCGCCCCTGGGCGCAGCAGGCCCTCAACGGGCAGCGCCCCGAGGTCGTGGGCAGCGACGAGCTCGACATCGAGAGGATCGCCTCGCTGCAGCCCGACGTGATCATCGGTCTGTACTCGTACATGGACCAGGCGACCTACGACCGGCTCTCCCAGATCGCCCCGACCCTCGCCGACCCGGTCAAGGACGTCGCCGCCCCGTGGCAGGAGCAGACCCGCATCACCGGGCGGGCGCTGGGCGTGCCCGAGCGCGCCGAGCAGGCCGTCGCCGACGTCGAGCGCCGCTTCGCCGACGCCCGCACCGCCAACCCGCAGTTCGCCGGGAAGAACGTCTCGGTGACGCTGGTGGCCGCCTCGGAGTTCTACTCGCTGGGTCGCGACGACCTGCGCACCCAGGTGTTCACCGGCCTCGGGCTGGGGGTGCCGCCGACCACCGAGACGCTGTCCAGCGAGCTCATCGGGCGCCTCGACGCCCAGGGCATCGCCGTCGTCGGGGTCCCGCCGCAGGTCGCGCTGGGCAACCCGGTGTTCGCGAACCTGGGGGCCACGCGGGCGGACCGCGTGGCGTTCCTCGGCGAGGAGTCGTCGCCGGTGGCCGGCGCGCTGGGCTTCTCGAGCCCGCTGAGCCTGCCGTACCTGCTCGACCAGATCACCCCGGAGCTCGCGCGGGTCTACGCGACCACCCCGTGAGGGCGTCGTCACGGGGTGTGTCCGGGCCGACACTGACGTCGCCCGACGCGTGCGGGTTAGGTTAGGGTCCCCTAACGATCATGCGTCGACGGCGAGGAGAGCGATGAGTCGCGAGCCGGGGCGAGCCGGTCCCGACGACGGAGCGGACGTCGTCGACGTCCTGGGGGTGGGGTTCGGTCCGTCGAACCTCGCGCTGGCCCTGGCCGTCCAGGAGCACAACGAGCGGGCGGCCCCGGGCGAGGGGCGCATCCAGGCGGCGTTCGTCGAGCAGCAGGCCGCCTTCGGGTGGCACCGGGGGATGCTGCTCGAGGGCGCCACGATGCAGGTGTCCTTCCTCAAGGACCTGGTGACGATGCGGGACCCGACGAGCCCGCGCTCGTTCCTCAACTACCTGCAGGGCCAGGGCCGGCTCGCCGATTTCATCAACACCAAGACGATGTTCCCGTCGCGGGTGGAGTTCCACGACTACCTCGAGTGGTGCGCCGCGGACGTGCGCCACCTCGTGTCGTACGGGACGCGGGCGGTCGGCGTGCAGCCGGTGACCGGCCCGGACGGCACCGTCGACCAGCTCGACGTCGTCCTGCGCGACGCCGACGGCGACGCCTCGACCGCGCGCGTGGTGCGCACCCGCAACCTCGTGCTCGCCACCGGCCTCGTGCCGTGGCTGCCGGCAGGGGGCCAGCGGGGTCCCTGCGTCTGGCACAACAGCGAGCTGCTGCCGCGCCTGCGCGAGCTCGGGCACGGCCGGCGGCACTCGCGGCGCTTCGTCGTCGTCGGCGCCGGCCAGAGCGCGGCGGAGACCACGAGCTACCTGCACGAGCGCGTGGACGCGGCCGAGGTGCACTCGGTGTTCTCGCGCTACGGCTACAGCCCCGCCGACGACACGTCGTTCGCGAACAGGATCTTCGACCCGGAGGCCGTGGACCACTTCTACGCGGCGTCCGGCGAGGTCAAGCAGATGCTCATGGACTACCACGCGAACACGAACTACTCGGTGGTCGACCCGGAGCTGATCCAGGAGCTCTACCGGCGGGCCTACCAGGAGCAGGTCGGCGGCGAGCAGCGGCTGTTCGTGCACGGCGCGTGCCGGGTCGCGGAGGTCCGCGGGAGCGAGGTCGGGCCGATCGAGGTCGACATCGAGTTCCTGCCGACGGGCAACCCGCGCACGGTCACCGCCGACGTGCTCGTCTACGCCACCGGCTACCGCCCGATCGACCCCAGCGCCTTCCTCGGCGACGTGGGCGCGTGGTGCCGGCGCGCCGAGGACGGCGAGCTGCTCGTCGAGCGCGACTACCGCCTGCACACCGTCGAGCCCCTGCACGCCGGCATCTACCTGCAGGGGCCGACCGAGCACACCCACGGCATCAGCTCGACGCTGCTGTCGACGACGGCCGTGCGCGCCGGCGAGATCCTCGACTCGGTGCTCGGGCACCGGCGCCCCACCCCGGAGCTGCCGGTGGCCCACGACCAGGCCGGCGAGCCCGCCACCGTCGGGCCGGGGTGGGGGGACCCGGGGGTGGTGACGTCGTGACCGGTCCTGCGGGCGCCGCCCTGGTCACCGGCGCCGCGGGCGGGATCGGCCGGGCGGTCTGCCTTCGCCTCGCCGACGCCGGCACGCCGGTCGCGCTGCTCGACCGCGACGCCGAGGCCGTGGAGGCGGCCGCCGCGGCGGTGCGCGAGCACGGCGGGTCGGCGGTCGCGGTGCCGGCCGACGTCACCGACGGCGCGGCGGTGCACAAGGCCGCCGACGCCGCCGAGGAGACGCTCGGCCCGCTGGGCACGCTGGTCAACGTCGCGGGCGTGCTGGCCGTCGGCCGTGTCACCGAGCTGGACGACGCCGACTGGCAGCGCTGCCTCGACGTCAACGCCACCGGGGTCATGCACGCCTGCCGGGCGGTCGGCGCGCGCCTGGCCGAGCGCGGCGCGGGATCGGTGGTCACGGTCGCGTCGAACGCCGCGGGCGTCCCGCGGATGGGCATGGCCGCGTACGCGGCGTCGAAGGCCGCGGCGGTCGCCGTGACGCGCGTGCTCGGCCTCGAGCTCGCCGGCCGGGGCGTGCGCGCCAACGTCGTCTGCCCCGGCTCCACCGACACCCCGATGCTGACCGCGATGGGCGACCTGCCCGCCGACCACGCCGCGCTCGTCGCCGGGTCGCCCGAGACGTTCAAGGCGGGCATCCCGCTGGGGCGCGTCGCGGCCCCCGAGGACGTCGCCGAGGTCGTCGCGTTCCTCGCCTCCGACGCCGCCCGCCACGTGACGCTGCAGACCGTCTACGTCGACGGCGGCGCGTCCCTGGGCCCCTGAGCCCGGCCCGTCCGTCCCGCTCGGCACGCACCGTGAGAGGACCCCATGACCAGCATCCCGACCAGCGCCGGTCCGGAGTCCGGGACGGGCGATCCCGCTGCCCCGCCCGCGTCCCTGCCCGAGCGACACCCCGAGTCCCTGCCCACCCCCGGCTCGGCGCCCGGGGCGTTCCTCTTCTCCACCCGGGACGTCACGCTGCGCACCGCCGGGGTGCGGGCGCGCGTGCCCGAGGAGCCCGGCGCGAGCGTGGGCGTCGCCGCCGCCGCGACGCTGGCCGCCGAGCGCGAGGCCGGCAACCCGGACCCGGTGGTCGTGGGCGCGGTCGGGTTCGCGCCCGGCCGCGCGCGCCTGGTCGTGCCCGCCCGGGTCGAGCGCACGCCGACCGTGCGGCCCACCGTCGACCAGGCGCCCGCCGCCCCGCCGCTGACCGCGCCGCCGTCGGCGCCCGCGTCGATCGGCACCCGCTGGGACTTCCGCGAGGAGCCGCCGCCCCCGCGCTACGCCGCGGCCGTGCGCCGGGCCCTGGAGATGATCGACGAGGGGCGCCTGACCAAGGTCGTGCTCGCGCGCTCGGCGACGCTCACCGCGCCCGAGGACGTCGACGTCACCGCCCTGCTCGAGCGCCTCGCGGCCCGCAACCCGTCGGGCTACGCGTTCGCGGCCGACGTCGAGGACCCCGAGCCGACGGGTCCTACCGACCCCACCGCGCCCCGCCGCACCCTGCTCGGTGCCAGCCCGGAGCTGCTCGTGTCCCGCCGCGGCCACACCGTGCTCTCGCAGCCGCTGGCCGGCACCGCACCGCGCAGCCCGGACCCCGAGGAGGACGCCCGCCGCGGGGAGGCGCTCGCGGCGTCGACCAAGGACCACCGCGAGCACGCCCTGGTCGTCGAGCGGGTGGCCGAGCGGCTCGCGCCCTACTGCACGTCGCTGGACGTCCCCGCGCGCCCGAGCCTGACCCGGACCTCGGCGCTGTGGCACCTCGCCACCCGCATCGAGGGCCGGCTGCGCGACCCCGCGCCGTCCTCGCTCGAGCTCGCCGAGGCGCTGCACCCGACGCCCGCGGTGGGCGGCGAGCCGACCCCGGTGGCGCGCGAGGTGATCGCCGAGCTCGAGGGGTTCGACCGCGGCTGGTACGCCGGTCTCGTCGGCTGGTGCGACGCCGAGGGCGACGGCGAATGGGCCATCGCGATCCGGTGCGCCGAGGTCGCCGGGCGGGTCGCGACGGTGTTCGCCGGGGCCGGGATCGTCGAGGGCTCCCGGCCCGAGGCCGAGCTCGCCGAGACCGGCGCCAAGTTCCGCACCCTGCTCACGGCGCTGGGGCTGGAGGCCACGCCGTGACCGCGGTGGGCCCCGTGACCGACGGCGTCGTGCCCTACCCGGCGGAGGCCGCCGAGCGCTACCGCGCCGCCGGGTACTGGACGGGCCAGACCTTCCCCGCCCTGCTCGACGCGGCCGTCGCCGACCACGGCGGGCGCACCGCCGTCGTCGGCACCGGCCCGTCGGGCGGCGAGCGCTGGACCTACGCCGAGCTCGACGCCCGGGCGCGCGGGCTCGCCGCGGGGCTGGCCGAGATCGGGGTGGCGCCGGGCGACCGGGTGGTGGTCTGGCTGCCGAACGTCCCGGAGTACCTCGAGGCGGTGTTCGCGCTGTTCCGGCTCGGCGCGCTGCCGGTCTTCGCGCTCCCCGCGCACCGCGAGAGCGAGATCCGCTACTTCGCCGAGCACGCCGAGGCCGTCGCGATCGTGACGGTCGGGCGCCACGACCGGTTCGACCACGCCGCCGCGGCGCACGCGATCGCCGCGGAGGTCCCCTCGGTGCGCCACGTCGTCGTCGCCGACGTGCCGGGCGCGGAGCCCGTCGCGGGCTGGCTGTCCCTGTCCTCGCTGCGCCGCACCCCGCCGGACACGCTGCCCGGCGACGACGCCGACCCGTCGTCGGTGGCGTTCCTGCAGCTCTCGGGCGGGACGACGGGGCTGTCCAAGCTCATCCCGCGCACCCACGACGACTACCTCTACAGCGTCCGCGCGAGCGCGGAGATCTGCGGGCTGACCGCGGAGACCGTGTACCTCGCCGCCCTGCCGGCGTCGCACAACTTCACGATGAGCTCGCCCGGGCTGCTCGGGGTCGTGCACGCCGGCGGCACCGCGGTGCTCGCGCCCTCGCCGGACGCCGACACCTGCTTCGGGCTGGTCGAGAGCGAGCGGGTGACCATCGCCGCGGTGGTCCCGCCGCTCGCGGCGGCGTGGGTGCAGGCGGCCGGTCGCACGCAGCGGGACCTGTCGAGCCTGCAGGTGCTGCAGGTCGGCGGGGCCAAGTGCGCGCCCGAGCTGGCGCGGCGGATCATGCCCGCGCTCGGCGCGCGGCTGCAGCAGGTGTTCGGCATGGCCGAGGGCCTGGTCAACTACACGCGCCTCGACGACCCCGACGACGTCGTCCTGAACACCCAGGGCCGGCCGATCTCGCCGGACGACGAGCTGCGCGTCGTCGACCCCGACGACCCCGATGAGCCCGAGGTCGCGCCGGGCGAGGTCGGCGCCCTGCTCACGCGGGGCCCGTACACCATCCGCGGCTACTACCGCGCCGACGAGCACAACGCGACGGCGTTCACCGCCGACGGTTTCTACCGCACGGGCGACCTCGTGCGGCTCACCGAGCGCGGCGACGTCGTCGTGTCCGGGCGGGTCAAGGAGCAGATCAACCGGGGCGGGGAGAAGATCGCGGCCGAGGAGGTCGAGAACCACCTGCTGGCCCACCCCGACGTCGTCGACGCCGCGATCGTCGGCGTGCCCGACGACTTCCTCGGCGAGCGCACCCACGCCTTCGTCGTCGCGGTGCCCGACCGGGACCCGCCGGGCTCGGCCGCGCTGCGCCGGTTCGTGCGCGAGCGCGGCGTCGCGGCCTACAAGGTGCCCGACGTCGTCGAGGTCGTCGCGTCGTTCCCCGCCACGGGGGTGGGCAAGACCAGCCGCCGCGCCCTGCGCGCGGCGCTGGCCGCGCACCTGCGCGAGGAGTCCGGAGAGGAGAGCCGTTCGTGAGCCTGCCGTCGATCGCGCCCTACGCCCTGCCGCGGGCGCACGAGCTGCCGGCGAGCCGGCCGGACTGGTCGCCCGACCCTGCCCGCGCGGTGCTGCTCGTGCACGACATGCAGCGCTACTTCCTGGCGCCGTTCTCGCGCACCGAGGAGCCGGTCAGCCAGGTCATCGAGAACATCGCGACGCTGACGGCGCGGGCCCGCGAGCTGGGCGTGCCGGTCGTGTACACCGCGCAGCCCGGCGTGCAGCCGCCCGCCGACCGGGGCCTGCTCGACGACTTCTGGGGCCGCGGCCCGGCGGCCGCCTACGCGAAGGACCCCGACGTGGTCGCGATCGTCGACGAGCTCACGCCGGCGGCGGGCGACGAGGTGCTGACGAAGTGGCGCTACAGCGCGTTCCAGCGATCGCCGCTCGAGCAGATGCTCGCCGACCGGGGCCGCGACCAGCTGGTGATCACCGGCATCTACGCCCACATCGGGTGCATGGTGACGGCCGTGGACGCCTTCATGCGCGACGTGCAGCCGTTCCTCGTCGCCGACGCCGTCGCCGACTTCTCCCGCGACCACCACGAGCAGGCCCTCACCTGGACCGCCCAGCGCTGCGGCGTCGTCCTCGCCACCACCGACGCGCTGCGGGCCCTCGATCCGGCCGCGCCCGCTGCCGTCCGGGAGGCGCCGGCGTGACGGCAGTGCCCACCGAGCCCACCGAGCCCACCGAGCCCACCGAGCCCACCGAGCCCACCGAGCCCACGGCCGACCGCGGCGGCGGGGTCGAGCGGTCGCCGACCCGCCCCACGAGCCTACGGGCGGGCGGCCTGGTCGTCGCGGGCGTGCTCCTGGCGCTGGCGGCGGTCGCGAGCCTCATGGTGGGGAGCCGCGGCATCCCGCCGGGCGTCGTGCTCGACGCGCTGCTGCACGGGCCGTCGGGGCCCGCCGACACCGACGCGGTGATCGTGCTCGAGCAGCGCCTGCCACGGACGCTGCTGGGCCTCGCGGTCGGGCTCGCGCTCGGGGCGGCGGGGGCGCTCATGCAGGCGCTGACCCGCAACCCGCTCGCCGACCCCGGCGTCCTGGGCGTCAACTGGGGCGCGTCGGCCGCGATCGTCGCCGGGATCCTGCTGTTCGGCATCACGACGCTGAACGGCTACGTGTGGTTCTCGCTGGCCGGGGCCGCGCTCGTCGCCGTGCTGGTCTACCTGCTCGGCGCCACGGGCCGCAGCGGCGCGACACCCGCGCGCCTCGCGCTGGCCGGGACGGCGATCGGGGCGTCGCTGCAGGGCGTCATCTACGCCGTGGTGCTCGTCGACGCCACCACCTTCGACCAGTTCCGGGTGTGGCGCGTCGGCTCGCTGACCGGGCGCGACCCGCAGGCGCTGCTGCAGGTGCTGCCGTTCCTCGTCGTCGGGGGGCTGCTCGCGCTCGGGCTCGCGCGCGCCCTCAACGCCCTGGCGCTCGGCGAGGAGACCGCCCGCGCGCTCGGCGTGCGCGTCGGGCGCATCCGGATGCTGACCGGGATCGGGATCGTGCTGCTGTGCGGCGGCGCCACCGCCGCGTGCGGCCCGATCGCCTTCGTGGGGCTCGCCGTGCCGCACCTCGCGCGCGTGGTCACCGGGCCCGACCAGCGGTGGGTCGTGCCGTGGTCGATGGTGCTCGGCGGGCTGCTGGTCGTCGCGGCCGACGTCATCGGGCGCGTGGTCGCGATCCCCGCCGAGCTCGAGGTCGGGGTGGTGGCGGCGTTCGTCGGCGCACCGGTGTTCCTGGCGATCGCCCGGCGCCGGCGGGTGGTGGCGCTGTGAGCGGGACCGTGAGCAGGACCGTGAGCAACACGGTCCTGCCCACCGGGCCCGTGGTGCGCACCCCGCGGGTCTCGCTGCGCGTGCACACGCGCACGGTCACCGGCGTCGTGGTGCTGCTCGTCGTCGCCGTCGTCCTCGCGGCGATGGCCCTGACCCTCGGCGACTACCGGCTCTCGCTCGGCCAGGTCGTCGGCGCGCTGACGGGCAGCGGGTCGCGCGCCCAGCAGTACGTCGTGGTGGGGCTGCGTCTGCCGCGGGTCGCCGTGGCGCTCGTCGTCGGCGCGGCGCTGGGGGTGGCCGGCGCGGTGTTCCAGTCGCTCGCGCGCAACAACCTCGCGAGCCCCGACCTGCTGGGCTTCACCACGGGCGCGGCCACCGGGGCGCTCGTGTCGATCGTCCTGGTCGGCGGCGGACCCACCGGCACGACCATCGGCGCGATCGTCGGCACCCTCGTCACCGCGCTCGCCGTCCAGGCCCTGCTCGGCGGGGCGGTCGGCGGGTACCGCCTGGTGCTCGTCGGCATCGGCGTCAACGCCGTGCTCGCGGCGCTGAACAACTTCCTCATCCTGCGCACCGACCTGTCCACCGCGGTCGCGGCGCAGAGCTGGCTCGTCGGCACGCTCAACGGCCGCAGCTGGCCCGAGGTGCTCGCCGTGGCGGTCGCGCTGGTGCTGCTCGTGCCGATCGCGGTCGCGGGCAGCCGCCGGCTCGACCTGCTCGGCATGGGCGACGACGTGGCGCGCGGCCTGGGCGTCACCGTCGAGCGCACGCGGGTGGTGACGCTGCTGGTCGGCGTGGCGCTCGTCGGCGTCGCGACCGCCGCCGTCGGCCCGATCGCCTTCGTCGCGCTCGCCGCGCCGCAGCTCGCCCGCCGGGTCACCGGCACCACCGGGCCGGGCATGGTGGCCGCGGGGCTCATGGGTGCGGTGCTGCTGCTCGCCGGGGACGTGCTCGGCCAGCGCCTCGCCGCGCCGACGCAGTTCCCCGCGGGCACCATGACCGCGGCCATCGGCGGGCTCTACCTCGTGTGGTTGCTCGCCAGGGAGTGGAGGGCAGGACGATGAGCGCGGGCGATGTGCCGGGGGACGGGGCACGGCTGCGGGCCGAGGGCGTCACGCTGGCCTACGAGCAGCGCACCGTCATCCGCGACCTCGACGTCGCCGTGCCCGACGGGTCCTTCACCGTGGTCGTCGGGCCCAACGCGTGCGGCAAGTCCACGCTGCTCCGCGGCCTTGCGCGCATGATCAAGCCGGCGGCGGGGCGGGTGCTGCTCGACGACCGCGTGATCTCGTCGTACGGGCCGAAGGAGGTCGCGCGCCGGCTCGCGCTGCTCCCGCAGAGTCCGACCGCGCCCGACGGCATCACCGTGCTCGACCTCGTCGCGCGCGGGCGCTACCCGCACCAGTCGCTGCTGCGGCAGTGGTCGGTGACCGACGAGGAGGCGGTGCGCGACGCGATGGCGGCCACCGGGGTCACCGAGCTCGCCGAGCGCGACGTCGGCCAGCTCTCCGGCGGCCAGCGCCAGCGGGTGTGGATCGCCATGGTGCTCGCGCAGCAGACCCCGCTGCTGCTGCTCGACGAGCCGACGACGTTCCTCGACATCGCCTTCCAGCTCGACGTCCTCGACCTGTGCGCGGACCTGCACGCCGGCGGCGAGCGCACCCTGGTCGCGGTGCTGCACGACCTCAACCAGGCCTGCCGCTACGCCACCCACCTCATCGCGATGCGCGAGGGCCGGATCGTCGCCCAGGGCCCGCCCGGCGAGATCGTCGACGCCGACCTCGTCCGGGCGGTCTTCGGGATCACGTGCGCGGTCGTACCGGACCCGCAGACCGGCACCCCGATGATCGTTCCTGCTGGTCGCGAGATCCGGCGGCAGCGCCGCGAGGCAGCCCGCGCCGAGGACCCCGTCGGGTCCGGGGCGCTCGGTGACGCCTGACACTGCCCGCGTGATCTGCTTAGGTTAGCCTCAGTTACGGTAGCGGTCGTCGACGGAGAGGACGTGCACGTGGCCACCCCGGACGGATCCGGTGTCGACCTCGAGCGGATGCGCACCGACGTCGCCCGCGCCCTGGACGAGCCGCCCGAGGCGATCGGCGACGGTGACGACCTGCTCGACCGCGGCCTGGACTCCATCCGCCTCATGAGCCTGGTGGAACAGTGGCGCGCCGACGGCACCGAGGTGAGCTTCATCGACCTCGCCGAGACGCCCACCCTCGAGGCCTGGGCGGGGCTGCTCGGCCGGTCCTGACGTCCCCGATCCGACCGACCGACCCGACCCCTGACGGGAGCTCCCGCGTGACGAACCCCTTCGACGACGAGGACGGCCGGTTCCTCGTGCTGGTCAACGACGAGGGCCAGCACAGCCTGTGGCCGGTGTTCGCCGACGTCCCCGCCGGCTGGACCGTCGTCCTGGGCGAGGCGCCCGAGGGCGAGACCCGGGCGGCGTGCGTCGAGTACATCGAGACGAACTGGACCGACCTGCGGCCGCGCAGCCTCGTCGAGCGCACGGCCGGGACCGCCTGACCCACTCGCCGGCCGCACGCCGAGGAGGAGAGCGATGACGAGCGTCGAGACCCGCCCCACCGGGCAGTCGTGGATCGACGGAGCGCCGAACCCGGTCCGCCGGGTCCTGCACGAGCTGACCCCGCGCCTCGCCGAGGTGGTGCGCGTGCAGCGGCTGACGCCGCGCATGGCACGGGTGACGCTCGCCGCCGATTTCACCGGCATGCCGGCCGGGGCGGCCACCGACCACGTCAAGCTCTTCTTCCCCGCGCCGGGCGAGGAGCTGCCGGTGATGCCGACGATCGGCGAGCGCGGGCTGGTCCCGCCGCCGCCGGGCACGCCGCGCACCTACCGCGACTACACCGTGCGCCGCCTCGACCGCGAGGCCGGCGAGCTCGACGTCGACATGGTGGTGCACGCCGGCGGCCTCGCCGGGGCGTGGGCCGCGTCGGCGTGCCCGGGCTGCCGGGTCGGCGTCCTCGGCCCGCGTGGCTCCGAGATCCTCGCCGACGACCTCGACTGGTACGTGCTGGCGGGCGACGAGACCGCGCTGCCGGCGATCGGCCGCTGGCTCGCCGAGCTGCCCGCCGGGGTGCGCGCCGAGGTGTTCTGCGAGGTCGCCGACGCCGCCGAGGAGCAGGAGCTCGTCTCCGACGCCGACGTCACCGTGCACTGGCTGCACCGCGACGGCGTGCCCGCCGGCGAGGCGACGCTGCTGCACGACGCGCTCGCGGGCGTGACCTTCCCCGCCGGCCGCGGCTTCGTGTGGGTCGCCGGCGAGGCCGGGGCGCTGCGCCCGGTGCGGCGGATGCTGCGCGCGCGGGACGACCTCGACAAGCGCGACCACGACGTCGACGGCTACTGGCGCCGCGGCGTCGTCAACCACGACCACCACGCGCCGGCGGAGGACTGAGCCGGGCTCGCGGCGGGAGGCCCGCTGGCAGCTCTCCACTTCGATCTCGCGAGGGTGTCGTGGCTGCTGTTATCGGGACGACGACGGTGACACTCTCGGAAGATCGAAGTGGAGAGCACTCACGGCGCGCTCCGGCACCGGCTTCGCGCGAGCGGCGGTCGGCGTGAGCGACCAGCTTGGGGCCTGCGGAACGTGCCCCTCGCCGCGACGGGCACGTTCGGCATGACCCACAGGCCCCGCGACCTGCGGGATGTGCCCCTCGCCGTGCGGAACCGGCCCTACCGGCGCTCGCCCCCGGTCTCCTCGATCTCGGCGTCGGTCTCGACGTCGCTGGACGGCTCGATCTCCGCCTCGGGCTCGAGCGGGGAGTGCTCGGGCACGCCGGTGGGGTGGGCGGCCCACTCGTCGTCGCGCAGGCTGACGCGGCGGAGCGGGGGGAGCGAGGCGGCGAGGGCGGCGGTGGCGACGACGCAGACCGCGCCGCCGGCGACGACCGCCGGGCCGGGGCCGAGCAGGCGCGAAGCGACACCGGCCTCGACACCGCCGGCCGAGGGCCCGACCGTGGCCTGGGCGAGCCAGACGCTGGAGACGCGGCCCTGGAGGTGGTCGGGCGTGCAGTGCGCGAGCAGGGCCCGGCGCAGCACCTCGGAGATCATGTCGCAGGCGCCCGCGACGACGAGGAACCCGAGCGCCAGCGGCAGGGATCCCGAGAGCCCGACGCCGGCGATCGCGGCGCCGTAGAGCAGGACCGCGACGACGAGGACGCGGCCGGAGCGGTGGACGTGGGTGGTCCAGCCGCTGGTCAGGGCGGCGATCATCGCGCCGACGGCGGGGGCGGTGTAGAGCAGGCCGGCGGCCTCGGGGCCGGCGCCGAACACCTCGATCACGAGCTGCGGGAACAGCACGTAGGGCAGCGCGAACACCATCGCGGCGACGTCGATGAGCAGCACCCCGCGCACGACGCGGTGCCGCGCCACGAAGGACGCGCCCTCGGCGATGGAGCGCAGCGGGCGGGCGGTCGGCGCGCCCTGGGGCGGCAGCGACGGCAGGAACCACAGCAGGGTCGTGGTGATCAACGAGCCGAGAGCGCAGAGCGCGTAGTTGACCGCGAGCCCCGGTCCGGCGATGAGCAGGCCGGCCAGCGACGGGCCGACCACCGCGCCGACCTGCGTCGACAGGGCGACGAGCGCCCCGGCCGCGGCGAGCTGCTCGCGCTCGACGATCGCGGGCGTCACGGCCATCAGCGCGGACTGGCTGACGGCGGTCGCGCCGTTGAGGCCCACGCAGAGGTAGATCAGCCAGAGCTGGGGCGTCGGGACGTACGCGTTGAGGGCCAGGACGGCGAAGACGAGGGTCGCTCCGCCGCGCGCGAGCAGGATGACGGTGCGCCGGTCGAAGCGGTCCGCGATGACGCCGCCGGCGAGCGTGCCGGCGAGGGTCGTGGTGCCGACGACCGCGCTCGCGATGCTGACCTGCAACGACGAGCGGGTCATCTCGAAGACCTGCCAGGGCACGCCCACCGTCGTGAGGGCGATGCCGAGGAGCGAGACGACCCGTGCCGAGAACACCAGCCGGAACGCCGGGCTCGACCGCAACGGGAACAGGTCGATCATCAGCCGCGAGGCCCGCACCCGCACCTCCCCTCCGAGACCGTCTGGTCGAGCGGTAGGTGAGGCTATCCATACCACCGCGGGCCCCGGCAACCCCACCCGCGCGTGGTCGGTCGGACACGCATCGTCGAGCGCAACGTGGTCCGCGTCGCGCGGGGTCCCGGTTGCGGCTCGCAGGTTAGGCTTGCCAAACTCGCCGGGTCCGAGGGCCGACGTCGGCGAGGAGGTGGGCGTGGTCGAGGCGCACGATCTTCCCCTGACCGGCGCGCAAGCAGGCATCTGGTTCGCCCAGCACCTGGACCCGTCCAACCCGATCTACAACACCGGCGAGCGCATCGACCTGCGCGGACCGCTCGCGCCCGACGTGCTCGTCGCGGCCATCGGCGACGCGGTCGACGAGGCCGACGCGCTGCACGTGCGGTTCACGACCGTGGACGGCGAGCCCCGCCAGGTCCCGCTGGGGGCGGAGGAGCGCGCCGCGTGGTCGGTGACGCGCGTGGACCTGCGCGGCGAGGCCGACCCCGAGGCCGCCGCCCGCGACTGGATGGCCGGCGCGCTGGGGCAGCCGGTGGACCTCGACCGCGGGCCGCTGTTCGCGCAGGCCCTGCTGCGCCTCGCCGACGACCACCACGTCTGGTTCCACAGCTACCACCACGTCGTCATGGACGCGTACGGGTTCTCGCTGATCGCCCGCCGCGTCGCCGCCCTCTACGCCGCACGGCTCGCCGTCGACGAGGCGCCGGTACGCCGGGCCGGGACGCTCGCCGAGCTGGTCGCGGCCGACGCCGACGCCCGCGAGCGCCGTCGCGAGGACGACCGCGCGTTCTGGGCCGACCGCTTCCCCGGTCCGCCCGAGCCCGCGACCCTCGGGCGGGGGAGCCGGCGGTCGTCGTCGACGTTCCTGCGCCGCGGCAGCACCCTGCCGGCCGCCGCGGTCGAGGAGATGGAGGCCGCGGCCCGGGCCGGCGGCGGGCACTGGCCCGAGCTGGTCCTCGCCGCCGTCGCGCTCTACCTGCACCGGCTCGCGGGCGCGCCCGACGTCGTGCTCGGCGTGCCGATGATGGGCCGGCTCGGAGGCGCCGCCTCGACGACCGCCGCCCGCACACCCGGGATGCTCGTCAACATCGTGCCGCTGCGCCTCGCGCCGACCCCGGCGACGACGGTGGGCGAGCTGGTCGGCGCCGTCGCCGCGGAGCTCGCCGCGGTGCGCGACCACCAGCACTACCGCTTCGAGGACCTGCGCCGCGACCTGCGCCTGGACGCCGGCGCCGGCACGGCCGGGGCTCGCGGCGAGGCGGCGCTGGTCGGGCCGTGGGTCAACGTCAAGCCGTTCGCCGACAAGCTGCGCTTCGGCGCCGAGACCACGGGCACCGCGCGTCCGGTGTCGGGCGGGCCCGTGCACGACCTCGCGGTCAACGTGCAGCGCCAGCCCGACGGCAGCCTCGTCCTCGACCTGGACGCGAACCCGGCGACCTACGACGCCGACGCGCTCGCGGGCCACCACCGGCGCCTCGCCGCGCTCCTGGCGACGCTCGCCGCGACCCCGCCCGAACGGGCGATCGGCGCGGTGCCGCTGCTCGACGACGCGGAGCGCGACGCCGCGCTGGCCGCGGGAACCGGCGCGCCGCTCTCGTCGCTGCCCGGCGGGGACCTGACCGCCGTGCTCGCCGCGGCCGCCGCCGCGCACCCCGACCGCGTCGCGGTGACCGGCCCCGGTGGCCCGTCGCTGACCCACGCCGAGCTGGACCGGCGCGCCCGGGGCCTCGCCGCCCGGCTGCGGGCCGCGGGCGCGGGACCGGACAGGCTCGTCGCGATCGCCCTGCCGCGCACGCCCGAGCTCGTCGTCGCCGTGCTCGCCTGCGTGCACGCCGGGGCGGGCTGGATGCCGCTCGACACCGACGCGCCCGCCGCCCGGCTGGCGCTCGTCGTCGAGGACGCCATGCCGACCCTCGCACTGGTGGCGCCCGAGACCGCCGACGCGCTGCCGGGCGTGGCGACGCTCGACGTGACGGCCGCGCCGACACAGCCGGGGCGGCCCGGTGACCTCCCGCCGGTCGACGACGCCCACGTCGCGCACGTCATCCACACCTCGGGCTCGACCGGGCGCCCCAAGGGCGTCGTCGTGCCGCGGGACGCGCTGCGCACCTTCCTGCTCGACATGCACGGGCGCACCGGCCTGCGGCCGGGCGGGGAGCTGGTCGCGGTCACGACGATCGGCTTCGACATCGCCGCGCTCGAGCTGCTCGTGCCGGTGCTCGCGGGCGCGTGCGTCGTCGTCGCGCCCCGGCGCACCGTGCAGGACCCCGCGGCCCTCGCCGACCTGCTGCGCGAGCACCCCGACGCCGTCGTCCAGGCCACGCCGACGCTGTGGCGCGCGCTGGCCGACGTCGCGCCCGAGGTGCTCGCCGGGCGTACGGCGCTGGTGGGCGGCGAGGCGCTGCCCGCCTCGCTGGCCGCCGACCTCGACACCGCCGGCGCCGACGTCACCAACCTCTACGGCCCGACCGAGACGACGGTGTGGTCGACGGCCGCCCACGTGAGCGAAAATCACGGTCAGGACCGTGAAATGCGCTCACATCGGGCGCCTCCCATCGGCCGCGCCATCACCGGGACGCGCACGCGGGTGCTCGACCGCGCCCTGCAGGACGTGCCCGACGACGTCGTCGGCGAGCTCTACATCGCGGGCGCCGGCTTGGCGCGCGGCTACCTCGGGCGCCCATCGCTGACCGCCTCCCGCTTCGTCGCCGACCCCACCGGCGAGCCCGGCGCGCGCATGTACCGCACCGGCGACCTCGTGCGCCGCGACGCGTCCGGCGTCCTGCACTACCTGGGGCGCGCCGACGACCAGGTCAAGGTCCGCGGGCACCGCGTCGAGCCCGGCGAGATCGAGGCCGCGCTCGACGCCCTCGACGGCATCGCGCGCTCGGTGGTGTCGCTGCGCGAGGACCGCCTCGTCGCGCACGTGATCGCCGACGACGGCCGGGAGCCGAGCACCGCGGAGGTGCGCGAGCGCCTCGCCGGGACGCTGCCCGAGCACATGCTGCCGGCGGCGGTCGCGGTGGTCGACGCCTTCCCGCTGACCGCCAACGGCAAGGTCGACAAGGCCCGCCTGCCCGCGCCGGCGCTCGACGCGACGGCCCCGCGCCGCGAGCCCGCGGGACCGGTCGAGGCGGCCCTGTGCGCGGTCGTCGCCGAGGTGCTCGGGGTCGCGTCCGTCGACCCCGACGACGACTTCTTCGCCCTCGGCGGCCACTCGCTGCTCGCGACCCGCGTCGTCGCCCGCGCCGGCGACCGGCTGGGCGGCACCCTGACCGTGCGCGACGTCTTCGACGCCCCGACGCCCGCCGGCCTCGCCGCGCGCCTCGACCCGGCCGGCGACCACACCGACGCCGTCGCCCCGCTCGTCCCGCGCACCGACCGCACCACCGAGCCCCCGCTCTCGCCCGCCCAGCAGCGGCTGTGGTTCCTGCACCGCCTGCACGGGCCGTCGGCGACCTACAACATCCCCGCCGTGCTGCGCCTGCGCGGCGCGCTGGACACCGACGCGCTGCGGGCCGCGGTCGGCGACCTCGTCGCCCGCCACGAGGCCCTGCGCACCGTGCCGGTCGAGGACGACGAGGGCGTCGCGCGCCAGCACGTGGTCACCGACCCCGAGGTGCCGTGGACGCGCATCGCGCGTCCCGACGACGTCGAGGCGGCGATCGACGAGGCCGCCCGCACCGTGGTCGACGTCGGCACCACGATCCCGGTCAACGCGACCCTGATCGGCGACGGCAGCGGTGACGGCAGCGACCACGTCCTCGTGCTCGTCGTGCACCACCTCGCCGCCGACGAGTGGTCGCTGGCGACCCTCGCCGACGACCTCGCCGCCGCCTACGCCGCGCGCCGCGCGGGCCGGGCGCCGGACCGCGCGCCGCTCGCGGTGCAGTACGCCGACCACACGGTGTGGGACGCGGCGCGCCTCGGCGACATCGACGACGCGGGATCCCGGGCCGGGGCGCAGCTGGCGTGGTGGCGCGAGCGCCTGGCCGGTCTGCCCGAGGAGATCGCACTGCCCACCGACCGGCCGCGGCCCGCCGAGCCCTCGGGCGCGGGCGGCGTCGTGCGGTTCACCGTGGACGGCGAGCTGCACCGGGGCGTGCGCGCGCTCGCCCGCGACACGGGCACGACGACGTTCATGGTGCTGCACGCGGCGTTCGCCGCCCTGCTCACCGGCATGGGCGCGGGCACCGACATCGCCGTCGGCAGCCCCGTCACCGGGCGCACCGACCCCGCGCTCGACCCGCTGGTCGGGCTCTTCGTCAACAACGTGGTGCTGCGCGTCGACACCGGCGGCCACCCGACCGGTCGCGAGCTGCTCGCGCGGGTCCGCGAGGCCGACCTCGACGCCGTCGCGCACGCCGACGTCCCGTTCGAGCGGGTGGTGCAGGCGCTCGACCCGGGCCGCGCGCTCGCCCGTCACCCGCTGTTCCAGGTGATGCTGTCCTACCGCGAGGTGCGCGCGGAGGGCCCGTCGATGCCCGGGCTGGACGCGTCGCTCGAGCTGCGCGAGACCGGGACCGCCAAGTTCGACCTGACCGTCGACCTCACCGAGACCCGGGGCACCGACGGCCTCGAGGGGTTCGTCGAGCACGCCCTGGACCTCTACGACGAGGCCACGGTGCAGGCGCTGCTCGACCGGTGGAGGCGCCTGCTCGCCGCGCTGGTCGCCGAGCCCGACCGGGTCGTCGACACCCTGCCGCTGGTCGACCTCGCCGAGCACGACCGCCTCGTCGCCGCCGGGGTCGGGCCGCGGGCGGTGACCGACGGGCGATCGCTGCCGGAGCGGATCGCGGCGGTCGCCGACGGGTCGCCGGACGGGGTCGCGGTGCGGTGCGGTGACGAGACGCTGACCTACCGCGCGCTGGTCGACCGGGCCGGCGCGCTCGCCGGGGCGCTCCGCGACGCCGGCGCCGGGCCGGGTGCGCTGGTGGGCGTGGCGCTGCCGCGCACGCCGCAGCTGGTGGTGGCGCTGCTCGCCGTGCTCGGGTCCGGGGCGGCGTACCTGCCGCTCGACCCCGAGCACCCCACCGCGCGCACGCAGCAGGTGCTCGACGACGCGGCGCCGGTCGCGGTGGTCGCCGAGGCGGGGTTCGACGCGGGCCCGGTGCCCGTGGTGGCGCCCGACGCCGGCGGGGACGTGACGCCGATGGGCGGCCCGGTCGGCGACGAGACCGTCTACACGATCTACACCTCGGGCTCGACGGGCCGGCCGAAGGGCGTGGTCGTGCCCGCGGGCGCGCTCGAGGCGTTCCTCGGCACGATGGGCGAGCGCCTGCCGCTCGGACCCGGCGACCGGTGGGTCGCGGTGACGACGGTGTCGTTCGACATCGCCGCGCTCGAGCTGTGGCTGCCGCTGGTTTGCGGCGCCGAGGTGGTGCTCGCCCGGCGCGAGGAGATCCTGGACCCGCCGGCGTTGGCCTGGCTGATCTCGGGCAGTGCGGTCACCCAGGCGACCCCGACTCTCTGGCAGGCGCTGGTCTCCGACGAGGCCGTCGACCCGGCCGCGACGCTCGCCGGTGTGCGGGTGCTCGTCGGCGGCGAGGCGCTCCCGCCGGCCCTGGGCGCGCGCCTCGCGGCGGCCGCCGCCGAGGTCACCAACGTCTACGGACCCACCGAGACGACGATCTGGTCGACGGCCGCCCACGTGAGCGGAATTCGCGGCCATGACCGCGAATTCCGCTCACATGGCCTCGGGAGCCCGCTCGCCGGGGAGCGCGCCTACGTGCTGGGTGCGGGCCTGCAGCCGGTGCCCGACGGCGTGGTCGGCGAGCTCTACCTCGGCGGCGTCGGGGTCACCCGCGGCTACCACGCGCGCCCGGACCTCACCGCCGAGCGCTTCGTCGCCGACCCCCACGGCGCGCCGGGGGAGCGGATGTACCGCACCGGCGACCTCGCGCGCCGCGACCCGGACGGCGGCCTGCACTACCTCGGCCGCGTCGACGACCAGGTCAAGGTCCGCGGCTTCCGCATCGAGCTGGGCGACGTCACCGCGGCGCTCGAGGCCACCGACGGGGTCGCCGCGGCCGCCGCCGTCGTGCGCGCCGGCACCGGGGACGCACCGGCGCGGCTGCTCGGCTACGTGGTCGGCGACCCCACGGCCGACCCCGCCCCCGACCCCGAGACCGTGCGCGCCGCCGTCGCGCAGCGGCTGCCCGAGCACATGGTGCCGGTCGCGGTGACGGTGCTCGACGCCTTTCCGACCACCCCGAACGGCAAGATCGACACCCGCGCGCTGCCCGAGCCCGACGTCGAGGGCGCGCCGGCGGGCGGGGGCCGCGCGCCGGAGACCGACGGCGAGCGCGCCCTGTGCGCGGTGTTCGCCGAGGTCCTCGCCGTGCCCGAGGTCGCCGCCGTCGGCGCCGACAGTGACTTCTTCGCCCTCGGCGGCGACAGCATCGCCTCGATCCGCGTCGTCGGCCGGGCCCGCGCGCACGGGTGGGCGATCGCCGCGCGCGACGTGTTCACCCGCCGCACCCCGGCGGCGCTCGCCGCGGCGGCCACGCCGGTCGCGGAGACCGACGGCCACACGGCACCCAGCACCCCGCTGGTGACCCTCGACGACGACGAGCTGGAGGACATCACCGACGGCTGGGACGCGGAGTGGAGCGTCCCGTGACCTCCACGCGCGACGAGCGCGCCCAGAGCGGTCCGGCGATCGCCGACGTCCTGCCCCTCTCGCCGCTGCAGGAGGGCCTGCTCTTCCTGTCGCGCTGGGCCGCCGGCGACGGCGGCACCGGCGTCGACCCCTACACGATCCAGCTGCGCCTCGACGGCCACGGCCCGCGCCCCGAGCGGCTGCGCGCCGCGCTCGATGCCGTGCTCGCCCGCCACGACGTGCTGCGCGCCGCCGTCCGCGACCGCCAGCGCGGCGGGCCCGTCGCCGTCGTGCCCGCCGCGACGGCGGTGCCCTGGCGCGAGGCGGACGCCACCGACGACGCCGAGCTCGAGGAGGCCTGCGAGGCCGAGCGCCTGCGCCCCGTCGACCTCGGGCGCCCGCCGCTGGTGCGCGCGCTGCTGGTGCGCCGCCCCGACGGCCGGTGGCGCCTCGCGATCACGCTGCACCACCTCGTCGCCGACGGCTGGTCGCTGGGCCCGCTGGTCACCGAGCTGCTCGACCACGCCGAGGGCCGCGAGCCCGCCGCCGAGCCGGTGCCCTACCGCCGACACCTCGAGTGGCTCGGCGAGCAGGACACCGGGGCGATGGCGCAGCGCTTCGCCGACGACCTCGCGGGCCTCGACGAGCCCACCCGCCTCGCGCCCGCCCCGACCGCGGCCGAGCACACGCCCGCCCACCTCCCCGCCGTCGTCGAGACCACCCTCGACGGCCCACTGGGCGACGGCCTCGCCGAGCTCGCGCGCGCCCGCGGCGTCACGACCGCGACCGTGCTCTCCGTGGTCTGGGGCCTGGTGCTCGCGCGGCTGACCGGCCGCGACGACGTCGTCTTCGGCACCACCGTCTCGGGCCGCCCACCCGAGGTGGCCGGCGTGGAGTCGATCCTCGGGCTCTTCGTCAACACGGTGCCGGTGCGGGTCCGGCTGCGCCGCGGCGAGACCGTCGGCGCGCTGCTCGACCGCGTCCAGGACGAGCAGGCCGCCCGCTGGCCCGACCACCAGGCGAGCCTCGCCGAGGTCCAGCGCCGGGCCGGGATCGGCGAGCTCTTCGACACCCTGCTCGTCGTCGAGAACGTCGGCCTCGACCCGTCGGCGCTGGCCCGGCTCGCCCCGGACCTCGGCGTCGACGAGGTGACCATCCGCGACGCCACGCACTACCCGGTCAGCCTCGTCGCCCTGCCCGCGCACGGCGACGAGCCCGCGCGGCTGCGCCTCGTGCACCGCCCCGAACGGGTCGGCGCCGACGACGCCCGGGCGCTGCTCACGCGGGTCGAGCGGGTCCTGCACGCGGTGGTCGGCGATCCCGAGCGCCGTGCCGACGACGTCGACGTCCTCGACGACGCCGAGCGTCGCCACGTCGTCGTCGACCTCAACGACACCCGCGTCGACGTCGCCCCGCGCACCTGGCCGGCGATGTTCGACGCCGCCCGGGAGGGCGCGGGCCCGGACGCCGTCGCCCTCGTCCACGGCGACGAGCAGCTCTCCTGGGGCGAGCTGGACGAGCGCTCCGGACGCCTGGCGCGCGCCCTCGTCGCGGCCGGCGCCGGCCCCGAGCGGGTGGTCGCGGTGTCGCTGCCGCGATCGGTCGAGCTGTTCGTCGCGCTCGTCGCGGTGCTGCGCGCCGGCGCGGCGTTCCTCGCGCTCGACCCCGACTACCCGCCCGACCGGCTCGCTTTCATGCTCGACGACGCCGACCCGGTGGCCCTGGTCGGCGGCGACGACCTGCCCACCGACGCCCCGCGGATCGCCGTCGACGCCGACGCCCCCGGGACGGCGCTCCCCGCGCCGGACCCGGAGAACGCGGCCTACCTCGTCTACACCTCGGGGTCGACGGGCCGGCCCAAGGGCGTCGTCGTGCCGCACACCGGCGTGGCGGACCTCGTCGCGACGGCACGGTGCACGCTGGGGGTCGCGCCGTCGTCGCGCGTCTCGCACTTCGCGTCGGTGAGCTTCGACCTCGCGGTGTTCGAGATGTCGATGGCGCTGTGCGTGGGCGGGACGCTGGTCGTGGTGCCGACCGAGCTCCGCGTCCCCGACGCCGAGCTCGTCGCCTACCTGGTCCGCCACGGCGTCACGCACGCCGCGCTGCCGCCGTCGGTGTCGGGCGCGCTGCCCGCCGACGTCACGCTGCCCGAGGGCATGACGCTGCTGGTCGGCACCGAGGCCGTGCCGCCCGAGCTGGTCGCGCGCTGGGCGCCGGGCCGGACGCTGGTCAACGCCTACGGGCCCACCGAGGTCACCGTCAACGCGACCTTCGGCGACCTGTCCGGGCAGGCCGGGGCCGACGCCGTCGCCACGCACAGCGCCGCGCCGATCGGTGTGCCCGACGTCAACGGGCGCGCCTACGTCCTCGACCACCGCCTGCGCCCGGTCGCGCCCGGCGTGGTCGGCGAGCTCTACCTCGCGGGCGCGGGCCTGGCGCGCGGCTACCGCGGCCGGCCCGACCTCACCGCCGACCGGTTCGTCGCCGACCCCTTCGGCGAGCTGTTCGGCGAGCCCGGCGCGCGCATGTACCGCACCGGCGACCTCGTGCGCCGCCGCCCGGCCACCACCCGCGACGGCACGCCCGACCCGTGGCCCGAGCAGCTCGAGTACCTCGGCCGCGCCGACGACCAGGTGTCGCTGCGCGGCTTCCGCGTCGAGCTGGGCGAGGTCAGCTCGGTGCTGGCCGCCGACCCCGCGGTCGCGCAGGCCGTCGCCGTGGTCCGCCGCGACGGGCCGTCGGCGCGCCTCGTCGCGTACGTGACGCCCGAGGACACGGCCGACACGGCCGTCCCCGACCCCGCGGACCTGCGGCGACGCGCCTCGCGGGCCCTGCCCGAGCACATGGTGCCCGGCGACGTCGTCGTGCTCGACGCGTTCCCGCTCACCGCCAACAACAAGATCGACCGGTCGGCGCTCCCGGCGCCCGAACGGACCGTCGACGCCGGCGGCCGCTCGCCGGCCACCGCGGCCGAGGAGGCGCTGACGGCGGTCGTCGCGGCGGTGCTGGGCCTCGACGAGGTCGGCGTCGAGGACGACTTCTTCGCCCTCGGCGGCGACAGCATCGTCTCGATCCAGCTCGTCTCGCGCGCCCGCCGCGCGGGCTGGACGATCACGCCGCGCCAGATCTTCGAGGCGCGCACGCCGGCGGGCCTGGCGGCCGTGGCCGTCCCGGTCGACGGCGCCCGCCCGGCCGCGCGCGCCGACGGCACGGGGACGGTGCCGCTGACGCCGATCCAGCGCTGGCTCGTCGCCCGCCCCGGCCCGATCCGCACCTACCACCAGCGCGTGGTGCTCACCGTGCCGCCGGACGCGGACCTCGCGCCGGCGCTGCAGGCGGTCCTCGACGCCCACGACCTGCTCCGCGCGCGCCTCACCGACGACGCGCTGGAGGTGCCGGCGGCCGGGTCGGTGCGCGCCGGGGAGGTGCTGGTGCGCGTCGAGGGCGATCTCGAGGAGGTTGCGCGCACCACCGCCGACCGCCTCGACCCGCGCGCGGGCCGGATGGTCGCCGTGTCCTGGCTGCCCGGCCGGCTCGTGCTCGCCGTGCACCACCTCGTCGTCGACGGGGTGTCGTGGCCGGTCCTCGTCGGCGACCTCACCGCGGCCGCGGCGGCGGGGCAGGCGCTCGAGCCGGTGCCGACGCCGTTCCGCGCGTGGGCGCAGGCGCTGGTCGCGACCGCCGAGGAGCGCCGCGACGAGGTGGCCGCCTGGCAGGAGGTCCTCGCGGACGGGGGCGCGGTCCTCGCGCGGCGCCCGCTCGACCCGGCCCGCGACACCGTCGCCACCACACGGCACCACCACGTCGAGCTCGAGCCCGCGGTCACCGAGGTGCTGCTCGGCGCGCTGCCGGCGTCGGTGCGCGGCGGGGTGGACGACGTGCTGGTCACGGCGCTGGCGCTGGCGGTGGGCCGGCGGGTCGGGGGCCGATCGCTGGTGATCGACCGCGAGCGCCACGGCCGCGAGCCGTCGGCGGTGCCGGGCGAGCCGGACCTCACTCGCACGGTCGGCTGGTTCACCGCGACCCACCCGGTGCGGGTGCCGCTGCCGTCCGGGGACCTCGACCGGGCGCTCAAGGCCGTCAAGGACGCCCTGCGCGCCACCCCCGGCGACGGACTGGGGTTCGGGCTCCTGCGCGACGTCGCCGGCGTCGCGTTCGACGGGCCCGCGCCGGAGCTGCTCGTCAACTACCTGGGGCGCAGCGCCGCCGGCGCCGGGGACGGCTGGGCGCCGGCTCCCGAGGCGCCGGTCATGAGCGGGGGCGGGGACGACGCGATGCCCGCCGCGCACGCGCTCGAGGTCAACGCGCGCACCGAGGAGCGCGAGGACGGGCCCCACCTCGTCGCGCGGTGGAGCTGGCCGGGCGGGGTCCTGACCGAGGAGGACGTCACCGCCCTCGCCGCCGCCTTCGCCGACGCCTGCCGCGAGCTCGCCGCCGCCCGCGACGTGATCGGCGGGCCCACGCCGGCGGACTTCCCGACCGTCGCGCTCACCCAGGACGACGTCGACGCGCTGGCGGGGCGGGGCGACCTGGTCGACGTCGTGGCCCCGGCGCCGCTGGCCGAGGGGATGCTGTTCACGTCCCGGTTCGAGGGCGCGAGCGAACCGAGTCTGGACGGCGACGACGTCTACGCCGTGCGCCTGGAGGTCGACCTCGACGGCGAGGTGACCGACGCCGACGTCGCGGCCCTGCACCGCGCCTTCGCCGCCCTGACCGTGCGCCACGACGCCCTGCGCGAGACCTTCCCGACCGTCTCCTCCGGGCGCCCCGTGACGCTCATCGGCGCGCCGGGGGCCGACGGTCTCGTGCGCCTCGAGGTGCACGGGACGACGCTGCACCTGGTCAGCCACCACGCGGTGCTCGACGGCTGGTCGATCCCGGTGGTCGTGCGCGAGCTGTTCACGCTGTGGTCGGCGGCGCGGGGGACCGACGGCGAGGCGGCGGCGATCCTCGAGCGCGCCGGCCTGCCCCCGGCGCTCCCGCACCGCGACCACCTGCACCGCCTCGCCGCCGCCGACCACGCCGCCGCGCTGGCCGCGTGGCGCGACGCCCTCGGCGACCTCGACGGCCCCACCCGGATCGCCGCCGAGGGCCGCGACCCGGGCGCACCCGCCGTGACCGTGCGCGTCGTCGGGCTCGGCGACGCGGTCGCCGCGCTGGCCCGCGAGCGGGGCGTGACGCTGTCCTCGGTGCTGCAGGTGGCGTGGGCGCAGGTGCTGCGCGTGGCCACCGGGCGCGACGACGTCGTCCTCGGCCAGACCGTGTCGGGGCGCCCGCCGGACGTCGACGGCATCGACACCGCGGTCGGCCTCTACATCGCGACGGTCCCGGTGCGGGTGCGCGCCCGCCCCGGCGACACGCTGGCCGGGCTCGTCGCGCGCACGCAGGCCGAGCAGGCGGCGCTGCTCGACCACCAGGACGTCGGCCTGCCCGCGATCCAGCGCGCGGTGGGGCTGGGCGAGCTGTTCGACACCCTGCTCGTCGTCGAGAACTACCCCCTCGACGAGGACGCGGTCTCCGACGCGCTGCCCGACGGCCTGGCGGTCGCCGCGGTGCGCAGCCACGACGCCCCGCACTACCTGGCGAGCCTCGTCGTGACTCCCGGCCCGGACGGGCTCGTGCTCCAGCTCGACCACCGCACCGGCGTCGTGTCCGCCGCCGACGCCGAGACCCTCCTCGACCGCGTCGAGCGGGTGCTGACCGTGCTGGTCGAGGCCCCGGACACCCCGCTCGCGCGCCTCGACCTGCTCGGCGACGACGAGCGCGACGCCGCCCTGGCCGCCGCGCAGGGACCGCCGGCGCGGGGCGACGGGCGCTCGCTGCCCGTGCGCCTCGCCGCGGTGGCTGCCGAGGCGCCGGACGCGGTGGCGGTGCGCTGCGGCGACGCGGTGCTGACGCGCGGGGAGCTGCAGGAGCGCTCGGCGGCGCTGGCCGGCGCGCTGCGCGAGGCCGGCGCCGGCCCGGGCGCGCTGGTCGGGGTGGCGTGCGAACGCTCGCCCGACCTCGTCGTCGCCCTGCTCGCCGTGCTGCGCACCGGCGCGGCGTACGTCCCGCTCGACCCCGGCTACCCGGCGGCGCGGATCGCGCAGGTGCTCGACGACGCGGCACCGGTCGCGGTCGTCGGGGACGCGGCGGCGCTGCCGGCCGGCACGACGGCGGTCGACCCGCAGGCGCGCGGCGCCGAGGGTCCGCTCGCGGGCCCGGTCGGCGACGAGACCGTCTACGTCATCCACACCTCGGGCTCCACCGGGCGCCCCAAGGGCGTCGTGATCCCCGCCGGCGCCCTCGACGCGTTCCTCGGCGCGATGGACGAGCGGCTGCACCTCGGCCCCGACGACCGCTGGGTGGCCGTGACGACGGTGTCGTTCGACATCGCCGCGCTCGAGATCTGGCTGCCGCTGCTCGGCGGCGCGGAGGTGGTGCTCGCCCAGCGCGAGGATCTGCTCGACCCGCCGCGCCTGGCGTCGCTGATCGCGGCGGGCCCCGGGCGCACCGTCGTGCAGTCGACCCCGACGCTGTGGCAGGCGCTGCTCGGCGACGACCGCGTCGACCCGGCCGCGACCCTCGACGGCGTGCGCGTCCTCGTCGGCGGCGAGGCCCTCCCGCCCGCGCTCGGCGCCCGGCTCGCCGCCTCCGCCGCCGAGGTCACCAACGTCTACGGCCCCACCGAGACCACGATCTGGTCGGCGGCGTCTTATGTGAGCGATTTTCCCGGCTATGGCCGGGAAAATCACTCACGTGGGGTCGGGCGGCCGCTCGCCGGCGAGCGGGCGTACGTGCTGGACGCGGCCTTGCGCCTGCTGCCCGCGGGGGTCGCCGGCGAGCTGTGGATCGCCGGCGCCGGGGTGGCGCGGGGCTACCACGCACGTCCCGCGCTGACCGCCGAGCGCTTCGTCGCCGACTCGTACGGCGCGCCGGGCGAGCGGATGTACCGCACCGGCGACCTCGCGCGCCGCGACGCCGACGGCACGCTGCACCCGCTGGGCCGAGTCGACGACCAGGTCAAGGTGCGCGGCTTCCGCATCGAGCTCGGCGAGGTCACCGCCGCCCTGCAGGCCGCCGACGGCGTGTCCGTCGCGGCCGCCGTCGCCCGCCCCGGCGAGGACGGTGCCCCGGCGCGCCTGCTCGGCTACGTCGTCCCCGCCGGCGGCGCGGTGCTCGACCCGGCCGCGGTCCGTGACGCCGTCGCCGCACGCCTGCCCGACTACATGGTGCCGTCGGTGGTCACGGTGCTCGACGCGATGCCGACCACGCCGAACGGCAAGGTCGACACCCGCGCGCTCCCCGCGCCCGACGTCGAGGCGCCCGCCGGCCGCGCGCCGTCGGGGCCCGTGGAGGAGGCGCTCGCCGCGGCGGTCGGCGCCGTGCTCGAGGTCGGCGCGGTCAGCGCCGACAGTGACTTCTTCGCCCTCGGCGGCGACAGCATCCTCGCGGTCGCCGTGGTCGGGCAGGCGCGCGCGGCCGGCATCGCGGTCACCCCGCGGCAGGTGTTCGAGCAGCGCACGGTCGCCGGGCTGGCGGCGGTCGCGGGCACGACGGCCGACACGCCCCGGCGGGTCCCGGTCGCCGTGCTCGACGACGCCGACCGCACCGCCGTCGCCGCCCGCGTGCCCGGCGGCGCCGACAACGTCGTCGACGTCGTGCGCCCGAGCCCGCTGGCCGAGGGGCTGCTGTTCCTCGCGCGCCTCGGCGCGGACGCCGGCGGCGACGTCTACACCATCCAGCTGCTCGTCGACCTCGACGGACCCGTCGACCCCGACGCCCTGCGCGCGGCCGTGCAGACCGTCGTCGACCGCCACGACGCCCTGCGCACCGTCTACCCCGACGGCCCCGACGGGCGCCCGGTCGGCGTCGTCCTGCGCCACGTCGACCTGCCCTGGTGGATCACCACCGACGACCCGCAGCAGGTCGCCGACGCCGAGCGTGGCCGGACCGTCGACGTCGCCGACGGCCCGCTGCTGCGTGCAGTGCTCGTGCGCCGCGACGCGACGCGGCACCGCCTCGTGCTGACCTTCCACCACGTCGCGATCGACGGCTGGTCCCTGCCGATCGTGCTGCGCGAGACCCTCACCGCCTGGGAGGGCCGCGCGCTCCCGGAGGCCCCGCGCTACCACGACCACCTCGCCGCCCTCGCCGTCCGCGACGCCGACGCCGACCTCGCCGTGTGGCGCGACGCCCTGGCCGGCGTCACCGCCCCGACCCGCGCGGTGGAGACCCCCGACGCCGACCGCACCGTCCTGCCGCACCGCACCCCGGTGCCGCTGGACCCGGACGTCGCCGCCCGGGTCGCGGCGACCGCGCGGCGCCTCGGCGTCACCGTCGCGACGGTCCTGCAGGCCGCGTGGGGCGTGCTCGTCGGGCGCGCCGCGGGTGGGCCGGACGCCGTGTTCGGGCAGACGGTGTCCGGGCGCGGCTCCGGCGAGGTGAACGATGCCGTCGGCCTGTTCATCAACACCGTCCCGGTGCGCGTCGTCGAGCGCCCCGCCGAGACCCTCGCCGACCTGCTCGTCCGGGTCGGCGCCGAGCAGGCCGCGCTGCTCGACGTCGGGCACGTCGGGCTCGCCGCGATCCAGCGCGCGATCGGCGTCGAGGACCTGTTCGACACCCTGCTCGTCGTCGAGAACTACCCGGTCGACCGTGACGCGGTGCGCGAGCGCGGCCCGGCCGGGGTCTCCGTCGCCGACGTCGGCGGGCGCGACGCCACCCACTACCCGCTGGTGCTCGTCGCCGCCCTCGACGCCACCGGCGCGCCCGACCTGCACCTCGCCCACCGCCCCGACGCCGTCGACGACGACGCCGCCGCGGCCTGGACGGCGCGCCTGGCCCGGCTGCTCACCGCCATCGCCGACGCGCCGGGCACCCCGCTCGCACGCCTCGACCTGCTCGCCGACGACGAGCGCCGCGCGCTGGCGGACGGGACCGCCACCGCCGTCGACGCCGGCGACGGCACCTGGCCCGCCCTGTTCGCGGAGCGCGTCGCCGCGCACCCCGACGCGCCGGCCGTGGCGGCCGAGGCTCCCGACGGCAGCCCCCGGTCGAGGTCCTACGGCGAGCTCGCCGCCGACGCCGGGCGGATCGCGGCGGCCCTGCAGGCGCGCGGGATCGGGCGCGGCGACGTCGTCGGGGTGGCGCTGCCCCGCTCGGCGGTGCTCGTCGCCGGGCTCGTCGGCGTCCTCACCGCGGGCGCGGCGTACCTCCCGCTCGACCCGGACTACCCGGCCGCGCGCCTGGCGTTCATGCTCACCGACTCCCGCGCCCGCGTCGTCCTCACCACCGCCGACACAGCGGCCGGCCTGCCGGCGGTCGACGGCGTGGAGCTCGTCGACGTCGACGGCCTGCCCGACGCGCCGGCGCCCGCCGTCCCGGACCTCGTCCCCGACGACGCCGCCTACCTGATCTACACCTCGGGCTCGACGGGCCGGCCCAAGGGCGTCCTGCTCCCGCACCGCGTGGTGCCCTCGCTCGTCGCGACGGCCACCGACCGGCTCGGCGTGCGCGCCGGCGCGCGCGTGCTGCAGTTCGCGTCGGTCAGCTTCGACGTCGCGTTCTGGGAGCTCACGATGTCACTGCTCACCGGCGCGCGCCTCGTCGTCGCGCCGTCGCGGGTGCGGCTGGCCGACCCGGTGCTCACGACGTTCCTCGCCGACCAGGGCTTCGGCGCCGGCGACGTGACGATCCTGCCGCCGTCGCTGGTCGCGGCCCTGCCGCCGGACGCGAGCCTGCCCGACGGGTCGGTGCTGCTCGTCGGTACCGAGGCGGTGCCGCCCGCGATCGTCGAGCGCTGGGCCGCGCGCCTGCGGGTGGTCAACGCGTACGGGCCCACCGAGGTGGCCGTGAACTCCACCCTCGGCGAGGCCGACCCGGCCGACGCCGCCACCGGCCGCATCCCGATCGGCGTGCCCGACCCGAACACCCGCGCCCACGTCCTCGACGCGGCCCTGCGCCCGGTCCCGCCCGGCGGGGTCGGCGAGCTGTACCTCGCGGGGCCGGGCCTGGCCCGCGGCTACCACGACCGGCCCGCGCTCACGGCCGAGCGCTTCGTCGCCGACCCGTTCGACACCCCCGGCGAGCGCATGTACCGCACCGGCGACGTCGTGCGGCGCCTGCTCGACGGCCGGCTCGACTACCTCGGGCGCGCCGACGACCAGGTCAAGGTCCGCGGCTTCCGCATCGAGCTCGGCGAGGTCGCCGCGGCGGTGTCGGCCGCGCCCGGGGTGGACCGCGCGGTGGTCGACACGCGGCCGGGACCCGGCGGTGACCTGCGGCTGGTGGCGTGGGTCGTCCCGGACGGCGCCGGCGAGCTGGACGCCGTGCGCACCCACCTCGAGCAGACCCTGCCCGCGCACCTGGTCCCCGCCGACCTCGTGCCCCTCGACACCATCCCGGTGCTGCCGACCGGCAAGGTCGACCGCGCCGCGCTGCCCGCCCCGAGCGGCGCCGCGGGCGGCACCCCGCCGCGCACCGACGCGGAGCGCGACGTGGCCGCGGTGTTCGCCGAGGTGCTCGACGTCGCGCCCGAGCAGGTCGGCGTGGAGACCGCGTTCGCCGACCTCGGCGGGCACTCGCTGCTGCTCGCGGTGCTGCGCACCCGCCTCGCCGACCGCCTGGGCCTGACCGTGCCGGTCGCCGAGCTGATGCGCCGCCCCACCGTCGCCGACGTCGCGGCGCTGGCAGCGGGTACGGCAGCGGGCACGGCGGCGGGCACGGCGAGCGGCGCGGCCGACCCCGTCCCGCTGCGCCAGGCCCCGGGACGCCCGCTGGTGCTGCTGCCCGGTGCCGGGGGCGTCGTGCACCCCTACACGGCGCTCGCCGCGCAGGTGCCCGACCGCGCGGTGTGGGCGCTGCCCGGCCGCGAGCTCGGCGACCCGGACTTCGCGCCGGCGACGCTCGACGACGTCGCCGCCGACCAGCTCGTGCGCCTCCGCGAGGTCGCGCCGACCGGCCCCCACGACCTCGCCGGCTGGTCCTTCGGCGGCGTCGTGGCCCACGCGGTGGCGGTCGCGCTCGTCGCGGCGGGGGAGGAGCCGGCGTCGCTGACGTTGCTCGACGCCTGGCCGGGCGAGGGCGCTCGGGAAGACGCCGGCGACGTCGACCCGGTCGCCTTCCTCGCCGAGGTGCTCGGCCTGCCGGCGACGTCGGACCCGGACGCGCTGTCCGCCGCGGTCGCCGCCCGCCCCGAGCTCGCGGGCCTCTACCCGCCACCGGTGCTCGAGGGGGCGCTGCGCCACGTCCGGCACGCGGTGCCGGCGCTGGCCGCGCACCGGCCCGCGCTGCTGCGCACCGACGCCCCGGTGACCGTCGTCGTCGCCGTGCCGGAGGGGAGCGCCGACCGCGACGAGCGGGACGCCCGGCTCGCCGACGCCCGCGGGCGCTGGGGCCCCGTGCTCCCCGCCCACGCTCGCTACCGACCGATCGCGGCCTCCCACCACGGGCTGCTGCGACCGGGCGCCGTCGAGACGGTCGGCGCCCTGCTCACCGAAGTGCTCGCGTCCCCGACCCCCGAGGAGACCCCTTGATGGCCCCGCACGCCCGTCCCGGCCTGTCCCGGCGCGGCTTCCTGGCCGGCGCCGGCGGCGTGGCCGCCACCCTCGCGCTCGCCGCCTGCAGCGGCGGCGGCGAGGGCGGCGGTGGCGGCGGGGCCACGCGCACCGTGGAGGGAGCGGGCGGGCCCGTCCAGATCCCCGCGAACCCGCAGCGCATCGTCTGCACCGACTTCTACACGACCTACGCCCTGCTCGACGTCGGCGTCACCCCCAGCGGGACCGCGCAGGCGACGCTCGGCGGCGTGCTGCCGGAGTACCAGCAGGTCTACGACGGGATCCCCAAGGTCGGGACGCCGACGGCGCTGAACTTCGAGGCGATCGCGGCCCAGGGCCCGGACCTCATCCTCGGCACCCTCGTGCCGAACCTGCCCGCCGACCTCGGCGCGCAGCTCGCGGGCATCGCGCCGACGCTGCTGCTGCCCGCGGCCGCGAACCCGGGCAGCTGGGGCGAGCGGGCGCTGCGCACCGCCGACGCGGTCAACCGGCTGCCGCAGGGCGAGCAGCTCGAGGCGAGCTACGACCAGCACGCCCAGCGCATCCGCGAGCAGTTCGGCCCGACGCTGGCGCGGACGAGGTGGGCGCTGGTGCGCGGCAGCTCGGGCGGCGTGTTCTTCTCCGACTACCCGACCTCGTGGAGCGGCGTGGTGCTCGCCGACAGCGGCTTCGCGTTCGGGCAGTTCGCGGCCGGGAAGACCGGCGCGGGCGGGCGGCTGTCCTACGAGCAGGCCACCCAGCTCGACGACTGCGACGTCGTCCTGCACCTCGCCGACACCCGCGGCGGCGTCGACGCCAACACCCAGACCCTGCTCGCCCAGCCCGCGTTCCAGCAGGTCCGGGCCGTGCGCGAGGGCCGCCTCTTCCCGCTGCCCAACTACTACTGCAGCCACGTCAAGCAGGGCGAGGCGGTCCAGAGCTACCTCGAGACCATCCTGCCGCGAGTCTGAGGAGAGAGCGTGCGCGTCGTCCTGTTCGGCTACCAGAAGTGGGGCGCGCGGCTCCTCGCCGCGCTCCTCGAGTCACGCCACGAGGTCGTGCTGACGGTCAGTCACCCGGAGGAGGGGGAGTGGGCGCCCGCCATCTTCTCCGAATCGATGGGTGACCTCGCCCGCGAGCACGGCATCCCGGTCGTCTACCGCGAGAAAGCCGTGGACGCCGAGCTGGTGACGGCGATCAAGGAGGCCGACGCCGAGATCGGCCTGGCCTGCAACTGGCGCACGTGGATCAGCCCCGAGGTGTTCTCGGCGCCCACGCGCGGGACGGTGAACACCCACGACTCGCTGCTGCCGAAGTACGCCGGCTTCTCGCCGCTGAACTGGGCGCTCATCAACGGCGAGAGCCAGGTCGGGATCACCGCGCACTGGATGGACGCCGACCTCGACCGCGGCGACATCATCACCCAGCGTACGGTGCCGGTGACCCCGACCGACACCACCGAGGACCTCTTCCACCGCACCGTCGGGCTGTTCGGGGAGCTCTCGCTCGACGCCTTCGACCGCGTCGAGCACGGGCCCCACGACTGGCTGCGCCAGGACCCCGCGCACGCGTCGTTCTTCCACAAGCGCGCCGACCCGGACAACCGGATCCACTGGGACCGCGCGGCGCGGGACCTCGTCAACCTCGTGCGCGCGCAGACCGGGCCCTACCCGAACGCCTGGTGCCTGCACGAGGGACGGCGCCTGCGGGTGCTCGAGGCGTCGGTGTCGCGGGAGAAGGCCGGCGGGACCCACGGCCGTGTCTTCGCGCGCGAGGGGCGCGGGGTCGTCGTCGTCGCCGGGCCGGAGGCCTGGCGGGGCGGGCAGCACGGGCTGGTGCTGCAGCGGGTCAAGGACGACCAGGACGTCGAGCACGTCGCCGGCGACTACTTCCGGCGGATGGGCGACTACCTGACCTGAGACACGGCGCCGTGCCCCAGGGGACGCCCGGGGCACGGCGTCGTGTGCTGACTCAGCGGTGCCCGCCCGGGGCGCCGCCGTGCCCGCCGCCCTTGCCGCGGAACTTGTTCAGCATGTCCTGCGCCTTCGCGCGGTTCTTCGGGTCCGACGCGTAGCGCTTCGCCTGGTCGGTGTACTTCCGGCCCTGCGGACTACGCAGGAACTCACTGACCTTCGAGAACAGACCGGGCACGACGACTCCTCACGGAGAGCGAGGCGGTCTTTCCGCCCCGTATCCACCCACGATATCGCCCGATTCGGTCACCGCGGAGTTACCCACGGGTAAGGCCCTACACCCTACTCGTCGGTAACATGAGAGGCGTTCGCCACGCTGCCGATGGGCACCGGGCGTGGGAGAGTCAGGGCAGAAGGTAAGTTACCGACGAGTATCTTACCGGGCGGTAACAGCGTCCCTCGGGACGGATGCGAGCACAGGAGGTCGCAGCAGGCCCATGAACATCGTCGTGCTGATCAAGCAGGTGCCCGACACCTGGTCGGAGCGCACCCTCTCCGACGCCGACAAGACGCTCGACCGCGCGTCGTCCGACGCGGTGCTCGACGAGATCAACGAGCGCGCCGTCGAGGAGGCGCTCAAGATCAAGGAGTCGGGCGACGCCGAGGTCACCGTCCTGACCGTCGGCCCCGACCGCGCCACCGACGCCATCCGCAAGGCCCTCTCGATGGGCGCCGACAAGGCCGTCCACGTCAACGACGAGGCCATCCACGGCTCCGACGCCGTGACCACGGCGAAGATCCTGGCCAAGGCCATCGGCACCGTCGACGACGTGCAGCTCGTGCTCGCCGGCAACGAGGCCACCGACGGCCGCAGCGGCGCGATGGCCGGCATGCTCGGCGAGGTGCTGGGCTGGCCGTCGCTGACCCACGCCAACGAGCTGACCGTCGAGAACGGCACCGCGAGCATCAAGCGCGAGACCGACGAGGGCACCTGCGACGTCACCGCGTCGCTGCCCGCCGTCGTCAGCGTCGGCGAGAAGATCAACGAGCCGCGTTACCCCTCGTTCAAGGGGATCATGGCCGCGAAGAAGAAGCCGGTGAACGCGCTCGGCATCGCCGACCTCGGCCTCTCCGCGGACGAGGTCGGTCTCGCGGGCTCCCTGGTCCAGGTCGACTCCTTCGCCCCGCGGCCCCCGAAGTCGGGCGGCCAGAAGGTCGAGGACGAGGGCGACGGCGGCGCGAAGATCGCCGAGTTCCTCGTCGGCCAGAAGCTCATCTGATCCACCCCACCGACACCGAGAGGAGAACCATGGCCGAGGTCCTGGTCCTCGTCGACCACGTCGACGGGGAGATCAAGAAGAACACCTACGAGATGCTCACGGCGGCGCGCCGCCTGGGCGAGCCGTCGGCGGTCGTCGTCGGCACCCCGGGCACGGCGGCGAAGCTCGCCGAGGGCCTGGCCGCGCACGGTGCGGAGAAGGTCTACGTCGCCGAGTCCGACGACGCGGTGAACTACCTGTCGACCCCGCAGGTCGACGCACTGGCCACGCTGGTCGAGCGGGTCTCCCCGCCGGCCGTGCTCGTCCCCGCGGGCGCCGACGGCCGCGAGGTCGCGGGCCGCCTGGCCGTGCGGACCAACTCCGGCTGGCTCAACGACCTCGTCGAGGTCGACGGCCAGCGCGAGGGCACCCACTCGATCTTCGGTGGTGCGTTCACGGTCCAGTCCCGCGCGACCACCGACACCGCGGTGATCTCGTGGCGCTCCGGCTCGATCGAGATCGAGGAGCAGGCCGGCGCCGGCACGCAGGAGACCGTCGAGGTCCCGGCGATCGACGAGGCGAAGTCCGGCAAGGTGTCGAACCGCCAGCCAATCGTCGGCGGCGACCGTCCGGAGCTCACCGAGGCCAACGTCGTCGTGGCCGGCGGCCGCGGCGTCGGCTCGGCGGAGAACTTCGACGTCGTCGAGACCCTCGCGGACTCGCTGCACGCCGCGGTCGGCGCCTCCCGCGCCGCCGTCGACTCCGGCTACTACCCCAACCAGTTCCAGGTGGGGCAGACCGGCAAGACGGTCTCGCCGCAGCTCTACATCGCGCTCGGCATCTCCGGCGCGATCCAGCACCGCGCCGGCATGCAGACCTCGAAGACCATCGTCGCGGTCAACAAGGACCCCGAGGCGCCGATCTTCGAGATCGCCGACTTCGGCGTCGTCGGCGACCTGTTCTCGATCAGCCCGCAGCTGACCGAGGAGGTCAAGAAGCGCAGCTCGTAGGGGCGCACCCGGACTAACCGGAGGGCCCCTCCGCTCGACCTGTTCGAGCGGGGGGGCCCTTCGCTCGTTCGCCGGGGCGGCCCGCGGGGCGCCCGCGGGGCGCCCGCGGAGATCAGCAGGTCGGAAGGCACCCCGGAGCCCCGCGATGAGGTGCGTCTCGACCTGGTGATCTCGGGGCCTATCGACCGCCGGGCCGGCGAGGTGTGAACGTCAGCGGTAGGTGGGTCAGCGCCCAGGTCGTGCCGATCTCCTCCACCACGGCCGCCGGGTCCTCGACCGCGATGTCCTCCATCGCCGTCAGCACCTCCTCGACGGCGACCTTCAGCTCGGCGCGCGCCATGTGCATCCCCACGCACAGGTGCGGCCCGAAGCCGTAGGCCATGTGCCGGTTGGGCCGGCGGTCGACGTCGAGGTCCTCGGGACGGTCGAAGGTCCGCGGGTCGTGGTTGGCGCCCGCCCAGTTGAGGTAGACGCGCTCGCCGGCGCGCATCCGGTGCCCGCCGATCTCGGTCTCGGTGAGCACGGTCCGCGTGTGCGAGCGCGTCGGCGTCGCGAGGCGCATGAGCTCCTCGAGGGCGTCGGGGATGCGCTCGGGGGAGCGGCGCAGCTCGTCCTGGAGCTCGGGTGCTCGGCGAGGAGCAGGAGGACGAAGCTCATCGAGCTCGCCGTGGTCTCGAAGCCCGCCGGCAGCAGGATCACGCAGTAGTCGAGGATCTCCTCCTCGGTGAGCGGGCGCCCGTCGACCGTCGCGGTGGTCAACGCCGTGACGAGGTCGTCGCCGGGCTCGCGGCGCTTGGCCGCGGCGAGGTCGGTGAAGTACGCGTAGATCGCCTCGGCCTGGTTCCCGCCCTCGGCGCGGCCCCGCACGAGCGCGACGGCGAGGTCGGCGAGGCGCTCGCGGTCGGGGCCGGGCACGCCCAGCGCGTCCATCAGCGCGTGCGCGGTCATCGGGTTGCACAGCTCGCCGAACACCTCGCACCGCCCGCGGTCGACGAAGCGGGCGATCAGGTCGCGGGCGATCGCGCGGTAGGCGGGCTCCTTGTCGGTCTGCACCGACCGCGACAACAGCGGAGCGATGATCTGCTTGTACTGCCGGTGCAGCGGCGGGTCGGACTCCATCGGGATCATCGGGCGCGTGTTGCCGAAGTGCTGGAGCAGCACCGGGAACGCGGAGAACGCGGAGTCCTCCTGGCGGTGCAGCTCCTGCAGCTCGGCGTAGCCCGAGACGGTCCAGATGCCCTCGCCGAACCCGTCGGTGCGCGTCACGGGGCACTGCCGCGCCATCTCGCCGGCGATCCGGACGTACCGGCCCCGCGTGAGGCTCTCCGACAGCGGGTCGAAGTGCTCGCGGAGGTGCTCGGCGTCGTCGTGGGCGCCCGCGGGGCACCACGGGGCCCAGTAGCCGGCTGTCTCGTCGCTCACGTCTCGCGGCATGCGACCTCCGGCGGCGGGCGGGCGTGACCGGCCGCGACGCTAGTGCCCGCGCGGCCGGATCACCACGCAGTCCGTGCTCGGTGCCGTGCTCGACCCTTGTGAGCGAGGAGCCGCGCCGCTGGTCCGCCGCGACGCGTCCTCGCCCCGGAGGACCGCGGGGGAGACCGGCGGTGCACGAGGGGATTACGCTGGCCGGTCGATGACGTACCTGGACCACGCGGCGACCACGCCGATGCTGCCGGAGGCGGCGGCCACCCTGACCGAGGCGCTCGGGCGCGTCGGCAATGCGTCGTCGCTGCACTCGGCCGGGCGCCGCGCCCGCCGGGCGGTCGAGGAGTCCCGCGAGACGATCGCGGCGGCCGTCGGCGCGCTGCCCTCGGAGGTCGTGCTGGCCACCGGCGGCACGGAGGCCGACAACCTCGCGGTCAAGGGCCTCTACTGGGCGCGCCGGGCCGCCGACGCCCGCCGCACCCGCGTCGTGGTGTCCGCCGCCGAGCACCACGCGGTGCTCGACGCCGCGGAGTGGCTCGCCGGGCACGAGGGCGCGACGCTCGACGTCCTGCCCGTCGACGCCCAGGGCCGCGTGCTGCCCGAGACCCTGCGCGAGGTGCTGGCGGCCCACCCCGACGAGGTCGCGGTGGTCAGCGTGATGTGGGCGAACAACGAGGTCGGCACCGTCAACGACGTCCGCGCGCTCGCCGAGGTCGCCCACGAGGCCGGAGTGCCGTTCCACACCGACGCGGTCCAGGCCGTCGGGGCCGTGCCCGTCGACTTCGCGGCGTCCGGCGTCGACGCGCTGTCGCTCACCGGGCACAAGCTCGGCGGGCCGGTCGGGGCGGGCGCGCTGCTGCTGCGCCGCGACGCCGTCTGCACCCCGCTGCTGCACGGCGGCGGGCAGGAGCGCGACGTCCGCTCGGGCACCCTCGACGTCCCCGGCACGATGAGCCTCGCGACCGCCGTGCGCGCCGCCGTCGCCGACGTCGAACGCCGCACGGCGGTGCTCACCGGGCTGCGCGACGACCTCGTCGCCCGCGTCACCGCCGAGGTCCCCGACGCCCGCCTCAACGGCGTCCCGCTCGACCGGCCCGGCGAGCGCCTGCCCGGCAACGCCCACCTGTCCTTCCCCGGCTGCGAAGGCGACAGCCTGCTCATGCTGCTCGACGCCCGGGGCATCGAGTGCTCCACCGGCTCGGCCTGCACCGCCGGCGTCGCCCGCCCGTCCCACGTCCTGCTGGCCATGGGCCTCGACGAGGACCTCGCCCGCGGCTCGCTGCGCTTCTCGCTGGGCCACAACTCCACGGGCGCCGACGTCGACGCGGTGGTCGAGGCGATCGGTCCGGTCGTCGAGCGCGCCCGCCGGGCCGGGGACGCGCTGGCGCACTCGTGAGGTGCCTTCGGCACGTGAGCAGAAAGAGGTGCTGGAGCACTTCTTTCTGCTCACCTGCGCGGAGCGCACCGTGAGGGTCCTCGCCGCCATGAGCGGCGGGGTCGACTCGGCGGTCGCGGCGGCGCGGCTGCGCGACGCCGGCCACGAGGTCACCGGCGTGCACCTGGCGCTGTCGGCGAAGCCCGCGACGATGCGCGAGGGCGCGCGGGGCTGCTGCTCGATCGAGGACTCCCGCGACGCCCGGCGCTGCGCCGACGTCCTCGACATCCCGTTCTACGTCTGGGACATGGCCGCGCGGTTCCGCGACGACGTCGTCGAGCCCTTCGTCGCCGAGTACGCCGCGGGCCGCACGCCGAACCCGTGCCTGCGGTGCAACGAGAAGATCAAGTTCTCGGCGGTGCTCGAGCGGGCCCGCGCGCTGGGGTTCGACGCCGTGGGGACCGGCCACTACGCGCGGCTCTCCGCGGACGGGGTACTGCGGAGGGCCGCCGACCCCGACAAGGACCAGTCCTACGTCCTCGGCGTCCTGCGCCCCGACCAGCTCGACGGCGCCCTGTTCCCGCTCGGCGACAGCGTGAAGTCCGAGGTGCGCGCCGAGGCGGCGGCGCGCGGGCTCGTCGTCGCGGAGAAGCCCGACAGCCACGACATCTGCTTCATCCCCTCCGGCGACACCCGCGGCTTCCTCGCCGAGCGGATCGACGCGGCGCCGGGGGAGATGGTCGACCCGAGCGGGGCCGTCGTCGGCCACCACCGCGGCGTGCACGACTTCACCGTCGGCCAGCGCCACGGCCTCGGCATCGCCCGCCCCGCGCCGGACGGGCGGCCGCGCTACGTGCTGGGCCTCGAGCCCGTGAGCCGCACGGTGCGCGTCGGGCCGGCCGAGGACCTCGACGTCACGACGCTGCGCGCCACCGACCCGGTGTGGCTGGCCGGGGCGCCCGCCGACGCCGTGGCGTGCGTCGTCCAGGTCCGCGCCCACGGGGGCCTGGCGCCGGCGACGGTGCGGGCGGACGGTGAGGGCGTCGAGGTCGTGCTCGCCGAGCCCCTGCGCGGTGTCGCCCCGGGCCAGGCGGCGGTGTTCTACCGCCCCGAGCCCGGCGGGGACGTCGTCCTGGGCAGCGCCACCATCGCGTCGACCGGCCGCTGACCCGGTCCCGGACGCCCACCCCGGACGCAACGAACGCGCTGTTCGCTGCTTCTAGGCGCGCGAAGGCCCCGTTGATCACCGCCGGGAGCCGCCCGCGATAGCCGAAGGACATGGCGCCGGCGGAGTAGGATCGGTGTCAGCATGACCACGAACTGCATCGGGTGCGGCCGCGCGATCCCCGCGGAGCGCGCCGAGCTGGGATACACCTACTGCACCGCCCCGGACTGCCAGGCGCAGTACCGCCGGGGCCCGACGGTCACCGCGGTGGCCGTCAACAAGAGCGGCGACGCCTTCCGCGTCGCCGAGCCCGACGAGATCGCCGCGCGCGCCGCCGCGGGCGAGTTCGCCACGAAGAACACCGGCCTCGGCACCGCGCCCGTCGACACCCCCCGGGTCCCGGCGCCGCGCCGTCCCCCGCGGCGCCCGGTCGCGGCGCGCGCCGCGCGACCGTCCTGGACCCCCGCCCAGGAGAACGTCGTCCGGCTCTACGCGGACATGGGTCTCTCGCCGCGGCAGATCGCCGAGCGCGCGCGGCAGAACACGCCCCGACTGGGGATCACCGAGGCCCTCGCGGTCCGCGTCCTGTCGGCGCCGCGCCGCTAGGGTCTGCGCCCATGGGCTTCGAGGCCGAGAACATCCGCGACTGGCAGGGCAAGAACGTCGTCGACCCCGCCGGCGGCAAGATCGGCGAGCTCGAGGCGATCTACGTCGACACCGTCTCCGACCAGCCGGCGTTCGCCACGGTGATCGTCGGCATGATCGGGCGTCGGCGGCTCGCGTTCGTCCCGCTCGCCGGGGCGACGGTCGCGCCCGACCACGTGCGCGTGACCGTGGCCAAGGACCTCGCCAAGCACGCTCCGTCGATCGACACCGACGGCGAGCTCGCGGCCGAGGACGAGCCGGCGATCTTCGAGCACTACGGGCTCGCGGCGGCCTCGCCCGGCGCGGCGCGTCGGCTGGCGCGGCGCTGACCCGTCACACGATCGCCACCGGGTCCAGCATCGAGCCCGTCGCACCCTGGATCTTGAGCGGGAGCGCCACGAAGAGGAACTCGTACGCCCGGGCCCGCGCGAGCTCCTCGAGGTAGATGGACTCGAAGAGATAGATCGCGTGCTCGATGAGCAGCAGGCTGTGGACCGGCTGCGGGTTGGCGGGGTCGCCGTAGTCGGGCGGCGGCTGGACCTCGAAGGTCTCGGTGTCGCTGCCCGCGGCCACCACCCCGCGGTCGAGCATCCAGCGGGCGGCGGAGAGGTCGGGACCGGCGGTGGCGTGCCGCGTCATCGCCTCGGTGTCCGGCCAGTGCCCGAGGTAGCCGGTGCGGACGAGCACCACGTCCCCGGCTCTCACCTCGACGCCCTGGTGCGCCGCGACGGCCGCCATCTCGTCGGCGTCCACCACCGACGACCGGGGCAGCGCGTCCACCCCCCGGTGGCCCGGCACGTCGATGAGGACCCCGCGGGTGACGAACGGCGGCAGCTTCGAGGCGTCGCCGTGCCGCGGGCCGCTGTCGCCGAGGTGCTCGCGCGGGTTGCCGCCGCCGTACCAGTGGTCGTCGTCGCCGATGGTGACGTGGGCGAGCGCGTCGACGTGGGCGCCGCTGTGGGACGTCGCGCTGAGCAGCTCGGCCATGTACCCGTAGCCGACGCCGTTGCGCGGGCCCCACGGCTGGGCCCCCTCGGCGCGCAGCCCGCCCGGGGTGCGCGCCATGCTCACCCGGAACGGCGGGTGGGCGCCGAACAGCGGCATGTCGGTGAACCGCGGCACCGCCAGGGAGAAGACCTCGCCGCGCGTGGGCAGCGCCAGCGCGGCGAGGATCTCCTCCGGACGGCGGAAGGCCGCCGGCCCGCGTTCCGGGTCGACCGCGGTCATCGGCGCCCCTGCGCGTCGGCGACCATGCCGACCACGCGCTCGGGCGTCATGGGCAGCTCGTCGACCCACACCCCGAGGGGGCGCAGCGCGTCGTCCACGGCGCTCGCGATCGCCGTCGGCGCGACCAGCCGGCCGCCCTCCCCGGCGCCCTTCACGCCGTACTCGGTGAACGGCGAGGGCGTCTCCAGGTGCTCGAGCACGATCTCGGGGACCTCGTGCATGCTCGGCAGCAGGTACTCCCGGAACGTCGGCGTCTCGAGCTCCCCGTCGGAGGCGCCGTAGCGGTACTCCTCCATCAGCGCCGCGCCGATGCCCTGCACGATGCCGCCGATGACCTGCCCCTCGACCAGGGCCGGGTTCATCACCGTGCCGCAGTCGTTGACCACGTAGTAGGCGCGCAGGGTCACCTGCCCGGTCTCGGGGTCGACCTCGACGATCGGGATGTGGCAGGCGTGCGACACCATCGGGTAGAAGGCGCCGAGGTCGCTGCGGTCGGCCGTGGGCGGCGTGAAGTACGGGTGGTCGTAGGTGTGGACCGCGACCAGGCCGCTGCTCTCGGCCTCGCTCGTGCCGTCGTTGAACAGGTGGGCCCGCATCGCGACCTCGGCCATGGTCATCGACGTGCCCGGCGCCCCCTTCGCACGGAAGACGCCCTCGACGCACTCCACGTCCTCGGGGTCCATCTCCATCGCGCTCGCCGCGACGCGGATCATCTTGTCCTTGACCGTCCGCGCGGCGCCGCGGGTCGCGCCCGAGAGCATGATCGTGACCCGGCTGCCGCCGGGACCGGCCGAGATCGCGCCGCTCGTGGAGTCGGCGTAGGCGACCGAGACGGACGACGGGTCGATCCCGAACTCCTCGGCGACGACCTGCCCGACCACGGTCTCGGGGCTGTTGCCCCACAGCGGGCAGCCGATCGTGGCGCGGACGCCGCCCATGGCGTCGACGTCGATCTTGCAGCTCTCCGGGGTGCTGGTCGCCGGCAGCGGGGCCTCGTCGCCGTAGAGGAACCACCACTCCGAGGCGTTGTAGCCCGAGCGCTCCTGGCAGCTCGCCAGGCCGATGCCGAGGTAGCGGCCCTCGGCGCGCAGCCGCTCCTGCTCCTCGCGCCACCGGTCCAGCCCGGCGATCTCGAGCGCGCGGTCGAGGACGGCCTCGTAGTCGCCGCTGTCGTAGACGTTGCCCGTCGGGATCTTGTACGGGAACTGCTCGGGCCGGATGAAGTTGCGCCGCCGCAGCTCGACGCGGTCGATGCCCATCTCGAGGGCGGCCTTGTCGACCAGGCGCTCGAGGATGAAGTTGCCCGGGTCCGCGCCCGCGCCGCGGAAGAAGCCCTGCTGGACCTTGTTGGTCAGCACGCACGAGACGTCGTAGCGCAAGCTGCCGATGCGGTAGGGGCCGACGGGCTGGGCCACCGCGTTGCCGTGCTGGCCGTGGGCGAACTGGAAGTAGGCGCCGTAGTCGTCGATGATCCGCAGGACGAGGCCGAGCATCTCGCCGTCCTCGGCCAGCGCGAGCTCGGCGTCGTAGATCCGGTCGCAGCCGACGTTGTCGTTCGCCGCGACGTTGTCGGTGCGGTCCTCGAGGTACTGGACGGGCCGGCCGCACGCCTTGCTGAGCGCCCCGGTGATCGAGACGACCTTGGTGATCAGGTGCTTGCTGCCGAAGCTGCCGCCGACCGTGCACGGGATCATGCGCAGCCGGTTGGTCGAGACCCGCAGGATCCCGGCGAACGCCCACGGCAGGAAGTTGATGAAGTTGCTGTTCGAGTACACCGTCATCGACTGGCCGTAGGGGTCCCAGGAGGCCACCGCGCCGGCCGTCTCGATGGGGTGGGCGCCCATCCGGTGCCACCGTGCGCTCGACCGCACCACCGTGTGTGCGCGGGCGAGGTCGCCGTCGACGTCGCCCCAGTCGAGGCTGCGGTGGAAGACGACGTTGGAGTCCAGCGTCTCGTGGACCCGCGTCGCCGACGGCTCCATCGCCGCGACCGGGTCGACCAGCGCGGGCAGGAGCTCGTACTCGACGCGGATCTTCGCGCAGGCGTCCTCGGCGGTGTAGCGGTCGGTCGCCGCGACGGCGGCGACGGCCTCGCCGGGGTACCGCACGCGGTCGACGGCGATGGCGCGCTGCTCGACCGGCTCGGCGCAGAAGGCCGGCATCGGGTCCACGAGCTCCGCGGCCGCCGCGCCGGTGAGGACCACGACCACGCCGGGCAGCGCCTCGGCCTCCGACGTGTCGATCGAGACGATCCGGGCGTGGGCGTGCGGGCTGCGCAGGACCGCGCCGTGCAGCATCCCGGGCAGGACGACGTCGCCGATGTAGCCGGCCCGCCCGGTCAGGAGCTTCGGGTCCTCCTTGCGCGCGACGCTCTGCCCCACCCAGCGGCGGGTCTCGGTGACGGGCTCCTCGACGATGCTCATGCCCGGACCCCGCTCTGCTCGGTCTTCTCGTCGGCCATCAGGCGGCCGGCCGCGCACACCGACCGGACGATGTTCTGGTAGCCGGTGCAGCGGCACAGGTTGCCGCCGAGGGCCTCCTCCACGTCCTCGCGGTCGGGCTCGGGGACGCGTTCGAGCAGCTCGCAGGCGCCCATCAGCATGCCGGGGGTGCAGAAGCCGCACTGCAGGCCGTGCTCCTGCGTGAACGCCTGCTGGATCGGGTGCAGCGTGCCGTCGGCCCCGGCCAGCGACTCCACGGTGCGCACCGACGAGCCGTCGAGCTGCGCGGCGAAGACCAGGCAGGACCGCGTCGCGACGTCGTCGACGAGCACCGTGCACGCGCCGCAGACGCCCTGCTCGCACCCCAGGTGCGTCCCCGGCAGGGCCAGGTCGCCCCGGAGCAGGTCGGCGAGCAGGGTGCGCGGTTCGGTGAGGAGGTCGTGGCGGGTGCCGTTGACGGTGATCCGGATGCGGACCTTGTCAGGCATGGGTGGTCTCCTTCGGCGAGGTCGCGCGGGCGAAGGCGGTGCTCAGGGCCCGGGCGGTCAGCACGCGGGCGAGGTGGCGACGGAAGTCGGCCGAGCCGTGGCAGCTCGGGACGGGGTCCAGGCCGTCGGCGGCACGCGCCGCGGCCTCGGTGAACGGGGACGGCTCGTCGGCGCCCACGACCGCGGACTCGACGGCGGGGACGCGCACGGGCCGCTGGTGGGCGCCGCACAGCGCGACCCGGGCCTGCGCGACCCGGCCGTCGTCACCCAGGCCGACCACCGCCGCGGCCCCGCACACCGGCAGGTCGCCCTGGCGGCGGGTGAGCTCGACGAAGGCGCTGCCGGAGCGGCCGGCCGTGACGGGCACCTCGACCCCGACCACCATCTCGTCGGCGGCCAGCGCGGTGCGGAACGGGCCGGTGAAGAAGTCGTCGGCGGCGACGGTGCGCTCCGCGGCACGGCTGCGGATCTTGACAAGACCGTCCAGGGCGAGCAGGGCGGCCGGGAGCTCGGCGGACGGGTCGGCGAACGCGACGCTGCCGACCACCGTGCCGCGGGCACGCACCGGCGCGTGGGCCACGTGCGCGCCGGCCTCGGCCAGCAGGGGGGCGTGGGCGGCGACGTCCCCCGAGAGCTCGCTCGTGCGCTGGCGGACCGTGGCGCCGAGGCTCAGGGTGGACGACCCGTTGTCGTTGGTGACGCCCAGCGCGTCGAGCCCCCGCACGCGGTTGATGTCGACCACGACGGCCGGGCTGACCTGGCGGGCGTTCATCATCCGCACGAGGCTCTGCCCGCCCGCCAGCACCCGGGCGTCGTCGCCGTGCTCGGCGAGGACGTCGAGGGCCTCGTCGAGATCCCGTGGTGCCGCGTACTCGAACGGCGCAGGCTTCATGAGCACCTCCGGGTGCTGGTGTGCGCGACCGGCGCCCCGGCGGGCGGGTCGGGGAGGGGGAGGCCGGCGGGGTGGTGTGATGTCGGTGCCGGCAGCTCGGACCGCGAGGTGTGCCCCAGGTCACACCGCTGACGATGCTGGCCGGTCCTGCCCGGCTTAAGCAACGTTAAGTTGGACGGCTCGGCCCGCGGCGTCCGAACGGCGCTGCCCGCTGCGACGGCCGGGCTTAACGTTGCTTAACGGCCGACGGCGGCCCGACGCTCACGCCGCCCTCTCTCCCGCTGTCTCGACGTCGGAGGCGGTCGCCATGCCCGCAGCGCGCAAAGTGATCATCACCTGTGCCGTGACCGGTGCCATCCACACGCCGTCGATGTCGAAGTACCTCCCCGTCTCGCCGGGGGAGATCGCCGAGGCCGCCCTGGGTGCCGCGGCGGCCGGCGCCGCGATCATCCACCTGCACGCCCGCGACCCGCGCGACGGCCGTCCGTCCCAGGACCCGGCCCACTTCGTGCCGATCCTCGAGGAGCTCAAGCGCCACACCGACGCGGTCATCAACCTGACCACCGGCGGCTCGCCCCACATGACGGTGGCCGAGCGGATGCGCCCGGCCCGGGAGTTCGCGCCCGAGCTGGCCTCGCTCAACATGGGGTCGATGAACCTCGGCCTCTACCCGATGCTCGGCCGGTTCACCGACTTCGAGCACGCCTGGGAGCGCGAGCACCTGGAGAAGAGCCGGGACCTCGTCTTCAAGAACACCTTCGCCGACATCGAGACCGTGCTGGAGATCGGGCGGGCGGGCGGCACCCGCTTCGAGTTCGAGTGCTACGACACCTCCCACCTCTACAACCTCGCGCACTTCCGCGACCGGGGCCTGACGCAGGGCCCGCTGTTCGTCCAGACCGTGATGGGGCTGCTCGGCGGGATCGGGCCCCACCCCGAGGACCTCATGCACCTGCGCCGGACCGCGAACCGCCTGTTCGCCGAGGGCCACGAGTGGTCGGTCCTCGGCGCGGGCCGCCACCAGATGCCGCTGGCCGCCATCGGTGCCGCGGCGGGCTCGCACGTCCGCGTCGGGCTCGAGGACTCGCTCTGGATCGGCCCGGGGCGGCTCGCCGAGGGCAACGCCGAGCAGGTGACGCGCGTCCGGGACATCCTCGGCGGGCTCGGGCTCGAGACCGCCACGCCGGACGAGGCCCGGTCCGTCCTGGGGCTGAAGGGCCGTGACGCGGTCGGCTTCTGACGGCAGGCTGTCGGCGTGACCGGCGACACACGCCCCCGCGCGGGCGTCCGCGCGTTGCGCGTGTCGGCCGCCGAGGTCGCCCGCCGCACCGGGGTGTCGGCCGCGACCGTCTCCTACGCGCTCAACGGGAAGCCCGGCGTCTCGGCGGAGGTGCGGGCCCGCGTGCTCGCGACCGCCGCCGAGCTCGGCCATCCCCTCGACCGCTACGAGCGGGCGGCCGAGCCCGAGCCCTCCCGCGTGCTCGGGCTCGTCCTCACCGACATCAGCAACCCGTTCTACTCCGAGTTCTCGGCGGGGACGATCGACGTCGCCCGCGCCCAGGGCTACGAGGTCTTCGTCGCCCACACCCAGGAGAGCTCCACGACGCTCGACACCGTGGTCCGGACGATGATCGCCCGACGGGTGGACGGGATGGTCCTGACCTCGCTGCACACCGACGACGGGGACGCCATCCGCCTGCTCCGCCGCGCCGGGACACCGTTCGTGCAGGTGACCCGCCGCATCCCGGGCCTGCGGGCCGACTTCGTCGGCATGGACGAGAAGGCGCTCTCGGTGGACATCCTGGGCCACCTGCTGGGCCACGGGTACACGGACCTCGCGATCGTCACCGGGACCCGGAGCTCGTCGTCCTCCGCGGAGCGGGCCCGCACGTTCGTCGCCACCGCCGCCGAGCTCGGGGTCCCGCTGCCCGCCCACCGGCGGTTCGTCGCGTTCCTCAACGCCGAGGGCGGGCGGCGGGTCGCGCAGCACCTCGTCGACGCCGACGACGTCCCCGCGCCATCGCCTGCGGGTCCGACGCCATCGCCTCCGGGGTCATCGGGACGCTGCGCGAGCACGACCTGCGGGTGCCCGAGGACGTCGCCGTCACCGGCATCGACGGGGTCTTCCCCGGCGCCTCGATGCTGGCCGAGCTCACGACCGTCACGCTCTCCCGGCGCCTCATCGCCCAGGCCGCGGTGGAACAGCTCATCCGGCGCATCGAGGGGCGGGGCGGCGGGGCGCTCACCGAGACGGTGCCCCACACCCTGCGCATCGGGACGAGCTGCGGCTGCCCCCGATCGGTCACGGCCGCGTCGCGCAGGCCTGCACCGCGCGCACCATGAGCGCGACCTGCAGCTCGAACAGGCCGTCCTGACGTCGGGGGTCGCAGCGGGCGAGCTCCGCGACGCGGCGCAGCCGGTAGCTGACCGTGTGGGGGTGCACGTGCAGCGCACGGGCGGTGTCCGCCGTGGAGCACCCGCCGCGCAGCCAGGCCCGCAGCGTCGCGACGAGATCGGTGCCCCGGGTGCGGTCGTGCTCCTCGAGCGCGCCGAGACGGTGGTCGGCGAGCCGGCGCAGGCCGTCGGGGGTGCCGGTCTCGAGCAGGAGCGCCGCGACCCCGAGGTCGTCGAGGTCGAGCACGCCGCCCGCCCCGGCCCCGACGGCCAGCGCGTGGGCGGTGCGGACCGTCCGCCAGGCCGCGGGATAGCCGTCCGTGGCGGTCACCGTCGGCCCGATCACGACGGGCCCGTCGCTCCCGGCGAAGGCCGCCGCGAGCTCCGCCCGATCGCCCTCCGGGACCAGGACGACGAGGGCGCCCTCGTGCTCGCCGACCAGCGGTGACCCACCCAGCAGGGTCGCGGGCGCGACGCCGGCGGGGGCCAGGACGACGGTGTGCGGGCGGCGCAGGTCGTGGTGCAGGGCGTCGGAGCGCGCGAGCAGGCTGCGCTCGTCGCCGGTGCCGGTGACCAGCTCCACCGCGAGGTCGCGGGTGAGCCGCAGCTCGGCCTCGACGGCCTGGCGGTGCGTGAGCAGCTCCAGCGCCACGAGCAGCGAGAAGCGCTCGATCACCGACCGGTCGGCCCACCCGTCGCCTCTCGCCACCCACAGGCGCGCGGCGAGCCCCCCGGCGACGACGATCGGCACCACCCAGGCACACACCGCGTCGCCCAGCGGCGCGCGCACCGTGCTCCGGTGGTCGTCCACGGCGGCCAGCGCCCGCCGCAGCGCCCGGCTCCGCACGACCGGCGGCACCCCGGCCAGCTCCGGCCCGGCCCGGCCGAGCGGGGAGCCCTCCGGGGTCTCCAGGGCCACCGACGCGTCGACCGCGGTGGCGAGGGCGTCGAGGACGCCGTCGAGCCCGGCGTCGTCGAGCAGGAGGCGCATCACGTCGCGGTCCTGCTGCTCGGCCCGCTCCAGGCGCCGGATGGTCGCCTCCTGGGTGGCCCGCAGCGCGGCCGTCGTCAGCACGGTCCCGGCGTACTGGGCCATGAGCTCGGCGGCCGCGAGCTCGTCCGGGGCGAACTCCCGCACGCGGCCCGTGTAGCCGACGAGCACGCCGGCCAGCTCACCGGCCCGCCCGTCCGGCTGCCCGTCCGCCTGCCCGTCCGCCTGCCCGTCGGCGCCGCCGAGCGGCACGGCGAGCACCGATCGGATGCCCTCGGCCAGGGCGAGCTCGCGCCACGGCCAGGTCGCCTCGGTGGCGCCCACGTCGGGCAGCAGCACCGTGCGCCGCTCGCGGACGGCGCGGGCGGCGGGCAGGTCGGACTCCCGCCGCCGGGGGTGGACCAGCAGCGGTGCCTGCGCCTCGAGGTCGCGGCGGTAGCGCTCGGTCAGCGCGTGACCGGCCTCCAGGACGAGTCGCTCGCCGGAGGCGTCGAGCAGCATCACCGAGCACGAGTCGGTGCGCACGAGGGTGCAGGTGTGCCGTGCGATGCGGCTCAGCAGGGCCTCGCGGGGCTCGTCCGCGTTGAGCGCCCGCAGGATGTCCGCGGCCGCCGTCATCCACTGCGCGTGCGTCGCGAGCACAACGAACCCCCGTCCCCGTTGGTCGGGCAGCCATAGCGTAGCCGCGGACCCCGGACGACCCTGTGCTCCACGTCACGCGTCGACGAGGGGGTCGCCCTGGTGTACCGGGTCGGGATCGACATCGGCGGCACGTTCACGGACGGCGTCGCGGTCGACGAGGACACCGGCGCCGTGACGACCTGCAAGGTGCCCACCACCCCCCACGACCAGTCCGAGGGGTTCCTCGCCGGGATCCACGCGCTCGGCATCCCGATGGCGGAGATCTCGCTGGTCCTGCACGGGTGCACCGTCGGGCTCAACGCCGTGCTCACGCGCACCGGCGCGACGATCGGCGTGATCACCACAGAGGGGTTCCGCGACGTCCTCGCCATGGGCCGGGGGCAGCGGCCCAGCGGCGACCAGTTCAACCCGCGCTGGCAGCGGGCGTTCGGCGACGCCCGCGAGCCTTTCTGCCCGCGCTGGCTGCGCCGCACGGTGGCCGGGCGGGTCGACCGCACCGGGCGCGAGGTCGTCCCCCTCGACGAGGAGGGGCTGGCCCGGGAGGTCCGGTTCCTCGTCGGCCGCGGCGTCGAGGCGATCCTCGTCTGCTTCCTCAACGCCTACGCGGACGACAAGCACGAGCGGCGCGCGGCCTCGATCGCCGCCGAGCTGGCGGACGTGCCGATCTGGACGTCCACCGGCGTGCACCCGTGCTTCAAGGAGTACCCGCGCTTCTCGACGGCGGTGGTCAACACCTACGTCGGGCCGCCGGTGCAGCGCTACCTCGACCGGGCCGAGCGGCGCCTCGCCGACGCCGGCTACAGGGGGCCGCTCATGGTGATGCAGTCCAACGGCGGGGTGCTCCCGGTAGGCACCGCTCGCGACCGCCCGGCGTACACGCTGCAGTCCGGGCCCACGGGTGGCGTCACCGGTGCCCAGCGGGGCGGGCGGCGCCTCGGGGCGCCGGACCTCATCACCCTGGACATCGGCGGGACCAGCGCGGACTGCGCGGTCGTGGTCGGCGGGGAGCCGGTCGTCACCACCGAGCTCGAGATCGAGCACGACGTGATCATCGCGTTGCCGGCGATGGCCGTGCACTCGATCGGCGCGGGCGGCGGCTCGCTCGCCTGGGTGGACCGGCGGGGGGCGCTGCGGGTGGGGCCGCGCAGCGCGGGCGCGGTCCCCGGCCCGGCCTGCTACGGGCGTGGCGGCACCGAGCCCACGGTGACCGATGCGCTGGCGGTCCTGGGCATCCTCGACCCGGCTCGCTTCATGGGCGGGTCCTCGACCTTCGACACCGCCGCGGCGCGCGCGGCGTTCACCCCGATCGCGACGGCCACGGGCCTGACCACCGAGGCCGCCGCCCGGGCCGTCCTTGACATCGCGACCGCCGCGATGGTCGAGGCGGCCCGCGAGGTGTCGGTCTACAACGGCATCGACCCGCGCCGGTTCGGGCTCTACGTCTACGGGTCGGCGGGCCCGGTGTTCGGCGCGCGCATCGGCCGGGCGCTGGGCAGCGCGTCGGTGATCATCCCGCCGCAGCCCGGGGAGCTCAGCGCCTACGGGCTGGCGCTCGCCGACCTGCGCCTGGACGTCGGCGAACCCGTCGTGCGGGCCCTGGGCGCGCTCGCGCCCGACGAGCTGGAGGCGGCCTACACGCGCCTGCGCGACGAGGCCGAACGGACGCTGGGCCGGGAGGCGGTCACCCACACCCGCTGGCTCGACGGCCGCTACCAGGGCCAGACCTGGGAGACCAACGGCGTCCCGGTGCCCGAGCGGCCCCTCGACGACGCCGCGATCGACGAGCTGCGCACCAACTTCGACGCCACCCACCGCCGCACCTGGGGCTACGCCGTCCCGCGCGCGGACGTGAAGGCGACGATGGCCCGCGTCACCGCCACCGTCGCGCTCGGGACGCCCGACGCCCCGGCGCCACCGCCGGTCGCCGGGGGCGGTGCGCCCGACCACGCGCGCGTGCACCTCGACGGGCGGTGGCGCGACGTCCCGGTGGTGGCGCGCGACGGGCTGGCGGTGGACGCGCGGGTCGAGGGCCCGGCGCTGGTCGTCCAGCCGACGGCGACGACGGTGCTGGAGGCGGGCGACGTGCTCACGGTGGAGGCGACCGGTCACCTGACCATCGAGTGGGAGCGGGCATGAGCGACCAGGTCGCCCTCGAGATCATCCGCAGCGCCTTCTTCGCGACCGTGCGCCAGGCGGGCCGGATCATCCTGCGGTCGAGCTTCTCGCCGATCATCCGCGACGCGTTCGACTTCTGCGTCACCCTGATCGGGCCCGAGGACCTCGAGCGCGGCCTCGCGCACGACGTCGTGGCGATGAACGAGAGCCTCGCGCACTTCTCGGGCGTGATGCCGTTCATGGTGCGCAACCTGCTCTGGGAGTACGGCGTCGAGAACCTGCGCCCCGGGGACCTGCTCGCGATCAACAACCCGTTCAAGGGCGGCAACCACGTCTACGACAACGGGTTCTACAAGCCCGTCTTCGTCGGCGACCGGCTGATCGGCGGCGTGGCCGTCAAGGCTCACCTGATGGACATGGGCGGGGTCACCGCGGGCGGCTACTCGACGCGCAAGCGCTCGCTGTTCGAGGAGGGCGTCGTCATCGCCGGCGTGCCCGTCTACAAGGACGACCGGCCGTGGACGCCGGGCTTCAACCTGTACTTCGACAACTCCCGGCTGCCCGACAACATGATCGCCGACCTGCAGGCCATGCACAGCGCCTGCACGTTCGCCGAGGAGCGCCTGCTCGCGCTGGCCGAGACCCACGGCGTCGACACCGTGCACGACGCCATGGCCTACACGCTCGACTACGCCGACCGCTCGATGCGCGAGGGCCTCCGGGCGCTGCCCGACGGTGACTTCGTCGGCGAGGACGGCATCGACGCCGACGCGTTCCACGACGAGCCGTACGTCGTGCGCGCGACCGTCCGCAAGCGCGGCGACGAGATCGAGGTCGACTTCTCGGGCACGACCCGGGAGGCGGCGTCGTCGGTCAACTGCTCGGTGTTCGACGCCGCGAACGGCGTCTACACCGCGCTGAAGTTCCTCTGCGACCCGCACAACCCGAACAACGCCGGGGCGTTCCGGTGCATCACCGTGGTCGCGCCCGAGGGCACGTTCATCACCGCGCGGCCGCCGGCCGCGACCACCATGTACTTCGACGCGGCCGAGGCGGTGTTCAACGCCGTCACCAAGGCGATCATCTCCGGGGCCCCGCCCGAGTCGGGCTTCGGCGGGCACTACGGGTCCAACATGGGGCTGTTGATGACGGGCAGCACCGCGGCCCCGCCGGCCGGGCCACGGCGCCACGGCGGCGACGGCGTCGCCGAACGCCTCGCCGCGGCGACCCAGTCGATCCCGGTCGTGCTGGAGGACGGCGCGGGGTCGGGGCGCAAGCTGTTCGTCGCGCCGATGCTGGCGCTCGGGGGCTTCGGGGGGTCGCCGGAGGGCGACGGCGAGAACTTCGTGTCGATGAGCCAGCAGAACCTCATGGACATGTCGATCGAGTCGATCGAGGAGGACCATCCCATCGTCGTCCTACGCAAGGAGTTCGTCGCCGACACCGCCGGGCCGGGCGCGCACCGGGGCGGAGCGGGCGTCGTCTACGACCGGATGCTGGTCGGGGACGCCGACGTGTACCCGATGCTCCTGCACCTGCGGATCCTGCCGTGGGGCGCCGACGGCGGAGGCCCGGGCCGCCCCGGCGGGGCCTGGATCGGGGAGCCGGACGGGGGACCCGCCGCCGAGCGCTGGCTGGGCGCGGCCGACGAGGACGTGCGGCCGCTGGGCGGGTACTTCGCGGACTCCGGGACGGCCGCGGCGCCGCACGAGGGACGGTGGCACGCGGGGAACGCCGACATCGCCGCCGCCCCGGGCACGCTCCTGCGCGTGCGCACCCCGGGGGCCGGGGGCTGGGGGCCGGCGTGGACCCGCGATCCGGAGGCCGTCCTGCGCGACGTGCGCGACGGCTTCGTGACCCTCGAGGGCGCCCGGGCCGACTACGGCGTGGTGATCTCCGGCGACGTCGACGAGGGCCCCGACGAGCTGGCGGTGGACCGGGAGGCGACGGCGGTGTTGCGCTCGTGACGATGTTGTTCGGCCGGCCGGCGGAGCCGGAGCGCGCCGTCGTCCGCACCGACCTCGACGAGACGTGCCCGGCGTGCGGCAGCACGGCGGTGCAGGGCTACCCGCTGCTCGAGGTGACCGGGTGGTGCCTCGTCGCCCGCTGCGCCGACTGCCTGCACGTGCTGCGCCGCGAGGCCAGCCCGACGCCGTTCGGCTTCAGCTACGTGCCCTACAGCGTCCACCTCCGGCGATGATGTCGCCTGCGGGTCGGCGGTTACTGGCTCGTATCCCTCGCCCGACGAGCGATACGAGCCAGTAACCGCCGGACACCGGCCTGGACAGCCGCCAGGGCGAGGCGCAGCGGGCTGGTCCTCGTCGTCGGCGCCTCGCCGGTGCGCGCGGCCTCGTCGACGGCGGCCGCGAACTGCTCGAACAGCCGCCGCGACACGTCACCGGCCAGGGCGCGGCCGAACTGGGCCACGCGGCCGCTCAGGTGCACGTCGGCGTCGGCCCACAGCACCGTGCCGCCCCCGTCCCCGGGTTCCGCGGCGAGCCGGATGACGGCCTGCGTCGACGACCCGCCCCGGTCCGCGCCCTGCGCGAGCAGGCGCAGGCGGTGCGTGGCGGGGTCGCGCTCGACGACGTGGGCGAGCCCCTCGAAGCGCAGCGACACCGGCCCGAGCGCGACGACCGCGCGCCCCCGGTAGCGGTCGTCGCCGAGGTCCTCGGTCATCGCCGCGCCGGGCAGGCAGGCGACGAGCCGCTCGGGGTCCGACACCACCGCCCACACGTCGTCCACCGACGACGACAGGGCACTGCGCACCTCGACCGTCACCGTCGGCGGGCCGGACGGCACCGTGATCTCGGCGGGCGAGGTGGGGGATTTCCTGACGTCTGACGCCAGCGTGGACGCCACGCTGGCACCCCCCGAGCGCCCGACGAGCGCGGGGGGCGCGGCGGCGCGGGGCGGGGGGACGCCGTCGGGGTGGGTGCGCGCGACGTCGTCGACGGCCGCGAGGATCCCGCGGTAGCCGGTGCAGCGGCACAGCACGCCGGACATGTCCTCGGGCAGGGTCGCCGGGTCGTAGGTGCCGCCGGCGAGCAGGTCGTAGGCGCTCATCAGCATCCCCGGGGTGCAGAACCCGCACTGCAGCCCGTGGTGGTGGGAGAACGCCTGCTGCAGCGGGTGCTGGTCGGCGGCGGTCCCGAGCCCCTCGACGGTGGTGAGCGCGGCGCCCTCGCACTGCACGGCGAAGAGCAGGCACGCGCGCACCGCCTCGCCGTCGAGGAGGACCGTGCACATCCCGCAGACGCCGTGCTCGCAGCCGACGTGGGTGCCGGTGAGCCCGAGGTGGTCGCGCAGGACGTCGGAGAGCGTGGTGCGCGGGGCGACGGTGACCGTGACCGCCCGCCCGTTGACGGTGAGGGCCACGTCGGCGGTGGCCTCGGCCTCGACCCTCATGCCTGCGCCTCCCGGTGCGCTCGGACGATCTCCCGCGCGGCGAGCACGCCGAGCAGGCGGGCGCGGTAGCCGCGCGAGCCGTGCGCGTCCCCGTCGGTGTCGACGACCTCGGCGGCGAGCGCGTCGGTCGCCGGGCGCAGGCCGGCCTCGGTCGGGTCGGGGTCGAGCGTCAGCTCGCGGACCACGGGCCGGTCGGACACCCCGAACGCCGCCAGCACGGCCTCGTCGCCCCGGACCCGCACCGCCACCCCGGCGAGGGCGTAGTCCCCGTGCCGGCGGGCGATCTCGGCGAACCCGAAGCCCTCGCCGGCCCGCGCGACCGGGAACCGGACCCCGGTCACCAGCTCGTCGGCGCCCACCGCCGTCGTCATGGCCCCGGTGACGAACTCGCGCGCCGGGACGACCCGCTCGCCGCGCGCGCCGCGGACCGTCACCGACGCCCCGAGGCACGCGGCCACGGCGGGCAGCTCGGCGGCGGGGTCGGCGTGCGCGAGGCTGCCGCACACCGTCCCGCGGCTGCGCAGCTCGCGGTGCCCGACGAACGGCATCGCGCGTCCGATCAGGGGGACCGCGCGGGCGACGTCGGAGCGCTCCACCGTCCGCTGGCGCACCGCGGCGCCCACGTGCAGCTGCCCGTCCTCGATCACCAGGGAGTCCAGCCCCGGCAGTCGCGTGATGTCCACCAGCGTGCCCGGGCGCCCGAGGCGCATCGCCAGCACCGGGACCAGCGACTGCCCGCCCGCGAGCACCTTGGCGTCCCCGCCGGCGAGCACGTCCACGGCCTCGTCGACGGTGTCGGGGCGGCAGTAGGCGAACGGTGCGGCCTTCATCGCCGGGTCACCGGCCCGTGAACGTCGGCGTGCGCTTCTCGCCGAACGCGGCGACGCCCTCGGCGAAGTCGTGGCTCGCGCGCAGCATGGCGTAGGCCTTCCGCTCGAGCTCGATACCGGAGTAGAGCGGCGCGTCGACGCCCCGGTCGAGCACCTCCTTCGCCGCGCGCAGGGCGAGGGGCGAGAAGCCGAGCATCTTGGTGACCAGCGCCTCGGTCGCCTCGTCCAGCGCCGCGCGATCGGGGTGCAGCTCGGCGACGACGCCCCAGTCGGCGGCCTCCTGCCCGGTCATGCGCCGGGCGGTCATGACGTGGTGCTTGGCCCGCGAGATCCCGATCAGCCGCGCCAGGCGCTGGGTGCCGCCGGAGCCGGGGATCATGCCGAGGTTCATCTCGGGCAGGGCGAAGCGGCTGCGCTCGGTGGCGAGGCGGATGTCGCAGGACAGCACCAGCTCGAGGCCGACGCCGAACGCGTAGCCGTCGACGGCGACGATCACCGGCTTGGGGCTGCGGGCCGGCGCGGTGACGTTGTGGCCGAGGTCGGTGAAGTCGATCGGGTCGACCTCCATGAACCCGGCGATGTCCCCGCCCGAGGAGAAGTGCTCGCCGTCGGAGCGGATGACGACCACCTGCACGTCGGGATCGCGGTCGATCTCGGCGAAGCGCTCGGCCATCAGCTCGCGCATCTCCCACGTGATCACGGTGTAGCGCCCGTGGGACAGCGTGACGTCCGCGACGCGCCCGTCGTGCGAGCGCTCGAGCCGGACCTCGCCACCGGTCAGTGCCATGGGAACCCTTCGTCGTCGGTACGTGAGCGGAAATCCCGGCCATGGCCGGGATTTCCGCTCACATGAGGAGGTCGTGGATCACCGAGCCGTGCAGGGGCAGGTGGTCGATCGGGATGCCGGCGGGGTGAAGGGCGTCGGCGACGGCGTTGGCGTAGGCGACCGGGAAGCTCATCGAGCTGCCCTCGCCGCAGCCCTTGGCGCCGAGCGGGGTGAGCGGCGACGGCGAGGACACGTGGTCGGAGACCAGCGGGAACGCGGTCTCGGCGCTCGTGGGGCAGAGGTAGTCGAGGAACGTCGCCGACGTCGGCTGGCCCGCGGGGGAGTAGCGGAACTCCTCGTACGCCGCCCCTCCCAGCCCGTGCACCAGCGCCCCGAGCACCTGGCCCTCGAGCAGCACCGGGTCGAGGACCGTGCCGGCGTCGTGCACGGTCGCGACCCGGTCGAGGGTCACCTCCAGGGTGTCGGCGTCGATGCGCACCCCGACCATCTCGGCGACGAAGCCGTAGCAGAGCGACGAGTTGATCCGGTCCTCCGCGGTCGCCGCGACGGCCTCGGGCGGCACGAACTCGCCCTCGGTCGCCAGCCGCGCCGGGGCGCCCGCGGGCAGCGCGCCCGGGTCCCAGTGCACGACCCCCGCCGCGTGCCGGAACAGGCACGACGCGCCGGACGCCGGGTCGCGCACCGACCCGTCGGCCAGCTCCAGCCCGTCGGGAGCGACCCCGAGCAGCACCGACGCCCCCGCCCGCACCGTCTCCGCCAGCCGGTCCACGGCCGCGATCACCGCGCTCGTCACCAGCGGGGCGAAGCGCGACGAGTAGCTGCCCGACGTCACCGTCCACGGCGTCGACGCCGTGTCCATGTCGACGACCACGCGCACCTGCTCGACGGGCAGCCCCAACCGGGTCGCCGCCACGCGGCGCGCGACCGTCGCGTGCCCCTGGCCCTGCGGGACCGAGCCGAGCAGCACCGTCACCACGCCCTGCAGGTCCACCGACGCGCGGACGATCTCGGTCGACCCCGACTTGTCCCGCCCCGGCTTGCGCTCCGACGCCGGGGTCGCGAGCCCGACGTAGCCGATGTTGGTCCCCGACGGGTCGACGACCAGCGCCAGCCCGACCCCGTAGAACGCCCCCTCGGCGCGCGCGGCCTCCTGGCGCGCGCGCAGCTCGTCGTACCCGCCCTTGGCCAGCAGCAGGTCGAGCGCGGCGGCGTAGTCGCCGGAGTCGTAGAGCCCGCCGGTCGGCGTGCGGTGGGGGAAGGCGCGCACGAGGTTGCGGCGCCGGACCTCGGCCACGTCGAGCCCGGTGCGCGCGGCGACGGCGTCCATCAGCCGCTCGAGGCCGAAGTAGAGCTGCTGGCCGCCGAAGCCGCGGTTGAGGCCGGTCGGCGCGCGGTGGGTGACGACGGCGCGGGCGCGGATCGCCACCGCGGGCACGTCGTAGGCGCCGGTGATGTTGCCGAAGCAGCGGTACAGGGTGCTCGGCTCGGGCGGGCGCAGGTAGGCGCCGACGTCGTCGACGAGGTCGACGTCCAGTGCCTCCACCGCCCCGTCGCCCGACACCGCGGCCGCGAAGGACATGACCCGCCCCGCCCCCGACGAGCTCGCCAGCAGGTGCTCGACACGGTCCTCGGTCCAGCGCACCGGCCGCCCGGCGTGCTTCGACGCGAGCGCCATCAGCACGACGTAGGGGTAGATGCCGGACTTGATCCCGAAGCTGCCGCCGATGTCCGCGGGCACGTGCAGCCGGAACCGTGAGATCGGGACGCCCAGCGCGCCGGCCGCCACCGGGACCATCGTGAACGGGCCGTGGAAGTTCGCCCAGCACTCCACCGAGGGCCCGTCGGCGCCGTCGGTCCAGTGCGCGACGACCCCGTAGCACTCCATCGGCACCGACGAGTAGCGCGGGAACGTGTACTCGCCGCGCACGACGTGCGCGGCCCGCGCGAACGCCCCGGCCACGTCGCCGAACGAGAACGTGCGGTCGGTGGCGACGTTCGTGCCCGCCTCCGGGTGCACCAGCGGCGCGCCGTCGCGCAGCGCCGCCCGCGTGTCGACCACGACGTCGAGCGGCTCGTAGTCGACCTCGACCAGCTCGCACGCGTCCTCGGCGACGTAGCGGTCGCGCGCGACCACGACCGCCACCGGCTCGCCGACGTAGCGCACCGCGTCGACCCCGCTGGGCAGGTAGGGCATCGGCGTCGTGGTCGAGAGCGGGAACGGGCGCACGGCCGCGCGCACCTCGTCGGGCCCGATCACCGCGGCGACGCCGGGGTGCGCGCGGGCGGCGGCGAGGTCGACCCCGCGGACGCGGGCGTGCGGGTGCGGGCTGCGCACCACGGCGGCCACGAGCGTGCCGGGCAGGGGATCGAGGTCGTCGACGAACCGCCCGCCGCCGGTGACCAGGGCGGCGTCCTCGTCGCGCGCGGGCGTCCAGGTCACGGCGAACCCCGATCCGAGCGAAGGGCCCGTTCGCGCGGCACCGCCGCGGTGTCGGCGAGCGCGGTGTAGTCGCCGCCGACCAGCACGCGGCGCAGCGTCTTGCCCACCGCCGAGCGGGGCACGGCGTCGAGGGCGATGACGCGCTTCGGCCGGCGCAGCGACGGCAGGACCCGCCGGGCCCAGGCGTCGGCCGCGGCGACGGCCTCCTCGGGCGTCACGTCCGGGCCCGGGACGACGAACGCGGTCACCGCCTGGCCCCACCGCTCGTCCGGGAGCCCGACGACCACGACGTCGGCGACCTCGGGGCAGCACACCAGCGCGGCCTCGATCTCGTCCGGGTAGACGTTCTCGCCGCCCGTGTTGATCATGTCGTCGACGCGGCCGGACACCCACAGGTCGCCCTCGTCGTCGGCCACGGCGAGGTCGCCGGTGAAGTACCAGCCGTCGCGGACGGCTTTCGCGGTCGCGTCGGGGCGCAGCCAGTAGCCGCGGAACGCCTCGGGGCTCGCCATCGACACGACGACCTGGCCCTGGTCGCCCGGAGCGACCTCCGCGTCGGGCGACGCCCCGGGCGAGGGGTCGACGAGCCGGACGCGGCTGAACATCCCCGCGCGGCCCGCGCACCCGGGCTTCGCCGCGACGTCCGGGCCGATGGTGAACGTGTAGATCTCGGTCGAGCCGAAGTGGTTGACGAACGCCTCCGGCGCCACGGCCTCGACCAGCTGCTTCGCCAGCGCCGGCGCCATCGGCGCGCCCGCGTACGCGAGGCGCCGCACCCCGGCCAGGCCCGCCGGGTCGGCGTCGCGCAGCAGCGACCAGTACATCGTCGGCACGAGGTAGAGCGAGGTGACCCGCTCGCGCGCGATCAGCTCGGCCGCCTCCGCGGCGTCGAACCGGGCCTGGGGCACCCAGGTGCCGCCCACCACGATCGAGGCGAGCAGCGTCCGCACGCCCATGGTGTGGAACAGCGGCATCACCCCGAGCGCGACGTCGCCGGTGCGGCCGCCGGTCTGCACGAGGTGGGCGACGGCGGCGGCGTGCTCGGCGCGGTGGGTCCGCGGGACGCCCTTCGGCCGGCCGGTGGTGCCCGACGTGTAGAGCATGACGCTGACGTCGTCGGGGCCCGGCGGGTCCGACGGCGGGGTGTCGGGCTGGTCGCGGGCCCGGCGCCCGACGTCGTCGAGGTCGAGGTGGGCGACCGGGCGGATGCGCTCGTCGCGCAGGGCGGCGTCGGTGTTCTCCGCGGTCGCGGGCTCGCTGATCACGAGCGCCGGCGCGGCGTCGGCGAGGCAGTGGGCGAGCTCCGGGACACCGAACCGCGGGGAGAGCGGGGTGGCGACGGCGCCGAGGCGCTGGGCCGCGAGGTGCAGCGACGCCGCCGGCTCGCCGCCGGTGAGGACGAGGGCGACGCGGTCGCCGCGGCGCACGCCGAGGCCGAGCAGCGCGTGGGCGAGGCGGGCGGTGCGGGCGTCCCACTCGGCGAAGGTCATCGGGTGTGGTCCGCCGACCGCGCGCCGCGTCGGGTACCGCTCGACCGTCCAGGCCCAGACCGTCGCGAGGTCCACCGATCCCGCCTCCCGATCATGCTCCAGCGCATACCGTCTGTTTCGGACCGTATGAGACGTAGGCCGACGGGGCAAGGCTCGGTACGCTGCGCGACCGTGGCCGACCGGCTCTCCCCGACCTCGTACGTCGTCCTCGGGACGATCGCCCTGCGCGGGCCGTCGACGTCGTACGACCTCAAGCGCGCGGTCGGGCGCTCCATCGGCTACTTCTGGCACTTCCCGCACGCGCAGCTCTACTCCGAGCCGCAGCGGCTGGTCGAGCTCGGGCTGCTCGAGGCCGAGACGGAGGCCGAGGGCCGCCGCCGGCGGACGTTCCGGCTCACCGACGCCGGTCTCGCCGAGCTGCGGGCGTGGCTGGCGGAGCCGACGCCCGAGCACTTCCAGATGCGCGACATCGCCGAGCTCAAGCTGTTCTTCAACGAGGTCGGCGAGACCCGGGACGTCGTGCGCCTCGCGCGCGAGCAGGTCGCCGCGCACCGCGAGCGCATCGCCGTCTACGAGGACATGCAGGCCCGCTACGCCGACCTCGACGCCGTCGCCAAGCGCATGATCACGCTGCGGCTGGGCCTGGAGATGGAGCACGCCGCGCTGCGGTTCTGGTCGTCGCTGCTGGAGGAGGTCGGCCCCTCCGCCGTCCGTCAGGTCATCCCGGACGCGGCCAGCGGGTCGTAACCCGGTGTGCGGAAGAGGTCCTGGAGCTGGCGACGTCGCACGCCGATGTTGCTGCCCTCGATCACCGGGTAGGCGAGCGCCTCGTGGAGGTACTCGACGATCGGGAACCGCTCGTCGTACGCGGTGACCCCGACGAGCTTGACCAGCTCGTTCACCACCTCCACGCCGGTCTCGGAGCCGAGGACCTTGGCGTGCAGCGCGAGCTCCGGCGCCGCGGGGTGCTGAGCCATGACGGCGTCGAGCGCCCGCCAGGTCAGGAGGCGGACGGCCTCGATCCGGCCCTTGGCGTCGGCGAGGACGTCGGACACCGCCTGGTGCTGGATGATCGGCACCGGGCCGCCGCGGGTCTCGGTGGTCGCGAAGCGCAGGGCGACGTCGAAGGCCCCGCGCATGGCGGCGACGGCGAAGATGCCGATGGAGGCGCCGCTGGGCAGGAAGGCGTTGCGGGTCAGCCCGACTCCCTGTCCCTCCGCGCCGAGGAGGTTGGCGCGCGGCACCCGGACGTCGTGCAGCCGGACGCGGGAGGTCAGGCAGCCGCGCAGGCCGGGGAGGTCGTAGTGCTCCTCGACCTCGACGTGGCCGGCGAGGTGCTCGCGCTCGGCGACGATCAGGGAGATGCCGCCCGGGGCCCGGCAGACGATGGTCATGAGGTCGGGGCCGTCGCCGTCCCACCCCGACAGGTGCGACGCCCACGCCTTGCGCCCGTTGATCACGTAGTGGTCGCCGTCGGGCGTCGCGGTCGTGCGGGTGCCGGTGGGCGCGTCGAAGTTGGCGCTGCCCTCGGGCTCGCTGTACGCCATCGCCGCCAGCGGTGCGCCGGCGTCGGCGAGGAACGGCGCGACGAAGCGCCGGACCTGCTCCGGCGTGCCGGCCTCGTAGACGGGTGCGAGCGCGATCAGCGGGCCGGCCATCGAGATCGTGAAGTCCGGGCTGTGCACCGCCCACTCCTCGATGAAGATCGCCGCGTCGACCCCGTTGGACGCGGCCCCGCCCACCGGGGCCGGGATCAGGCCCTTGAGGAACCCCTGCCCGACCGCCTTCTCGAACACCGGACGCGCCAGCACCGCCCGGGCCAGCGGGTCGGGCTCGGCGCGCACGGCCGCCGCGAGGTCGCGGAGGTGCTCCTCGGCGAAGCCGCGCGCCGCGGCCTTGAGCTGCTCTTGCTCGGGGGTCAGCAGGAACGACACCGCCATGACGACTCCTCGGGTGCGGGGGCTCCAGCCTGGGGTCGTGCGGGGCGTCCGTCTCGGCCGTCCGTGCAGCGTCCGGTGCCGTTCGTGCACCCCGGGGTCAGGGGCGCATCTCCCGCGGCGAGACCCCGAAGTGGCGCCGGAACGCGCGGCTGAACGCCGTCGGGTCGTCGAAGCCGTGCGCGGCGGCGATGACGGTGACGGTGGCGGTGGTGTCCGGGTCGGCGAGCAGCGCGGCGCACCGCTCGAGACGCAGGGTGCGGACGGTCGCGGCGAACGACGCGTCGGCGTCGGCGAACAGGTTGTGCAACGTCCGGGGCGAGATGCCGAAGCGTCGGCACACCCCGTTCACGGTGAGGTCGCGGTCGCCGAGGTGGCGCTCGACGTGGGCCACGATCGCGGCGCGGGTGACGCCCGGCGGCCTCCCCGGGGTGGTGGCCGGGTTCGCCGTCGCGGCGGCGACGGCGGTGGCGAAGGAGTCCGCGAGCTCGGCGGTCCCGGGGGTGGTCGCGTCCACCGACCAGAGCGCGCGCATGAGGGCGGTGACGGCGGCGCCGGCCCCGGTCGCGGGGACGGGCCGGCCCAGGTCCGGGCGTCGTCCCCGCAGGGGCGCGTCGAGATCGGCGTGCGGCACGCGGAAGGAGAGCATCTGCCACGGCTGGTCGAGGTGGAAGAAGTAGGGCTCGGCGGTGTCGACCACGACGAACTCGCCGGGGCGGACGACCGCGGTGCGGTCCGCCACCGTGGTGATGCAGCGGCCGGCGAGCTGCAGGTTGACGAAGTAGTACGCCCCGTCGGTCCGGGCCACCTCACGCGGGCCGTGGTCGGTGCGCTGTGGCCGCGACCGGAGGCGGGCCCGGTTCGTCCCGGCGAGACGCCGGGTCTCGACCTTCGCCGCGAAACCCTCCTCGTCGAGCGTGCGGTGCGGGGTCAGGGGTACGAAGGCCTGACAGATGACCTCGTGCCAGTAGCCGAACTGCTCCCGCGTCGGCAGTGCGGCGATGTCCCAGACCCCCACGACACACCGCCTCTCACCGCCCTCGGGGTGGACGGTACGACGCCGGGTGTCACGAGCGAAGGGCACGAGCGGGAGCATCGGGGATGGTGGCCCGGGTCCGACCCGAGACGGAGGCGTCCGTGACCGATGACGACCTGGTGGCCGGCGAGCCCCGCGCGGTCCTGCGGGACGCGCTCGCCCACCTCTCCACGACACGCCACGACGACGGCTCGGTGGAGCTCGTCGGCGAGGTGCCGCCCGAGCTCGCGGACCCCCTCGTCCGCGCTCTGGAGCGCGTCGCCGACGAGCTGCGCGCCGACGACGAGCGCCGGGGCGCGGCGCCCCGCAGCGGCGGGCGGCTGCACGCCGACACGCTGATCGCGCTGCTGCTGCGGGTCACCGACACCCCGACGGACCGAGCCTGACCGGCCTCGGCGAACCTCAGCGCTCCTCGCGGAAGTCGACGTGACGCCCCACGCGGGCGTCGTACTTGCGCAGCACGAGCCGGTCGGGGTCGTTGCGCCGGTTCTTGCGGGTGACGTAGGTCGTCCCGGTGCCGGCGGTCGAGCGCAGCTTCACGATCGGTCGGACGTCGTTGCGGGCCACGGCTTCCCCTCCTTGTTGAACATGATTATCGTTCACGGTAACGCACGGGAGAGGAGCGGTATGCCCGAGGGACACGGGACGGGACTGACGCTGGTCACCGGCGCCGACCGCGCCGCGACGGCCGCGGTGGCGGCGGCGGTGCGCCCGGCGGGCGGGGTGCTCGTCGCCCACGACCTGCGCGGACTGCGCGAGGGCGTGGTGCACCGCCGCCTCGTCGACGACGACGGCGCCCGCGACGCGGTGCTCGAGCTCGCCCACGGCTGCGTCGCCTGCACCCTGCGCGAGGACCTCCTGCCGATGCTCCGGCGCCTCGCCCGCGACCCGGCCGTGCGGGACGTCGTCCTGCTGCTCGACCCCGGAACGGAGCCGGAGGCCGTCACCGAGGCGCTGCACACCCTGGTGCCCGCGGGTGCCGACGGGCCGCTCGCCGACGTGCTCGCGCCGCGCGGGGTCGTCGGCGTGCTCGACGCCGCGACCTGGCTCGACGACGCCGGCGGCGACGACGCCCTGGTCGACCGCGGACTCGGGCTCACCGCCGACGACGAGCGCACGGTGGCCCAGGTGGTGGTGGGGCAGGCCGAGCACGCCGACGTGCTCGTCGTCGCCGGCCGCTGCCCGTCGCCGTGGGACCGCGTGCGCCTCGACGCCGTCCTCGACCGCCTCGCCCCGCGCGCGGTGCGCCTCACGGTGGCCGACCCGCCCGCGAGCGCCCCGGCGGTCGCCGCGGACCTCGGCGTCGAGGTCGTCGCGCGCCTCGCCGACCGGCCCGCCGACGCCCGCCGCGGCGTGCCCGTCGACGCCCACGCGCCGCTGCTGCGCGGGCAGCCGCCGCTGGCGGGCGACGCCGGGGTCTCGCTGCTGCACGTCGGGCACCGCCGCCCGTTCCACCCCGAGCGCCTGCACGCCGCGGTCGACGTCCTGCTCCACGGCACGATACGGGTGCGCGGGCGGGTCTGGGTCGCCTCGCAGCCCGAGCACGTGCTGTGGCTCGAATCCGCCGGCGGCGCGCTGCAGGTCGGGCACGCGGGCCGGTGGTTGGCTGCGGACGACGGCGCCCGGACCTGGGACGACGTCGACGACGAGCGCCGGGCCGCGGCCGCCCTGCGCTGGGACGAGCGCTTCGGCGACCGCGAGCAGCAGCTCGTCGTGCTCGTCCACGACGCCGACCCCGCCCGCATCGTCGAGGCCCTCGACGCGGCGCTGCTCACCGACGCCGAGCTCGCCCGCGGGGAGGCGGCGTGGCGCCGGTTCCCCGACCCGTTCGGGCACCGGCACGCCGACCCGTGCGACGACCTGCCCGGCGGCGTCGACAGCGAGCCCGGACGTCGCGAGGGGGGCGCGGGGTGAGCGACCCCACGAGCGGCACCGTCGGCTTCACCGCCGTCTACTGCGGCAGCGACGCCTGCCCCCACCACCAGCGCCCCGCGCCCGACCGCGACGCCGTCGGCGAGGCGCTGCGCGGGACCGTCCGCCGGTGCCCGCACGGGATCCTCGTCTCGGCGGCGTGCCTGACGACCGCGGCCTGCGCCCACGGCACCGCCCCGCACGGCGCGGGCGGGCTCGTGCTCGTGCAGCCCTGCGACCACACCCGCGCGCCCACCGGCCCCGCCGTCGTCGCCGGCCCGCTGCACGAGCCCGCCGACGTCGACGACCTCTGCACCTGGCTCGCCGGCGGCGTCGAGCACCCGCCACCGGAGCACCTGCGCGCGGTGTAGGCCTGTGGCAGCGTCGGGGCGTGACGGACGTCCGCGACCCGAGCGCCCCGACCGGCCCGACCGCGGCGGCCCGGGCCCGCGCGGGCGCGGTCGTGATGGTGCTCGTCGGGCAGTTCTCCGTGCAGTTCGGTGCGGCGGCGGCCACAGGGCTGTTCGCCCGGGTCGGGCCGGTCGGCGCGGTGTCGCTGCGGCTCGCCTTCGCGGCGCTGGCGCTCCTCGTGGTCTGCCGGCCCCGCCTGCGCGGACGCAGCCGCCGCGACTGGGCCCTGGTCGTCGGCTTCGGCGTGGCCCTCGCGGGCATGAACACCCTGATCTACGAGGCGATCGCGCGCATCCCGCTCGGGGCGGCGGTGACGATCGAGGTGCTGGGCCCGCTGGTCCTCTCGGTCGTCGCGTCGCGGCGGGCGACGAGCTGGCTGTGGGCGGCGCTCGCCCTCGCCGGCGTCGCGCTGCTCGGCCGCGCCGGGCTCGCGGGCCTCACGGTCACCGGGGCGCTGTTCGCCCTCGGCGCGGCGACGATGTGGGCGGCCTACATCCTCGCCTCGCACCGCGCCGGCGGGCGCTTCGACCGCCTCGACGGACTCGCGCTCGCCATGGCCGTCGGCGCCGTGCTCACCCTCCCGCTCGGGGTCGTCGCCGGCGGCACGGCGATGGTCGACCCGGTCGTGCTCGGGTGGGGCGCGGCCGTGGCGCTGCTGTCCTCGCTCGTGCCCTACAGCCTCGAGCTGCTCGCGCTGCGCCGCCTGCCGACCGCGGCGTTCTCGGTGCTCATGAGCCTCGCGCCCGCGGTCGCCGCCACCGCCGGGTTCGTCGTGCTGGGCCAGGAGCTGACGCTGGTCTCGGCCCTGGCGATCGGGATGGTCGTGGTGGCGAGCATCGGGGCGGTGCGGCAGGCGCGCCCCGGATAGGCGCTCACCACGTGTCCACGACGGGGTGGCGGGGCGGCCGGTCGTCGCCGGCGGTGTCGAGCGCGGCGAGGACGACGTCGCGCGTGGCGGCCGGGTCGATGACGTCGTCGACCTCGAACACGCTGGCCACCGAGAGGCCCTTGCCGCGCTCGTAGTACTCGCCGACGAGCTCGTCGAACCGCCGCCGCCGCGCGTCGCCGGTGAGCCCCTCGAGCTCCTGGCGGTAACCGAGGTGCACGGCGCCCTCGAGCCCCATGCCGCCGAACTCCGACGTCGGCCACGCCGCGGTGATCACCGGGCGGTGCAGGTGCCCGCCGGCCATCGCCATCGCGCCCAGCCCGTAGCCCTTGCGCAGCACGACGCACACGAGCGGCACCCGCGCGTTGGCGCCGGCGACGAACATCCGCGAGAACTTCCGCACGGTCGCCGTGCGCTCGGCGTCGGGACCGACCATGAAGCCCGGGGTGTCGCACAGCGAGACCACCGGCAGCCCGCGCGCGTCGCAGAGCTGCAGGAAGCGCGCGGCCTTCTCCGCCGCCGGCGCGTCGATGGCGCCGCCGAGGTGGCGCGGGTCGTTCGCGAGCACGCCGACCGGACGGCCGCCGAGGCGGGCGAGCGCGGTGACGATGCCGACGCCGAACTCCGGGCGCAGCTCCAGCACGGTGCCGGGGTCGGCGAGGGTGTCGAGCACCGGGCGGACGTCGTAGACCCGCAGCCTGTTCACGGGGACGGCGTGGCGCAGGGCGCGCTGGTCGTGGGGCGTCACCGCGGCGGTCGGCCCGGCACTCGGCCCGGCGCAGAGCCCCAGGTAGCGCCGCGCGACCTCGACCGCGGCCGCCTCGTCGTCGACGAGCACGTCGAGCACGCCGTTCGGCCCCTGCACGCTCGCCGGCCCGACGTCGCCGGGCGCGACCGACCCGAGCCCGCCGCCGGCGATCATCGCGGGCCCGCCCATGCCCAGCGACAGGTCGCGGGTCCCGACGAGCAGCTCCGCGCAGCCGGCCAGCGCGGCGTTGCCGGCGAAGCAGTACCCGGCGACGACCGCGACCGACGGCACCCGCCCGGACAGCCGCGCGAACAGGGCGAACGTCTCGACGTCCAGGCTCGCGACGGCCGTCGTGTCGGTGTCGCCGGGCCGCCCGCCGCCGCCCTCGGCGAAGAGCACGACGGGCAGGGCGTGGTCGAGGGCGAGCCGCAGCAGCCGGTCGGTCTTGGCGTGGTTGAGCACGCCCTGGGTGCCCGCGAGCACGGTGTAGTCGTAGGCGAGGACCGCGACGCGGCGGCCGTCGACCGTGCCGGTACCGGTGACGATGCCGTCGGCCGGGGTGCGCGCGACGAGGTCGTCGACCGTCCGCCGCCGGCGCTGCGCGGCCACCGTCAGCGCGCCGTACTCGACGAAGCTGCCGTCGTCGAGGAGGTCCGCGAGGTTCTCCCGGGCGGTGCGCCGCCCGACCTCGCGGCGCCGGGCGACGGCCTGCGGGCGCGCCTCGTCGGTGGTGACGCGGTGGCGCTCGAGGGTCTCGGCGAGGTCGGGGCGGACGTGGTCCGGGTCGAGGGCGGCGGCGTCCTCGACGGCCACGGCGTCCGCGTCGCCCGGGCGCACCACGGCGAGCACCGCGCCGGCGGTGACGTCGTCCCCGACCGCGACGCGCACCTCGTCGACCGTGCCGGCCTCGGGGGCGGCGACGACGTGCTCCATCTTCATCGCCTCGAGCACGAGCAGCGGGGCGCCGGCGCCGACGGCGGTGCCGGCGGGCCGCTCGACGGCCACGACCACGCCGGCGGTGGGGGCGCGGACGGTGAGCGCGTCCTCGTTGTCCGGGAGGTCGTCGGGGAGGTCGTCGGGGAGGTCGTCGGGGAGGTCCCCGGCGGGCGGCGGGTCGGCGAGCTCCGCGGCGTGGCGGTCGACGAACCCGGTGTCGAGGGCGCCGGGCTCGTAGCGGTCGAGCAGCGCGGTGAGCACGCCGAGGTTGGTGGCGACGCCCGCGACGTCGAAGGCGCGCAGGGCCCGGGCGGTGCGGGCGAGGACCGTCGCGGGCCCGGCCGCCGGGTCGTGGACGACGACCTTGGCCAGGAGCGAGTCGTAGCGCGGGCTGACCGCGTACCCGGGGCGGCCGTGGGTCTCGATCCGCACGCCGCGCCCGGTCGGGGGCACGAAGCGCTCCAGCGTGCCGGCATGCGGGATGACCGCGCCGTCGGCGCCGAGGGTCTCGGTGCACACGCGCGCCTGCACGGCTGTGCCGCGGGCCGCCGGTACCGGGTCGAGCCCGGCCGCGCGCAGGTCCGCGCCGTCGGCGAGGTGGAGCTGGGCGGCGACGAGGTCGATCCCGAGCACCTCCTCGGTGACCGTGTGCTCGACCTGCAGGCGCGGGTTGACCTCGAGGAACGCCGCGGTGGCCCCATCGACGGTGGCCTCGTCGCCCGTGGCCCCGCCGACGAGGAACTCGACCGTCGCGAGCCCCCGCAGCCCCACCGGCGCGACGACCCGGAGCGCGGCGTCGTGCAGGCGCTCGCGCACGGCGTCGTCGAGGCCGGGCGCGGGCGCGATCTCGACGAGCTTCTGGTGCCGGCGCTGGGCGCTGCAGTCGCGGTCGCCGAGCACCACGACGTCGGTCCCGTCGCCCGCGACCTGCACCTCGACGTGGCGGGCCCGGGGCAGGAGGCGCTCGACGAACACCGCGGGGTCGCCGAACGCCGCGGCCGCCTCGGAGGAGGCGCGGTCCAGGGCGTCGGCGAGCTCCGCGGGGTCGTGCACCGCCCGCATGCCGCGCCCGCCGCCCCCGGCGACGGCCTTGACCATGACCGCGCCGCCCGGCCCGAGACCCTCGAGGAACGCCCGCGCCCGGTCCGGTGCCGCCGCGTCCAGGACCTCGACGCCCACCGACCGAGCGTGCTCGCGGGCGCGGGCCTTGTCGCCGCAGAGCTCGAGCACCGCGGGGGAGGGGCCGACGAAGGTGATCCCGGCGTCGGCGCAGGCCCGCGCCAGCGCCGGGTTCTCGGACAGGAACCCGTAGCCGGGGTGCAGGGCGTCCGCGCCGGACTGCGTCGCCGCGGCCACGACGGCCGCCACGTCGAGGTAGGCGGCGGGCCCGGCGCGGGGGAGCTCGACGGCGTCGTCCGCGGCGGCGACGTGGCCGGTGGCGCGGTCGTCGGCGGGGGCGATCGCGACGGTCGCGACGCCGAGGTCGGCGGCGGTGGCGAGCACGCGCAGCGCCACCTCGCCCCGGTTGGCGACGAGCAGGCGGATCACGGCACGAGCCCGGGGCGTCCCACGGCCCGGACCCTACGACGCCGTGCGGTCAGCCCTGGGCGCGTCCGGCGCGCTCGGCGAGCTCGGCGAGGAAGCGCGGGATGCGTCCCGCGCCGAAGTCGTGGAAGCGCGCCCAGGCCGGCGTGATCGCGATCCGGGCCATCTGCGGGTACATCGCCCGCACGGCCTGCTCGAACCCGGCGGCCGACTCGGGGTCCATGCTGATCCGGGACGCGGCGAGGTACTCCTCGACGACGCCGTCGACGAGCGTGACCTCCGCCCGCCCGCGGATCGACAGGGCCCGCGCCCCGCCCGGGGTGTCGCCGCGGTCGATGGAGACGGCGACGTCCGGACGGGCCGCCAGCGCCGCGACCTTCGGCGACGTGGTGGCGGTGGACACGGCGACCTGGGTCCCGGTCCAGAAGAAGCCGACCGGGATCACGCGTGGCGTGCCGTCCCCGCCGGTGTAGGCGAGGTGGGCCATGGCCGTCGTCGTCAGCAGCTCGTGCGCGCCCGGGACGGACAGTTCGGCGTCGATCTCGTGCTGGTCCACGGTGTTCTCCTCGTCGGTCGCTGCGTCGTGTCCCCCGGGGACGGAGCCGGCCGCGCGTCCTCGACAGGTCTCAGCAGACGGCGAGCAGGCGGGCCCGGATCGCCGCGCCGCGGTCGGCGAACCCGCGCTGGGCGGCGGCGTACTCGGCCTTGCCCTCCGGGGTCTCGATGGGCACGGGCGCGTAGCCGTGGTCGGCGAGGTCGTAGGGCGAGGCGCGCATGTCGAGCACCCGGATGTCCCGGGCGAGGGTGAAGGCGTCGAGCAGCAGCTCGCCGGGCACGAGCGGGCCGAGCTTGTCCGCCCACTTGTAGAGGTCCATCCCCGCGTGCAGGCACCCGGGCTGCTCGAGCTCGACCTGGCGCTCCCGGGTCGGGGAGACGGCGTTGCGCGGGGCGGCGTCCGCGGTGAAGAAGCGGAAGGCGTCGTAGTGCGAGCACCGGATCCGGTGCGCCTCGACGACCGCGTCGGTGCCGGCCGCGCCGAGGCGCAGCGGGACCGGGTGCCGGGTCTGTCCGTCGCGGTAGACCATGGCCCACTCGTGCAGCCCGAAGCAGCCGAGCTGGGCCGGGCGCCCGGACGTGGCCCGCAGGAGGCCGGCGACGAAGGCGATCGTCGCGGCGCGCTCGTCCCGCAGCGTCGCGTCGTCGACCCGCACGCCCCGCGCGTCGCGGGTGTAGTGGCGCCAGGTCGCGCGCTCGTCGGCGTCGGCCAGCACCACCCCCGCGCCCGGGTGCCAGCGCCGCAGCCGCGACGGGCGGGTGGGGTAGTAGGTGTAGAGGAAGTCCTCGACGGGGTGCGCCTCGCCGCGCGCCCTCCGCGCCCGGTGCCCGGCGGTCAGCGCGTCGGCCCGCGCCGCGTGCGCGTCGGCCCGCGCCCGCCACTGCGCCGCGTCGAGCACCTCCGCCGCGTCGAGCACCTCCGGCCCCTGCACCACACGCGCCATGCTGCCAGCGTCGGCGGGGCCCGGGGTGTGCCAGCGGTGCGGCCTCGCTGGCACTCAGAGCCAGGATCGCCACATCCTCGCGGTGGCGACACGCCGGGTCGGCCGCATCGATCCGGCGGTGGCGGCGCGGTGTGACGCGGGTAACCGCCCGCACCGCCACCGAAGGAGGTCCGGACATGACCCAGCCGAACGAGACCGACCGCGCCACCGTCGTCCCCGACGCCGCGCCACTGCGCGGGGAGTCGCCCGAGGGCGAGCAGCCCGACCCCGAGGACGTCCTGCCCGTCGGGGAGGCCAGCGAGACCGAGCACCTCGTCGACCGCGACGACCAGGGCTGAGCGCCCCGCCCCTGCGTTCCGGCGGAGGGCGCCCCTCGCCCGTCTCGTCGAGCGAAGGAGCCCTTCGCTCGGAACCCCGGAGGCGCCCCACCCCCGGCCCGGCGCGCCCCCGCCGGCCGGGTGGATCCTGGTGGGTGTGAGCGAGACCAGTGCACCGACCGACGCCGTGCCCGCGGGCGGGTCCCGCGAGCCGCAGCCCGGCGACCGGGCCACGGGGCTCGGCTCGTGGCCCGGCACCGACCTGCACGAGGCCGCGCGCACGATCGTCGGCGAGCTCCCCGGCCTGCCCCACGTCCCCGAGCTGCCCGCGCGCGGCGTCGGCGCGGACATGGTCGGGCGCACCGCCGGGCTGCTCGTCGACCTCGCCGTCGAGGTGTGGCCCTCGGGCTACCGCGTCGCGCGGCGCGCCGGCGGCGACCACCGGCGCGCCGTCGAGCTGCTCGCCCGCGACGTCGACGCTCTCGACGAGGCGCTGGGCGAGGCGGGCGCGACCCCGCCCGCCGTGAAGTGCCAGGTCGCGGGTCCGTGGACGCTCGCCGCCGGCGTCGAGCTGCGCTCCGGGCACCGCGTGCTCACCGACCGCGGCGCGCTCGCCGAGTTCGCCGCGAGCCTCGGCGAGGGCCTGCGCACCCACGTCGGCGAGCTCGCGCGGCGCACGCAGGCGCCGGTCGTCGTGCAGATCGACGAGCCGACGCTGCCCGCCGTCCTCGCCGGCTCGCTGAAGACGCCGTCGGGGTACGGCACGGTCGGCGCGGTGCCCGGCGCCGAAGCCCGCGCGCTGCTCGAGGGCGCGGTCACCGCGGCCCGGCAGGCGGGCGCCGCGGAGGTCGTCGTCCACTGCTGCCACCCGACCCCGCCGCTCGCCCTGCTCGGCGCCACCGGCCCCGACGCCGTCGCCGTCGACCTGGGCGCGCTCGGCGGCGCCGACGCGCCGACGGAGGTCCTCGACGCCCTGGGCGAGCTCTGGGAGGGCGGCACGGAGCTGTGGCTCGGGATCGTGCCGTCGACCGATCCGCCGGCCAAGCCCGAGCTCGGCGACCTCGCCCGGCCCGCCCTCGACCTCGCCGACCGCCTCGGCGTCGACCGTGCCCACCTCGCCGACCGGGCCGTCGTCACCCCGGCCTGCGGTCTCGCCGGCGCGAGCCCGGGCTGGGCGCGGCGGGCCACGAGCACGACTGTCGAGCTGGCGCGGGCCTTCGCCGACCCGCCGGACAGCTGGTGATCGCCGAGTGATCGCCGGGGTCCGATACTGACCGGCGTGCGGATCGGACTGGTCGGCGGCGGGTTCGCCGCCCTGCGCGGGGCCCTCGGGACGGCGTTCGACGAGGCCGGCTGGGACGGCGTCGAGATCGTCGACCTGCCCGTCGAGGTCCCCGACGGCGGGCTGGCGGCCGTCGACGTCCTCTGCCCGATGGGCAGCACGATCTCCGCCGCGCTCATGGACGCGACGACGCCGCGCATGGTCCAGCAGTTCGGTGTCGGGCTGTCGGGGGTCGACCTCGACGCCGCCGCCGCGCGCGGGCTGCCGGTCGACAACGTCTCGGGCGCCGAGTCCGGCAACGCCGTCGCGGTCGCCGAGGTGGCCCTGCTGCTCCTGCTCGCGCTGCTGCGCCGCTACGAGGAGGCGCGGGCGAACGTGGCGAAGGAGCTGGTGGGCGAGCCGTCCGGGCGCACGCTGGCCGGGCGCACGGTCGGCGTGCTGGGCGTCGGCGACATCGGCGGCGAGGTCATCACCCGGCTGCGCGCCTTCGACGCCCGGCCCGTCGGGATCGGCCGCCGCCCGCGCGCCGAGACCCCGCGGGCGGCGGAGCTGCTCGACGACGGGCACTACCACCGCACCGACGACCTCGCCGCGGCCCTGGCCCGCTGCGACGACCTCGTCGTCGCCTGTCCCCTGACCCCCGAGACCCGCGGGATCGTCGACGCCGGGGCCCTCGCCGCCCTGCGCCCGGCCGGTCACGTCGTCAACGTCGCCCGCGGTCCCGTCGTCGACCACGACGCCCTGCTCGCGGCCCTGGGCTCCGGGCACCTCGCCGGCGCGGGCCTCGACGTCACCTGGGTCGAGCCGATCGACCCCGATGACCCGCTGCTCGCCCACAACGTGCTCGTCACCCCGCACGTCGGCGGCGTCACCGAGACCTCCTACGCCGGCATCGCCCGGGGGTTCGTCGCGTCGGTGGAGCGCCACCTCGGCCGCCACGGTTAGTCACGGTTGGCGCACCATCGCCGACGATCATCGCCACGATCGGACGACTACGAGTACCCTGCGTGCGCATCGCGCCCGGAGGGAGGCGTCGTGCAGCACCGATGGTCGACACCCGCCGGGGCGGTCTGCGCGCTCGCCTGGGCCGCCGCCCTGCCCGTGGCGGTCACCGCGGTCGCCCGCCGCGACCTCGCCCTCGACACCCCCCGCGGGGCGTGGCACGCCGTGCTCGTCGTGTCCCTGCTCGCCGTGGCGGGCCTCGCGGTGGTCGCGGCCGTGCGGCGCGATCCCCGCCCCGGGAAGCGGCTGGTGGTCGCCGGCGTCGTGTGCGGGATCGCCTGGGGTGCCGCGCTGCGGGGGTTCATGGCCACGGTGGCCGGCGCGGAGTCGGAGGTCTCCTGGCTCGGCACGTTCGGCTTCATCCTGCTCACGAGCGCCGTCGTCGGCGGCCTGCTCGGGTACGCCGAGCACCGGCGTCGCCTCGGCCGCCCGCGCCGCCGTCTCACGCTCGCGCCGCTGGTCTTCGGGCTCGACCCCTCCGCGCTGTTCCTCGTGCTGCCGGCGATGGCCGGCGGCTGGGCGCTGGCCGGGCGCGGGACCCCGCGCCGGCGGCGGTGGGCGTGGTCGGCGATGGCCGTCCCGGTCGTGGCCTTCGTGGTCGCCGTGGCGCTCGTCGGTGACGTGCCCCAGCTCCTCACCCCGGCCGGTGTCGCCGCGGTGGTCCTGCTGTTCGCGTGTCTCGCGGTGCTGACGCTGGCGTGCTCGATCCCCTTCCGCGCCGCGCCACCACCGGGCCCCGACACGGTCGAGCCACGGTTCACCGTCGGGGTGCCCGGCTAATCTCGGCGCTGTGACCAGCACGGACCAGAGCCCAGAACTGAGTGGAGTGCCCACCGACGCCGCCCAGCGCCACCGCGAGCTCGCGGAGGTCGTGGCCGACCACCAGTTCCGCTACTACGTGCTCGACGCCCCGATCGTCACCGACGGGGAGTTCGACGAGCTGTTCGGCGAACTGCAGCAGCTCGAGGAGGCGCACCCGTCGCTGGTCACGCCGGAGTCGCCGACGCAGCGGGTCGGGGGCGGGTTCTCCACCGACTTCGTCGCGGTCGACCACCTCGAGCGCATGCTCTCGCTCGACAACGCGTTCACGGGCGAGGAGCTGCGCGAGTGGGTGCTGCGGGTGCAGCGCGAGCTCGACTTCCCCACCGAGGAGCTGCTCTACCTCTGCGAGCTCAAGATCGACGGGCTGGCGGTGAACCTGCTCTACGAGGACGGCCACCTCACGCGGGCCCTCACGCGCGGCGACGGGCGCACCGGCGAGGACATCACGCTGAACATGCGCACGCTGGCCGACGTGCCCACCGAGCTGACGGGCACCGACGAGTTCCCGGTGCCCGAGCTCATGGAGGTCCGCGGCGAGGTCTTCTTCCGGCTCGCCGACTTCGAGGAGCTCAACGCCGGGCTCGTCGCGGCCGGCAAGCAGCCGTTCGCCAACCCGCGCAACTCCGCGGCCGGCTCGCTGCGGCAGAAGGACCCGCGGGTGACGGCGACGCGACCGCTGCGGCTCATCTGCCACGGGCTGGGCCGGCGCCGCGGCTTCACGCCCGAGCGCCAGTCGCAGGCCTACGACGCGCTCGCGGCGTGGGGGCTGCCGGTGTCGGCGCACACCCGGGTGCTCCACGGCGTCGACGCGGTCATCGAGCACACCCGCTACTGGGGCGAGCACCGCCACGACGCCGAGCACGAGATCGACGGGGTGGTCGTCAAGGTCGACGACGTCGCCCTGCAGCGGCGGCTCGGGTCGACGTCCCGGGCGCCGCGCTGGGCGATCGCGTTCAAGTACCCGCCGGAGCAGGCCACCACGACGCTGCGCAACATCAGCGTCAACGTCGGGCGCACGGGGCGCGTCACGCCGTTCGCGGAGATGGACCCGGTGCTGGTCGCGGGCTCGACGGTCTCGCTCGCGACGCTGCACAACGCGGGCGAGGTCGAGCGCAAGGGCGTGCTCATCGGCGACCGGGTGATCATCCGGAAGGCCGGCGACGTCATCCCCGAGGTGCTCGGGCCGGTGGTCGAGGCGCGCACCGGGGACGAGCGCGCGTTCGTCATGCCCACCCACTGCCCGGAGTGCGGCACCGAGCTGCGCCAGATGCGCGAGGGCGACAAGGACCTGCGCTGTCCCAACGCCCGGTCCTGTCCCGCGCAGCTGCGCGAGCGCCTGTTCCACGTCGCGGGACGCGGCGCCTTCGACATCGAGGTGCTCGGCTACGAGGCGGCCACCGCGCTGCTCGACGCGGGCGTGGTGCAGGACGAGGGCGACGTCTTCCGGCTCACCGAGGACGACCTCGTCCGGGTCGACCTGTTCCGCACGAAGGCGGGCAACGTCTCGGCCAACGGGCGCAAGCTGCTGACCAACCTCGAGACCGCGAAGCACCGCCCGCTGTGGAAGGTGCTGGTCGGGCTGTCGATCCGCCACGTGGGGCCCACCGCGGCCCAGGCGCTCGCGCGCCACTTCCGGTCGATCGACGCCATCGACGCGGCCAGCGAGGAGGAGCTCGCCGCCGTCGACGGTGTCGGGCCGACCATCGCGCACGCCGTGCGGGAGTGGTTCTCGGTCGACTGGCACCGCGAGGTCGTGGAGAAGTGGCGCGCGGCGGGCGTGGAGCTCGCCGAGGAGATCGACGAGTCGACGCCGCGCACGCTCGAGGGGCTGTCGATCGTCGTGACGGGGTCGCTGCCGACGTTCTCCCGCGACGAGGCCAAGGAGGCGATCCTCGCGCGCGGCGGGCGCGCGGCGGGGTCGGTGTCGAAGAAGACGGCGTTCCTCGTGGTCGGCGACGAGCCGGGCTCGAAGTACGACAAGGCGGTCGCCGCCGGGGTGCCGATCCTCGACGAGGACGGGTTCCGGGTGCTGCTCGCCGAGGGCCCCGAGGCGGCGGCGGGCGCCGCGGTCGACACGTCGGGTGACGGGGCCGCTGGCGGGGCCGCCGACGCCTGAGAGGCCCGCGACCCCGGGGCGTGCACGGATGAGAGGCGTAGCGTCCGATCGGGAGTCCCCGCATGCATCCGCACGTGCATCGGGCACACTCACACCGTCGGGTGACCGACCGTACGACCGTCCGGGTGGCTCTCGCGATCCGACGGGCCCGCGACCCGGGACGCCGTCGGCTCGCCGTTGCCCTCGTCGTGCGCAGCGTCGAAGCTGAACACCCCGGGCACGTGACGGGGTCGGGAGAGGGAGAGGGGAGGACGCCGCGGTGCTGCAGTGCTGCCCCAACGGTGCCCGCCCCGCCGACGTCTACCCGGCGGTCCCGATGAGCCCGCGCCACCTCGCCCGCGACGCCCGCGCGGTGTCCCTGCTCGGTGTCGAGAGCCTGCACGTCCACCCGCGTGACCGCGACGGTCAGGAGAGCCTCGACCCGCGCGTCATCGGCACGGTCGTCGACACCATCCGCCGCGAGGCCCCCGAGCTCGAGATCGGCGTCACCACCGCGCGCTGGGTCGAGCCCGACCCCCTCAAGCGCACCGAGATCATCGGCCAGTGGGGCCGCCTGCCGCGGCACGCCCGCCCGGACGTCGCGTCGGTGAACGTGCACGAGCGCGGCTGGCAGCGGGTCTGCGCGGCCCTCGACGCGGTGGACATCGGCGTCGAGCTCGGCGTGTGGACCACCGGCGACGCCGTGCAGCTCAAACAGGCCGGCCTGCCGCGGGGCACGGTCCGGGTGCTCGCCGAGGTCACCGTCACCGACCCGGACACCGCCGTCGCCGAGGCCGTCCGCATCCTCAAGGCCCTCGGCCCCGTGCCGGCCCCGATCCTCCTGCACGGCGAGGAGGCGGGCGCCTGGCCGGTGCTCGAGTACGCCAAGCGCAACAACCTCGACACCCGCATCGGCTTCGAGGACACGCTCAAGGGCCCCGACGGCACCTGGCTCGCCACGGGCAACGAGGAGCTCGTGCGCTACGCGCTGGGCCACGACGTCGGCGGGCGCTACGAGCGCCGCCGCGGCGGCGGGGTGCGCGGCGGCGGGCTGCGCTCGTCGAGCCTGTGGCCGGGCTCGCGCGCCGAGCACCGCCGCTGACGCCGCTCCGCGCGCGCCCGTTCACCCTTCGCCGTTCCGCCGCACACCGAATGCGTCGGAATACGTCGCGTCACTGATTCGTCGCTCGATTCCGAGAACGGCACCGGAATGACACCTCCGCAGCAGCGCGCGGATACGGAGAGGCTCGTACCGTCGTCCATCCCGGTCACGGCGGAAGGAGCCCACGATGACCCAGATCATGTCCCGCTTCGACGATCTGCGGGCGGCGCTCGCGGGCACCGTCGTCACCCCGGACGACCCGGGCTACGACGAGGCCCGGCAGGTGTGGAACGGCGAGTTCGACCGGAGGCCGGCGGTCATCGCCTACTGCGAGAGCGCCGAGGACGTCGCCCGCGCGGTCGCGTTCGCCCGGGAGGCGCCGCTCGAGATCTCGGTCCGCAGCGGAGGGGCCCACTCCGGATCGGGCATGAGCGTCGGTGACGCCGGCATCGTCATCGACCTGAGCCGGATGAACGACGTGGTGGTCGACCCGGTCGCCCGGCGGGCCGTGGTCGGCGGCGGCGCGCTGCTGCGGGAGGTCGACGCCGCGACCCAGGCCCACGGGCTCGCCGTGCCGACGGGGGAGATCGGCCACACCGGCTTCGCCGGGCTCTCGCTCGGCGGCGGCATGGGCTGGTTGACGCGCTTGCACGGACTCTCGCTCGACAATTTCCTCGCGGTGCAGGTGGTGCTCGCCGACGGGAGCATCGTGCGCGCCGCACCGGACGAGAACCCCGATCTCTTCTGGGCGCTCCGCGGTGGCGGCGGGAACTTCGGGATCGCCACCTCGATCGAGATCGCGCTGCACGAGGTCGGGCCGCAGGTCGAGCTCGGACTGATCTTCTACGCGATGGAGGACGCCGCCGACGCGTTGCGGGTCGCCCGCGAGGTGATCGCCGATCTGCCACCGGACGTCGCGTTCCAGGTGGTCGCCCTGAATGCGCCGCCCGAACCGTTCGTGCCGCTGGAGCATCACGGCCGGCTCGGTTTCGCGCTCTGCGTGGTCGGGTTCGGTGGCGAGGCGAGCCACCGCCCGGTCGTGGACCGGGTGCGCGACGCATTGCCCCCGCCGTTGTTCGAGCTGGTCACCCCGATGCCCTACACCGCCCTGCAGCAGATGTTCGACGAGGCGTTCGCCTGGGGCTCGCACGGCTACGTGAAAGCCCTCTACCTCGAGGAGTTCACCGACGAGGCCATCGACGTGATCGTCACGCGGACCGCCGGCACGGCCTCGGGGCGGTCGTCGGTGCACTTCTACGTCCTGAGCGGGGCCTACTGCGCGGTGGCGGACGACGCCACGGCCTTCGGCGGCGGGCGGACACCGCGGCTGTGCGTGTTCGTCGTCGGGCTGGCGTCCGACTCGACGGTGCTCGCCGACGAGCGTGTCTGGGTGCGCGGCTTCTACGACGCGATCGCGCCGCACGCACTGGGACGGGGCGCGTACGTCAACGAGCTGATGGCCGACGACGTGCACCGTGTGCCGGCGTCCTACGGCGACAAGTACGCCCGCCTGCAGCAGATCAAGGCGCAGTACGACCCGGAGAACGTCTTCCACCGGAACACGAACATCCTCCCGACGCCCTGACCGGCGCGAGGGCGTGTCTGACGGATCGAGGCGTTTGTCAGGTCACTTGCCGGGGCGTCGACCGGGCAACCGCCGAGACATAGGTGCAAGATCGCGTCGAGTCCGACGGTCCGACTCGACGCGATCATGTGCCTATGTCCTCGGAGCCCTCGGTCACGCCGTCGGGGTGCGTGGGTCTGCCTCGACCTCGCGCCCTGACCAGGCCCACGACCACGACCCGTCAGACATCGGCCCTAGCCGGTGATCGTCGCGACGATCCCGGCCAGGTGGGAGAGGCGGGCGAGCTCGGACGGCCGGAAGGCGGGACCCCCGGGGCGGCCGACGACGACGGCGCGCTCCGGGCGTCCGAGCGGGGCGGCGGCGAGCTCGGTGTCGAGGTCGGTCCAGGCCCCGGGCACCGTGTGGCCGCCCAAGGGGTCGAGCACGGTCGCCTTGTCCAGCGGCAGCCAGGACAGCTCGACGGCCTCGGTCTCGGGGGCGGCGTCGCTCGCCGCGACCCGGCGCACGCGCGCGCCGTCGCCGGTGCTCTCGGTGACCAGCGCCCAGGCCGAGCGGAACAGCCGTGGCACGCCCTCGGCGAGCAGGGACACGCCCTCCTCGGGCCGCGCCGCGATCGCCTCGACGAGCTCCAGCTCCCGGGTGGTGTCGAGCGCGCCCGCGAACGGCCGCACCGACTCCACGACGACGCCGCTGACCGCCTCCGCGGCCGTGATGAGCACGTCCGGCGGGCGGGAGCTCGGCATGTCGACGACGAGGTCGTCCACCGCCGAACCGGCCCCGCGCTCGACGACGTCGACGGAGAGGATGTCCGCACCCTCGGCGCCGAGTGCGGAGGCGAGTGCCCCGAGCATGCCCGGACGGTCGGGCAGCACCACGCGCAGCAGGTAGGTCACGACCCTCCTCGATCCGGGACCGGCGCATCCTCCCAGGCGTACCCCCACCGGTGCGAGCAGTGATCAGGGCTGACCGCCGGTGACCCCGTCGTGGCCGGTCCTAGACTGGGTGTTCGCGCTCCCGGGAGTCGACGCGGACCGGAGCCCGACCCCGAACGACGTGCGCACGACCCCGGAGGAACATGTCCGACATCACGCGCGACGACGTCGCCCACCTCGCCCGGCTGGCCCGGCTCGCCGTCTCCGACGCCGAGCTCGACGTGTTCTCGGGGCAGATCGACGCCATCGTCGACACGGTGTCGAAGGTCGGCGAGATCCCCGACGACGTCCCGCCGACCGCGCAGGTGGTGCCGCAGACGAACGTGCTGCGCCCGGACGAGACCGAGCCGTCGCTGCCGCGGGACGTCGCGCTCGCCGGCGCGCCCGCCGCCGAGGAGGGCCGCTTCCGCGTGCCGCGCATCCTGGGGGAGGAGCTGTGAACGAGCTGATCGATCTCGATGCCGCCGAGCTCGCGCGCCGCATCCACGGCCGCGAGGTGTCCTCGGTCGAGGTCACGCGCGCCCACCTCGAGCGCATCGACGCCGTGGACGGCCCCGCGGAGAGCGGTGTGCACGCCTTCCTGCACGTCGACGCCGAGGGCGCGCTCGCCGCCGCCGAGGCCGCCGACCGCGCGATCGCCGACGGCACGGCCGCGTCGGCGCTGGCCGGGGTGCCGATCGCGCTCAAGGACAACCTGACCACGACGGACATGCCGACGACGTGCGCGTCCCGGATCCTCGAGGGCTGGCGCCCGCCCTACGACGCGACAGTCGTGACCCGGCTGCGCGCCGCGGGCCTGGTGCCGCTGGGCAAGACCAACCTCGACGAGTTCGCCATGGGCAGCTCGACCGAGAACTCGGCGTTCGGCCCCAGCCGCAACCCGTGGGACCTCACGCGCATCCCCGGCGGCTCGGGCGGCGGGTCGTCGTCGGCGGTCGCCGCCGGCGAGGCGCCGCTCGCGCTCGGCTCGGACACCGGCGGCTCGATCCGCCAGCCCGGCGCGGTCACCGGCACCGTCGGGGTCAAGCCGACCTACGGCACGGTCTCGCGCTACGGGCTCGTCGCGTTCTCGTCGTCGCTGGACCAGATCGGCCCGTGCGCGCGCTCGGTGCTCGACGCCGCGCTGCTGCACGAGGTCATCGGCGGGCACGACAGGAACGACCAGACCTCGGTCAGCGCGCCGCTGCCGCCCGTGGTCGAGGCCGCGCTGGCGGGCGCCCGCGGCGACCTCGCCGGGGTGCGGATCGGCGTCGTCACCGAGTTCTCCGGCGAGGGCTACCAGCCCGGCGTGCTCGCGGCGTTCACCGACGCCGTGCGGGCGCTCGGGGAGCTGGGCGCCGAGGTCGTCGAGGTCTCGTGCCCGTCGTTCGCCTACGCGCTGCCGGCGTACTACCTCATCGCCCCCAGCGAGGCGTCCAGCAACCTCGCCCGCTTCGACGCCATGCGCTACGGCCTGCGGGTCGGCGACGACGGCGAGCACGCGAGCGACGAGGTCATGTCGCTGACGCGCGAGGCCGGCTTCGGCGCCGAGGTGAAGCGCCGCATCATGATCGGCACGCACGCGCTGTCGGCCGGCTCGTACGACGCGCTGTACGGCAAGGCGCAGAAGGCCCGCACGCTCATCGTCCGCGACTTCACCGCCGCGTTCGAGACCTGCGACGTGCTCATCTCGCCGACGACGCCGACCACCGCGTTCCCCATCGGCGAGCGCGCGGACGACCCGCTGGCGATGTACCTCGCCGACCTCTGCACCATCCCGTCCAACCTCGCGGGCAACGCGGCCCTGTCGGTGCCTTGCGGGCGCTCGGCGGACGACGGCCTGCCCGTCGGCCTGCAGGTCATGGCGCCGGCGCTCGCCGACGACCGCGCCTACCGGGTGGCCGCGGCCTACGAGGCCGCCCAGGGCGCCACCACGCCCCGCATCCCCGAACTGCGCGCCCTGGAGGCCTCCCGATGACGGCCACCGTCGAGTCCGCCCCGTACACGGTGGAGGAGGTCTGCGAGCACTTCGACCCCGTCATGGGTCTCGAGGTGCACGTGGAACTCAACACCGCCACCAAGATGTTCTGCGGCTGCGCCAACCGGTTCGGCGCCGAGCCCAACACGAACGTCTGCCCGGTGTGCCTCGGCCTGCCCGGCTCGCTGCCGCGGGTCAACGGCACCGCCGTCGAGTCCGCGATCAAGATCGGCCTGGCGCTGAACTGCCAGGTCCGGGAGCGCTCCGGGTTCGCCCGGAAGAACTACTTCTACCCGGACATGCCGAAGAACTTCCAGATCTCCCAGTACGAGGACCCGATCGTCTTCGACGGCCACCTCGACGTGCCGCTCGACGACGGCTCGACCTGGCGGGTGGAGATCGAGCGCGCGCACATGGAGGAGGACACCGGCAAGTCCCTGCACATCGGCGGGGCCACCGGGCGCATCCACGGTGCGGACCACTCGCTGCTCGACTACAACCGCTCCGGCGTGCCGCTGATCGAGATCGTCACCAAGCCGATCATCGGGGCCGGGGTGCGGGCGCCCGAGGTCGCGCGGGCCTACGTGACGGCGCTGCGCGACGTGCTGCGCGGGCTCGGCGTCTCCGACGTGCGCATGGACCAGGGCTCGATGCGCTGCGATGCCAACGTCTCGCTCATGCCCAAGGGCACCTCGACGTTCGGCACCCGCACCGAGACCAAGAACGTCAACTCGCTGCGGTCGGTCGAGCGTGCCGTGCGCTACGAGATGGGCCGCCACGCCGGCGTGCTGCTCTCGGGCGGGTCGATCCGCCAGGAGACCCGGCACTTCGACGAGCAGTCCGGCACGACGTCGCCGGGCCGCCCGAAGGAGACGTTCGCGGACTACCGGTTCTTCCCGGAGCCCGACCTCCCGCCGCTCGAGCCGTCGCGCGACTGGGTCGAGACGCTGCGCGCGGGCCTGCCCGAGCGCCCGTGGGAGCGCCGCGCCCGCATCCAGACCGAGTGGGGCCTGTCCGACGAGGAGCTGCGCGACCTCGTCAACGCCGACGCGCTCGACCTCGTCGCCGACACCGTCGACGCCGGCGCGCCGCCGGAGTCCGCCCGCTCGTGGTGGGTGTCGTACCTCACCCAGCAGGCCAACGCCGCCGGGGTGACGCTGCCCGAGCTCGCGATCACGCCCGCGCAGGTCGCGCGCGTGGTGGCGCTCGTCGCCGAGGGCACGCTGACCAACAAGCTGGCGCGCCAGGTCGTCGACGGGGTGCTGGCCGGCGAGGGCGAGCCCGACGACGTGGTGGCCGGGCGCGGCCTCGCGGTCGTCAGCGACGAGAGCGCGCTGACCGCCGCGGTCGACGAGGCGCTCGCGGCGCAGCCGGACATCGCCGAGAAGATCCGCGCGGGCAAGACGAAGGCCGCCGGTGCGATCGTCGGCGCGGTGATGAAGGCCACCCGCGGGCAGGCCGACGCGGCTCGTGTGCAGGAGCTGGTGCTCGAGCGCTGTCGCTGAGGCGACCCGCCCGAGATCTCGATCATGTTTTTCGTGATCTACCCGTAACCCGGACGAGTTCCCTCCGTTGGGCGATTCAGGGAGCAGCGTGTAGCGGCTTCTCGACCGGACGTCACAGTGGATCGCTGCTGTACGACCGTCCGGTTCATCCCCCCGAGACCGAACGATGTACAGGAGGGTCCGCATGGGTGCACACCGTGCCCGTACGACCAGCACGGTCGGCAAGGTCGCCGGCCGGGGCGCACTGACCGCCGCCGCCGCACTCGCCCTCACCGGCGGGACGGCGTCGCTCGCCTTCGCCGACGAGGCACCGAGCTGGGACAACACGTCGAGCACGGTCACGGACGTCGTGTCCGGCACCGCCGACAGCGTCGCGGAGCTGCCCGAGACCGACGTCCCGACCACCGTCAAGGGCGGCGAGGAGTTCCTCGGCGGCGAGGCCTCCGAGGTCCAGCACGGCGTGGACCGCATCGCCTCGGCGGGGACCTCGGACCTGCAGACGCACCTCAACGACGCGGGCGTCCCGGTCGGCAGCTCCCTGACCGACGGCGAGCAGGAGATCTCCGGCTCCGTCTCCGAGGTCACCGGCCAGGTGCACGACGCCACCGGCGCCGGCGCGGCCCAGCTCGACGAGGCCCTCGCCCAGGGCTCGAGCGTGCTCTCCTTCGGCTGAGCGCACCCCGCCCGGTCCGCTCCCCAGATCGGGCGAGCCCGCGGCCCCGTTCCTCCGGACCACCCCCCGGAGGAGCGGGGCCGCAGTGCGTCCGGGGGTTGTCAGCGAAGTGCCGTCGCAGACACTCAGTGTCCGTATCGGTACTTCGATCACCGGGCGGACCGGCTAGTCCGCCCCGCTCGCCCCGCCCGACGGCGGCCGGATGCGCACGACGCGGTCGTCGGTCGGCGTGACCGGCCCGCCGCCACCCTTGTTGGCCGTGGTGAACCAGATGAGGCCGTCGGAGGCGACGTCCGTGGCCGTGATGCGCCCGTAGGTGCCGGCCAGCACCGACTGCGGGGTGCCGACGAACGAGCCCTGCGGCGTCGGGCGCAGCACGAACATCGCGCTCGCGCCCTCCAGCCCGACGACGAGCGTGCCCGGCAACCCCGCGCACCCGGCCACCCCGGGCCGCTCCGGCCACGTCCAGGCCGGCGAGGTCGCCGCCCCCGGGCCGGGGGGCTCGCCCGGGCGGACGGCGAGGAGCACGTCGCGGGGACCGGCGCGGTCGGTCACCCAGCTGACCCCGGTGGCGGGGTCGGCGCAGACGTCGCCGGGCGCGTGCAGCCCGCTGCCGACGATCGGCGAGGCGGGGTTCGGCGTGCCCGGGGCGGGACGCCCGAACGGGTCGATGCGCAGGAGCTTGCCCGCGAGCGAGGTCGGCGAGGCCGCCGCGGCCCGGTCGCCGCCGTCGCCGGTCGCGACCAGCAGGGTGCCGTCCGGCTCGACGCCGACCGCGCCCCGGTTGCCCGACGCCCCGCGCGGGATGCCGCCCAGCACGGTCTTCGGGACGTCGCCGGGCGCGATGCGCACGACCGCGTTGCTGCCGCCCGTGGTGGCGTAGGCGTAGAGGAGCTGGTCCTCGGCGTAGGTGGGGGAGAGCGCGAGGCCGGTGAGCCCGCCGTCCCCGGCGGCGTCGACGGGGACGGTCGCGACCGGCTCCGGCGGCTCCTCGGGCGCGACGCGCAGGATGCGCCCGGTGGTGCGCTCGGCCACCAGCGCGGCCTGCCCGCCGGGCAGGGTCACGACGGCCGACAGCGGGGCGAGGCAGGTGGCGACCACCTGCGGGTCCGGGTCCACGCACGGCGGGGGCACCGACGGGCCGCCGGAGTTCGGCGCGGGCGTGGGCTCGCCGGTCTCGGGCAGCTCGGGCTGCGGGGCGCGCTCGGCGCCGAGGTCCGGGCGCTCGCGCCACGGCGCCTGCCCGGCGTCGGGGAACTGGGCGCACCCGGCCAGCAGCACCGTCACGACCGCCAGCACCGTCAGGGTCGCGAGGAACCTCGCGCGGGCGACGGACACGGGCACGGGTGGACACAGTAGGCGTCCGCGGCTGTGCCGGCCGTGAGACGGGGTGCCCCGGGGTGGACTACCCTCCGCGCACCGTGGCCCAGGAACCCGTGACCGTCCTCGTCCCGCACGCCGAGGGCGAGGAGGCGCTCGCCGACATCGAGGGCCTCGAGCTCGTGCGCTACGACGAGCAGGCCGAGGCGCTGCCCGACGCCGCCGACCGGGCCGCCGTGCTCATCCCCGGCTTCCTCGCCACCACCGACGCGCTGAAGCTCGTGGAGCGCTGCCCGCGATTGCGGCTGGTGCAGCTCCTGTCGGCCGGCGCGGAGATGTGGGTGGGGCGCCTGCCCGACGGCGTCCGGCTCTCCGACTGCCAGGGCGCGCACGGCGGCGTCACCGCCGAGTGGGTACTCGCCGCGACGCTCGCGGTGCTGCGCGAGATCCCGCCGTTCGTCCGCGCGCAGGACGAGGGCCGCTGGGACCAGCACATCACCGACACCCTCACCGGCAAGCGCGTCCTGCTGGCCGGCGCGGGTGACCTCGCCGAGCAGACCGCCCGCCGCCTCGAGACCTTCGACGTCGCCGCGATCACGCGCGTCGGGCGCCGGGCACGCGACGGGGTGCACGCCACCTCCGAGCTGCCCGACCTCCTGCCCGACCACGACGTCGTCGTGCTGCTCGTGCCGCTGACCGACGAGACGCGCGGGCTCGCCGACGCCGACTTCCTCGCGGCCATGCCCGACGGCGCGCTGCTGGTCAACGCCGCGCGCGGGCCCGTCGTCGACACCGACGCCCTGCTCGCGGAGCTGCGCGCCGAGCGCCTGCGGGCCGTCGTCGACGTCGTCGACCCCGAGCCCCTGCCCGCCGACCACCCACTCTGGTCGGCGCCGAACCTGCTCATCACCCCGCACGTCGGCGGCAGCGTCCCCGGGCACCTGGAGCGCGCCTACCGCGTCGTGCACACCCAGCTCCAGGCCGTCGCCCGGGGCGAGGACCCGCCGAACCTGGTGGTCGACGGGTACTGAGCCGCACCGGCACCCGCCGAGGACGAGGCGGGACGCGTCAGATGCTGCGGACCGCGCCCGTCGCGCCCGAGGTCACGAGCTTGGCGTAGGCGCGCAGGGCGCTGGTGAGCGTGCGGTGGCGCTCGACGGCGGGCTGCCAGGGGCGCTCCGAGGCGTCCATCTTGGCGCGGCGCTCGGCGAGCACGTCGTCGTCGACCAGCAGCTCGATGCGCCGGCTGTCGACGTCGAGGAGGATCTCGTCGCCGTCCTGCACCAGCCCGATCGTCCCGCCGGCCGCGGCCTCGGGGGAGACGTGTCCGACGCTGATGCCGGACGACCCGCCCGAGAACCGGCCGTCGGTGACCAGCGCGCACACCGCGCCGAGGCCCGCGCCCTTGAGGAACGCGGTCGGGTGCAGCATCTCCTGCATCCCGGGGCCGCCCGCCGGGCCCTCGTAGCGCACGACGAGCACGTCGCCGGGCTGCACCTGCTTGCCGAGGATGACCGAGACGGCCTCCTCCTGGCTCTCGACCACCCGCGCGGGGCCCCGGAAGAAGCGCCCGTCCTCGGGCAGCCCGGCGCTCTTGATCACCGCGCCGTCGGGGGAGAGGTTGCCGCGCAGCACCGCCAGCCCGCCGTCGGCCGAGAACGCGTGCTCGGCGTCGCGGATCACGCCCGTGGCGGCGTCGGTGTCGAGCGAGGACCAGCGGTTGGTCGTCGAGAAGGGCTCGACCGTGCGCACCCCGCCGGGCGCGGCGTGGAACAGCTCGAGCGCCTGCGGCGACGGCCGGCCGCCGCGGATGTCCCAGTGCCCGAGCCACTCCTCGAGCGACGGCGCGTGCACCGCGTGGACGTCGCGGTGCAGCAGCCCGGCGCGGTCGAGCTCGCCGAGGATCGCGGGGATGCCGCCGGCGCGGTGCACGTCCTCCATGTGGTGGTTCGAATTCGGCGCGACCTTCGACACGCACGGGACCCGACGGCTGACCGCGTCGATGTCGGCGAGCGAGAAGTCCAGCTCGGCCTCGTGGGCGGCGGCGAGGATGTGCAGGACCGTGTTGGTCGAGCCGCCCATGGCGACGTCGAGGGCCATCGCGTTCTCGAACGCGTGCTTCGAGGCGACGTTCCGCGGCAGCACCGACTCGTCGTCCTGCTCGTAGTACCGGCGGGCGAGGTCGACGACCGTGCGCCCGGCCTGCAGGAACAACTCGCGGCGGGCGGCGTGCGTCGCCAGCGTCGAGCCGTTGCCCGGCAGCGAGAGGCCGAGGGCCTCGGTGAGGCAGTTCATCGAGTTCGCGGTGAACATGCCCGAGCACGACCCGCACGTCGGGCACGCCGAGCGCTCGACCTCGGTCAGCCCCTCGTCGCTGACCTGCGACGACGCCGACGCGGAGATCGCGGTGATGAGGTCGGTCGGCGCCTGCGCGACGCCGTCGACGACCACGGCCTTGCCGGCCTCCATCGGCCCGCCCGACACGAACACCGTGGGGATGTCCAGCCGCATGGCGGCGTTGAGCATGCCCGGGGTGATCTTGTCGCAGTTCGAGATGCACACCAGGGCGTCGACGGCGTGGCCCTGCACCATGTGCTCGACCGCGTCGGCGATCACCTCGCGGCTGGGCAGCGAGTGCAGCATCCCGCCGTGCCCCATCGCGATGCCGTCGTCCACCGCGATCGTGTGGAACTCGCGCGCGACCCCGCCGGCCTCGCGCACCGCGCCCGCCACCAGCTCGCCCAGCTCCTTGAGGTGCACGTGCCCGGGCACGAACTGGGTGTAGGAGTTGGCGATCGCGACGAGCGGCTTGCCGAAGTCGGAGTCGGTGAGGCCGGTGGCGCGCCAGAGGGCCCGGGCCCCGGCGGCGTTGCGGCCCTGGGTGGTGACGCGCGAGCGCAGCGGCGGCACGGCTGACCTCTCAGGGGTGGATCAGTGGTGGGGTGACGGCGAGGCTACGCCCGCTCCTCGGGCGCCTCGGCGGGGTCCGGGTCAGCACTCTGTCCCGCACCCTGCCCAGCACCCTCCTCCGCCTGCCGCTCGCGGAGCCGGGCGATGCGCAGGCGTGTGGCCTCGAGCTCGCGCTCGCGGTCGCGCGCGTCCGCGACCTCCTCCGGGGTCGGCATGTCGATGCGCCCGCCGCTCGCCGCCGCGATCCGGCCCAGGTCGCGCGTGCGGACGCCCACCAGCGCGACCTCGTCCTCGTCACGGCGCACGGCGCGCACCCAGCCCCGGTCGACGACCCGCAGCGTCGCCACCTCGTCCCACCCGACGCGGCGCGTGCCCCACGCCAGCAGCACCCGCAGCGCCTCGTCGTCGACGACGGTCCGGGTACGCAGCAGCCAGAACGCGAGCACGAGCGGGACCAGGAACACCAGGAACCAGGCGCCGCCCTGGAACGCGATGGGGGAGAGCCCGAGGGCGACGAACCCGACGGCCACCAAGGCCGGCAACGGCACCGGACGGAAGGTCGCGGGCCCGCTCGGTGCGGTCGGTCCGGTCCGGGGCGTCGCGCCGCTCGTCTCCTCGCTGGTCTGCTCGCTCGTCACACACCGATGGTGCCACCGGCGCAGCAGGGGGACCCGGTTTGACGACCCGTCGACCGGCCACCTACCCTCGCCGACGTGATCCAGCGGCGAATTCTCGTACTCCCGGGGCGCGTCAGCGCCTGACGGGCCGTTCGAGCCCGCCGCGAGAACTGCTGACGCGCCTGCCCTCTCCGCCCCGAGGCGGTGGGGGCTTTTTCATGTCCGGCTCCTGTGACGCACCCGGCGACCCTCCCGAGGCAGACACCCGATGACCCACGCCAGACCCACCACGGCCCCCGGCACCCCGGGGCCGGCGGCGAACGGCGCCGCGCGGCGACCCGCACCGCGTACCGGCGTCCCCACCGAGCAGCAGGACACCGTCCTCCAGACCCCCGTCGCGCCGGACGCCCCGCGTCCCACCCGCGTCGACCCCGAGCCCGCGACCGGCGCGCAGTCGCTGGTCCGCGCGCTCGAGGCCGTCGGCTGCGACGTCGTCTTCGGCATCCCGGGCGGGGCGATCCTCCCGGCCTACGACCCGCTGTTCGACTCGCAGCTCGTGCGCCACATCCTCGTGCGTCACGAGCAGGGCGCGGGCCACGCCGCCACCGGCTACGCCCAGGCGACGGGCCGCGTCGGCGTCTGCATCGCGACCTCCGGGCCGGGCGCGACCAACCTCGTCACCCCGCTCGCGGACGCGATGCTCGACTCGGTGCCGCTCGTCGCGATCACCGGACAGGTGGGCCGCAAGCTCATCGGGACCGACGCGTTCCAGGAAGCCGACATCTGCGGCATCACGATGCCGATCACCAAGCACAACATGCTGGTCACCGACCCCGCGGACATCCCGCGGGCGATCGCCGAGGCGTTCCACATCGCCGCCACCGGGCGTCCCGGCCCGGTCCTGGTCGACCTGCCCAAGGACGTCCTGCAGGCGCAGACCACCTTCAGCTGGCCGGTCGAGACCCGGCTGCCCGGCTACCGGCCGACCACCCGGCCGCACAGCAAGCAGATCCGGGAGGCCGCCCGCCTGATCGGCGAGGCGCGTCGTCCCGTCCTCTACGTCGGCGGCGGTGTGATCAAGGCCGAGGCCTCCACCGAGCTCCTCGACCTCGCCGACGAGACCGGCGCGCCCGTGGTCACCACCCTCATGGCCCGCGGCGCCTTCCCCGACGGCCACCGCCAGAACCTGGGGATGCCGGGCATGCACGGCACCGTCGCCGCCGTGGCGGCGATGCAGAAGGCCGACCTGCTCATCGCCCTCGGGGCGCGCTTCGACGACCGGGTCACCGGTGACCTGTCGACGTTCGCCCAGGGTGCGAAGATCATCCACGCGGACATCGACCCGGCCGAGATCGGCAAGAACCGCCCCGCGGACGTCCCGATCGTCGGCGACGCCCGCGAGGTCGTCACCGAGCTCACCGCCGCGCTGCGCAGCTCCGCGGTCGACCGCGACACCCGCCACGAGCAGCTGCGCGGGTGGTGGGAGCAGCTCGAGATCTGGCGGCAGACCTTCCCGCTCGGCTACGACGACCCGGCCGACGGGACGCTCTCGCCCGAGTACGTCATCGAGCGGATCGGCGCCATCGCCGGCCCGGACGCCGTCTACGCGGCGGGCGTGGGCCAGCACCAGATGTGGGCCGCGCAGTTCATCGCCTACGAGAAGCCGCGCACGTGGCTCAACTCCGGCGGCGCCGGGACCATGGGCTACGGCGTGCCGGCGGCCATGGGCGCGAAGGTCGGCTGCCCCGACACCACGGTGTGGTGCATCGACGGCGACGGCTGCTTCCAGATGACCAACCAGGAGCTCGCCACCTGCGCGATCGAGGGCATCCCGATCAAGGTCGCGGTCATCAACAACGGCAACCTCGGCATGGTCCGCCAGTGGCAGACGCTGTTCTACGACGAGCGCTACTCCAACACCGAGCTCGGGACGCACAAGCACCGCGTGCCCGACTTCGTCCTGCTCGCGCAGGCGCTCGGGTGCGAGGGGCTGCGCTGCGAGTCGAAGGACGACGTCGACCGCGTGATCAACCAGGCGATGGCGATCACCGACCGGCCCGTCGTCATCGACTTCGCCGTCGGCGCCGACGCGCAGGTCTGGCCGATGGTCGCCGCGGGCACCGGCAACGACCAGATCATGGCCGCCCGCGACATCCGCCCGCTGTTCGACGACCCGGAGGCCGTGCAGGCCGAGGAGGTCTCGCGGGCCGACCGTCCCGTCGACGGCGAGGAGCCGGTGCGATGACCACCACCCACACCCTCTCGGTCCTCGTCGAGGACAAGCCCGGTGTGCTCGCGCGCATCTCGGGGCTGTTCTCCCGGCGCGGCTACAACATCCAGTCGCTCGCCGTGGGCCCCACCGAGGAGGAGGGGATCTCGCGCATGACGATCTGCGTCACCGTCGACGACTTCCCCCTCGAGCAGGTCACGAAGCAGCTCAACAAGCTCGTGCACGTCATCAAGATCGTCGAGCTGGAGCCGTCCTCGTCGGTGCAGCGCGAGCTCGTGATGATGAAGGTCCGCGCGGACGCCCACGTGCGCTCGCAGGTCCTCGAGGTCACGCAGATGTTCCGCGCGAAGGTCGTCGACGTCTCGCCGGAAGCGGTCACCGTCGAGGCCACCGGCACCGAGGACAAGCTCGAGGCGCTGCGCCGGATGCTCGAGCCCTACGGCATCCGCGAGATCGTCCAGTCGGGGATGGTGGCGCTCTCCCGTGGCCCGCGTTCCATCGCCGCCCACCACCGTTAAGTTCAGGTCGTCCAGCCGTACCCGGAAGGAAGTAGTCCCGCATCATGAGTGCCCCGACCACCGGCAACGCCGAGGTCTTCTACGACGACGACGCCGACCTCTCGATCATCCAGGGGCGCAAGGTCGCCGTCATCGGCTACGGCAGCCAGGGCCACGCCCACGCGCTGTCGCTGCGCGACTCGGGCGTCGACGTGCGGGTGGGCCTCCCGGAGTCGTCGAAGAGCCGCGCCGCGGTCCAGGAGGAGGGCCTGCGGGTCGTCACGCCGGCCGAGGCGGCCGCCGAGGCCGACCTGATCATGATCCTGGCGCCGGACACCAAGCAGCGGTTCATCTACGCCGACGACATCGCGCCGAACCTCGAGTCGGGCAACGCGATCTTCTTCGGGCACGGCTTCAACATCCGCTACGACCTCATCCAGCCGCCGAAGGACATCGACGTGGCCATGGTCGCGCCGAAGGGCCCGGGGCACCTGGTGCGCCGCCAGTTCGTCGACGGCAAGGGCGTGCCGTGCCTCATCGCGGTCGAGCAGGACGCGACGGGCGGCGCCCAGGCGCTCGCGCTCTCCTACGCCGCGGCCATCGGCGGCGCGCGCGCCGGCGTCATCAAGACGACGTTCACCGAGGAGACCGAGACCGACCTCTTCGGCGAGCAGGCCGTGCTCTGCGGCGGCACGTCGGCGCTGGTGCAGGCCGGGTTCGAGACGCTCGTCGAGGCCGGCTACCAGCCCGAGATCGCCTACTTCGAGTGCCTCCACGAGCTCAAGCTGATCGTGGACCTCATGTACGAGAACGGCATCTGGGGCCAGCGGTACTCGATCAGCGACACCGCCGAGTACGGCGACCTGACCCGCGGGCCGCGCATCGTGAACAACGCGGTCAAGGAGGAGATGCGCAAGATCCTGGGCGAGATCCAGGACGGCACCTTCGCCCGCGAGTGGGTGGCCGAGGACGACAACGGCCGCCCGAACTTCACCAAGCTCGAGGAGGAGGGCAAGGCCCACCAGATCGAGCAGGTCGGCGCCAAGCTCCGCGGCCTCATGCCCTGGATGGCGCGCCCGACCAGCTGAGGCTCGCCGAGTCCGGAGCGAACGGGTATCTCGCTGCTTCTACGCGCGCGACGGTCCCGTTCGCTCCGGGTCGCGGCCCAGCGGGCTCGGCCTGTGAACCGGTTCACGAGCGGTCGGTATGGTCCCGGTGAGTGCGGGACAGTGACCCGCGAGCACGTCGGCGTGCGCCCGCGGAGCAGGTGCCACGGTCGTCGGCGTGCCCGTCCCAGCCGCCGACCTCCGGGAGCGAACGCATCGTGACCACCGCCGCCAGCAAGCCCGTCGTCCTGATGGCCGAGAAGCTCGCGCCGTCGACGCTGGAGGTGTTCGGCGACGAGGTCGAGATCCGCTCCGTCGACGGCACCGACCGGGCGGCCCTGCTCGAGGCCGTGGTCGACGCGGACGCCCTGCTGGTGCGGTCGGCGACGCAGGTCGACGCGGAGGTCTTCGCGGCCGCGAAGCAGCTGAAGATCGTGGGGCGCGCCGGGGTCGGGCTCGACAACGTCGAGGTGCCCGCGGCGACGTCCCACGGCGTCATGGTCGTCAACGCGCCGACGTCGAACATCGTCTCCGCCGCCGAGCACGCGATCGCGCTGCTGTTGGCCACCGCGCGCCACATCCCGCAGGCGGACGCGAGCCTGCGGAACGGCAAGTGGGAGCGCAGCAAGCTCTCCGGCGTCGAGATCCAGGGCAAGACCGTCGGCGTCATCGGCCTGGGCAAGATCGGGCAGCTGTTCGCGTCGCGCATCGCGTCGTTCGGCACGCACGTCATCGCCTACGACCCGTACCTGCCGCAGAGCCGCGCCACCCAGCTCGGCATCGAGCTCGTCGAGCTGGACGAGCTGCTCGCCCGCGCCGACATGATGACGATCCACCTGCCCAAGACGCCCGAGACGCAGGGCCTCATCGGCAAGGAGGCGCTGGCGAAGACCAAGCGCGGGGTCATCATCGTCAACGCCGCGCGCGGCGGGCTGGTCGACGAGGACGCGCTGGCCGAGGCCGTGCGGTCCGGCCACGTCGCCGGCGCCGGGATCGACGTCTACGTCACCGAGCCGACGACGTCGTCGCCGCTGTTCGAGCTGCCGCAGGTCACCGTGACCCCGCACCTCGGTGCCTCCACCGCCGAGGCCCAGGACCGGGCGGGCACCGACGTCGCCCACTCCGTGCTCGCCGGGCTGCGCGGCGACTTCGTGCCCGACGCGGTGAACGTCTCGGGCGGCGCGGTCGGCGAGGAGGTCCGGCCGTGGCTCGGCATCACCCAGAAGCTCGGCACCCTGCTCTCCGACCTCGTCGGTGCGCCGGGCGAGCTGCAGGTGCTGGTGCGCGGCGAGCTCGCCCACGAGGACGTCTCGGTGCTCTCGCTCGCGGCACTGCGCGGGGTGTTCGGCGAGGTCGTCGACGAGCCCGTCACGTTCGTCAACGCCCCCGCGCTGGCCGAGGAGCGCGGCGTCGGCGTCACCATCGAGACGGCCACCGAGAGCCCCAACCACCGCAGCATGGTCACCCTGCGGGCCGTGCGCGACGACGGCGAGGCCGTCACCGTGTCCGGCACGCTCACCGGCGAGGACCTCGTCGAGAAGCTCGTCGAGATCAACGGCCGCAGCTTCGACCTGCGCGCCGAGGGCCACGTCCTGCTCTTCGAGTACTCCGACCGCCCGGGCGCCATGGGCACCGTCGGGACCAAGCTCGGCGAGTCGGACATCAACATCGAGGCCGCACAGCTCTCCCAGCTGCGCGACCGGTCGTCGTCGATCATGCTGCTGCGCGTCGACCGGTTCGTGGCCCCCGAGGTCCTGGAGCCGATCGGCACCACCCTCGAGGCGCGGACGACGCGGCTGATCAGTTTCGGCTGATCCGCTCGGAGCGAGCGGTGGTTCGGCTGATCACTCGGGTGATCACGTTGCTCCCGGCGGGGGAGCGGTCCGCCGCCCAAACTCCGCCGGGCGCAGCAACCCCGACCGAGGGCGTATTCCTACGATTCGGCGATCCGGTTCCGTGATCGACCGACACGCCTAGTAGTCTCCGCGGGTCGGCCCCGGTCACCCCGTCGCGGGGCCACGCGCTCGTGGAGGTTGGTGCGGATGCGACTCGCGGTGGTGCCCGGCGACGGCATCGGACCCGAGGTCATCGGCGAAGCGCTCAAGGTGCTCGACGAGGTCGCCCCGTCGGTCGAGACGACCCAGTACGACCTCGGTGCCGCGCGGTGGCACTCCACCGGGGAGCTGCTGCCGGAGTCCGTCCTGTCGGAGCTGCGCGAGCACGACGCGATCCTGCTCGGCGCGGTCGGCGACCCGTCGGTGCCCAGCGGGATCCTCGAGCGCGGGCTGCTGCTGCGCCTGCGCTTCGAGCTCGACCACCACGTCAACCTGCGCCCCGCCCGGCTCTACCCGGGCGTGCGCGGGCCGCTGTCGGGCAACACCGAGATCGACCTGGTCGTCGTCCGCGAGGGCACCGAGGGCCCGTACGCGGGCACCGGCGGCCTGCTGCGCAAGGACACGCCGCAGGAGATCGCGACCGAGGTCAGCGTCAACACGGCGTTCGGCGTCGAGCGGGTCGTGCGCGACGCCTTCGCCCGCGCCGCCGCCCGCCCGCGCCGCAAGCTGACGCTGGTGCACAAGACCAACGTGCTGACCCACGCCGGCTCGCTGTGGTCGCGCGTCGTCGAGGAGGTCTCGCTCGAGCACCCCGACGTCTCGGTCGACTACCAGCACGTCGACTCGACCACGATCCACCTGGTCACCGACCCGTCGCGCTACGACGTGATCGTCACCGACAACCTGTTCGGCGACATCCTCACCGACCTCGCGGCGGCCGTGACCGGCGGCATCGGGCTCGCGGCGTCGGGCAACCTCGACGTGTCGCGGGCCAACCCGAGCATGTTCGAGCCGGTGCACGGCTCGGCGCCCGACATCGCGGGCAAGGGCATCGCCGACCCCACCGCGGCGATCCTCTCGGTGGCGCTGCTGCTCGACCACCTCGGCGAGCCGGAGCTGGCGCGCCGGGTCGAGGCGGCCGTGGCCTTCGACCTCGCCACCCGCGACCACGCCAACCCCGGCGGCACCCACGCGGTCGGCGACCGCCTCGCCGCCCTCGTGTCCTCGGCCGCGGGCACCCGGACCCCGGCGTAGGCCCGGCCCCGTGCCAGCCTGGCGTCCTGAGCTGGCGATCAGATTCAGCACGCCGATAGGGTCAGGAAATCCACCTCGATCATGAGCGTTCGGTGGTGGGCACTCGTGGTCGCCGCGGTCGAGGCCGCGTGTGGGATCGGGGCTGCGGCGTACTTCGTCGTGCTCGGTCTGAGCGCCGAGGGACCCGACCGGACGGCGTTCGACCGGGCTTTCCCGTTCCTGCTGGCGGCCCTCGCCCTGGGCGTCCTGGGGACGATGGCGTGGCGCAGCCTGCGACGAGCCCTCTCGCTTCCCGGTGATCGTGGGGGCTTTCCCAACGTTGGACGCCAGCGTGGACGCCAGGCTGACACACCCCGTGTGCCGCCGCCCGCGTCGGAGCCCCCGGAGCCCCCGGAGCCGGCCACGTGGAGCAGTTCGCCGACGACCTGCCCGCGCAGGTCGACGACCTCGCCCGCCTCGTCGGCGACGCGCTGACCGTGCGCCTCGAACACGTGGAGGTCACCGACGAGGGCCGCCACCACCTGCAGCTGCGCCTCGGCGACGCCGTCGAGGACCTCGACTACCCCGGCCACCCCAAGTACCTCAGCACCGTCGTGCACGTCGCCGTCGCCCGCGCGGCCCTCAGCAACGGCACCAGGCTCGCCGGGCTCTGGGTCGACCAGGGCGTGTGGCTCGCCGTCCCGCGCGCGGGCCTCGAGGAGCTCAACCGCGATGCCCCCGACCACGAGCGCTGGACCTGGGTCGACGAGGACGAGCCGGTGGCCGCGGGCGCGCCGTGAGCGCGCGCGGGGGATAGGGTCCGGCGCCGTGCGCCTCGCCCGGATCGCCCACGCCGACGGAGTCTCGTTCGCGGCCCTGCAGTCGCCGACCACCGCCGGCGGTGAGCCCGAGGGCGGCGACGTGTGCGCGGAGATCGCCGAGCACCCCTTCGGCGACCCCACCTTCACCGGGCGCACCTGGCCCCTCGCCGACGTCCGGCTGCTCGCGCCGATCCTGCCGACCAAGGTCGTCTGCATCGGCAAGAACTACGCCGACCACGTCAGCGAGATGGGCGGCGAGACCCCGCCCGCGCCCCTGATCTTCATGAAGCCCTCGACCACCGTCATCGGCCCGGGCCTGGCGATCCAGCTGCCGCCGGACTCCCAGCGCGTCGACTACGAGGGCGAGCTCGCCGTGGTCATCGGCATGCCGTGCCGGGACGTCCCCGAGGCCCGCGCCCGCGACGTCGTCCTCGGCTACACCGTCGCCAACGACGTCACCGCCCGCGACCTGCAGCAGGCCGACGGCCAGTGGACCCGCGCGAAGGGCTACGACTCGTTCTGCCCGCTGGGGCCGTGGATCGAGACGACCATCGACCCCGGCGACCTCGCGATCCGCACCGAGCTCGACGGCGAGGTGCGCCAGGAGTCGCGCACCCACCTGCTGCTCCACCCCGTCGAGGAGCTCATCGCCTACATCTCGCGGGTCATGACGCTGCTGCCCGGCGACGTGATCCTCACCGGCACGCCGGCCGGCGTCGGGCCGATGAGCGCGGGCCAGCAGGTCAGCGTCACCGTCGAGGGCATCGGCACGCTGACCAACCCGGTCCAGGCGCGGTAGGGCCCCGTACCCTGGACGGGACCGATCCAGGGAAGGGGAACGCGCAGGTGGCGCAGGAGTCGGGGCCGGAGCCGGACTGGGTGTCGCGGATGGCCGACGAGGTGATCGAGGCCGCCGCGCGACGGAGTCCCGGGCAGAAGATCGTGTGCGCGTCCGGGCTGAGCCCTTCGGGGCCGATCCACCTGGGGAACCTCCGCGAGGTCATGACCCCGCACCTCGTCGCCGACGAGATCCGCCGCCGCGGGCACGACTGCGAGCACCTCATCTCGTGGGACGACTACGACCGCTTCCGCCGCGTACCCGCCGGCATCGACCCGTCGTGGGACGAGCACATCGGCAAGCCGCTCTCGGAGGTCCCCGCCCCGATCGGCAGTCCCTTCGCGAACTGGGCCGAGCACTTCAAGGCCCCGATGATCGCCGCGCTCGCCGACCTCGGCGTCCCGTTCCGCGGCATCAGCCAGACCGAGCAGTACACCTCGGGCGCCTACCGCGACCAGGTCCTGCTCGCCATGCGCGACCGACAGAAGATCGACGGCATCCTCGGTCGGTTCCGGACGAAGAAGAAGGACAGCCCGGAGGCGCCAGGGGACGACGACGAGGACGGGGCATCGGGCCGCGAGTACTACCCGTTCAAGCCCTACTGCGGCGGCTGCGGGCGCGACGACACGACGATCACCGCCTACGACGACGACACCACGGCGATGACCTACACCTGCGCGTGTGGGTTCTCCGAGACGGTGGCGCTGCGCGAGTTCACCCGCGGCAAGCTCGTCTGGAAGGTCGACTGGCCCATGCGCTGGGCCTACGAGGGCGTGCACTTCGAGCCGTCGGGCGTCGACCACTCCTCGCCCGGCTCGTCGTACCAGGTCGGCGGGCTGATCGTCGACGAGGTCTTCGGCGGCGAGCAGCCGATCGGCCCGATGTACGCGTTCGTGGGGATCACGGGCCAGGCGAAGATGTCGAGCTCGCGGGGCTCGGTGCCCACGCCGGGCGACGCCCTGGAGATCCTCGAGGTGCCGGTGCTGCGCTGGCTGTTCGCCCGCCGCCGGCCCAACCAGGCGATCAAGGTCGCGTTCGACCAGGAGATCCACCGCCTCTACGACGAGTGGGACGCGCTCGAGCGCAAGGTCGCGGCGGGCACCGCGGGCGGCATCGAGACCACGGGTCACGTCCGGGCCGTGAGCACCGCCGAGCGCGGGCTCCCGCGTACCGAGCAGCCCGTCGCGTACCGGACGCTGGCGTCGGTCGTCGACGTGACGGCGGGCGACGCGACCCAGCTCGAGCGCATCCTCGCCGGCCTCGGCGCGACCCTCGACGGCGCGCGCCCCCGCCTCGACCGCGCCGCGCACTGGGTCGAGGGCTACATGCCCGACGACGCCCACACGCGCCTGCGCGACGAGCCGGACACCGAGCTGCTCGCCGCGCTCGACGACCAGGACCGCGAGGCCGTCGCCATGCTGCGCGACCACCTCACCGACGACTGGTCGCTCGACGGCCTGACGACGCTGGTCTACGGCGTGCCGAAGAAGCAGGCCGGGCTGCCGCTGGACGTCAAGCCGACCGACGAGCTCAAGGCCGCCCAGCGCCGCTTCTTCGTCGTCGTCTACCGGCTGCTGGTCGGCGCCGACACCGGGCCTCGCCTCCCGACGCTGCTGCTCGCCGCCGGTCCCGAGCGCGTCCGGTACCTACTGGCGGTCTGAGGGCGGGTTCGCCGCTCAGTTCGCCCGTTCGGGCGGATAACGCCGACCGGTCGGCGGGCGACAGGTGGGCAGGACGCGCGAGCGGCCGGGGCGACGCGAGGCCCGGGCCCGGCGTCCCCGAATCCGCGACGACTCTGCCCGGGGGGAGACCTGTGTCCGCGAAAGGCCTGTTCGGTGGGGCGCTCGTCCTGATCGCCGTGATCGGGGGGTGCCACTCCGCGATGGACGACGCCACCCCCACGGGGTCGTCGTCGCGGTACTCGTCCGCGCCGGCCTCGCCGTCCACCGCCGCCCCGCTGCCCGCCCGGGCCTCGGCGCCGAGCAGCGCGACCGAGGCGGCGATGAGTGCTTCGCGGGTCGCACGGGTCATCGACGGCGACTCGTTCGTCCTCGACGACGGCCACGAGGTGCGGGTGCTCGGCATCGACTCCTGCGAGATGTCGAGCGATCGGGGGGACGACGCGAAGTCCGCCGCCGAGGCGTACCTGACGGGGACGACGATCACGCTGATGGCCGAGCCGGGGGTCGACCGTGACTCCTACGGCCGGCTCCTGCGCTACGTCCGGATCGGCGACGGCAGCGACCTGGGCGAGTCGATGGTCGTCAGCTCGCACACGGCCGTCTACGCGGGTGACAACGACGCGTCGCCGCAGCGCCTGGCGGACCTCCGGGCGCTCGACGCCGGCGGTCGGGACTGCGACGAGCCGGAGTACACGCCGGCCCCCGACCCCGACCCGGTGTACGTGCCCGACACCGCGGACGACGACGACACGGCCGTCCACACCCCGCGGCGACGCACCGGCAACACCGGTCACCCGTGCCTGCCCGGCGAGCGGGACGGCGACGGCGACGGCTACTGCAAGGAGGGCCGGTAGGGGCGCCGACCTCGGCCCGCTAGGGCGTGTCTGATGAATCATCGGGCGTGACTCTGACAAGATCTCGTTGTGC
>NZ_JAQZAN010000008.1 GCF_028737255.1 Actinomycetospora straminea | reverse complement strand
TCCCCGACCCGACCGACGCCGAGGCGGGCTCGCCCCGCTGACGGTCGTCAGGCGGGCGGGACCTCGGAGACGTGGGCCGCGACGATCCGCCAGCCCTCCGCGAGCCGCACCCACGTCTGGGTCTGGCGTCCCTCGGCAACGTGGTCCGGGTAGCCGAACAGCGTGCTCACCACCGCCGTCCGGTCGTCGACGGCGACCACGACCGTGCCGGCGAGCCGTCGACCGGGAGGCACACCGGGGTGGTCGCGGCGCCAGGCGGCGATCTCGTCGGCGCCGTACTGCCGGTCGGCGACCCCGTAGCGCACGCAGCGCGGGTCGGACCAGAAGAGCTCGGTGAGCACGCCGACGTCGGCGTCCCGCAACGCTCGCTCGTAGCGCTCGAACGCCGCCGTCACCGCGGCGACGACGTCCGGGCGGTCGAGGACGGGCCCCCCGGTGCCCTCGGCGGCCGGGGCCGCCGACGCCACCGGGCTCGCCGTCCCCGTCACGCCCGCACCGGTCCGCCGGGGGAGGCCCCAGGTCTCGCCGGGGTGCTCGCCGGGGTGCTCGCCGCCGCCTCGGCCGACCGCGGCGCCGGCACGTCCTCGGCGGCCTTGCCCTCGTCGGCCTTGCCCTCGTCGGCCTTGCCCTCGTCGGCCTTGCCCTCGCCGCCCGCGCCCCCGTCGGCCCTGCCATCGTCGGCCGTCGAGGGCGCTGCGTCGCCCGGGGTCGCGTCCCGGCGCCGCTCGACGAGGCCGAAGGCGACGAGGACGACGGCGGCGAAGGCGTAGCCGAGGGCGATCTGCCCGCCGACGTTCCAGCCGACGGACTCGGCGTGGATGAGCCCGACGAACCCGAGCACGGCGCCGGCGGCGCTGTAGGCCGCAGCGGCGAAGAACTCCTTGTCGATGATGAACGCGGTGATCGAGCCGAGGACGAGACCGGCGAGGATCGCACCGCCGCCGAGCAGCGCCGTGCCGTGGTAGACGAGCCCGGCGCCGGTGAGGGCCTCCTCGCCCACCTGCTCGGCGGAGGTGTTCGCGGCGTCGAGGGCGTTGTCCATCAGCCCCGCCGCCCAGGAGGCGATGTTGGGGATGATCGCGAACACCACGGCCACGGCGTGCCGGGCCGGGACCTCGCGGAAGGCCTGGGCCCCGATGAGCAGTCCGATGTAGAGCAGGATCGGCACGATCGCCGGCAACGGCAGCAGGGCGCCGAGCAGCGAGAACAGGCCGAGGAAGCACATCAGGGCGATCGCCACGCCGGAGGCCAGGGAGTACGTGGTGCGCCCGCCCGCGGCCTTCCAGCCGGGGTGGCCGATGTACACCGCGGGCGGGAAGGGGCAGCCCAGGGCGGAGCCGACGACCGCGCCGGCGCCGTCGGCGAGCAGGACCGAGCGCAGGTTGTACTCGTCCCCGGCCACGGCGGCGGACTCGACGTTGGTCATGCCCTCGGTGAAGTTGTAGATGCCCAGCGGGATCGCGGTCGCGAGCAGCGGGGCGACGTCGGCGAGGCCGTCGCCGAGCCGGGCGAGGTCGAGGGTGGGCAGCGACACGGCGACGTCGCCGGCGGCGGCGACCACGTCGGGCACCGACATGTACCCGCCGATCCAGGCGATCGCGGTGCCGAGCAGCAGGGCCGCCAGCCCGACGGGGATGTTCCCCGGCAGCTTGAGGTCGGTGAAGAAGCCGATCAGGATGATCACCATGACCGGGAGCGCGATCCACAGCGCCTCGAACATCTGCGCGGCCGGCCGCATCGAGATGAAGGCGATGGAGACGCCGGCGAGGGTGCCGAGCATCGCTGCCTGCGGGGTCCAGCGCCGGATGAACGGGCCGACGAAGGCGCCGAGCAGGACGATCAGGCCGATGATGAAGCTCCAGGCGAGGCCGGCGGCCCAGGCCGCGAGCGGGTCGTTCGTCTGGAGGTAGATCGGCAGCATGATGACGAAGACGACGATGAACATGTGCGGGACGGACGGGCCGTAGGGCATCGCGCAGACGTCGGTCCGGCCCTCCTTCCGCGCCAGCCGCCGCGCCAGGTACGTGTAGTAGACGTTGCCGATCAGCAGCTGGACGCCGAGCGCCGGCAGGATCACGCCGAAGACTCCGCGCCCGGGATGTTGACCACCCCGACGCACAGCCCGGACAGCACGAGCACGTTGACGAGCGTGTTGAAGCCCAGGCCGAAGAAGGCGTTGGTGTCGCCGGCGACCCACCACGAGAGCTTCACCGGCTCCCGGGCCGCCGCGGTGGTCTGGCTCATGACGGGGTCCCTTCGAGGGCGGGGTGCAGGACGGCGAGCAGGGCGCGGGACGGCGCGACCCATCCGAAAATCCCGCCCTGGGCGGCGATCATGGCGAGGCCGGCGCGCTGGAACTCGGGGAAGTAGGAGCCGACGCAGTCCGACAGCACGAGGCACTCGTAGCCGCGGTCGTTGGCCTCGCGGACGGTGGTGTGCACGCACACCTCGGTCGTCACGCCGGTGACGATCAGCGAGGTGATGCCGCGGGCGGCCAGCTCCTCACCGAAGCGGGTGCCGTGGAAGGAGCCCTTGCCCGGCTTGTCCACCACCGGCTCGCCGGGCCGCGGGGCGAGCTCGTCGATGATGTCGTGCCCGTACTCGCCGCGGATGAGGATGCGGCCCTTCGGGCCCGGGTCGCCGATGCGCAGGCTGGGCGCGCCGCGGTTCCGCTTGGCCGGCGGGCAGTCCGACAGGTCGGGCTCGTGTCCCTCGCGGGTGTGGATGATCGTCATGCCGACGGCGCGGGCGGTGGCCAGCACCTCCTGCAGCGGCGGGATCACCCCGCGCAGCTGCGCGACGTCGTTGCCGAGCGTCTCGCCGAAGCCGCCGGGCTCGCAGAAGTCGCGCTGCATGTCGATGATCACCAGCGCCGTCGTCGCGGGGTCGAAGGAGAAGGGTCCCGGGTCGGCCTCGACGGTGGTCACGGGGAGCTCCAGGTGGTCGCGTCGACCACGCCGTCGGTGCTGCCGACGGCGCCGAAGACCCCGCCCTGCATGGTCACCATGTGCAGGGCGGCCTCGTGGTTGGACGGGTCGGTCGCGCCGGTGGCGTCGGCGAGGATCAGGCACTCGTAGCCGCGGTCGTTGGCCTCGCGCATGGTCGTGTGCACGCAGACGTCGGTGGTGATGCCGGTGAGCAGCAGGTGCGTGATGCCGTTGCTGCGCAGCACCAGGTCGAGCTGGGTGGCGTAGAACGCGCCCTTTCCCGGCTTGTCGATCAGCACCTCGCCCGCCACCGGGGCGACCTCGGGCACGATCTCCCAGCCCGGCTCGCCGCGGACCAGGATCCGGCCGGTGGGGCCCGCGCTGCCGATCTCGGCGCCGATCTGCCGCGAGCGCCAGCGCTTGTTCGCGGGCAGGTCCGACAGGTCGGGTGCGTGGCCCTCGCGGGTGTGGACGACGAGCATCCCCGTGGCCCGCGCGTGGGCGAGCAGGCGTGCTGTCGGCCCGAGGCCCGCGCGGGTCAGGCCGATGTCGTAGCCCATGCGGTCGACGTAGCCGCCGGGCCCGCAGAAGTCGACCTGCCAGTCGATGCAGACCAGGGCCGTGCGCGCGGCCGGGACCGACCCGTCGTAGGGCCAGGCGTAGGGCCGCGCGGCCGTGACGGGGCCGATGCGGGCCACCGGCTCGGGGGGCGGGGCCGCCGGGACGGGCGCGACGAGCGCTTCGGACGTCACTGCGACCTCCTACGGGGTCGTGGGGGAGGGGACGAGACGGGCGGCCGCGGCGAGCAGCCGGTCCTCGGAGAAGGCGGGGCCGACGAGCGTCACCCCGACCGGGCGTCCGTCGGCGGTCGTGCCGGCCGGCACGGCGACGGCGGCGAGGTCGAGCAGGTTCGTGGACTGCGTCCAGCGCCCGAGCACCAGGTTGCGGGCGACGGGCTCCGCGACCAGCTCGGCGCGGGTGAAGGTCGTGGGCACGGTCGGCAGCAGCGCCACGTCGGCGTCCGCGAAGAGCCGGTCGGCCCACACCCGCAGCTCCTGGAGCCGGTAGCGGGCGCGGAACGCGTCGACGGCGCTGAAGCGGGCACCGCCCTCGATCACCCCGCGCGTGACCGGCAGGACCTCGTCGGCATGGGCGGCGAGGAAGTCGCCGAGGGCGGCGAGGCGCTCGGCGACCCAGGGTCCGCCGTAGAGCAGGTCGCCCGCCTCGCGCAGCGGCGCCAGGGGCAGGTCGACGGTGCCGCCCGCGCGGACGACGGCCGCGGCCATCACCGCCGTCACGGCCTCGGCCATCAGGCCGTCGCCGGCGAAGACCTCGTCGACGTCGAGTCGCGAGGGCACGGCCAGGACGGGCGGGTCGGGGACGGGGACGGGGACGCCCGTGCGCGACCACGGGTCGTCGGGGTCCGGGCCGGCGAGGACGTCGAGGGCGACCGACGCGTCCGCCAGGTCGCGGGTGAAGACGCTGACGCAGTCGAGCGAGCGGCACGCCGGCACGACCCCGCGGGCGCCGACGAGCCCGCGGGTGGGCTTGAGCCCGACGACGCCGTTGAGGGCGGCGGGCACCCGGCCGGACCCGGCGGTGTCGGTGCCGAGGGCCAGCGGCACGACGCCGGCGGCCACCGCGACCGCACTCCCCGAGCTCGACCCGCCGGAGACCAGGTCGCCGCCGTAGACGCTCTCGGGCGCGCCGTAGGGCGAGCGGCCACCGTTCAGCCCGGTCGCGAACTGGTCGAGGTTGGTCTTGCCGACGACGATCGCGCCGGCCGCGCGCAGGCGCCGGACCGCTCCGGCGTCCCGTGCCGGTGTCGACGCGAACGCCGGGCACGCCGCGGTGGTGGGCAGCCCCGCGACGTCGATGTTGTCCTTGACCGCGACCGGCACGCCGTACAACGGGCTCGCCTCCCGCGCAGCCGGTGTCCACCGCTCGAGCTCGCCGGCCCGCGCCCGCAGCTCGTGCGCCGGGGTGACCGTGATCCAGACCGCGTCGTCGCCGCGCACCTGCAGGCGGTCGAGGACGTCGTCGACCACCTGGGAGGGACGCAACGTGCCCGTGGAGTACGCCGATCGGAGGTCCACGACCCCGAGAGCGCCGGTCGCCGTCGCTGTATGCACTCGGTCGATTGTCGACCGTTTCGTGTCGGGGGAGGACGCCAGCGGTTACGGCTGTGTGAAGCGGGCGGTCAGCCGGCGTCCTCCGACGCGAGCTCGGGGGAGAGGTAGTCGCGCGCGCCGTGACGGGCGAGCGCGGCGAGGACGTGGTCGGCGTCGCCGGTGGCCACCGCGTCGGCGAGGAGCCGGTGGCGCCGGGCCCCGTCGGCCGGGGAGCGCTGCTCGGCCTCCCGGCGCATGTTGGTCGCCATGTAGACCTGCAGCTGCAGGACCACGGGCTCGTAGACGCGCAGCAGGTGGCGGTGCCCGGCGAGCCCGACGAACGCGAGGTGGAACGCGCGGTGCGCGGCGGCGCGGTCGACCGCGGCCCGTTCCTCGAGCGCGGGGTCGTCGACGTCGTGGGCCGCCTCCTCGATCCGCGCCGTCGCGGCCTCGAGGTCGCGCAGCGCCGACCGCTCGGGGCGGCGCCCACCGGCGAACGCCGTCTCGACCGCGAAGCGCTCGAGCGCGTCGCGCAGGTCGAACAGCTCCTGGATGTCGCGGGCCGAGAGCTCGACGACGCGGACGCCGCGCCGCGGCAGGTGCTCCACGAGGCCCTGCTGGGCGAGCAGGCGCAGCGCCTCCCGCACCGGCGCCCGGCTGACGCCGAACCGTCGCGTCAGCTGCTCCTCGACCAAGCGCTCGCCGGGGGCCAGCGTGCCGCGCAGGATGTCGGCGCGGATGCGTTCCAGCGCCAGCTCGACCAGGCTCGGCGGCCCGAGCTCGTCGCCTCCGACGAGCGGCACCTGAGCGGTCACGGCGGGCCTCCGGGGTCATCGAGCCGACCGGTCCAGGGTGTCAGACCGGCTCCGGGGGCCCCGGGCGGAACACCGGTGGCTGGCAGAATGCGGGCGTGACCAGCACGACCGACGTCCTGGCGGGCACCACCGCGGACCCTGCCGCCATCGTCACCGACTGCGGGCGGCGCGCCGCCGCCGCGGCGCCGGCCATGGCGGCGGCCCGCGACCACGAGGTCGCCGACGCGCTGCGAGGGATGGCGGCGCTGCTCGCCGAGGCCGCGGACACGGTCCTCGTCGCGAACGCCGCCGACGTCGAGGCCGCCGAGGCCGCGGGCACCACCCCCGCGCTCGTCGACCGCATGCGCCTCGACCGCGACCGGCTCGACGCCATGGCCGAGACGCTGCTCGAGCTCGCCGACGTCCCGGCGCCCGAGACCGACACCGTGCTCGAGGAGCGCCCGGACGGGCTGCGGCTCCTCGAGCGGCGCCGGCCCGTCGGGGTGATCGGCGCGAACTTCGAGGCCCGGCCGAACGTGGTGGTCGACGTCGCCTCGCAGCTCGTGAAGTCCCGCAACGCCGGCGTGCTGCGCACCGGTGGGGCCGCGCTCGCCTCGGCCACGGCGCTCATGGAGGCGGTCGTCTCCCCGGCGCTCGCCGGCGCGGGCCTCGACCCCGACGCCGTCGTGCTCGTCACCGACCCGCGCCGGGAGTGTGCGGTCGAGCTGGTCCGCCACCCCGGGCTCATCCCGCTGGTGATCCTGCGCGGGTCGGGCGACACCACCCGCTCCCTGGGCCTCGAGGCCGCGCAGCACGGCGTGCGCACCCTCGCCCACGCCGACGGCGGCGGGGTGCTCTACGTCGACCGCGCGGCGACCACCGAGCTCGCCCACCACCTCGTCACCTCGTCGATCGACCGGCTCGGCGTCTGCAACCGGCTCAACCTGCTGCTCGTCGAGCGCCACCGCTGGGACGAGGCGGTCCCCGGGCTCGTCGCGCTCCTCGAGCAGCACGGCCTGCGCGCCTCGCTGCCGCCGCACGACCACCCGCTCGGCCACGAGTGGGCGCTCGACGACGGGCACGAGGCCACGGTGACGATCGCGCCGGCCGACGGGCCCGCCGACGCCGCCGCGATCGCCAACCGCGAGACCTCGGGGCTCGCGGCGACCATCGTCACCGCCGACGAGGCCGCCGCCCGCACGTTCCTCGACGCCTACGCCGGCACCGGCGCGTTCTGGAACGCCACGACGCGCCTGCTCGACGGCGTCAAGCTGCGCCGGGTGCCCGAGACCGGCATCAACGTCGACCACGTCCCGGGCCCGCGCGGGCCGGTGGTGTTCACCGACCTGTGCCTGCGCCAGTTCGTGGTGGTGCCGGCGTCGACGGCGATCGGGCACCCCGAGGAGTAGTCAGCTGTTGACCGTCACGACGCCGGTCGTGGTGTTGAGCCGCAGGTAGCCGCGCTCGAAGTCCTGGCGCTGCCCGCCGGTGACCGCGCGCTGGTCGCCCCTGGGGTAGCCGAGGCTCGAGCGCTCATAGCCCAGCTGGGCCCACTTCGTGAGGATCGGGCCGCGCACCGGCCACGCCCCGGTCTGCGGCGTCCAGTAGATGACCCCGGACTGGAACTGGTTGTAGCGGCCGCGCCCGTCCGGGGTGGCGCGCTCGTCGGTGCGGGGCAGGGCCAGCACGGAGCCGGCGGCGCCGAGGGCGTCGTAGCGGGCGTTGATGGTGCCCTGGACCGCCCAGGCACCGGTCGCGCTCGACCAGTAGACCGCGCCGTTGCTGCCGGAGAAGCGGGTGACGCGGGCGGAGCGGGCGGTCGGGCTCTCGACCACCGACGGCTCGGCCAGCACGCCGCGCAGTGCCAGCCACTTCTGCCGGATCGGGTAGGTCGACAGGTCGCCGACGAGGGTCGTGGTGCGCGAGCGGATGGTGGGCATCGAGCGCACGCCGGTGTTGCCCGGGCACTCGGTGGCGCCGACGTCGCGGTGGGCGAACACCGCCGGCAGGCTCACCGCCCGGCCCGCCGGGTAGCGCGAGGTGCCGCCGCCGGTGCTGGTCAGGGTCACCGACGCGTTGGGGGCGCGGTAGAGCCCGCCCAGCTTGTACGCCGCGAGCTGCGCCGTCGCCTCCAGCGTCGCGGCCGACGGGGCGATCGCGGTGTAGTCGCCCATCATCGCGATGCCGAACGTCTCGCGGTTGAAGCCGCCCGCGTGGGCCGCGATCACCGACCGGGCGAGCCCGCCGGCGCGGCCCTCGAACACGGTGCCGAACTTGTCGACGAGCACGTGGTAGCCGATGTCGCCCCAGCCCTGGGTGCGGGCGTGGTAGGCGTAGATGCCGCGCACGATCGCCGCCGAGTCGGCGGCGGTGTAGGAGTTGGTGCCCGCGGTGTGGTGGACGGTCACCGCGCGCACCGTCGGCGTGTACTCCGGCGTCCACGTCATGAGACGCTCGTCGGCGCCCCACTGTGCGCGGGTGACGAGCGCGGGGCTGCTCGGGCTGCCGGTGGCGCCGCCCGGGGTGGTCGCTGCCGCGGCGATGCGGGCGTCGTTGGTGCTGGTCCCGGGGTCGATCGAGGTCAGGGCCACGCGCGAGGTCTCGGAGCGGCCGTCCGTGCTCGCCCGGACCTGCACCTCGCGGCTGTCGGCGACCCACACCGGCTCCGTACCGGTCGGCGGGCCCCGGCGGCCGTCGCGCTCGGTGTCGACCGGGTCCACGCGGGTCCACGGCCCGAACAGGCCGCTCGCGAGGCGGCTGCGCAGCTCGACCAGCTGCGGCGGGGCACCGGTCCAGGTGACGGCGACCAGCTTGAGCGGGTCGGGGCTCGTGGCCTGCGCGGCGCCGCCGGCGTCGGGGGAGGGCGCGGGCGCGGTGAGCCGCTCCTGCTCGACGTCGGGTGACGGCGCCTGCGCCGCGGGGAGCGCCGCCGGCGGCACGTCCTCGGGCTCGCCCGACGGCGCCGCGAGCGACGGCAGCGTCTCCGGCGCGACCGCGGCCGCCATGGGTGCGGTGGGCGCGGTGGCTGCCGTGGCCGCGGCGGGCACGCCCGTCGTCACCAGGACCGCGATCACCGCCGCCCCCAGCACCCGGCCCACCCCTCGGCCGGCCCCCCGTCCTGCGGTCCGTGTCCTGCGGCCCAACACCCACCCCCCGGTCGGTCGTCCACGATGCAACGCGTGGCGGCCACCGGGGATACGACACGCCGGGAACGATCAGCCCTCGGACTCGGAGGACTCCGCGATCTCCTGGATCTTCCGCAGCGTCCCGCGCATGTTGGCGCGGTTGGTGCGCCCGCGCGCCCGGCCGAGGACGGCCCAGTAGATCCGTGTCCCGAGGCTCGGGGTGAGCCGGAAGGACTCGGTGACGTCGGTGCCGTCGCCCGCCGGCGTGAAGCGGTAGTGCCAGGTGTTGATCGGCCGCCCGCCGACCAGCACCTCGAACCCGAACTCGCGGCCCGGCTCGCAGGCGGTGATGCGGCAGGTCGACCAGTAGGTGGGCCCCCGCCCGTTGCGCCGCACGTGGCCGCGGAAGCGCGTGCCGACCGCCGGTCCGGTGGCGCCGTCGAGCCACTCGGCCTCCAAGGTCTCCTCGCTGTAGCGGTGGGTCTGGGTGACGTCGGCGACGAGCGCCCACACGGTCTCGGGCGCGGCCCGGACGTGCTCGGTCACGGCGTCCTGCATCGTCGGCTCCCCGGTGGTCAGCGCCCGAGCACGACGCCGCGGTCGCGCACGAGGTCCCAGACGTCGTAGGGGAGGTCCGCCCAGGCGAAGACGTCGTCGACGGTCGCGAACCGCCCGGCGGCGCTCCGGCACGCCACGATCCGCTCGGCGTGGGCGGGCGCGATCCCGCAGGTCCGCGCGATGACGGGACCCGGCGCGGTGTTGAGGTCGACGAGCCCGCCGTCGTCGTAGGTGCGCGGCAGGTCGGGGCGCCCGATCCGCAGGTCCCGGGCGAGCAGCGGGTCCTCGACGGCGAGGCGGCGGGCCTCGTCGCGGCGTGTCCGGGCCGCCAGCGCCGCCGCGACCGCCGGGTCCGCGGGCGGGCGGTCCCAGCTGGTGGGCTTCACCCGGGGCCCGAACACCTGGGGCCGGATGACGACGAGCGCCACCAGACCCCCGACGAAGGCCGTCCAGATGCCCGCGGTCGCGAGCCCGCCGGCGACGCCGACGAGTCGGCCCTCGGGGTCGCGGCCGGCCACGCCGGCGACGACGAACGTCGCGACGAGGAGCACCAGCGCCGCGACCGCGGCCGCGACGTGGGCCCGACGCCGGGTGCGGACCGCGGCGTGGGCGAGGGGCACCGGCAGCAGCAGGCCGGCGCTCAGCACGTGCACGAGGAACCACCAGCCGCCCCGGGTGAACGCGTTCCCGCGCCGCTCCTGCGTCGGCGGCATCAGCCGGGCAGCCGGTCGCGCAGCACGCGCTTGAGGAGCTTGCCCGACTGGTTGCGGGGCAGCTCGTCGACGAAGTGGACGTGCTTGGGCGTCTTGTAGCCCGCGAGGCGCCCGCGGACGTGCGCGACGAGCTCGTCGGCGGAGACCTCGGACTTCCGCACCACGAACGCCGTCACGGCCTCGATCCACCGCTCGTCGGGGCTGCCGATCACGGCGACCTCGGCGACCGCCCCGTGGGTGTAGAGCGCGTCCTCCACCTCGCGGGACGCGACGAGCACCCCGCCGGTGTTGATCACGTCCTTGATCCGGTCGACGACGGTGATGTAGCCCTGCTCGTCGATGCGCACGAGGTCGCCGGAGTGGAACCAGCCGTCGCGGAAGGCCTCGGCGGTCTCGTCGGGCTTGTCCCAGTAGCCCTCGCAGAGCTGCGGCGAGCGGTAGACGACCTCGCCCGTGCCGCCGGGCTCGACGTCGTGGCCGTCGTCGTCGATCACCCGCAGCTCGACGAACAGGACCGGGCGCCCGCACGACTCGGGACGCTCGTCGTGCTCCTCGGGCTGCAGCACCGTGGCCAGCGGGCCGATCTCGGACTGGCCGAAGCAGTTGTAGACGCCGAGGGCGGGCAGCGCCTCGCGGAGCCGGGTCAGGATCGGCACCGGCATGATCGACGCGCCGTAGAACGCCTTGCGCAGGCTCGTCAGGTCGCGGGTGCCGAAGTCGGCGTGGTTGACCAGCGGCACCCACACCGTCGGCGCCAGGAAGATCGCCCCGATGCCGTCGGCCTCGATCCGCCGGAGGATCTCCGGGATGTCCGGGGCCTCCATCAGGGAGTTCGTGGCACCGACCATGAGGTAGGGCATGAGGAAGAGCTGCATGCCCGCCGAGTGGTACAGAGGCATGGCGTGCAGCGGCCGGTCGTCCTGCGACATCGCCAGCGCGTGGACGCCCGAGACGTACTCGTGCACCAGACCGCGGTGGGTCATCATCGCGCCCTTGGGCCGCGAGGTCGTGCCCGACGTGTAGAGCAGCTGCACGAGGTCGGTGTCGGCGACCGTCGTGAGCAGCTCGGGCACCTCGCCGCGGCTGGCCCACTCGAGCAGCGAGCCGGGTGCGTCGCGCAGCGGGACGACCTGCTGGGGCTGGGTGGGCAGCGCGTCCACGGGGCCGGCGAGCGCCGGGTCGATGAGCAGCAACTTGCTGCCCGACTGCTCGACGAGGTAGCCCAGCTCCTCGCCGGTCAGCGCGTAGTTGATCGGCACGTGCACGCCCCCGAGGCGTGCGCAGCCCAGGAACGCCAGCAGGTAGGCGTCGGAGTTCCTGCCGTAGGTGGCGACGCGATCGCCCGCGCCGATCCCGAGCTCACCGAGGAACCCGGCGGCCCGGGTCACGGCGTCGTCGAGCTCGCGGTAGGTCCAGGTGCGATCGGCGAAGTGCAGGGCGACACGGTCGGGGGTGCGGCGCGCGCTGCGGGCCAGCACCCCGTCGACCGTGCTCGAGCGGGTGTCCACGGGTGTGTGCTCTCCTCGACGTGGCCGGTCGGTGGGTGGACCGTCAGGCGTGGGCGTCGCCGACGGCGACCTCGCCGCCGGCGCTCACGTCGGCGTACACCCCGGCGCAGGCCCACTTCCCGCCGACCACCGGGTGCGAGATGTCGATGCGGTTGTTCTTGGCGACCGTGCGCAGGGTGTTGCGGTCCTCGGGCAGGTCCTGCTGGGCCATCGTCGTCATCACGCAGCGCATGGTCTGGAAGCTGAACGCGAGCCGGACGTCGTCGCCGAGGGTCATCTCGCGGCCCGGCCAGTCGTTCTCGACGAACCCCGGCTCGGTGCCGCTGAGCACGATGTTGGGGCGGTAGCGGCGGGCGTCGAAGTCGCTGTCGGGCGCGAGCTCGCGCAGGCGCGCGAGCGTCGACTCGGTGATGACGTGCATCGCGCAGAGGTCGTAGAAGCGCCCGGGCGGGGCGAAGCCGGCGACGTCGAAGTGGCTGATCGCCTCGCCGGTGTCCTCCTGGCGCTTCGTGGTGGCCTCGATGATGTGCTCGGGGCCCAGCTCGGCGCGCTCGACGCCCTCGATGTCGACCCAGAGCTCCTCGAACGCCACGCCGTCCGGCGGGGTCGTGATCAGCTTGACCTCGCGGCCGAGGACGTCGGAGAGCGCCTGGTCGATGTCGGGGTCGTCGCTGCGGCGCGTCGAGCCGTCCGGGAACGTGATGACCACGGGCGGGGCAGCCTCGCCAGGCACCGGCTCGCCGGCGTACGCGGCGGAGAACGCGAGCAGCGTCGCCCAGCGCTTGGGGACCTTGGCGCTGGCGACGATGCCGGTCTCGACGTCGAGCACGGCGTACGCGCGGTCGCCGATCACGCCCCGCTCGTCGATCACGGCACGGCTGAGGGTCTCCCCGAGCATCGACTTCACGGGGTAGCGGTAGAGCGCGGCGATCGTCACACCGGAGGGCATACCACCCGCGGCGTCCCGGCGGGAACCGACCGCCCGGTCAGGACTCCCCGCCCCCGGACTCCGGGTGCGCCCCGCGCTCCCGCTGCTCCCGGCGCCGCCGGTACTCCTCACGGGAGACGAGCAGCGAGATCGTGCCGGGGACGACCATGAGCGTCACCGCGACGAGCGCGGCCGCCCACGGCCCGGGCAGCACCACGACGAGCACGACGACCACCACGGCGACCTGCACGAGCAGGTTGACCGCCCGGTCGGACACGTGGGCCCGCCAGGCCGCCTGCGGGCGCAACCGCAGGCTCCGCGCCGGGTCCTCGTCGGCGAGGCGCGCCTCGAGGTCGAGCAGAGCGCGTCTCTCGCGCTCGGAGAGCGGGCGCGGCTCGTGGGACGGCTCCGGCAGGCCGGGCATCGTCATGCTCGGGTCCTCTCGTCGACGGGAGGGCTCGGCGGCGTCGGGCGGCGAACCCGACATTTCGCCCACGAGTGTCGAGGGCGGGGCTGAAGATCGCCTGAGAGCAGCACGAGAACCCGACGAGGACCGGGTGAGTCGCCGGTCGGTCAGCCGCGGCGGGTGCGGGCGTGCCCGGCCACGGCGAGGGCGGTCACGAGCAGCACGCCCCCGGTCACGACCAGCGTGTACGAGGCGAGCCACACGTGCTTGGCGAGCTCGCAGTAGCCGTCACCGAGGACCGCGACGACCACGACGCCGAGCGCGGTGAGCCCGAGGAGCGCCGCGACACGCGCCGGCCCCACGACGTCCCGACGTCCGAGCACCGCACCGAGCCGTCGCGCCGGGAGCAGCGTCACGGCGCCGGCCAGGAGGGCCAGCGCGACCACGGCGGGCGGCACCCACCGCCCCGGCAGCCCGTCGAGGTAGACGAACATCGGGCCCATCGTCTGCGCACCCTCGGGGAAGGACGGGCGGGGGATCGAGCCGCTGACCGTCCGGGCGCCGGCCGTCTCGGTGGCGAGGTAGGGAACCTGCGGGCGCAGGGTCGCCACCAGCCCGCGGTGCACCATCCGGGCGAGCACGCGGGGGTGCTCGGCGACGAACCGCAGCGAGGCGGCCCGCAGCTCCCGGGGCCGGGCGCCGACGGTCGCGTCCCAGTCCCGCACGCTGCGGCCGCCGTCGAGGTAGAAGTGCTGTCCGGCCTGCCCGAAGGCCTCGGGGCGCAGTCCGAGCGGCCCGGTCGCCGACGGCCCCGCCTCCGGGAGCACGGCGGTGAACGCGAGGTTGTGGGCGTTGACCTTGTCGTACGCCTCGTCCTGCGCGCGCAGCGACGACACCAACGGCGCGGCGGCGAGGGCGACCACGGCCACCGCGGCGACGACACCCGGCACGCGCCGCCACCACCGCGTCGTGCCGACCGTGACCAGCAGGCAGGCCACGACGGCGGCGAGGCCGACCGCGACGAAGCCCGGCTTGCCGGTCGCCGCGACGAGGCCGCCGACGGCGACGAGGCCCAGCGCGGCCAGCCGGGCGGCACGGTGCGCGGGACGCGTGACCGCCAGCGCCAGCAGGCCCCAGGCCAGCCAGGCGGCCCCGAGCAGGCCGGCGGGCTCGCTGAACGAGGACACGAGGAACCGCGACCACCACGGGACCACGAGCAGGGGGAGCAGCGGCGGCACGACGACGGCGAGCACGGCCGGCACCGCGCGCGCCGCCCGCCGTCCCGCCGTGGCCGCGAGGGTCGCCACGCCCGCCCCGAGGGCGAACAGGGCGACGTAGACGGCGGCGAGCCACTCGAACGAGAAGCGGGTGGAGCCGTCCGGGGCGGGCGGGGAGGCGTCCAGGGCCGTGCCCACGGCGACGGTGGCCCGGAGGAGGAGGCCGGCGGAGGTCGTCGGGGACTCGCGGAAGCAGCCGGGGCCGCCCGTGCGGTACTCGGTGACGGCGACGCCGTGGCCGGGCGCCGCGCGGTCGTCGGTGTCGGGCACGAGGTCGGCGACGCAGTAGAGCCGGATCGCGTCGCCGTTGTCCGCGGCCCCGATCGCCTCGCCGGCGACGAGGCCGAGCCGGGCGACGAGCCCGACGCCGACGAGTCCGGCCACCAGGACCGCGAGCGACAGCCGCAGGAGCAGGCCGCGCCGCCGGTGCGTCGGCGCGGGATCCGCGGCGCCCGCGGGATCGGTGGGCGTCCACGGCGGCAGTGTCGTCCCGGCCGTCATCGTCCCCCCGTCGCGGCGCGGGCCCCGCGGTCGCGGGAGGCCCCGTGTCCTGTGGAGAGGGTGCCAGACGACCGGCGCTCAGCCCGTGGTGGCCAGCACGAACGGCAGCACGGCCGGCGCGCCGGCCCGGCGCAGCAGGGCGGCCGCCACGGTGATCGTCCAGCCCGAGTCGGCGACGTCGTCGACGAGCAGGACCGGCCCGGCGCTCGGGTCCATGCCGGCCGGGACCGAGAGCCGCGACCACACCTCGGCGAGGCGCTGCGCGGAGTTCGGGGGCTCGGGCTCCGCGTCGTCCTCCGGATCGGTGTAGATCGGCGGGGCGGTGTCGGCGAGCGCCCCGAGCAGCGGCAGGCGCCCGATGCTCGCGATGCGCTGGGCGAAGCTCTCGACGAGCACCGGGCGGCGCCGGCTGGGCAGCCAGACCACGCCGGCCGGGCGCTGCGCCCAGTCCCAGCCCTTGAGCACCTCGACCGCGGCGTCGACGGCGGCGTCGGGCACGAGGTCGTCGGCGCGCAGCAGCGGGCGCAGGCGCGGGCCCCACCCGACGTCGGTGAGCCGGCCCAGCGCGCGGCCCTCCTCGACCGCCTCCTCGGGCTTGATCTTGCCCTTGAGCGGGACGTCGAGGGCGTCCATGCCGCTTGGCCACTGCTTGCGCGGCGCGAGCGGCACGCCCGGCCGGTCGAGCGTCGTCTGCGCCTGGACGCGCACGTCCTCGCCGATGGTCGGGTCGTACCGCTGCCCCGTGCAGTTGTCGCAGCGTCCGCACGGCGCGGCGCCGGGGTCGTCGAGCTGGCGGCGCAGGAACTCCATGCGGCAGCCGTCGGTGGCGATGTAGTCGAGCATCGCCTGCTGCTCGGCCCGGCGGGCCTTGGCGAGGCCGAGGTAGCGCCGCCCGTCGTACTCCCAGGCCTGTCCGGTGGCCTCCCAGCCGCCCTTGACCCGGCGGACGGCGCCGTCGGTGTCGAGCACCTTGAGCATCATCTCGAGCCGTCCGCGGCTGAGCTCCACCCGCGGCTCGAGGGCCGCGGTGGACATCGGGCGGCCCGCGTCGCCGAGCACCGACAGGGCCACCCGGACCTGCGGCTCGGCGGGGAAGGCCAGCGAGGCGAAGTACGCCCAGATGTCGCGGTCCTCCGGGCCGGGCAGCAGCAGCACCTCGGCGCGCTCGACGCCGCGGCCCGCGCGCCCGATCTGCTGGTAGTAGGCCACCGGCGACTGCGGCGCCCCGAGGTGGACCACGAAGCCGAGGTCCGGCTTGTCGAAGCCCATGCCCAGCGCGCTCGTCGCCACCAGCGCCTTGACGCGGTTGGCCAGCAGGTCGTCCTCGGCGCGCTCGCGCTCGGCCGGGTCGGTCTTGCCCGTGTAGGCGGCGACGGCGTGGCCCCGCTCGCGCAGGAAGGCCGCGAGCTCGTCGGCCGCCGACACCGTGAGCGTGTAGACGATGCCCGAGCCCGGCAGGTCGTCGAGGTGCTGGGCGAGCCAGGCGAAGCGGTCGGCGCCTTTGTCGAGCGGCAGGACGCCGAGGCGCAGGGACTCCCGGTCGAGCTCGCCGCGCAGGACCAGCGCGTGGTCGTGGCTGCTCGAGACCCCCAGCTGGTCGGCGACATCGGTGGTCACCCGGTCGTTCGCCGTCGCCGTGGTGGCCAGCACCGGGACGCCGTCGGGGAGCTCGGCGATGAGCGTGCGCAGCCGGCGGTAGTCGGGCCGGAAGTCGTGCCCCCAGTCGGAGATGCAGTGCGCCTCGTCGACCACGAGCAGGCCCGCGGTCCGGCTGAGCTCGGGGAGCACCTGGTCGCGGAACTCGGGGTTGTTCAGCCGCTCCGGGCTCACGAGCAGCACGTCGACCGCGCCCGCCTGCACCTGGGCGTAGACGTCCTGCCAGTCGTCGGTGTTGGCGGAGTTGACCGTCACCGCGTGGATGCCGGCCCGACCGGCCGCGTCGATCTGGTTGCGCATCAGCGCGAGCAGCGGGCTCACGATGACCGTCGGCCCGCCGCCGCGGGCACGGATGAGCGCCGTGGCGACGAAGTACACCGCGCTCTTGCCCCACCCCGTGCGCTGCACCACCAGCGCCCGGCGCCCCTCGGCGACCAGCGCGTGGATCGCCGCCCACTGGTCCTCGCGCAGCGCAGCGTCGGGACCGGCCAGACGCTGCAGCGTGGCCTCGGCGTCGGCGCGCAGGTCGGTGTCGGTGGGTGCCGTCATGCTCCCCATGGTGGCCGACGGGTCCGACAGCGCGGGGGTGGTCCCGGCGGACCTCTCGGAGTTAGGGTCGCCTAAGTCCACCGAGGAGGGCCGGATGCCCGAGATCACCGACGAGGCCGCGCTGCGCGCCGTCGTGTCCGAGCCGCCGCGGGTGATCGCGGAGAAGGCGATCGACCACGTCGACGAACAGTCGCGCCGGTTCCTCGAGGCCTCGCCGTTCTTCCTGCTCGCCACGACGGGCGCCGACGGCGGCGTCGACGTCTCGCCGCGCGGCGACCCGGCCGGGCAGGTGCTCGTGCTCGACGAGGGCCGCGCGGTCGCGTTCGCCGACCGTCCGGGCAACCACCGGCTCGACTCGTTCCGCAACATCCTCGCCCACCCGCAGGTCGGGCTGCTGTTCCTCGTGCCCGGGCGCGACCACACGCTGCGCATCAACGGGCGGGCGCGGATCCTGCAGCACCCGCCGTTCGCGGCCGACCTCACCGTGACGGGCAGGACGCCCGAGCTGGCCGTGGTCGTCGAGATCGACGAGCTCTTCCTGCACTGCGCGAAGGCGTTCCTGCGCTCCGCGCTCTGGGACCCCGCCACGTGGCCGTCGGGCAAGGACGTCCCCTCGGCCGGGACGATCGCCAAGAGCCAGTCGGGGACGCACGTGCCGGCGGCGGCGATCGACGCGGCCCTGGCCCTCGACGGGCGGACCAACCGCTACTAGGAGCGGCTGGTGGTGGCCACCGGGATCGCCTCGGTGGGGCTCGCGGCGAGGCGGGCCGCGTCCTGCTCGGCCGCGAACAGGGCGTCCCCGTCCTCGCCGGCGCCGGCGTAGCGCACGTCGAGGTCCCCGTCGACGCCGCGGCGCCGCAGGGCCAGCGCGCTGGTGGCCGCCCCGAGCAGCAGGAGCGCGCCGAGGTTCTCGCCCAGCTCCTCGAGGTGGTAGGCGAGCACCTCCGCCACCCGCCCGCCGGTGCCCTGGGCGAGGACCACCCCTTGGACGCCCTCGAGGCCGAGGGCGAAGAGGAACAGCACGCCCAGCCCGGTGACGAGGAGCCGACGGGGGCGTCCCCGCAGCCGCAGCGCGAGCAGGCCGACGGCCACGGCGACGAGCAGGGCGACGGCGGCGCCGGGCACGACCCAGTAGAAGGAGAAGCTCCCGCCGGGGTCGCCCGCGGCGGCGCCCTCGGGGCGCACGAGGTCGCCCACCCGCTCGTGGATCGAGGTCATGTCGTCCAGCGACATGCCCGCGAGGATCGCGGCGGTGACGAGCCACCCGGCCGCCCCGCGCGCGCCCGCCGCCCGGCCGACCAGCCCCGCGACGAGGTGTCCCGCGGCGGCGGAGACGAGGAGGCCGACGCTCCACCAGGTCGGCACGTTGCCCTCGCGGTCGACGTCGAGGTAGCCGACCCACGGCGCGAGCTGCGGGCCCGGCGTCGGCACCGCGAGGGTCAGCAGCAGGCTGAGTCCGGCCAGGCCCAGCGTGACGACGACGAGCAGGACCCAGGTCCGGCGGCGGCGCGGGACGGCGGGGAGGTCGCGGGGGGCCGTGGTCGGGAGGTCGGAGGTCAGGCGGACCTCGGTGTCGCGGCGGGTCGCGTGCAGCGCGGTCACCACCACGACGAGGAGCCCCGCGGCCCCGAGCCCCTGCAGGCCCTCCGCGGCGGCGGCGAGGACCCGGCCGGCGTCGCCGAGCGCCCGGGCGACGAGCTCGCCGCCGAGGGCGCCGACGCCGAAGGTCACCAGCGCGCCCACCAGCCGCCGGCCGTCGCGCAGCCGCCGCGCGAGCAGGGCGTACGGCGTGGCGAGCAGGAGGCCGGCGACGGCGGCCGGGAGCAGCCAGTCGCTGGTCAGGGCGTTCGTGCCCACGACCTGGCGGGCGAGGCCGTCGAGGCGCGTGTGCAGACCGGTCGCGACGCACAGCGACGCCACCGCGCTCGCCCCGGCGGCCGCGAGCCAGCACCGGGTGCCCCACCGGCCGCGCGCGGCGGCGACCAGGGCGTTCGCCAGGCCGGCGAGGGTGGTCGCGAGCAGCACGGTGGCGGCGAACCAGGTCGGCAGGTTGTAGGGCGCGAGCACGTCGACGGAGGCCCAGAGCGCCGGGGGGCCCGGGCGGACGAGGGCGACGACGACCGACAGCAGCGTCAGCGTCGTGACCATGGTGACGAGCGCCACCAGGAGCCGCTTCACGTTCACCTCACGTTCAACGAGGTGGCGGGTCGCGGGGTTCTGCGCCACCGGGGTGTCACCGCGTGTTCGCCCGACACGGGCAACGCCGTGACCCCGCGTCGACCACATCGCCGGGACAACCGAGGGCTCGCGAGGCAGGATGCGGCCCGTGAGCACCGAGCCGGTCGGCGAGAAGGCCCAGAAGGCCCTGTTCGACTCCGTCGACGACGTCGTCACCCGGCTCGCCGACGTCGGTTACCTCGCGTCCACCGCCGTCGCGACCACCGTCTTCCTCGCCGACCGCCTCGGCAAGCCGCTGCTCGTCGAGGGCCCGGCCGGGGTCGGCAAGACGGAGCTGGCGCGCGCGGTGGCCGACGCGACGGGCGCGGGGCTGGTGCGGCTGCAGTGCTACGAGGGCATCGACGAGGCCCGCGCGCTCTACGAGTGGAACCACGCCAAGCAGCTCCTGCGGATCACCGCGAGCCAGGGCGAGTCGTGGGACGACACCCGCGACGACGTGTTCTCCGAGGAGTTCCTGCTGCCCCGCCCGCTGCTCACCGCGATCCGGCGCGAGGAGCCGACGGTGCTGCTCGTCGACGAGACCGACAAGGCCGACGTCGAGGTCGAGGGCCTGCTGCTCGAGGTGCTCGGCGACTTCCAGGTCACGGTGCCGGAGTGGGGCACGATCACCGCGAACCAGCGCCCGTTCACGCTGCTGACCTCGAACGCGACGCGTGAGCTCTCCGAGGCCCTCAAGCGCCGCTGCCTGTTCCTGCACCTCGACTTCCCCGACCCGGAGCTCGAGCGGCGCATCGTGCTCGCCCGCGTGCCGCAGCTGCCCGAGGCGCTCGCCGAGGAGCTCGTGCGCATCGTCGGGGTGCTGCGCGGCATCCAGCTGCGCAAGGCGCCGTCGGTGTCGGAGACGATCGACTGGGGCCGCACCCTGCTCGCCCTCGGTCTCGACACCCTCGACGACGAGACGGTGCGCGCCACCCTCGGCGTCGTCCTCAAGCACCAGGCCGACGCGCAGCGGGCGGTCGCCGAGCTGCGGTTGAACTAGTGAGCGCGCCCTCCGTCACCGGCGGCCTGCCGGCCCACCTCGTCGACTTCGTCGGCGCCCTGCGGCGGGCCGGGATCGCGGTGGGCCCGGGGGAGTCGGTGGACGCCGCGGCGGTGATCGCCGAGCTCGACCTCCTGCGCCGCGAGCAGGTGCGCGAGGGTCTGGCGGCGGCGATGCTGCGCCGGTCGGGGCAGCGGGCGGTGTTCGACGCGCTGTTCGACCTGTGGTTCCCGCTGGGTCAGGGCGCCGCGCTGGGCGAGGTCGCGCTGCCCTACGCCGAGGACGGGTCGGTCGACGTCGAGGCCCTGCGCGACCTGCTCGCCGGCCTGCTGCGCGACGGCGACACCGCGGCGATGGCCGAGCTGGCGCGCGCGATCGTGGACGGCCTGGGCGCGGTCGGCCGGGGCCAGGGGCAGGGCGGCCAGGGGCAGGGTCAGGGCGGGGGCGGCGGCGACCGCGGGGACGGCGGGGGCGGGCGGCCGTCGACGTGGTCGGCCTACCAGGCCCTCAACGCCGTGCGTCCCGAGACGCTGCTGGCCCGCGTGCTCGCCGACCTGCGCGGCGGGCCGGACGCGGCGTGGGACAGCCCGTTCGCCGAGGAGGTCTCGCGCCGCGAGGTGCGGGAGAGGATCGCGGCGTTCCGGCGAATGGTCACCGACGAGACGCGCCGGCGGGGCGCGGAGATCCGCGGGCGCGAGGCGGCGGCGCGCACCGGGGTGCCCAAGGAGGGCGACCGCGTCGACTTCCTCACCGCCAACTCCGAGCAGCTCGCCGACCTGCGCCGCCGCGTCGCCCCGCTCGCGCGCCACCTGGCGTCACGGCTGGCCGCGCGCCGCCGCCGGGCGCGCCGGGGCCCGATCGACCTGCGCCGCACGTTGCGCCGCTCGATGTCCACCGGCGGGGTGCCGATGCGTCCGGCGTTCCGCCGCCCGCGGCCCGGGCGCCCCGAGCTGGTGCTGTTCTGCGACGTCTCGGGGTCGGTGGCGGGGTTCAGCCACTTCACGATGATGCTGGTCCAGGCCCTGCGCGAGCAGTTCTCCCGCATCCGAATCTTCTGCTTCGTCGACGGCTGCGTCGAGGTCACCGACCTCTTCGGCCCGAACGCCGACCTCGGCGGCGTGATGGCCGAGATCACCGCGCGCCCCGGGCTCATCGCGTTCGACGGCCACAGCGACTACGGCTCGGCGCTCGGACGCTTCCGCGAGGGCTGGCCGGACGTCGTCGGCCCGCGGACCTCGCTGCTGCTGCTCGGCGACGCCCGCACCAACTACCGCGACCCGAACCTCACCGTGCTCACCGACCTCGCCGAGCACGCGCGGCACGTGCACTGGCTCAACCCCGAGCCGCAGGCGCAGTGGGGCACCGGCGACTCGGCGGCCCGTCGCTACGGCGAGGTGGTCCCCATGCACGAGTGCCGCACGGCCGCCCAGCTCGCGGGTGTGGTGTCGGGACTGCTGCCGGTGTGAGGGTGCGCTCCGCGCAGGTGAGCAGAAAGACGTGCTGTAGCGCGTCTTTCTGCTCACGAGCGCGCAGCGCACCTAGGCTGATCGGATGAGCGGCCGCCGGATCGGGGTCATGGGCGGCACCTTCGACCCCATTCACCACGGTCACCTCGTGGCCGCCAGCGAGGCGCAGGTCCGGTTCGCGCTCGACGAGGTCGTGTTCGTGCCGACCGGGCAGCCCTACCGCAAGGAGAGCCGGTCGGTCAGCTCGGCCGAGGACCGCTACCTCATGACCGTCGTCGCCACGGCGTCGAACCCGCGGTTCACGGTCAGCCGCGTCGACGTCGACCGCGACGGGCCGACGTACACCGTGGACACGCTCCAGGACCTGGCGACGATCTTCCCCGACGACGAGCTCTTCTTCATCACCGGCGCGGACGCCCTCGAGCAGATCCTGTCGTGGCACCGCGCCGACGACATGTTCCGGCTCGCCCACTTCGTCGGCGTCACCCGGCCCGGCTTCGACCTCGACGGCGACCACCTGCCCCACGGCGCGGTGAGCCTGCTCGAGGTGCCGGCGATGGCGATCTCGTCGACGGCGTGCCGGGAGCGCGTCGCCGCGGGGGAGCCGGTCTGGTACCTCGTGCCCGACGGCGTCGTGCAGTACATCGCCAAGCGCGGGCTCTACCGGCCGCGCGGGCAGGGCTGGGTGCTCGGCCCGACCGAGCACGTCGCCTCCGAGTAGCCGTCCCGCGACCGCAGGACACGATCGAGTGACGACTTCCGGATTCAACTAACACTCCCCGTGATCGACCCGAGATCCGCGTGGATGCCGTGCCCGTCGGAGGGACCGGCCGCTCGGGGGGAGTGTGATCTCGGTGCTGACGCCGCGTCCCGTCGACACCCGCACCGGCTGATGGGCCGCCACTCCGCCCCGGACGGCGCGCAGGACCGCGACGTCCCGGCGACCCCGCAGCGCATCCGCGTGGTCCTCGTCCCGCGGCCCCGCGCCGCCCCGCCCGTCGAGGCCGGGGACCCCGCGGACGCCCCACCGACCCCGACCCTGCCCGCCTGGATCGCCCTCGACGAGCAGCAGCGCATCCGCCGCGCGTGGGCCGACGCCCCGGGCGGGTTCGTCCGCACCGGTGTCCGGGGCCCGCGCACGCCGCCGGCCGGTGCGATCCCGGTGCAGCCGGTCGTCGAGCGCCCGGCACCCCCCGACGGCGGCTGGGGACCGTGGCCCCCGGAGGCGCTGCGCGACCACCACCACCCGGCGCTCCTGCCCGCCGTCCTGCCCGTGCCGGCGGCCGCCCGGCGTCGTCGGCCCGCGGTCACCGCGGTGACCGCCGTGGTCGCCGTCCTCGTCGTCCTGCTCGTCGGGCTCGGCGTGGTGCTCGCCCGGCCCGACCTGGCCGGCCCGCTCCTGCCCACGACGCCCGAGGTCGCGTCGGTGACGGAGGCGCGGTAGCCGGTGTCAGCCCTGCCGGTGCACGGCGGTCGGGGCGATGCGGACGATGAGGTGCGTCTGCCCGGGGCGGTGCCACGGGTAGGGCCGCCCGAGGTAGCGCCGGGCGAGCGACTCGAGGTGCTCGACGGCGCCCACCGGGCTGACGTCGACGACCCGCCCGCGCACCGTCACGACGTGCCCGGCGCGGCGGGCGTCGGCGATCGCGATCGACACCCGCGGGTCGCGGCGCACGTTGTCGAGCAACTGCGCGCCCTCGACGGCGTTGAGCACGATGTGCACGCCGTCGGTGTCCACCCACGTCTCCGACGTCTCGGGTGTGCCGTCGGGCAGGACCGTGGCGAGGAAGCACGGGTTCCGGCCGCGCAGGAGGGCGACGACGTCCTGCGGGAGGCGCTCCTCCTGCTGTGGCGCGAGGGTCATCGCCGGTCGTGGTCCTCCGTGTCGGGCTCGCGGGCGCCGACCACGGTAGGGACCGGCGGCACCCGGTCGTGCGCGGGGGTTCGTCAGCCGCCGAACGCGAGCACCGACGCGGTGAACGCGTGCAGGTGGTTGCGCGCCGCGACGGGCCCGATCTCGCCGGCGGCGAAGAACCCGGCGACGCCCTCGGGGGCCAGGCCCCGCCGGACGGCGGCGACGTCGTGGTCGGCGTCGGGGAACATGGCCCGACCGCGCCCGTTGCACGAGAACAGCAGCGCACCGGCCGTGCCGCCCTCGCCGCGGAAGCGGGTCATGAGCCAGTCGAGGTCGGCGTCGGCGCTCGCGGCGTCGCGGACCTGGAACCGCACCGTGCGGCCCACCTCGACGACGTCGCCGATGGTCACCGTGCCCTGCTCCGGGTCGGCGCCGACGACGCCGCGGATGAGGAAGTCACCCTGGCGGTGGTCGTCGGCGTACTCGTCCATCGCCACGCCGAGGTGCAGGCCCTGCGCCACCATCTGCTGCTCGTGCTCGTCGAGCTCGCGGACGATCTGCTCGAGCTTGCGGTAGGCGGGCTGGCCCGCGAGGCCCTGCAGGTGCGGGCCCTCGGCCGCCGTCACCGTCATCGTCGGCCCCACCGGCCGGCACCCCTGGCTGACCAGCGTGCGGACCCGGACGTCGCCGCCGATCGTCACGCCGACCACGCCGCGCTCGTGCACGGCCCCGTCGAGGAAGAGGCGCGTCGCGCCCGCGCCGCCGGGACCGGAGGCGAGCCCGCCGACCAGCGGCAGCCCGCGCAGCGCCTGGCCGGACTGCTCGACGAAGCCCTGGATCGGGAAGGTGTACGGGTCGGCGAGCAGGATCGCGACCTCGTCGGCGTCGGTGCGTACGGGCATCCCGCCGACGGTGATGCCGGTCTCGGTGCGGGTGGCGTGCAGGCGGAACGGGGTCAGCGACGCGTCGGGCAGCGCGGCCGCCCACACCGCGACCGCCGGGCGCGCCTCCACCCCGCGGCCGTCGCCGATGACGCCGCCGGCGCTGCAGCCGATGGCCACCCGCGCGCCCGCGACCTGCATCGCCCGCTCGCCGGCCCGGCCGACCTCGTCGGGGTCGGGGTGGCAGACGAAGACCGCGAGCAGGTCGGGGCGCCGCCCGCCGAGCGGCGCCGTGGCCTGCGCGACCGCGTTCTCGGCAGCCGCCACGAGATCGGCGCCCTGGGCCAGTCCGTCCCCGAAGTCCGCCATCGGACCAGTATGCGACGTGGCACGGGTGCGGCGCGCCCGCGTGACGGGGCGACCGGTCCGGCGCGTCGAGTACGATCGGATCGCCCGTTCCGCCGTCCCCGAAGGGTTTCGTGGCCGTCACCGACCGCGCGCGCCGTCTGGCCGAGACCGCCGCGCTCGCCGCCGCCGACAAGCTGGCCCAGGACGTCGTCGCCATCGACGTGTCCGAGCGCCTCCCGCTCACCGACGCCTTCGTCATCGCGTCGGCCCCCAACGAGCGCCAGGTGCAGGCGATCGTCGACAGCGTCGAGGAGAAGCTGCGCGACCTCGACGCCAAGCCGGTGCGTCGCGAGGGCACCCAGGAGGCCCGCTGGGTGCTCCTGGACTTCGCCGACATCGTCGTCCACGTGCTGCACAGCGAGGAGCGGGAGTTCTACGGCCTCGAGCGGTTGTGGAAGGACTGCCCCGCCGTGCCGCTGCCCGCCGAGGTCCACGGGCCGCCCGCCGACCGGTCGACCGCCGGCGAGTGAGCCTCCACCGGATCGTCCTCGCCCGGCACGGGCGGACGACGTGGAACGCCGAGAGCCGCATGCAGGGCCGGCTCGACCCGGACCTCGACGACCTGGGACGCGCCCAGGCCCTCGCCGCCGCGCCCGTCCTCGCGACCTACGAGCCGACGCTGCTCGTCGCGTCCGACCAGGTGCGCGCGTGGCGCACGGCCGAGGCCGTCGCCAAGGAGGCCGAGCTGGTGCCGCGCCCCGAGCCGCGGCTGCGCGAGACGGCCCTCGGCGAGTGGGAGGGCCTCACCGGCCCGGAGGTCGAGGCCGGCTGGCCGGGCGGTCTCGAGGCGTGGCGCACCGACCCGGCGTGGGCGCCGCCCGGCGGCGAGTCCCGCGTCGACGTCGCCCGCCGCGCCGTGCCCGTGCTCGACGAGCTGGCCGACGAGCTCGCGGGCTCCGACGAGCACCAGACGGCGATGGTCGTCGCCCACGGCGGCACGATCGGCGCGCTGACCGCGTCGACCCTGGGCTGGCCGCTCGACGCCTGGCACTCCCTGCAGCCGCTGCACAACTGCGCCTGGGCGGTTCTCGAGCACCGCATCGACCGCTGGCGCCTCCGGGCGTGGGGCCTGGGGGCGTGAGCTCCGGCCCGGTCCTGGTGGTCATCGCCGACTCGCTGTCGTTCCACGGACCGGACCGCGCCGAGCCCGCCGACGAGCCCCGCCTGTGGCCGCACGTGGCCGCCGCGTCGCTGGGCGGCCGGGCCGAGCTGCACGCGGGTCTGGGGTGGACCGCGCGTCACGCGTGGCGGGCGATGGTCGGGGACCCGCGCCTGTGGGCGTCGCTGCGGCACGCGGACGCCGTGGTCCTCGGCGTCGGGGGGATGGACACGCTGCCCTCGCCGGTGCCGACGGCCCTGCGTGAGCTGATCCCGGCGATCCACGCGCCGCGCGTGCGCCGGGTGGTGCGCGACGCCCACGCCTGGATCACGCCGCGGGCCGCGCGGGTGCTGGGCGCCGCCGGCCCGGTGGCCCTGGCGCCGGCGGAGACGGTGCGGCACCTGGAGCGGCTGCGGCTGGCCGTGACGATGGTGATCCCGGGCCTGCCGGTGGTCGGGATGCTGCCGGCGGTGCACCGGTCGCCGTTCTACGGCGGGGTGCACGCCGGCCGGGACCGGCACGTGGCGGCGCTGCGGGCCTGGGCGTCCACGACCGGCGTGCGGCTGGTGGACCCCGCGCCGCTGGTCGCCGACCACGTCCTCGGCGGCCACGGCAACCCCGACGGCATCCACTGGGGCTGGTCCGCACACGCCGCCGTCGGCGCGGCGGTGGGGGCCGAGGTGGGCCGGGCCCTGGCCTGAACGCCCTCCGGGGACCAGGCTCCGTAGCGGGGGACGAGCAGGGGGGAGGTCCGCGATGACGACGGTCGTGCACCGCGTGGACGTCGACGCCGACGCGGAGAAGGTGTTCGACGAGGTCGCCGACCTGCGCACCGAGACGCTCTGGAACCCCGCCGCGCGGCGCATCGACCTGCTCACGCGGGAGCCGATCGGGGTCGGGTCGCGGTACGCGGGGTCGTGGCTGGGGCTCGGGCGCGGGACCGCCGAGGTGGTCGCGTTCGAGCGGCCGGGGCACTGGCGCACGCGGTGTGCGTTCCGGGGCCTCGCGGTGGACCTTGTCGGTGACGTGGTCCCCGATGGGCGCGCCTGCCGCCTGACGCTGACGATCGACCTGTCGGCGTCGCCGCCGCTGCGGCCCCTGCTGCCGGTGATGGCGCTCGTGCTGCGCGTGGCGGGCCGCGGGAACATGCGACGGCTCGAGCGGCTGCTGACGATGCCGGGGGTCTGAGCGGGCGTTCCTCATGGGCCTTCCGGAGGCTCCTCGTCCCGGCCGGTGCGGTCGCGCGTCCCCAGCCCTGGCGGCTGTCCCCAGGGCGGCGCGCGGCGCTGTCCCTCGAGGTCCGAGGCTTCCTAGCGTCCCGCGCATGGCCCGCTCCGCCCCGCCCGACGCCGACGGCACCCGCGCCCGCCTGCGGGCGCTCAGCGGCCGGGGGGACGCCTGGGGTGGGAGGGAGGACGTCGAGGTGGGGGAGCCGGCCGGGCCGGCGGAGCGGGTCGGCTGGCCGGGCGCGGCGCCGGGCACGCCGGCCGCGCGGCTGCGGCTGCCGCGGGTGGCGGTGGTGCCGGGAGCCGGCGCCCGGTCGGCGCGTGCAGGGGCGTGGCGGGAGGAGGCGGACCCGGGTCCGGCGGGTGACCGTGCTGGTCCGGCGCGGCCCGGGGCGTGGCGGGGGCAGCCGGACCTCCCGGACGGCGACGCCCGGTGCTCGGCGCCGGACCTCCCGCGCGGCGACGCCCGGTCCTCGACGCCGGACCCCTGGTGGGACGACGACGAGGACGACCCGCCGGCGTCCCGCGGCAGCGCCTGGGACCCGCCGGCGCGGGGCGAGCGCGTCCGTCGCTGGGCGGAGCGGTGGCTGCCCGGGTCGTGGGTGGGCGCGCGGTGGGACCCGGGGCGCACCGGCGCCCTGGCCCTCGCGACCGTCGCCGCCGTCGCGGCCGTGGTGGCGGCGGTGGGCGTGTGGTCCGACCGCCCGGTGCCCGAGCCCGTCCCCGCCCTGCCCGTGGTCGCCGGCGCGCCACCCGCCCCGTCCCTGCCCTCGGCGTCGGGCGCCCCGCCGCTGCCGGCCGAGGGCCCGATCGTGGTGTCGGTGTCGGGGAAGGTGGAGCGGCCCGGGCTCGTGCGGATCCCGCCGGGCAGCCGCGTCGGCGACGCCATCGACGCGGCGGGCGGCGCGACGCCCGAGGCAGACCTGACCGGGCTCAACCTCGCGGCGCGGATCGGAGACGGCGAGCAGGTCGTGGTGGGCGTGCCGACCCCGGTGACGCCGCCGGCAGGAGCCGGGGGTGCGGGTGCCGGGGCCGGGGGTGCCGGGAGCGCGGCCGCGCCGGCCGGGGGTGCGTCCGGTGGTGCCCCGGGCGGGCGCCTCGACCTCAACGCCGCCACCCTCGAGCAGCTCGACCAGCTCCCCGGCGTCGGGCCGGTCACCGCCCAGCGGATCCTCGAGTGGCGCACCCAGAACGGGCGGTTCGGCGCGATCGAGCAGCTCCAGGAGGTCAGCGGCATCGGCGACGCCCGCTTCGCCAACCTCCGCGACCTGGTCACGGTGTGACCGCCGAGCCCCCGGACCACCGGTCCGCGGCGCGGTCCGTCGAGGCGCCGGAGCTCCCGGCGCCGCCCGACCTGCGGTTGGTGCCGGCGGCGCTGGCGTCGTGGGGCGTCGCGATCGCCGCGCTCACCGTTGGGTGGGGCGTCGCGCTGGTGCTGGTGGCGCTGGCCGTGGTGGCCGTGGTGATCGCCGCGCGCCGGCCGCACGTCGGCGGCCCGCGTGCCGGGGTGGTCGCCGCGGGCGGGGTGCGTGCGGTGGTCGTGGCCGCGGGTGGGTGCGCGGCGGCCGTGGGGCTCGTGGCGGGCCTCGGCGCCTTCGCGGTCGCCGACCACCCGCTGCGTCCGGCCACGGGCAACGGGGTGTCCGCGCGCCTCGACCTCGTCGTCACCACCGACCCGCGGCCGATCCGCTCGACGGTGCCCGGGCCCGGACGGGTCGTGGTGCGCGGGGAACTGGTCGGCGGCCAGGTCGGCGCCGGGCCGGGGTGGCGCGCCGGCGGCCGCGTCGTGCTGATCGCGCCCGCCGACGAGTGGGGCGGCCTGCTGCCCGGCCAGCTCGTCAGCGCGCGGGGCCGCCTCGGACCTCCCGACCGCGCCGACCTCACGGTCGCGGTCCTGCAGGTGCGTGGGCCTCCGCGCGACGTCGGCCCCGTGCCCGCGCTGCAGCGGGCGGCCGGCGACCTCCGCGGCGGCCTGCGCGACGCCGCCCGCGCGGTGCTCGCCGAGGACCCGGCGGGGCTGCTGCCCGGCCTCGTCGTCGGCGACACCTCCGGGGTCTCGCCGGGCCTCGACGCCGACTTCCGCACCGCCGGCCTCGCGCACCTGACGGCCGTCTCCGGGACGAACGTGGCGATCATCTGCGGCGCGGTGATGCTGCTCGCCCGCCTCGGTCGGCTCGGCCCGCGCACGGCCGCCGTGCTCGCGGGGCTGGCGCTGGTCGGATTCGTCGTGCTCGCCCGGCCGTCACCGAGCGTGCTGCGGGCGGCCGTGATGGGCGGGATCACGGTGCTCGCGCTGGCGGTGGGCCGGCGGCGCTCGGTGGTGCCGGCGCTGTGCGCGGCGATCGTGGTGCTGCTCCTCGTCGACCCGGGGCTCGCCACCGACCCGGGATTCGCCCTGTCGGTGCTGGCCACCGGGGCGCTCGTCCTGCTCGCGCCCGGGTTCGTCGCGCGGATGCGGGCGCGCCGGGTGCCGCCGGGGGTGGCCGAGGCGCTCGCGGTGCCCGTGGCCGCGCACGTGGTCACCGCGCCGGTGATCGCCGGACTGTCCGGCGAGGTCAGCCTCGTCGCGGTCGCGGCGAACCTGTTCGCGGCGCCGGTGGTCGCGCCGGTGACCGTCCTCGGGGTGGCGGCCGCCGCGCTCGCCCCGGCGTGGACCGCGGGCGCGCACGCCCTGGTCTGGGTCGCGGGGCCCGGGGTGACGTGGCTGGTGTGGGTCGCGCGGCGTTGCGCGGCGGTCCCCGGCGCGACGCTCGCGTGGCCGGGCGGGGTGGCCGGGGGACTGGCGCTCGCCGCGGTCGTCGTCCTGGTCGCCGCGGCGCTGCGGTGGCGGCGCCTGCGCGCGGTGGTGGCCGCGGTGCTGGTGGGCGCGCTGCTGGTCCTCGTCCCGACGCGCGTCGTGCCGCCGGGCTGGCCGCCGGCACGGTGGTCGCTGGTGGCCTGCGACGTCGGGCAGGGCGACGCGCTGGTGCTCGCGACGGGCGAGCCGGGGCGGGCGGTCCTCGTCGACGCGGGCCCGGACGCCGGCGCGATCGACGGGTGTCTGGCACGGCTGGGCGTGCGCTCGCTGGCGCTGGTGGTGCTCACGCACCTGCACGCCGACCACGTCGGCGGCCTCGCCGGTGCCCTCGCGGGCCGGGCGGTCGGCGGGATCGCCCTGGGTCCGGCCCGCGCGCCCGCGGACACGTTCGCGCAGGTGGTGCGCCGGGCCGGCGTCGCGCGTGCCCCGGTGGTCGGCGTGGGGCGCGGCACGGTGATGCGCTGGCCGGGGCTGGTGCTCGAGGTGCTCGGCCCGATGAGCTCGTCGTCCTACGTCGACGGCGAGGACGGGTCCGCGGTCAACGACACCTCGGTGGTGCTGCGCGCGCACACCCCGGTCGGGCGGGTGCTGCTGCCCGGCGACGCCGAGCTGTCGTCCCAGTCGTCCCTGCTGGGCTCGGGGTCGGACCTGCAGGCCGAGATCCTCAAGGTGCCCCACCACGGCTCGCGGTCCTCGCTGCCGACCTTCCTGACCGCCCCGCGCGCCTCGTTGGCGCTGGTCAGCGTCGGACGCGGCAACACCTACGGCCACCCGAACCCGGGCGTCGTGGGCCTGCTCGCCCGCAGCGGGGCGCTGGTGCGGCGCACCGACGAGTCGGGCGACCTGGCCGTCGTGAGCATGCCCGGCCCCCGGGCACCGCCCGCCGTCGTCGCCCGCGGCGACCCGCGCCCCGACCCGAAGCGGCGGTGAGGCGGTGTGAGGGTGGGGCCGGTGGTCCGCGACCGACCTACAGCCCCAGCGCCTCGCGCACGGCCTTCGAGGTGGCCGGGATCGTCGCCGTGGGCCCGACCTGGTGCTCGATCGCGTCGAGCGTCTTCAGGCCGTCGCCGGTGATGAGCAGGACGGTGTCGGCGTCCGGGTCGAGGTCGCCCGACTCCACCATCTTCTTGGCGTTGGCCACCGTGACGCCACCGGCGGTCTCGGCGAACACGCCCTCGGTGCGGGCGAGCAGCCGGATGCCGTCGCGGACCTCCTCGTCGGTGACGTCGGTGATCGAGCCGCCGCAGCGGCGCACGGCGTCGAGGACGTAGGGCCCGTCGGCGGGGTTCCCGATCGCGAGCGAGCGGGCGATCGTGTCCGGCTTCTGCGGGCGGACGACGTCGGTGCCCTCGCGGAAGGCGGTCGAGACCGGCGAGCACCCCGCGGCCTGGGCGCCGAACACCTTGTACGGGGCGTCGTCGACCAGCCCGAGCGAGATCAGCTCGCCGTAGGCCTTGTCGACCTTGGTCAGCTGCGAGCCCGACGCGATCGGGATGACGGTCTGGGCCGGCACGCGCCAGCCGAGCTGCTCGGCGACCTCGTACCCGAGGGTCTTCGAGCCCTCGGCGTAGTAGGGCCGGACGTTGACGTTGACGAACGCCCAGTCCTCCTGCTCGAAGGCGAGCTCGGTGGCGAGGCGGTTGACGTCGTCATAGGTGCCCTCGCAGGCCAGCAGGTTGGTGTCGTACACCGCGGTCATGAGGATCTTCGCGCGCTCGAGGGAGGCGGGGATCAGCACGACCGAGTCCCAGCCGGCACGGGCGGCCGCGGCGGCGGTGGCGTTCGCGAGGTTGCCCGTCGACGGGCAGGCGAGCGTGGTGAAGCCGAGCTCGCGGGCGGCGGCGAGGGCGACGCCGACCACGCGGTCCTTGAAGGAGTGCGTCGGGTTGCCGGTGTCGTCCTTGACCCACAGGTTCCTGATCCCGAGCGCGGCGCCGAGGCGGTCGGCCTTCAGCAGGCGGGTGTAGCCGGGGTCGGTGTTCGGGATCGTCTCGACGGTGCTCGGCACCGGCAGCAGCGACTTGTAGCGCCAGATGCTGCGGGGGCCGCGCTCGATGTCCTCGCGGGTCACGCGGCCGAAGTCGTAGGCGATCTCGAGGGGCCCGAAGCACTGCGGACACGCGAACTCGGCGGCCAGGTCCATGCGGTGGCCGCAGGCCCGGCACGAGAGGGCGGCGGCGGGGCCCAGGTCGTAGCCCGTACTGGTCGTGGGCTGGGCAGTCAGCGTCATGGCAGGAAGTCCTCCTCATCTTCCCCGCGGACGGGTCGGAATTGGCACCGTGATCGCCCGCAGAACGCTGGCGCCGGTTGCCGGGGTGTCGTCGGGCCGGTCCCTCTACCCCTCTGGATGAGCCGTATGCGGTTGTGCGGCGTCCCACCCGGGACATCCGGCGGAGAACACTACGGGACGCCGACCGGGCCGACCACCGCGCGACCCGCGCCGAGACGCTCCTCACCACCACGTCGTCGCGACGACCGCCCGTCGCCGCACGGCGAGGCCGTCGGGGGCCCGTGGAACGATGAGGGCGTGAGCCCGTCGAGCACCTCCGACGCCCCGGGGCCGCTGCACCTGGTGGTCGGGGACGAGGGTCTGCTGGTCGAGCGCGCGGTGGCGCGGGCGATCGCCGCCGCGCGCGACGCCGACCCGGCCGTGGAGGTCACCCGCCTCCCGGCCGGCGAGCTCACGGCGGGCGGGCTGAGCGAGCTGGTCAGCCCGTCGCTGTTCGCCGAGTCGCGGGTCGTCGTGGTGGAGAACGGCCACGACGCGGGCGCCGAGGTGACGACGCTGCTGCTCGACTACGCGAAGGCGCCCAGCGACGGCGTCACGCTCGTCGTCGTCCACCGCGGCCCGCCGAAGAGCGCCGGGCGCCGCCCCGCCAGAGGAGCAGCGAAGGGCGGCAAGGGCGGTGGGAAGGGCGACGCGCTGCTCGAGGGCCTGCGCGGCGCCGGCGCGACAGAAGCGTCGGCGGCGTCGCTGTCCGACGACCAGCGCGCCGACTTCGTGCGCACCGAGGTCCGCCAGGCCGGCGGCAAGATCACCGGCGAGGCGCTCGGCCTGCTCATGGACGCCGTCGGCTCGGACCTGCGCGAGCTCGCGGCCGCCGCGTCCCAGCTCGCGTCCGACTCGGGCGGTCACGTCGACGCCGACGCGGTGCGCGCCTTCCACCGCGGCCGCGCCGAGGTGACCGGGTTCGCGGTGGCCGACCGGGCGATGACCGGCGACCGCACCGGCGCGCTGGAGGCCCTGCGCTGGGCGCTCGACACCGGCGTCCCGCACGTCGTCGTCGCCGACGCCCTGGCCGACGGGGTGCGCACCGCCGCGCGGGTCGGGGCCGTCGGCCGCGGCGACCCGTACAGCCTCGCGTCGTCGCTGAAGATGCCGCCGTGGAAGGTCCGTCGGGGTCAGCAGAACGGGCGCGGGTGGTCGGCGGAGGGGCTCGCGCAGGCCATGGGCGTCGTCGCCGACCTCAACGCGGACGTCAAGGGCGCCGCGGCCGACCCGTCGTACGCGCTCGAGCACGCGGTCGAACTCGTCGTCGCGGCGCAGGGGAGCGCCCGGGGACCCGCTCGCCGCTGAGTCGAGCCCCGAGCGACCCGTGATCGTGGGGCCTTTCCTCCCGCTGGACAGCAGCGTGGACGCCACGCTGACAAACCCCCCGCACACGCGACAAGGCCCGCCCCCGGAGCATCGGGGACGGGCCGTGTCGAGCGGAGGGGCCGGTCAGGCCGGGGTCTTGCCCGCCTTGGCGTCGACCGTGAAGCGCTCGGCGCGGTGGGCCATGCGCGACTTCTTGTTCGCCGCCTGGTTCTTGTGGATGACGCCCTTGCTGACGGCCTTGTCGAGCAGGCGGGCGGCCTCGCGCTGCCGCGTGGTGGCCAGCTCCTGGTCACCGGCCTGGACGGCCTCGCGGTAGCGGCGGATCGCGGTCTTGATGCGCGACTTGACCGCCTTGTTGCGCTGGCGCGCCTCCTCGCTCTTGCGGATGCGCTTGACCTGCTGCTTGATGTTCGCCACGGAGTTCTCGGACCTCGTCTGTCGGTGCTGTACGGCTCACGGGAGCGCGCGGGGGCGCTCGACCGCCTCACGCAGTAGGTCGAGGTTACCAACCCCGCACAGCGCGGAAGGTCACCGGGCCTCGTGGGACGATGGAGAGGAGCCGGCCGACCCAGAACGTGAGGATCCCGTTGAGCCAGACCACCCAGCAGTCCGCCAGCAACCCTGGACGGCCGGGCACGAAGGGCTTCGCGGACGAGACGTTCACGCCGCCCGCACAGATCCGCAACTTCTGCATCATCGCCCACATCGACCACGGCAAGTCGACGCTGGCCGACCGGATGCTGCAGATGACGGGCGTGCTGGGCGACCGCGCCTACCGCGCGCAGTACCTCGACCGCATGGACATCGAGCGCGAGCGCGGCATCACGATCAAGGCGCAGAACGTGCGCCTGCCCTGGTACGCCGCGGGCCCCGACGGCGAGATGCGCGACCACGTGCTGCACCTCATCGACACCCCGGGCCACGTCGACTTCACCTACGAGGTCAGCCGCTCGCTGGCCGCGTGCGAGGGCGCGATCCTGCTGGTCGACGCCGCGCAGGGCATCGAGGCGCAGACCCTGGCCAACCTCTACCTGGCCATGGAGCACGACCTCGAGATCATCCCGGTGCTCAACAAGATCGACCTGCCGGCCGCCGAGCCCGAGCGGTACGCCGAGGAGATCGCCCACCTCATCGGCTGCGAGCCCGACGAGGTCCTGCGCATCAGCGCCAAGACCGGCGACGGCGTCGAGGCCGTGCTCGACGAGGTCGTGCGCCGCGTCCCCGCCCCGGTCGGCGACGCCGACGCCCCGGCCCGCGCGATGATCTTCGACTCGGTCTACGACACCTACCGCGGCGTCGTCACCTACATCCGCGTGGTCGACGGCCGGATCACCCCGCGCGAGCGCATCCGCATGATGTCGACGAACGCGGTGCACGAGCTGCTCGAGGTCGGGATCATCTCGCCGGACCAGAAGCCCTGCCAGGGCCTGGGCGTCGGCGAGGTGGGCTACCTCATGACCGGCGTGAAGGACGTCCGCCAGTCCCGCGTCGGCGACACCGTCACCTGGGAGCGCAAGGGCGCCACGGAGCCGCTCGGCGGGTACCGCGACCCGCAGCCGATGGTCTACTCCGGGCTCTACCCCATCGACGGGTCGGACTACCCGATCCTGCGCGACGCGCTGGACCGCCTGCGGCTCAACGACGCGGCCCTGTCCTACGAGCCGGAGACGTCGGCGGCGCTGGGCTTCGGGTTCCGCTGCGGCTTCCTCGGCCTGCTCCACCTCGAGATCACCCGCGACCGCCTCGAGCGCGAGTACGGGCTCGACCTCATCTCCACCGCGCCCAACACCGTCTACCGCGTCGAGCTCGACGACGGCGGCGAGGTGGAGGTCACCAACCCCGCCGAGTGGCCCGAGGGCAAGGTCTCGACGATCTACGAGCCGATCACCAAGGTCTCGGTGCTGGCCCCGTCCGACTTCGTCGGGCCGATCATGGAGCTGTGCCAGTCGCGGCGCGGGTCGCTCGAGGGCATGGACTACCTGTCCGACAGCCGCGTCGAGCTGCGCTACACGATGCCGCTCGCCGAGATCATCTTCGACTTCTTCGACGTCCTGAAGTCGCGCACCCGCGGCTACGCATCGCTGAACTACGAGCCCGCCGGCGAGCAGGCCGCCGACCTGGTCAAGGTCGACATCCTGCTGCAGGGCGAGCCCGTCGACGCCTTCTCGGCGATCGTGCACAAGGACGCGGCCTACGCCTACGGCAACGACATGGCCGGCAAGCTGCGCGAGCTCATCCCGCGCCAGCAGTTCGAGGTGCCGATCCAGGCCGCGATCGGCTCGCGCATCATCGCCCGCGAGACCATCCGCGCGATCCGCAAGGACGTGCTCTCCAAGTGCTACGGCGGGGACATCACCCGCAAGCGCAAGCTGCTCGAGAAGCAGAAGGAGGGCAAGAAGCGGATGAAGACCATCGGGCGGGTCGACGTCCCGCAGGAGGCCTTCGTCGCGGCGCTCTCGACCGACCAGAACGCGGTGGACAAGGCGAAGTCCAAGAAGTAGTCCGGGTCTGGGCGGACCCGCGGTGACCGGCCGGGAATGTCCACTCGCGTAGACTGGTTGTCAACGCCGAGCTGTCGGCCTGGGTGGGACCTCTTCTGCGACCGGTCCGCGGACAGCTCTCGTTGTCCGAGCTCCCTCTCCTGAAAGATCTACGTGACCAACGCTGCTGTCCTGTCCGAGACCGACGTCGAGCTCGTCGACGTGATCTCTCCCTCGACCCCCGAGGCGTCCGACGACGCCGAGGCCACCGACGACCAGCCGACCGGCGAGGACGTCGAGAGCACCGACGAGACCGGCGCGACGCCGGCCTCGGGCTTCGCCGCGCTCGGCGTCGCCGAGCGTCTGCTGCCGACCCTGGTCGAGTCCGGGTTCGACACCCCGACGCCGATCCAGGCCGAGACGATCCCGCTGCTGCTGTCGGGGCGCGACGTCCTGGGCCTCGCGCAGACCGGCACCGGCAAGACCGCCGCGTTCGCGCTGCCGATGCTCTCGGCGATCGACCCGGCGCAGCGGTCGGTGCAGGCCCTCGTCCTGACCCCGACCCGCGAGCTGGCGATCCAGGTCGCCGAGGCGATCGAGCGCCTCGGCGCCGGCGTCCCCGGTCTGAACGTCGTCCAGCTCTACGGCGGCGCGCCCTACGGCCCGCAGTTGCACGGGCTGCGCCGCGGCGGCCAGATCGTCGTCGGCACCCCCGGCCGCATCTCCGACCACCTCGAGAAGGGCACGCTCGACCTCACCGACGTCGCGCACTTCGTGCTCGACGAGGCCGACGAGATGCTGCAGATGGGCTTCCTCGAGGAGGTCGAGCACATCTTCGACCTGCTGCCCGCCGACCGGCAGGTGGCGCTCTTCTCGGCGACGATGCCCGGTGCCATCCGCGAGGTCTCGCGCCGGCACCTCAACGCCCCGGCCGAGGTCTCGATCAAGTCGAGGACCCAGACCGCGGTCAACACCCGCCAGCGCTACGTCGTGCTGCCCGAGCGGCAGAAGGCCGACGCGCTGTCGCGCATCCTGCAGGTCGAGGACTTCGACGCCTGCCTGGTGTTCGTGCGCACGCGCCAGAACACCACCGACGTCACCGAGGCCCTGCACCGCCGCGGCTTCGCGGCCGTCGCGATCTCCGGTGACCTGTCGCAGCCGCAGCGCGAGAAGACGATCGGCGACCTGCGCGCCGGCAAGATCGACGTGCTGGTGGCCACCGACGTCGCCGCCCGCGGCCTCGACGTCGACCGCATCTCGCTCGTCGTCAACCACGACCTGCCGACCGACCCCGAGTCCTACGTGCACCGCATCGGCCGCACCGGGCGGGCCGGGCGCAGCGGCGAGGCCATCTCGTTCGTCACCCGCGGCCAGATCCGCACCATGCGGATGATCGAGGGCGTCACGAAGCAGAAGGCCGAGGAGATGTCGGTGCCGGGCACCGACGAGGTCAACGACGTGCGCAAGCGCCGCTTCGCCGACCGCATCACCGGCACCCTCGACGGCACCGTCGCCGGCGGCGACCCGATGGACGTCTTCCGCGGCATCGTCGGCGACTACGTCGCCGAGACCGGGGTCGACCCGCTGGAGCTGGCGGCGTCGCTGGCCAAGATGGTCCAGGGCGACAAGCCGCTGCTGGTCGAGGACCTGCCCGCCCCGCCGCCGCGCGGCGAGCGTCCCGACCGCAAGGGCCCCAAGCCCGAGCGCGGCCAGGGCCGGGGCAAACCGTCGTGGTCGGTCGGGTCGGGCACCGACACCTACCGCATCGACGTCGGCCACAACCAGCGCGTGCGTCCGGGCGCCATCGTCGGGGCCATCGCCAACGAGGCCGGCCTCGACTCGGCGCACATCGGGCACATCGACATCCGCACCGACCACACGCTGGTCGAGCTGCCCGCCGACGTGCCCGTCCCGGTGGTCAAGCGTCTGCAGCGCGCCCGCGTGGCCGGTCGCCCCATGGGCCTGCGCCGCGCCTCGGGCGAGGAGGCGGCCTCCTCGCGCGGACCCCGCGGTCCCAGGCGCCGCTGACGCCGGCGAGGTCGCGGGAAGCGTTCGCGCACCCGGGTGGTTGACCCCGCTGGAGCAGGGGCACTCACCCGGGGACGCGGCGGAGGTGCAGGCTGGTGCCACGGTCGGTCGTGATCGTCGGGGGCGGACCCCGCGGGACCGGCGTGCTCGAACGCCTCGCGGCGAGCGCGCCCGAGTTCCTGCCCCCGGGTGAGGTGCTCGACGTCCACCTCGTCGACCCCTACCCGCAGGGCGCGGGGCGCATCTGGCGCGAGGACCAGTCGGCGCTGCTGTGGATGAACTCCATGGCCGCCGACGTCACGATGTTCACCGACGACAGCGTGCGCTGCGAGGGCCCCATCGTGCCCGGCCCGTCGCTCTACGAGTGGGCCGTGGCGGTCCGCGACGGCGAGCTGGACGGCGAGACGGTCCCCGACGGCCCCGTCGGCGACGAGCTGCGGGCCCTCGGGCCGGCGACGTTCGCCACCCGGCGCCTGCAGAGCCACTACCTCGACTTCGTCCTGCGCCGCGTCCTCGCGACCCTGCCGCCGCAGGTCCGCGTGCACCGGCACGACGCCCGCGCGGTCGGGCTGCGCCGGGGTGCCCCGGACACGGTCCTCCTCGAGGGCGCCTCCGGCCAGGCCGCCGAGGAACTGCCCGCCCACGTGCTCGTCCTCGCCTCGGGCCACCTCGACGCCGCGCCCACCGAGGACGAGGCCGCGCTGGCCGCGCACGCCGCCGCGCACGGGCTGCGCTACTACCCGCCCGAGCAGACCACCGACTCCGACCTCGACCGCATCCCCGCCGGCGACACCGTCATCGCCCGCGGGATGGGCCTGGCGTTCATCGACCTCGTGGTGCTGCTGTTCGAGGGCCGCGGCGGGCGGTTCCGCGACCGCGGCGACGGCACCCTGGACTACGAGCCCTCCGGCCGCGAGCCCGTCGTGCACGTCGGGTCGGGCCGCGGCGTGCCGTACCACGCGAAGACCGAGTACGCCCTGCGCGGACCGCGGCCGCCGCTGCCGCGCTTCCTCGGCCCCGACGAGATCGCCGCGTTCGTCCGGCGCGGCGACGTCGACCTGCGCCGCGACGTGTGGCCGCTCATGGCCAAGGAGGTCGGCTGGGCGTACTACCACGAGCTCTTCGCCGGTCACCCCGACCGCGTCCGCGGCGTCTGGGACGACTTCGCGCTGCGCTACGCCGAGCTCGACTGGTACACGCCCGCGATGTGGGAGCTCGTCGCCGGGTTCGTCCCCGACCCCACCGACCGGCTCGACTTCGAGCGGATCGACCGCCCGCTCGCCGACGTCTGCGAGTCGGACCTGGCGAGCCTCCAGGAGCGCCTGCGCGGCTACGTGCTCGACGACCTCGCGCGCCACGTCGACGACCGCTACACCGCCGAGCTCGGGGCGTTCGTCGGGCTGCTCAGCGTGTTCGCGCAGGTCGCGGAGCTCGCGGGGACGACGGCGCTGACGCCGCGCTCGCGCGCCCAGGACCTCGCGTGGTGGCAGAACTTCTTCAGCTCGCTCGCCAGCGGGCCGCCCGGACCGCGCCTGCGCCAGCTGCTCGCGCTCTCCCGCGCCGGCTACGTCGTCTTCCTCGGGGCGGGCCTGCGCGTGGAGCCCGTCGACGACGGCTTCCGGGCCACCAGCGCCTCGCTCGACGGCATCGCGGTCACCGCCCCGACGTTCGTCGAGGCGCGCCTGTCCTCGCCGAGCGTGAGCCGCAGCGACGACCCGATGCTCGCCGGCCTGCACGCCGAGGGCCTGCTCGACGAGGAGACCCTGCGCGAGGAGCACACCGACGACGGGGGACAGGCCGTGCACGCCGCCGACGCCGCGGTCGCGCACTCCGGCGCATCGGTGACCCTGCACAACACGGGCCTGGTGCGGGTGCGCACGTCGGACTTCCGCCTCGTCGACGCGCAGGGCCGGCCGGACCCGTGCCGGTTCGCGATCGGACCGCACACCAACGTGCGCCTGCCCGGGGCGTTCACGCGCCCGAACACCAACGCGCTGAGCTTCCGCGCCAACGACGCCCTCGCCCGTGCGGCGCTCGACGTCCTCGCCGCCGGGCTCACCCGCCGCCGCTCGGCCTGATGTGATGGGGCGCGTGGAGCTCCCCGCGCCCGTCCGCGTCACGCTGCCCGACATCACGCTCTCGGTGCTCGACGCCGGGGACGGCCCGGCGGTCCTGCTCCTGCACGGCTTCCCCGACCGCGCCTCGCTGTGGCGCGCGCAGGCCGAGGCGCTCGTCGCCGCCGGGTACCGGGTCATCGCGCCGGACCTGCGCGGCTTCGGCGACAGCGACCGTCCCGACGACGTCGAGGCCTACCGCCTCCACCGCTCGGTGGCCGACGTGCTCGCGCTGCTCGACGACCGCGGCGTCGAGCGCGCCGCGGTCGCCGGGCACGACTTCGGCTCGGTCGTCGGCTGGGCGCTCGCCCTGCGCAGCGACCGCGTCACGCGCTACGCGGCCCTGGCCGTCGGGCACCCCGAGGCGTTCCGGGCCGCGGGCCTCGAGCAGCGCGCCCTGTCCTGGTACATGCTGTGGTTCCGGTTCCCGGGCGTGGCCGAGGAGGTCCTGCCCGCCGACGACTGGGCGCTGTTCCGTCGCTGGCTGCACCGCGGCGTCGACGACGAGCTCACGCGCACCCAGATCGCCGACCTCGCGCGGCCGGGCGCGCTGGTGGCGGGCCTGAACTGGTACCGCGCGAACATCGACCCGCGCACCTTCGTCGACGAGACCCCGCTCGGGCTGCCGCGACTGACGATCCCGGTGCTGGGCATGTACGGCGAGGCGGACCCCGCGCTGGGCGAGGCGCAGATGACCGGGTCGGCGCGGTACCTCGACGGCCCGTTCACCTACGTCCCCGTCCCCGGCGGCGACCACTGGCTCCCCGCCCGCCACCCCGACGCGGTCACCGACGCCCTGCTGGGTGCCTTCGGCAGGTGAGCAGAAAGAAGTGCGGGAGCACTTCTTTCTGCTCACGAGCCCGAAGGGCACCTACCGGGTGAAGACGATCTTGCCGGCCGTGACCCCGTCGAGCATCGACTGGAAGCCGTCCTCGGCCTCGGTCATCGGCAGCTCCTGGCCGATCTCCGGGGCGATGCCCGTGGCGGCGACGAAGTCCAGCAGGTCGCGCAGCTCGGCGAGCGTGCCCATCGTCGAGCCGACCAGGTTCTTCTGCAGGAAGAACATCTGCGCGAGCTCGGCGGGCGGCTGGTTGCCCGACGTCGCGCCCGAGCAGACGATCGTGCCGCCGGGCACGAGCGCGCGGACCGAGTGCTTCCACGTCGCCTCGCCGACGGTCTCGAACACCGCCTGCACCTTGCCGGGCAGCTTCCCGTTCGACTCGAACACCTGGTGCGCGCCCAGCCGCAGGGCCAGCTCGCGCTTCTCGTCGGTGCGCCCGGTCACCCACACCTGCATGCCGGCCGCGCGCCCGAGCTGGATCAGCGCCGTCGACACCCCGCCCGACGCGCCCTGCACCAGCATCGTCTGCCCGCCGCGCAGGCCCGACTTCGTGAACAGCATCCGGTAGGCGGTGAGCCACGCCGTCCCCATGACCGCGCCGGCCGTGGCCGTCATGCCCTCCGGGCGGGGCAGCGCGTTGCGCTTGGGGACCACGACGTAGTCGGCGAAGCTGCCCTGCGCCCACTCGGTGAGCATCTTGCGCTGGGGATCGAGGGTCTCGTCGTCCTTCCAGTCCGGGTCGCCCATGAGCGAGTGCAGGACCACCGGCGTGCCGTCGTCGAGCGTCCCGGCGCCGTCGCAGCCGAGGATCATGGGGAACTGGTCCTCCTTGAGACCCACGCCGCGCAGCGTCCACAGGTCGTGCATGTTGAGGCTCGCCGCCTCGACCTTCACCCGGACCCAGCCGTCCGGGACCTCGGGGTCGGGCCGCTCGCCCACCACGAGGGAGGCGATCGGGTCGTCGGCGTTGGGCTCGGAGGCGTAGACCGCGAACATGTCCCGCAACCTATCCGGGACGGCTCGCGGCACGCCCGATGAGTTCGCGCGCCGCGCGGAGTTGACACCGGTGACGACACCCCGCACCGAGGAGACGACCGTGACCAGCCCCACCGCCACCGGCGCCCGCGCCCCCCTGCCCGGCCTCGACGTCTACTACGAGGACCACGGCACCGGCGACCCGCTCGTGCTGCTCCACGGCGGGGCGCAGACCCTCGACCTCAGCTTCGGCGCCCTCCTCCCGGCGCTCACGCCGCACCGCCGGGTGATCCCGGTGGAGCTGCAGGGCCACGGGCGCACGCCCGACCCCGCGGACCGCGAGATCACGCTCGCGCGGATGGCCGACGACGTCGCGGGGGTCCTCGACCACCTCGGGCTCGCGCGCGCCGACGTGCTCGGCTTCAGCTGGGGCGGGCTCGTGGCGCTGGAGACCGCCGTGCGCCACCCCGACCGCGTCGACCGGCTGGTGCTCGCCGCCGTGCACACCCGCCGCGACGGCTACCACCCCGAGATCCACGACCCGTCGACCTACGCGACGTCCACGCGCATGCCGACCGAGGCCGAGTTCGGCGCCATGGTCGCGGAGTACGAGCGGTACGGGCTGTCCACCTTCGAGCAGGTGGTGACGAAGCTCGACCCGATCGTCACCGCCGAGCAGAACTGGACGCCCGCGCAGCTCGGCGGCGTCGCCGCCCCGACGCTGGTGATGATCGGCGACCACGACTTCGTGCGCGTCGAGCACGCCGTGGCCGTGCAGGAGGCGATCCCGGACGCGGCGCTGGCGGTGCTGCCGCGCACGAAGCACAGCGAGGTGGTGGGCCGGGTCGGGATCGTCGCGCCGATCCTCGAGGACTTCCTGGCCCGCTGACCGGCGCCGGAGGCGCCCGCGTACCGTCGACGGCGTGCTGCGAGCCGTCGCGACCTGGTGGGACGGCGTCGAGCTGTGGCTGACCCAGCTCGACTTCGCCGTCCAGGTCGTCCTCGTCGTGGCCGTGGTCGGGCCGGTGTGCTGGGGCGCGGCCGCGGTCATCGACACCGTCGTCGAACGCTCGGTCGCGGCGCGCCTCGAGGCCGCCGAGCGTCGCGCGCAGCGACGCGCGGACGCCGCCGCGCCGACGACCTCGGAGCCCTGAGTCCCGTGGACCGGCGCACCGCTCGGATCTGGGTCTCGCTGACGTTGATCGCCCTGCTCGTGCTGGTGATCGTCGTCAACCTCGTCTGACGGTCGCTACTCCAGCGGGACCCACGACGGCGTGCGCTTCTCGGCGAACGCGGCCATGCCCTCCTGCCCCTCCTCGGAGGCGAAGAACTCCGAGGACAGCGCGAGCATCGCCTCGAGGTCCTGGGGGAGCTGCTCGCTGCGGTCGCGGCGCAGCATCGCCTTGGTCGCCGCGAGGGCGCGCGGGCCGCCGCGGACCAGCATGTCGGTGTAGCGGGCGACCTCGGCGTCGAGGCCGTCGGCGTCCACCGCACTGTTGATCAGTCCGACGGCGGCGGCGCGGTCGGCGTCGAAGGTCTCGCCGGTGAGCATCAGCTCGTGGGCGGCGCGGGGGAGCAGGCGGGGGAGCACGGTCGCCGAGATGACGGCGGGGACGACGCCGATGCGCACCTCGCTGAACGCGAACGTGGCCTCGCGCGCGGCTACGGCGATGTCGCACGCGGACACCAGGCCGACGCCACCGGCACGTGCCGGGCCGGCGAGCCGGGCGACGACGGGGGTGTCGGAGTACCAGAGCGCGGTGAGGATCGCGGGGAACTCGTTGACCCCCTGGTCGGACGAGCCGGCGCCGCGGGACTCGCGCAGGTCCATGCCCGAGCAGAACACCGACCCGGTGTGGGTGAGGACGATGACGCGCACGGCCTCGTCGTCGATGGCCGTGTCGAGGTGCGCGGTGAGCTCGCGGCGCAGCTGCGCGGACAGGGCGTTGCGGTTGCGCGGCGAGTCGAGGGTGATCGTCGCCGTGCCGCCCGCGACGTCGAGGTGCACCAGTTCGTCGTGCTCGTCAGCCATGGCGGTCACTGTGACACGGGCGGGATCGCCCGCCCGGTGGTGGCGCGCGAGCACGCCCGGTGCGTACGGTCGGCGATCGTGATCGAGGCGCCCTCCACCGTGTGGCACGCGTGGCGCCGTCACGTCGACCTCTGCCGGACCTCCGCCGCGATCTGTCGTCCCTGACCTGCTGACGCGCCCGGGCCCGCTGGCCCGGGCGATCTTCACGCTCGTCAGGAGCCCGACATGTCCGTCGCGTGCCGCGTGGCGCGCCTGCTCGACGACGTCCGTCGCCGCGCGCCGCTGCTCGCCCTCGTCCACTTCTCCTCGCCGATCGCGGGCGTCGTCCCCGGCGAGGTGTCCCGGAGGTATCCCGCATGGCCACCACTCGACCCGGTCCCCGTTTCAGCCCCCGCGGCGCCGCCGTCGCCGAGCTCCTCACCGACCTCGACGCCCTCGTCCGCCGCGAGGTGAGCCGCGACGGCGCCGGCACCGACCATTGGGAGCGTGACGCCGAGCGCATCGCCGCCGAGGTCGCCACGGCGCTCGCGCGGCTGCGCGACGACCTGCGCCGCCACCCCCTGCCCGCCGCGGGCTGATGCGCGCGGTCCCGCCGGTGCCGTTCACACGACGCCGGCACATCGATCACGGGCGCGTGCACGCCCAGGGCTGTCGGTCCTCCTCGCCGACCCGATCGCACCCACCGAGGAGACCTCCTGTGACAACGACCCTGTACCGCCCGACCACCGACTTCAGCGCCCTCCCCACCCCGACCACCGAGCAGGACTGGCTCGAGCGCGCCCGCCTCGTGCGCGACGTGCTCGCGACCGACGCCGCCGCCCGTGACGCGGCCGGCGCGACCCCGTTCGCCGAGGTCGCGCTGCTCAAGGACGCCGGCCTCGTCACCCTGCTCGGGCCGACCGAGCACGGAGGCGGAGGCCAGGAGTGGCCGACCGCCTACCGCGTGATCCGGGAGGTGGCCGCCGGCGACGGCTCGATCGGCCAGCTGCTCGGCTACCACCTGCTGTGGTTCTGGGCGGCCCGCCTGGTGGGCACGCCCGAGCAGATCGCGCACGTCGAGGCCGAGGCGACCCGGCAGCGCTGGTTCTTCGGCGGCGCCGTCAACCCCCGCGACGCCGACGTCGTCATCCGCGACGAGGGCGACGAGATCGTCTTCACCGGCCGCAAGTCGTTCTCGACCGGCAGCACGGTCTCCGACGTGACGGTGCTCGAGGGCGTCCTCGAGGACACCGACACCCACGTGTTCGCGATCGTGCCGTCGGACCAGCCGGCGATCACGTTCCACGACGACTGGGACAACATCGGCCAGCGCCTCACCGAGTCGGGCAGCGTCACGCTCGACGGCGTGCGGGTGCCGTGGAGCGACGCCGCCGGCTTCCGCGACAAGGTCTTCACGCCGCGCACCTACAACACGATGAACGTCCCGACGATCCAGCTCGTGTTCGTCAGCTTCTACCTCGGCATCGCCCGCGGGGCGCTCGAGGAGGCGGCCGGCTACACGCGCACGACCACGCGGGCGTGGCTCCACAGCGGCCGGTCCCACGCCGTCGACGAGCCGTACGTGATCGACACCTACGGCGACCTGACCGCCAAGCTCTGGGCCGCCGAGGCCCTCGCCGACGCGGTCGCGGCGGAGGCACTGCCGATCCACCGCGACCCCGACGCGCTCACCGAGCGGGCCCGGGGGGAGCACGAGGTCCGCGTCGCGGCGGTCAAGGCGCGCGCCACGGACATCGTGCTCGAGGTGACGAGCCGGGTGTTCGAGGTGCTCGGGGCCCGGGCCACCACGTCGTCGCTCGCGTTCGATCGCTTCTGGCGCAACGTGCGGACCCACACCCTGCACGACCCCGTGGCCTACAAGCGCCGCGAGGTCGGCCGGTTCGTGCTGATCGACGAGCTCCCGACGCCGACCTGGTACAGCTGAGCGGGCGCGCCTGACGTGAGCGAACGCGCTGTTCGTTGCGCTAGAAGCAGCGAACAGCGCGTTCGCTGCGTGCTTGTCCGCGTTCGCTGCGTCCGTGGCACCGCCCGCATCACCGCCCGGGCCCCACCGGCCGCCACCGCAGGGGCCGGGGGAGCACGACGATCTTCCCCGTCGCCCGGTCGCCCTCCATGATCGAGTGGGCGTCGCGGATCCGCTCGATCGGGAAGACCTGCCCGAGCGGGACGGTCGCGCGGCCCGCGGCGACGTCGTCGAGGAAGCCCTGCAGCACGGACGCGGGGAGGTCGGTGGCCTCGCCACCGTAGGCGGTGAGCCGGACCCCGCGCGGCAGGTAGTCGATGGGGTAGAAATCCGGCACCGTCCACTCGTTCGACAGCATGCCGGCGAAGCAGACGACACCGTGGCGGCGGGTCGCGCGCAGGGTGTCGGGCAGCGTCGGGGTGCCGACGAGCTCGAGCGCGGTGTCGACGCCGTCGCCGAGCACGGCGTGGACCTGCGCGGCGACCTCCCCGTCGTCGACGAGCACGTGGTCGACGCCGAGCGCGCGCAGCCGCTCCGCCTTGGCCGCGGAGCGGGTCGTCGCGAGGACGGTCAGGCCCCGGGCCTTGGCGAGCACGGCCGCCGCCATCCCCACCGACGACGTCCCGCCCCGGACCAGCAGCGACTGCCCGGGCCGGACGTCGAGCCCGTCGGTCAGCGCGCCGTGGGCGGTCTGCAGCATCTCGGGCACCGCGCCGATGGTGGGCCAGGGCAGGTCGCTGTAGAACGCGATGACCTGCGACGCGGGCACGCAGGTGTACTCGGCGTAGCCGCCGTCGAACGTGCGGCCCATCCCGCCCATCATCGTGACGACCTGCTGCCCGGGCACGAACTCCCCGCCCGGGCACACCGCCACCACGCCCGCCGCCTCGATGCCGGGCACGCGCGGGAACGTCACGCCCTCCGCGAGCCCGAGGCGGGTGTGCAGCTCGGAGCGGTTGATGCCGAACGCCTTGACCGCGATGAGCACCTGGCCGGGCTCGGGCTCCGGGACGATCAGGTCCTTGATCTGCAGGGCGGTCAGGTCGCCCGGCCCGCTGAGCACCACCGCGCGCATCCTCGCCACGGGAGCTGATCCTGCCGCCGGGCGCGGATCGCGGGAAGCGACTCAGACGCACTCGGCGAGCAGGCGCACGACGTCGTCCCACGCCCGCTGCGCGTGCCGCGCGTGGTGGCCGACGCCGGGCAGCACCGTCTGGCCGTACGACCCGTCGGCGGCGATCGAGCCGTCCGGGTTCGTCGGCGGGTGGTGGAACGCGTGCTGGGCGCCGCCGTAGACCACGAGGCGCCAGTCGACGCCCGCCTCCTGCATCTCGGTGGTGAAGGCCTCGCGCTGCGCCGGCGCCTGGATGGGGTCCTCCGACCCGACGCCGGCCCACACCGGGCAGCGGATGTTCGCCGCCTCCCCGGGACGGCCCGTGATGAGCCCGTTGACCGTCGCGATGGCGCGCAGCGGGACGCCGGCGCGCCCGAGCTCCAGCCCGATCGCGCCCCCGGTGCCGTAGCCGATCGCGGCGACGCGGTCGGGGTCGGTCCGGGGCTCGGCGAGCAGCACGTCGAGCGCCGACCGCCCGATGTCGCGCAGCCGCTCGGGGTCGCCGAGCAGCGGCATCACCCGCGCCAGCATCTCCTGGGGGTCGTCGAACCAGCGTCCGCCGTGGATGTCGAACGCCAGCGCGACGTACCCGTGCTCGGCGAGCGCGTCGGCCCGGCGCCGCTGGAACGCGTTGAGCCCCGGCCCCTCGGGCCCGATCAGCACCGCGGGACGCCGGCCGTCGCCTGCCGGCAGCGCGAGGTGGGAGACCATCTCCAGCCCGTCGGCCGGGTGGGAGACCGAGCGCGTCGTCACCGTCATGGCCCGGACGCTAGGGACCGGAGGCCCCGTCCGGGGCCGTGTTCGCGACCGGCGGACGGCGGCCGCTCACGCGCCGGCGTAGGCGCCCGCGTCGCCCTCGACCGCGATGCTGCGCCGCCCGTCGACCGACACCGGGACGTCGCCCGCCACCGTCACGCGGTGCATCTTGCGGGGCAGGTCGTCGTAGTCGTCGACGGCGTAGTGCTGGGTGGCGCGGTTGTCCCACACGGCGAAGTCGCCGGGTGACCAGCGCCAGCGCACGATGTTCTCCTGCCGGGTGATGTGCCGCTGGTAGAGCGCGAGCAGGTCGCGGCTGTCCTGGCCGTTGACACCGAGGATGCGCGACACGAACTGCCCGAGCTGCAGGACCCGCTCGCCGGTCTCGGGGTGCACGCGCACGACCGGGTGGTGGGTGCGGTAGACGGTCGCGGTGAACTCCTGGTGGTAGGCCGCGGTGGCGCCCGTCGGGCCCTCGGTGGCGTGGGTGGTCGCGTAGTCGTAGTCGTTCGAGTGCTCGGCCCACAGCCCGTCGGCCAGCGAGCGCAGTCCCGCGGGCAGCTTCGCGTAGGCCCGGGCCGTGTCGGCGAAGAGGGTGTCCCCGCCGAAGGGCGGGAGGACCACCGCGCGCAGGGTCGTGAAGGCCGGCGGGCGGTCGACGAACGTGACGTCGGTGTGCCAGCTGTTGGCCTTGTTGCCGTGCTCGGAGTCGACGGGCAGGATCGCCGCCTCCTCCTGGCCACCGGTGATCGTCGGGTGCGCGGTGGTCAACGGGCCGAGCCGGCGGACGAACCCGGCGTGCGCGCGGTCGTCGAGGTGGTCCTGGCCGCGGAAGACCACGAGCTTGTGCTCGAGGATCGCGGCGCGGATGTCGGCGACGTCGGCGTCGGGCAGGTCCGGCCCGAGCCGGATGCCGGTGATCTCGGCGCCGAGGGAGCCGGCGACGCGCCGGATGTCGGTGGAGGTGGTGACGGACACGGGTGCTCCTCGCACAGCAGGGGGTGCCGCTCCCGGCGCGAGCGCGCGGCATCGCGCTCCGGGGCGGAGGGGGATCGATCGACGCGGATGGAGCGTCAGCGTCGACACAGCGCGCTGGCGAGGCGCACGAGATCCACGTGGCGCCGGACCGTGAGCCGGACCGGCGTGAGCGACCGGGCGCCGTGGGGGAGCAGGGACCGATGCACGGACCGCTCACCTCTTCTCGCTCGCGCCGTCGCCCACCAACCTCAACACACGGGCCGGCGGGCGACAAGCCGGAGCGACCGCGTCACCTCACACCGCGGCGGGCAGCTCCGCGCGCGTCCAGTTGTTCACGAACTCCAGGCCCGAGCGCTGGAAGAGCTGCGTCACGGGGCAGCGGCGCTCGGTCTCCGAGATCAGCGTGGCGAACTGCTCCTCGCTGGCGTCGGTCTCGACGGTGGCGCGGACCTCGACCCGGTCGAAGTTCGCGTTGCCCTCGGCGCCGCCGACGAGGACGGCGGTGTCCAGGTCGCCCTGGATGTCGAAGGTCCACTGGCCGAGCTGAATGCCGAGGTCCTTGGCGACGAGGCTGGCGGTGACCTGGTTGCACGAGGTCAGCGAACCGAGCGCGTAGAACAGCGGGCTCGGGGCGGCGTCGGCGCCGCCGAACGCGGGGTAGGCGTCGGTGGTGAAGACGTGACCGCCGGCGGTGAGCTCCTGCGCGACACCGGTGCCCTCGCCGTGGACGGCGAACGGGACGACGGTCTCCTTGGGGTGCAGAGCCATGGACGAACCTCTCTGGGGGCGTGGGGCAGCACGCGGGCACGCGACGGCCCGGGTCGTGCCGGGGGAGGAGAGACGTGAGCGGGTCAGCCGCGACGACACGTGGTCGTCGCGAGCCGGCAGAGGTCGACGTGCAGTCGTCGCACCAGCGGGCTCACGCTCCTGTTCCTACCCGATGGCGCGCAACCGGACCAGCCGGAGAGCGCACGATCACCCACGCACCGTGTCCAGCGCGGCCGCGAGGTCGGCGACGAGGTCGTCGGGGTCCTCGAGGCCGACCGAGAAACGCAGGTGCCCGTAGCGGCGGAACTCCTCGGGCCAGCGCGCGGCCCGCGCGCCGCTGGTGCCGACGTGCACGATGAGGCTCTCGTCGTGGCCCAGCGACACCGCCGAGGTGACGACGCGCAGGTCGGCGACGAACCGGTTCTGCAGGTCGGCGTCCCCGTCGAGGGCGAAGGCCATCATCCAGCCGTACCCGCGCCCGCCGAGCTGCCGCGTCGCCAGCGCGTGCTGGGGGTGGTCGGGCAGGCCGGGGTAGGTCACGTAGGCGACGCTCGGGTGGCCGGCGAGGAACTCCGCGACCCGCTGCGCCGAGGTGACGTGCTGGCGCAGGCGCAGTGGCAGGGTGATCGCGCCGCGGGAGATCAGCCAGGCGTTGAACGGCGACACCACGCCGCCGACGTCGACCATCGCCTCGGCCCGGATCGCGTCGATGTGCTCGCGGGCGCCGACCACCACGCCGCCCATCGCGTCGCCGTGCCCGTTGATGACCTTGGTGAGCGAGTGCACGACGAGGTCGGCCCCGTCGGCCAGCGGCCGGTAGAGCGGGGGCGGGGTGAACGTGGAGTCCACCGACAGCAGCGCCCCGCCGGCGTGCGCGATCTCCGCCACGGCCGCGACGTCGCACACCCGCGTCGTCGGGTTGGCGATGACCTCGGTGTGCACCAGCTTCGTGTTCGCGCGCATCGCCGCGCGCACGGCGTCGGGGTCGCTGGTGTCGACGAACGTGGCCTCGACGCCGTAGCGCGCCGGGAGGATGTCGGCGAACAGGCGCCAGCTCGCCTCGTAGGTGACGTCGGAGACCACCGCGTGGTCGCCCGTGCGCAGGAACGTGAAGAACACCCCGTGCAGCGCGGCCACGCCCGTGGCGAGCACGACGGCGTCCTCGCCGCCCTCGAGGAGCGCGAGCTTGTGCTGCAGCGCGCGCTGGTTGGCCCCGGTGTTGCGGGTGTAGAGCGGCACGTCGAACCCCGACCACGACAGCTCCTCGGGGTTCTCCGGCAGCGCGTAGGAGTTCGCCATGACGATCGGCGTGCGGATCGCCCCGCTGCCCGCGTCCACGGCGTTGCCGGCGTGCACGGCCTGGGTCGCGAACCCGAGGGTGTCGGGGTGGTGCCTGTCGGGGCGGGTCACGCCGGCGATCGTGTCACCCACGGCGCGCGGCCTACGCCTCCACGCTGACCGCGGCGACGGTGGTGGGGGAGGGGCGCAGGCCGAGGTGCTCGCGCAGGGTCGCGCCCTCGTACTCGGTGCGGAACGAGCCCTTCTCCTGCAGCAGCGGCACGACCTGGTCGACGAACGGGTCCATCCCGCCCGGCGTGATGTGCGGGACCAGTACGAACCCGTCCGAGGCGTCGGACTGCACGAACTCGTCGATGGTGTCCGCGACCCGCTGCGGGGTGCCGACGAACGTGTGCCGCCCGTTCTTGCGGATGACGACCTCGCGCAGCGACAGGCCCTCCCGCTCGCCGAGCTCGCGCCACTCGCGCGCCGTCGCCACCGGGTCCCGGTACATCCGCACGCTCGCGCGACCCTTGGAGATGTGCCCGCCGGAGTCGACGTCGTCGTCGGTCTTCGGGTCGAACGACGGCACCGGGCCGTCGGGGTCGACGTCGGACAGGTCGCGGTTCCAGACCTGCTCGGCGAACGCGATCGCCGTCGCCGGCCCGACCTGCTGGTACTGGACCTGCCGCGCGTTCTCCGCGGCCTCGGACTCGGTGGCCCCCAGCACGAACGTCGCCGCCGGCAGGATCTTGAGGTCCTCGGGGCGCCGGCCGAACTTCGCGAGCCGCGCCTTGACGTCGGCGTAGAACTCCTGGCCGGCCTCCAGCTCGGCGTGCCGGGTGAAGATCGCGTCCGCGCTCGAGGCGGCGAACTCGCGACCCTCCTCGGAGTCGCCGGCCTGGATGATCACCGGGCGACCCTGCGGGCTGCGCGGCACCGGGAAGCGCCCGGAGATGTCGAACTGGTCCGAGCGGATCGCGAACCGCCCCGCGTCCCCGTGCCGCAGGAACCGCCCGGACGCCGCGTCGGCGAGCACCTCGTCGGCGTCCCACGAGTCCCACAGCGCCTGCGCCGTGGAGAGCATCTCCTGGGCGCGCAGGTAGCGCTTGTCCTTGGGCAGGTAGCCGCCGCGGCGGAAGTTCTCGCCGGTGAACTCGTCCCAGCTGGTCACGACGTTCCACGCCGCGCGCCCGCCGGAGAGGTGGTCGAGCGTCGCGAGCTTGCGGGCGACGTCGAGCGGCTCGTTGAACGTCGAGTTCACGGTGCCGGCCAGCCCGATGTGCTCGGTGACGGCGGCGAGGGCCTGCAGGATCGCGACGTTGTCGGGACGCCCCATGACGTCGAGGTCGTAGATGCGCCCGCCCTGCTCGCGCAACCGCAGGCCCTCGGCGAGGAACAGGAAGTCGAACTTCCCGCGCTCCGCGGCCTGCGCGAAGCGGCGGAACGACTCGAACTCGATGTGGCTGCCCGACGCCGGGTCGCTCCAGACCGTCGTGTTGTTGACGCCGGGGAAGTGGGCGGCGAGGTGGATCTGCTTCGGCACGGTGCTCCTCCTCAGGTCCGCGCGTAGCGGTCGGCGGGCCGCGCGAGGCCGAAGTGGCCCCGCAGCGTGTCGGCGTCGTAGGCGGTGCGGAACAGGCCCCGGCGCTGCAGCTCGGGGACCAGCTCGCGGGTGATGCGCGCCAGGTCGTGGGCGGTGACGGCCGGGCGCAGCCGGGCGCCGGCGAGCCCGGTCGCGTGCCACGACTCGAGGACGTCGGCGACGTCGCCGACGGTGCCGGTGAGGATGCGCGCGTCGCTGCGCAGCTCCTCGCCGTCGGCCGCGTCGAGGCGGGCGAGGCGCTCGCGCGCGGCGTCGGCGCTGTCGTCGAGCACGACGAGCAGGTCACCGATGACGTGCAGCGGGTCCCCCTGGCGCCCCACCGACGCCTCCTCCGCACGGACCTGCCGCAGGATCGCCTCCGCGTCACCGGTGGGTCCGGCGCGCCCGACCCCGCCCGGCGTCACGAACACCAGGTCGGCGCCGCGAGCCGCGAGCCGGTACGCGACGTCGACGTGCGCCAGCGCGCTGACCAGCGGCTGGCCCTGCGGGGGGCGCGGGGTGATCGAGGGCCCGCGCACCGAGAAGTGGTCGCCGGCGAAGTCGATGTAGTGCAGCTTGTCGCGGTCGACGAAGCGGCCGGTCGCGGCGTCGCGGATCTCGGCGTCGTCCTCCCACGAGTCCCACAGCCGGCGCTGGACCTCGATGTGGTCGGCGGCCTCGTCGAACAGGCTTTCGTGGCTCTCCGCGCCGTACTCGCGACGCCCGAACAGCGCGTACTCGTCCGCGCGCGACGACACCTTGACCCGCACCCCAGCACGGCCGGTGGTGACGTAGTCGAGCGTCGCGATCTCGGTGGAGACGTGGAACGGCTCGGTGTGCGTGGTGACCACGGTCGGCACCAGCCCGATCCGGCTGGTCACGGGCCCCACCCGCAGGGCGATGAGCTGGGCGTCGAGGCGTCCCTGCGCGCGGTCGGCGCGGTCGCTGTCGAGGGCGAAGGAGTCCTCGATCGTCACGAGGTCGAGCAGGCCCGCCTCGGCCTCCCGGAGCTGGTCGACCCAGAAGCCCGCGGTGAACAACTCGCCCGGGCGGGCGCCGGGCTCACGCCACGAGGCCGGGTGCCAGCCGGTGCCGTCGAGGGCGACCGCCAGGTGCAGGGTCATGGTCCTCCTGTCCGCTACGTCCGCGCGGGGACGTCGCTCGGGACGGTCAGGGCGGTGAAGTCGGGACGGGCGCGCAACCGGAAGCCGAGCGTCTCGTACAACCGGATCGCCCCGGTGTTGTCCGCCGCGGCGTGCAGGAACGGGACCTCGCCCCGCGCCCGCACGCCGGCCGCGACGGCCAGGACGAGCCGGGTCGCGAGCCCGCGGCCGCGGTGCGCCGGGTCGGTGCAGACCGCGCTGATCTCGGTGTACCCGGGCGGGTGCAGGCGCTCACCGGCCATGGCGACCAGCTCACCGTCCTCGACGACACCCAGGTAGGTGCCCATGGCGATGGTGCGCGGACCGAACGGCCCCGGCCGCGTGCGGGCGACGAGGTCACGCATCGCCGGGACGTCGTCCACGTCGAGGCGGACGAGGCCGGGGTCGTGGTGGCCCGCGACGTCGTCGCCGACGAGCTGAACCCCGGGGAGCGTCCGCCCGACGGCGAGCCCGACGGGGTCGAGGTGGCCGAAGGCCGGGACGACCGTGGTGCCGCCGGGGCCGACGAGCGCGGCCACGTCGTCCCACTCGGCGGCGCTGCGGGGCTCGGCGAGGAACGGCGCGGCGTCGGGGTCGTAGCGCAGCGCGTCGCCGTGGCCCTGCGCGAGGTGCGCGTGGGCGCCGAGCAGGGAGCTGCGGACCGGCTCGTCGAGCGGCCCGGGGTGTCCGGGTGCCACTCAGGCCACAACCGCCCGCGTCGCGACACCATTCCGCCGGGTGCGGCTCCGCCGCAGGTGAGCAGAAAGAAGTGCTACAGCACGTCTTTCTGCTCACCTGCGCGACAGCGCACGGGCTCAGGGACGTCGTTCGTCGAGCCAGCGGTTGTGGGTCTCCCACGCGGCCTGCTTGCTCGATCCCAGGGCGCGGCCGATCTCCGTCCACGACGCCCCGGCGCGCCGCGCGCTGCGCACCCCGAGCTGGCGTCCGTAGCCGGCCTTGCGGGCGATCAACTCGCCGAGCGCCAGCATCTCCAGCGCCTCCTCGCCGGTGAGCGCGGCGGCCCCGCCGTCGTCGGGCTCGTCGGACGCCAGCGAGTCCTGCGTGCGGAGCTCGTCGAACCGCGCGACCGCGGTGCGCAACGTGTGCTCGCGCTCGAGCTCGTCCGGGCTCACCGGCCCACTCTGTCGTCAAGCCCGCTTGACGTCAAGACGACCTGACGCCGGGGTGGGCGGAGCGGGTCGGTCGAGCCGTGGGCCGCCGCCCCGAGCTCCCGGCCGCGGCGTGGTCCGCCCGGCGCGACGCTAGGCGCCGTAGATGTCGTTGCCGCGCGAGAACTCCACGAACACGGCCGGCTCGTCGCCCACCGACCAGGCGTCGTGCCCGGGCGGGAGCAGCATGACCTGGTGCGGGCCGAACTCGTCCTCGCTGCCGTCGTCCATGACGACGTGCAGGCGTCCCGACAGCACGAGGGCGACGTGGGGGAGCTCGCAGGACTCGGTGCCGGCGTAGCCCTTGAGGTCCTGCGACCAGCGCGCCCCGACGCCGAACGTCACTTCGGTGACGCTGACGCCGTCCAGCTCGACGGTCTTCTTCGAGATCTTGCCGTGCACGTCCTCGGGGGCGGCGGCGAGGTCGCCCTTCTGCATGGCGGTGGTCGCGGACACGGTTCCTCCTGTGCGCGTCGGGGGGCCCGGAGCACCCCGCGGTCCTCGCGCACCATCGTGCCCTCGTGTCGCCGGCCCGAGGGCGAGCCCGGTGGCCCCGGTCACTCGGCACCTCCCGTCGCTCGGCGGGACGTGCCTACGGTGGACCCGCGAGTGTCGATCAGCGGAGGAGGACCCGTGACCGAGCACGTCGACCTGCTCGAGGGGCTGCGCACCACCCCGGCGCGGCGCTACCTGGCGGACACCCCGATCCCCGACGACGTGCTGTGGGAGCTGCTCGACACCGCCGTCCGCGGCCCGTCCGGCGGCAACCGCCAGACCTGGGGCTGGGTCGTCGTCACCGACCCGGCGGTGAAGGCCCGCATCGCCGAGCACTACCGGCAGGGTTGGGAGAAGATCTACGGCGTGCGGCGCGAGGAGCTGCTCGACCCGGCCCGCGACGGCGCCGCGGACGGCCTGAGTCCCGCCTCCTTCCGTGCCGCCGACCACCTCGCGTACCACCTGGCCGAGGCCCCGGTGTTCGTGGTGCCGGTGCTCCGGAACGGCGCGGACTCGACCGACAAGCGTCTCGGTGGGTCGATCTACGGCGCGGTGCAGCAGCTGCTGCTCGCCGCGCGGGCGCGCGGCATCGGCGGCGTGCTGACGTCGCTGCACCTCATCACCGGCGAGCGGGAGGTCGACGAGCTGCTCGGGCTGCCCGCGGACGCCGCGACGATGGGTCTCGTGCCCCTCGGCTACCCGGTGCGCGGGCGCTGGTCGACGCCGCGACGCCAGCCCGTCGAGCAGGTCGTGCACTGGGAGCGGTGGGGCGAGCACCGGTCCCGCGGCTGAGCGAGGCTCGCGGGCTGCGATCGGGGACCGGGCGGGGAAGGCGAGCGCAGTCGCCACGGCGATGGCCGTGACGACCACTCACGAGGCGGCGGGGAGCGGCGCTCAGCCGGGTGCCCGCACCGCCGAGAGCACCAGCTCGATCCCGCCGTCGGCGACGTCCGGGAACGACCCGAGCGCGTCCGGGTCGCGGACCCACCGGAAGACCACGCCCATGTACACGTCGGACAGGGTGCGCGCGGCCTCGGCGACGTCGACGTCCGCGCGGACCTCCCCGCGCTCCTGGCCCTCGCGCAGCAGGGGTCGCAGGTCGGCCAGGAGTTGGGACTCGTAGCGGATCGGGCCGGTCGCCGCGGTCCAGCCCAGCATCATCTGCCGGGTCAGTTCCGGCTCCGCCTCCACCAGCCGGCTGATCAGCCGGAAGTAGGCGCGGATGCGCTCCGGCGCCGGCTCGTCCGTCGACTCGGTGATCACGTCGACGGCGTCGTCGGCCATCCGGCGGGTCCACAGCATCGGGATGTCGCCCTTGCTGGGGAAGTGGTTGAACGCCGTGCGGCGCGACGTCCCGGCCCGCTCGGCGATGTCGGCCATCGTCGTGTCCTCGTAGCCGCGCTCCACGAACAGCGCGGCCGCCGCCTCGTAGAGGACGTCCCTCGTCGCGGACGCGCGTGCGCCCCCGGCGCCCTGCTCGGCCGCGCTCACCGTCGCTCCCGTCGTTGGTGACGCTTGACACGTCCTGCACTCGGGTGCAACTGTTTCGCACCGCTACCTGCACTCGAGTGCAACCCTCTCACCAGGGAGAAGTATGTCCAACGTAGCTGCGGCGCCGCGGCGCGACGCCATCGACCTCTACCGGCCCGAGGCCTTGCGCGACCCCTACCCCCTCTACGCCGAGCTGCGGGCCCGCGGACCGGTGACCCACGAGCCCGAGCGGGACATCTGGCTCGTGCCCGGCCACGCCGAGGCCGCCGCGGTCCTGCGCGACCACCGCCGGTTCGTCTCCGGCGACGGCGCCACCTACGAGAGCGCGCTCGGCCGCACCGAGCGCTACCCGCTGATCGAGACCGACCCGCCCGAGCACACCCGCATCCGCCGGGCGGTCCAGCCGCCGTTCGCGCGGGCCGAGATCGAGCAGCTGCGACCGGGCATCGAGTCCGCGGCCGCGGCGATCGTCGGGCAGGCGCTCGCACACGGGGAGGTCGACGCCGTGCCGGCGCTGGCCCAGCCGATGCCCGATCGCGCGATGGCCATGCTCACCGGCCTCACCCCGCCCAGCTGCCAGGCACTGGTCGACTGGAGCGACGCCGTCGTCCGCGCCCAGGAGCCGGCGGCGGACCCGCGCCACACGGAGCTCCTGCTCGAGGCCCTGACCTGGCTGGGTGCGGACGGCATCCCCGGCCTGCCCGCCCACTGCCTCGGCCGCCTCATCATGGACGGCGGCAGCACCGGAGGGCTCGACCCGGAGGGCCCGGAGCGGCTGATGACGCTCGCGTCCATCTGGCTGGCCGGCGTCGACTCCACCGGCGCGCTGCTGGGCAACGCGATCGACGCGTTCGTCGAACAACCCGACCAGTGGGAGCTGCTGCGCGCGCGGCCCGACCTCGTGCCGAACGCCGTCGAGGAGCTGCTGCGGTTCGAGGCGCCCTTCCGCGTCTTCTACCGCCGCACCCGCGACGAGGCCGAGGTCGGCGGGGTCGCGATCCCCGCCGGCGCGACGGTCTGCGCGGTCCTGGGGTCGACGGGGCGCGACCCCCGGCAGTTCGCCGACCCGGACCGGCTCGACGTGACGCGGGAGAACGCCCGCACGCACCTCGCGCTCGGCACGTCGATCCACCTCTGCCTCGGTGCCCCGCTGGCGCGGATGGAGGCGACCTCGATGCTCACCGAGCTCACCCGCCGGGTGCAGCGGTTCGAGCGCACCGGCGACGCGGTGCGCAGCCCCAGCGGCACCATGCGCAAGTTCGACGCGCTGCCGGTCCGTCTGGTGGCGGCGTGATGGCGAGCTACGCGAAGGGGCCCCACGACCTGGGCGGTGACTGCCACGCCTGGCTGCTCCCGGAGGGGCGGTGGGGCGAGAGCAACACGGGGCTGGTGCGCGGCGCCGGGGTGTCGCTGCTGGTGGACACGCACTACGACCTGCCGCACACCGCCGAGATGCTCGAGGGGTACGCCCCGCTGACCGCGGGACACCCGATCCGGACCCTGGTCAACACGCACTCCGACGGCGACCACTGGCACGGCAACCAGCTCGTCGCCGGGCCGGAGGTGGAGATCGTCGCCTCGGAGGCCGCCGCGGCGCTGATGACCCCGGCCGCGATCGCCGAGCTGGCGGGCCTGTCGGGACGTGACGACGAGCTGGGCGCCTTCATCCGCGCCATCTCGGCGGACTTCGACCTGAGCGGCATCGTCGCCACCCCGCCCACCCGCACCTTCACCGGCGAGCTCGACCTCGACGTCGGCGGGCGCCAGGTGCGGCTCATCCAGGTCGGGCCGGCGCACACCCCGGGCGACGTCCTGGTCCACGTGCCGGACGCCGGCGTCGTCTACACCGGCGACATCCTGTTCATCGGCGGCGCCCCGCTCGTGTGGACGGGCCCGGTCGCGCGCTGCGTCGCCGCCTGCGAACGGATCCTCGACCTGCCGCTCACCGCGATCGTGCCGGGCCACGGACCCCTCACGGACAAGGACGGCGTCCGGTGGGTCCGCGACTACCTCGTGCTCGTGGAGCAGGAGGCGACCCAGCGGTTCGAGGCCGGTCTGACCGTCGAGGAGGCCGTGGCGTCGATCGACCTCGGCCGGTTCGCCGCGATGTCCGAGCAGGGGCGCATCGCCGCGAACGTCCTGAACGTCTACGAGGAGCTCGACCCGTCCCGCCCCCGCGCCGACCGCCTGGAGCAGTTCGGCCGGATCGCCGCGTTCGAGCGGGGGGAGCCCGCATGAGGATCGCCCGCATCGCGATCGACGGGACGTCCCGGGTGGGCGTCGTCGAGGGGGATGTGGTCCAGCCCCTGACCGTCGGGACGGACGAGCTGCTGGCGTCGGCCGAGCGCGAGGAGCTCGTGGCGCGGACCGCCGACGGCCCGCCCCGCCCGCTGCCCTCCGTGCGGCTGCTCGCGCCGGTGGCGCCACCGACGCTGCGCGACTACATCACCTTCGAGGAGCACCTCCGGGGCAGCCTCACGCTGCTGGGCCGCACGGCGCCACCCCCGGAGTGGTACGAGCAGCCCGTCTTCTACTTCTCCAACACCAACGCCGTGATCGGGCCGGACGAGCCCGTCGCGGTTCCGCCGGGCTGCGAGCGGCTCGACTTCGAGCTCGAGCTGGCCGCGGTGATCGGCCGCCCCGGGAGGGACCTCACGCCCGAGCAGGCGGGCGAGCACATCGCCGGGTACACGCTGTTCAACGACTGGTCCGCGCGCGACCTCATGGCACCGGTGATCCCGGTGGGACTCGGCCCGGTGAAGGGCAAGGACTTCGCCAACACCCTGGGGCCCTGGATCGTCACCGCCGACGAGCTGGCAGCGTTCCGCCGCGACGGGCGCCTGGCGCTGGAGATGCACGCGGAGGTCAACGGCGTCCCGCTGCCCGGGGGCGGGGACACCTCGGCGAGCATGGCGTGGTCGTTCGAGGAGATCGTCGCGTACGCCTCGCGCGGGGCGGAGCTGCGGACCGGCGATGTGCTCGCGTCGGGGACCTGCGGCACGGGCTGCCTGCTCGAGTACTGGGCGCAGGCGGGCGCCGCCGCGCCGCCGCCGCTGCGGCCCGGCGACGTCGTCACGCTGGTCGTCGAGGGCATCGGGTCGGTGTCGAACCGGGTGGTGGCGGGCGCGGCGCCGGTGGCCCTCCCGAGGGCCCGGGTGGGGCACGCGCAGCGGCCGCGGCCGTGGACGAGTGCCTGATCGTGTCGTTCGGCGGTGTCCGCGCCCGGGCCTCGCGCGTGACCATGGTCGTCCACCACCACGGGACCTACGGGGACGACCATGCTCAAGCTCTCGCTCGACGCCTGCGCCCGCCAGCAGCTCACCGCCGCCCGGACCAGCTCCGCCGGCCGCGCCGCCCACACCGTGGTGGGCGGGCACGGCAACGTCATGCGCCAGACCGTGATCGCGCTGACCGGCGGCCGCGAGCTCGGGGAGCACGAGAACCCCGGCGAGGCGACGCTGGTCGTGCTCCAGGGTCGAGTGCGCCTGGTGTCGGACAAGGACTCCTGGGACGGGCGCCGGGGCGACCTGCTCGTCGTCCCCGACGCGCGCCACCGCCTCGAGGCCGTCGAGGACGCGGTGGTCCTGCTGACCGTGGCGAAGCTCAACGGCCGCACGTGAGCGATCTTCACGGCCATCGCCGTGAACATCGCGCACGTCAGAAGTAGCCGTTGACCGGGAGCGGGTCGCCGGAGATGAGGTGCCGCCCGATCGCGGCGGCCTTGTAGCTCGCCGGGTTGTGCAGCGTGATCGTGCGGATGTTGCGCCAGTGCCGGTCGAGGTTGCGGGCGCGGCTCGACGCCGACGCGCCACCGACGTCGAACAGCCCCGTCGCCGCCTCCGGGCCGACCCGGTCCAGGTGCACCTTCACCGACACGTGCGCCAGCGACGCCGCGAGCAGCAGCTCCTCGGTCGGCTCACCCTTCGCCCAGGCCTGCATCACCGCGTCGATCGCGTCCGCCGCGGTGAGCACCGCCGACTCCGCGATCCACGCCGTCGCCGACAGCCGGCCCACCGTCTCCTGCAGGATCGGGTCGTCGACGGCCTGCGGCACCGGGGCGTGCTCGAAGGTGCGGCTCCGGGAGCGGACGACCCCCGCGGCGTCGGTCGCGACCGACCGCAGGATGCCGGCGACCAGCGCGTGCAGGTAGAGCTGCAGGAACGCCACGTCACCGGGCGCGCGCGGCTCGAGGCGCGGCCGCGCGCCGAGCACGTCGCCCGGCTCGACGGCCACGTCGGTGAAGCGCGTGGTCCCCGTGCCCGTGCGGCCCTGGCCCATGCCGTCCCAGTCGTCGACGACGTCGACGCCCGCGCGATCGGCCGGGACCATCACGGTGGCGACCCGGTCCTCGGGGACCCGCGCCGCGACCGCGATCCAGTCCGCGTACAGCGTCCCGGTGCTGTAGTACTTCGTGCCGTTCAGCACGAGGCGCCCGTCGACCTCGTCGAGGCGGGTGTCGAACTCGTGCCCGCCCGCCGCCGACGGCCCGGTCTCGCTGATCGCGTTGCCGAACACCTTGCCCGCACGGATCTCCTCGACCCAGCGCCGGCGCACCTCGGGGTCGGGCTGGCGCAGGAAGCCCAGCACCTGGCTGTAGTGGGTGCGCAGGACGTGGGCGACGATCGGGTCGGCCTCGGCGAGGTCGACGACGAACGCCAGCACCTCGCGCACCGACGCGCCGCGCCCGCCCTCGTCCGCCGGCAGCGACAGCGCGCCGAGCCCGGCCCGCGCCACCGCCGCGACCTGCTCGAACGGCGAGACGTCGTCCCGCTCCCGCTCGGCCGCGCCCGCCGCGATCTCCGCGAGCAGCGCGGCGACCTCCGGCTCGGCGGCGGTCCGCGAGGCCGGGCTCACGAGATCCGGGAGGCCCGCAACGCCCCCGCCGGGTGGCTCGCGTCCGCGCGCGGGCCCTTGCCGCCCAGGACCTCGCGCAGCGTCCCGCCGGGCGGGACCTCCGGCATCCGCCCGCGCCGGCGCAGCTCCGGCACGACGAGCTCCGCGACCTGCTCGAACGTGCCCGGCGTGACCGCATAGGCGAGGTTGAAGCCGTCGGCCCCGGTCTCGTCGATCCAGCGCTCCATCTCGTCGGCGACCTCGGTCGGCGAGCCCACCGCGACCGGGCCGCGCCCGCCGACCGCGAGGTGCGCGGCGATCTCGTCGATCGTCCACTCGCGGTCCGGGTCGTCGGTGGTGAACGACGCGAGGGCGGTCTGCCCGGCCTCGGTGTGCACGTGGCGCAGCGGCTGGTCGGGCGGCACGTCGGACAGGTCGAGTCCGGTCCAGCCGCCGAACAGCGCCATGGCGCCCTCGCGGGACGCGGCGGCGAGGTAGGACTCGTAGAGCTGACGAGCTTCGGCAGACGTCGCGGCCACCACCGGCGCCAGCTGCACGAAGATGGTCACCGACTCCGGGTCACGGCCCGCCTCGGCCACCGCCGCGCGGATGCCCGCCACCGACTTCGCGACGACGCCGGTCGTCGGCCCCGACACGAACACCGCCTCGGCGTGCTTGCCGGCGAACGCCTTGCCGCGCGACGAGGCGCCCGCCTGGAAGATCGCCGGCGTGCGCTGCGGCGAGGGCTCGGAGAGGAACGGCCCGGGCACGTCGAACCAGGTGCCGTGGTGGGCGACGTCGTGCACCTTCGCCGGGTCGGTGTAGACGCCGCGCTCGACGTCGCGGACCACGGCGTCCTCGTCCCAGGAGGTCTCCCAGAGCTTGTAGCAGACCTCGAGGTACTCCTCGGCCATCGCGTAGCGCTCGTCGTGGGGCAGCTGCTCGCCGAGCCCCAGGTTCGCCGCGGCGCTCGACAGGTAGCCGGTGACGACGTTCCACGCCACCCGGCCCTTCGTCAGGTGGTCGAGCGTGGTGAACCGGCGGGCCAGTGCGTACGGGTGCTCGTAGCTCACCGACACCGTCACCCCGAACCCCAGCCGCGAGGTCGCCGCGGCCAGGGCCGGCACGAGCAGCATCGGGTCGCCCAGCGGGACCTGCGTCCCGGCGCGCACGGCGGCGTCGCGCGAGCCGCCGTACACGTCGTAGATCCCGAGCACGTCGGCGAGGAACAGCGCGTCGAACCCCGCGTCCTCGAGCGTGCGGGCGAGCGAGGTCCAGTGCTCGAGGTCGGTGTAGCGGTGGCCCTGGTCGTCGGGGTGGCGCCACAGGCCCGCCGACTGGTGGCCGGCGCAGTTCATGGCGAAGGCGTTGAGGTGGATTCTCCGCTGCTCGCGAGGCACGGTGTCCTCCCTACACCGTGTCGTCGAACGCGGTCTCGCGGGCGAACACCGCGGCGAGGATCGTCAGCACGGAGACGGCGGCGAAGATCACCACGACCGGCCAGAACGAGCCGGTCGCGCCGACGACCGCCGCGGCCACGAGCGGGGCGAACCCGCCGGCGATCACCGAGCCGATGCCGTAGCCCAGCGAGGCGCCGCTGTAGCGCAGCCGCACGGTGAACAGCTCGGCGAACCACGCCGCCTGCGGGCCGTACATGGCGTCGTGGGTGACGTTGACGGCGAGCCCCACGGCGAGGACCACCAGCAACGTCGACCCGGTGCCGACGGCGAGGAAGAACAGCAGCAGCGTCACCGTGCCGCCGACGGCACCGAACAGGTAGGGCTTCCGGCGGCCGATGCGGTCGGACAGGATCGCCCACAGCGGGGTCGTGGCGAGGCCGATGGCCGACGAGATGACCACCGCGAGCAGGCCCGCGCTGGAGCTGCGGCCGATCTCGCTCGCGATGTAGGTCAGGCCGTAGGTCGTGATGAGCACGAACAGCGCGATCTGCGAGAGCCGCAGGCCGGTGGTCAGGAGGACCTCGCGCGGCGCGGCCCGGAACACCTCGACGACGGGCAGGCGCGCGACCTTGCCCTGCGCGCGGAGCTCGGCGAACTCCGGCGCGTCGGAGATCCGTAGGCGGATCACCAGCCCGACGACCACCAGCACCGCGCTGGCGTGGAAGGGCAGGCGCCACCAGAACTCGACGAACGCGGCGTCGCCGACGGCCGTGCGCACGAGGAAGAACAGCCCGGTCGCGAGCAGCATCCCGGCCGGCGAACCGAGCTGGGTGAAGCTGCCGAAGAACCCGCGGCGGCGCGGCGGGGCGTGCTCGACGGCGAGGATCGCCGCGCCGGCCCACTCGCCGCCGACCGCGAGGCCCTGGAGGATCCGCAGCACCACGAGCAGCACGGGGGCCGCGACGCCGATCGTCGCGAACGTCGGCAGGACGCCGATCAGCGTCGTCGCGACACCCATGAGCACGAGCGCGCCGACGAGCACCGTGCGGCGCCCGAGGCGGTCACCGAGGTGCCCCGCGATGACGGCGCCGATCGGTCGCGCACCGAAGCCCGCCGCGTAGGTCGCGAAGGCGGCGAGCGTGCCGGCGGTGGGGCTGATCGAGGGGAAGAACAGCTGGTTGAACACCAGCGCGGTGGCGGTGGCGTAGAGGTAGAAGTCGTACCACTCGATGGTGGTGCCGATGGCGCTGGCGAGGGCGACCCGGCGCGGGGTGCGCGCGGGCGCGACGGGGGACTGGACGGCGGACACACGGGCTCCCGGGAGGCGGGGGGACGGGGTGCGGCGGCGTGTGTCAGCGACAGGTGCCGTGGGCGGTGCGCATGAGGTCGACGTGACGGCGCCGCGTCAGATCCCTCCCCGTGTCCACGCGGTGATCCTCGGCGAGCGCGCCGCGGGCCACAACCGGGGTGTGGCGTGCGGTACGGAAGCCTCGCGAGTGACGCAGCGAGGGACGCCCTCGCTGCGTGCGATGCAGCGGGGGCGTCCCTCGCTCCCGACGACCCCACGCTCCTCGGGTGCACGGGTCGCTGGACGATCCGTGACCGCGGCCTCGACCGAGGGGTCGAGCGGCCGCCGGTCGGCCTCGCGCCCCGGTCGTTGCGGCCGGACCGATGGCTGCGGTGAGATGTCCGCATGAGTCGGTGCGCCCTCGAGCCGTTCTGGCCGAGCCGGCGCGTCGTGGAGTTCGACCAGTGGTGTCGCCGGGCCGCGTGAGCGCGCCGGGTCCGACGACGCACGTCCATCGCCTGTCCCGCTGACCGCTCGCGCGGCCGGATCGTCGTGTCCACGTCCGACCGAAGCCGCGGAGGCTCCCGTGTCCGTCACCGACGACTACCTGAAGAACAACGAGTCCTACGTCGCGCAGTTCCCCGGCGAGCTGCCCCTGCCGCCGGCGCGCAAGACGGCCGTCGTGGCCTGCATGGACGCCCGCGTGAACCCCTACGGCGCGCTGGGCCTGCACGAGGGCGACTCGCACGTCATCCGCAACGCCGGCGGCGTCGTCACCGACGACACGATCCGCTCGCTCGCGATCAGCCAGCACCTCCTCGGCACCGAGGAGATCGTGCTCATCCACCACACCGACTGCGGCATGGTGACCTTCACCGACGAGCAGTTCGCCGACCTCCTCGAGTCCGAGGCCGGCGAGCGCCCGACCTGGCAGGCCCGCGCGTTCCCCGACCTCGAGGCCGACGTCCGCGACTCGATCAAGCGCATCACCGACAGCCCGTTCGTCAAGAACAAGGGCTCGGTGCGCGGGTTCGTCCTCGACGTCGCGACCGGGAAGCTGTCCGAGGTGAGCTGATCGTGCGGCTACTGGCTGGTATCGCTCGCCAGGAGAGCGATACCAGCCAGTAACCGCATCGGGTCACAGGGCGGGCGACCTAGCGCACCTCGAGCGGCCGGGCGACCAGCGGGCGCCCGACGAGCCCGGCGGCGAGGGTGTCGCCGGCCTGCGGGTCGATGAGCAGGAACGACCCGGTGGCCGCGACCTCGTCGTACGGGTCGAGCGGCAGCGGCTCGGACACCGTCAGCGAGACCTGGCCCATGTCGTTGATGCCCAGCTCGCCCGGGTCCTCGACGACCGCGAGGTCCTCGGTGTCGAGGCGGTGGGTCACGGCGCCGACGATCGCCTGCACCGTGCGCGTGCCGTGCTTGAGCAGCAGGCGCGCGCCCGGGCGCAGCGGCTTCTCGTGCAGCCACGCGACGGTGGCGTCGAACTCGGTGACGGGCTCGGGCGCCCCGGGCGCGGCGAGCAGGGTCCCGCGGGCGACGCCGAGGTCGTCGGCCAGGCGCAGGACCACGCTCTGCCCGTCGTGCGCGGCGTCCTGCTCCCCGTCGAAGGTGTCGATGCCCTCGACCCGGGTGCGCTGCCCGTCGGGCAGGACCTCGACCTCGTCGCCGACGCGCACGGTGCCGGCGGCGACCCGCCCCGCGTAGCCGCGGTAGTCGGGGTGGGACTCGGTCCGCGGCCGCACGACGTACTGCACCGGGAACCGGAACGGCGCGGTGTGGTCGGCGCCCTCGACCGGCACCGACTCGAGGTGGTCGAGCAGCGTCGGGCCCTCGTACCAGGGCGTCTGCGCCGAGGCCAGGACGACGTTGTCGCCCTTCTTCGCCGAGAGCGGGATCGCGACGACGGCGTCCTCGGCGTAGCCCAGCGCCTCGGTGAGCCCGAGGAACTCCTTGGCGATGCGCCAGTAGGTGTTCTCGTCGAAGTCGACGAGGTCCATCTTGTTCACCGCCAGCACGAGGCGCGGGACCCGCAGCAGGCCCATGACGGCGACGTGGCGCCGGGTCTGCTCGACGACGCCGTGTCGGGCGTCGACCAGCAGGACCGCCAGCTGCGCGGTCGACGCGCCGGTGACCGTGTTGCGGGTGTACTGCACGTGGCCGGGGGTGTCGGCGAGGACGAACGAGCGCTGCGGCGTGGCGAAGTAGCGGTAGGCCACGTCGATCGTGATGCCCTGCTCGCGCTCCGAGCGCAGGCCGTCGACCAGCAGCGACAGGTCCGGATCGCCACCGCCCTGCGTCGCCCGCTCGACGGCCTCCATCTGGTCGGCGAGCACCGACTTGGTGTCGTAGAGCAGCCGCCCGACGAGGGTCGACTTGCCGTCGTCGACGGACCCCGCGGTCGCGAGCTTGAGCAGGTCAGCCATCAGAAGTAGCCCTCTCGCTTGCGGTCCTCCATGGCGGCCTCGGACAGGCGGTCGTCGGCGCGCGTCGCCCCGCGCTCGGTGAGGCGGCTCTCGCGGACCTCGGCCAGCACCTCGTCGAGCGTCGACGCCGTCGACTCCACCGCGCCGGTGCAGGAGCCGTCGCCGACGGTGCGGTAGCGCACCGACTTCGTGACGACCTCCTCGCCGGCGCGGGGCCCGCCCCACGGCCCGCTGGTCAGCCACATCCCGTCGCGTGAGAAGACGTCGCGGGTGTGCGCGTAGTAGATCGACGGCAGCTCGACGCCCTCCCGGGCGATGTAGCGCCAGACGTCGAGCTCGGTGAAGTTCGACAGCGGGAACACGCGCACGTGCTCGCCGGGCTTGTGGCGACCGTTGTAGAGGTTCCACAGCTCGGGGCGCTGGCGGCTCGGCTCCCAGGCGCCGAAGGCGTTGCGGAGGGAGAAGATCCGCTCCTTGGCCCGCGCCCGCTCCTCGTCGCGGCGCCCGCCGCCGAACACGGCGTCGTGGCGGTGCTCGGCGATGGCGTCGAGCAGCGGCGTGGTCTGCAGCGGGTTGCGGGTGCCGTCGGCGCGCTCGGCGAGGCGCCCGTCGTCGATGTAGTCCTGCACGCGGGCGACCTCGAGGGTCAGCCCGTAGCGCTCGACGACGCGGTCGCGGAAGTCGATGACCTCGTCGAAGTTGTGCCCGGTGTCGACGTGCAGCACCGGGAACGGGATCGGCGCGGGCCAGAACGCCTTCGCGGCGAGGTGCACCAGCAGCATCGAGTCCTTGCCGCCGGAGAAGAGGATCACGGGGCGGTCGAACTCGCCCGCGACCTCGCGGATGACGTGGATCGCCTCGGACTCGAGGGCGTCGAGCTGGTCGGTCCGGGTCCCGGGAGGCGACGCGTCAAGGGGAGCACGCCGATAGGGGAGCTCGACCACCGGATCAGCGCTCATCCGTGCAGCCCGCACTCGGTCTTGGAGAAGCCCGCCCAGCGGCCGCTGCGCGGGTCGGCGCCCGGCGCCGGCTTGGCGGTGCAGGGCGCGCAGCCGATGGACGGGTAGCCCGCGTCCACCAGGGGGTTGACCAGCACCGCGTGCTCGCGGATGTAGTCCTGCATCTGGTCGTCGCTCCAGTGCGCGATCGGGTTGATCTTCACCAGCCCGTGGCGCTCGTCCCAGGTGACCAGCGGCGTGGTCGCCCGCGTCGGGGCCTCGACGCGGCGGACGCCGGTGACCCAGGCGTCGTACTGCGCCAGCGTCTTCTTCAGCGGCTCGACCTTGCGCATCCCGCAGCAGGCGCCGGGGTCGGTGGCGAAGAGGTCCTTGCCGTACGCCGCGTCCTGCTCGGCGACGGTCAGCTCGGGCTCGGCCTGCACGATGCGCACGCCGTAGACCTGCGCGACCGCGTCACGAGTGCCGAGGGTCTCGGCGAAGTGGTAGCCGGTCTCGAGGAACAGCACGTCCACGCCGGGGCGGGCGGCGGCGCCGAGCTCGACCAGGACCGCGTCCTGCATGTTCGAGGCGACGATGAGGTCCGCCCCGAACGTCTCGGCGGCCCAGGCCAGGATCTCGCGGGTGAGCTCCTCGTGACCCACGACTCCCTCGCGGGCGGCGAATCGCTCGCCGGCGGCGAGGGCGGCGGTGCGCAGGTCCTCCCGCGCTCCGGTCCCGGACGGTCCGGTTCCGCGCTGTGTGTCCGTACTGGTCATCGCCGGACCTCCTGCTGGACGGGTGTGACGACGAACGTGCTGCGGCAGTCCGCGCACTCCCAGGCACCCTGGGGGTCCTCGCGGGGGCGCAGGTCCTGCTCGCCGCAGTAGGGGCAGTACTGGAGTGCCAACCTCACGACAGCTGCGCCTCTTCCGCGCGCACGACCCACTGGGCGAAGCGCTCGCCGTCCTCGCGGTGCTCGGCGAAGTTGCGCACCACCCGCTCGACGTAGTCGCCGAGCTCGGCCGAGAGCACCTTGTGGCCGCGCAGCTTGCGCCCGAAGCCGGCGTCGAGGCCGAGCCCGCCGCCGAGGTGCACCTGGAAGCCCGCCGCCGGGTTGCCGTCGGCGTCGTTGATGATCTGGCCCTTGAGCCCGATGTCGGCGACCTGCACCCGCGCGCAGGAGTTCGGGCAGCCGTTGAGGTTGATCGAGATGGGCTGCTCGAGGGTGTCCTGGACGTCGGCGAGGCGACGGTCCAGCTCCTCGACGAGCTCGCCGGCGCGGTTCTTGGTGTCGACGAACGCGAGCTTGCAGAACTCCAGGCCCGTGCACGCCATCGTCGCCCGGCGCCACGGCGTGGGCCGCGCGGGCAGGCCGAGGTGGTCGAGCGCGGTGGTCAGCTCGTCGAGCTTCGCCGGCGGCACGTCCAGGACCAGGATCTTCTGGTACGGCGTGAGCCGCACCCGCGTCGACCCGGCCTCCTCGGCGGCCTTCGCGACGCCGACGAGCGTCGAGCCGCTGGTGCGCCCGGCGGGCGGGGCGACGCCGACGTAGTGGTTGCCGTCGACCTGCTGGTGGATGCCGACGTGGTCGATGATCCCCGCGATCTCCTCGGGCGCGGGGCCGTCGACCAGCTTGCGACCCAGGTACTCGTCCTCGAGGACCTGGCGGAACTTCTCGGGACCCCAGTCGGCGATGAGGAACTTGATGCGCGCGCGGGTGCGCAGCCGCCGGTAGCCGTAGTCGCGGAACACCGAGGTGACGCCGTGCCAGACGTCGGCGACCTCGGCGAGCGGCACCCACGCGCCCAGGCGCACCGCGAGCTTCGGGTTGGTCGACAGGCCGCCGCCGACCTGCAGGTCGAAGCCGGGACCGTGCTCGGGGTGCACGACGCCGACGAAGCTGACGTCGTTGACCTCGTGCGCGACGTCCTGCTGCCCGGAGATCGCCGTCTTGAACTTGCGGGGCAGGTTCGCGAGCGACCGGTCGCCGATGAAGCGCTCGACGATCTCCTCGATGGCCGGGGTGCCGTCGATGATCTCGTCGGCGCTGATGCCGGCCACGGGGGAGCCGAGCACGACGCGCGGGCAGTCGCCGCAGGCCTCGGTGGTGTAGAGGCCGACGGCCTCGAGGCGACGCCAGATCTCCGGGACGTCCTCGACGCGGATCCAGTGCAGCTGCACGTTCTCGCGGTCGGTGACGTCGGCGGTGTCGCGGGCGAAGGTCTGGGAGATCTCGCCGATGACCCGCAGCTGCTCGGTCGTGAGCCCGCCGCCGTCGACGCGCACCCGCATCATGAAGTGCGGCGCGTCGAGCAGCTCCTCGTCGACGTGCCCGGTGTCGGTGCCCGGGAAGCCCTCGGCGCGCTGGGTGTAGAGCCCCATCCAGCGGAACCGCCCGCGCAGGTCGGCGGGGTCGATCGAGTCGAAGCCGCGGTGGGCGTAGATGTTCTCGATGCGCGCCCGCACGTTGAGCGGGTGGTCGTCCTTCTTGGACTGCTCGTTCTTGTTGAGCGGCTCGCGGTAGCCCAGGGCCCACTGCCCCTCGGCCTTGCCCTTGCGCGCCCGCGCGGGCTTGGGCTTCGGGGGCGCGTCCTCGGTCGCCCCGGAGTGCCGCAGCGGGGTGGTCTCCGCGTACGACTCCTCCGAGGTGCGGGCGTTCTCGGACGACGGGGCGTCGGGACGAGCGGCCATGCGGGGCGGTTCCTCCGGGTGGTGCACGGGCACGCACGACCGCGGAGCAGGGCTCGACAGGCGCGCGCGTGCCCGCTCGGGTGGTGGTGGCGGGACGCGGTCAGCGTCGGCAGAGAGCGCTCGCGAGGCGCACGAGGTCGACGTGGAGTCGGCTCACCAGGAGCAGGCCCGTCGCACGCACGATGCCCAGACTGCCACGAGCAGGGGAGGTGCGCGACGCGCATGTGAGCACTTTCGCGTGCCGGGGCCCTCGATAGTGCTCACGAGCGCGGAGCGCACCTACTCGGCGAACGGGACCGCGGCGGGCGTGGCGTCGACCGCCCCGGCGGGGTGGGACCACAGCCCGCGGCGGCCGAGCTCGGGCAGGACGCCCTCGCCGACCCAGTAGGCCTCCTCGAGGTGCGGGTGCCCGGAGAGGACGAACTCGGTGATGCCGAGGTCGTGGTACTCCTGGATGCGGTCGGCGACCTCGGTGTGGCTGCCGACGAGCGCGGTGCCTGCCCCGCCGCGCACCAGGCCGACGCCAGCCCACAGGTTGGGCGCGACCTCGAGGTCGGCGGCGGTCTTCGTGCCGCCCGAGTGCAGGGCGCGCATGCGCTGCTGGCCTTCGGACTCGCTCTTCGACAGGCCCGCCTGGACCCGCTCGATCATCTCGTCGGGGATGCCGGCGAGGTACTGCTCGGCCTGCGCCCACGCCGCGTCCGAGGTGTCGCGGGTGATGACGTGCAGGCGGATGCCGAAGCGGACCTCGCGGCCCTGCGCGGCGGCGAGCCCGCGGATCCACTCGATCTTCTCGCGGACCTGCGCGGGCGGCTCGCCCCAGGTCAGGTACACGTCGACGTGCGCGGCGGCGACCTCGCCGGCCTTCGGCGACGAGCCACCGAAGTAGATCGGTGGCACGGGGTCGGGCAAGCGGGTCAGCGCGGCCTCCTCGACGTGCACCTGCTCGCCGCGGAGCGTGACGGTCTCGCCCGCCCACAGCCGGCGCACGACGTCGAGGAACTCCCCGGTGCGCACGTAGCGGTCGTCCTTGCCGAGGAAGTCGCCGTAGGCGCGCTGCTCGGCGGGCTCGCCGCCGGTCACGACGTTGAGCAGCAGCCGGCCCCGCGAGTGCCGCTGGAAGGTGGCGGCCTGCTGGGCGGCGAGGGTGGGGGAGAGGACGCCGGGCCGGAAGGCCACGAGGAACTTCAGCCGGTCGGACTCGCCGGCCAGCATCGCCGTGGTCAGCCAGGCGTCCTCGCACCAGGCGCCGGTGGGGGTCAGCGCGCCCTCGAAGCCGACGGTCTCGGCGGCGCGCGCGATCTGGGCGAGGTAGCCGAGGTCGGCGGGACGCGCCGCTCCGGCGGCCTCGGTGGTGACGCCGTGGCCGCCGCCGACGAGACCGCGCGAGTCGCCGTAGGTGGGCAGGAACCAGTGGGCGGTGAGGCTCATGGGACTCCTAGAGCGTTTCCAGTGGCCGCGCGCGCAGGGCGGCGACGGTGCTGACGACCCCGGCGAGCGCGAGGTAGCCCGCGGCGAGCCAGGGCGTGCCGCCACCCGCGGCGAGCAGCGAGGTGAGGATCAGCGGCGTCAGCCCGGAGGCGTAGATGCCGCCGCCCTGGAAGGCCAGGGACATGCCGGTGTAGCGGGTGCGGGTGGGGAAGACCTCGGCGAACAGCGTCGACTCCGCGCCGCTGCACAGGCCGTAGGACAGGCCGAGCATGACGATGAGCACGGCGGTGACGGCGACGATCGACCCCGTCCCGAGCAGCGCGAACGCGGGGAACACCCCGACGACGAGCAGCACGCAGCCGGCCGCGAACACCTGGCCGCGCCCGATCCGGTCGCCCCACGCCCCGGCGAGCGGGACGACGAGAGCGCTCACGACGGCGGCGACCGTGACGGCGACCAGCACCTCGGTGCGCGGCATCTTCAGCGTCGCCACCGTGTAGGTCAGGACGAACACGCCCCAGGTGTTGAACGAGGCGCCCTCGGCCCAGCGCGCGAGCAGCGTCCAGCCGAGGTTGCGGCGCGACGGCGGGTCGCGGAGGACGTCGACGGCCGGGACGCGCGAGACCTCGGCCGCGGCCTGCATGCGGCGGAACGCCGGGGTCTCCATGACGGCCAGGCGCACGACGAGGCCGACGGCGACGAGCACGAGGCTCGCGATGAACGCGACCCGCCAGCCCCAGGAGAGGAACGCGGCGTCGTCCATGACCAGCCCGAGCAGCGCGAAGACGCCGGTGCCGAGCGCCAGGCCGAGGCCCAGCCCGATCTGCGGGGTCGCTCCGTAGAGGCCGCGCTTGCCGTCCGGGGCGTACTCGACGGCCATCAGCACCGCGCCGCCCCACTCGCCGCCGATCGCGATGCCCTGGATGACGCGCAGGACGACGAGCAGGATCGGGGCGGCGACCCCGATGGCGGCGTAGGTGGGCAGGAAACCGATCGCGGCGGTGGCGATGCCGGTCAGCGCCATCGTCACGATCAACGTTTCGCGCCGGCCCACACGGTCGCCGATGTGGCCGAAGATCAGCCCGCCGATGGGCCGGGCGACGAAGCCGATCGCGAACGTGGCGAACGACAGCAGCGTCGCCACCGTCGGGTCGCCGTCGCCGTAGAACAGCTGCGGGAAGACGATCCCCGCCGCGGTGGCGAACAGGAAGAAGTCGTACCACTCGATCGTGGTGCCGATGAGGCTCGCGACCAGCACCGTGCGCGGGCTGGTGGCGTCCTGCGGCTCGACCTCGGGCGTGGCGGTGGTCATGCGTGTCCTCTGCGGTGGCGTGCGGGCCGGGGGGCTCAGCACGCCGGGCAGAGGGCGCTCGCCAGCCGGCCGAGATCCACGTGACGACGCGTCACGAGGAGCAGGCGCGGGGCGGGCACGTCACCGACCGTGCCATCCGGACCCGGGCGTCTCCACCCGGAACGCCGCCGAGGTGACCTTCGCCGCAGGGGGCTGGCGCCGGCCGGTGCGGGCGTACTCGGGCGGGTTCCTCGGCGAGCGCAGAATGGGGGCGTGCCCTCCGTTCCCCCCTCCGGCGAGCCCGCGCCCGCGGACGGTGCGCTGCCGCCCGCGTCGCTGGCCGGGCTCGGCACGCGGCCGTTCGGGGTGTACGTGCACGTCCCGTTCTGCGCGACGCGCTGCGGTTACTGCGACTTCAACACCTACACGGCCACCGACCTCGGGCTGACCTCGTCCGACGACCCCGCCTCGCCGGCGTCGTGGCTCGAGGGGCTGCGGCGCGAGCTCGACATGGCCGCGCGCGTGCTCGGGTCGGCACCGCCCGCCGACACCGTGTTCCTGGGCGGCGGGACCCCGTCGCTGTTGGGGGCCGAGGGTCTGGTCGCCGTGTTCGACGCGGTGCGGTCGTCGTTCGGGCTGCGGCCCGGCGCCGAGGTGACGACGGAGGCGAACCCGGAGTCGACGACGCCCGAGCTGCTCGCGGCGATCGCCGACGCCGGCTACACGCGGCTGTCGCTGGGGATGCAGTCGGATGTCGACCACGTGCTCGCGGTGCTCGACCGGCGGCACACACCGGGGGCGGCGGTCTCGGGGGCCCGGGCGGCGCTCGAGGCGGGGCTGCGCCACGTCAACCTCGACCTCATCTACGGCACGCCGACCGAGACCGACGACGACCTGCGCCGCTCGCTCGACGCCGTCCTCGCCTCGGGCGCCGACCACGTCTCGGCGTACTCGCTCATCGTCGAGGAGGGCACGGCGCTGGCCCGGCGGGTCGCGCGCGGCGAGCTGCCGATGCCCGACGACGACGTGCTCGCCGACCGCTACGAGATCGTCGACGACATCCTCACCGCGGCGGGTCTGGGCTGGTACGAGGTGTCGAACTGGGCGCGCTCGACCGAGGCGCGGTGCCGGCACAACCTCGGCTACTGGGGCGGCGGCGACTGGTGGGGCGCCGGGCCCGGGGCGCACTCGCACGTCGGCGGCACGCGCTGGTGGAACGTGCGCCACCCCGCGCGGTACTCGGCGGCGCTGGCGACCGGGCACTCGCCGGCCGAGGCGCGCGAGCTCGTGACGGCGGGCGAGGCCCACCTCGAGCAGGTGCTGCTCGAGCTGCGCACGGTGGACGGGCTCGCGGCGTCGGTGCTGGACGGGGCCGGGCGCGCCGCCGCCGACCAGGCGGCCCGCGAGGGCCTGCTGGCGCCGTCGGACTGGGCGCGCGGGCGGGCGGTGCTCACCCGACGCGGGCGGCTGCTCGCCGACGGCGTCGCGATCTCGCTGGCGGGGGCGTGAGGGGTTCTCGGGGCGGCGAGGGGCACGGTGCGCAGGATCGAGAGGCTCCGGGGCTTGCGGAACGTGCCCGTCGCGCGCGGGTTCGTGGCGTGATCGCTGTGGGTGCTCCGGGAACCCTGTGAGAGCGGGTCGGGGGAGCACCGGGAGCGATCATCGCCCGGACCGGCGGGTGCGGCGGCGCGAGGGGCACGGTGCGCATGATCGAGAGGCTCCGGGGCTTGCGGCACGTGCCCGTCGCGGGCGGGTTCGTGGCGTGATCAGCGGCGTTCGATCGGGAAACGCATGACGAAAGCCCCGATCGCCTCGTCGACCTGCTTCCCGTAGGGGGTCGGCTCCCAGTCGGGTCCGAGTCCATCTTTGCTGGAGAATTCGCGTGCCAGGACGTCCTCGACCTCCTGGCGAAGCGACATCGATGGGTCGTCGGTCGCTTCCAAGGCTTGCAGGGTCTCAGGAGCACGACGCCTCATGACATCGCGGACGGTCGCGGCCACGTCCTCGCGCAGTTCATCCAACGCGCTCACGGATTCCTCCAGCCCTTCGACGACTCGGCCCACGTCGTGACGACTCGTCCATGCTCGTTGAGTACGACAGTCGCGTCCGTGCCCTTGTACCGGTAGGTGTTCCTGTCCGCCCGGTACTCCGGCGGCTCGATCGGGTTGGCCACCGCATCGGCCATGGCTTCGTCCGATACGCCGCGGCCGTCGTCTCGGCTCGACGCTTGTTCATCGGCGTGCCTCGTCAGTCCTGTGATCTCACTCGGTGGATCGAACGGTGCCGTGCTCGTCGCCTCGTCGACCCGGAACGGCTCGACGCGGTCGTCGCCCAGGGCGTGGTGGGTGAGGTCGATGGCGCCCGCGCCGGCGAGCCCGACCCCGGCCGCGACGCCAGCCGCCGAGAGGCCGGCGAGGGGGACGCCCACGGGCGCGCCGACCCCGGTCGCGGTCGCGGCCGTCCCGCCGACCACGCCGACCGCGCTCACGCCCGCGAGGGCGGCGCCGCCGACGACCGCGAGGCCCGAGGCCGGGTGCTGGAGGGCTGCGTTGCCGAGGGACGCGGCGATGTTGCCGACACCCGCCAGCGCGGCGCCCACCCCCGACTCCCCGGACTGAGGTGTCGTGGCCGGCGGCGCACCGGGGAGGGCGTCGGCCGCGGCGTCGACCGCGCGCGCCGCCGCCTCGTTCGCGGCGAGGGCGCGATCGAACGCCCCCGCCACCGACGCCGGACCCTCGGGGGGCGCCGGGATCAGCGCGGCCTGCTGCTCGCCGAGCACGACGTCGCGCTGGGCCGCCCGCAGCTCCTCGGCGTAGGTGCGCAGCGGTTCGACGAGCCCGGCGAGCGCGTCGGCGGCGCGGCCCAGCTCCTGGACGTTCCCGTCGATCCGCGCGAGGGCCATCGGCGCCGCGAGGCCCGACCAGTCCGCGGTGATCGAGCGGCGCCGCCGCGGCGGTCGCGGCCGCGACCGCCGCCCGTGACCTCGACGCGGGCGTGCGCCGCCGGCGCCTGCCCGAGGTGCGCGCCGTGCTGGGGCGTCTCGACGAGCTCGTCGACCGTTGTCGCGTCGGATCGGGGGAGGCCGCATGAGCACCATCACCACCCGCACCCGCGCGGTCCTCGACCGGGCGCTGGCGGTCTACGCCGGCGACCCCGCGGCCGCGGACGTGCTCCGCGCCCACCGCGAGCGCCTCGACGGGCCGCTGCGCGTCGCGCTCGCCGGGACGCTCAAGGCCGGCAAGTCGACGCTGCTCAACGCCCTGGTCGGCGAGCAGATCGCCCCGACCGGCACCGCCGAGTGCACCCGCGTCGTCACCACCTACCGCGACGCCCCGAGCGCCCGGATCGTCGTGACCCACCGCGACGGGACCCCGCCGACCGACCTGCCGGTCGTGCACCGCCGCGGCGCCCTGGTCATCGACCTCGCCGACACCCCCGTCGAGCGCGTGCGCGCCCTGCGCGTCGACTGGCCCTCGGCCAGCCTGCGCGCGGTCACGCTCATCGACACCCCCGGCGCCGACTCCACCCGCCCCGGCGTCGCCGGCCGCGCGCGGGCCTTCCTCGGGGCCGCCGACCCGACCGCGCCGGCCGAGGGCTCCGACGTCACCACCGTCCTCGACGCCGCCCCGGGCGACGGCGCCGACGTCGTGCTGCACCTCGTGCGCCACCTGCACGGCGCCGACGTCGCCTTCGCCGAGACGGTGGGGGAGCGCGCGGTGCGGGGCATCGGTCCGGCCGGCACGGTCGCCGTGCTCTCGCGGGCCGACGAGATCGGCGGCGGGCGGCTCGACGCGCTGGTCACCGCGCAGCAGGTCGCGCGCCGCTACCGCGCCGACCCCGTGCTGCGCGGGCACTGCCGCACGGTGGTGCCGGTCGCCGGGCTGCTCGCCGAGACCGCCCGCACGCTGCGCGGCAGCGAGTTCGCCGCGGTGCGCGACCTCGCCGCCGGCGCGCGGGAGGACGTCGAGGACCTGCTGCTCTCGGCCGACCGCTTCCTCGACGCCCCCGGTCTCGAGCACCTCGACCGCCGCGCCCGGCGGACCCTGCTCGACCGCTTCGGCCTGCACGGGCTGCGGCTCGCGACGACCCTCGTCCGCCGCGGCGCGTCCGACTCCGCGGGCCTGGCTGCCGAGCTGGTCCGCCGCAGCGGGCTGGACGACCTGCGCGCGGTCGTCGGCAGCCAGCTCCTCGCCCACGGCGACGTCTTCCGGGCCCGCGCGGCCCTCGGCGCCCTCGAGCGGGTCCTGCGCGCCGTCCCCCGACCGCGCCAGGGCGGGGAGGACGCGGCCGCGGGCCTCGCCGCCGACGTGGAGCGCGTGCTCACCGGCGCCCACGAGTTCGTCGAGCAGGAGGCCCTCGTCACGCTCCCGGCCCGCGCCGGCGACGAGCTGGCGGAGGCCCGGCGCCTGCTCGGCGGCGACGGCCCCGCCCCGGCCGCGCGCCTCGGGGTGGCCGCCGACGTCCCGGCCGCCGAGGTGCGGGGCCTCGCGCTCGACGCCCTCACCCGCTGGCGCCGGGCGGTCGAGGACCCGCGCAGCGACCGCGCCCGCACCGACCTCGCGCGCGTCGTCGCCCGCAGCGTGGAGGGGATCCTGGCGGGCGTGGCCGCGGAGGCCACCGCGGTCCGGTAGTGGTCGGCGACGCCCCGCGCTCCCCGGACGCCACCGCGGACCTCGCCTACCATGGAGGGTCGGAACTCACGGGATCACGACAACCACCGGGAGACGGGGAGGTGGGCGCGGTGAACGCCGAGGAGCGCCGCGTCGCCGTCCTGCGCGCGATCGTCGCGGACTTCGTGGCCACCAACGAGCCGGTCGGCTCCAAGGCCCTCGTCGAGCGCCACAACCTCGGCGTCTCCAGCGCGACCGTCCGCAACGACATGGCGACGCTGGAGGAGGAGGGCTACATCGCCCAGCCGCACACCAGCGCCGGGCGGATCCCCACCGACAAGGGCTACCGGCTCTTCGTCGACCGCCTCCACCAGGTCAAGCCGCTCTCGGCCGCCGAGCGCCGGGCCATCACCACGTTCCTCGAGGGCGCGGTCGACCTCGACGACGTCCTGCGGCGCAGCGTGCGCCTGCTCGCGCAGCTCACGCGCCAGGTCGCCGTCGTCCAGTACCCGACGCTGACCCGCTCGACGGTGCGCCACCTCGAGGTCGTGCGCCTGACCCCGGCCCGGCTGATGCTGGTGCTGATCACCGACACCGGCCGCGTCGACCAGCGCGTCGTCGACCTCGGCGACGTCCTCGACGAGGAGGACGTGTCGCGGCTGCGGGCGCTGCTGAACAACGCGCTGGTCGGGCAGCCGCTGGCGACGGCGTCGCAGCGCATGTCCGAGCTGCCCGACGACGCCCCGGACGGCCTGCGCTCGCCGCTGCTGAGCGTGGCCGCGGTGCTCATCGAGGCCCTGCTGGAGCGGCCCGAGGAGCGCCTGGTGCTGGGCGGCACCGCCAACCTCACCCGGGCGGGCACCGACGCCGCGGCGCTGCACGGCATGCTGGAGGCGCTCGAGGAGCAGGTGGTCGTGCTGCGGCTGCTGACCTCCGCGAGCGACGCGGGCACGGTGACGGTGCGCATCGGTGAGGAGAACGAGTCCGAGGACCTGTGGAGCGCCTCCACGGTGTCGATCGGCTACGGAGGGGGCACCACGGCCCTGGGCGGCATGGGCGTCGTGGGGCCGACCCGCATGGACTACCCCAGCGCGATCGCGGCGGTGCGTGCGGTGGCGCGCTACGTCGGTGAGATCGTCGGGGGACGCTGAGCGCCCGCGACTGCGGGCGGCGGCTCGGATGAGACAGGACGGACGAGGACCAGCGTGGCGAAGGACTACTACGGAATCCTGGGCGTGTCCCGGGAGGCGGACGACGGCGAGATCAAGCGGGCGTACCGCAAGCTCGCCCGCGAGCTGCACCCCGACGTCAACCCCGACGCCGAGACCCAGGCGCGGTTCCAGGACGTCAAGAACGCCTACGAGGTCCTGACCGACCCGCAGAAGCGCCGCATCGTCGACCTCGGCGGTGACCCCCTGGACACCAGCCGCGGCGGCGGGGGCGGCGCCGGCGGGTTCTCCTCGGCCGGCTTCGGCGGCCTGGGCGACATCATGGACGCCTTCTTCGGCGCCGCCGGGGCCACCGGCGGACGGGGCCCGCGCAGCCGCGTGCAGCCGGGCGAGGACGCCCTCATCCGCATCGACCTCACGCTCGAGGAGTGCGCGACCGGCGTCGCCCGCGACCTCACCGTCGACACCGCGGTGCTCTGCGAGAAGTGCCACGGCGGCGGCGCCGAGCCGGGCACCCGCACCGAGACCTGCGACACCTGCGACGGCCGCGGCGAGATCCAGAACGTGCAGCGCTCGTTCATCGGCCAGGTCGTCACCGCGCGCGCCTGCCCGGTCTGCCGTGGCACCGGCGAGATCATCCCCAGCCCCTGCTCGCAGTGCGGCGGCGACGGTCGCGTGCGGTCCCGGCGCACCGTCACCGTCCAGGTGCCCGCGGGCGTCGGCGACGGCATGCGCATCCGGATGGCCAACCAGGGCGAGGTCGGCCCCGGCGGCGGCCCGGCCGGTGACCTCTACATCGAGGTCTCCGAGGAGCGCCACGACTACTTCACCCGCGACGGCGTCGACCTGCACTGCCACGTCAGCCTGCCGATGACCGCCGCGGCGCTGGGCACGACGCTCCCGCAGCGCACCCTCGAGGGCGAGGAGGAGCTGACGATCGAGCCGGGCACCCAGCCCAACACCACGCTGACCCTGCGCGGTCGCGGCATGCCCCGCCTGCGCTCCACGGGACGCACCGACGGGCGGGGTGACCTGCTGGTCCACCTGGACGTCCAGGTCCCCGACCGGCTCGACTCCCGCCAGACCGAGCTGCTGCGCGAGCTCGCCGAGCTGCGCGGCGAGGAGCGCCCCGAGCTCGCGGCCCACCGCAACGGGCTCTTCGGGCGCCGGCGCTCGGGCGGCCGCACGCGGTGACGCAGGCCGAGGCCTGGTCCCGCCCGGCCCTGTTCTGGGTCGACGCGGTGCCCGCGGGCGGCGAGGTCGTGCTCGAGGGCGCCGAGGGCCGCCACGCCGCCGACGTGCGCCGGGTGCGCCCCGGCGAGGTCGTGCTGCTCGGCGACGGGGCGGGCACGCGGGCGCGGGCGACGGTCACCGAGGTGGCCAAGGGCCGCGTGGCGACGTCGGTGCTCGAGCGGCGCGTGGAGGACGAGCCGGCGCTGCGCATCACGCTCGCCCAGGCCCTGGTCAAGGGCGATCGCGCCGAGCTCGCCGTCGAGCTCGCGACCGAGGCGGGCGTCGACGCGATCCTGCCGTGGCGCGCCGAGCGCTGCGTCGCGCGCTGGGACGACGGCACCCGCGGCGAGAAGGCGCTCGCGCGCTGGCGCTCCACCGCCCGCGAGGCCGCCAAGCAGGCCCGCCGGGCCCGGGTCCCCGACGTCGCCCCGCCCGCCACCACCGGCGACCTCGCGAAGCGCGACGCCGACGCCGTGCTGGTCCTCGAGGCGACGGCGACCGAGACGCTCGCCGACGTCGCCCTGCCCGATCGCGGCGAGCTGGTGCTCGTCGTCGGGCCCGAGGGCGGGGTGACCGACGACGAGCGCGCGCTGCTCGCCGGCGCGGGCGCGCGCGAGGTGCGGATGGGCCCGGGCGTGCTGCGGACCTCGAGCGCCGCGGCCGTCGCGCTGGGGGCGCTGGGCGCGCGGACCGGGCGATGGGGGTGACGGGGTGGGGGTCAGGATGGCGCGCCGATCGCTCCTGGGCGCGCTGGCGGGCGTGACCGGTGTGGCCGGTGTGGCCGCCCTCGCCGCCTGCGGCCGGGTGAGCACCCCGACCGGGGACGTCGTCATCCCGCCGACCCAGCCCGGCACCCCGGCGCCGCGCACGCTGGTCTACGGCAAGGACCCCGCGCAGTACGGCGTGCTGCACCTGCCGCCCGGGTCGGGCCCGGTGCCCGTGGTGGTCGTCGTGCACGGCGGCTACTGGCGCGCCGCGTACGGCCTCGAGCTGGGCACGCCACTCGCCGTCGACCTCACCAACCGCGGCATCGCGGCCTGGAACGTCGAGTACCGCCGGGTCGGGGCGGGCGGGGGCTGGCCTGCCACGTTCACCGACGTCGCCGACGCCGTCGACCTGCTCGCCGGCCCGGTCCAGCAGGCCGCGGGCGGGCGCCTCGACCTCGACCGCGTCGTGCTGCTCGGGCACTCGGCGGGCGGGCAGCTCGTCACCTGGGCCGCGAGCCGGGAGCGCCTGGACCCCGGCCGCCCGGGCGCGGACCCGCGGGTGCGGCCCGCCGGCACCGTGAGCCAGGCCGGCGTGCTCGACCTCGTCGCCGGGGCCGCGGCGAACCTCGGTGGCGGCGCCGTGGTCGACCTGCTCGGCGGGCGCCCCGACACCGTCGCCGACCGCTACGCCCTCACCTCGCCGGCGGCCCTCGTGCCCGCACCGGCGCCCGTGGTGTGCGTCCACGGGGACGCGGACACGGTGGTGCCGGTGGACCAGTCGCAGCGCTACGTGGCGGCGGCGGCCGCGGCGCGCGGGGACGCCCGCCTGCGCGTCCTGCCCGGTGTCGACCACTTCGCGGTGATCGACCCCGACCAGCCCGCGTGGGCGGTGGTGCGCGAGGAGGTCGAGGGGCTGCTGTGAGCGGCACCCCGGCGACCCCCGCGGTGGCGCTACGATCGTGTCAAGGACCGACGGCGAGGAAGCAGGACTGTTCAGCACGTGACCGGTGAAGGAACCTCCCGGATCGTGGTGCCCGAGGCGGCGCTCCTGGCGCTCCTGGGCAAGCGCGACGAGAACCTGCGCGAGGCCGAGAGCCTGCTGGCCGCCGACGTCCACGTCCGCGGCAACGAGCTGACCCTGTCCGGCGAGCCCTCCGACGTGGCCTTCGCCGAGCGGGTGTTCGCCGAGCTCGTGGTGCTCGCGAGCCGCGGCCAGCAGATCGATCCCGACGGGGTGCGGCGCGCGGTGCGCATGCTGCGCGACGAGGACGACGGGGGCGACGGCGCGCCGTCACCCGCCGAGGTGCTCAGCCTCGACATCGTCTCCCGCCGCGGGCGCACCGTCCGGCCCAAGACGCTCAACCAGAAGCGCTACGTCGACGCCATCGACGTCAACACGATCGTCTTCGGCATCGGCCCGGCGGGCACGGGCAAGACCTACCTGGCGATGGCGAAGGCCGTGCAGGCGCTGCAGGCCAAGCAGGTCAACCGGATCATCCTGACCCGTCCCGCGGTCGAGGCCGGCGAGCGGCTGGGGTTCCTGCCCGGCACGCTCTCGGAGAAGATCGACCCGTACCTGCGGCCGCTCTACGACGCGCTGCACGACATGCTCGACACGGACGCCGTCCCCAAGCTGATGGCGGCCGGGACGATCGAGATCGCGCCGCTGGCCTACATGCGCGGCCGCGCGCAACCGGTCGACACCCCCGTCCTCACGCCCGACGGCTTCCGACCCATCGGCGAGCTCCGGGTCGGGGACCTCGTCACCGGTCGTGACGGCACGCCGACTGCCGTGGTCGGCGTCCACCCGCAGGGCCGCAAGCAGGTCTACCGGGTGTGGACGCAGGACGGCGCCTCGACGCGCGCCTGCGGCGAGCACCTCTGGTTCGTCACCACGCCCGACGACCGTCGGCACGGCAAGGCGGGGCGAGTCCTCCAGACGCAGGAGATGATGGGCAACCTGCGTTGGTCGCACGCCCATCGCTACGAGCTCCCTGTCGTGTCGCCGGTCGCGATCCCGGAGCGACCGGTCCCGATGGACCCGTACGCCCTGGGCCTGCTCCTCGGCGACGGGTGCATCACCGGCCGCACCACGCCGAGCTTCTCGACCAAGGACCCCGAGCTCGCGGAGGCGCTGGACGAGGCGCTGCCCGAGGCCGAGGTGACGCGCACAGACGACATGGACTATGTCCTGCGGCGCCGGGGCGGCGGTGGCCGGGGCGGCGTGATCACGGCGAACCCGGTGACCGCGGTCCTCCGCGAGCTGGGCCTGTGCGGCACGAGCTCGAGCACCAAGTTCGTGCCCCAGGCCTACCTCCACAACAGCGTCGAGGTCCGGCTGGGAGTGCTGCAGGGCCTCCTGGACACCGATGGCGGGCCGGTCCGCCAGGGCGGCAGGACATGCCGAGTCCAGTACACGACGTGCTCGTCCCGCCTCCGGGACGACGTGGTCTACCTGGTCCGGTCTCTCGGCGGCGTCGTGACCGTGCGCACGCGCTACGCCTCGGGACGGGCGCCGGGTCGTGCGGCCGGGCGGCCGGTGCACTACCGCTCGGACGCCTACGTCCTCGAGATCCGGCTGCCGGCCGAGATCGCGCCGTTCCGCCTCTCTCGCAAGCGCGATGCGTACGAGGCGACCGGCGGCGGGCGGCCGCGCCGTTACGTCGACAGCATCCTGCCGGACGGCGAGGCCGACTGCGTCTGCATCTCGGTGGCGTCGCAGGACTCCCTCTACGTCACCGACGACTTCATCGTCACCCACAACACCCTGAACGACGCCTTCATCATCCTCGACGAGGCCCAGAACACGACGCCGGAACAGATGAAGATGTTCCTGACGCGGCTGGGCTACAACTCGAAGATGGTCGTCACCGGTGATGTCACCCAGGTCGACCTGCCCGGAGGCGCGCCGTCCGGCCTGCGGGTCGTGCGCGACATCCTCGACGGCGTCGAGGATGTCGTGTTCGCCGAGCTGACCAGCCACGACGTCGTGCGCCACCGCCTGGTCGCCGACATCATCGACGCCTACGGCCGGTACGACGAGGCCCAGCAGCGGCGTCCCCAGGCGGTCTCCAGCGCCCCGCGCACCGGGCCGCCGGTCGGACCGCGCAACCGCGAGCGCCGAGGACGATGACCCACCCCACCGACGAGGCCCCCATGAGCATCGAGATCGCCAACGAGTCCGGCGTCGAGGTGGCGGAGGGCCCGATCGTCGAGGTCGCGCGCTACGCCCTCGACCGCATGGGGGTGAGCCCGCTCGCCGAGCTGTCGATCATGCTGATCGAGCTGGAGCCCATGGCCGAGCTCCACGAGCGCTGGCTCGACGAGCCCGGGCCCACCGACGTCATGTCGTTCCCCATGGACGAGTACGACTCGGCGCGCCGCCCCGACGCGCCGTCGTCGGGCCCGGCGCTGCTCGGCGACATCGTGCTCTGCCCCGCGTTCGCCGCCGACCAGGCCGCCGCCGCCGGGCACGGCCTCGACGACGAGCTGCACCTGCTGACCGTCCACGGGGTGCTGCACCTGCTCGGCTACGACCACGCCGAGCCCGACGAGGAGCGCCAGATGTTCGGCCTGCAGGCCGAGCTGCTCGCCGACTGGCGCGCCGCCCGCGCCGAGGCGGAGCGCGCCGCCCGGGAGCGCGCGGCCGCCGCGGCCCGCACGGCGCGGGAGCGCGCGAAGGACGACCGCCTGCTCGGCACCGTCGGCCTGGACGAGCCGGGCGCCTCGTCGTGACCCCTGAGCTGATCGGTCAGCTCGTCGCCGCGATCCTCCTGGTCCCGCTCGCCGGGGTCTTCGCGGCCGCGGACGCGGCGATCTCGACGGTGTCGCGGGCGCGGGTGGACGGGCTCGTGCGCGAGGGCGCCGCCGGGGCCCGCTCGCTGGCCGTGATCGTCGCCGACCGTCCCCGCCACCTCAACCTGCTCATGCTGCTGCGCCTGACGTGCGAGGCGGCCGCGACCGTGCTCGGGGCGTTCGTCGCGCTGCAGCTCATCGGGCCGGACTGGCTGGCGCTGCTGGTCGCGGGCCTGGTCGTCGTGCTCGTGTCGTACGTGCTCATCGGGGTCGGGCCCCGCACGCTGGGCCGCCAGCACCCCTACGGCATGGCGCTGGGCGTGGCGGGGCCGGTGCGGCTGCTCGCGCGCCTGCTGGGCCCGCTGGCGTCGCTGCTCATCGTCGTCGGCAACGCGCTCACGCCCGGTGTCGGCTTCCGCGAGGGACCGTTCTCCTCGGAGGTCGAGCTGCGCGAGATGGTCGACATGGCCGAGCGCGGGGGCCTGGTCGACGACGACGAGCGCGCGATGATCCAGTCGGTGTTCGACCTCGGCGACACCCGGGTCCGTGAGGTCATGGTGCCGCGCACCGAGGTGGTGTGGATCGAGCGCGAGAAGACCGTGCGCCAGGCCCTGGCCCTCGCGCTGCGCAGCGGGTACTCGCGCATCCCCGTGATCGGCGAGAACGTCGACGACACCGTCGGCGTCGTCTACCTCAAGGACCTGGTGCGGCGGACGGTCGACCACGGGGACACCCAGCGCACGAAGGAGCACGTCGACCGGGAGGCCGACGCCCCGGGCGCCGTCGGCGAGGTCATGCGGCCCGCCAACTTCGTGCCCGACTCCAAGCGCGCCGACGCCCTGCTCCGCGACATGCAGCGCGACCGCAACCACATGGCCCTCGTCGTCGACGAGTACGGCGGCACCGCGGGCCTGGTGACCATCGAGGACCTGCTCGAGGAGATCGTCGGGGAGATCACCGACGAGTACGACGCCGCCGAGCACCGCCCCCTCGACCACGTGGACGACAACACCTGGCGGGTCGCCGCCCGGCTGCCGGTGGAGGACCTCGAGGAGGCCACCGGCACCGAGTTCGACGTCGAGGACGTCGACACCGTGGGCGGGCTGCTCGCCCAGCGGCTCGGCCGTGTCCCGCTGCCCGGCGCCGAGGCCGAGATTTCCGGGCTGCGCCTGCGAGCGGAGGGCGGCGAGGACGCCCGGGGCCGCGTGCGCATCCGCAGCCTGCTGGTGTGGCGGGTGCCGGGCGAGGAGGCGGGCTCCTCGGGCTCCTCGGGGTCCGCGGGTTCCTCGGGCTCGTCGGGCTCCGTGAGCGATGAGGCCCCGGCCGACGGGGCGGCGGCCTCGACCGGCGACGATGCGGAGGGCACCGACCGTGCCGACCGCGCCGAGGGCGACCTCGCCCAGGCCGGCGCCCCGACCGGCGCCCGCAACGGAAAGGACGACCGTGGCTGACGCTGCCACCCTCACCGACCCGGTGGCCCCCGACGCGCTCGACGCCGAGGACGCCAAGATCGTGACCCTCGCCCGGTCGGCGCGCGCCCGCACCGGCGCGGCCCACGGCGCGGCGGTGCGCGACAGCGACGGCCGCACCTACGCCGCGTGCACCGTCGCGCTGCCCTCGCTGTCGCTGACCGCGCTGCAGGCGGCGGTCGCGGCGGCCGTGGCCGCGGGTGCGCCGGGGCTGGAGGCGGCGGCCGTCGTCGGCGTCACCGACCTCGACGCCGGCTTCGACGACCCGGGCCTGGCCGCCGTCGCCGATGTGACCGCGGGCGCGTCGGTGCTGGTCGCGGGCCCGGACGCCGCGGCGGTGCACCGGGTGGCGTCGTGAGCACCCCCGGTCGGGCGCGTCCGGTGGCGCCGAGCCCGCACCACGACGTCGTCGTCGTGGGCGGCGGGATCGTCGGGTTCGCGGTGCTGCACGAGCTGCTCGCCGCGGGGCACACGTCGGTGGCCCTCGTCGAGCGCGAGCACACCCCCGGCACCCACCAGACCGGCCGCAACTCCAACGTCATCCACTCCGGGCTGTACTACGCGCCGGGCTCGCTGAAGGCGCGGCTGGCCGTCGCCGGGTGCGCGGAGACCAAGGAGTTCTGCGCCGAGCACGCGCTGCCCTACCAGGAGTGCGGCAAGGTCGTCGTCGCCACCGACGGCGCCGAGCTGCCGCGGATGGCCGAGCTGGTCCGCCGCGGACGCGCCAACGGCGTCGAGGTGCACGAGATCGACGAGGCCGGGGTCCGCGAGCGCGAGCCCGCGGTGGCCGCGATCGCCGGGCTCTGGGTGCCGTCGACGGGGATCTGCGACTACGGGGCGATCACGCAGAAGCTCGCCGACCTCGCCGTCGCGCGCGGCGCGGTCCTGCACACCGGGCGGACCGTGCGGTCGGTCCAGCGGCGGCGCCACGACACCGTCGTGCACACCGACCGGGGCGACCTGCTCGCCGGCCAGGTCGTCGTGTGCGCGGGCCTGCGCTCCGACGAGATCGCCCGCGCCTCGGGCTTCGACCCGGGCGTGCGGATCGTGCCGTTCCGCGGCGAGTACTCCGACCTGGTCGGGCCGATCGGCGAGGCCGTGCGCGGGCTCGTCTACCCCGTGCCCGACCCCGCGTTCCCGTTCCTCGGCGTGCACGCGACCCGCGGCGTCGACGGGTCGGTGCACGTCGGCCCGAACGCCGTGCTCGCGCTGGCCCGCGAGGGCTACGACTGGGGCACGCTGCGGGTGCGCGAGCTCGCGGGCACGCTCACCGACCCCGGCTTCCTCGCGCTCGCGGGCAAGCAGTGGCGCTACGGGCTGGGGGAGATGTACCGGTCGCTGTCGCGGCGGGCGATGGCCGCGGCCGTCGCGCGGATGCTGCCCGGGGTGACCGCCGACGAGCTGCAGCCGCCGCACGACGTCGCCCGGCGCGCCGGGGTGCGGGCGCAGGCGGTCCGGCCGGACGGGTCGCTGGTCGACGACTTCCTGTTCGTGCAGGACGAGTCCCTCGACTCGGGCTCCGGAGGCGGGCCGAGCGTGCTGCACGTGCTCAACGCGCCCTCGCCCGCGGCGACCGCGGCGCTGCCGATCGGCCGCGAGATCGTGGCGCGGCTGGAGGGCAAGAGTGTCGACGCCTGACGTCGCCGAGGGCTTCCGCTCGGGGTTCGCCTGCTTCGTCGGCCGACCGAACGTCGGGAAGTCGACGCTGACGAACGCGCTGGTCGGGCAGAAGGTCGCGATCACGTCGTCGCGCCCGCAGACGACGCGGCACGCGATCCGGGGCGTCGTGCACCGGGAGGACGGGCAGCTGGTGCTCGTCGACACCCCCGGCCTGCACCGCCCGCGCACGCTGCTGGGGGAGCGGCTCAACGACGTGGTGCACACGACGTGGGCCGAGGTCGACGTCATCGGCTTCTGCGTGCCCGCGGACCAGGAGGTCGGGCCGGGCGACCGGTTCATCGCCAGCGAGCTGGCGAAGGTCACCGCGACGACCCCGGTGATCGGCATCCTGACCAAGACCGACCTCGTTCGGCCCGAGGTGATCGCGGAGCGGCTGCTGGCGCTGCAGGGCCTGGGCGCGACGCTCGGGCACGAGTTCGCCGAGATCGTCCCGGTGTCCGCGTCGTCGGGCCACCAGGTCTCGCTGCTGGCGGACCTCCTGCTCGCGCGCATGCCCCCCGGCCCGCCCCTCTACCCCGAGGGCGAGCTCTCCGACGAGCCCGAGACCACCCTGATCGCGGAGTTCGTCCGCGAGGCCGCGCTCGAGGGCGTGCGCGACGAGCTGCCGCACTCGCTGGCGGTGGTCGTCGAGGAGATGACGCCGGGCAAGGTCCTCACCGTGCGCGCCGAGATCTTCGTCGAGCGCGACAGCCAGAAGTCGATCGTGATCGGCAAGGGCGGCTCGCGCCTCAAGCACGTCGGCACCGAGGCCCGCCGGCAGATCGAGGCGCTGCTGGGCGAGAAGGTCCACCTCGACCTGTTCGTCAAGGTCGCCAAGGACTGGCAGCGCGACCCCCGCCAGCTCCGCCGCCTCGGCTTCTAGCCTGTCGCGCCGAGCGAGGTGTGTCAGCGTGGCGTCCACGCTGGCGCTCAACGTGAGGAAAGCCCCCACGATCACCCGAGCAGCGCGAAGAGCGGTGTCAGCTGGCCGGTGTCGACGTACTCCTCGATCCGCGTGACGAGCCCGTCCGAGACGTGGATCGCGAGGGCCGCCGGCGCGCGGAGCGTCTGCCCGCCCGGCAGGGTCCCGGTGACGACGTACTGCGCGAAGCCCTCGCCCGTGCGCACCTCGGTCATCGTGAAGTCCGGGACCTGACCGCGGATCGCGCGCAGCGTCGCGAACGTGTCGGGGACGGTCGGGGCCTCGACCTCGTCGAACGAGTGCCAGGTGACCGCGCCGGGGGCGAACAGCCCCTCGGGCACCTCGGACGACGTGTCGGCCAGGGCGTCGACGACCCGGCGCTCGATTCCGCTCATCGCCGGATCGTCCTCCGTCCCACCCGGAGCGCGAAACCGCGAGCGACGGGCCTCGTCGTCGACGGCGGCCGGGAGCCCACGGACGACCCCGATCCGCGCCCCGTGGTGCACGCCCCGCCGCCGTCGGGGTGCGACGATGAGCGTGTGGGCTTCTATCGCGACACCGGGGTGGTGCTGCGGCTGCAGAAGCTCGGCGAGGCCGACCGCATCGTCACGGTCCTGACCCACCGGCACGGCAAGGTGCGCGCCGTCGCGAAGGGTGTGCGGCGCACGAGCTCGCGGTTCGGGGCGCGGCTGGAGCCGTTCGGCCACGTGGACCTGCAGCTGCACACCGGGCGCAGCCTCGACATCGTCACCCAGGTGCAGACCATCGACGCCTTCGGCGGCGACCTCACCGGCGACTACCCGCGCTACACCGCCGGCTGCGCCCTGCTCGAGACCGCCGACCGGCTCACCTCCGAGGAGGGCGAGCCGGCCCGCGAGCTGTTCCTGCTGCTCGTGGGCGCGCTGCGCGGGCTCGCCGGCGGCACCCGCGACCCCTACCTGGTGCTCGACGCCTTCCTGCTGCGCGCCATGGTCATCGCGGGCTGGGCGCCGGCGATCACCGAGTGCGCCCGCTGCGGCACCGAGGGCGCGCCGTACCACCGCCGCTTCTCGGTGCCCGCCGGCGGCGCGGTCTGCGAGCCGTGCCGGCCGTCGGGCGCCGTCGTGCCGTCCGAGCCGACCTGGCGGCTCCTCGAGGCCCTGCGCGACGGCGACTGGGCCACCGCCGAGGGCACCGACGGCGCCGCCCGCCGCGACACCGCGGGCCTCGTCGCCGCCCACCTGCAGTGGCACCTCGAGCGCACCCTGCGCTCGCTGCCCCTGGTCGACCGCCGCGGCGGCGTCCCGCGCGTCGACCTCGCGGCGGGGACGGGGCTGGAGGTCGACGAGCCGAGCGACGGGCCCCCTCGCGCGGGAGAGCCGGCCGAAGGCGCCCCTCGCCGGGCGGTCCCGACCGACGGGCCCCTCCGCTCGGAACGGGTCGCCCGGTGAGCCCCCGCATGCGCCCCGAGCGCGGTCGCTCGCACCGCCCGCTGCGCGGCCGCGACGACCCGACGGTGATGGCGCCGACCCCGCACCCCAGCGGCGCCACCCCGCCCGCCATCCCGTCCGAGCTGGTGCCGAACCACGTCGCGCTGGTCATGGACGGCAACGGGCGCTGGGCCAACCAGCGCGGGCTGCCGCGCATCGAGGGCCACCGGCAGGGCGAGGGCCAGCTGCTCGACGTCGTGCGCGGCTGCATCGACATCGGCGTCAAGTGGATCTCGGCCTACGCCTTCTCGACGGAGAACTGGCGCCGCAGCCCCGACGAGGTGCGCTTCCTGCTCGGCTTCAACCGCGACGTCATCCGCCGCCGCCGCGACGAGATGCACGCGATGGGGGTGCGCGTGCGCTGGTCGGGCCAGCGGCCGCGCCTCTGGCGCAGCGTCATCAGGGAGCTCGAGACGGCCGAGGAGATGACCCGCGACAACGACGTCGTCACCCTCACCATGTGCGTCAACTACGGCGGCCGCGCGGAGATCGTCGGCGCCGCGAAGGAGCTGGCGCGGCGGGCGGCGCGCGGCGAGATCGACCCTGAGCGCATCGACGAGAAGGCCCTCGCCCGCCACCTCGACGAGCCCGACATGCCCGACGTCGACCTGTTCCTGCGCAGCTCGGGGGAGCAGCGGACGTCGAACTTCCTGCTCTGGCAGTCGGCGTACGCCGAGATGGTCTTCCTCGACACCCTCTTCCCCGACTTCGACCGGCGCCACCTCTGGCAGGCGTGCGAGATCTACGCCCGGCGCGACCGTCGCTACGGCGGCGCCATGGACCGAGCCGAAGGGACCGGCACCTCGTGAGCCGTGAGGCCGCCACCACCGCGAGCCTGCTCATCACCGCCCGCGAGGCGATGGAGCAGTTCGTCGACGTGCACGTGGACGACGACGGCGCGCTGTCGTTCCGCAGCGGCGCCGTGCCGTGCGCGATCCAGGGCGTCGAGCTGGTCGAGGGGCTCGCGGTGCTGAGCCTGACCTGCGTCGTCGCCTGGGACCTCACCGACGCGCAGACCCCGCGGGTCGTCGCCGAACGCGCTGGTCAGGGGCTGTTCGGCACGCTCGGCGCCGTCGCGACCGACCGGGGCTGGGACGTGACCCTGCGCTACGCCTTCCCGGCCGAGGGGCTCGCGGTCGGGCCGCTCGGCACGCTGCTGCGGCTCGTGGTGTCGACCGCCGAGCAGGTCCGGCAGGACCTCGTCGCCGGCGAGTGAGCGCCGACCGGCTGTCGCGACTGCGGCGTCCGGCCCAGGCTCGGGCTCGGCGTCGCGCGCGTCCGTCCCCACCCCGCTGACCCGTCCCCAGGGCCGGGGCCGGGCCTGCGGGCGCGCGGTGATCGGCTGGGAGCATCACGGCTCGTGAGCTCCCCGCGACCGACCGACGCGCCCCGGGCGACGTGGCGCGGCTCCGGTTCGCTCGTGGTGCTCTGCGGGGCCCTCCTCGCGGCGACGGCGCTGCAGGGCCCGCTCGTGGGGCTGTTCGACGTCGGTGTGGTGCGCACGGCCGCGACGGTCTTCGTCGCGGTGTGCGTGCAGGCGCTGCCGTTCCTGGTGCTGGGGACGCTGCTCTCGGGGGCGATCGCGGCGTGGGTGTCGCCCGCGGCGCTGCGCCGGGTGCTGCCCGCGCGCCCGGCCCTCGCCGTGCCCGTGGCGGGCGCGGCCGGGCTGGTGCTGCCCGGGTGCGAGTGCGCGTCCGTGCCGGTGGCGCGCCGGCTGGTCGCCCAGGGCGTGCCCGAGGCCGCGGCGCTGGCGTTCCTCCTCGCCGCGCCGGCGATCAACCCGGTCGTGCTGGTCGCGACGGCCGTCGCGTTCCCCGACCACCCCGAGATGGTCCTCGCGCGCCTGCTCGGCTCGGCGGCCACCGCGGTCGGCTTGGGCTGGCTCTGGAGCCGGTTCGGGCGCGCGGAGTGGATCGCCGCCCGCGTGCGCCGCCCGCCGCCGGAGGACGGGACGCCACGGTGGGCGGTGTTCGCCGAGACCGTGCGCCACGACGTCGTCGACGCCGGCGGCTTCCTCGTGCTCGGCGGGCTCGCGGCGGCGGTGATGACGGTCGTCGTCCCGCAGAGCTGGCTCGACGGCCTCGCCGGGCACCTCGTGCTCGCGGTCGCCGTCATGGCGGTGCTCGCGGTGCTGCTCGCCCTGTGCAGCGAGGCCGACGCCTTCGTCGCGGCGTCGCTCTCGGCGCTGCCGCTGCTGCCGCGCCTGGTGTTCCTCGTCGTCGGGCCGGCGGTGGACGTGAAGCTCGTCGCCCTGCAGGCCGGTGCGTTCGGGCGGGCGTTCGCGGCCCGGTTCGCGCCGCTGACGTTCGTGGTCGCCGTGACGTCCGCCCTGGTCGCGGGCCTGCTCGTGCTCGGCGGCCCACGGTGAGCCGCGACACGCAGCACGTGCTGCTGGTGCTCGTGGGCGGGGTGCTGGTCAAGATCGTGCTCGACGGGTCGTACCTGCGCTACGTGCGGCCGTGGTCGGCGACGCCGGTGCTGCTCGCGGGCGTGGTGCTCGTCGTGGTGGCGGTGGTGGGGCTCGTGCGCGACCTGCGGGGGCTGCCGGTCGGGGACGGCGAGGACCACGCGGATCACGGCCACCACCACGGCGGGCCCGCCGCGTGGATGCTCGTGCTGCCGGTGCTCGCGCTGCTGCTCGTGGTGCCGCCGGCGCTGGGGTCGGCGGCGGTCGGCGGACCGGGAGCGCGCGCCGCGCCGGTGGCCGCCGCGCCCGACGACCCGCTGCCGCCGGGCGACGCGCCGCCGCTGGGGCTGCTGGAGGTGGTCTCGCGCACCGCCGCCGACCCGTACGGGTTGATCACCACGCGTGACGTCACGCTCACGGGTTTCCTCGTGCCGGCCCGCGCACCGCGGCCCGGGGGCACCGCGCCGGTCGACCTGGCACGCTTGGTGATCACCTGCTGCGCGGCCGACGCCTCCGCCGTACGGGTCCACCTCGCCGACCCCGCGGGCCTGCTGGAGGGCATCGGACCGGGCGCCGGCGACGGCGGTCCGGGCGGTGATCCGGGCGCTGATCGGTGGGTCGCCGTGCGCGGTCGCGTCGTGCCCGGGACGGGCACCGCGTCCGACGGCCACGTCCCGACACTCACGGTGACATCGTCGTCGCTGGTTGCCACACCCGAACCGGTGTACGAATACTGACCCGGAACGCGGCGTCGCGACACCGAGCGTCGGAAAGCGGATGAACCGTAGGAACCACCCGTAGACTCCGGCGTCCGTCCACCATGCGGAGAGGAGGGGCGTCTCTCGAGGGCCAGGGAGGCGCGACCGCGATGACACAGGATCTCTCGTCACCACCGGGTCCGTCCGGTGCGCCGGGCGGCGAGCCGGACGTCCCGGCCGAGAGCGCGGCCGACCGCAAGCACGGCACGGACTGGGTGGTCTTCGGGGTCGGCGCGGCGCTGGCCGTCGTCTTCGTCGGCTGGGGTGTGCTCGGGACCGAGAGCCTCAGCACGGTCTCCAGCGCGATGCTCAGCGGCGTCATCCGCGCCGGCGGCTGGGGCTTCATTCTCGCCGCCACCGGCTTCGTCGCCTTCGCGCTGTGGCTGGCCTTCAGCCGCTTCGGACGCATCCGCCTCGGTCGGGACGACGAGCAGCCCGAGTTCCGCACGGTCTCGTGGATCGCGATGATGTTCAGCGCCGGCATGGGCATCGGCCTCATGTTCTACGGCGTCGCCGAGCCGCTGTCGTTCTTCACCGAGCCGCCGCCGGGCTCCGTGGTGCCCGGCGACCAGGTCGGCGCCCTGCGCACGGCGATGGCCACCTCGCTGTTCCACTGGACGCTGCACCCGTGGGCCATCTACGCGGTGGTCGGCCTCGCGATCGCCTACTCGACGTTCCGCAAGGGCCGTCGCCAGCTGATCAGCTCCGCCTTCATCCCGCTCATCGGCGAGAAGGCGGCGAACGGCGCGGTCGGCCGCGTCATCGACATCATCGCCATCTTCGCGACGATCTTCGGCTCCGCGGCGTCGCTGGGTCTCGGCGCCCTGCAGATCGGCGGCGGCCTCGACGTCACCGGGTTCCTGCCCGGCGCCGGCAACGAGGTGCTCGTCCCGCTGATCGTCGTGCTCACCGCGGCGTTCGTGCTCTCCGCGGTGTCCGGCATCGCCAAGGGCATCCAGTGGCTGTCGAACATCAACATGGTGCTCGCCGGCGTGCTGGCGCTGTTCCTGTTCGTCGTCGGCCCGACGGTGATCATCCTCGACCTCATCCCGACCGCGGTCGGCGCCTACATCGGCGACTGGGCCGAGATGGTCGGGCGCACCGAGGCCACGGGCGGCTCGGCCATGCTCGAGTGGCTGAGCTCCTGGACGGTCTTCTACTGGGCGTGGTGGATCTCCTGGACCCCCTTCGTCGGCATGTTCCTGGCGAAGATCAGCCGGGGGCGCACCATCCGCCAGTTCGTCGGCGGCGTGATCCTCGTGCCCAGCCTCGTGAGCCTCGTGTGGTTCGCGATCTTCGGCGGCACCGCGATCAGCCAGCAGCAGGCGGGCCTCAACCCGGCCGCGGCCGACACGCAGGACCAGCTGTTCGCCGTCCTCGGCGCCTACCCGTGGGCGACGTTCACCGGCCTGCTCGTGATGGTGCTGGTCGCGATCTTCTTCGTGTCCGGCGCCGACGCGGCGTCCATCGTCACCGGGACGCTCTCGCAGCGCGGCACCGACGAGCCCTCCCGCTGGGTCGTCATCTTCTGGGGCTGCGTGATGGGCGCGGTGGCGATCATCATGCTGCTCGTCGGCGGCGAGGACGCGCTGTCCGGCCTGCAGAGCCTGACCATCCTGGTGGCGGCGCCGTTCGTCGTGATCATGGTGTTCCTCTGCGTCGCCTTCATGCGCGACCTCAACCACGACCCGGTGATCCTGCGCGAGCGCAAGGGCCTCGAGGTCATGGAGCAGGCCGTCGACCACGGCACCGACAAGCACGGCGAGGACTTCTACCTCCACGTGCAGGCGTTCCCGACGCCGAAGTCGCGGCAGCGCTCCGGTGAGGGCGGCGGTCCGACGTACGCCGACGTCTACGGCGTCCAGGACCCGTTCACGACGGGGGGGACCCCGGTCGTGCCCGCGGACCCGCAGGAGGCCCGCGCCCAGGCCGCACGGCACCGGGCGACGCCGAAGGACGACGACCCGGCGGGCACCGAGGTCGTCGACACCGGTCCCGGTCCGCGCACCGAGGCCGCCGGGCGGCCCTCGGCCGACCGCGAGTAGTCAGCACCACCGTCCGAGAGCCGGGTCCCCGCGCGGGGCCCGGCTCTCGGCGTGCCCGGGGGCGTGCTCTCCACAGGGCGTGCTCTTCGCGGGCGTGCTCTCCGCGGGCGTGCTCTCCGCGTGCGTGCTCTCCGCGTGCGTGCTCTCCGCGGGCGCGCTCTCCGCGGGCGTGTGTCACCCGGGTCGGAGCGAGGGACTCCCCGGCTGCGTCCTGCGCAGCGAACGTGACCCTCGCTGCCCGGCACCCCCGAGCAGCCCGGTGGAGCGAGGGACTCCTCGGCTGCCTCCAGCGCAGCGAACGTGACCTTCGCTGCCCGGCACCCCGAGCAGCATGGTGGAGCGAGGGACTCCTCGGCTGCGTCCTGCGCAGCGAACATGACCTTCGCTGCCACCACCAGCCGCACCAGCCGCCGCCGCACCCCGGCGCGCGCTCAGCCCCCGGCGCGGCAGGCGGCGCAGACGCCGAGGATCTCGACGGTGTGGGAGATCTCGGCGAAGCCGTGCTCGGCGGCGACGCGGTCGGCCCAGTGCTCGACGGCCGGGCCCTCGACCTCGACGGTCCGGCCGCACACGCGGCAGACGAGGTGGTGGTGGTGGTGCTCGGAGCAGCGGCGGTAGGACGCCTCGCCGGTGCCGGTGCGCAGGACGTCGATCTCGCCGGCGTCGGCGAGCGCCTGCAGGGTGCGGTACACCGTGGTCAGGCCGATGCCCTCGCCGCGGCGCCGGAGCTCCTCGTGGATCTCCTGGGCGGACCGGAAGTCGCGCAGCTCGTCGAGCAGCCCGGCGATCGCCGCGCGTTGACGGGTGGCCCGCAGGCCCGGCACCGACGGCGCGCGGGGTCCGGAGGTCGTCACGACTCCTCCTCCACGTGCGCGACGGCGTCGACGACGATGTGGGCGAGGTGGTCGTCGACGAGGCGGTAGACGACCTCGCGCCCCCGCCGGTCGCCGCGCACCACGCCGGCGGCCTTGAGCACCCGCAGGTGCTGGCTGATGAGCGGCTGGGTCACCTCGAGCGCGTCGACCAGCTCGTGGACGCAGCGCGGCGAGGTGCGCAGCTGCAGGACGATCGCGATCCGGACCGGCGCGGCGAGGGCGCGCAGCAGGTCGCCGGCCGCGACGAGGGCCGCCGAGCCCGGCGTCTCGGGGCCGGAGAGATCGGGGTCGGGGAGAAAGGGCGCCTCGTGCAGCGCGTCGGCCGCACCGGCCACCGGGGGCCGCGACGGCGCGGTCACCGCAGCACCAGCCCGAGCGCGATGGCGACGAGCACGGCGAGGACGAGCACGCGCACCAGCCGCTCGCCGGGACGCAGCCGCGGCCAGGTCGTCGCCAGCAGCACCGCGACGCCGACGGCGAGGAGCCCCAGCAGGATCGCGCCGGGCACCCCGCCGACGATCACACCGACGGCGAACACGACCACCACGACGGCGAACACCGCGACCGCCGGCACCCGCGCCAGCGGCCCCTCGCCGGGCAGCATCCGGCCGCGCCGCCCGACGAAGGGCGTCCGTGGCCGTCCCGGTCCGCGAGAGCTCACCGCTGCCTCCCGGCCATCGCCTCCGCCGACGGGGTCCGCACCCCGTCGCTGTCCCTCCCGATAATGGCATCCGTTGTCGACCTGCGGGGGAGGACTCCGGATGCTGCTGGTCTGCCGGTTCGCGCCGGACGCGGGGGAGGCCCCGGCGTTCCTGGAGCGCGCGCGGCGCGCCGTCGCCCTGCTCGCCGCCCAGCCGGGGTGCGAGGGCGTCGACCTCGGCCGGGCGATCGAGGAGCCGGGGCGCTGGGTGCTCGTCGCCCGCTTCGCCACCGTCACCGCGTACCGCCGCGCCCTGCAGCCCTTCGACGTGCGCGAGCACGTGGTGCCGCTGCTCTCCGAGGCGCTCACCGACGAGCCGGCCGCGCACGAGCGCGCCCTCGTCGCGGGGCCCGACGGCGTCACCGAGTACCCGAGCCTGCTCAGCGACCGGTAGCCACGCCGCCGCCCGACGGCCGCCGCTGGTGCGCTCGCTACGCTGGGTGCACCCGCACGACAGCGCCACGACGACGGCGCGACCACGACAGCGCCAGGCAGCGACACCTCACGATTCCCGGAGTACCACCGTGCCCACCCCCACCGGCAGCGCCCGCATCGAGACCGTGGTCAACCTCTGCAAGCGCCGCGGCTTCGTCTTCCCGTCCGGGGAGATCTACGGCGGGACGCGGTCGGCCTGGGACTACGGCCCGCTGGGCGTGGAGCTCAAGGACAACATCAAGCGCCAGTGGTGGAAGTCGATGGTCACCGGGCGCGAGGACGTCGTCGGCCTCGACTCGAGCGTCATCCTGCCGCGCCAGGTGTGGGTGGCCTCGGGCCACGTCGACGTGTTCACCGACCCGCTGGTCGAGTGCACCAACTGCCACCGGCGCTTCCGCGCCGACCAGCTCGCCGAGGACTTCAGCGAGCGCACCGGCGGCCCGTCGCTGGAGACCGTCGACGCCGAGGGCACGGTCGGCTACGACCTGTCGACGGTGCCGTGCCCGAACTGCGGCGTGCGCGGGGAGTACACCGAGCCGCGCGAGTTCAACATGATGCTCAAGACCTACCTCGGCCCCGTGGAGTCCGAGGAAGGCCTGCACTACCTGCGGCCCGAGACCGCGCAGGGCATCTTCGTCAACTTCGCCAACGTCATGTCGGCCGCGCGCAAGAAGCCGCCGTTCGGCATCGGCCAGATCGGCAAGAGCTTCCGCAACGAGATCACGCCGGGCAACTTCATCTTCCGCACGCGCGAGTTCGAGCAGATGGAGATGGAGTTCTTCGTCGAGCCGGGCTCCGACGAGCAGTGGCACCAGTACTGGATCGACGAGCGCACCCGCTGGTACACCGACCTCGGGATCGCCGCGGACAACCTGCGGCACTACGAGCACCCCAAGGAGAAGCTCTCCCACTACTCCAAGCGCACCGTCGACGTGGAGTACCGGTTCCAGTTCAACGCCGGGCAGGAGTGGGGCGAGCTCGAGGGCATCGCGAACCGCACCGACTTCGACCTCACGACCCACACCAACCACAGCGGCGTCGACCTGAGCTACTACGACCAGGCCACCGACTCCCGCTACCGGCCCTACGTCATCGAGCCCGCCGCGGGCGTCGGCCGCCCGATGATGGCGTTCCTGCTCGAGGCCTACACCGAGGACGAGGCGCCCAACGCCAAGGGCGGCGTCGACAAGCGCACGGTGCTGCGCCTCGACCCGCGCCTCGCGCCAGTCAAGGCCGCGGTGCTGCCGCTCTCCCGCAACGCCGACCTCTCGCCGGTGGCGCGTGACCTCGCGACGACCCTGCGCAAGCACTGGAACGTCGAGTTCGACGACGCCGGCGCCATCGGCCGCCGCTACCGCCGCCAGGACGAGATCGGGACGCCGTTCTGCGTGACGGTCGACTTCGACTCGCTGAACGACCAGGCCGCGACGGTCCGGCACCGCGACGCCATGACCCAGGAGCGCGTGTCCCTCGACCAGCTCGAGTCCTACCTCGCGGCCCGGCTGATCGGCTGCTGAACCGCGCTCGCCTACGCTGGGACGGGTGAGCGACCTGAGCGAGGTGGCCGCGGTCCTGGCGCGGGGCGACGAGGCGCGGGCGGTGGTCCGCGTGCTCGACCGGCACGGGTTCGGCACCGTCGAGCCCGGCCAGCTGCTCGTCGCGGGCGCGGACGGCGCGCTCGGCGGGGAGCTGCTGCGCGGCGCGCTGGACGACCGGGCGACGACGCTGGCGACGGAGGCGCGCGACCGGCCCGAGGTCGTCGAGGCCCACGTCGCCGAGGACGCCGCCGTCGCCGCCGGGCTCGCCTGCGCGGGCGGGGCGACGCTGCTCGGCCACCCCCTCGACGCCGCGCCGGCCCGCGCGCTCGCCGAGGCCTTCGTGGCCGGGGTGCCGGCGGCGCTGGTCACGCGCGCGGACGGGTCGGCGTCGCTGGCGATCACCGGTGGGGACCTCGACGTGATCGAGGGCTCGCTGGGCTTCGCCGCCGTCGACGCGGCCGCCGCCCACGTGCGGGGCCTGCTGCGCCGGGGCGCCACGGTCACCGAGCGGGTGGTGCTCGAGGACGGCGCCGACGTGCTCGTCGACCTGTGGGTGCCGGTGCCGACGGTGGTCGTGGTCGGTGGCGGCGCGATCGCCGACGCCCTGGCGGCCCAGAGCGCGCTGCTCGGGTGGACCGCGCGGCGCGCCGACACCGTCGCCGAGGCCGACGCCGCCGTCGCCGCGTTCACCGACGCCGACGTGCTCGTCCTGCTCGACCACGACCCCGCGTTCGACGCCGTCCTGCGCACCGGCATCGCCGGGCGCGGCTTCCTCGGCGCCTTGGGCTCGCGGCGCACCCAGGCGGCGCGGCGCGAGCGCCTGCTCGCCGCCGGCGTCACCTCCGAGCAGCTCGCGCGCATCCACGGCCCCGTCGGGCTCGACCTCGGCGCCCGTACCCCGGCCGAGACCGCGGTCTCGATCGTCGGCGAGGTGCTCGCCGTGCGCAGCGGCCGTGACCCGTCGGCCCTGGGCCGGGCGGCCGGACCGATCGGCGCATGAACCGCGCCGGCCCCCGTCCCACCACCGACGACACCGGCGGCACCGCCCGCGCCGCGCTGGCCTGGGCGCCGCGGGTGGTGGTCGGCGCGATCGTCGTCGCCCTGCTGCTGGTTGGCGGCACCGCGGTGCGCGTCTGGCAGCTGGGCCGGGTGGACGAGCGCCAGCCGGTCGACATGATCGTCGTGCTCGGCGCCGCGCAGTACGACGGGCGCCCGTCGCCGGTGTTCCGCGCGCGCCTGCAGCACGCCCTCGAGCTCTACGAGGAGGGCGTCGCGCCGCGGATCGTCACCGTCGGCGGGGCCGCCGCGGGCGACGCGTTCACCGAGGCGCAGGCCGGCGAGCAGTGGCTCGTCGAGAACGGGGTGCCGGGGCAGGCGCTGCTGCCCGTCGACGAGGGCCGCGACACCTACGAGAGCTTCGAGGCGGTCGCCGCGGTCGCGGAGGCGCGCGGGTGGCGCTCGGCGGTGCTGGTCAGCGACCCGTGGCACTCGCTGCGCTCGCGCACCATGGCCGACGACGTCGGGCTCGAGGCGACGACGTCGCCGACGAAGCGCGGCCCGGTGGTGCAGACGCGCGAGACCCAGTTCCGCTACATCGTCCGCGAGACCGGGGCGTTGATCTACTACCACCTCACGCACGGGTCGCCGGACTTCTCCGACCCCGGGCTGGGCTAGCCGTGGACGCGGGGCACCGCGCGGCGCGCCTGTTCGACGAGGCGCCGAAGCCGGGCCGCGACCGCCGCTCGCCGTTCGCCCGCGACCGCGGCCGGGTGCTGCACTCCGCCGCGCTGCGCCGCCTCGCCGGCAAGACGCAGGTCGTCGGTCCCGACGAGGACGCCGCGGTCACCGGCGTGCCGCGCACCCGGCTGACGCACTCGCTCGAGGTCGCGCAGATCGGGCGCGGGATGGCCGAGGACCTCGGCGCCGACCCCGACGTCGTCGACACCGCCGGCCTCGCCCACGACATCGGCCACCCGCCCTACGGGCACAACGGCGAGCGGGCGCTGCACGCGCTGGCGGACGACTGCGGCGGTTTCGAGGGCAACGCCCAGACGCTGCGGATCCTCACGCGGCTCGAGCCGAAGGTGCTCGACGACGACCGCTGCCGCGGGCTCAACCTCACGCGCGCCGTGCTCGACGCCTGCCTGAAGTACCCGTGGGAGCGCCGGCCCGGGGTGCGCAAGTTCGGTGTCTACCCCGACGACGTCGACGTCTTCACCTGGGTCCGCGCGGGCGTGGCCGGCGACCGGCGCTGCGTCGAGGCGCAGATCATGGACTGGGCCGACGACGTCGCCTACTCGGTCCACGACCTCGAGGACGGCATCCTCGCCGGGCGCATCGTGCTCGCGTGGCTGGGCCGCGCGGCCGAGCGCGCCGAGCTCGCGGCGCTGGCCGCCGAGGCGTTCTCCACCGCCGCGCCCGCCGACCTCGAGCACGCCGCCGGGGTGCTCGCGGAACTGCCCGTGGTGCGCGCGGCCGCCGCCCACGGCGCGCACGACGGCTCGCTGGCCGCCACCGCCGCGCTCAAGCGCCTGACCAGCGAGCTCGTCGGGCGCTTCGTCACCCGCACCGTCGAGGCCACCCGGGAGGCGATCGGCGACGACGTCGTGCCGGCCGGGCACGGCGCGGACCTCGTGGTGCCCGCGGGCGTCGGCGCCGAGGTCGCGGTGCTCAAGGCGGCCGCGCTGCGCTGGGTGATGCGCGACCCCGCCCGGCTCGCGGTGCAGACGCAGCAGCGCGCGCTGGTCACCGAGCTCGTCGAGCGCCTCGCGGCCGGCGCGCCCCACGCGCTGGACCCGGCGTTCGTCCCGGCGTGGGAGGCGGCCGGCGACGACCCCGCGCGCCTGCGGGTGGTCGTCGACCAGGTCGCGGTGCTCACCGACGCCGCCGTCCCGCGGTGGTGCGCGCGCCTGCGCGAGGCGCGCTCGGTGGGCTGAGGACGCAGCGCACGGCTGAGGACGCAGCGCACGGCTGAGGACGCAGCGAACGGCGCGTTCGCTGCTCAGAGGCGCGCGAACTCCCCGTTCGCGCACCCGCCGGTCGGTCCGCGAGGATGCCCCCGTGCAGCTGATCACCGTGGACGGTCACACCCCGTCGGTCGACGCGGCGGCGTGGGTCGCGCCGGGCGCGGTCGTCGCGGGCCGCGTGACGATCGGGAAGGACACCGGCGTCTGGTACACGGCGGTGGTCCGCGCCGACACCGAGGCGGTGACGGTGGGGGAGGGGACCTCGGTGCAGGACGGCACCGTGATCCACGCCGATCCCGGGTTCCCGGCGTCGATCGGCAGCAACGTCACCGTCGGGCACCGGGCGGTCGTCCACGGGTGCACCGTCGAGGACGACTGCCTGGTCGGGATGGGCGCGGTCATCCTCAACGGGACGACCATCGGGCGCGGGTCGATCGTCGCCGCCGGTGCGGTGGTGTCGCAGGGCGTGGTGATCCCGCCGAACTCGCTGGTCGCCGGCGTGCCGGGCAAGGTGCGCCGCGAGACCACCGACGACGAGCGCTCGATGATCGCGATGAGCGCCGCGGCCTACCGCCACCTGCTGGGCCTGCACCGCGACGCCACCGGCTGAGCCACCGACCGGTCACGCCACCCGCATCTCCGTCCCGCACCACCGCGCCACGGCCGCGCGGGCCTGGTCGGCGAGCTCCGGGGTGTCCTCGCCCGCCCACGCGACGTACCCGTCGGGGCGCACCAGCAGGACGTCGGGGCGGCGCGTCGTGGGCGTCGCCCGGGTCGTGCGGACGACGGCGGCGTCGGCCACCGCCTCGGCGGCCAGCCCCAGCGCGCTCGCGTCGACGAGCACGAAGCGCCCGTCACGCAGCAGCTCGTAGAGCCGCCGGCTCCCGCACACGACGTCGGGCGCGCGCCGGCCCGTCCACGGGTGGGAGCCGCGGGCGGCGGGGTAGGCGATGCCGATGCCGGTCAGCCGTCCGAGGAGCGCGCGCCGCGCCGGCGGGACCCGCACGATCGTCCGCACCGCCGCCGACTGCAGCACCTTGCGGACCCGCGAGTAGCCGAGCACCAGGTTGGTGAACGCGTCGGTGAGCGCCAGGACCTGCGCGCCGACCCGGTGACGCTCGGTCGCGTAGCTCTCGAGCAGCCACGCCGGCGCCCACCCGTGCACCATCGCCCCGAGCTTCCACCCGAGGTTCACCGCGTCGCCGATCCCGGTGTTCATGCCCTGCCCGCCGAGCGGGGAGTGCACGTGCGCCGCGTCGCCGGCGAGCAGCACCCGCCCGACCCGGTACTGCGCGGCCTGCCGGCGCTCGCTGAGGAACCGCGTGCTCCACCGCTGCTCCAGCATCCCGAAGTCGGTCCCGGCGACGCGGACGAACGCGTCGCGCACCTCGTCCATCGGCAGCGGCTCGGTCAGCGGCACCTGCTCGCGCTGCCGGTCCCACGCGATCGCGCGGAACCAGCCGTCGCCGAACGGGATGACGATCACCGCGCCGGCCGCGCTCGTCTCGGCGAACATCGCCTCCGGCGGCGGCGCGTCGAGGCGGACGTCGGCGAGCAGGATGTGGGTCGCGTACTCGGTGCCGGTGAACGGGACGCCGAGCAGGTCACGGACCCGGCTGTGGGCGCCGTCGCAGCCCACCGCGTAGCGCGCGGTCTCCTCGGTGCCGTCGGCGAGCTGGAGGACGACGTGGAGGATGTCCTGGCGCAGACCGGTCACCTCGGCCCCGCGAACGATCACCACGCCGGCCTCGCGGGCGCGCCGTTCGAGCACCTGCTCGGTCCCGCTCTGCGGCACGATCAGCAGCATCGGGTAGCGCGAGTCGATCTCGCCGAGGTCGATCGTCGCCCCGGGCGTCGGCGAGATCGCGCGGACCGGCACGCCCCGGGGGAGCAGCTCGTCGGCCATCCCGCGGGCGTCGAGGAGCTCCAGCGTGCGCGCGTGGACGGCGAAGGCGCGGGTGGTGTTGGGCGTCTCCGTCCGCCGTTCCAGCACCCGGCAGCGCACGCCCGCCAGGGCCAGCTCGGTCGCGAGCATCAGGCCGGTCGGCCCGGCGCCGACCACGGCCACGTCGGTGGTCTCCACGGTGCTCCTCCGGTCAGGGGACGAGGTACAGCCAGGTCGCGACGACGAACAGCGCGAGCGCCGTCCACGTCGCCGCGCCGCGCAGCCAGTTGACGCGCAGCCACCGCGCGCGGGCCTCGCGCCAGTCGGCCGGGGGCTCGGCGGCGTCCCACGCGAGGATCACCGCGTAGTTGGGTTCGGCGGCGAACCGCGAGGTCAGCACGGGCCCGGCCAGGACGACGGCGAGACCGACCGCCGTGAGCACGAACGGCGCCCCGCCCGGCTCGGCCCGCAGGCCGACCAGGGCGACCACCGGCGTGAGGACCATCGCGGCGAGCAGCCCGTAGTTGGTGGGGGAACGCCGGGCGATCGGCAGGAAGCGCTGCAGCCCGTCCGCGAAGCCGGCCGCGTCCAGCCCGCCGTACACGGGGTGCAGCACCGTCGTGAGCATCAGCAGCAGCCCCGACCACAGGGCGGTGGCGACGACGGCGGCGAAGAGCCCGAGCGTGGCGAGCATCAGGCCTCCAGCACGCGGCGGGGCACGGCGAGCGCGAGCAGCGGCACCAGGAGCGAGACGGCGACGAGCAGCAGCGAGAAGGTCGCCACCGCGCCCGCCGGGACGACGACGAGCTTGAAGGAGTCGATCGCGGTGTGGACCAGGGCCGGCGCCCAGACCGTGCCGCGCCCGGTCTCGAAGAGGTACGCCAGCGGGATCGACGTCGCCGCGGCCACGGCCATCGCCCCGAGGCCCACCGCCGCGCCCGCGGTGACGAGGATCGGCAGGTGCGTCGCGGCGAGCAGCGGCATCGTCCAGGCGACGGCGGCGGCGAACGAGCGGTCCCGGCGCAGCCGGCGGAACGCGTAGCCCCGCCAGACGACCTCCTCGGCCACCCCGTGCAGGGCGAACACGCCGAGGAGCAGCCACGGCCAGCCGGGCCGCAGCGTGACCGTCGCGCCCGTGACGGCCTCGGTCAGCGGGTACACGAGCAGGACGGCCGCCGAGACCGCCGCGGCGACGCCGAGCACCCGGGCCCGCGACCGGCCGAGTCCGAGTCGGCGCAGCGCCACGCCGGCCGGGACGTCGTGGTCCACCCGCTCGACCACCACCGCCGCGACGAGGACCGCCGCGAGCAGCAGGACACCCCACCGCGCGGTCGGGTCGAGGGTCGCGACGGTCTGGAGCACACCCCAGAGCACGAGGAACCCGACCAGGAAGCGGCCCCACGCCCGGCCGCTGCGCACGACGGTGTCGGGTGCCGCCCCGTCGGGGGTCGGCGGCGCGCTCGCCGTGACCATGGCAGGACCTCCCCGCCCACTGCCGGAGGCGGCACGGTGACCCCCGGCGGCGCGGGCCGCACCACCCGCGCGGGGTGAAACCGGGCGGGCCCTACAGCGCCGCGTCGTCCTCCGCGGCGGGGTCCATGGCGTCGAGGATCAGCTGCTCGCCGTGCGCGGCGTGGCGCCGGGCCAGCTCCTCGGCGTGCGGCGCGTCGCCGCGGGCGATCGCGTCGAGGATCGCCGCGTGGTCCTCCCACACCCAGGCCGGCGAGCCGCCCTGGAGCAGGACCTCGCCCATCACCCGCTGGACGTTGCGCCACATCACCGCGGTGCTCTCGACCAGCAGCGGATTGCCCGACGCCTCGACGACGCCGCGGTGGAACGCGACGTCCGCGGAGATCATGCGGGCGAAGGCGCGCTCGGCGAAGGCCTGCTCGCCCCTCCGCACGATCCCGGTGATCTCCTCCAGCCAGGCGTCGGTGCGCCGCTCGGCGGCGAGGCGGGCGGCGTAGCCGTCGAGCAGTTCGCGCAGGTCGTAGAGGTGGCTGACGAAGTCGCGGTCCAGCGGCGCGACCTCGAGCCCGCGCCGCCCGAGCTCGCGCACGAGGCCCTGGTTGCGCAGGAGCAGCAGCGCCTGCTGCACCGGCTGGCGGGACACGTCGAAGCGCTCGGCCAGCTGCTCCTGGCGCAGCGGGGTGCCCGGCGAGAGCCGACCGGTGCAGATGTCGTCGACGATCGCCTCGAACACCTGCTCCGTGCGCGACGGAGGGGTGGGGAGCGCGGTCATGAACAGGCCCTCCCGAGCGGCTTCCGGACCGGCTCCGGGCCCGACTCCGCGAGCGGCACAGACGGCCTCCTCGGCGATCTGCCAGCAGGGACTCTCGGCCGCACAGCGTAGCGCCTCGCCGGACGGGATCGTCCCGTGACCATTGACTTCTGAATTCAGAATGCGTCACGGTGGGCGTGGGCCGCGTCACGTGGTGTGGATCACTCGAGGTGACAGGGGAGTGCCCCGCCCGGCGCGTCGTCCGCAACCGGTCCGACTCCGGACCGACTCGACGAGGAGGAGGACGGATGGCGGACTCCGCGGTGCAGGGCCCGGTGGTCGTCGCGGACCTGGTCGCGCGCTTCTTCCGCGACCACGGCGTCGACCGGGTCTTCGGCCTGCAGGGCGGTCACATCCAGCCCGTCTGGGACCGGCTCGCCCGGCTCGGCGTGCGCATCGTCGACGTCCGCGACGAGGGCTCGGCGGTGCACATGGCCCACGCCCACGCGGAGCTGACCGGCGAGACGGCGGTCGCGCTCGTGACCGCCGGGCCGGGCGTCACCAACACCGTCACCGCCGTCGCCAACGCCTCGATCAGCCGCATCCCGCTGCTCGTGCTCGGCGGCTGCCCCCCGCGCCCGCAGGCGAACATGGGCCCGCTGCAGGACATCCCGCACACCGAGATCCTCGCGCCGGTCACCCGCCTGTCGCGCACGCTGCGCCAGCACGACCAGGTGCTGCGCGAGCTCGACGAGGCCTGGGCCCGCGCGGCCGGCGACCGCGGCGAGCCCGGCCCGGTCTACGTCGAGATCCCCACCGACGTGCTGCGCCAGGAGGTCCCCCCGGCGCTGGTCACGGCCGAGCACCTGCGACCCAAGCCCCGCCGGCGCCCCCAGCCGCACCCCGACGACGTCGCCGCCGTCGCCGACCTGGTGCGGGGCGCGCAGAAGCCCGCCGTGATCTCCGGGCGGGGCGCGAGGGTCACCGACGGTCGCGAACTCGTGCGCTTCCTCGACGCCAGCGGCGCGGCCTACCTCGACACCCAGGAGTCGCGCGGCCTCGTGCCCGCCGACCACCCCGCCGGCGTCGGCTCGGCGCGCTCCGCGGTGATGCGCGACTGCGACCTGCTGATCACGGTCGGGCGCCAGCTCGACTACCAACTGGGTTTCGGCTCGCCGGCGGTGTTCCGCCACGCGAGGGTCGTGCGCATCGCCGACACGGCGAGCGAGCTGATCGACAACCGGCGCGGCGAGGTCGAGATCCTCGCCGACCCGGCCGCCGCGCTCGCCGCCGTCACGAGCGCGCTCGAGGGCCACACGCCCGACACCAGCTGGCGCGACGAGCTGCGCGCCAAGCACGAGAAGCGCTCGGCGGAGTACAAGGCGGCGATGACCGAGGCCCCGGCGGGCGCCGACGGGCGGATGCACCCCAACCGCATCTTCGCCGCCCTCGACTCTCTCGACGGAACAGCTCTCGACGGAACAGCTCTCGACGGCTCGGTGCTCGACCTCGGCGAGACGATCATGATCGCCGACGGCGGCGACCTGCTCTCGTTCGCCCGCCTCGGCATCACCCGCTGCGCCCGTTACCTCGACCCCGGTGCGTTCGGCTGCCTCGGCGTCGGGACCCCCTTCGCGATCGCGGCGTCGCTGGCGTTCCCGGACCGGCCCGTCGTCGCCGTCACCGGGGACGGGGCGTTCGGCATCACCGCGACCGACATCGACACCGCGGTCCGGCACGACGCGAAGATCGTCGTGATCGTCTCGAACAACGGCGCCTGGAACATCGAGCGCTACGACCAGCAGGAGAACTACGGGCTGGTCGTCGGCACCGAGCTCGCCTTCTCCGACTACGCGGCGCTGGGCCGCAGCCTCGGCGCCCACGGCGAGCGGGTCACCGATCCCGCCGACCTGCCCGACGTCCTGCGGCGCGCGCTGGCGAACGCGCCGGCCGTCGTCGACGTCGTCACCAGCCGCGACGCGCCCTCGCCCGACGCCGACAAGGGCCTCGGTTTCGTGCCCGACTACCAGGCCCTCACGCCGTGGAACGACGCCGAGATCGAGCGGAGGCAGCAGTGACGCGCATGGAGGACTGGCACTTCCCGGCCGCCTACGACCAGAGCTACCTGCCCGACCCGTTGTCGCCGTACTGGTTCCCGCACCGCGAGACGATGGACCCCGAGGAGCGCAACGCCGCGGTGCTCGAGCGGCTGCGCGAGGTCATGGAGTACGCCTACGCCACGTCGCCGTTCTACCGGCGCACGTGGGACGCGGTGGACCTCGAGCCTGCGGACATCACGTCGTTCGAGGCGTTCGAGCAGGTCCCGGTGGTGACCAAGGACGAGATGCGGGCGTCGCAGCACGACCACCCGCCGTTCGGCGACTACCTCTGCGTCGACGAGTCGGAGATCCACCACATCCACGGCACGTCGGGCACCACCGGCATGCCGACCGCCTTCGCCATCGGCCGGCGCGACTGGCAGGTCATCGCCGACAACCACGCCCGCATCCTGTGGGGGATGGGCGTGCGCCCCGGCGACACCGTGTTCGTCGCGGCGCTGTTCAGCCTGTACCTGGGCTCGTGGGGCGCGCTGGCCGGCGCCGAGCGCCTGCACTGCCGCAGCCTGCCGTTCGGGGCGGGCGCGCAGGGCATGACCGCCCGCGCCGTCACCTGGCTCGCCCGCACGCGGCCCAAGGCGTTCTACGCGACGCCGTCGTACGCGCTGCGCCTGGCCGAGGTCGCCGAGCAGGAGAAGATCGACCCCCGCGAGTTCGGGCTGCAGGTCATGTTCTTCTCGGGCGAGCCGGGCGCGTCGGTGCCGACGGTGCGCCGGGCGATCGAGGACGCGTTCGGCGCCACGGTGATCGACTGCGGGACGATGGCCGAGATGACGCCGTTCATGTCGGCGTCGGCCACGGCCGGGACCCCGGACGGCATGCTGCTCTGGCAGGACATCGTCTGGCACGAGGTCTGCGACCCGACCACGTTCCGGACGGTCCCGTTCGGCGCCGAGGGCACGCCGGTCTACACCCACCTCGAGCGCACGTCGCAGCCCATGATCCGGCTGGCGTCCAACGACCTCACCCGCTGGGTGATGGAGGACAACCCCTGCGGTCGGACGTACCCCAAGCTGCCCGACGGCGTGTACGGCCGGATCGACGACATGATCCACATCCGCGGGGAGAACGTGTACCCGACGGAGGTCGACAACTACCTGCGCAGCGTCGAGCACTACGGCGGCGAGCACCGGATCGTCGTGCGCCGGACCGGCTCGATGGACGAGATGATCGTCCGCGCCGAGTGCACCCTCGCCGACGGGCAGCGCGCCGAGTTCGAGCGCCGCACCGGCGCCGGCCTGCAGTCGCTCCTCGGCGTCCGCGTGACCGTCGAGTCCGTCGACGCCGACACCCTCGAGCGCGCGGAGCACAAGTCCCGCCGCGTCGTCGACGAGCGCGAGCACACCCGCCGCTGACCCGTGTGAGCGGAGTTCACGGCTATCGCCGTGATTTTCGCTCACGTACCCACACCGTCAACGCAGAGGGGAGAACGTCGTGAACAACGCCCTCGGGGAGAAGCCCGCGCCGTACGGCGCACCCGAGACGACGGCCACGCCGGGGGAGGCGGGCGGCTTCTTCGAGACCGGCCGGCCGCGCCTGGGCGGGCTGCAGGAACCGGTCCGCTTCACCGACCTGCAGGCCGCGGTGATCGATGCTGCCGCCGACACCCTCATCCCGCCGCACCCGCGGTGGCCGACCGCGAGCGAGCTCGACCTCGTGACGTTCGTCGGCCGCTACGTGACGCCCAGCGGCTACCGCACCAAGCACTTCCCCTTCGCCGAGGAGGACGCGTTCACGGCCGGCCTCGACCGGCTCGGGCAGGCGTTCGTGGACGGCTCGCCCGACGACAGGACCGCGGCGATCGCCGCGCTGGAGCAGGCCGAGGACCCGCTCTTCGAGCAGCTGCGCGCGCTCGTCTACTACGGCTACTACTCGCGCCCGGTCGTCACGCTCGCGATCAACCGCAACCTCCCCGCCGGCCGCGACTACCACGGCCCGCCGCTGCCCTACGGCTACCTGCAGACCACCGAGCCCTGGGACGAGGAGCTGCTGACCCAGGCGCAGGAGCACGGCTCCTACCTCGAGACCGACGAGGTCGTGCGCGTCGACCTCTCCCAGCTGTCCTGGACGAAGTGAGGCGACGATGGCCGCATACGAGGAGACCGACGTCCTGGTGATCGGGGCGGGCCCGGGCGGGGCCGGCATCGCGCTCAAGCTGGCCAGGGCCGGCGTCAAGGTGGTGTGCCTGGAGCAGGGACCGTGGGTCAAACCGAGCGAGCACCCGCACTACCACGACGAGTGGGAGCTGGAGAAGCAGCGCGGCTGGGCCTACGACCCCAACGTCCGGCAGCTGCCCGAGGACTATCCGGTCACCGGCACCACGACGCCCTACATGATGAACAACGTCGGCGGCTCGACCGTGCACTACGCGGGGCACTGGCCGCGCTACAAGCCCGTCGACTTCCGCAAGGGCACCGAGCACGGCCTCGAGGGGACGATCGACTGGCCGATCTCCTACGAGGACCTCGCCCCGTTCTACGACGAGAACGACGAGATCTACGGCATCTCCGGGCGCATCGGCGACCCGTCCTACCCGGACCGCAAGCAGGCCGTCCGCGACCCCGAGGTGCTGCCCGGCAAGCTCGGGCTGAAGTACGCGAAGGCGTCGCGCGACCTGGGCTGGCACTGGTGGCCGTCGGACAACGCGATCATCACCGTGCCGCGCGAGAACCGCGAGGCCGACCAGGCCATGGGCAACGAGCTCTCCGGCAGCCCGACCGGCTCGCTGTCCACGCCGGCCAACGCCCACTGGCCCTACGCCATCCGTGCCGGCGCCGACCTGCGCACCCTGGCCCGCGTCGAGACGATCAACGCCGACGGCGGGAAGGCCACCGGGGCCACGTACGTCGACCGCCTCACCGGCCGGCGCCACGAGATCCGGGCGAAGATCGTGGTGCTGGCCGCCAACGGCATCGGCTCGCCGCGCCTGCTGCTGCAGAGCGCGCAGAAGGGCCACCCCGACGGGCTGGCGAACGCGAACGGCATCGTCGGCAAGTACCTGATGCACCACGTGTTCGCGTTCTGCGATTCGTGGTTCGACGAGCCCATCGAGGGTTTCAAGGGCGCGTTCGGCGCGCCGCTCTATTCGCACGAGTTCTACCACACCGACGTCAGCCGGGGATTCGTCAACGGATTCGGCATGCAGGTCGCGCGCAGTTTCGGGCCCGCCTACGCCGCGATGGGGACGCACACCGGCTACACCGCACCGTGGGGCGCGGAGCACCGCGAGTTCTTCGACGGGCACTTCGCCAACCACCTCATGGTCTTCATGTTCGGCGAGGACCTGCCGGTGGAGTCGAACCGCGTCACGCTCGACCCGGACGTCACGGACTCCTCGGGGCTGCCGGCCGCGCACGTCGACTACGCGCTGCACCCCAACGACGTCGCGCTCGCCGAGTACGGCATCGAGAAGATCTTCGAGGCCACGCGGGCGGTCGGGGCGGTCGAGACCAACGACACCGGCGTGCTCTACCCGCCGCCCGGCTGGCACCTCATGGGCACCTGCCGGATGGGCAACACCCCCGACGACTCGGTGCTCAACAAGTGGTGCCAGACCTGGGACGTCCCGAACCTGTTCGTCGTCGACGGCAGCACGCTGACCACCGGCGCGGCGGTCAACCCGACCTCGACGATCGGGGCACTGTCGCAGCGCACGGGCGAGTACATCCTGCGCAACGTCGACCACATCACCGCGCAGCGGACGACGCCGAGCAACGCCGACGCGCCGACCATGTGACCTCCGGTCTCGTGAGCACTTTCGCGTGCCAGGGCACGCGAAAGTGCTCACGTGCGTCGGAGGCGCACCCGGACCTACCATCGCCGCGATGAGGTACACGGTCAGCGACGACGACACCGCCATCGCCCTGGGCAGTGGCGACGTGCCCGTGCTCGGCACGCCGCGGCTGATCGCGTGGCTCGAGGCGGAGACCGTGGCCGAGGCCGCCCCGCGCCTGCGCCCGGAGCAGACCACCGTCGGCGCGGCGATCCGCGTGCGGCACCGGCGTCCGACGCCGGTGGGCGGGGCCGTCGACGTCTACGCCACCCTGACCACCGACGGCGACCGGCTCACCTTCGACGTCAGCGCCATCGACGGCGACGGGCACTACGTCGCCGACGGCGAGATCGACCGGGTCGTCGTCGACCGGGCCACCTTCCACTAGCGCTCCGTCAGGGCACGATCGAGTCCACGTACCCGCCGTCGACGCGCACCGCCGCGCCCGTCGTGGCCGACGCCAGCGGCGAGGCCAGGTAGGTGACGAGGTGCGCGATCTCCTCGGGCTCGATGAGGCGCTGCAGCAGCGACTGCGGGCGGTACTCGACCATGAACCTCCGCTGCGCCTCGTCCCACGGCAGGTCGTCGCCGACGAGCTCGCGCACGAACCCCTCGACGCCCCCGGTGTGCGTGGGTCCGGCGATCACGGAGTTGACGGTGACGCCGGTGCCGGCGGCCTCCTTGGCGAAGCCCCGGGACACCGCGAGCAGGGCCGTCTTCGACATCCCGTAGTGGATCATCTCGGCGGGGATGACGACGGCCGAGTCGCTGGCGATGTCGAGCACCCGGCCCCAGCCGCGAGCGGTCATGCCGGGCAGGTAGGTGCGGATGAGGCGCGTCGCGGCGAGGACGTTGACCTCGAAGTAGCGGCGCCAGTCGTCGTCGCTGATCTCCAGCGCCGGCTGGGCGCCGAAGATGCCGAGGTTGTTGACCAGCACGTCGACGTCGGGCTCGGCGGCCGCGAGCGCCGCGGCGCCCTCGGCGGTGGTGACGTCCGCGGCGACCCCGACGACCTCGCCGCCGGTCTCCTCGCGGATCGCGGCCACGGCCTCGTCCACCCGCTCCTGGGCGCGGCCGTTGACGACCACCCGCGCACCGGCGCGGGCGAGGTCGACGGCGATCGCCCGCCCGATGCCCCCGGTCGAGCCCGTGACCAGCGCGGTCCGTCCGGACAGGTCGAGCTGCATGCTGGTGCCTCCTCGGCGTCGCTGACGTGCTGGGGGAGCAACGGGGCGAGGCGCGCCGAGCTTCCCCACACGTCCCCGCGTCGTCCCCACCTCGTGGAGCGAGGGACGCCCTGGCTGCGTGGGACGCAGCGAGGGACGCCCTCGCTGCCACCCCCGGACCACCCCGCGCCGGTGTCGCCGTCGGGACATCCGCCGTCCGGGCCGGAGCGCGGCGGCGGCGTCCTAGACTGGGGCCATGGCGGGGCGCATCCGGGACGCGGACATCGCGGAGGTGCGCGACCGCAACCGGGTGGACGAGGTCATCGGCGAGTACGTCGCGCTGCGCCGGGCGAGCGCGGGGTCGGTGAAGGGCCTCTGCCCGTTCCACGACGAGAAGACGCCGTCGTTCAACGTCCGCCCCACCCACGGGACGTTCCACTGCTTCGGCTGCGGCGAGGGCGGCAGCGTCATCGACTTCATCATGAAGATCGAGCAGCTGGGCTTCGTCGAGGCCGTGGAGAAGCTCGCGGACCGTGTCGGCTACCGCCTGACCTACGAGGGCGGCGGGTCGAGCGTCCAGAAGGACCGCGGCACGCGCAGCCGCCTGCTCGCGGCCAACAAGCTCGCCGCCGAGTTCTACGCCGAGCAGCTGCGCGCCCCGGGCGAGGCGCAGAAGGCCCGCGAGTTCCTCGCCGAGCGCGGCTTCGACCAGGCCGCCGCCGAGGACTTCGGCTGCGGGTTCGCGCCGTCGGGGTGGGACCGGCTCACCAAGCACCTGCTCGCCCAGGGCTACACGCTCGAGGAGCTCGAGAAGGCGGGGCTCTCGCGGCCGGGCCAGCGCGGCTACATGGACCGGTTCCACCGGCGGCTGCTCTGGCCGATCCGCGACCTCGGCGGCGACGTCGTCGGCTTCGGCGCGCGCCGGCTGTTCGACGACGACCGCATCGAGGCCAAGTACCTCAACACCCCCGAGACGCCCGTCTACCACAAGTCGAAGGTGCTCTTCGGGCTCGACAAGGCCAAGCGGGAGATCGCGAAGACCCGCCAGGCGGTGATCGTCGAGGGCTACACCGACGTCATGGCCATGCACCTCGCCGGCGTGAGGACCGCCGTCGCGAGCTGTGGCACCGCGTTCGGTGACGACCACGTCGCGGTGCTGCGCCGCCTGCTGATGGACGACTCGTTCGACCGCGGCGAGGTCATCTACGTCTTCGACGGCGACGCCGCCGGACAGGCCGCCGCGCGCAAGGCGTTCGAGGGCGACCAGCAGTTCGCCACCCAGACCTACATCGCCGTCGCCCCCGACGACATGGACCCCTGCGACCTGCGGCAGCGCCGCGGCGAGATCGCGCTGCGCGACCTGGTCGCCCAGCGGGCGCCGCTGTTCAGCTTCATCATCCGGGCGATCCTCGACGAGCACGACCTCGGCACCGTCGAGGGCCAGGTCGCGGCGCTGCAGCGCGCCGTCCCCGAGGTCGCCCGCATCCGCCGCGAGGACCTCCGCGACGGCTACGCCCGCCGGCTCGCGGGCTGGGTCGGGTGGACCGACGAGGCGCAGGTGGTGCGCCGGGTGCGCGAGACGGCGGGTGCGCCGGTCGACGCCCCCGCCCGCCGGGCGCCGCGCAAGCCGCAGGGCCGGGGCACCGACGGGCCCGCGCTGCCCGGCCGCGACGACCCGCGCCTGCGCGTGCAGCGCGAGGTGCTCAAGGCCGCGCTGCAGGCGCCGGCCCTCGCCGGCCCGCTGTACGACTCGCTGCCCGAGGACGCGTTCTCGAACGAGGCCTACCTCGCGGTGCACCGGGCGGTGCTCGCCGCCGGGGGGACGTCGGCGGGGTGGTCGGGCTCGGCGTGGATCTCCGCCGTCGGCGCCGAGGTGCCGAGCGGCTACCGGTCGCTGGTCCACGAGCTCGCCGTCGAACCGCTCCAGACCCGCGAGCCCGACGAGCACCGCTACATCACCTCGATGATGAGCGCGCTGCAGGGCACGCTCGTCGAGCGCCAGGTCTCGGAGATCAAGTCGCGGCTGCAGCGGCTCTCGCCGATCGGCGACGCCGACGAGTACCACGAGCTCTACGGCGACCTCGTCGCCCTCGAGCAGTACAAGAAGGCCCTGCGCGACCAGGCGACCGGGGCGGTCTCCCTGTGAGCGGCGTGCGCGACCGGCTCACCGCCCTGCTCACGGGACGCGAGCCGGTGCCCGAGGGCTTTGCGGGCACGCTCGACGAGGGCGAGCGGGTGATCGCCGACGGTCGCGGTCCGCGCGGCTCGATCGTGCTCGCCACCGACCTGGGGCTCTGGCTGCCGCCCGCGGCGTCGGGGGAGGGCGCGCACCGGGTCGCCTGGCACCTCGTCACGAAGGCGACGTGGGCGTCCGGGGCGCTCGAGGTGATCGAGGCCGACGAGGTCGAGGACCTCGCGGGCGGGGTGGTCCTGCTCGCCGACCGCGCCGCCCGCCGCGTCCCGCTGACCACCCCCGGCAGGCTCCCCGAGACCGTGCACCGCCGCGTCACCGAGGCGGTCAAGGACAGCCAGCACCACGACCTCGGCGACGGCGGGGCCTGGTTCGTGCAGCGCCGCGTGCCCGGCGCCGGGATCGTGCTGCACGTGCGCCCCGACCCCGGCACCGACCCGGAGGTCGTGCGCACCGTCGCCGCGGGGGTGGGGGAGAAGCTGCGGGACGCGGGTCAGACCGGCCGGCCGTGACCCTCACCTGGGACCCGGCGCTCTACCGCCGCCACGACGACCACCGGGCCCGCCCGTTCCTCGACCTCGTCGCCCGGATCGGCGCGAGCGCGCCGCGCGAGGTCGTCGACCTCGGCTGCGGCCCCGGGCACCTGACGGGCCTGCTCGCGCAGCGCTGGCCGCGGGCGCGGGTGCGAGCGTCGGACGCGTCGCCGGACATGGTCGCCGCGGCGCGCGCGCACGGGGTGGACGCCGAGCTCGCCGACGTCCGCGGTTTCGCGCCGGGCCCGGACACCGACGTCGTGGTCACCAACGCGGTGCTGCACTGGGTGCCCGAGCACCGCGAGCTCCTGACGCGCTGGGCCGGGGAGCTTCCCACGGGTGGCTGGCTCGCGGTGCAGGTGCCGGGCAACGAGCGCTCGCCGTCGCACACGATCCCGCGCGAGCTCCTGGCGAGCCCGGCGTGGGCCGGCCTCGTCCCGGAGGGCCTGCCCGGGTACGGCGTCGGCGAGCCTGCGGAGTACGCGCGGCTGCTGGCGGCCGCGCGTCCCGGCGGTGTCGTCGACTGCTGGGAGACGACGTACCTGCACCCGCTGACCGGGGACGACCCGGTCGGCGACTGGATCGCGGGCACCACCCTGCGCCCGGTGCGCGACGCGCTCGACGACGCCGGGTGGGAGCGCCTGCGCGCGGAGCTCGCGCCCCGCCTGCGCGACGCCTACCCGCCCGACGACGCCGGCGTCACCTGGTTCGGGTTCCGGCGCGTCTTCGCGGTGCTCGGCGCCTGACCTACCGGCCGGTGCCGTTCGTGGTCGACCGGCCGGGCGCCGAGGGCCCGCCGCCGGCGGGGCCGCCCGCCGCGCCGCCGGACGGCGCCACCCGCTCGCGGGCCATGGCCACACCGGTCTGGACGGCCTCGCCGGCCTTCGCGCGGGCCACGCCAGCCGCCCCCTGGACGCTCGGGTGGTCGGCGACGCGGCGGTAGGCGCGCGAGAGCTGCTCGTAGCGCTCGCGCCCGGCCCGCGTGCCGAGCACGTAGCCCACACCGGCACCCAGCAGGAACGGGATCATCATCAGGCGTTCTCCTCCGCGACGTCTCGTGCGGGCCCATCCTGCCCCACCCCGCGGGGAAAGGCGGTGAGCCCCGTGCGGTAACGTGTACCCCGTCCGGCCGCCGGTGCCGGGCGTCGGCAGTCCTCCGTAGCTCAATCGGCAGAGCATTCGACTGTTAATCGAAGGGTTACTGGTTCGAGTCCAGTCGGAGGAGCCCTCTCCCCAGGTCGCGGCATTCTCGACCGGGTGTGACCCCGTTCTCAGCGACGGTCGTGCGGTGCGCGGCGCTGGTTTTCGGCGCGCCGCGCCGCGGCCTCCTCGGTGAGCCAGCGCGCCACGTCGACCAGGCGGATGTTGGTCTCCTGCGAGGAGCTGACGAGCATCTGGAACGCCTCGTCGTCGTCGACGGTGAAGCGCTCCATGAGGATGCCCTTGGCCTGCCCGATCGTGTCCCGGCTCTCCAGCGCGTGGCCGAGGTGGGCGGCGTGGTCCGCGCCGTGCAGCAGCACCGCCGCCTGGAGGCCGAACAGCCCGGCGGTGAGCTGCGCCGAGGTGTCGAACACGCCCGGGTCGTGGCTGTAGATGTTCAGTGCCGAGCGGCGCTCGCCGTGCAGGGACAGCTGCACCGACATCAGCGAGCGGTGCCCGGCCCGCACGCAGCGCGGGGCGAACTCCGGCCAGCGTGCGGCGTCGTCGCCGGCGAGGTCGGTGGCCGTCACGACCCCGGTCTCGGGCGGGTCGTCCGCGGCCGTGATGCAGGGGCCCTGGCCGAGGTCGGACTGGAGCTGGTCGAGCTCGTAGATCCGTTCGTCGGTCGCGTGGCTCGAGCGCACCGTGCCCAGCTCGGTGCGGGAGATGCCGCCGCCGGAGGCCCCGGGGATGGTGGTGACCGCCGCGTGCACGAGCTTCGAGACCGTCGTCTCGAGGTCGCGGATGCTGCGGTTCTCGGTGAGCTGCTCCGCGGCCTGCCGCAGCGCCTTGACCAGCGTCTCGTGATCCGGGTCGTACACGGTACGGATGTCCTCACCTCGGGGGCGAGCGGCCACGGCCCTGGGGCACGTGCGCGCCGGGCGGGCCGGAGGGTCGACCTGTGACCCGACCGTACATCTTGTGCGTTGACTGTCCATCCCGAGTTCGGCGCCGGCGAGGGGCCGGGCCCCACCGGGTCGAGTGAATCCGTCCCCGTGTCGAGTGAAGCTGGGCGCGCGGCCCTGGTGCCGGCCACCCGGCGTCGGCCACGCTCTGCTCCGAGCCGGTGACGACGTCCCGGCGGTCCGGTGCCCCGGGGGGCACCGACGGCGAGATGGTGGGCCGGACCAGGCAGCTGGGGAGCGGGCCCTCCGGCCCACCATCATCGCGACACCGTCCGCGCTGCTCAGCGGGTCGTGGTGGTCGTGGTGGGCGCCGGCGTCGTGGTCGGGACCGGCCCGGTGGTCGTGGTGGTGGTCGGCGTCGCCGGCGGCGTCGTCGATGGGGTCGTGGTCGTGCTCACGGTGGTGCCGGAGCACGTCACGGGCTTCTGCACCGGCGCGCTCGGCGCGCTGGTCCAGCTGCCGGCGCTCGCGGTGACGCGGACGGTGATGGGCGTCAGCGTCGACGTGGTGGTCAGCGTCGTGGACGTGCCGCTCACGGTCTTCGGCGGCGGTGCGCCGATGCCGAGCGGCCGGGTCGACTCCACCGTGTACTGGCCCGCGCCGCTGACCGCGTTCCAGCTCACGGGGATGGTCGCCGTGGTGACGAGCCCGCTCGTGGTGCACGTGACCGTGCCGATCGCGACGCCGGTCGGGACCTCGATCTGCCCGGCCCGGGCCGTCGCGGTGCCGGTGTTCGTGGTCTGCCAGCCCGCGGTCGCCACGCCGCCGCCCGCGAGCAGCAGCGTGACGACCACGGCGGCGAGGAGGCCGCGCCGGCTCATGCGCTCGTGATCGCGACGGTCACGGGGATGGCGAAGGTCGCGTTCTGGCATCCGGTCTCCGAGGCGCTGGTCATCGACGCCGCGCCCGCGAGCGTCAGCGTCGCCGACCCGGTGGCGGGGATCGCGGTCCCCGGCGAGGCCGCGGTGAGGCTGACGCCGGTGGTCGCGCACGTCCCCACCCCGCCGGCCGCCGTCGGGGCGCCGTTGGGGGCGACCGAGGTGACCCTGACGGGGTAGACGTTCGGGTTGTTGACGGTGATCTTCACGTCGCCGCTGGTGCCCGGGTAGAGCAGGTTCGTGGTGAACGCCGTGCCGGGCACCACGGTCGTCGTCGGCGGCAGGGCCTGGCCGGCCCGCGACGACGCCGTGCCGCCGCCGCTCGACAGCCAGGCCGCCGAGGCGAGCCCGGCGCCCAGCAGCACGGCGACGCCGACGACGCCGACGGTCGGCAGGCGTCGTGCCCACCACCGCCACGAGACCCGTCGCCCGGACGACCAGCGGGCGCGTCCGAGGGGGGACACCTACTGCGCCGCGGAGGCCAGGCTCGCGGTGAGCGGCAGCACGAACGTCTGGTTCTGGCAGGCGTTGTCCGGGTTGGCGATCATCTTCGCCTGCAGCGTGTACGTGCCGGTGGCGCCCGGGGCGATGGTGCCGGCCGGGTTGGTCAGGCCGGTGGTGGTGACGGTGCCGGCGGGGCAGTTGCCGCTCGTGGCGTTCGAGCTGCCCGGCGACACCGAGGCCACGGTCACCGGGTACTGGTTCGGGTTGTTGATCGTGACGGTCGCCGTCGTCGTCGCCCCGGGGTAGAGGCCCGTGGCGCCGGTCGTGGGCGTGATCGTCGAGTTGACGGCCTGGGTCGAGCTGCCCTCGGCCGTGCCGGCCCCGCTGGACAGCCACGCGGCGAGCGCGACACCCGCGACGCAGGCGAGCGCGATCCCCCCGACGACGGCGCCGAGACGCCTCTTGGTCTTCGTTTCCACGTCATCGCTCCTTGTGCCGGACGTCGGTCGTTCCCGACGTTCCGCACCGGAGGTAGTCCGTACGGCCTAGTGGCCAATCGGCGAAACGCCTTACTTCACCGGATCGGTGCGCGTGCCGCGGCGACCCGCACCGTTCGGGCGACGCTGCACCCTGTACAGCCGCTGCGCTCCGCGCACACCCTTGAACTTGCGAGGTGCGGCCGTCCGGAAGCGGAGGGGCTCGACCCCGTCCGGCTCCCCGTCCTGCGCCGCGGCGAGGACGGCGTCGTGGACGGCCGCGGTCACCGTCACCTCGCCGGGGCGCGCGGTCTCGGTGACGCGGCTGGCGAGGTTGACCGGCGGCCCGAACCAGTCGCCCGCGCGCGGCACCGCGATGCCCCGGGCGACGCCCACCCGCAGCGCCGGGCGCCCGTCGTCGGGGGCCGACCACGCCTCGACGAGTGCGACGGCGGCGTGGACCAGCGCGGTCGGGTCGGGGGAGACGAGCATGACCGCGTCGCCGATGACCTTGGCCAGCCGGACCGGTGAGGAGGCCACCTCGGTCGCGCACGCCGAGAGCATCTCGGCGACCTCGCTCAGCTCGACCGCGGAGACGGACTCGCCGAGGTCGGTGAACCCGACGAGGTCGGCGAAGCAGACGGTGACGTCCTGCGCGCCCTGCAGCCGGCCCGCGCTCGACTCCTCGACGGCCAGCGCGTGCGAGCGGATGCGGTCGGCGAGGGCGGCGGCCACGAGGTGGACGAGGTGCAGCGAGTCCTCCTCGACGATGCGCCGGGCCTCGGCGGCGTAGCGCAGCGCCACCTCCGGCTCGGGCTCCCCGGGGCGCAGGAGGGCCTCGCCGAGCAGCCCGCCGAGGGCGTCGGCGATGTTGAGCACGCCTCGACCGATCGCCCGGACGACCGGCATCATCTCCTCGTCGCTGAAGCCCAGGCCGCGGTAGCGGTGGATCCGCTCGGCGATCTCGACGTCCTCGTCGGTGTAGATCGGGTCGTCGGGGTCGGGCGCGAGCGGGCGGCCCAGGGCCTGGAACCAGCGTCGGACGACGTCGATGTCGACGTCGGTGAGGCGGCAGACGTCGGTGAGCGAGTGCCCGTCCTCGGGTCGCAGCGTGCGCTCGAGCAGCAGCAGCCCGAGGCGGTCGCGCTCGATCGCGTCGCGCATGGTGTCGAACGCGACCCCGTCCGCGGCGAGCGACTCCAGCACCGAGACCCGCGTGCGCCGCGCGTCGCCGGTGAGCCCGTCGAGGAGCCCGGCCCGCTCGTAGTCGCCCTCGGCCATGACCGAACGGATGCGCGCCGGCAGCGGCAGTGACGGGCGGTGGCGCGGCGGCACCCGGCTCATGGTGCCAGCGCGACCCCGACCCGACATCTCCTGCTCGCCGTGGGAGACGGCTCACGACGGCTCGGCCGGGTGCTCGCGAGGTCCGTACCGTGGACGGGTCGGGGAGATCGGGAGGATTCATGAGCAGCGGCCCGCGCCTGCTGGCCACGAGCGACCTGCACGTCAACCGCTCGGAGAACGAGGACCTGGTCCGCGAGCTGCACCCCACCCACCCCGACGACTGGCTGATCGTCGCCGGGGACGTGGGCGACCGCGTCGACACCGTGACCTGGGCCCTCGGCGTCCTCGCCGAGCGCTTCGCGCGGGTGATCTGGGTGCCGGGCAACCACGAGCTGTGGACGCCGCCGGGCGACGAGGTCGACCTCGTGGGTCCCGCGCGCTATGACCACCTCGTCGAGGCCGCGAGGGGACTCGGCGTGCTCACGCCCGAGGACCCGTGGCCGGTGTGGGACGGGGAGGGCGGCCCGGCGCTGGTGTGCCCGATGTTCCTGCTCTACGACTACTCGGTGCGCCCGCCCTCGATCCCCGCGTCCGCGTCGAACGCGGAGGCGCTCGAGGTCGCCCGCGAGGCCGGGGTCGTGTGCACCGACGAGATCCTCATGTCGAGCGACCCGTTCGCAGACCCCGCCGCCTGGTGCGCCGACCGCCTCGCGCGGACCGAGGCGCGCCTCGCCGAGCGGCCGGCCGGGATGCCGACGGTGCTGGTCAACCACTGGCCGCTGACCCCGCACCCCACCCGCATCCTGCGCCACCCCGAGTTCGCGCTCTGGTGCGGCACGACCGCCACCGCCGACTGGCACGTGCGCCACGACGCGGCCGCGGTCGTCTACGGCCACCTCCACATCCCCCGCACGACCTGGGAGGACGGCGTGCGGTGCGAGGAGGTCTCGGTCGGTTATCCCCGCGAGTGGCAGCGCCACGGTCTCGTGCGCGGCGCGTTGCGGGAGATCCTGCCCGCCCGGGAGGTCGCCGAGCCCGACCCGTTCACCGCCTGGGCGGCCGAGCAGCGCCGGAACTGGGCCCGGTCGTGACGGCCCCGACCGACGCGCTCGCCGACCTCCTGCCCGGCTCGGTGGTGGCGGTGGCCCGGGCCGACGACGACCCGTCGGCCGTGCTCGCGCCGGAGGAGGAGGCCGCGGTGGCGCGCGCGGTCGCCACGCGGCGCGCGGAGTTCACGACGGCCCGGACCTGCGCGCGCGACGCCCTGAGCCGGCTCGGTGCCCCTGCCGCGGCGATCCCGGTGGGGGAGAAGCGCGCCCCGATCTGGCCCGAGGGCGTGGTCGGCGCGATCACGCACTGCGCGGGGTTCCGGGGCGCGGCCGTCGCCTGGCGCGACGAGGTCCGCAGCGTCGGCCTCGACGCCGAGCCGCACGTCGCCCTGCCCGACGGGGTGCTCGAGGCGGTGTCCGACGAGCGCGAGCGGGCGGTGCTCGCCGCGCTGGCGCGGGACGTGCCCGACGTGCGGTGGGACAAGCTCCTGTTCAGCGCCAAGGAGAGCGTCTACAAGGCGTGGTTCCCGCTGACCGGGCGCTGGCTCGGGTTCGAGGAGGCCGAGCTGGTCCCGTCCGCCGACGGCACGTTCCGGGCGGGGCTGCGCGTGCCCGGGCCGGTGGTGGACGGGCGCGAGGTGACGGGGTTCGCCGGGCGCTGGGTGGTGCGCGACGGGCTGGTGATCACCGCGATCGCCCTGCCGGCCGGTTCTCCGTAGCCTCGGGTCGCGATGCGGGACGAGGGGTACTGGGAGAGCTACGAGTCGATCGTCGAGCAGCGCATCCGCGACGCCCAGGACGAGGGCAAGTTCGACGGGCTGCGCGGCGCCGGCCGGCCCCTGCCCGGGCTCAACCGCCCGTACGAGGAGAATTGGTGGCTGCGCTCCTACCTGGAGCGCGAGGGCATCCCGAACGACGTCCTGCTGCCGACGCCGCTGCGGCTGCGCCGCGAGATCGACCGCCTGCCCGAGACCGTGCGGGACATGGAGACCGAGCGCGAGGTCCGCGACACCGTTGCCGCCCTCGCCGCGCGCGTGGCCGCCTGGCTGCGCTTCCCCGACGGTCCGCAGGTCGCCGTGCCCATGCCGCGCTCGGACGAGGTCGTGGCGCGCTGGCGGGAGGAGCGGGCGCGGCGACGGGCGGTGCTGGAGCCTGCGGTGGCGGAACCGGCGGCGCGGGCGTCGGCGTCCGTCTCGCGGCGGTCGTGGTGGCGGCGGGTGTTCGGGCGCGGCTGAGCGGGGGGTAGCAGCGAACGCGCTGTTCGCTGCTTCTAGGCGTTCGAACTCCCCGTTCGCTCGAGCTGGTCGTGGCGCCGGCTCGCGGCGGGTGGTGACGTCATCCGCTCTTACGCGGCCGTCGGGTCCGTCGGGTCCGTCGGGCCGGCGCGGACGCGGACGCCAGCGCCGTCCCGGGAGGTCAGCCCGCGCGCGGGGCGCGCGGCAGGTCGACGACCGTGCCCGGCGCGCGGGCCGGGGTGTCGTCGGCGGCCGGGGCGGCGGGGTGGTCGCCGCGGTGGTCGTCGCGGTGGTCGTCGCGGTCGGCGTCGCGGTGGTCGCCGACCTCGGCGTGGTCGCGATCGTGCATCCGGTCGCGGTCGTCGGGGCGGCGGGACGGAGCGAGCGGGACGACCGTGGCGGCGCCGATGCCGTGGTAGCGCTCCGGGGTGCAGGTCAGCACCACGACCTGCGCGGCACCCTCGCCGGCGGTCGCCGCGGTGAACACGGCGCCGAGCCGGGCGAGGCGCTCGGGGTCGGTGTGGCCGAGGGCGTCGTCGATGACCACCGGCACCCCGTCCGCCGGGTCCACCAGCGCGGCGCAGGCCAGGCGCGCGCACAGCCCCAGCTGCTCCTGCGCGCCGCTGGAGAGCGCGCTGAACGCGACCGTCGTGCCGTGGAGCGTGCGGTGGGTGATGCGGAGGTCCTCGTCGATCTCCAGGGACAGCGACGACCCGAACACGATCCGCGCCAGCCGCTCGACCTGCGCCCGGAACGGGGCGACGTAGGAGCGGCGGACCCGGTCGCGGTGGCGCGCGAGGGTCTCGTGCAGCCGGCGCGCGGCGGCGGCCCGGCGGGCGACGGCGTCGTGGTCGCGGACCGCGGCCTCGAGCTCGGTCGCGGCGGCCGCGAGCTCGTCGTGCCAGCCCTCGAGGCCCGCGGCCTGCAGGCGCCCGGTGGTCTCGGCGTGCTCGCGCTCGAGGCGGGCGGCCTCGGCGGCGAGGCGCTCGTCGACCGCCCGCGCGTTCACCACCCGCGCCTCGACGGTCTCCGGGTCGTCGTCCGCGAGCGCCGCGGCCAGCGACTCGTGCTCCCGCTCGGCCTCCCGCGCCCGGGCCCGGCGATCCTCCTCGGCGGCCGCGAGGTCGGCGTCCGGCTCCGCGGCGCGGGCGGCGCGCAGCTCCTCGGCCCGGCGCGCGTGGGCGTGGCGCGCGTCGGCCGCCCGCTCGGCGAGCACCGCCGCGCGCGTCTCGGCCCCGCGCACCGCGTCCTCGGCGGCCCGGCACGCCGCCCCGGCCTCGTCGGCCCGGCGAGCCGCGTCGTCCGCGGCCGCGCGCGCGGTGTCGGACGCGTGCCGCAGCGCCGCGAGGTCGGCGGCACCGACCGGCTCGGTGGTGGCCTCGGCGACCGAGAACAGGTCGTCCCCGTGCCCGAGGTCGTCGTCCAGCCGCCCCCGCACCGCGTCGTGGGCCTGACGCAGGGCCGCGGTGCTGCCGTGGCCCGCGACCTCGCGGTCCCGTGCCGCGCGGTGCTCCGCCGCCCGCCGGGCCGCGTCGTCGGCGGAGCGTCGGGCGGCGCGGGCGGCCTCGAGGTCGGCGACGCCCAGACCCGCGCACCGCTCCTCCAGCGCGCGGGCGCACGCGCGCACGACGTCGTCGCGACCGGCCTCGTCGTGGCCGGGGCGGACGCGCACGTCGAGCACCCCGGGCACCACCACCGCCCGCGACCCCGCCACGGGCAGCGAGCGTGTCTCGCCGGGCGCGAGCGTCACCGGCTCGCCGTCGACCTCGATCGTCAGCTCCGCCGGCGCGGTGAGCTCGACGCGCGTGGCGGCGGCGTCGCGCGCGGCCTCGGCGCGCAGGAGGTCGCGGGCCAGGTCCTCGAGCGCGTCGAGGTCGTCGGGGCCGACCGTGGCGGCCGCGAGCACGCGCTCGGCGGCAGCGAGCCCGGACTCGGCCTCCTCGACCCGGCGCAGGCGCTCGGCGAGGTCGGCGAGCTCGGCGCGGTCGCGCGCGGCGGAGACGTCCCGCGCGGCCTCGTCGGCGGCCCGGCGGGCGGCGGCCGCCTCCTCGCGGGCCGCGGTGTCGGCGGCGCGGAGGGCGTCGCGCTCGTCGCGGGCCGCGGTGTGCTCGGCGTCGTGGGCGTCGCGGGCCTCCTCGGCGCGCGCGAGCACCGCGGCGTCGGCCTCCACCGCGGCGACCAGCACGTCGCGCGCCTCCCGGCGCTCGCGGGCGGTCTCCGCGCGCTCGCGGGCCAGCACCGCCCGCCCGCGCTCCGTCTCGACCTCCCGCAGCCGCGACTGCAGCCCGGCCCAGCGGTCCTCGAGCTCGGCGACCTGGGCGGCGTGGGCGAGGCGCCGGCTCCGGACGCCCGCGGCGTCGGCGTCGAGCCGGTCGCGGGCGGCCACGTCGCGCTCCACGGCCTCCAGCGCGGCCCGGCAGCGCTCGTGCTCGACCTCGGCGTCGGCGAGGCGCACCTCGGCGGTGCGCAGCTCGCCGGTGGCCCGGCCGCTGGGCGTGCGGTAGCGGCGCAGCTCCTCGCAGGCGCGCTCGACCAGCCCGTCGTCGGCGGTGGGGTCGGGGCGCGCCGTGCCACCCGTGCCCGACGCGGCGCGGTCGAGCGCGCGGGTCAGCGCGTCCTGGCCGCCGAGGTCGGCCTGCCCGACCGCGGTGTGCTGCTCCACGCGCAGCCCGCGCCAGAGCACGCGGTCCATGGTCTCGTCGAGGATCGCCGTGACGCGGGCGTGCGCGTCGGCCCCCGTGAGCTGCTCGCGGGCGGGCTCGAGGACGTGCAGCTCGGTGCGCGGCCGGCGCAGCCAGCGCTTGCGGTAGACGAAGCGGTAGGGGCCGGTGGACACCTCGGCCTCGACCTCGGGCCCGGCGTCGACCCCGGCCGGCTGGGCGGCGCGGATGTCGGCGCGGCGCGAGGAGTCGGCGGCGTCGAAGAGCAGGTCGAGCGCGGCGACCGTCGAGGTCTTCCCGACCTCGTTGTCGCCCTGCAGCACCGTGACCCCGCGCTCGGCGAGGGCGACCTCGCGGTCGTGCACGCCGCGGAAGTCGCGCAGGCGGATGCGGTGCAGCCTCATCGCGGCCCCCCGACGAGCCGGTGGAGCAGGCGCAGGGCGTCGCGGGCCTCGGCGTCCTCGCGTCCGGCGGCGGCGAAGAGGTCGGTGGCGGCGTCGGCGGCGAAACCGTGGAGATCGAGGTCGTCGAGGTCGGCGTCGTCGGGGACCGTCGCCAGGTCCGAGTGCTGCTCGAGCACCTCGACCGCGGCGAACGCGTGGCCGTGCGCGGCGAGCAGGTCGTCGAGACGGCTGCGCTGCCGCAGCGACAGCGTGCCGACCAGCGCCAGGCGCACCGCCGTGCGCTCCTTGTCGGGCAGCGCACCGAGCGAGGCGTCGAGCGCGTCGAGGTCGTCGTCACCGTCGAGTCCCGCGTCGTGGCGGACGAATCGCCAGCCGCCCACCGTCTCGACGGTCACGTGCGCGGCGTGCTCGTCGAGGTCGACGACCAGGACGTGGCCCGGGTCGACCTCGTCGAAGTCGGTGACCTCCGGCGTCCCGGGATGGCGGATGCGGTCGTCGACGGCGTCGACCCAGGCCGAGTGCCGGTCGCCGAGCGCCACGTAGTGCACGCGGCCGTCGGCCAGCGCCGCGAGCACGCCGTCGCGGCGGATGCGCGCGGGCTCGTCGTCGTCGGGGTCGAGGACGTCGAGCTCGCCGTGGCCGGCGAGCACCCGCAGCGTGCCCGGCGGCGCCGGGTCGAGGGCGGCGAGCTGCTCGCCGACGAGGTCGGTGAGCGGGTGCTTGGACCGCCACGGCGCGGCGACGACCTCGACGCCCGGCGCGACCTCGTGCACGCCGGGGGTGTCGAGCACCGTGACGTGCGGTGGGCAGCGGCGCACGAAGTCGGGGCGGCGCATCACGCAAGCAGCGTCGGCCGGGTCGTGGTTGCCCGGCAGGAGCAGTACCGGCGTGCGGAACGACGCCAGCGCCTCGCACGCGCGGGCGACGACGTCGGGACCGACGAGGTTGGACTCGAAGACGTCGCCGCAGACGAGGACGAACGCGGCGTCGCGCTCGTCGGCGAGGCGGCCGAGCGCGGACACGGCGTCGAGCCGGGCCTGGGCGAACCGGGCCTGGGCCTCGCCGGTCAACCCGCCGGCGGCCTCCTTGGGCGGCCGGGCCCCGAGGACCCGGCGCGTCATGCCGAGCTGCCAGTCGGCGGTGTGCACGAACCGCACGCCTGCTCCCTCCGCTGCTCGACCCCTGAAGGTAGAACGACGCCACGGCCCGGACGGGCACCGACACGCACCCGATCCGGCACAGGGTCCGACGCAGGCGCCGCCTTGCCGGTTCCTTCTTTCTCCGGCGCGATCGAGCGGGTGGGTTTTCTGGCGTTGAGTGACAGCGTGGACGCCAGGCTGGAACACCACAGCCGCTCAGGTCAGCGGGAGCTCCGCCACCGCCTCGAGGCCGCCGCGGCTGCCCGAGCGCTCGACGCGGATGCGGGCGTCGCGGCCGCTGACCTCGAGCGTCGACACCGCGTTGCCGAACCACGGCCCGCCGATCGTCGACCAGGACAGCGGCAGGTCCCCGATCCCCGCCGCCGTGGCGACACGGCCCAGGGCGTTGGTGAGGCCGCGCCACCAGCCCAGCGCGAACACGTACTCCATGAACCACGGGACGCCGTTGCGCACGGGCGAGCAGGTCAGCTGGTAGACCCGCGACCGGGTGGGGGAGGGGTAGCGGGCCTCGGCGGCGTAGCTGTGGTGGACGTCCCCGGACAGCACGCACACCGTGGCCGGCGCCGACGGGCCCGAGGCGACGCCGCGGACCAGGTCGGCGAGCCGGTCGAAGGACGCGCGGAAGGCCGGCCAGTGCTCGAGGTCGACGGCCTGGCGCACGGACTCGGCGAGCTTGCTGCCGCGCGCCGCGGCCCACTCGTCGAGCGACTGGACGTGGCTGACCGCCGGCGGCATCAGCCACGGGATCGACGAGCCGAGCAGCAGGTGGTCGACCTCCTCGTCCGGGTCGGTCGCGTTCTCCTCGATCCAGGCGAACGAGTGGTCGTTGATCATCAACCGTTCCTGGGCGTTGAGCACCCGGGCGCAGCGCGAGTCGACCATGAGCAGGCGGGTGCGCCCCAGGTCCCAGCGGTAGCTCCAGCGCACACCGGTCGGCTCGCCGACCTCGGCGTCGGCGCGGCCGGCGAAGTCGGCGAGCATCTCGAACACGTCACCGTCGGCCTCGAGGACCTTGCGGTAGAGCGGGTCGGCGTCGCGCGTCTCCGGGTCGAGGTTGCCGAGGTGCTGGTAGACCCAGTACGACGCGAGCCCGGCCCGGATGCGCTGCGGCCACCACGGCTTCGACGCCATCTGCTCGCGCCAGGTCTGCGAGGTGTTCCAGTCGTCGCGGACGTCGTGGTCGTCGAAGATCATCGCCGTCGGCACCGTCGAGAGCAGCCAGCGCAGCTCCCGGTCGGTCCACGACTCGCTGTAGAGGTGGGCGTACTCGCCGTAGTCGGCGATCTCCAGGCCCGGGCCGTCCGCGGCGTCGGGGTCGCGGTTCTCGCGGATCCAGCGCTCGGTCCGCGGGGTGATCTCGTCGGCGTAGACCTGGTCGCCGAGCAGGCACAGCGCGTCGGGCAGGACCGTTGCCGGGTCGTCGGCCGCGGTGACCTCGTCCATCAGCCGCGTCGCGAACGCGTCGAGCGCGTCGATGCCGAGCGAGGCCTCCAGCTCGGGGTCGTCGGTCGGCGGGTAGCGGCACGAGCCGAAGACGAACCGCAGGCGCGTGCTGTCGGGCTCGGGGGTGCGCTCGCGGCGCGTGCGCAGGTAGCTCGGCGGCGTCGAGGTGCCCTCCATCGGCCACACCAGCTCGCCGTCGAGGCACACCTCGTAGGGCCGGACGGTCCCGGGCTCGAGGCCGTCGACGACGACGAGCGCGTAGTGCTGCCCGCACACCTGGAACGTCGGGGCGGACGCACCGAGCACCTCGACCGTGCAGGGCTCGCTCGTCTCGACCCAGATCGTGGCGGTGGTCGTGCCGACGTGGCGGAGCAGGGGACCCAGCTCGAGGGAGGTCACCCGCCCTGCCTACACCGGGCACCCGTCCGCGGCCACGTGAGGGCGCGCCGCGATCAGTCCGAGCGGTGGGTCAGCTGCTCCAGGCGGCTCTGGACCTGGTCGAGGCGCGCCTGCAACAGGGCCACCTCGGCGCTGAGCAACGGCACGAGCGTGGCGTCGTCGACCTCGCTCCCGAGCCCCGCGAGCGGGGCGAACCCGTCGTCGGCGCCGTCCTCGGCCCGCACCGGCACGTGTCCCAGCAGCACGCCGAACGCCTCCGGGGTCAGCACGGGACGCGGGCCGGCGCACAGCCCGCAGACCGGGTGCAGGCGCCGCCAGCCGACGATCCCGGGTCCGCCGTCGGCCAGCGCCGTCGCCGCGCGCCCGCAGCCGCAGCGGCCCAGCCGCACCGAGCGGATCGTCTGGCGCGCGTAGCGCAGGCCCAGCTCGTAGCGCACGTACCGGCCCGACGCGGCGACCTCGAGCAGCACGCAGTGCTGGTACTGCGGGTCGCACGCGAGGTCGCGGGCGTCGTCGAGCGCGTGGAAGCAGTAGAAGCCGCAGTCGCACCACGACGACGGGCACCGGTGCCGCGGGCTCTGGATGCAGACGGCGTCGGCGACCGCGCCGTAGACCTGCGAGCGGCCCAGCGCGACGCCGTTGAAGCCCGCGCGGCGCGAGTCCGCGGAGATCATCGGGTACGCGATCTTGTACCCGGTCAGCGGCCCCTCCGGCCGCCGGTGCCTAGCGATCGACCAGCTGCTCGGCCGGCTCACGCTGATCCGTGTCCTCGAGGACCTCCTCGACCGCGGGCTCCTCGGCCGCTGCGGGCGCGGGCGGGTCCTCGGCGATGCCGGCGGAGAGTCGACGTCCCAGGCGCATGGCGGCCTCCGAGCAACTCGTGCGATCGACGTGACGTGCCACCAGCGTCGTCGGCGAACCCCGCGATGTCCAGCGTTCGCGTGCCGCGGACGCGCGGAGGGCCCGGGTCGATCCCGACCCGGGCCCTCGCGGAAGCTGCTGTGGGGAGCGGCTCTCAGTCCATCACCTGCTACATCACCTGCTGGTCGTGCGTCCCGACGCGGTGTCGGGTGATCACTCGGCGGCGGCGAGGCCCAGCGCGTCGAGGGCGGCGCCGACCTCGGCCTCGGTGGCCGCGACGTCCTTGTCCAGCTGGTGGGCGTACGGCGCCAGCTCGACCGCGTTGGCCGCCGGGGCGGCGAAGCCGGTGACGGCCGCGGGGACGGCGACGGCGGCGAACGCGAGGCGCATCGTGCTCTTCTTCATGGGGGTCCTTCCCGATCAGGACGGTGACCGTCCGGGTCCGGCTGACCCGAACGGCCGAACCATCGCGGGCTAGCGGCGTCCGATTCAAGCCAGAACGGCCCATTCCGGGACTCGGTAACGAGATCATCACGCGGGCTGTGACGATCTGGATGCGCTCCGCGACCGGACACCCTTGTCCAGGGCCCTTCGGGTGGTCCTCGCGAGGATCTCGGCAAGATCACGCCGATGTCACGCGTGTTCACACGGACGTCACGTCGCGCGGGCCCGGCGATCCCGTGCCCGGGGTGTCGTACGCTCGGCCCGCCGTGGCCGCCCCGGCGGGCGGCACCCCGGGGGGCAGTAGCTCAGCTGGTCAGAGCAGCGGACTCATAATCCGTCAGGTCGTCGGTTCGAGCCCGACCTGCCCCACTCCCTCGACCTGGTGAGATCTCACCGAGGCCGTCCCGGCGGCATCGCTCAGCGACGATGGGCGCAGGCGCCGACGACCGCTCCCACCGCGGCCGCGGCCCCGAGCAGTGCGGCCATCACGGTGGACGGAGGTCGCCGCACCGTGATCGCCGGCCGCACGACCACCGACGCGGGCTCGTCCGCCGCCTCGGGGGCGTTCTCGCCCAGCGTGGCCGCCCACGCCGTCACGAAGAGCACGAGCCGGGCGACGAGGTTGGTGAACACGAGCAACCCGAGGATCGGGCCGAAGGCGACACCTGCCGGCGAGGTCGTGACCCGGGCGAGGTAGACGGTCACGAGCTGCTGGAGCGCCACGAGCCCGACCGCGCCGAGGGCCGCGGCCCGCACGGCACTGCGCCGCGTCACCGGTTCGCGGGGCAGCCGGGCGATGACCCACACCAGCACGATCCAGTCCGCGAGGAGGGTGAGGGCCAGGCCGGCCAGGACGACCAGGAGTCGGGTCAACCAGGCGCGGTCGAGTCCGAGCAGCTCGATCACGGTGCCGGACATGCCGGTGCCGGCCGCGGTGACCCCGAAGGAGAGGAGCAGCGCCAGTGCGAGACCGATCATGGCGAGCAGGTCGGTGCCGTAGCGCCTGACCAGGGGCACCGCCGGCCGGCGTTGGGCCCACTGCTCGGACAGCGCCTCGCGCAGGTTGGCGGTCCACCCCAGGCCCACGACCAGTCCGAACGCCAGACCGAGGATGCCGACCGCGTCGCGTTGGTCGATCGCGGTGGTGATGATCGAGGTCACGGTGGGGGCCAGCGTCGCCGGCACCGTGCTCGTGATCGCCGACTGCAGCTCCGCCAGCAGGTGCGGGTCGCCGGCGAGCACGTAGCCGGCGGCCGCGAAGGCCATCATCAGCACCGGGACCAGGGCGAGCACGCTGAAGTAGGTGATCGCTGCCGCGTAGTGGTCGCCGTGCTTCTCGGCGTACCGGGAGCCCGCGCGCACCACGTGGTCGAGCCAGGGGTGACGCGCTCGGAGTGCCTCGAACCGGCCGGGTCCCGCGTCCTCCGTCGTGGTCATCAGGTTCTCCTCGACCGACCCGGGACCGCGCTCAGTCGTCTCCGGCCAGGGCCCGCGCAGCGGTCATGAGCTCCGGATCCACCCACCCCGTCGTGTCGATGCCGGCGTGGCGAGCGCGGTCCTGCAGGTCCAACAGGCGCGCGGCGTGGGCGGCCTCCTCGTACGGCAGGCCCTCCCGGTGCGCTCGCCGCAGACCTTCCTGGGCCCGGTCGATGCCTTCACGCAAGGCCGTCTCGAACATCACCACACCTCCTCCGCCCGGGTCGCCGGACGCCAGCATCGCGGCCCGATGCCGCCGCGCGCCTCATGCGCGGGGTGTGAAGTCCTCCGCGGGGGGTCGTCCGTTCGAGCCTGACCTGCCCCCCGCTCAGCCGTCGTCGCCCGAGTCGGTCCCGGTGTCGGCGGACTCGCCGGCGTCGGCGGAGTCGGCGTCGGTCCCGCCCGCGTCGGCCGCGGGGTCCTCGGCGGCGTCACCGGTGGCGCCCGGCTCGGCGGTGCCGGTCGTCCCCGTGTCCTCGGCCGTGCCGGCGTCGGCGGACTCGTCCTCGGACGCCTCGGACTCCGCGCTCGTGGACGCCGGGGCGCCGGTGGACGGGAAGGCCAGGGCCACGCCCGCGCCGGCGGTCACGGCCACGAGCAGGGCGCCGATGGCGACCGCCGACGCGAGCCCCGCGCCGACACGGCGGGACGTGGTCGGGGCCGAGGTCTTCGACGGCGCGGGCGCCACCGCGTCGACGAGCCGCGCCACGCCGGCCTCGAGCGGCCCGCGGCCCAGGAACCGCTGCCACGCCATCCCGGCGGCCAGGGCGCCGACGGCCTGCACGCCGAAGAGCACCCACGGGTCGGTGCCCGGGGCCAGTCCGGTGACGACGACGTGCAGGACGTAGAAGGTCAGCGTCATCGATCCGGCCGCCGCGAGCGGGGCCCGGATCGCGCCCAGGACCCGGCCGGGCGTGCGGTCGGCGAGGCGGGCGACCAGCCGGTCGAGCAGCAGCGCCAGGCCCAGCACCGCCAGCGAGGTCCCGATGGTGCGGGCGAGGTCGAAGGGCGTGGAGGAGTGCGGCAGGGACACCGCGAGCCACCACCAGCTCGTGGCCGGTGTGACGCCGTTCGGTCCCTCGACGAACAGGCTCGCGACCTCCTCGGGGTCGAGGCCGGTGGTCGTGAGGACCTGCCCGAGCCCGCCCGCCACCTGCAGCAGCAGCGCCGAGGAGATGGCGGCGACCGTGGCGAGCGCAGCGCCACCGAGGGCGAGCGCGGCGGCGGTCCGGGTCCGGTCGAGGCGCAGGCGGCCGACGGCGATGCCGACGCAGAGGTACGCCAGCCACGGCCAGACCGGGTAGGCGCCGGTGAACAGCAGGGTGGTCAGCAGCCCGCCGGGGTCGGTGACCAGCATCGTGAACGACGGGTCGAGCAGCTCGGTGGGCGGCAGCTGTGCCCGCAGCAGGTGATTGGTGACGGGGGCGACGACGACGAGGGCCGCACCGAGCCCGGCCAGCACGCGGGTCGACAGGAGCACCAGCGGCACGGCGAGCACGAACAGCACGCCGTAGTAGGTGAGGATGACGTCGATGCTGCTGAGCTCGGCCTGACCGAGGGCGAGCCCGATCGTCCCGATCGCGAGGCCCCGCACCGCCAGGCGCCGAGCGTGCTGGCGAGCGGTATCGGTCTCGACGCGGCGCCGCCCGGTCAGCAGCGCCACCGAGAGCCCGGCGAGGACGCCGAACAGCGCCGCGGCGGGCCCGTTGACCAGGCGCCCGACCAGCGTCGGCTGGTCACCCGCGGTCAGGGGGAGCGTGTGCGCGGCGATCATCCCGAGCAGCGCGAGACCCCGGGCGACGTCCACCCCGCGGACCCGCGAGGCCTTCGTCGCGGCGGGCGGGGCGACCACCTCGACCTGTCGGGTCGGGATGAACCTCACCGTCGGTGCGTCGACCGCCGACGGACCGGCTGCGGGCCGCATCCCCGACCGCATCCCCGGTCCCGTGACCGGTCGCGTGCCCGGCGCGGCCGGCGGACGCGGCGCCGGGTAGCGGTGGGTGACCGCACCCGTCGCGTACGGGGTCCGCGGACGAGGCGGCTCGGTCGTGATCATTGCGGCTCCTGGCGCCCGACGGGGGGTGACCACCGAAGCGTCCGCCGATCGGCGCCGCCGCAGAATCACCGCCGTGGGCACGGAGGCCGTGCACCGGGGTCAGGGTTTCGTCACCGCGGGGTAAGGGTGCTAGGTGCGGGTGACGCGGCGCGGGTGCAGGACGATCCGCCGGATCTCGTCCTCGTCGGCCCACGCCGCCGCGGTCGCGCGGTGCTCGTCGGAGTCCGGGTCGTCCCAGTAGCGCTTCGCGAGCCGGTCCGCGAGCTCCTTGGCGCCGTCGCGGTGCACGGTCACGTCGGCCTCGATCGACACCCAGCCCTCGGGCTCGCCGTTCGGCCGGACCACGACGAACGTGGCCTGCGGGTCGGCCTCCAGGCGGCGCACCTTGGGTGAGCTGACCAGCGAGAACAGCTGGACGCCGCCCTCGGGCGTCGGCTCGAACCACACCGGGCGCGGCGCGGGGAGGCGCCCGGGGGCGGGCGGGATCGTCAGCAGCCCGTGCAGCGGGCGGTCGAGCAGGGCGCGGTCGTCGTCGGTGAGCATCGGGTTCTCCTCGGGGATCGGTGGATCCGTTCCGGGCGCCGGGCGCCGCCCGCTCGACGGCCCACGCGCGAACGGGGCGCGGCGGCCGTCCGTGCAGGCGCGCGACGTCGTCGGTCACGGCGGTCTGCCGTGCCCCCAAGGCTCGCCCGCGGACGCCCGCCCGGCCATCGGCGCGACGCTCCGGCACCTTCGCGAGCGTCCACCCTCGACCCCCGAGAGCGTCTAACCTCGGGGAGGTGGGGACGATCGACGCGCTGCTCGGCACGGTCCGCGTCGAGGAGCCCGCGATGCGTGCGGACACGCTCGCCCCCGGCCGCGCCACGGTCCCCGCCGGCGGACGCTGGGCCCTCGTCGCGGTCGCGCGCGGGGAGGCGGACCTCGGCGACGGCGCGCTCCACCCCGGCGACGCGGTCCTCCTGCGCGGCGCCGACCGCCTCGCCGTCCGGGCCGGCGACGAGGGGGCGACGCTGCTGGTCGCCGAGTTCGCGCTGCGCGGCGCCGCGCCACGGCTGGCGCTGCTGCCCGCGCGGGCGGTCGTGCGCGCCGACTCGGAGTTCTGCCGCCTGCTCGTCGCGCGCGTCACCGACCAGCTCGACGCCGCCCCCACCAGCGACGTCGTGTCCACGCGCCTGCTCGACTGGCTCGTCACCGACACCGTGCGCGACGTCCTCACCGCGGCGGCCGGCGAGGTGACGGCCACCGACCCCGGCGTCGCCGCCGCCCTCGCCGCCATCCACGACGACCCCTCCGGCCCCTGGACGGTCGCGCGCCTCGCCGCGCACGCCGGCGTCAGCCGGGCGGCGTTCGCCCGCCGGTTCCGCGAGGAGGTGGGCACCTCGCCGCTGTCCTACCTGCGCGAGCACCGCTTCGACCTCGCCGAGCGCGCGCTGGTCACCGAGCCCGACGCCACCGTCGCGGCGGTCGCCCGCCGCGTCGGCTACGCCAACCCCTTCAGCTTCAGCACCGCGTTCCACCGCCACCGCGGGCACGCCCCCAGCGCGGTCCGCCGCGCCGAGCCGTCCACGGCCTCGGGCTGATCAGGCCGGGGTGTCCGGCCGGGCCTGCCGGGCCTGCTGGGCCTGCTGCGTTCTCCGCGCCTTCTGCTCCCGCTGCGAGCGCATGCCGGACCTCACCGACACCAGCACGATCAGCCCGATCGTGATCCACAGCGCGTACCGGTCGATGGTCAGTACGAGGTCGACGGCGTGCTGCCCGATGCCGTAGCCGAGGCCGGCGACGAGCCCGGTCATGAGCGCGGCGCCGAGGGCGTCCAGGACCAGGAACGGCACCAGCCGCATCCGCCCGAGACCGGCGAGGGCGAACACCGCGGCGCCCGGCACACCGGGCAGCGAGGCCCCGACGACGGCCAGCGCGGTCGCCCACCGCGGCGCGGACCGGATCCACGTCACGAAGCGCTGCGCGACGTCACCGGGCGCCCACAGCGCGACGATCTTCTCGCCCCACCGGCGTCCGGCCAGCCAGAACAGCCAGTCGAACTTGGTCATGCCGAAGGTCCCGGCCGCGATGACCAGCCACAGGTTCCCCTCGCCGATCCGCGCGAACGCGGCGCCCGCGCCGGTCGCGGAGAGGCTGCCGGTGACGGCGGCCAGGGCCGTGGGGTGCGACGCCAGCAGGAAGGGCCGCAGCGGCATCGTCGCCAGCATCGCGACGAGGACGCCGAGCGTGGCGACGACCAGCACCTTGTCGCCGCGCGACATCGGGTGGTCCCACGGCATCGCGTCGCGCCAGGCCTTCTTCGCCTCGGCGATCTCCTCGGGCGAGTAGTCCGCGGTCCGCCACCGGAAGCGCCTCGGCGTCGCGGCCACGGGCCCGGTGTCCTCGTCCTGCTGCTCGCGGCTCGTGTCGGCGCCCGCGCCCGTCATCGTCTCGCCCCCGTCCCGCTCGGTGTCCTCTCCGACGCGTTCCACGATCGCGCGCCGAGGGGGCGGACCGCGTCCCTCGCCGGGACGACCTCGCCGACGGCCCTCCTCCTCACGGAGGAGGGCCGTCGGCGGTGGAGCGGCGGGACGGGTCAGGCCTGCGCGGGCACCCCGCGTGCGGGCGCCTCGTCCGGGCCGTCGAGGCCGCGGGTCAGGGTCTCGCTCATCGCCCAGCTGCTGCCCAGCGAGATCAGGGCGAGCAGGACCGTGAAGCCCGCGACCGACATGAGGCTGCCCGTCCAGAGCACGAGCAGGCCGCAGATCGCGGGCGCGAGCCCGCCGACGATCGACGCGATCTGGTAGGAGAGCGACGCCCCGCTGTAGCGCAGGTGGGTCGGGAACAGCTCGGAGAAGTACGCCGACTGCGGCCCGTACACCGCGCTGCGGCAGGCCTGCACGACGAGCCCGCCGAGGATGAACAGCCCGACGACCCCGGTCTGCACGAGCAGGAAGTACGGGATCGCGAACACCACGAGCAGGCCCATCCCGCCGAGGAACAGCGGGCGGCGGCCGAGGCGGTCGGACAGCAGCCCGAGCAGCAGGATCATCGGGATGTCCGACGCGGACAGGAAGGTGTTGGCGCCGAGGATCGTGCTGCGCGTGTAGCCGAGCTCGGTGGTCGCGTACGAGACGAGCCAGACCGAGCTGATGTAGAAGGTGGCGTTGGTGGCCACGAACGACCCCGCCGCCAGGAAGATCAGCTTCGGGTGCTCGCGCAGCACCTGCAGGACCGGCAGCCGGCTCGCCTCGCGGCGCTCCTGGTCGCGGCGGAACACGGGGCTCTCGGCCACGGTCAGCCGGATCCACATGCCGACGGCGATGAGCACGGCGCTCGCGAGGAACGGGATGCGCCAGCCCCAGGCCTGGAAGGCCTGCTCGCTGACGGTCAGGTCGAGCACGAGGAACGAGCCGGTGCCCATGACGAGCCCGAGCGGGACGCCGACCTGGGGCCAGCTGCCGTAGAAGCCGCGGCGGTGCGGCGGGGCGTTCTCGACGGCCATGAGCGCGGCGCCGCCCCACTCACCGCCGACCCCGAAGCCCTGGGCGAAGCGCAGCACCACGAGCAGCACCGGGGCGAGGACGCCGATCGTCGCGTAGCCGGGCAGCAGCCCGATGCCGACCGTCGCCGCGCCCATGAGCAGCAGCGAGTACACCAGCATCGGCTTGCGCCCGACGCGGTCGCCGAAGTGCGCGAACACCGCGCCACCGATCGGCCGGGCGATGAAGCCGGTGGCGAACGTGCCGAGCGCGGCGATGGTGCCGATCGCCGGGTCGGCGGCCGGGAAGAACACCTTGTTGAACACGAGCGCCGCGGCGGTGCCGTAGATGAAGAAGTCGAACCACTCGATGGTCGTGCCGACGAGACTGGCCGCGGCGACCCGGCGCGGCACCCGCAGGGAGGGTCCGGCGCGGCCGCCCTCGACCGACTCGGTTCCGGACGCGTCGCTGGCCATGAAGGGCTCCTCGTCGTCGGGGTGCCCGGTCATGGAACGGCTCGCCCGGACCAGGGTCAAGGCTCGGCAAAGGAGTGGTCGCGAGACTGGGCCGTCGGCACGACGCCGTGCCGCCGTCACGGTGCGGTGCGCACACCTCGACGGAGGGTCGCCGTCAGGAGGGCGGCAGCCAGCGGGCGGCCGCGTCGGCGGCGTCGTCCGCCCCGGCGTTGAACGCGATCGCGGCCTGCGGCGCGTGACGGCGGACGAGGTTCACGACGCGTTCGAAGAACTCCAGGCGTGGCTCGTCGGTGCGGATCCCGCCGCCCACGACGACGCACGCGTACGGCTCGGCGGCGAGGACGTCCGCGATCCGCGCCGCCAGGACGTCCGGGTCCTCGTCGTAGGGGAGCAGCTCGTGACGGGCGGCGATGCCGCGGTCGACGAAGCGCCGCTCTCCGTCGGCGATCTTCGCGACCACCGGCGCCGGGTCGTAGCCCGGCACCGTGCGGGGATCGAGCCCGAGGACCAGGACCTGCGTCGGCGCCACGGCGCCCGATCGTGCCAGCGGCCGGACCCGCGGGGACCGCGCCGGGAGGCGACGGCGCATCGGACGCCGGGCGGGCGTCTCCCGTCCCGCGGCGTCAGCGCAGGCGGGGGAGCACCTCGCCGGCGAGGAGGTCGAGCATGCCCGCGCGGCCGGCCGGAGCCACCGCCGGCGCGACGACCACCGACTCCGCGCCCGCGTCGCGGTACTCGGCGAGGCGCGCGGCGACCTGCTCGGGCGTGCCGTGCGGGACGCAGGCGTCGACGATCCGCTCCATGTCCTGCCCGTAGGTCGCGGCGAGGGCCTCGAGCGCGCCGCGTCGGGCGGCGGCCGGGTCGGTGTCGACGCAGCTCCACGCGAAGTACGCGCCGGTGACCTCGGCGGGGTCGCGGCCGTGGCGCTCGGCCTCCTCGCGCGCCGTGCGCAGACCGCGGGCGACGCGATCGGGGCTGCCGAGGTAGGGCATCCAGACGTCGCCGGCCCGGCCCGCGCGGCGCATGGACGCCGGGGAGCGCCCGCCGACCCAGATCGGCGGGCGCGGCCGCTGCACCGGGAGCGGGTCGAGCGTCGCCGGGGTGCCCTCGACGTCGATGGCCCCGCCGGCGAACAGGCGCCCGAGGACGTCGAGGCCCTCGTCGGTGCGGCGTCCCCGCTCGCGGACCGGGACGCCGCAGGCCGCGAACTCCACGGGGTTCTCGCCGCCCACCCCGACGCCGAGCTCGAAGCGCCCGCCGGAGACGCGGTCGAGGGTCGTCGCCATCTTCGCGGCGAGCGGCGCGGGGTAGAGCGGCAGCAGCGTGACGGCGCTGAGCAGCCGCACCCGGCTGGTGACCGCCGCGGCCGCGGCGAGGGTGACGAACGCGTTGGCCGTCGGGCTGCCGAAGAGCACGTGCTCGCCGGCGGCGACGATGTCGAAGCCCTGCTCCTCGGCGCGCCGGGCGTCCTCCGCCGCCATGGTCGGCGGCATCATCAGGCCGACCCTCACGCGTCGGGCCTCACGCGTCGAGCCCTGCGCGGGCCAGCACGGCCGACGCCATCCGCAGGTGCACGTCGTCGACCATCTCGCCGTCGACGACCCCGACCCCGCTCTTCCCGGCCTCGATCACGAGCCGGGCGTGGGCGACCTCGTCGTCGGTCGGCGTGAACGCCTCGTGGGCGAGCGCGACCTGCGAGGGGTGGATGCAGATCTTGCCGTCGTAGCCGAGGTCCCGGCCGGCGGCGGCGTCGGCGCGGAACGCCTCGGCGTCGTGCGCGGCGACCACGGCCTGGTCGAGCAGCCCGACCCCGCCCAGCGCGCCCGCGAGCACGACCTCGCTGCGCGCGTGCAGCACCTCGAGCGAGCCCGGCGTGCGCCGCCCGCCGACGGAGGCGATGTAGTCCTCGGCGCCGAAGTACGCGGCGAGCAGCCCGCTCACGAGCTCGCGGCACCGGGCGATGCCCTTCGCGCTCTCCAGCCCGCCGACCACCGGGAGGTCGAGGCGCGCGCGCAGGTCCGCGAGCTGCTCGGGCGACTCGAGCTTGGGCAGCACCACCCCGTGCGCCGCCGACCCCGCGACCGCGGCGACGTCGTCGGCGTACCAGGGCGTCGTGGGGCCGTTGACGCGGACGAGCACGAGGGTGTCGCCGCCGGCGAGCTCGCCGACCGCCCTCACCGTCGCCTCGCGCGCGCTCTCCTTGTCGGCGGCCGCGACGGCGTCCTCGAGGTCGACGGCCACGGCGTCGGGCGCCCAGCGCGGCACCTTGGCGACCATGTCGGGCCGCGCGCCGGGCACGAACAGCAGGCTGCGCGGCACCCTCACCGGTCCGGTCCCGTCGGCCGCCGGTGCATCAGACCCGTGCGCCGGCAGGTGCACACCACCTCGTTGCGCTGGTTGCGCGCGCGGTGCGCGAACACCGCGATCCCGGCGTCGGGCCGCGAGCCCGAGGCGCGCACCGACACGATCTCCGTCTCCACCCGCACGGTGTCACCGTGGAACACCGGGGCCGGGAACGCCACCTCGTCGAGCCCGAGCTGGGCGACGATCGTGCCGAGCGTCAGCTCCGGCACCGACAGCCCGACCACCAGGGCGAGGGTGAACATGCTGTTGACCAGCGGCCGCCCGAACTCGGTGGTCTCCGCGTACGCGTGGTCGAGGTGCAGCGGCGCCGGGTTCATGGTCATCGTCGTGAACAGCACGTTGTCGGTCTCGGTGACCGTGCGCCGGGTCGCGTGCTCGACGACGAGGCCCTCGGTGAGGTCCTCGAACCAGAGGCCGCTCACGCGTGCACCGCGGCGGCGAGGGTGTCCAGCGACCCCGGGTCCTCCAGCGCGCTGGTGTCGCTGCGCGCCTCGCCGTGCAGCAGGACCTCGCGCATCAACCGTCGCATGATCTTGCCGGTGCGGGTCTTGGGCATCGCCGCGGTGACGATGACGCGGTCGGGCCGGGCGATGCCGCCGATGGTGTCCGCGACGAGCGTGCGCACCTCGTCGGGGACCTCGTCGGCGCTCCCACCGGTGACGGTCACGAACGCGACCGGCACCGTGCCCTTGGTCGGGTCGGGGATCCCGACGACGGCCGCCTCGACCACGCGGGGATGGGTGGTCACCACCGCCTCGATCTCCATGGTCGACAGACGGTGCGCGGCCACGTTGATGACGTCGTCGGCCCGCCCGAGCACCCAGAGGTGCCCGTCGTCGTCGACGACCGCCTCGTCGTTGGTGGCGTAGCGGCCCGGGAAGCGCCCGAAGTAGGTGGAGAGGTAGCGCTCGTGGTCATCCCACACGGTGCGCGCGAGCGTCGGGAACGGGCGGGTCATGACGAGGTTGCCCTTCACCCCCGTCGGCACCTCGTGGCCGTCGGAGTCGACCACCGCGAAGGCGTGCCCCGGCACCGGCGTGCCCACCGAGCCGGCCTTGAGGTCGTCGACGCCGGTGACGGGGTAGGTCCACGTCGACCCGGTCTCGGTCTGCCCGTAGGCGTTGACGACCGGGACGCCGTAGGTCTCGCTCGCCCAGGTGAAGGTCTCGCCGTCGAGGGGCTCGCCCTGGACGGTGATCAGCTGCAGGCGGGGGAGCGGGTGCTCGGCGGCGAGGTCGTCGCCGAACTTGCGCAGCATCCGCAGCACCGTCGGCGCGCACAGGACCTGGGTGACGCCGTGCCGCTCGCAGATGTCGTAGAAGCGGGACGGGCCCGGCGTGTCCAGCGCGCCCTCGTAGCAGGCGATCGTCGACCCGTGCGCCAGCCCGCCGATCACGGCCTGGATCGGGAAGGTCAGCCAGCCGACGTCGGCGGCCACCCAGTAGACGTCGCCCTCGACGGGCCCGGCCTGCCAGTGCACGTTCGCCCAGGTCCCGAGCAGGAAGCCGCCGACCGAGTGCACGACGCCCTTGGGGCGCGACTCGGTGCCGCTGGTGAAGATCAGGAACGCGGGCTCGTTGGGGTCGAGGGCGACGGTCGGTGCGCCCTCGGGGTGCTCGGCGACCAGGGCCGCGTAGGACACCTCGCCCGCTGCGAGCTCGACCCCGCGCCCGGTGCGGTCGACCACCACGACGTGCTCGACGGTCGGCGCCTCCGGCCGCGCGGCGCGCAGCGTCTCGAGCAGCTCGACCGTCCGCCCCCGCCGGTGGATCGCGTCGGCGACGACCACCGCCTTCGCCCGGGCCGCCGCGAGCCGGGAGGCGACCGCCTCGCGTCCGAACCCGGAGAACAGCACCGTGTAGATCGCGCCGATCTTGTTGCAGGCGTGGATCGCGGTGAACGCCTCGACGAGGTTCGGCATGTAGACCGCGACGACGTCGCCGTGGGCGATCCCGAGCGAGCGCAGCCCGCCCGCGAGGCGGTCCACCTCGTCGGCGAGCTCCGCGTAGGTCAGCGTCCGCGTGTCGCCCGGCTCGCCCTCCCAGACCACCGCCGGCCGGTCCGGGGTCGACTCCGCCCAGCGGTCGACGCAGTTGTCGGCGACGTTGATGCGCCCGCCGTCGAAGTACCGGAAGTCGCCGAGCTCGCCCGTCCGCACCGTCTGCCAGGGCGTCAGCCAGCGGTGCTTCGCGGCCACCCAGGCCCAGTAGTCGTCGGGGTCGCGCTCGTGCAGCGCGCGGGCCTCGGCGAGCTCGGCCGCCCGCTCGGCGGAGCGCCACCGCTCGTCGAGGGCCTGCAGCGGCGCGGAGATCAGGGTGGCGAGGGTGTCGCGATCATCCATGGTCGCTCCTCTCCCGGGTGCTCGAGACGGGTGCTGGAGACGGGTGCTCTAGACGGGTGCTCTAGACGGGACTGACGGGGTGGTGACGGCGCCCGCGGGTGCGGGTCCAGCCGTCGGCGTGCCGCAGGCGCGCGACCAGCTCGCCGCGCAGCTCCTCGCCGGGCACGACGGCGTCGACGACGAGCTCGTCGCCCATGCGCAGCAGGTTGACCTCCGCGCGGTGCTCCTCGACGCGGGTGGCGACGAACGCCGCGCGCTCGTCCGGGTCCGCGATCTCGGCGATCTTGCCGGCGTAGACCGCGTTGACCGACGCCTCGGGCCCCATCGCGCCGATGAACGCGCTGGGCAGGGCGAGGGTGGCCCGCGGCTCGAACCCGGGCGCGCACATCGCGTAGAAGCCCGCGGCGTAGGCCTTGCGCAGCACGACCGTGAACTTCGGGACCTCGGCCGACGCCATCGCGGTGATCATCTTGGCGCCGTGGCGGATGATGCCCTGGCGCTCGACCGCGACGCCGACCATGAAGCCGGGCACGTCCTGCAGGAACAGCAGCGGGACGTTGAACGCGTCGCAGAGGCTGATGAAGCGCGCGGCCTTGTCGGCGGAGTCGACGTGGATCGCGCCGCTGCGCACCCGCGGCTGGTTGGCGACGAGCCCCACGACCCGCCCCTCGAGGCGGGCGAAGCCGACGACGATCTCGGGGGCCCAGTCGGGCTTGACCTCGAAGAACGAGCCGCCGTCGACGAGCCGGTCGATCACGCCGGCGATGTCGTAGCCGACGGTCGGGTCCTCGGGCACGAGTCCGTCCCAGCCGGCGGCCTCGGGCTCGACCGGCTCCGCGTCGGGCGGGGGAGCGTCGAACCGGCCCGGTAGGTAGGAGAACAGCAGCCGGGCCGCGGCGATGGCCTGCCAGTCCTCGTCGAACACCGCGTCGCCGCACCCGGAGACCTCGGCGTGCATCCGCGCGCCACCCATCTCCTCGGCGGTGGTGTGCTCGCCGGTGACCTTCTCGGCCACCCGCGGCGACGCGAGGTACATCGACGCCTGCCCGTCGACCATGCCGACCCAGTCGGTGAACGCCGGCATGTAGGCCCCGCCCGCCGCCGAGGGGCCGTGCAGGCAGCAGATCTGGGGGACGCGCCCGGACAGCGCGACCTGCAGGTGGAAGATCTTCGAGGCGCCGCGGCGGCCGGGGAAGAAGCCCATCTGCTCGGTGAGCCGGCCCCCCGCGGAGTCGACGAGGTAGAAGACGGGGAGCAGGTCGCGGTCGGCGCGCTCGAGGATCCGGATCTGCTTCTCGCAGGTCCGCTCGCCCCACGAGCCGGCCTTGACGCCGAAGTCGTGGGCGATCACCGCGACCGGGCGCCCTTCAACGGTGCCCACCCCGGTGACGACGCCGTCGGCGGGCATGCCCGGCGTGCCCGCCGAGGCCAGCACGCCGTCCTCGACGAAGCTGCCCGGGTCGAGCAGCACGGCGAGGCGCTCGCGCACCGGCAGCTTGTCCGGCCACCGGCTGGTGTCCCCGCCGCGGCGGGCCCGGTCGGCCGCCGCGAGCACGTCGTCCCCCGAGGGAGGTGCCGGCGTCCCGGGGGGAGGGGGCGCCGGCACCTCCCACGCGGGAGGTGTGCCGTGGGCGGTGCCGGTCACGGGACGAGCCGCTTCCCGAGGATCTCGAGCTGGATCTCGTCGGTGCCGCCGCCGATGCGCAGGATGCGCACGTCGCGGTGGTGGCGCGCGATCGGCGTCTCCTCGAGGTAGCCCGCGCCGCCGAAGAGCTGCACGGCCTCGTCGACGATCCACGCCGCCGCCTTGGCCGCGAAGTACTTCGCGACGGCGACCGAGCGGTCGGCCTCGGGGTGGCCGCGGTCGAGGCGGTCGGCGGCCCGGTAGGTCAGGACGCGGGCGGCCTCGAGCTCGATCTCCATCGCGGCGAGGCGGTGCCGGATCGTCTGGCGCGCGGTCAGCGGCTCGCCCGCCACCTCGCGGCCCCGGACGTACTCGGTGACCGTGTCGAGCGCCTCGGCGGCGTGGCCGAGCCCCATCGCGGCGAGCGCGACCCGCTCGAGCTGGAACGCCGACATGATCTGGTGGAAGCCGCGGCCCTCGACGCCGAGTACCGCGTCCTCGCCCAGCTCCACGCCGTCGAGGACGACCTCGCGGGTGTCCGACGAGTGCCAGCCCATCTTCGCCAGCGGGGCGCCCATCGACAGCCCCGGCGTCCCGGCGGGGACGACGAACGTCGTGATGCCGCGGTGGCCGCCCTCGGGGTCGGTCTTGGCGCCGACGACCAGGACGTCGGCGAGGCCGGCGTTGGTGATGTACATCTTGCGGCCGTCGAGTAGCCAGCCCGTGTCGGTGCGCCGGGCCCGCGTGGTGATGCCCGCGACGTCGGAGCCGGCGCCGGGCTCGGTGACGGCGATGGCCGCGATCGCCTCGCCGGCCGCGAGCGGCCCGACCCACCGCTCGCGCTGGGCGGGGGTGCCGTGGCGGACGAGGTGCGGGGCCGCCATGTAGGCGCTGACCAGCGCGCTGACCGCGATGCCGCCGCAGGCCCGGGAGAGCTCCTCGGCGAGCACGGCCACCGCGAGCGAGCGCCCGGCCTCGGCGTCGTCCTCCCCGTCCGTGCCCCCGCTCCCGCCGAACTCCTCGGGCGTCAGCAGGCCGAGCAGGCCCGCGTCGCCGAGCTCCTTCCACAGGCGCTCGGGCGGGCGTCCCGCGCGCTCGGCCTCCGCGACGACGGGGCGGACGCGCTGGTCGGTGAACGCCCGGCACGTCCGCCGGAAGTCCTCGTGCAGCTCGCCGAGGTCGTCAGCCACATCGCTCCTTGTCTCGACCGACCGGTCGGACGAAAGTACCCCACGTCACACACGTTCGGTCAAGACGTCCGAGGGGAACCGGGAGCGCGATGGCGACACGGGAGACCGAGGCAGGATCGGCGACGGGCAGCCGCGCCGACGAGCAGCGGCAGCGGATCCTCGCGGGCGCCGTCGCCGTCTTCAGCCGCCGCGGCTACCGGGCGGCGTCGATGAACGAGGTGGCCGACCAGGTCGGCCTGCGCAAGCCGACGCTGTACCACTACGTCCGCACCAAGCAGGACCTGCTCGTCGCGGTCTACGAGGAGGTCCTCGACGAGAGCCTGGCGAGCGCGCGCCGGATCGTCGCCGGGGCGCCGTCGGCGCGCGAGGCGGTGCGCGGCCTGATCGTCGAGCGGGTCCGCTACACCTGCGAGCACCGCGACCTGCTGACGATCTGCTTCCACGAGGAGTCGGCGCTGCCGCCGGAGCTCGCCGCGCCGATCCTCGAGCGCCGCCGCGAGTTCGAGCGCGTGGTGCGCGACGCCGTGACCGCCCACCTGCGCGAGACCGGGCGGACACTGCCGATGTCGGTAGGGACCTTCGTCAACACCTGCCTCGGCGCCGCGAACTGGACCTACAAGTGGTTCGACCCGGCCGGCCCGCGCTCGTCGCGCCAGCTCGGGGAGGACGTGGCGTCGGTGCTGATGGGGGTCCTGGAGGGCTGATCAGGCCGCCGGGCTCACGGCGTGTCCTGGAAGACCGGCGCCCGCTTCTCGAAGCCCGCGGTCACCGCCTCGACCTGGTTCCTGCTGCCGATCAGGGCGCCGATCTCGGTCTGCTCGGCGGCGAAGCCGGTGGTGAGGTCGACGCGGCCGGCGGCGTCGAGCAGGCGCTTGGCCGCGCGGACGGCGTGCGGGCTGCGGCCGGCGATCTCGCGGGCGAGGGTCAGGGCGGCGCCGAGGGGGTCGTCGTCGGTGCGCGTGCACAGCCCGAGCGCGGCGGCCTCGGTGCCGCTGACGACCCGCGCGGTCAGCGTGAGCTCCTTGGCGACGTCGCGGCCGACGAGCTCGGGGAGCACCTGCGTCCCGGTCATGTCCGGGATGAGCCCCCACTTGACCTCCATGACCGACAGGCGCGCGTCCGGGGCGACGATGCGGATGTCGGCGCCCAGCGCGATCTGCAGGCCGCCGCCGAGCGCGTTGCCCCGGATCGCGGCGATCACCGGGACCTCGAGCTCGGCCCACACCCACGCCGCGCGCTGGCCGGTGGCGCGCGCGGGCCCGGCCGAGGGCGGGAGCTGCGCGGACGCCGAGAGCCGCTCGCCGCCCGCCATCGCGCGGAACGAGCCGAAGTCGAGCCCGGCGCAGAAGTCGGGGCCCTCGCCGGAGAGCACCGCGACCCGCACCGAGGGGTCCCCGCGCAGCGACTCGCCGGCGTGGACCAGGCCCTCGAACATCGCCGGGTCGAGGGCGTTGCGCTTCTCCGGCCGCGACAGCCGCACGTCGGCGACGCCGTCGACGACCTCGACCCGCACGCGTTCGTGCTCGCTCATGCGCCGCGACGCTACTTGAACGATCGTTCAGGCGGCGAGACGCTGAGGGCCCGGATACCGAGGAGGTCGGTGTGGACTTCGCACTCCCGGCGGAGCTGACCGAGCGGCTCGAGGCGCTCGACGGGTTCATCGAGCGCGAGATCGTCCCGCTGCAGGAGCAGGACGACAACCAGCGGTTCTTCGACCACCGGCGCGAGTACGCCCGCACCGACTTCGAGAACGGCGGCGTCCCGCGGCCCGAGTGGGAGGAGCTGCTCGGCGAGATGTTCCGGCGCGCCGACGCGGCGGGGTGGCTGCGCTACGGGCTGCCGAAGGACGTCGGCGGGTCCGACGGCACGAACCTCGACATGGCGGTGATCCGCGAGCACCTCGCGCACCGCGGGCTCGGGCTGCACAACGACCTGCAGAACGAGTCGTCGGTGGTCGGCAACTTCCCGTTCGCGCACATGCTCATGGCGTTCGGCACCGACGCGCAGCGCGAGGAGTTCCTCGAGCCGATGCTCACGCGCACGGCGCGCCTGGGCTTCGGTCTCACCGAGCCCGACCACGGCAGCGACGCCACGTGGATGGAGACCCGCGCCGTCCGCGACGGTGGCGACTGGGTGATCAACGGCGCGAAGCGCTGGAACTCCAACATGCACTCGGCGACCCACGACGTCGTGTTCGCCCGCACGTCGGGCGCCGACGGCGACGCGCGCGGCATCACCGCGTTCTTCGTCCCGACCGACACCCCGGGCTTCTCGGTCGACTTCCACTGGTGGACGTTCAACATGCCCACCGACCACGCCGAGGTGAGCCTGCACGACGTGCGGGTCCCGGACGAGGCGATCTTCGGCGCGGAGGGCGAAGGGCTCGCCGTCGCGCAGACGTTCGTGCACGAGAACCGCATCCGCCAGGCCGCCTCGGGCGTCGGCGCGGGTCAGTACTGCATCGACCGCAGCGTCGCCTACGCCCGCGAGCGGCGGACGTTCGGCGCGCCGCTGGCCACGCGGCAGGCGATCCAGTGGCCGCTGGTCGAGCTGCAGACCGAGGGCGAGATGCTGCGCGGGCTGGTGCGCAAGACGGCCTGGGAGCTCGACCGCCTCCCGCACACGGAGATCAGCGACCGCGTCTCGATGTGCAACTACCGCGCCAACCGCTTCGTGTGCGACGCGGCCGACCGTGCCATGCAGGTGCACGGCGGCCTCGGCTACTCGCGGCACACCCCGTTCGAGCACATCTACCGCCACCACCGGCGCTACCGGATCACCGAGGGCGCCGAGGAGATCCAGATGCGCAAGGTCGCGGCGTACCTGTTCCGCTTCACGGGCCCGAACAAGCAGCGGTGACGGGCGACGATCTCGGTGACCGGCTCGCCCGACGCCTGGGCGAGATCACCGGCACCGACGTGCGGATCGAGGGCCTGCGCCGGCTGACCGCCGGGGCCAGCCGCGAGACGTGGTCGTTCACCGCGACCGACGCGCACGGCCGGCGCGCCCTCGTCCTGCGCCGCGACCCGCCCGGCGACGACCGCCCGGAGGGCATGGCGCTCGAGGCGGCGTCGCTGGCCGCCGCCGCGGCGGCCGGGGTCCCCGTCCCGCCGCTGGTCGACAGCGGCAGCGACCCGGCGGTCGTCGGCGCGCCGTACCTGATCACCGGGCACGTCGACGGCGAGACCCTCGGGCCCCGCATCCTGCGCGAGGAGCGGTTCGCGACCGCCCGGGAGGGCCTGGCCGCCGAGCTCGGCCGCACCCTCGCGCGCGTCCACGCCGTCCCGCTCGACGCCGTCCCCGGGCTCCCGGCCGACGACCCCGTCGAGGACCTGCGCGCCACCTGCGACGCGCTCGACGAGCCGCTCCCGACCGTGGAGATCGCGCTGCGGTGGCTCGAGCGGCACCGCCCCGACCCGGTGGCCGACGCCCTCGTCCACGGCGACTTCCGGCTCGGCAACCTCATCGTCGACGAGTCCGGGCTCGCCGCGGTGCTCGACTGGGAGCAGGTCCACCGCGGCGACCCGCGCGAGGACCTCGGGTGGCTCTGCGTCAAGTGCTGGCGCTTCGGCTCCCCGCTGCCCGTCGCGGGCCTCGGCACCATCGACGAGCTGCTCGACGGCTACGCCGAGGTCGCCGGCACGCGCCCCGACCCCGCGGCCGTGCGGTGGTGGCAGGTGCACCGCACGACGTGGTGGGCGCTGGGCTGCCGGCGCATGGCCGGGCGCCACCTGGCGGGGGAGACGCCCTCGGTCGAGCTCGCCGCGATCGGCCGCCGCGTCGCCGAGCAGGAGCACGACCTGCTGCTCCTGCTCGGGCGGCCCGCCGAGCCGGGCGCCGAGCTCACTCCCGCTCCGCGTCCGGACCTTCCGGGACGGCCGAGCGCCGGCGACCTCGTCGAGGCCGTCGCGGGCTTCCTGCGCGACGAGGTCATGGCCGCCGGCGACGAGCGCCTGGCCTTCCTCGGGCGGGTCGCGGCGAACGTCCTCGACGGCGTCGGGCGGGAGATCGCGCTGGGCCCGGAGCTCGAGCGCCGCCACCGCGAGCGGCTCGCGGCGCTCGGGCACGCCGACCAGGCCGGGCTCGCGGCCGCGATCCGCCGCGGCGAGGTCGACGACACCGACCCGGCGCTGCTCGCGGCCGTCCGCGCGGCCGTGACCGACAAGCTGACCGTCGCCAACCCGCGCTACCTCACGCGACCCGGGTGACCGTTGCGCTGAACGACCGTTCAGGGAGAGGCTCGCGAGCATGCGCACCGTGGCGACCGGGCTGGGGTTCCCGGAGGGCCCCGTCGCCCTCGCCGACGGCGACGTCCTCGTCGTCGAGATCCGGCGGGGCACGCTGACCCGCGTCGCCCCCGACGGCACCACGTCCGTGGTCGCCGCGCTCGGCGGCGGCCCCAACGGCGCGGCGATCGGGCCCGACGGCGCGGTCTACGTCTGCAACAACGGCGGCTTCACCTGGCACGACCGCGACGGGATCACCGCGCCCGGACACCAGCCCCCCGACTACGCCGGCGGGAGCATCCAGCGGGTCGACCTCGACACGGGCGAGGTCACCGACCTCTACACGGCCTGCGACGGCCGGCCCCTGCGCGGGCCCAACGACATCGTCTTCGACACCGACGGCGGCTTCTGGTTCACCGACATCGGCAAGAGCCGCGAGCGCGACCGCGACACCGGGGCGCTCTACCACGCGCGGTGGGACGGGTCGGCGATCACCGAGGTCGTGCACCCGCTGACCCAGCCCAACGGCGTCGGCCTCTCGCCCGACGGCTCGCGGCTCTACGTCGCCGAGACCGTCACCGGCCGGGTCTGGGCGTGGGACGTCGCGGGTCCCGGGCGCCTGACCCGCGCCGCGGAGCCGGTCGGGCCGCACGGGCCGCACGGCGCCGTGCTGCTGCACGGGTTCGGCGGCTACCAGATGCTCGACTCGCTCGCGGTCGACGGCGCGGGCAACGTCTGCGTGGCGACGCTGGTGACCGGCGCGATCAGCGTCGTCGCGCCGGACGGGGAGCTGCTGCGGCAGGTCCCGGTGCCCGAGCACGACCCGTACGTCACGAACATCTGCTTCGCCGGCGCCGGCTCGCCTACGGCCTGGGTGACGTCCTCGGGGCGGGGCGTGCTCTACACCCTCGAGTGGGACGGCCCCGGACTCGACCTCGCGTACACGGCCTGAAAGGACAGCGCATGGCCTGGGACTTCTCCACCGAGCCCGAGTTCGAGCAGCAGCTCGCGTGGATGCGGACCTTCGTCCGGGAGGAGATCCTCCCCCTCGAGACCCTCGACCTCGACGGGGAGACGCTGGCGCGGGCGACCGCCCCCCTCAAGGAGGAGGTCAAGGCGCGCGGCCTGTGGGCCGCGCACCTGCCGCCCGAGCTCGGCGGCGGCGGGTTCGGGCAGGTCAAGCTCGGGCTGATGCACGAGATCCTCGGGCGGTGCGCGTACGCCCCGGCGGTGTTCGGCAACAACGCCCCCGACTCGGGCAACGCGGAGCTCCTGGCCCTCGGCGCGAACGACGACCAGAAGAAGCGCTGGATGGAGCCGCTGCTCGACGGGGAGCTGCGCAGCGCGTTCTCGATGACCGAGCCGAACGCCGGCGCCGACCCGACCCTGCTGACGACGCGGGCCGAGCGCGTCGGCGACGAGTACGTCGTCAACGGGCACAAGTGGTTCACGTCGAACGGGTCGGTCGCCGACTTCCTCATCGTCATGGCCGTCACCGACCCCGACGCGGCGCCGCGGCGGCGGGCGTCGATGTTCGTCGTCCCGACCGACACCCCCGGCGTGGAGGTCCTGCGCGACATCCCGACGATGGAGCACCCCGAGGAGCGCAGCGGGCAACCCGGCGGGCACGCCGAGGTGGTCTACCGCGACGTGCGCGTGCCGGCCGAGAACCTCATCGGCGCGGAGGGCGACGGCTTCCTGCTCGCGCAGAAGCGGCTGGGGCCGGGGCGCATCCACCACTGCATGCGCTGGCTGGGGCAGTCGCAGCGCGCCTTCGACATGCTCTGCGAGCGGGCGGTGTCGCGGTACACCCACGGGTCGGTGCTCTCGGAGAAGCAGATGGTCCAGGACTGGATCGCGACCTCGACCGCCGAGATGACCGCCGCCCGGCTGATGACGCTGCAGGCCGCCTGGAAGATGGACCAGGGCGGCACCGAGGCGGCGCTGACCGACATCGCCATGATCAAGTTCTACGGCGCGACGGTGCTCTACAACGTCATCGACCGCGCGATCCAGGTGCACGGCTCGCTGGGCTTCACCACCGACCTGCCGCTCGAGAACATGTACCGCCACGCCCGCGCGGCGCGGATCTACGACGGCCCGGACGAGGTCCACAAGGTCACCGTCGCGCGCCGGGTGCTGCGCGGCTACGAGCCCCGCGAGGTGCCCACCGAGCACGTGCCGACCCGCCGCGAGGAGGCGAGGCGGAAGTTCGCGCACCTCCTGGACGCCGCTGCCGTGGGCAGCTAGTAGTTGTCCCCAACCGAGCGAAGGAGACCCCGAACGATGATCGCTGTGGGAGAGAAGATCCCCGACGTGCCACTGACGACGGTGGACGCCGAGGGGAACACGGAGTCCGTGCGCTCCGGCGAGCTCTTCGCGACCGGGCGGAGCGTGCTGTTCGGCGTCCCCGCCGCGTTCAGCCCGACGTGCAGCGACGCGCACCTCCCGGGCTTCGTGGCCAAGGCGGGTGAGATCTCGGACAAGGGCGTCGACCGGATCGTGTGCGTCGCGGTCAACGACCCGTTCGTCATGGGCGCCTGGGCCAAGGACCAGCAGGTGCATGGCGTCACCATGCTCGCCGACGGGTCCGCCCTGTTCGCGAAGGCGATGGGCACCGACATGGACGGCACGGACTTCGGGCTCGGGATCCGGTCGCAGCGCTACGCGGCGGTCATCGAGGACGGCACGCTGACCTGGATCGACGTGGAGGACGCGCCGCCGGACCACGAGAAGTCCACCGCCGAGGTGGTGCTGACCAAGCTGTGAGGCGAGCCCTGAGCTGAGCTGTGGGGCGCTACCGGCAGTCGACGATCCGCTGCGCGATGGCCGTGTAGCGCTCCACCAGCTCGGGGACGCCGAGCCCGCCGTCGGGCTCGTACCACTGGGCGATGGCGTTGCACGCCGCGACGACGGCCCGGCGGGCGTCGTCGGGGTGCTCGCAGTGGAACACGCCGCGGGCGACGCCCTCGTCGACGAGGTCGGCCCAGAGCTTCGAGGCGGCGGCGCGCAGGGCGTCGAGGCGCTCGCGGTTCGCGGGGTCGAGGTTGCGCCACTCCGAGGCGGCGATGGTGCTCTCGACCTGCCGGCTGACCCGGTACTCGATCGTCGCGCGGACGAGGGCGCCCAGGCGGGCGGCCGGGTCGTCGCCGGCGTCGCGCAGGGCCTCGTCGCAGCGGCGGAAGTACTCCTCGGTGCTCTCCTCGACCAGCGCGGTGAGCAGCTCCTGCTTGCCGGCGTGCCAGTGGTAGAGCGCCGAGAGGGACAGGCCGGCGCGTGCGGCGATGTCGCGGATCGAGGTCCCGTGGTAGCCGCGTTCGGCGAAGCTCTCCCGGGCGGCGCGCGTGATGGCCTCCCGCCCGCCCCCGCGCGGCACCGCCGCCGGGCTGGTCATCGCGACAGCATAGAGCGACTCGACCCCCGAACGATCGATCGATAGGTTCGCGAGGTCATCCGCCGACGGGGAGGGAGTCGCGCACCATGGACGACGAGGTCCTGCTCGTCCGGCGGGAGGGCGGGATCCTCACGCTCACCCTCAATCGCCCGCACCGCAAGAACGCGCTGGACGCGGCGCTGTGGGAGGCGCTGCACACCCAGCTCTCCGCGGTGCGCCGGGACCCGGACGTGCGGGCCGTCGTGATCACGGGCGCGGGCGGCGACTTCTGTGCCGGCGCGGACCTCTCCGGGGCGCGCGAGGGCCACCCGCTCGACCGGATGCGCTTCGTCAACGACGTCGCCCTGCTGCTGCACGAGCTGCCGGTGCCCACCGTCGCGGCGGTCGACGGCGTCGCGGTCGGGGCGGGCTGGAACCTCGCGCTGGGCTGCGACCTCGTCGTCGCGACGCCCCGCTCGCGCTTCTCCCAGATCTTCGCCAAGCGCGGGCTCTCGCTCGACTTCGGCGGGTCGTGGCTGCTCCCGCGCCTGGTGGGGATGCAGCAGGCCAAGCGCCTCGCGCTGCTCGCCGAGATGATCGACGCCGACGAGGCGCTGCGGCTCGGGCTGGTGACCTGGGTGGTCCCGGTCGAGGAGATCGCGGCGTACGCCGCCGACCTGGCGAGCCGGCTCGCGGCGATGGCGCCGGTCGCGGTGTCGCAGTCCAAGGCGCTGCTGCACGAGAACGCCGACCGCCCGCTGCGCGACGCGCTGGCGAGCGAGGCCCGGGCGCAGTCGGTCAACTTCGCCGGCGAGGACGCGCCCGAGGCGTTCGCGGCCTTCAACGAGAAGCGCGACGCGACCTTCACCGGGCGGTGGGCGGTCCCGTGACCGGCGGTCTCTTCGACCTCACCGGCCACGTCGCGCTCGTCACCGGCGGGAACTCGGGGATCGGGCTGGGCATGGCCCGGGGCCTCGCCCTGAGCGGTGCCGACGTCGCGATCTGGGGGACGAACGCCGAGCGCAACGAGGCGGCGGTCGACGAGCTCACCGAGCTCACGGGGCACGCCACGCGCGTGCGGTCCTGGCGTTGCGACGTCGGCGACGAGGACGACGTCGAGGCCGCCTTCGCCGGCGTGCTCGAGCACTTCGGCCGGGTCGACTCGTGCTTCGCGAACGCCGGCATCGGCGGGTCGGGGAGCCGGTTCGTCGACACGACCCTGGAGGAGTGGCGGCGGGTGACGCGCGTCGACCTCGACGGCGCGTTCCTGACGCTGCGGGCCGCGGCGCGGCACATGGTCGACCGGGGCGGGGGAGGGGTGCTCGTGGGCACCTCGAGCGTGTCGACGGTCCACGGCGCGCCGCGCAACCAGGCGTACGCGGCGAGCAAGGCGGGGCTGACCGCGATCATCAAGGGGCTGGCGATCGAGCTCGCGCGCCACGGGGTCAACGCGCACTCGCTGGTCGTGGGCTGGACCGAGACGCCGCTGGCCTCCCGCACGCTGCACGACGAGCGCTTCGAGGCCGCCGTCATGCCGCGGATGCCGCAGCGGCGCTGGGGTGCACCCGACGACTTCGCGCGGCTCGCGGTCTACCTCGCGGGCGGGGCGGGCGGGTTCCACACGGGCGACGAGATCGTCGTGGACGGGGCGTACTCGATCTTCTGATGCTGGACGCGGACCCGTGGGGTGGGGGAGCCTGCCGGGCATGACTCCGGAGCAGGCCGCCCGGGCCCAGGGCGAGCAGGACGCCTCGGCCGCCGTCGCCGACGAGGAGCGCTGGCGCATCGCCGGCGGCGGGATGCTCACCGTGCACCCGGTGGAGGAGTGGGTCCCGCGCGCCCACCGCCGCGCCTACCTCGACGGCGCCGCCAGCGTCCTGGGCTACCGCCCCCTGGTCCTGGGCTGACGTGTGAGTGGTCGGCACGCCGATGGCCGTGCCGGCTACTCACGAGGGAGGACGCAACCTCCCTGCAACCCTGCCGCCGGCGGGCGTGATCGGCTTCACTGTGTCCACGCAGGAGGACCGTGGGCGGAGGCGGGCGTCCGTCCACGGTCGGCACGGGAGCCGCCCGGTGAAGAGAGGCAGCAGTGACGCAGACGGTGGAGAGCGGGCGCACCGAGACCGGCCGGCGGGTGAGCAGCTGGCTCGCGGACTTCGCCGACGCGGTGTCGTCGGGCGACGCGGAGCGCGCCGGGGCGCTGTTCGCGGAGGAGTCGTACTGGCGGGACCTGGTGTCGTTCACCTGGAACCTGGTCACCGTGGAGGGCCCGTCGGGCGTCGCCGGCGTGGTCAGCTCGGAGGCCGCGCGCCAGGTGGCCCCGGTGAGCTTCGAGGTGACGGGCGAGCCGACGGAGGCCGACGGGATCACCGAGGCCTGGCTGACCTTCGAGACCGCGATCGGACGGGGCAGCGGGCACCTGCGGCTGAACAGCGACGGCAAGGCGTGGACGCTGCTGACCACGCTGGACGAGCTCAAGGGCCACGAGGAGCCGCGCGGGGACCGCCGGCCGTTCGGCACCGAGCACGGCGCCAACCCCGACCGCGTGACCTGGCGCGAGCGCCGCGAGGCCGAGGCCGCGGAGCTGGGCTACACGCGCCAGCCCGAGGTCGTCATCATCGGCGGCGGGCAGGGCGGGATCGCGCTGGGCGCGCGGCTGCGCCAGCTCGGCGTCGAGGCGATCATCGTCGAGACCAACGAGCGCCCGGGCGACTCCTGGCGCAAGCGCTACAAGAGCCTCGCCCTGCACGACCCGGTCTGGTACGACCACCTGCCCTACCTGAAGTTCCCGGACAACTGGCCGGTCTTCGCGCCGAAGGACAAGATCGGCGACTGGCTCGAGATGTACACGAAGATCATGGAGCTGAACTACTGGGGCTCCACCACCGCGAAGAGCGCGACCTTCGACGAGGCGTCCGGCGAGTGGTCGGTCGTCGTCGACCGCGCCGGCGAGGAGGTCACCCTCCGGCCGAAGCAGCTGGTCTTCGCGCTCGGGGTCTCGGGCAAGCCGAACATCCCGGCGATCCCGGGCCAGGAGAAGTTCCAGGGCGAGATCCAGCACTCCAGCCAGCACCCCGGCCCCGACGCCTACAAGGGCAAGAAGGTCGTGGTCATCGGGTCGAACAACTCGGCGTTCGACATCTGCGGGGCGCTGTGGGAGGTCGGCGCCGACGTGACGATGGTGCAGCGCAGCTCCACGCACATCATCAAGTCCGACACGCTCATGGAGTACGGGCTCGGCGACCTGTACTCCGAGCGCGCGGTGGCGGGCGGCATCGACACCCACACCGCGGACATGATCTTCGCGTCGCTGCCGTACCGGATCATGCACACCTTCCAGAAGCCGACCTACGACAAGGCCCGCGAGATCGACGCGGACTTCTACCGCAAGCTCACCGAGGCCGGCTTCGACCTGGACTTCGGCGACGACGACTCGGGCCTGTTCATGAAGTACCTGCGGCGCGGCTCGGGCTACTACATCGACGTGGGTGCCGCCGACCTCGTCGCCGAGGGCAAGGTGAAGCTCGCCAAGGGGCAGATCACCGAGCTCACGGAGAACGAGGTCGTCCTCGACGACGGCACCCGCCTCGAGGCCGACCTCGTCGTGCTGGCCACCGGCTACGGCTCGATGAACCAGCGGGCCGCCGACATCATCGGCCAGGAGATGGCCGACCGCGTCGGCAAGGTCTGGGGCCTGGGCTCGGACACCACCAAGGACCCCGGTCCCTGGGAGGGCGAGCAGCGCAACATGTGGAAGCCGACCCAGCAGGACAACCTGTGGTTCCACGGCGGCAACCTGCACCAGTCGCGCTTCTACTCGCTCTACCTCGCCCTGCAGCTCAAGGCCCGCTCGGTCGGCATCCCGACCCCGGTGCACGGCAAGCAGGAGGTGCACCACACCTCCTGAGGTGGGTCGCCCCGAGGGGAGCGAGGGTCACCCTGGCTGCGCAGGACGCAGCCGAGGTGACCCTCGCTCCACCCCCAGGGATCAGGTGCGGGCGGGCTCCGCGGCGAGGTCGAGCACCACGTCGCTGCGCGTGGTGCGGCCGTCGAGGAGCACGATGCGCTGGGCGCTGGGGGCGAGGCCCGGGGCACCGGTGACGAGCAGGTGGTCGCCGGGGCCGTCGGCGCGCAGGTCGAAGTCGCCGTCGTCGGTGCTGACCGCCCGCCCCGCCTCGCGGCCCGTCGGGTCGACGAGGGTCAGCGTGGCGCCCGCGACCGCCCGCCCCGCGGCGTCGCGGACCGCGCCGGACAGGCCGGTGCCGACCGGCGCCTCGGGCTCCGGGGTGTCGGTCCGCGTCGTCACCGCCCCGCGCTCGGTGGTGCGCCCGGCGGGGATGAGGAGGCCGACGACGACGGCGCCGACGACGAAGATCCCGGCGGCGACGAGGAACGCCACCGTGTAGCCGTGGAGCGCGGCGGCGAGCGGCGGCCCGGCGTAGCCCACGGCGGCGGTGCCGGCGACGCTCGAGAGCAGCGCGGTGCCCACCGACCCGCCGACCTGCTGCATCGTGTTCACCGACGCCGAGGCGACACCGGCGTCCCCGGGTCGACGCCGTAGGTCGCGGTGTTGATCGAGGTCGACATCGCGGTCCCCGTGCCCAGCCCGATCATCACCAGCGGGCCGAGGACGTGGCTCGCGTACCCGGACGTCGGGGTCAGGAACGAGAACCAGAACAGGCCGCCGGCACCCAGCAGCATCCCGAGCACCACCAGCGGCTTCGGGCCGGTGCGGGGGAGCAGGTACGACGGGACGGTGTTCGCGGCCGTCACGATGCTCGCCACCATCGGCAGGAACGCCACCCCGGTGACCAGCGGCGAGAAGCCGAAGACCTGCTGGAGGGTGTACGCGAGGAACAGCGTCACCGCGAACATGCCGGTGGTGAGCACGAGGATCGTGAGGAACGAGCCGCCGCGGAAGCGGTCGGTCACCACGCGCAGCGGCAGCAACGGCGCCCGCACCCGGCGCTGGACTCCGACGAAGGCCACGAGCAGCACGAGGCCCGCGGCGAGGAACGCGGAGACGAGCGGCGAGGACCAGCCGTCGGTCTCGGCGCCCGCGAAGCCGTACACCACGCCGAACAGGCCCGCGGACGCCAGGACCGTGCCGACGACGTCGAGGCGGGGCCGGTGCTCGACCGGGTGCGCCGGGAGCAGGAGCGAGGCCCCGACGAAGGCGACCGCCGCGAAGACGGCGTTGACGTACATGCACCAGCGCCAGTCGACGTACTGGGTCAGCGCGCCGCCCAGCAGCAGCCCGATCGCCGCGCCGGAACCGGCGAGGGCGGCGAACACCCCGAACGCGCGCGCCCGCTCCCGTCCCTCGGTGAACGTCGTGGTCAGCAGCGAGAGCGCGGCCGGCGCGAGCAGCGCGCCGAAGACGCCCTGCAGGGCGCGGGCGGCCACCAGCAGCTCGAAGCCCGGCGCGAGCCCGCCGAGCACCGAGGCGGCGGCGAACCCGACCAGCCCGACGAGGAAGGCGCGCTTGCGCCCGACGAGGTCCGAGAGCCGGCCGCCGAGCAGCAGCAGGCTCCCGAACGCCAGCGCGTAGGCCGTGACGACCCACTGGCGCTGCGCGTCGTCGAACCCGAGGTCCGCCTGGGCGGACGGCAGGGCGATGTTCACGATGGAGTTGTCGAGGATCACCATCAGCTGGGCGATCCCGATGACGGCGAGGATCAGCCAGCGACGCCGGTCCGGCGACGCATCGGCGGGAGAGTTCACGGGGCGGACGACCGTTCTTCGACGTTCCGGGTGGTTCCGGGCGGTTCGCGCGGAGGGGGACGGCGCTGTCCCGGCGTGCGGCGACGCTCTCCGGGGCCAGCGCGGCCGATCGCCGGCCGATTCCCCGTGCGGATCCCGGGTCGACGAACGGTCGGTGGGGCACGCTGGCGTCCATGGAGTACACGAAGCTCGGCATGACGGGTCTCGACGTCTCGCGCATCTGCCTGGGCTGCATGAGCTACGGCGTCCCCGACGCGGGCGGCTGGCCCTGGTCGCTCGACGCCGACGACGCGAAGCCCTTCTTCCGGCAGGCGCTCGACGCCGGCATCAACTTCTTCGACACCGCGGACGTCTACTCGGCCGGCACCTCCGAGGAGATCACCGGCCGCTGGCTGAACGAGATGGCCGACCGCGACGAGATCGTCGTCGCCACCAAGGTGTTCAACCGCATGCGGAAGGGCCCCAACGGCGCCGGCCTCTCCCGCAAGGCGATCATGACCGGCATCGACGCCTCGCTGCGCCGCCTCGGCATGGACTACGTGGACCTCTACCAGATCCACCGCTGGGACTACGACACGCCGATCGAGGAGACGCTCGAGGCGCTGCACGACGTCGTCAAGGCGGGCAAGGCGCGCTACATCGGGGCGTCGTCGATGTGGGCGTGGCAGTTCTCGAAGGCGCTGCACCTGCAGGACGTCAACGGGTGGAGCCGGTTCGTGACGATGCAGGACCACTACAACCTGCTCTACCGCGAGGAGGAGCGGGAGATGCTCCCGCTCTGCGCCGACGAGGGCGTCGGGTCGATCCCGTGGAGCCCGCTCGCCCGCGGGAAGCTCACGCGCGACTGGGACGAGTCGACCACCCGCGGCGAGACCGACGAGTTCGGCAAGACGCTCTACCGCGACACCGACCGGCACATCGTCGAGCAGGTCGCCGAGGTCGCCGAGAAGCGCGGCGTGTCGCGGGCGCAGGTGGCGCTGGCGTGGGTGCTGGCCAACCCGGTGGTCGACGCCCCGATCGTCGGCGCGACGAAGTCGCACCACCTCGACGACGCCGTCGCCGCGCTGGACCTGCGCCTCGACGACGACGAGATCGCCGGCCTCGAGGAACGCTACGAGCCGCGCGGGGTGGCCGGGCACCGCTGATCACGATCCCGGTGACGGGACCCCGCACATCTGCGGCGTCCCGTCACCGAGGACGTGATCACATGCCCATGCCGCCGTCGACGGGCAGGCCGACGCCGTTGACGAAGCGCGCGGCGTCGGAGGCGAGGAAGACCGCGGCGTCGGCGATGTCGGAGACCTCGGCGAGCCGGCCGGACGGGGTCAGGTCGACCACCGCGGCGACGGCGGCGTCCGGGCTCTCGAACAGGCCCAGCCCCGAGGTCTCGACGGCGAGCTTGACGCCCATGTCGGTGGGTACGAGGCCGGGGTACAGGCAGTTGACGCGCACCCCGTAGCCGAGCTTCCCCGACTCCATCGCCGCGACGCGGGTGAGGCGGTCGACGCCCGACTTCGTGGCCGAGTAGCCGGCGATGGCGGGGAACGCGATGGTCGCCGCCACCGAGGCGATGTTGATGACCGCGCCGCCGTGGCCCGCCGCACCGCCGGGACGCATCGCGCGGAACGCGTGCTTGATCCCGAGCATCGTGCCGAGCAGGTTGACCTCGAGCATGCGCCGGACGTCGTCGGGCTCGGTGTCGACGAGCAGCGAGGTGACCTCGAGCCCGGCGTTGTTGACCACGACGTCGAGCCCGCCGAGATCCGCGACCGTCTGGGCGACGGCGGCCTCCCACTGCGCGTCGTCGGTGACGTCGAGGGGGACGAACCGCGCGCCAGGGATGCCCGCCGCGGTCTGCTCACCGACGTCCTTGAGCACGTCGCCCAGCACCACCGAGGCCCCGGCGGCCGCCATCGCCGCGCCCATCCCGGCACCCAGGCCGCGGGCACCGCCGGTGATCAGCACCTTCCGGCCGGCGAGCTCGTCACTCATCCGCAGTCCTTCCCACCGGCACGCCTGCCGGACGACACGTCTCGGGCGTCGCTGGTGCGACCCAGGTCACAAACGTAGGGACGCTCTTGGACGGCCGTCAAGGAATCCTTGGACGACTGTCCAAGAGCGGTCGGTCGGCTACGCTGGGCGTTCCGATCCGACCGGAGACCGCCCGTGACCAGCACGTCCGAGCCCCTGGCCCCGCCCGACCGCATCGCGCGGCGGCAGGTGGACAAGTTCGCCGAGCGGCGGCGCCAGCTCGCCGACGCGGCGCTGCTGACGCTGTCCGAGCGCGGCTACGCGCGCACGAGCCTGCGGGAGATCGCGAAGGACTCCGGCTTCTCCCACGGGGTGCTGCACTACTACTTCCGCGACAAGGTCGACCTCATCACCTACTGCGTGCGGCAGTACAAGGCCCACTGCGTGGAGCGCTACGACGGGATCGTGGCCACGGCGACGGAGCCGGCGGCGCTGCTCGCGGGCGTCGGCGACGCCCTCGCGGGCACGCTCGCGCAGGACGCGCTGATGCACCGGCTCTGGTACGACCTGCGCGGCCAGTCGCTGTTCGAGGAGTCGTTCCGGGCCGACGTCGCGGAGATCGACGACAGCCTCGAGCGCATGATCTGGCGGACGGTCGAGGCCTACGCGGGGCTGGTCGGCGCGACGCCCACGTGCTCGCCGTCGTTCGCCTACGCGACCGTCGACGGCCTGTTCGCGCAGGCGCTGCTGCGCCACCTCGCCGGGTCGTCCGACGCGCTCGACGACCTCCGCGACGGGGTGCGCCGCCAGCTCCCGACGCTGGTGGGTTAGTCCGCGCGCGGTGTCGCGCCCGCCGCGACGCGCTTGCGCAGCTCGCCGACCTCGGTGGCCGCGAACCCGTGGTGCGTCAGCCAGCCGCGCACGTCCTCGCCGGCCGGGTGGCGGGTCGGCACGACGTTGTAGACGTAGTTGAGCTGGCGGGCCGCGGCCTCCCGCTCGAGGTTCTCGAGGACGAAGGCGCCGACGCCGGTCCTGCGCACCGTCGGCGCGGCGATGATCAGGATCTCGGCGTCGCCCCACGTGTCGTCGAGCCGGCCGTAGCCGATCGCGGCGCCCGTCTCGTCCTCCACCCGCCACCACGCGTCGCCCAGCGGGCGGCCCACCTCGGGGTGGCCGAGGCCGAACAGGGTGGGCGGCAGGTCACCCAGCGCCGCCGCCTTGTCCTGGTCCCAGCGGGGCTCGTGCTCGGCGACCCAGTGCCACGTCATCGTGTCCTCCGAAGTTCTACAACTCTATGCATCGGCGTCGAAGTGTCGTAGAGTATGGCCCGTACGACAAGGGAGGACCACCACCGTGACCGTTGTCGAGGACGCGCCCGCCCAGACCCCTGACGGCCAGTCCCACCCGGAGACCGTTCCACAGGTCGACTTCGACACCGACCCCGAGCGCTACCGCCACTGGCGCCTGGAGATCGACGGTGAGACGGCCTGGGTCTACCTCGACGTCGCCGAGGACGGCGGCCTCGTGCCGGGCTACGAGCTCAAGCTCAACTCGTACGACCTGGGCGTCGACATCGAGCTCTACGACATCACCCAGCGCCTGCGCTTCGAGCACCCCGAGGTGCGCAGCGTGGTGCTCACCAGCGGCAAGGACTCGAACTTCTGCGCGGGCGCGAACATCCGGATGCTCGCGCAGTCGAGCCACCCCTGGAAGGTGAACTTCTGCAAGTTCACCAACGAGACGCGCAACGGCATCGAGGACATGACCGCGCACTCGGGCCAGACCTGGGTGGCCGCGCTCAACGGCACCGCGGCCGGCGGCGGCTACGAGATGGCGCTGGCGTGCGAGACGATCCTGCTGGTCAACGACCGGTCGAGCGCCGTCGCGCTCCCGGAGGTGCCGCTGCTCGGCGTGCTGCCCGGCACCGGCGGGCTGACCCGCGTCACCGACAAGCGCCACGTCCGCAAGGACCGCGCCGACATCTTCGCCACCAAGTCCGAGGGCTTCCAGGGCCCGAAGGCCGTCGAGTGGAAGCTCGTCGACGAGACGGTGTCGCGCAAGCAGTGGGATGAGACGGTCCGTCAGCGCGCGGCCGAGGCCGCCGCGTCGTCCACGCGCCCCACCCCGTCCGACGGTCCGGCTGCGACCGGCATCGCCCTGCCACCGCTGCGCCGCGAGGTCACCGAGGACGCCATCACCTACCCGAACGTCCGCTGCACGATCGACCGCGAGGCGCGCACGGCGACGATCACGGTGCTCGGCCCCGAGCCCGGCACGGTGCCCGAGTCGCTCGACCGCATCCACGCCCTCGGCGCCGACTTCTGGCCGCTGGCCATGACCCGCGAGCTCGACGACCTCATCCTGCGGCTGCGCACCAACGAGCTCGACATCGGCACCTGGCTGATCACGACCCAGGGCTCGGTCGAGGGCGCGCTGGCCTTCGAGCGGGTCATCGCCGAGCACTCGGGGACCGACTGGCTGGTCAACGAGATCCGCCACTACTTCAAGCGCACGCTCAAGCGCCTCGACGTCACGAGCCGCAGCCTCATCGCGCTGATCGAGCCCGGCAGCTGCTTCGCGGGCGCGCTGCTCGAGCTGGCGCTGGCCTGCGACCGGCAGTACATGCTCGAGGGCGTCTTCGAGGACGCCGACGAGGAGCAGGACCCCGCCCAGATCGTCCTCACCGAGTCCAACTTCGGCGCGTTCCCGATGGGCAACGGGCTGACCCGCCTGCAGTCCCGTTTCTACGGCGACGACGAGACCGTCGCGGCGCTGCACGAGCGGGTGGGCGAGCGGATGACCGGCGCGCAGGCCGAGGAGGCCGGGCTGGTCACCGACGCCCCCGACGACATCGACTGGGAGGACGAGATCCGCATCCTGCTCGAGGAGCGGGCGTCGCTGTCCCCGGACGCGCTGACCGGCATGGAGGCCAACCACCGGTTCGTCGGCCCGGAGACGATGGAGACGCGGATCTTCGGCCGCCTCACCGCCTGGCAGAACTGGATCTTCATCCGACCGAACGCGTCGGGGGCCGAGGGCGCGCTGCGCCGCTACGGCACCGGGCGCAAGGCCGACTTCGACAAGAAGCGAGTGTGACCCCGTGACGTCATCACGCCCGAGGATCGACTTCGACGCCAAGATCCCGAACAACGTCGACCTCGCGTCGGACCGCAAGCTCCAGCGCGCGCTCGAGCGCTGGCAGCCCAACTTCCTCGACTGGTGGGGCGACATGGGCCCCGCGGTCGACACCAAGGACGTCTACCTGCGCACGGCCGTCGACGTCGGCCGCGAGGGCTGGGCGCACTTCGACCACGTGCCGATGAACGAGTACCGGTGGGGCGTCTTCCTCTCCGAGCACGACCCGGACCGCAAGATCGCCTTCGGTGAGCACAAGGGCGAGCCGGTCTGGCAGGAGGTGCCCGGCGAGTACCGCGCCGACCTGCAGCGCCTCATCGTCATCCAGGGCGACACCGAGCCCGCCTCGGTCGAGCAGCAGCGCTTCCTCGGGGCCACGGCGCCGTCGCTCTACGACATGCGCAACCTGTTCCAGGTCAACGTGGAGGAGGGCCGCCACCTCTGGGCGATGGTCTACCTGCTGCACGCCTACTTCGGGCGCGCCGGGCGCGAGGAGGCCGACCAGCTCCTCCAGCGCAACTCCGGCTCGGACGACTCGCCGCGCATCCTCGGGGCCTTCAACGAGGAGACCCCGGACTGGCTGTCGTTCTACATGTTCACGTACTTCACCGACCGCGACGGGAAGTACCAGCTCGGGACGCTCAAGGAGTCGGGCTTCGACCCGCTCTCCCGGACCTGCGAGTTCATGCTCAAGGAGGAGGCCCACCACATGTTCGTGGGCACCACCGGCATCGACCGCGTCGTCACCCGCACCGCGGAACTGATGAACGAGCACGACTCCGAGGACGTCGCGGGCGCCGGCGGCATCCCGCTGGACATGATCCAGAAGTACATCAACTTCCACTACACGGTCTCGCTGGACCTCTTCGGCAACGAGTCGTCCACCAACGCGGCCAACTACTTCACCGCCGGGCTCAAGGGCCGCTGGCAGGAGGAGCGGCGCAAGGACGACCACGTGCTCACCGACGACGCCGGCGCGGTGGACGCCGTGCGCGACGGGCAGATCACGACGACCGAGGTCCCGGCGCTGCTCGCGCTGAACCAGGACCTGCGCAGCGAGTACATCGGCGACTGCTCCAACGGGCTCAAGCGCTGGAACCGCATCCTCGCCAAGCACGGCATCGACGCGCAGCTCTACCTGCCCCACGTCGGCTTCAACCGTCAGGTGGGGGCGTTCGCGGGCCAGCGCATCTCGCCGACGGGCGCGATGATCTCCGAGGACGAGTGGCGGCGGAACGAGGCCCGCTGGCTGCCCACCGAGGTCGACAAGACCCACGTGCGCGGGCTCATGCACCCCGTCCTGGAGCCCGGGAAGATCGCCAGCTGGATCGCCCCGCCGACCAACGGGATCAACGACAAGCCCGTGGACTTCGAGTACGTGCACTTCAACTGACGCGTCTTCCGCTCGGGCGTGGCTCGGGCCACGATCGGGCGACCCACCACACCTCGAGGACGGGCAGCGCATGGCGGAGTCGTTCAATGCCGCGGACTACCTCGTCGGCCGCCGGATCGCGGCCGGCGACGGCGACCGGGAGGCGGTGCGGGCCCCCTCCCGCTCGCTGACCTACGCCGAGCTCGACGCGGAGATCGGACGGGTCGCGGCGGGGCTCGCGGCGCTGGGCGTGCAGCCCGAGCAGCGGGTCGTGCTGTGCATGGTCGACGAGGTCGAGCTGTTCGCCGGCATCCTCGCGACGATGCGGCTCGGCGCGATCGCGGTGCCGGTGTCGACGATGCTGCGCGGCTCGGAGCTGGCGGTGCTCGTCGCCGACTCCCGCAGCCGCCTCCTGCTGTGCTCGGCGACGTTCGCGGACACCTCGCGGGCCGCCGTCCTCGCGGCGCGGGAGCGGGGCGGGGACGTCGCGGAGGTCGTCGTCACCGGCGACGACGCGTCCGGCTTCGGGGCCGACGTCGCCGCGCGCACGTGGGACGAGATGCTGGCCGCCGGTGACGCGCTGGGCGGGGCGCCGCCGGCGTACGACACCTGGGACGAGTCGCAGGCCCTGTGGCTCTACACGTCGGGCACGACGGGCAAGCCCAAGGCCGCGATGCACCGGCACGCCGACATCCGGTTCGTCTGCGAGACCTACGGGCAGCAGGTGCTCGGCATCCGTCCCGACGACCTGTGCCTGTCGGTGGCCAAGCTGTTCTTCGCCTACGGCATCGGCAACTCGATGTTCTTCCCGCTGTCGGTGGGCGCCGCGGCGGTGCTCGAGCCGTCGCGCCCGACACCGGCGCTGCTCGCCGAGCTCGCCTCGCGCCACCGGGTGACGATGTTCTTCGGCACCCCGAGCTCCTTCGGCCCGTTGCTCGCGGCGGCCGAGTCCGGGCAGGTCGACCCGGCGGCGTTCGCGAGCGTGCGCCGCGGGGTGTCGGCCGGCGAGGCGCTGCCGGCGCGGATGGTCGAGGGGATGGGATCGGTCTTCGGGATCGAGGTGCTCGACGGCATCGGGTCCACCGAGGCGCTGCACATCTACCTGTCCAACCGGCCCGGCGAGGTCGTCCCCGGCACGTCCGGGGTCCCCGTGCCCGGCTACGACGTCGAGATCCGCGGCACCGGCGGCAGCCCCGTGCCCGACGGCGAGACCGGCACGCTCTACGTGCGCGGCGACTCCATCTGCACCGGCTACTGGTGCCGCACCGCCACCAACCGCCTCGTGTTCGAGGGGGAGTGGCTGCGCACCGGCGACACCTACGTCCGCAACCCCGACGGCACGTACACCTGCCTCGGGCGCACCGACGACGTCCTCAAGGTCGGCGGCATCTGGGTGACGCCGTCGGAGGTCGAGGAACGGCTGGTGGCGCACCCGTCGGTCGCCGAGGTGGTCGTCGTCGCGGTCCAGGACGCCGACGGCCTGGACCTGCCCGTCGCCTGCGTCGTGCCGCGCGAGGGGCACTCGGTCGACCCCGAGGCGCTGATCGCCTGGTGCCGCGAGGGGCTGGCGTCGTTCAAGCGCCCGCGCCACGTCATCGAGATCGGCGAGATCCCGCGCACCGCGACGGGCAAGGTGCAGCGCTTCCGGCTGCGCGAGCTGGCCGCGGAGCTCGTGGCCTCCCCGGCGGCCACCCCGGCGGCGACGCTCGAGGGCGCGCACTGATGGCCGGCGAGCGCAGCGACCGCACCGACCCGCTCGCCACCGCCGATCAGCCGCCGGCGCACGGCGAGCCGACGTACGAGCCGGTCGTCGAGCAGGGCGGCGACGTCCCCGGCGCCGTGCTGGGCTCCGAGCACGAGGAGCCGATCGACGGGACGGAGCCCGAGCCCTCCGACTGAGGCCTCCATGTGCGTGATCTTCTGAGCTGTAGCTCAGGAGATCACGCACGTAGCCGTCACCCGGCGAGCCGCTTGGCCGGGTCGGGCGGGGCGGCGTCGAGGTCGACCAGCGCGTCGGACCACTCGGCGAGCCGCTTGGTGACCGCCGGGAGGTCGTCGCCGATCGCGTCGACGACGGCCTGCTGCATCGCGTCCGTCCGCCCCTCGAGGTCGGCGCGGTGCCGCAGGCCGTCGTCGCTCAACGCGTCGCCCTCGAGGAGCCCCCGCCCCCGCAGGCCGGCGACGGCCGCCGCGATCCGCTCGGGGCTCCAGCCCCGGGACGGCGTGTAGGCCCCGAGCGGGTAGCCGCACCACAGCTCGGTGAGCACGTTCATCTGCACCGGGTCGAGCCCGTCGACGGCGCAGACCGCGAGGTGGGAGTCGCCGCGGTGCTCGCGCAGGACGTGGCACGCGTGGACGAGGGCGGCGAGCGGGTCGGACGGCCAGGGCTCGACGGTCAGGCCGGTGAACAGCGGGCGGGCGGTGACGTCGCCCGCGTCGATGCCGCGGCGCAGGACGGGCAGCAGCGCGGCCGCCTCGGCGTCGACGTCGCCGAGCAGGCGGCGCAGCGTCGCGCCCGGCGCCTCGGTGCGGACCCGCACGACGTCGGCCAGCGGTGCCGCCGCCACGCCCGCCTCGTACTGCGGTCCGACGAGCTCGGGTGCGAACACCCCGAGCGCCGCCACGGCCACCCGCGTGGGCGGGGTCCCGAGCGGCGCGGTGCGCTGACGGACGTAGGCGGCGAAGTAGTCGTCCAGCCCGACCGCGGCGTAGCCCTCGGCCGCCTCGGGCGACCAGATCGACAGGCAGGCCACCGCCTCGACCGCGTCCCGCAGGGCGCGCGCCGGCGAGGGGTCCCGGCGGGCGGGCGGATCGGCGGGGCGGGGGCGGTCGGGCGGCGCGAAGAACAGGCCGCGCATCGTCGTGTAGTCCACCGGGGGCTCCTCCCGATCAGGCGGCGGCGGGGTCGGTGTCGGTCGGGGTGTCGCTGTCGCTGTCGGTGTCGGCCAGCGCCTCCCACACGAGCGCGGCCGAGACCGGGTCGGGCGCGGTGAGGACGCCCTGGACGCGGGCCACCTGCGCCACCAGCAGCTCGGGCTCGCAGCCGTGTGCCGCCGCCTCGCGCAGCAGCACGGTCGCGGCCACGTCGCGGACACCCAGCGCCCGCCACCGGCACACCGAGCGCCCCAGCGTGCGGGCCGCCCAGCCGAGGAGGTCCAGGGCCTCCCGGTCGTCCTGGTCCGGCGCGCGCATCGCCGCGGTCCAGCTGCGCAGCGTCTCGCCGTGCGTCAGCGGCACGGGCAGCGGCACCCCTTCCTCGATCTCCGCCGCGCGCAGGGCGAGCAGCAGCCCCGACACCTGGCCCCGCAGCGTCACCCAGTCGCGCTCGGTGTCCCCCATCCGCCGCCACCCCCGTGGTCCCCGCCCCTTGTCCGGTCCGTCCGGTCCGCACGACGCTAGGGACGGGTCGGTGCCGAAGCCTCGGGGCCGACCCCCGAGGAAACCCCCGAGAAAGGTGCGTGGTGGGCGCGGTCCTGGAGCGTGAGGACGAGCTGGCGGCGACCGGAGAGCTCGTCGACCGCGTCGTCCGGGGCGGGGGCGGCCTGCTGCTCGTCGAGGGCGACGCGGGCATCGGCAAGACGACGCTGGTCGAGGCCGCGCGGGAACTCGCCGACGGCCGCGGCGTCGCCCTGGCCGGGGCCCGCGGGTCCGAGCTGGAGCGCGAGCTCGCGTTCGGCGTCGTCCACGAGCTGCTCGCCCCGGTCGTGGGCCCCGTCGCCGGGAGCGCGGCGACGGTCCTGTCGCCGGCCCTGTCCCCGGCCCTGTCGTCGGCGCCGGGTGCCGACCTCTTCGCCGTCCTCCACGGCCTCTACTGGGCCGTCGCCGACCGGGCGGCGCAGGGTCCGCTGCTGCTCACCGTCGACGACGTCCACTGGTGCGACCTGCCGTCGCTGCGCTTCCTGGCCTACCTCGCGCGCCGCCTCGACGGCCTGCCGGTCGCGCTGCTCGTCGCCGGCCGGCCCGTGGCCCTCGACGCCGCCCGCAGCGAGGTGCTCGACACGATGGCGCGCGAGCCCGGGGTGCGCGTCCTGCGCCCGGCGCCGCTCTCGCGGTCGGGGACACGGACCCTCATCACCGGGGTCCTCGGGGCGCCGGACGCCGCGTTCGAGGACGCCTGCCGCGGCGCGACGGGCGGCAACCCCTTCCTGCTGGGCGAGCTGCTCGCCGACCTGCACCGCGAGGGCGTGGCGCCCCATGCGGCGGCGGTCGACCGGGTCGCCGCCGCGGTCCCGCGCGAGGTGGAGCGGTCGGTCCGGGCCCGCCTCGCGGCGCTGGGGTCGGAGGCGGTGGCGCTGGCCCGGGCCGCGGCCGTGCTCGGGGACGGGGCCGACGCGCGCCGGGCCGCGGAGCTCGCCGGCGTGGCGCCGGCGTCGGCGGGCGCGGTCGTCGACGCGCTGGTGACGGCGCGCGTCCTGGCGCCGGGGCGAGGCGCGACGGGGCTCGCGTTCCTGCACCCGCTGGTGCGCTCGGCGGTGGAGGCCGCGACGGGCCCCTCGGAGTGGGCCGAGGCCCACCGGCGCGCGGTCGCGGTCCTGGCCGCGGCGGGCGTCGACGACGACGGCCTCGTGCGCCACCTGCTCGCGGCGCGCCCGACCGGCGACCCCGCGGTGGTCACCGCGCTGCGGGCGGCCGCCGCGCGGGCGGCGGCCCGCGGGGTGCCGGAGAGCGCGGCCCAGCTGCTGCGCCGGGCCCTGGACGAGCCGCCGGCGCACCCGGCGAGGTCGGCGGTCCTCCTCGAGCTCGGGTCGGCCGAGATGCGCGCGGGCGACCCGGCCGCCCTCGACCACCTCCTCGCCGCCGCGGACGAGGCCGACGCCGTCGACGCGCGCGCGGTGGCCACGCTCGCGCTCGGGCGGGTCCTGCTGCACGCGGGCCGGGGCGTCGAGGCCGTGCACCGCCTGCTGGCGGTGCTCGACGAGGTGGAGGCCGCGGGCGCGCCGGCGTCCGAGCGCGCGCTCGAGCTGGAGGCCGAGCTCGTCACGGTCGCGACGCAGGACCCCGCGACGCGCCCGGTGACCGAGGCGCGCCTCGCCCGCCGGACGCGGGACCCGGAGCCGACGACCCGCGGCGGGTGCGTGCTGCTCGCCGCGCTCGCGGTGGAGGAGACGGTGGTCCAGGGCTCACGGACCCGGGCGATCGCGCTCGCCGAGGCGGCCCTGTCCGGCGGACACCTCCTCGGCGAGCCCGTGATGGCGCGCCTCCCGGCCGTCGGGATCACCCTGACCCTCGGCGGGCGTCCCGCCGCGGCGGTCGCGATGTGGGACGAGGCCATCGGCGTCCTGCGCCGCCACGGCGACATGCGCGGCTTCGCGCTGGCCTCGGCGTTCCGGGGCTACGCCGGCACCTACACCGGCGACCTCGTCGCGGCCCTCGGCGACACCCGCCAGGCCGTCGAGCTGACCGAGCGCGACCCGTCCCAGGCACTGGCGCGCGGCTTCGCCATCGCCTGGCTGGTCGACGTCCTCCTCGACACCGGGGAGCTCGACACGGCCGAGGAGCTGCTCGCGGCGCACGCTGTCCGGTCCGGCGGGGCGATGTCGGCGGGGTCGTACCTGCTGCGGTCCCGCGGGCGGCTCCGGCTCGCGCAAGGGCGCCCGGACGAGGCCGAGCGGGACCTCCGCGCGTGCGGGCGCCTGCTCGAGGCGGCCGGTGCCGGGGCAGGGGCGGTCTTCCGGTGGCGGCCGGGCGTCGCGCTGGCGCTGCGTGACCAGGGCGACGACGAGGCGGCCCGCGTGACGGCGGACGAGGCGTGCGCCGCCGCCGAGGCGTGGGGCGCGCCGCTGCCGCTGGCCGAGGCGCTGCGGGTGGCCGGGGAGGTGGCACCCCGCGGGGAGGGGCTCGCGCTCCTGCGCCGGGCCGTGGACGTCGCGGCCGAGGCGCCGCTGGAATGCGTGCGGTGCCTGCTCGCCCTCGGCCGGGCGCTGCACCGCGCAGGCCACCGCGGCGAGGCGCGCGAGGTCCTGCGGGACGCGCTCGACGGCGCGGTCGACCGCGGGGCGACGGCGATCGCGCGGGCGGCGCAGGACGAGCTGGTGGCGACCGGGGCCCGGCCGCGGCGGGCGCGGACGTCGGGGGCGGAGGCGCTCACGCCGACCGAGCGGCGGGTGGCGACGGCGGTGGCCGGCGGGGCGACGAACCGGGCGGTCGCGCAGGCGCTGTTCGTCTCGGAGAAGACGGTGGAGACGCACCTCGGGAGCGTCTACCGCAAGCTGGGCATCGCGGCCCGCTCGCAGCTGGCGGACGCGCTGGGCGACGCCGCGGTCAGGCCACCAGCTGCGGGTACCAGGCGCTGATCTCGAGGTCGAGCTCGGCGAGGTCCGGGTGGGCGAAGAGGGCCGCCTCGTCCGGGCTCAGGCGCTGGGGGCGGCGGCCGCCGGTGGGGCAGCCGTCCTCGTGGCGCATCGGGTAGAGCTTCCACACCCGCACGGACTCGCAGTAGTGGCACTCGCCGGTGATCATTCGCGGGACTCCGGGCACGTCGGCGCTGGGGGAGCGGTCCCGCACGCCGACGCCGGCGCGGGGCCGCTCCCAGTGTGGTGCCCGGACGTGCCCGGCCGGACCCGCACCGTGACCGCGCCCACCTGTGACGCGCACCCGCCCCATGTGCGTGATCTTCTGAGCTATAGCTCAGAAGATCACGCACATGAGGACTCAACGCTGCAGGTCCGCCAGCGCGGTCTCGGCCTGGAGGTTGATGGCCTCGGGGCCGGTGACCTCGTCGGGGTCGGCGTCGGCGCCCATGTCGCCCGCGCGGTAGCGGGTCCAGACGCCGGCGTGGATGCAGGCGGCGCGCCACCGCGCGAACGCGAGGTAGTAGGCGATGTCGACGTCCCCGGTGCCCGTCGCCGCGGTGTAGCGCGCGATGAGCTCCTCGCGGGTGGGGTAGCCGCCGGCCGGCGTGGGGCTGGAGAGGGCCTCGGGCACCGTGTCGCCCGGCTCGCTCCAGGACACGAGCAGGTGGCCGAGGTCGCAGAGCGGGTCGCCGATGGTCGCGAGCTCCCAGTCGAACACCGCCACCGCCCGCCCGTCGGCGTCGTAGGCGATGTTCCCGGGGCGGAAGTCGCCGTGGACGATCCCGACCGAGCCCTCCGGGATGCGCGCGGCCAGCGCGTCGTGGGTGGCGTCGATGGCCGAGAGGTCGTCCATCGCCGACTGGTGCGCCTGCCGGTGCCAGCGCTTGAGCTGACGGGCCACGAAGTTGCCGGGCCGGGCGAGGTCGTCGAGCCCGACCGACGACGGCTCGACGTGGTGCAGCGCGGCGAGCACGTCGATCGTCGTCGTGCCGACGTTCGTCCGCGCCGCCGCCGGCACCTTCTCCCCGGACTCGGTGTCGTTGAGGACCTTGCCGGGCGCGAAGTCCATGACGTAGAGGTCGGCGCCCCAGACGTCGTGGTCGTCGCAGAACGCGCGCGGCGTCGGCACCGGCACCTCGGTGGGGTTCAGCGCGGAGAGGAAGCGCCACTCGCGGCCCATGTCGTGCGCGGTCTCGAGCACCCCGCCCAACGGCGGGCGACGCAGCGCCCATGCGTGCCCGGCCTCGTCGGTGACCCGGTAGGTCAGGTTGGAGCGCCCGCCCGCGATGCGCGTGAAGTCCAGGGCGCCCTCGACCTCGTCGACGTGACCGCGGAACCAGCTCTCGACGGCCTCGGGCACCTCCTCGGCGCTCACCGCGCACCGCCCGGGTCTGTCGTCGCACGCACCGTCATGCGCGGCAGCATGCCCGGCCGACGATCACGGCGCGAGGGCTGTTCCCGGGGCGCACCGAGGTCTAGCGTGACCCGTGACCGGATGAGAAATCTGGTCATGCGTCGGAGGAGGACCGTGTGGGCCGGGTGGCGCAGATGCTGGACGCGGCGGGGGAGCTGCTGCTCGCCCACGGCTACCGGCGGGTCACCGTCGAGGACGTCTCCCGCCGGGCCGGCGTCGGCAAGGGCACCGTGTACCTGCACTTCGCCAGCAAGCTCGAGCTCTTCGCCGGGGTGCTGGTGCGGGAGTCGATCGACGTCACGGCCGAGCTGCTCGCCGCGCTGCGGGCGGACCCGGCCGAGGCCGCGCTCGACGTCACCCTGCGCCGGACGTTCCTCGCGGTGCACCACCGGCCGCTGACCCGGGCCCTGCTCGCCGGCGACGTCGAGGTCCTCGGCGCCATCGCCACCGACACGAAGACCGGGCTCGAGGTCGTCACCGACAAGTCGGAGTTCTCCCGCGCGCACCTCGCGCTGCTCCACCGGCACGGCCTGCTCGCCGACGACCCGGCCACGACGCCCGACCTGCCCTACCGGCTGAGCGCCGCGAGCATCGGCTTCTTCCTCGACCACCTCGTCCCGGCCGGCGCCGGGATGGACGTGACGGCCCGGGCCGACGCCCTCGCCGCCGTCGTCCGGGCGGGCTTCACCCCGCCCGGCGAGCCCGACCCGGCCGCCCTCGCGGCGGCGGCCCCCGGGCTCGCCGCGCTCTACGAGCGCACCGTCGATCACCTCACCGCGGCCCTCCCGGAGGAGCCATGACCACCACCGGCCCGTCACGGACCGATCGCGACCTGCCCCCCGACATCGCCGACCTGCCCGCCGTCCTCGACTGGCTCGCCCGGCTGCGCGCCGAGGCTCCCGTCTGGCGCGACCGCTACGGCATGCACCACGTCACCCGCGCCGCCGACGTCGAGCGCGTGCTGCGCGACACGGCCACGTTCAGCTCCGACTTCTCGGCGGTCATGCCGCAGGCCCAGCAGATGAGCAAGGGCATGCTGACGCGTCTCGACCCGCCGGAGCACGGGGCGCTGCGCCACCTCGTCAGCCGGTCGTTCACCCCGAGGCGCGTGGCCGGGCTCGAGCCGCGGATCCGCGAGCTGACCCGCGAGATGCTCCCCGACGCCCCGGCCACCTTCGACCTCGTCGACGCCCTGGCCTTCCCGCTGCCCGTCACGGTCATCGCCGAGATGCTCGGGCTGCCCGCCGCGGACCGCGACCGGTTCCGGGCCTGGGCCGACGGCCTGTTCTCGATGCAGGTCGACGACCCGAAGGAGGCGATCAACGACCCCCGCGTCCGCGACGCGATGGGCGAGATCACCGGCTACCTCGGCGACTGGTGTCGCACCCGGCGCGCCGAGCCCACCGACGACCTCGTGTCCGCGCTGGTCACGACGGAGGTCGACGGCCGGGTCCTCGACGACGAGGAGGCCGCCAACTTCTCGATGCTGCTGCTCTTCGCCGGCCACATCACGACCACGCTGCTGCTGGGCAACGCGGTGCGGGTGCTCGACGCGCACCCCGGCGCGTGGGCGGCACTGCGGGCGGACCCGTCGACGATCCCGGCGACGATCGAGGAGGTCCTGCGGCTGCGCCCGCCGTTCCCGATGACCGCGCGCGCCACCACGCGCGACGTGGAGATCGCGGGGACAGTCGTGCCGGCGCGCTCGATCGTCATGCCGTGGCTGCTCTCGGCCACCCACGACCCGGACGCGCACCCGGACCCCGAGCGCTTCGACCCCACCCGCCCCGGCATCGGCGGCGGCGCCCAGACCGCGTTCGGTCACGGCATCCACTTCTGCCTCGGCGCGCCGCTCGCCCGCCTCGAGGCGCGCGTGGCGCTCGAGGAGATGACCGCTCGCTACGCTGGGCTGTCCGTGAGCGAGGGGGAGCAGCGGCCGTACACGGGTCGTGTGCTCGGCACGCGCCGGCTGCCGGTGGTCGCGACCTGATCGGGTGACCGACGCCCCCGGTGACCGAACGTCGACTACCCATCACGATCAGTCACCATGAGCGCGTGTCCCGCGTCGCGCTCGCCCGCCTCCTCCTCGGCGTCGCCGTCGCCGTCTGCGCGGCGGCCGCCGTGGTGACGCTGGCGACCGCCCCGGGCTCGCCGGGCGCCGCTCCGGTGGCCGCGGGGCCCGTCCCGCCGGCGGACCCCGCGGCCGCCCTCGCCGGGGTCGGTGCCGCCACCGACGGGGAGCGGGTCGTCGTGGAGCGGGTGGTCGACGCGGTCACCGTGGACGTGCGCCTGCCCGACGGCGGCGCGGTGGTGCGGGTGCGCGCGCTCGGCGTGCAGCCGCCCGGCACGTGCTACGGCGCGCAGGCGACGGCCTTCGCCTCGCGGGTCCTCGACCGCCGCGCGGTCCGGCTCGTCGGCGGGCCCGCGACCGACCGCTTCGACCGCCGCCTCGCCACGGTCACCCTCGACGGCGGCGACTACGCGGTGCTCGCCGCCGAGGCCGGCATCGCCCGCGCCTACCCGGCGGGCGCCGACCCGGCCGCCATGCCGCCGGTCCGCGCGGCCCAGGACCGCGCCCGCCTCGCCGAGCGCGGTGTGTGGGGCGCGTGCCGCGGCGCCGCCACGCCGGACACGACGAGCAGCACGACCAGCGACACGACCAGCGACACGACCTCCGAGGCGACGGCCGACGCCGACACCCCGTCCGGCGGCTCCTGACCTCAGCGGGTCTCGTCGCCCGGCCGCGCCTCGTGGTGGCGCCGCCCGTGGGTCCGGCGCGACTCCTTCATCGCCGCCTCGAACACGTGCCGCCGCCCGCCCGCGAGCTGTTCGCGGGCGCGGCGCTCGTGGGCGCGGACCACCGACCAGTAGGTGTCGTCGTACTCCTCGACGATCTGGAAGCTCCAGCGTCCCTCGAGGAGGTCCCGCCCCACGAGTTCGGTCTCGATCGCGTCGGCGACGGCGTCGTGCCCGGCCTCGCGGAAGGCGTCGACGGCGGCGCCGATGGTGAGGTCGGCGGTGCCCGAGAGCTGGTGGAACGCGTAGAGGTGCCCGCGGGCGCGCTCGACGAACTCCATGCCCTCGCTCAGCTTGCCCAGCGCCTCGACGGTGGCCTCGTCGAGGTCGCCGCGGCGGTCGGGGCCGGGGGCGTCCTCGCCGGTCTCGTGGCGGACCGAGCCGCCGTGGTCGTCGTACGCGTCGGGGGCCGGGACGTCGGTCACGGCGCGGACTTCCCGGGGGCCGTCCCCCGGAAACGGCTCAGATGCCCTTGCCCGGGTTGAGGATCCCGTGCGGGTCGAGAGCGGCCTTGACGGCGTGCTGCATGGCGAGCGCCTCCGGGGCCTGCTCGCGCTGCAGCCCGTGGCGCTTGAGCAGCCCGATGCCGTGCTCCCCGGTGACCGTGCCGCCGAGCGCGAGGGCGTCGGTGAGGATCTCCTCGAACGCCGCCTGCGCGCGCTGCCGGGCCGGCTCGTCGCCGACCGGGGTGATGAGCAGCGGGTGCAGGTTGCCGTCGCCGGCGTGGGCGACGTTGGCGATCGTCGTGTCGTGGCGGCGCCCGATCTCCTGGATGCGGACGAGCATCTCGGGCACGGCGGCCCGGGGCACGCAGACGTCCTCGGTGAGCACCGGCCCGAGCCGCTCGAGCGCGGGGTAGGCCAGCCGGCGCGCGGCGAAGAGCGCCTCGGCCTCCTCGGCGTCCGCGGCCTGCGCGGCGAACGTGGCGCCGGTGGCCTCGAAGTGGCGCAGCATCTCGGCCGCCTCCGCGTCGCCCGCCGCGCCCGGGGCGTCGGAGCGGCCGAGGAGCACGACGTCGGCCTCGGCGGCGAGGCCCATGTTCTTCCAGGCGTCGACGGCCTCGAGGCAGGTGCGGTCGACGAGCTCCAGCGCCGACGGCGTCAGCCCGGCCGCCGTGATCGCCGCGACGGCGCGCCCGGCGTCGACGACCGAGTCGAAGTAGCCGGCGACGGTGTGCTCGGGCGCGCGGGCGGGCCGCAGCTTCACGGTGATCTCGGTGATCACCCCGAGCGTGCCCTCCGACCCGACCATCAGCCCCGCGAGGTCGAGCCCCGCGACGCCCTTGGCGGTCCGCCGCCCCAGGCGCACCAGCTCGCCGAGCCCGTTGACCACCTGCATCCCGAGCACGTAGTCGCGGGTGACGCCGTACTTCACGCAGCACACGCCGCCGGCGTTCGTGGCGACGTTGCCGCCGATCGTCGACCAGGGCGAGCTCGCCGGGTCCGGCGGGTACCAGAGGCCCTGGTCGGCGCAGGCCGCGCGCAGGTCGTCGTTGACGACGCCGGGCTGCACGACCGCGAGCCGCTCGGCGCCGTCGATCTCGACGATCCCGGTCATGTGCTCGGTCGAGAGCACCACCGCGCCCTCGCTGGCGTTGGCGCCGCCGGAGAGCCCGGTGCCCGCACCGCGCGGCACCACCGGCGCGCGGTGCTCCAGGCACGCCAGCACGACGTCCCGGCACTCCTCGGCGGTGCGCGGGCGCACGACGGCCGCCGGCAGCGCGTGCGGGGCCCACTCGGCGTCGTCGTGGGCGTAGCTCGTGAGGACGTCGGGGTCCTCGATGACGCGCCCCGCGGGCAGGGCCGCGACCAGCGCACGCACGACGGGAGCGGTCGGCGTCACGGAGGTGGTGGTCATCGGCGTCCCCTTCGTCGTCGGACCCGGCCCGGAGCCGGCTCCACGGTAACCGCCGGGACGGCCCGATCCGAGGCGTCGACCGCGGCGGTGACACGCCGGGTGAGTGGCCGGTGACGCCGGGTGCGCCGACTCCTGTCAGGATCGTCCCGTGCTGCGCCGTTCCGCCCACATCGCCCTGCTCCTCGCGGGTGCCGCGCTCGTGGCGAGCTGCTCGTCCTCCGCGGCGGCCGCCCCGCTCGTCACCGAGGGCGTCCTCGCCCCGGCCGCCCAGGGCGGTCCCGCCGTGACCTACACCCCGGACGCGGCGCCGGCGGGCGCGCGGCTCGCGCTCGAGGTCGTGCCGGGCGAGGGCTCCACGACGGCGACGTTCCGGGTCGCGGGGATGCGCCCGGACCGCGGCTACGCGGTGCACGCCCACGTCCGCCCGTGCGGGCCCACCGGCGCCGACGCCGGGCCGCACTTCCAGAACCGGGTCGACCCGGCCGCCACGCCGCAGGCGCCGTCGTCCGACCCCGCCTACGCCAACCCGCAGAACGAGGTGTGGCTGGACCTGCGCACCGACGCGACCGGGGCGGGCACGGCGACCGCCACCGTGCCGTTCGGGTTCCCGGAGCGGGCCCCGGCGTCGGTGGTCGTGCACGAGAAGGAGATGACGGCGACCGCGCCCGGACAGGCGGGCACCGCGGGGGGGCGCCTGGCGTGCCTCACGTCGACCTGGCGGTGATCGTCGGCTGACGTACCGTCGCGGGTGATGACCAGCGGCCCCTCCCTCACCGTCTGCCGCGGCTGCTGCTGCGGCACCGCGCGCAAGCACCCCGAGGTCGACCACCGTGCCCAGCTCGCCCGGTTCCGGGCGACGGGCGCGCGCGTGCGGGTCACCGACTGCCTCGACGCCTGCGCCTACTCCAACGTCGTGGTCGTGTCCCCGTCGCGGGCCGGACGGGCCGCGGGTGCGCGGCCGGTGTGGCTGTTCGGGGTCCTCGACGCGGACACCGAGGACGAGGTCGTCGCGTGGGTCGACGCGGGTGGGCCCGGGGTCGCCGAGCCGCCCGGGATGCTCGACCTGCGCGTCTTCTCGCCGTCGCGGAAGGTCCGGGCCGCCGTCGACTGAGCGGGTACTCCGGGCCCATGACCGCCGAGCAGCGCGTGGCCGTGCTCCAGGAGCCCGAGCACATGACCGTCGAGACCCGCCCGGTGCCCGAGCCCGGCCCGGGGGAGGTGCAGGTCGCGGTGCGGGCCGTGAGCGTCTGCGGTTCCGACGTGCACTACTACGACCACGGGCGCATCGGCGGCTTCGTCATGCACGCCCCGCTCGTGCTCGGGCACGAGACCTCGGGCGTGGTCAGCACGCTCGGCGAGGGCGTCGAGGCGCCGGCGGTCGGGACGCGCGTCGCCGTCGAGCCCCAGCGCAACTGCGGTCGCTGCACGCAGTGCGTCCGCGGGCGCTACCACCTCTGCCCGTGGATCGCGTTCTTCGCGACCCCGCCGATCGAGGGGTCGTTCGCGCAGTACGTCGTGGTGCCCGCGACCCGCGCCCACCCCGTGCCCGACGCCCTGTCCGACGACGCCGCGGCGATGATCGAGCCGCTGGCCGTCGCGGTGCACGCCGCGGGCAAGGCCGAGACCGGGCCGGACGCCCGCGTGTTCGTCAGCGGCGCCGGGCCGGTCGGGCTGCTCTGCCTGCAGGTCGCCAAGGCGCGCGGGGCCGCGCACGTCGCGGTCTCCGACCCCGTCGAGCGGCGGCGGGCCAAGGCCCTCGAGTTCGGCGCCGACGCGGTGGTCGACCCGGCCGCCGGCGACCCGGGGCTCGAGCCCGTCGACGTCGTGCTCGAGTGCACGGGCGTGCAGGCCGCGGTGGACCTCGCGATCGCGGCCACGGCGCCCGCCGCGACCGCCGTGCTCGTCGGCACGGGGGAGCAGGTGACGCTGCCGCTGGACGTCGTGCAGTCGCGCGAGCTGGTGGTCAAGGGGACGTTCCGCTACGCCCACGTCTACCCGGCGGCGATCGCGCTCGCGGCGTCCGGGGCGGTGCGGCTCGACGACATGGTGACCTCGCACCACGACCTCGACGGTGCCGAGGACGCGCTGCTCGCCGCCCGCCGCGACCCCGACGCCATCAAGGCCGTGGTGCGCCCCGGCTGATCGGGGCCGGCTCGGAACACACCGGACACACCACCGGCCGGCACCGCGCGAGGCGGTACCGGCCGGTGAGGTCGCTGCGGTGGCTCAGGCCGCCGCGGCCGAGGCGATCGACTGCACGGCCGAGCCGGCGCGGCGGGCGATGCCCTTGACCTGGTCACCCGGCCGCTGCTGCTCGCTGGCCTGGGCGGAGAGCACGACGATCGCGCCGGTGAGCACCGGGATCGCGTACTGCAGGGCGTGCAGCTGGCGGTTGGCGCTCGCGACGTCGGCCGGCAGCTGCTCGGCGACGTTGCTCGCGGCCTGCCCGATGCGCTTGTCGGCCTCGCGGGCGGCCTCGCCCACGCCGCTGTCGCCGCCCTGCTTGGTGGTGGCGTCGGACAGGGTCGAGGTGGTCGACGACGACACGCCGGACGCCTGGTGGATCACCGCGTCCTCGACCTTCTTGCCGACGAGGCGGGTGTAGCCGGACGCGGCGATCGCGGCGATGGTCAGCGCGAGCTTGGCGTTGACCGTGCCGGTGTGGCCCTTCTGGGCGAGGGCGCGCTTGCGGTTCTCGGCCAGCAGGCCCGCGCCGCCGATGGTGTGGGCGGCGATGGCGGCGACGTTCACCGGGCTCCACTTGGCCCAGCCGATGCTGGACACGCGGTCGGCGGTGCGCCGGTCGCCGGCCTCCTCGGCCGCCGCGTTGAGACCCGCGAGGCCGAACAGCGAGCCGCCGAACCAGGCGGCGAGGCCGACGTCGTGCAGGGCGTGGAGGACGGTGTTGCGCGTGCTCATGGAGGCTCCCTTGCCGGATGGGGGCGCGCGGCGTCGACCGCGGCGCTCGCCGCGGTGCCACACGCCGGGGATGGCGGTGTCTCCCGCCGGGGAAAGGGCTGGCGCGCTCAACCCGATGGTCGAGGGTGGTCGGGTGACGCCGTCGCGAAACCGCGACGTGCCCGGTCGGCGTCGGGTCACGGCGCGACGGTCGGGTGGTGGGCCGCGTCCCGGTAGCGACGCCGGCCGCGCGGGTAGCCCGCGGGCCTGTCGGCGGTGCCCGCGGCTGGCGGACGCGCAGGGCGCCGGTGCCCGGAGATCGTCCGCACGGGAGGGGTCGTGCTCGACGAACGCACCACGACACGCGAGGACGGCGGCCCGTCGCACGACGGCCCCCCGTCCGCGGCAGACCACGGTGGGCGGGACCGTCCCGTGGCGCTCGTGCTCGGCGCGAGCCGGGGGCTGGGGTTCCTCATCGCGCAGGAGCTGGGACGGCGCGGCCACGACCTGGCCGTCGTGGCCCGCTCCGCCGACGGGCTGGAGGCGGCCCGCGGCGACCTCGAGGCCACCGGGGCGACGGTGCTCACGCTGCCCGCCGACCTGGCGTCGCGGCCGTCGGCCGAGCCCGTCGTCGAGACCGCGGTCACGCAGCTCGGGCGCCTCGACGTCGTCGTCGCCAACGCCGGGATCATCCAGGTCGCGCCGGTGCGCGCGCTGACCGCGCAGGACGTCGCCGACGCCCACGACGCGATCTTCTGGAGCGCCGTGTACCCGGTGATGGCGGCGGTCGACGTCATGCGCCGCCGCGGCGGGGGACGGGTCATCGTCATCAGCTCGATCGGCGGGAAGATCCCCACGCCGCGCCTGCTGCCCTACACGGCGGCGAAGTTCGCGACCGTCGGGTTCGCCGAGTCGCTGCGCACCGAGGCCGGCCGCGACGGGATCAGCGTCACGACCGTGGTGCCCGGGCTCATGCGCACCGGGTCGACGCGCAACGCGCTGGTCGGCGGCGACCGCGAGCGCGAGCTGCGGTGGTTCACGACGCTGGCGTCGCTGCCCTTGTTGTCGATGGACGCCGGCGCCGCGGCCCGGCGGATCGTCGCGGGCGGGCTCGCCGGGCGGCCCGAGGTCGTGCTGACGCCGGCGGCGAAGGTGGGCCTGCGCGTGCACGGGATCGCGCCGGGGCTGACCAAGCGGGCGCTGGCGCTCGTCGACCGCCTGCTCCCGGCGCCGGGCGACGAGCCGCCCGAGCCCGGGCACACGCTGCCCGAGCAGCCGTGGTGGCAGCGGATGCTGACCACGCTCGACCGCGGCGCCGCCGTCCGGCACCACGAGCTCGACGACGAGACGCCCCGCCGCTGAGCGTCACGTGCGCGGAATTCGCGGCCAGGGCCGCGAATTCCGCGCACGTGAGGGGGGTCAGCCGGACTTCGACGTGAGCTGCGCCAGGTACCGGTGGCACTGGTGCGCGCGCTCCGAGTCCTGGCTCATCACGGTGCGGAAGAACTCGGCGACCTCGTCCAGGCCGGCGTTCTCCGCGTCGCGGACGTACTGGCCGTAGTCGTGTCCGGCCTTCAACGCGTGGTACTGCACCGACACGAGGTCGAAGGTGACGTCGTCGAAACCGGTCTCTCCGGTGGCCATGGCTGCCCTCCACGGATCCTCTCTGGTGTCCTCCGGGCTGGTCGGTCAACTCGGGCCCGACGGATACCCGATGCGGTGCGCCGCGCACCGGTCGTCAGAAGTCCCGGGCCACCTCGTGCGGCATGCCCTTGGTGAGGCTGCGCAGCTGGATGCGCCGGAAGAGCCGGATCAACGGGCGGAAGCCGAGCTGCACGCTGCCGATGACGAACAGCGTCACGCCGACGTTGAACAGCTCGTGCCAGTAGAAGGCGACGCTGCCGACCGTGAAGAAGAGGAAGATCCCGATGTCGTTGATGATGCTGAGCAGCTCGTAGCGCTGGCGCAGCACGATCTCCTGGTTGCCGAGCGAGATGGTGATCGACTCACCCTCGTGGCCGGCGTCGGGGTCCTGCTGGTCCTGCTGCTGGGTGTCCTGGTCGCTCGTGTCCTGGCTCATTCGGGATCCTCCGGGTGTGGGGATGGCGGCTCGGGCGGACGTGACGTCAGAGGTGGGTGATCCGGGGTCCCGACAAACCTGCGACGCACCCGCGCTCCCGTTTGCGCGCTCCTCCTGCCGGTGACACCGTTCTCGCACTCGGTTCACCCTCGGCAGCCGGGCGCCCACCACCACCCGGATCCCCGGAGGCGCTCGCCGTGAGCCTGCCCCGCCGTGCCGCGGACCTCGTCCGCTCGTGGCCCCTGGTCCGCCAGCTGACCGGGCCCGACCCCCTGGGTCGCGGCGCCGCGGTCGAGTCGAACAGCGCCGACACCGAGTGGCATCCGCGCACCGCCGACGCCGACACCGTGACCCGCTCGGTCTGCCCCTTCTGCGCCGTCGGCTGCGGGCAGCGCGTGTACTCGCAGCACGGGCGCATCACCCACATCGAGGGCGACCCGGACTCACCGATCAGCCGCGGCCGGCTCTGCCCGCGCGGCTCGTCGAGCCTGAGCCTGGTGACCTCGCCGTCCCGCGTGACGCGCGTGCGCTACCGCCGGCCCGGCGGCACCGACTGGGAGGACCTCGACCTCGACACGGCGATGGACATGATCGCCGACCGCGTCGTCGACACCCGGTCCCGGACGTGGCAGGACACCGACGACGAGGGCCGCGTCCTCAACCGCACGCTGGGCATCGCCCACCTCGGCGGCGCCACCCTGGACAACGAGGAGAACTACCTCCTCAAGAAGCTCTACACCGCGCTCGGCGCCGTCCAGGTGGAGAACCAGGCGCGCATTTGACACAGCTCCACCGTCCCCGGTCTGGGGACCAGCTTCGGGCGCGGCGGCGCCACCAACACCCAGCAGGACATCGCGCAGGCCGACTGCGTCGTGCTCGAGGGCTCGAACATGGCCGAGGCGCACCCGGTCGGCTTCCAGTGGGTCATGGAGGCCAAGGCCCGGGGCGCGCAGATCATCCACGTCGACCCGCGGTTCACGCGCACCAGCGCCGTGGCGGACACGCACGTCCCGATCCGACCGGGCACGGACATCGCGTTCCTCGGCGGGCTGATCAACCACGTGCTGGAGAACGAGCGAGACTTCCGCGAGTACGTCGTCGCGTACACCAACGCGCCGATGCTCGTGCGCGAGGAGTTCGTCGACGCCGGTGACGACGACGGCCTGTTCTCCGGCTGGGACCCGGAGTCGCGGTCGTACGACACCTCGACCTGGCAGTACGAGGGTGCCGACGTGGCCGCCGCGTCCGGCGACCGCGACCAGTGGGACTCCGACGAGCACCAGCCCGAGCAGCGCCGCGAGTCGAACCGCCTGACCCACCTGCTCGGCCAGTCCGAAGGTGCGGGCTCGGGCGGGGCGAACTTCACCGGCGAGCCGGTCCGCGACGAGACGCTGCAGCACCCGCGCTGCGTCTATCAGGTGCTCAAGCGGCACTTCGCGCGCTACACGCCCGAGATGGTCTCGCGGGTCTGCGGCATGAGCGCCGGGCAGTTCCGGCAGGTCGCCGAGGCGATCTGCGCGAACTCCGGGCGCGAGCGCACGACGATGTGGGTCTACTCGGTGGGCTGGACCCAGCACACCGTCGGCGTGCAGTACATCCGCGCGGCGTCGATCCTCCAGGGCCTGCTCGGCAACGTCGGCCGGCCCGGCGGCGGGATCATGGCCCTGCGCGGGCACGCGACGATCCAGGGCTCGACCGACATCCCGACGCTCTACGACCTGCTGCCCGGGTACATCCCGATGCCGCACGCCCACAAGAAGATGGAGCTGTCGGACTTCCTCGAGGCCGACGCCGCGGCCAAGGGCTTCTGGGGCAACATGCCCGCCTACATGGTCAGCCTGCTCAAGGCCTGGTACGGCGACGCGGCGACCACGGAGAACGACTTCGGCTTCGGCTGGATGCCGCGGATCACCGGCGACCACTCGACGTTCACGACCGTCCTCAACATGATCGACGGGAACTGCGAGGGCTACTTCGTCCTCGGCGAGAACCCGGCGGTCGGGACGACGAACTCCAAGCAGCAACGCCAGGGCCTCGCGGCGCTGAAGTGGCTCGTCGTGCGGGACCTGCAGGAGATCGAGACAGCCACGTTCTGGAGGGACGGGCCGGAGATCGAGACCGGCGAGATGCGCACCGAGGACATCGACACCGAGGTCTTCCTGCTGCCGGCCGCGACGCACGTCGAGAAGGCCGGCTCGTTCACCAACACCCAGCGGCTGCTGCAGTGGCGGCACAAGGCCGTCGAGCCGCCCGGCGACGCGCGCAGCGACCTGTGGTTCGTCTGGGAGCTGGGCCGGCGGATTCGGGAGCGCCTGCAGGACTCCGGGCTGTCCCGCGACTTCCCGATCAAGGCGCTGACGTGGGACTACCCGACCGAGGGCGTGCACGGCGACCCCGACGCCGAGGAGATCCTCAAGGAGATCAGCGGGGTCGACGCGCACGGCGACCCGGTGTCGGGATACACGGCGCTCAAGGACGACGGGTCGACCGCGTGCGGGTGCTGGATCTACTCCGGCGTCTACGCCGACGGGGTCAACCAGGCGGCGCGACGGAAGCCCGGCGGCGGCGAGAGCATCGCCGCGCTGGAGTGGGGCTGGGCGTGGCCGATGAACCGGCGCGTGCTCTACAACCGCGCCTCGGCCGACCCCGAGGGCAAGCCGTGGAGCGAGCGCAAGGCCTACGTCTGGTGGGACGAGGAGACGCGGTCCTGGACCGGGCACGACGTCCCGGACTTCGAGCCCCACAAGCCGCCGTCCTACGAGCCGCCGCCCGGTGCCGAGGCGCAGGACGCCATCGGCGGGGACGAGCCGTTCATCATGCAGGCCGACGGCCGCATCTGGCTCTACGTGCCCACGGGCCTGGCCGACGGGCCGATGCCGGTGCACTACGAGCCGGAGGAGGCGCCGAGCCGCAACACGCTGCACCCGAAGACCCGGTCGAACCCGGCCCGGGAGCGGTTCGAGCGGCCCGACAACCTCTACAACCCGTCGGACCACCAGCCGGGCTCCGAGGTGTTCCCGTTCGCGTTCACGACGTTCCGCATCGCCGAGCACCACACGGCCGGCGGGATGAGCCGGTGGACGCCGTACCTCGCCGAGCTCGCGCCGGAGATGTTCGTCGAGGTCTCTCCGGCGCTGGCCGCCGAGCGGGGCCTGGAGCACACAGGCTGGGCGACGATCGTGACGGCGCGGTCGGCGATCGAGGCGCGGGTCGTCGTCACCGAGCGGATGAAGCCGCTGCGCATCGACGGCGAGCTCGTGCACCAGGTCGGGCTGCCGTGGCACTGGGGACCGAACGGGCTGGTCACCGGCGACGCCGCCAACGAGATCATCGGCATCTCGCTGGACCCGAACGTCCACATCATGGACACCAAGACCGGGACCTGCGACGTCGTCGCCGGGCGGCGGCCGCGGGGCCAGGAGCTCCTGGAGTTCGTCGACGGCTACCGGGCGCGGGCGGGGATCATCCCGACCTAGTCGGTCACGCGGACCTCGACCCGGCGGCTCGCGGCGAGCGAGTCCCGGGGCCGCTCCGACCCGACGCCGACGGCGGTGAGGCTGCCGGCGGGGACCCCGGCCGCCTGCAGCCGGCGCACGATCTCGTCGGCGCGCCGCTGCGAGAGGTCCTCGGCGTCGTCGGTGTCCTCGCCGGTGGGGGCGGTGTGGCCCTCAATGGTGACCGGTGGCCCGGGGGCCGCGCGCAGCGCCCCGGCCAGGCGCTCGACGGCCTCGTCGGCGCCGTCCGCGGGCCTGGCGCTGTCCGGCGGGAAGCGCAGCGGCGTGGCGGCGAGGACGTCGTCGATCGTGTCCTGCAGGGCGTCGGCGTCGGGAACGACGGCGGCGGACGTCGCGGGCGTGCCGGAGGCGGCGGGCAGGGCCGGCGCGGCCGGGACGGCGGGTCCGTCCGGGGCCGGCGAGGCCGCGGGCGCCGGCGGCGGGTCGGACGTGCCGGTCACCGCGACGGCGACGGCGACGCCGCCCAGGGCGAGGAGGCCGAGCAGGAGCAGGAGCACCCGCAGGCGCCGGCGGGCCCCGGGTGCCGCGTGCGAGCCACCGCCGGCCGGGCCGCGACCGCCCCACCAGTGCGCGCCGGTGTGGGGGCCGCCCGTGACGCGCCCGCGATGGAGACCGCCGCCAGTCACGGCCCGCCCCACCTCCTCCGGTCGGGACGCACTGTGCCCGGTCCGCCGGACGACCCGTGCAGGAGCAGCGAGAATCCATCCGGACGGCCGCACCGCGTTGCGACGGTCGGCCCAGGTGCGCTTCGCGCAGGTGAGCAGAAAGAAGTGCTCAGGCACTTCTTTCTGCTCACATGCCGTCAGGCACCCGTGCGGGGGGTGAGGCCGGCGGCCCGGATGCCGGCGACGACGGCCTCCTCGTCGGCGAGCGAGGCGTCCCCGCTGGCGCCCGCCGCGCCGAGCAGGGTGCCGGCGTCGTCGTGGATGAACACCCCGCCGGGCACGGAGAACACCTTGCCGCCGGTCAGCGCCGCGACCGAGGTGAAGAACTCCGCCGAGTCGGCGGCGCGCGCCGCGATGGCCCGGCTGTCCATCCCCAGACCGAGCACGCCGTAGGCCTTGGCGGTGGCGACGTCGGGGCGCAGGAAGCCCGACCCGTCCTCACGGCCCAGCGCCACGACCGCGCCGCCCGGGTCGAGCACCGCCACCGTGAGCGGCTTGAACCCCTGCGCGCGGGCGTGCGCGAGCGCGGCGGACACGATGCTCTGGGCCTGCTCGAGGCTGATGCTCATGGCGGGCCGGTACCCACGGCGAGGGCCCGCATCACACCGGTCGTCGCGGGCGCACCCCCGCGGGACCGGTCGCCATGGGCACCGACCGGGTGACACCCGCCCGGCCGCCCGTCGTCACCCACCGCTCGTCCGCGGTCACCGACGGCTCACCGTCCGGTCGCCCGCAGGTCCCGGTGTCCCGGTCACCGGTCCACTACGGTGATCCGGACCGTCGAACCGGGAGGGGGCGGCATGGAGGGACGCCACGGCGCCCCGACGCGCGAGGCCGCCGAGGCCGCTGCGGCGCGCGCCCCCGCGACGACCCCCGCGCCCGGGCTCGCGGCCCCGCCGCCCGACGGCGGGCCGGGCCTGCTCGACGGCCTCGAGGAGGGCGTCGTCGTCTGCGACCGCGCCGGTGTCGTGCGCGCCGCCAACCCCGCCGCCCGCGCGCTGCTGCCCGCGCTGCGCGTCGGCGAGGTCGTCGACGTCGCCCGCTGCGAGGTCCTCGCGCGCGCGGTCCACGACCGGGATGCGCCCGCGAGCTTCGAGACCGTCGTCGTGCACCCCGAGGGCGAGCGCCACCTGCGCGGACGGCGCGGCCCGGTCCTCGGCCCCGCCCCGCCCCCGCCGCCGGAGCCCCGGGACGGCGACACCACCTGGTATCTGCGCGACGTCACCGGCGAGCACGCCCGCACCGACACGCTGCTCGCCGCCCAGGAGCGCGCCGCGTTCCTCGCCGAGGCCGGGCGCGCGCTGCACGGCGTGCTGCACCTCGACCGCACCGCCCGCCGCGTCGTCGCGCTCGCCGTCCCGCGCCTGGCCGCGGGCGTCACGCTCGTCGTGCGCCACGACGACACCCTCACCTGGGCGTGCGCTGAGCTCGGTGGCGGTCGCCCGCGCCTCGGGCACGCGGAGGCCACCGACCTCGCCCGCGTCCCCCGCCTCGCCGCCGCGCTGACCGGCGAGGGCGCCGGCACCGGCGACCCGTTCCTCGCCGGCGACCTGGCGACGCTGACCGGGCTGGAGGCGCCCGCCGGGGGAGTGCGCGCGCTCGCGGTGCCCACCACCGGGGTGGTCGACGCCCTCGTCGTGCTCGCCGGGCCCCGCAGCGCCGGCCCGGACACCGGCGACGCGCTCGCCGTCGCCGAGGAGGACGTGCTCACCTCCTACGTCGCCCGCGCCGGCGCCGCCCTGGCCGCGGCCGCGCTGCACGAGGAGCAGGCCCACCTCGGCGCCGTGCTCCAGGAGAGCCTCGCCGCGTCGCGCCTGCCCGCCACCCCCGGCATCGCGTGGGGCGCGGCCTACCGCCCGGCGCGCGAGACGATGCGGGTCGGGGGCGACTTCTACGAGGTGGTCGACGGCTCCGAGCGGTCCGCCTTCCTGCTCGGCGACGTGTGCGGCAAGGGCATCGAGGCCGCGGTGCTCTCCGGGCGGGTGCGGCAGTCCTGGCACGCGCTGCGGCTGCTCGAGGACCGTCCCGGTCGCCTGCTCCCGCTGCTCAACACCGCCCTGCTCGACGCCGTCGCCACCCGCGCCGAGAGCCCGCGGTTCGCGACGATGGTGCTCGGCGACGCCCGCCCCCTGGGCGACGGCACGGTCGTGCTGCGCCTGGCCACGGGCGGGCACCCGCCGCCGCTGGTGCTGCGCGCGAGCGGGGAGGTCGAGGCGGTGCCGGTGTCCGGGATGCTCGTCGGCGGCCTGCGCGAGGCCCGGTTCGGCGAGGCCGAGGTGCTGCTCGGGCCCGGCGACACCTGCCTGCTCTACAGCGACGGTGTCGTCGAGGCCCGCGGCGCCGGCGACTTCTTCGGCGAGGAGCGCCTCGCCGAGACCCTCCCGCGCTGCGCGGGTACTCCCGCCGCTGTGCTGTGCGAGCACCTCGAGCAGACCGTCGTGTCCTGGCTCGACGGCCACGACCACGACGACATCGCGATGCTCGCCGTCCAGGCACCCCCGCACGCGGCCGGTGTGCCGCCGAAGGAGTGAGGGGTGACCACCACGTCCCCGCCCACCGATCCCGTCGCCCTGCGCGCGGCCTACCTCGAGCGGCTCGCCGCGTCCGACGAGCCCGGCGCGGTCGCGGTGGCGCTCGGGGCCCTCGACGCGGGCGTCGACGCCGAGACGGTGCTGCTCGACGTCGTCGCCGGCGCGCAGCGCGAGGTCGGCGACCTCTGGGCGGCGGGGGAGTGGACCGTCGTGCAGGAGCACGTCGCGACCCACATCAGCGAGCGGGTCGTCGCGGCGGTCGCCCAACGCGCCCCGGCGCCCGCGTCCAGCGCGCTCGGGAAGGTCGCGGTGGCCTGCCTCGACGGCGAGTGGCACGGGCTGCCCGCGCGGCTGCTGGCCGAGGTCCTCGCCCGGCACGGCTGGGCGGTGGAGTTCCTCGGCGCCTCGGTGCCGGCCGCGCAGCTCGCGACGCACCTGCACCGCGCCGGTCCGGACGTCGTCGCCATCTCCAGCTCGCTGCCCTCCCGGCTGCCCGCCGCGCGGCGGATGGTCGAGGCGTGCCACGCCACCGGCACGCCGGTGCTCGCCGGCGGGGCCGCGTTCGGCGAGGACGGCCGGTGGGCGCGCGCCGTGGGCGCCGACGGCTGGGCGCCCGACGGCCGGGCGGCCGCCGCCATGCTCGCCGCGGACCCCGACGGGCCGTGGTTCGCCGACGAGGCCGCGACGGCGACCGGCACCCCCGGCGACGTCCCGGCCCGCGAGGAGCAGGCGGTCCTGCACGCCCGGCGCGCCGAGCTCGTGCGCCACGTCGCCGCGGCCCTGCGGCCCGAGACGGCCGGCGGCCCCGTCGGCACCGTCCCCGACGAGCTCGCGGACGACCTCGGTCACCTCGTCGACTTCCTCGCCGCCGCCGTGTTCGTCGACGACCCGGGCCTCTTCGACGGCTTCGTGCGCTGGGTCGGCACGGTGACGATCCCCGACGGCCTGCGGACCGGCGAGGTCGCGGCGGCCCTCGACGCGCTGGCCGCGGCGTTGGCAGACTCCCCCCGCACGGTCCGACTCCTCCGCTCCGCTCCCGGGGCCCACGGAGGCCAGCCCGCCACGGTGGGGTGAGGAGGTGGCGCGATGCCCGAGCTGACCATCCGCACCGAGCGGACGGACGGCCCCGGTGGCCAGGCCGTCGTCGTGGTGGGCGGTGACCTCGACTACGACAGCCACGGCCGGCTCGACGACGCCGTCGGCGCGGCGCTGGACGATCCGCCCGCGGACCTCGTGGTCGACCTCGCCGAGGTGACCTACTGCGACTCCTGCGGCCTGCGCGTCCTGCTCGGCGCCCACCGCCGTGCGACCGAGGTCGGCGCGACCTTCGTGCTGCGCGGGGCCCGTGGCCAGCCCGCCCGGGCGCTGAAGCTGACGGGCCTGGACCAGGTCTTCACCTGACGACGGGCGTCAGCAGCGGGGTGCGGCGGTAGAGGTCGACCGAGACCACCGCGAGCCAGACCCACACCAGCAGCAGCGCGACCCAGAACCCGAGCACGACCGCCGGCGACGACGAGCCCGACGCGATCCCCGCGAACGCGACGAGGAAGAGCGCGCCGGTGACCCACGAGAGCACGGCGCGCGGCCCGTTCCGGTACCACCGGCCGAGCGCGCTCGCGCCGGCGACCAGGCAGAGGAAGCCGAGGCCGCCGACGACGAGGTGCCCGACGCCGCCGACGCTGACCGTCGCGGGCGGGCCGTCGGGCGTGCCGGGCGGGTAGCCGTTCATCGGGTCGGCGACGAGGACCCCGGCACCGACCATCCCCACGCCGTACGCCGCGACCAGCCGCGGGCCCCACACCGACCCCGGCCCGCCGCCGAGCAACCGCAGCGCGCGGCTCATCCCGACCGCCGCCGCGACCGTCATCAGCCCGGTGAGCACCAGGTTCGCGACCTGGATCCAGCCCCAGGGCCCGGCGGCGAGCAGGCTCAGGTCATGGCGGGCGAGGTCGAAGCCGTCGCGGGTCAGGGCCTGGGCGAGCCCGACGACGACGTAGAAGGGCCCGGCGAGCACCCCGTACCCGAGCAGCGAGCGCGTGATCGCCGCGTGCCGGTCGGCGTCGCCGCGCCCCACGAGAGGGCTGCCGGACGGGCCGGTGGGACGCGTGTCGGACATGGCGACGACCTCCGGGAGCGGCTGGACTGATCGGTACTGCAGCGAGTACCGCACGATACTGATCCTGGTACCGTACCGTCCAGATCGGAGGTGGTGGGCCGTGGACGACGGACTCCTCGTGCGGGTGGGCCCCGGGCCGGCGCCCCGGAGCGACGAGGCCGCCGGCAAGCGCGCGGTGATCGTCCGTGCCGCCACCGAGCTGTTCCTGGCCCACGGGTACACCGCGACGCGCACCGAGCAGATCGCGGCGGCGGCGGCCGTGTCCAAGCAGACCGTCTACAGCCACTTCGGCGACAAGGAGCGCCTGTTCCGCGAGATCGTCCTCGGCGTCACGGCCACCGCGGAGGCCTTCGCCGACGGTCTCGCCGGCACCCTCGCCGACGTCACGCGGCCCGGCGACGTCGAGCCCGCGCTGCGCGACCTCGCCCGCCGCTACCTCGCCGCGGTGATGTCGCCGCAGGTCCTGGCGCTGCGGCGGCTGGTCATCGCCGAGGCGACGCGGTTCCCCGACCTCGCCGCCACCTACTGGCAGCGCGCGCCCGGACGGGTGCTGGCCGCGCTCGCCGAGGCGTTCGGGGGCCTGGCGGACCTCCTGGCGATCCCCGACCCCGCCCGCGCCGCGGACGACTTCGCGTTCCTCGTCCTCGGCCGGCCCCTCGACCACGGCATGTTCCACACCGAGGCGGCGGAGCCGGCGACCACCGACCTCGCGGCCGCCGCCGACCACGCCGTCGACGTCTTCCTGGCCGCCTACCCGCTGCGGGCGGACTCCACGAACGCCCAGTAGGTCGCCGCCCACTGCTCGGCGGCGTCGACGTGCGGGCCGTGGCCGGAGCCGCTGAACTCCTCGATCGCCACGCGCCCGCCGGCCGCGCGGTAGGCCTCGAGCACCTCGCGGATCTGGCTGACCATCGGCTGGGGCGGGAAGGCGTCGGCGCCGGGCCAGCCGGGCACCACCCCGCTCGCGCCGAGGGTGCCGAGCTCCAGCGCCGAGCCGTCGGCGACCACGACGTCGTCGCTGCCGTGGGTCCAGAGCACCGGCGGCTTCTCGGCGAGCGTCGGCAGCCACGACCAGTCGCAGTACTTCGGGGACAGCGCGTTGAGCAGCCCGCGCGTGCCCGGCGCGCTGCCCGGCCAGTTCTCCGAGGTCTGCGCGTCGCCCGGGTAGCCGTCGTCGGAGATCGTCGTCAGCAGGATCTCGTCGACGAGCACGTCCTCGCGGTCGCGGGGCTCGCGGTGCCCGGCGCGCCAGTAGGTCGCGTTCATGACGTTGCGGGGCGAGAGCGGGCTGTCCTCGCCGCGGTCGCCCTCGCGCAGGCGGCGGACGAACTCGGGGTTCGCCACGCCGGCGCCCGAGCCCGCGAAATCGGGCCAGCAGGGGCTGCCGTCGGGGAAGGTCCCGCCGAACCCGTACGGGGAGACGGGGTCGAGGAAGGTCAGCGACGCCACGCGCCGGGCGCGCGCCACGAGCGCGATCGCCGCCCCGGCGGTGGACCAGCCGACGAGGTGGACAGGGCGGTCGATGCCCAGCGCGTCGAGGAACCCGACGAGGTCGTCGGCCCAGTCACCGAGCCCGCGCGTCGCGTCGATCGGGGCGGGCTCGGAGCGCCCGAAGCAGCGCATGTCGGGCGCGAGGATGCGCCAGCGCTCGGGCGCGCCGGGCATGAGGTGCTCGAAGAACCGGCCCGTCGAGAGGTTCCCGTGCACGAACACGACGGGCTCGCCGTCGGCCGGCCCGGACTCGAGGTAGTGGGTGCGGATGCGGCCCTGGACCTCGGCCGCGCGCACCCCCGGCATGAGGTGGTCCATCAGGCGCTCGTCTCCGTCTCGGGCAGCCGCGCCAGCAGCGCGTCGACGTCGGTACCACGGGGCAGCGTGCCGAACGCGTGGCCGTGGTCCCCGACCACCCGCGAGCTGACGTAGGCGTCGGCCACCGCCGAGGGGGCGTGGCGGACCAGCAGTGCGCCGGTCAGCAGCACCGCCATCCGCTCGGCGAGGCGCCGCGCACCGCGCTCCTCGGGGGCGCCCAGCTCGGCCTCGACGTCCTTGAACCCGGCGTCGACGCGGTCGTCGACCCCGAGCACCTCCTCCCGGTAGGCCTCCAGCGTCGCGGGCTCGCGGGCCAGCAGGCGCAGCAGGTCGAGGGCGTTGACGTTGCCCGAGCCCTCCCAGATCGAGTTCAGCGGCGCCTCGCGGAACAGCCGGGGCATGCCGGACTCCTCGACGTAGCCGTTGCCGCCGAGACACTCGAGCGCCTCGCCGACGACGGCCGTCTGGCGCTTGCAGATCCAGTACTTGCCCAGCGTCACGCCGATCCGCCGGAATGCCGCCTCGCGCGGGTCGCCGGCCGCGCGGTCCTGCGCGCCCGCCAGCCGCATCGCGAGGGCCACCGCGCCCTCGGACTCGCAGGCCAGGTCGGCGAGCACCTCGCGCATCAGCGGCTGTTCGATCAACGTCCGGCCGAACGCCGAGCGGTACCGCGCGTGGTGTGCGGCCCGCGACACCGCCGCCCGCATGCCGGCCGTCGAGCCCAGCGCGGTGTCGAGGCGGGTGCAGGCGACCATCTCGATGATCGTCCGCACGCCCCGGCCCTCGTCGCCGACCCGCCAGGCCACGGTGTCCTCGAACTCCGGCTCCGACGAGGCGTTCGACCGGTTGCCGAGCTTGTCCTTGAGCCGCTGGATGCGGAACGTGTTGCGCGTGCCGTCGGGCAGCACGCGCGGCACGAGGAAGCACGTCAGCCCGCCCGGTGCCTGGGCGAGCACGAGGAACAGGTCGCACATCGGGGCGCTGGTGAACCACTTGTGCCCGGTCAGCCGGTAGACGGTGTCGTCGGAGCCGTCGGGCCGGGCGACCGTGGTGTTCGTGCGGACGTCGGAGCCGCCCTGCTTCTCGGTCATGCCCATGCCGGCGAGCAGCCCGCGCTTGGTCGTCGGCACCCGCAGCCCGGGGTCGTGCACCCGGCTGGTCAGGCCCGGGCCGTACTGCGCGAGCAGCTCGGGCGCGGCGCGCAGGGCGGGCAGGACGGCGTAGGTCATCGTGATCGGGCAGCCGTGGCCCGCCTCGACCTGGCTCCACGTCACGTAGCCGGCCGCGCGGGCGACGTGGGCGCCCGGCCGGTCGTCGGCCCACGCGGCGCCCGCGAAGCCGTGCTCGACGGCGACGCGGGTCAGCTCCTGGTAGCCGGGGTCGTAGTCGACCTCGTCGATGCGGTGCCCGACGCGGTCGTGGGTGCGCAGCCGGGGCTCGTGGCGGTGCGCGGCGTCGGCCCACGCCTGCGCGGTCGCCGAGCCGGCCAACCGTCCGACGGCGTGCAGCTCGTCGCGGTACCACCCGGCACCCTCGCGCTCGAGCGCCTCGAGCAGCGGCGGGTCGGCGGCCACGTCGTGGCCGACGAGATCGGGGACCTGGTTGGTGACCTCATGCGTCGCGGGCACCCGTTGATCCGACCACGCCGCGGGCGCGTGATCCAGGCCCGGGCGCGGGCCCGCCGCGGGCCAGCGCGACCAGCCCCGGCCGGTCGTGGATCTGGTAGACCCCGCGCCCCACCGGCTCGATGATCCCGCGCTGCACGAGCGTCGCCAGCGCCTGGTTGACCGACTGCCGGGCCGCCCCGAGCCGGCTCGCCACCTCGGCCTGGCGCAGGGTGACGACGACGAGGTCGGAGCCGTGCTGCCGGCTGGCCAGCAGGAACTTCGCGACGCGGCGCACCACGGGCAGCGATCCGAGGTCGGTCATCTGCTCCGTGAAGGCCTGCAGCCGCTCGGCGATGTGGCGGGCGATCGCGATCCCGAGCTCGCGGTCGGCGGCCAGCATCGTCGGCAGCAGCGTCGCCGGCACGCGCAGCACGCGGGTGTCGTCGAGCAGCCCGCGCATCGTGGCGAAGTAGGGGATGTCGGCGACGACGTTCTCCAGGCACAGGCTCTCGTGGCGGCGCTCGGCGACGAAGTAGAGCATCGACTCGGGCCCCGCCGGGTCGCCGCGCCACGCCCCGACCCGCCCGCGCAGGAGCACGAAGAACGCGTCGGCGGCGCCGCCCGAGCGGTAGAGCTCGGCGTCGCGGGCGAGGGTCACGACGGACGTGGCACGGGCGGCCTCCGCGAGGAGGTCGCCCGGCAGGCGGCGGAACCACTCGATCTCCGCGAGGTCCTCGACCGTCGGCCGCATGGCCGAACCGTAGCGTTCCGAAGGACCCCCGTCCTGGTCACGGAACGCACCGCTCCGACCGCCCCTTGTCGCCTGCCGGGCGACGGGGCACCGTGGGCCCGGTCACGGTGATCTCGAGGAGGAGCTCATGGCCGACGTCCCGTCGATGCGGGAACTGCTGGGCGAGAATCCCCCGCAGAACTGGGGGAAGTGGGGCGACGACGACGAGGTCGGCTCCCTGAACTACCTCGACGCGAACCAGGTGCTCCGCGGCGTCGCCAGCGTGAAGAACGGCCAGGTCTTCACGCTGCAGTGCCCCATGGGCCACCCCCACGGCGACCCGGTCTTCCCCGGTCGCGAGGGCATCAAGCGCGAGATGGTCTGGGACCACGACGTCTTCGAGTCCGGCGAGGGCCCGAGCTTCCCCGGCGGCATCCGCGCGACGGACGACAAGGCCGAGATCTTCCTGCAGGGCTCCTCGCAGTACGACGCGCTGGGGCACGCCTGGTACGACGACACACTCTGGAACGGGCGCCACGCCGACACCACCAACGGTGGCGGCATGAGCTGGGCGTCGATCCTGCCCATCGCCGAGCGCGGTGTCGCCGGCCGCGGCGTGCTCATCGACATGGCGCGCCACCGCGGCAAGGACTGGCTCGACAAGGGCGAGACGTTCACGCACGAGGACCTGCAGGAGGCCGCGTCGGCGCAGGGCGTGACCATCGAGAACCGCGACATCCTGCTCGTGCGCACCGGGTTCCTGAAGTACTTCTACGCGACCCCCGCCGAGGAGTTCTACGAGGGCTTCGTCGAGCCGGGCCTGACCTACTCGCCCGAGCTCGTGCAGTGGTTCCAGGACAAGGAGATCCCGAACCTCGTCACGGACACCATCGCCAACGAGGTCACCGCACACCCCGAGACCGGGGTGCTGCTGCCGCTGCACGCCTCGCTGCTGCGCAACCTCGGCGTCAGCCTCGCCGAGATCATCTGGCTCGACGACCTGGCCGACGCCTGCGCCGCCGACGGCCGGTGGGACTTCCTCTACACCGCCGCGCCCCTGAAGATCCACGAGGCGACCGGGTCGCCCGTCAACCCCGTGGTGATCCGCTGATGGGGACCTACGACGAACGGCCCTGGCTGCCGCGCTACCGCGACGACTACCCCCACGACGTCGAGCCGGAGTACCCGAGCGCGCTGGCGATGTTCTCGGCGGCGCTGGAGCGCTCGCCGGACACCGAGATCGTCCGCTACTTCGACGGCACGCTGACGCTGCGCGAGCTCGACCGCCTCTCCGACCAGTTCGCCGTCGCGCTCACCGACCGCGGCTTCGAGAAGGGCCACCGGCTCGCGACGTACCTGCAGAACATCCCGCAGGTGCTCATCGCCGTCATCGGGACGTGGAAGGCCGGCGGCATCGTCGTCTCGATCAATCCGATGAGCCGGACCCGCGAGCTGACGACGCTGCTCTCCGACTGCGAGGCCACCGCGCTGCTCGCCGAGGAGGACCTGTTCGGGCAGGTCGCGGCCGAGGTCGTCCCGACGATCCCGTCGCTGCGCATCGCCTGGACGACGTCGCCGCTCGAGTACCAGACCCGGCACGACGAGCGGCTCTTCACGGGCATGGAGCGCACGCGCCACGAGGGCACCGAGGACCTCACCGAGGTGCTCGCGTCGATCGGGGACCGGAAGCCCGAGCCGGTGGAGCTGGGGCTCGACGACGTCGCGTTCCTCGGCTACACCTCCGGCACGACCGGCCCGCCCAAGGGCGCCATGAACACCCACCGCAACGTGGTGTTCAACGCGCGCACCTACCGCGACTGGATCCAGCTCGGTCCGGAGGACTCGGTGCTCGGCGTCGCGCCGCTGTTCCACATCACCGGCGTCATCGGGCACATGGCGATCGCCCTGCTGATCCCGATCCCGCTGGTGCTCGCCTACCGCTTCGAGCCCGGCGTGGTGCTCGACGCGATCCGCGAGCACCGGCCGACGTTCTCGATCGGCTCGATCACCGTGTTCATCGCGCTGATGAACGCCGAGGGCGCCCAGCGCGAGGACCTCGCGTCGATGACCCGCCTGTACTCCGGCGGCGCGCCGATCCCGCCGTCGACGATCAAGGCGTTCTCCGACCAGTTCGGGCTCTACATCCACAACTTCTACGGGCTCACCGAGACCAGCTCGCCCTCGCACGGCGTCCCGCGTGAGGCCGACGCCCCGGTGGACGCGGCGTCCGGGGCGCTCTCGGTCGGCGTGCCGGTGTTCTCGACGGTCGTGCGCATCGTCCGCGACGACGGCACGGATGCCGACGTCGGCGAGGTCGGCGAGATCGTCACGCGCGGCCCGCAGGTGGTGCCCGGGTACTGGAACAAGCCCGAGGAGACGCAGAACGCGCTGCGCGCCCCCGACGGCTCGGTGGAGCTCAAGACCGGCGACGTCGGCTACATGGACGCCGAGGGCTGGTTCTACGTCGTCGACCGCAAGAAGGACCAGATCAACGCCGGCGGCTACAAGGTTTGGCCCCGCGAGGTCGAGGACGTGCTCTACGAGCACCCCGCGGTCCGCGAGGCGGCGGTCGTCGGCGTGCCCGACGAGTACCGCGGCGAGACGGTCAAGGCGTTCGTCTCGGTGCGCCCGGGGCAGAGCGTCGATCCCGACGAGCTCATCGCGTTCTGCAAGGAGCGGATGTCGGCGTACAAGTACCCGCGCCAGGTCGAGCTGATGGACGAGATCCCCAAGACCGTGACGGGGAAGCTGCTGCGTCGCGCGCTGCGGTCATGAGGCACTCGTGGGTGCTCGCCCGCCTCGGGCGAGCACCCGCGGGACCGCGAGCCACTACCATCGCCGGGCCATGACCCCACCGTCGTGGCCCGCGGTGCCGATGCTCTTCGTCGAGGTCGAAGGCGTGCTGCGCAAGACGCCCGAGGACCTCGGCCGCCCGTACCGCGGCCCGTTCGACATCGAGGTCTTCCCGGACGCCGTCGAGCGGCTGCGCCTGTGGAAGGGCGCCGGCGGGCGCGTCATCGCCTTCAGCCAGCAGGGCGGCGTCGCACTGGGCGAGACCGACGAGCAGACCGCGGTGCGCACGCTCTGGACGGTCCGCGAGCGCGTCGCCAACCTCCTCGACCACGTCGTGCACTGCCCGCACCACCCCGACGCGCCGATGCCCGACCACGCCCGCTGCTGGTGCCGGCTCCCGCGCCCAGGGCTCCTCATCGCCGGGCAGCACGAGGTCTCGCTGCGCCAGCAGGAGCGCTACCCGCTGTGGATGTCGCTGCTCGTGGCCCGCTCGCCCGAGGCGCTGCAGGCCGCGGCCGACCTGGACCTCGACCACCTCCACGGCGACCGCTGGCGCCGCGACGGGGGAGTGGACGAGGGGGGCTGAGCTTTCGGCGGCGGGTCGTCGTCGCGAGCGGCACGTTCGGCGTGATCGAGAGGCGTCGACGCCTGCGGTGCGTGCCCCTCGCCCGGTGCTCTCCCGTTCGATCTTCCGAGGGTGTCGTCGCTGCTGTCGGCGCGAGGACGCCGGCGACACTCTCGGGAGATCGAGTTGGAGAGCTTCGGCGGACCGTGCTCCTCACCGCGCCGTAGTCGCGAGGGGCACTGTCGGCATGGTCGGGGAGGCTTCGGCGCCTGCGGTGCGTGCCCCTCGCCCGGTGCTCTCCCGTTTGATCTCCCGACGGTGTCGTCGCTGCTGTCGGCGCGACGACGATGCGCCCCCGGCTCACGTCGTGAAGCGCTGCTCCAGCTCGCGGATCTCGTCCAGGCCCTCGCGGGCGGCGAAGGCGTCGAGCCCGCCGATCTCGTCGAGCACCGCGGCCGGGGTGCCGTCGGTGCGCAGGCGCGCGAGGACCGAGCGCATGGCGGTGTCGGCGGCGAGCAGCGTCGACACCGGGAACAGGACGAGCGAGAAGCCGAGCTCGGCGAGGCGGTCGTAGGACAGCGCCGGGGTGCGGCCGCCCTCGGCCCAGTTGAACAGCAGGCGGTGGCCGGCGAGCTCCTTGGCCACCGTCTCGATCGCCTCCTCCGAGGTCGGGGCCTCGACGAAGAGCACGTCGGCGCCGGCGTCGTGGAAGCGGCGGGCCCGCTCGATGGCGGCGTCGAGACCCTCGACGGCGGCGACGTCGGTGCGGGCGATGATGACCGTGTCCGGGTCGGACCGCGCCTCGACCGCCGCCCGGATCTTCGCCTCCATGTCCTCGCACGGCACGACGACCTTGCCCGCGAGGTGCCCGCAGCGCTTGGGCATCACCTGGTCCTCGATGTGCAGCCCGGCCACGCCCGCCTGCTCGTATTCGCGGACGGTGCGGATGACGTTGATCGGGTTGCCGTACCCGGTGTCGGCGTCGGCGATCAGCGGGACGTCGATCGTCGCGGCCATGCGGCGCGCGTTGTCGACCATCTCGGCCTGCCCGAGCAGGCCGACGTCCGGGCGCCCGAGCAGCGAGGCCGTGGTACCGAAGCCGGTCATGTAGGCGACGTCGAACCCCGCCTGCTCCACGAGGCGCGCGGAGTGGGCGTCGAAGGCGCCGGGGGCGAGGACGGGCCGCCCGGAGTCGAGCAGCTCGCGCAGGCGGGCGCGGCGGTTGCCGGGACGGCTGAGCAGATCTCCCACGACGCGGGCTCCTTGTGCACAACGGGGGACGGCCGCGCCCGATCGTGCCTTGTCGCGCCCGGCAGCGCACCCTACGTTGCACACAACGCCGGAGACGGAGGGGCGATGACGAGCACGACCGCACGCGCCGCGGGTCGCGCCTCCGAGCGCGCGCTCGCCGACCTGCGCACCGCCATCCTCGACGGTGACCTCGCGGCCGGGGCGCACGTCGGCGAGGTCGAGACGGCCGAGCGGCTGGGGCTCTCGCGCACCCCGGTCCGCGAGGCGCTCACCCGCCTGGCCGCCGAGGGGCTGGTCGAGCTCGAGGCCCACCGCGGCGCGCGGGTCACGCGGTTCTCCCGCGCCGACCTCGACGGCATCTTCGACGTCCGCCTGGCCCTCGAGCCTCGCGCGACCGCCCGCGCCGCCGCCCACGCCACGCCCGCGGACCTCGACGCCCTCGAGGCGCTCGCCCGCCGCATGCAGGAGCTCGGCGCCCCGGGCCCCGGCCAGGACCTCGACGCGCTCGTCGAGCTCAACCGCGACTTCCACGCGCGCCTGCTCGACCTCGCGCACGCGCCGGCACTGGCCGCGGCGCTGGGCACCGTCGTGCACACGCCCGTCGTCACCCGGACCTTCCGCGCCTACGACCCCGACTCGCTCGCCCGCAGCCTTGCCCACCACGTCGAGATCGTCGCCGCGCTGCGGGCCGGCGACGGGGACTGGGCGGGCGCGGTGATGCGCTGCCACCTCGGCAACGCCCGCGCCGTGATGGTGGGTGCGCGGTGAGCAACCCGCACGGCGCCCCGTTCGCCGGCCGCGTGGGCTGGGGGAGCCGGCCCGCCGTGGTCGTCGTCGACCTGGTGCGCGCCTACACCGAGCCCGGCGGACCCTTCTTCCTCGACTCGCCGACCGTCGTCGACGCCTGCACCGACCTCGTCGGCGCCGCCCGCGACGCGCGCGTCCCCGTGCTCTGGACGGTGGTGCGCTTCGCCCCCGACATGGCCGACGCGGGCTTCTTCGCCGCCAAGGTGCCCTCGCTCGCCTGCTTCGCCGAGGGCGCGCCGGGCGGGTGGGGCGAGCTCGCGCTGGCGCCGGGGGAGGGCGAGGCACTCGTCGTCAAGCAGCACGCGTCGTCGTTCGCGGGCACCTCGCTGGCCGGGACGCTGCGGGCGCGCGGCGTCGACACCGTCGTCGTCGCCGGGGTGTCGACGTCGGGCTGCGTGCGCGCCACCGCCACCGACGCGCTCGCGCACGGCTTCCGGCCCATCGTCGTGGCCGACGCCTGCGCCGACCGGAGCACCGCCCTGCACGACCAGAACCTCGCCGACCTCGACGCCAAGTACGCCGACGTCGTCGACCTGGCGGCGGCTCTCGAGCGGCTGCGCGCGACGGTCTGATCACAGTCGGGGGCGAGATCTCCCGCGACGTCGGGAAGGACCGTTTCGTCGGCTCGACCTGCGTGAACGGTGGGTGTACACCGGGTGCTGACGACCCGACCACACCCCTCGCGGCCGGGCCGCCTCCGTCGCCGGGACCGAGCGAGGAGCGCGATCGCCATGAGTGAACGTCCGTTGTCCGACCGCCGCCGTCACGAGCACGCCGAGCTCGACTGGGAGGTCCGTGCCTGGGCCGACCCGCCGGGTCGCCGGCCCGACGCGGAGGGCTGGCACAGCCTCGGGTGGAGCGAGAACCACGACGACGCGGTCGTCCTGGCCCGCGCGCTGACCGAGTCGCGGCAGTACGAGTACGCCGAGGTCTGGGGGCCGTGCGGGGACGCGACGGCGGGCCGGGCGCGCATGTGCGAGCGGTTCCCCGAGCCGGACGCCGAGGAGCGCCGGGCGATGTGGCTGCGCGCGGCCGCCGAGCACTACACCGACGGCATCGACCTGCCGCACCGCACCTTCGCCGACACGGTGTGAGCCGCCGCCGGTCGGCGGCCCCCGGCCGACCGGCCTCCGGCCGAACATAGGAGCTGCTATGTTCGGCCGGCGAGGGGGTGGCGACGTGACCGTGACCAACCGCGAGGGCTTCTTCGACGCGGCGATGACGCTCCTGGCCCACGAGGGACGGTCCGGGCTGCGCCTGGCCACGCTGTGCCGGGCCGTCGGCGTGACGAGCGGGTCCTTCTACCACCACTTCGGCGGCTGGGACGGCTTCGTCGACGCGCTGCTCGAGCACTGGGAGACGGTCGACACCCACCGCCTCGCCGAGCTCGCCGACCGCGAGCCCGACCCCGAGGGGCGCCTCGACGTGCTCAAGCACCTCGCGCTGACGTTCCCGCACGAGGCCGAGACGGCGATCCGGGCGTGGGCGCACGGCGACCCGCGCGTCGCCCTCGTGCAGGAGCGGGTCGACGAGCAGCGCCGGCGGGTCGTCGCCGACGCGCTCGTCGCGGCCGGGGCGGAGACGGCACGGGCCGACCGGCTCGCCGACCTCGCGCTCGCGGTGCTCATCGGCCGTCAGCAGCGCCTCGGCACCACCGACGTCGGCGAGCTGCTCGCCCTGTTCGACGAGGTCTCCGCCCTCGGCGAGGTCACTCCGGCCGGCGGTGCCAGCGGGGGTCGTGGAGCAGGTCGACGAAGTTCGGGTTGTTGAGCGCGCCGGTGCGCGCCCGACGCACCAGGTCGATCGCCTCGTCCGGGTCGTGACCGCCGCGGATCAGCGCGGCCGCCGAGAGCAGGCCGGACCGGTTGATGCCCGCCGCGCAGTGGATGAGGACCCGCTTGCCCCCGTTGCGCATGTCGTCGACGAGGTCGGCGAGTCCGCGCAGCGTCGCGAAGTCCGGCGCCGGGCCGTCCTCGATGATCCAGTGGACGTAGAACTCGACGTCCTCGAGCGGCGGCGCGCTGCCGTGCAGGTCGAACACCGCGTCCCAGTGCTCGCCGGGCTCGGGGCTCCCGGACTGCCACAGCCCCGGCACGATCTCGTGGGGCGGCCAGGGCGGCGGCTCCTCGGTGAGGTCGTCGCGCAGGTGTGCCGCGACGTAGTCGTCGTCCTGCAGTTCAGCCACCGGTGGCCCTCCGCCTGTCGTGCGTCCTGTCGTCCCATCCTGGCCATCGCGACCGCGTCGTGCACGGTTCACGGGGCGACCGCCGCCGCGAACGCCCGTGCCGTCGCGGTCGGGGCCACCTGCCCCGACCACGCCAGCACGATCGGCAGCGGGGCGGGCTCCTCCGCGATCGGCACAGCGACCACCTCGTCGCGTCGTCCGGCACCCGGGTCGGCATGGGCGAGCACCGTGAAACCCAGCCCCTGCGCCACGAGCGCCCGGGCGGTCTCGGCGTTCGCCGTGCGGTAGCGGATGCGGGGTGAGAGCCCGGCGGCGAGGCAGACGCCGAGGGCGTGCTCCGAGCTGGGCGGCAGGTCCAGCAGGACCATCGGCTCGCCGGCGAGGTCGGCGAGCGCGACCGGCCGCGTCCCGTGCAGCAGCGCGTGGCCGCGGGGCAGGACGAGGTGGGGCGTGTTGGCCGAGACTCCCGTGAGCTCCAGGGCCGGGTCGAGGCGGTGGTCGTAGACGACGGCGACGTCGAGCTCGCCCTCGAGCAGGCCGCGCTGCAGCAGGTCCTGCGAGCCCTCGACGAACTCGACGCGCGCCCGCGGGTGCCGCGCGCTGAAGCGTCCGATGGCCGCCGGGAGCAGGCCGGGAGCGAGCGTGGTGTAGCAGCCGACCCGCACGGTGCCGGCGACCTCGCCCGGGTCGCCGCCCGCGGCGTCGGCGAGCTCCCCGGCCTCGCGCAGCAGGCGGCGGGCGCGGCGCAGCGTCTCCTGGCCCGCCGGCGTGAGGCGGATGCCGTGCGCGCGGCGGCGCACGGTGAGCTGGGCGTCGAGGGCACGCTCGAGCTCGTCGAGGGCGAGCGAGAGCGCCGACGCCGAGACGTGCAGCGTCGCCGACGCCCCGGCCAGCGTCCCCGCCTCGGCGACCGCGACGAAGTACGCGAGCTGCCGCAGGGAATACGCAGGATTGCTCACGTATCAGCCCACATACCTGAACTTTACAACGGATGTGGCGCGGCGCACGGTAGGTCGCATGACCACCACGCTGGACGGGTCGACGGGCGCCGGAGGGACGGCGCCGGCGGCCCGGACCTACGACGTCGGCGCGAGCGACGAGGTCGCCGAGCGCGGGCGCCTCGTCGTCACCGTCGGCCACGGCGCCGACGCCGTCACCGTCGGCGTCTTCCGCTTCCGCGACCGCCTCTACGCCTACGAGAACACCTGCGCCCACCAGGGCGGACCGGCCTGCCAGGGCCGCATCGTCTCCCGGGTGCGCGAGCGCCTCGACGACGAGCGACGCAGCCTCGGCCTCGTCTTCGACGACTCCGTCATGCACGTCGTCTGCCCCTGGCACGGCTTCGAGTACGACGTCACGACGGGGCGCCACCCCGGGCGGCCGGACTACGCGCTGCGCCCGGTGACGGTCGCCGAGGAGGGCGGGCGGATCCGTGTCACGGTCTGAGCGCGCCGGGCGCATCACCGGGCTGGTCGACCAGCTGACCGCGGAGGTCGACGCCGGCCTCGGCGACGGGGCGATCGCGGCGCTCGACCCCGACGTCGCCCGCCGCCTGTTCGCCGTCGCCGGCCGCCTCTACGCGGTCGCCGCCGAGGAGGGCGCCCACCCGCCGGCGAGCACCGACCTCACGCCCACCGAGTCCGTCGTCCTCGCGACGGCGGCGCTCCGGGCCCACGACCTCAACCCGTTCGACCTCGCGCTGTGGTTCTCGAGGAGCAGCTCATGACCATCGACGACGGTGTGCGTCGCCTGCCGACGCAGCAGATCACCACCCACACCGACAGCCGCGAGATCCTCGCCAACGCCGCGCGCGACACCGAGCGCTACGGGCTCGACGACTACTTCATCGTCGACGTCGACTCCCACCACGTGGAGCTCGACTCGTGGCCGGAGATCCTCGAGTACCTGGAGTCGCCGGTGCTCAAGGACACCGCGCACCAGATGATGCGCAACTGGCCGCAGGCCTCCCACCTGGCCCTGCACAACCACCCGCCCGGGCTGACGATGCAGGACGTCTCCGGGCGCATCCCGCACCAGGCCTCGCTGGCCGAGGAGACACCGGGCGCCGCGTCGGGGGCCGAGCGCGACGTGACGCTCGTGCGCCGGGCGATGGACGCGATGAGCATCGACGTCCAGGTCGTCTTCCCGCAGCCGATGCTCGAGACCGGCCTGCACCCGCAGCCGCAGGTCGCGAGCGCGCTGCTCCAGGCCTACAACCGCTGGTTCACCAGCCAGATCCTGCCGCGCGAGCCCCGGGTCAAGACGATGCTCGGGCTGCCGTTCGAGGACCCCGACGCGTGCCTCGCGACCGTCGAGGAGTTCGCCGACCACCCCGGCGTCATCGGCTTCCTCGTCACCAGCCAGCGCCACGCGGGCGTGCACCGCAACGCCTACATGCCGCTCTACCGCGTGCTCGAGGAGCGCGGCCTGCCGATCGGCTTCCACGCCGGGCCGAACCAGGCCGACTCGATGACGTCGACGATGAACCGCTTCCTGTCGGCGCACGCCATGAGCTTCGTGACCTGCAACATGACCCACATGACCAACTGGGTCATCAACGGCATCCCCGAGCGGTTCCCCGGCCTGAAGACGATCTGGATCGAGAGCGGGCTGGCCTGGGTGCCGTTCATGATGCAGCGGCTCGACCACGAGTACTTCATGCGCCAGTCCGACGCGCCGCTGCTGACGAGGCCGCCGTCGCACTACATCCGCGAGATGTACTACACCTCGCAGCCCATGGAGTGGACCGACGCCGCGTTGCTGGAGTCGACACTGCGGGCGATCGACGCCCCGAACCAGCTGATGTACTCGTCGGACTGGCCGCACTGGGACTTCGACGTGCCCGGGCGCATCGCGTCGCTGCCGTTCCTCGACGACCACGCCAAGCGGAACATCCTCGGCGAGACCGCCCGCAAGGTGTTCGGGCTCTGAGCTCCCGCCGCCCGACCTCTCGCCGCCCCCCGGCCCGCGTTGGGCGCCCCGACCGGGGCCGGGGGTGGCTCGATCCAGCTTGGTGAGGCTAGCCTTCCTCGCATTCGGGTGAAGGAGGGTCCGTGGCGAGGATGGCGGTGCTGCCGCTGCTCGAGGTGGTGGCGACCGAACGCATCACCCCGCGCATGCAGCGGGTGACGCTCGGTGGTCCCGCCCTGCGCGCCCTCGAGCCCGCGCCGCCCGCCGCGCACGTCCGCCTGCTCTTCGCCGAGCCCGGGGCGCCCGTCGCGCTCCCGAGCCCCGGCCCGTCGGGGCTCACGTGGCCCGCGGACTGCTCGCGGCCCTACGCCCGCAGCATGTCCGTGCGCGCGCTCGACCGCGTCCGCGGCACGATGACGATCGACATCGCCCTGCACGGCGACTCCGCCGCCGGGCGCTGGGCCACCGCCGCGCACCCCGGCGACCCCGCCGGCGTCGTCGGCCCGGGCGGGGGCTGGGCCCCGCCCGCGGACGCCCGTGCGGTGCTGCTCGCCGGCGACGACACCGCGCTGCCCGCCATCGCCGCCCTGCACGAGGCGCTGCCCGCGGACCTGCCCGTCGAGACGGTGGTCGAGGTCGCCGACCCCGCCGACGAGCAGACGCTCGCCCGCCCCGTCACGTGGGTGCACCGGGCAGCCGGCGGCTCGCTCGCCGACGCCGTGCGCGCCCGCGCGGTCACCGCCGGGACCGCGGCGTGGGTCGCGGGGGAGGGGCACGCGGTCAAGGCGATCCGCGAGCACCTGCGCCTCGACCGCGGCCTGGCCCGCAGCCACTGCCACGCCATCCGCTACTGGACGCGCGGGCGCTCGCACGAGGACTCCGACGCCACGTTCGGCGCCGCCCGCGCCGAGGCCGCGCGCCGGGGCATCGACCTCGTCACCACCCAGGACGTGCACGAGATGAGCTACGAGCTCATGACGGGCGGTTTCCGGCTCCCACTGGGCTGAACGCCAGGTCCGCACATGATCGTCGCCCGTCTGGGGCAGACTCCCGGCACCGATCGCAAGACGGCACCGTGACGGCGAGGAGTGCAGGTGGGCGACGTGGGCGAGCTGGTCGCCGAGCGCTACCGCGTCCTCGCGCGCGTCGGGCAGGGCGCGATGGGCGTCGTCTGGCGCGCCGAGGACGAGCGGCTGCAGCGGGAGGTCGCCCTCAAGCAGGTCTCGCTGCCCGCGGGCGCCGACGACCAGGCCCGCGACCGCGCCCACCGGCGCGTCTTCCGCGAGGGCCGGATGATCGCCCGGCTGCACCACCCGCACGCGATCACGGTCTACGACGTCGTCGAGCACGACGACCGCCCGTGGCTGGTCATGGAGTACCTGGCGTCGCGCAGCCTGGCCGAGGTCCTCGTCGCCGACGGGCCGCTCGAGCCCGAGCGGGTCGCGCGGATGGGGCGCCAGGTCGCCGACGCCCTCGCCGCCGCGCACCAGGCCGGGATCGTGCACCGCGACGTCAAGCCCGGCAACGTGCTGCTCGCCGACGACGGGCTGGCCAAGGTCACCGACTTCGGCATCGCCCGCGCCGTCGACGACGTCACCCTCACCTCGACCGGGATGATGGCCGGCACCCCGGCCTACCTCGCCCCGGAGGTGGCGCGCGGCGGAGCGGCGGACTTCAGGTCCGACGTGTACTCGCTCGGGTCGACGCTCTACGCCGCGCTCGAGGGCGCGCCGCCGTTCGGCACCGGCGACAACCCGCTGGCGGTGCTCCACCGCGTCGCGTCCGGGGAGTACGCACCGCCGACCCCGCGCGGGCCGATCACCGCGCTCGTCGAGGCGCTGCTGCGGTCCGGGCCGGCGGAGCGCCCGGACATGCCGCGGGTCCGCGACGACCTCGCCCGCCTCGTGTCGACCGAGGCCGGGACGGAGGAGGGGCCCGTGACGCCGGTGCTGGCGCGGCCGGTGCCGGCGGCGGAGCCCGGACCGTCCTCGACTCCCCAGCCGACACCCCAGCCGACACCCCAGCCGACACCCCAGCCGACCTCGCAGCGGGCCCCGCACCCGACCGCCGCGCCGACGACGGCCCCGGCCACGGCCCCGACGACCGCCCCGACGACCGCCCCGCCCCCCGACCGGGCACCCGAGCCGGACCACTCGCCGGCGGCCGCGCGGATGTCCGTGGCCGCGTCGCCGGCGGCGTCCGTGTCGTCGCCGCCGTCGGGAGCGCCGGCGCCCGCGCGGCACGGGCCTGCGGACGGCGGCGTCGCCGGACCGCACGGTTCCCGGCCCGACACGCGCCCGGCCACGACGGCCCCGGTCGGGACGCCCGGGCCGGACGAGCCGCACACGACCGAGGAGCCGGCCCGCGGGCGGCGGTGGCCGTGGATCGTGGCCGCGGCGGCGGTCGTCGCGGTGGTCGCCGTGATCGCGGTGGCGGCGCTGCTGAGCACGACCTCCGACCGGCCGGGCGCCTCGGTCCCCGGCGGCACGGCCGCGCCGGAGAGCTCGGCACCGGAGAGCGAGGGCACGGGCGGCACCACCGGCAGTGCGGCGAGCGACGGCGGGGGCGGCAACTCCGGGGTGGCGCCGTCCGGGAGTCCCGAGGAGCAGGCCCGCCAGCAGGCGGTGATCGACTACTACGGGCTGCTGCCCGAGCGGACCGACGAGGGCTGGCAGCGGCTCACGCCGTCGTTCCAGCAGGCCACGGCGGGCGGGTTCGCGAACTACCGCGGCTTCTGGGGCCAGATGCAGCAGGTCACCGTGCGCTCGGTGTCACCCGCGGGCGGAGACGAGGTCGACGCGACCGTCAGCTACCGCTACGCCGACGGCCGCGAGGTCGACGAGCGCACGGTGTTCCGGCTGGCCTTCGCCGACGGCATCTGGAAGATCGACGGGCAACGGCAGGCGGGCTGAGGACTCACGGGCTGAGGACTCACGGTCCGAGGAACACCCGCTGCGGGTGCGGGTGGCGCAGGAACTCGTGGTGGGAGATGTCCCAGCCGTAGGCGCCCGCGGCGTCGAACACGACGACGTCGCCGGCCCGCAGACGGTCCACGGGCGCGCGGGCGAGGGTGTCCTTCGGGGTGCAGAGCTCGCCGCAGATCGTCACCTCCTCACCCGTGACCTCGGGGCGCGGGCGTCCCGCGGGCCACGTGTCGACGGGGACGACGTGGAACGGGTGGCTGTGCTGCCACGACGCGGGCAGGCGGAAGTGGTGCGTGCCGCCGCGCAGCAGGGCGTAGGCGTGGCCGTGGGTGTGCTTCACGTCGAGCACCTCGGCGGCGTAGACGCCGCAGCGGGCGACGAGGAAGCGCCCGCACTCGAAGTCGACCTCGCGCCAGTGGGCGGGGAACGTCGTCAGCAGCTCCTCGAGGCCGCGGCAGAAGGCCGGCCAGTCGAACGGGGTGTCGAGCGCGGCGTAGTCGACGCCGATGCCGCCCCCGACGTTGACGACCTCGGCGCGGACCCCGAAGCGCTCCTCCCAGCCGAGCACGACGTCGCGGTAGTGCCCGAGCATCGCGAGGTGGGTGGCGGGGTCGAGGTTGTTCGACAGCGAGTGCAGGTGGAACCCGGCGAGGCGGATCCCGGGCAGGGTCGTGGCGGCGGCGACGGCGGCGGGGAGGTCGGTCTCGTCGATCCCGAACTGGGTCGGGCGCCCGGCCATGGCGATCTGGGCCGCAGGGAAGGGGCCGGCGAGGTTGACGCGCAGGAGCACGTCGACGGTGGTGTGCCGGGCGCGCGCGGCGTCGCTGAGCCGGTGCAGGCCGAGCAGGCTCTCGACGTGGACGCGGGTGACGCCGGCGGCGACCGCGGCGGCGAGCTCGTCGTCGGTCGGCACCGGGCCGCCCAGGAGCACCGCGGCGTCCGGCGCGGCGTCGCCGACGACGCGCAGCTCGCCGCCCGACGCGACCTCGAACCCGGCGACGATCCCGTCGAGGGCGGCGACGACCCGCTCGTCGGCGTTCGCCTTGACCGCGTAGAACATCCGGCACCGCGGGGGCAGGGCGTCGACGACGGTGCGGACGTGCTCCTGCAGGGCGCGCAGGTCGTAGGAGTAGAGGCACACGGGGCCCGGGGCCGCGACGGCGGCGGCGATCACGTCGTCATGTGAGCGGAAATCACGGTCATGACCGTGATTTCCGCTCAGATGGCTGCGGAAGGCGCGCACCGCCAGGGACCGCTCCTCGCCGTGGACGAGGTCGCGCACGCCGCGGGCGCGCCAGCGGTGGACGTCGGCGGGCACGCGGGGGATGGCGCAGAACCGCACGCCGTGGCGCTCGCAGGCGGCGTGGACCTGCTCGACGGCCCGGCGCACGCGCGGGTGCCGCGTACGCCACGGCACCCCGAGCGACTGGGACAGGTCGGCGGCGCCCTCGAGCACCACGTCGAGCCCGGGCGTCGCGACGATCTCGTCGATGACGTCGAGCGCCTCGGCGTCCTCGATCATCGCGACCACCGTGACCCGCGCGTTCGCCGTCGCCACGTGGGTCGCGAGGTCCACCCGCCCGTAGCCGACCATCCGTCCCGAGTTCAGCGACCGCATCCCCGCCGGCGCGTACCGGGCCGCGCGCACGACCTCCTCGACGTCGGCGCGGCAGCGCACGTGCGGGATCACCACGCCCGTCGCCCCGGCATCGAGCACGCGCAGGACGAACCCGGGGTCGTGCTCGGGCACCCGCACCCACGGCGCGATCCCGGCCACCTCGGCGGCGCGGATCATCTCCTGCAGGGTGTCGGGGGAGACGAGCGCGTGCTCGGCGTCGAGGATCGCCACGTCGTACCCGGCGGCGCCGACCATCTCGACCAGCGCGGGCGACGGCGTCGCCACGAAGAGCCCGTCCACGTGGAGCCAGTGTGCCCGGCCCCGTGTGAGCACTTTCCACGGCTACAGCCGTGGAGAGCGCTCACGACCGACGGGGCCGAACCACCCCTCGTGCGTGATCTCCTGAGCCATGGCTCAGGAGATCACGCACGGAGGGGGTTCGGGAGGTCGTGCACCCGGAGCTCGGTGTCGGGCCAGAGGCGGCGGGTGGTGAGCTTCTCGATCTCGACGGTCGGCGCGAACACGTCGAACGTCGACAGCCGCGCCGCGAACTCCGGCACCCGGGCGGCGTGGTCGCGGATCGCCCGCGCGACGACCGCCCAGAACTCCTCCTCGCCGAACCCGTAGTCGCTCGCCAGCACCCACGCCACCTCGGCCAGGTTCACGAAGCACAGGCAGTCGAGCAGGAACCCCGTGACCTGGGCGGGGTCGTCGGTCTCGAGGAACGAGTTGGCGTTGGGGTGGTCGGCCGGCGGCGCCTCGAGCGCCGGCGCCGGGGCGCGCAGCAGGGACCGCGAGAACCGCACCCCGTCGTGGAAGTCCTTGAGCGCCACCCGCGTCGGCAGGCCCCCGGCGTGCACGAGCAGCATGTTCTGCGCGTGCGACTCCAGCGCCACCCCGTGCACGACGAGCAGGTGCACCAGCGGCAGCACCGTCGCCGTGACCAGCCGCTCCACCCATCCCCGCGCGCCCTGCGCCCGGATCCACGGGTCGATCAGCGGCACGCCCTCGACCGACCGCGACGCCAGCCCCGGGAACGGCACGGCCCGCTCGGCGGGGTGCAGGTACCGGTGCAGGCTCTCCCGCCAGATCGCGCCGAGGCCCGGGTCGACGGTGACGCCGAGGACCTCGCGCAGCACGATCACCCGCGCCTTGTCCGCCAGCACCGGGTCGCCGGCGACGAGGCCCGCCAGCCAGTCGGAGATCGGCGCGGCGTTGCGGACGGTGTGCGGCGCGAGGCCCCGCGACGTCGACGTGTTCGTGATCGCCAGCGGCAGCTTCACCGACGGCTCCGACGGGGCGTCGACCCGCGCCAGGGTGCGGATCGACATCTGCGGTCGGTGGTCACCTCCGAGACCTGTCACCCGCAACGCCCCCGACGCCAGGGCCCCGGCGTGGGCGGCGGCCACGTGGTGGTCCCACTGCCACGGGTGCACCGGGATCCCGACGCGCCCGGCCGGCGCGCGCCACACCGACGCCGGGTCGAGCCCCGCCGACGCCGACAGCGCGACCAGCGACGGGTCGGCGTCGAGCAGCACCGGGCGCACGGTCGGCGCGAACTCCGGGGTGTAGGCGACCAGGTCGTCGACCCCGAACCCGATCCGCGACTTGTACGCCGGGTGGTAGCGGTGCCCGTCCGCGACGAGCGCCTCGAGCGCGTCGTGGCCCGCGTCCGGGTCGATCGGGCCCGCCGGGCGCGCGGACGCCGCCAGCGCGTCCCCGAGCACGGTCGCGGCGAGCTCACCGGCGAGGCGGGCCCGGCACGCGGGGTCGGCGTGGATCGGTGCGTCGGCGAGGAACGCGGCCGGGGTGACGGGACGCCCGTCGCGCGTCACCGGGCCCGTCAGCCGCACCCGCCCGAACGACGGCGTGCGCACGAACCGCAGCGCGAACGGCCCGGCGCTCGTCCCGGGCCCACCGTCGCCGACGACCTCGACGGCGTCCTCGAGCACCAGCGACTCGACGAGCTGCGCGAGCACCCGGTCGCGCACCGGGTCCGCGGCCGCCAGCGCGTCGGCGACCTCGGCGGGCCTCACGGCACGGCCCGCAGCGGGTTCGGGACGCGCGTGGTGCCCGCCGGCATGCTCGTCCCTCGCGACGGGCCGCGCTCGAGCAGCGGGCGCAGCACGGTCCGGTAGGGCCAGGTCTCGGCGTCCAGCAGCGTCCCCCGCAACGCCTGGCGGACCACCGGGCTGCGCGTCCGGTCGACGGCCCCCTCCACGGCGTGGCGGATCACCGACCACCAGCGCGGCTCGGGCTCGCCGGTCGCGCGCACCAGGGCGTCGGCCACCCCGCCCAGACCGACCTCGACGGCGAGCGTGCAGAAGAAGCCGATCAGCTCGGCGGGCGTGTCCAGGCGCAGCGACTGCGTCCCGCCGGGCGCGAGGCGGTAGGCGGGGTCGGGCACCGAGAGCCAGCGCGGGTGGACGCGCACGGCGTCGTGGTCGCGCAGCACCAGCCGCTCCACCCGCCCGGCGCGCACCTCCACCAGCACGTTCTGCCCGTGCATCTCCGGCAGCACGCCGTGGCGCAGGAACCCGATCCCGACCTCGACGACGGCCTCGACCACCGCGCCGAACACCGCCGGCGGGTCCCCGAGACCGGCCAGCGCCCCGTCCCACGCCGGCGCCGACAACGCGGCCAGGGGCAGGCGCACCGCCCCGTCGGGACACGGCGGCAGCCGGCGCAGCGCCGCCGCGAGATGCCCGGGCCGGTCGTGGAACTCGTCGCTGCCGTCGGGTGCGGCGAACCCCGACCACGCCGACTCGCCGGCGACCGCCACCCGCGACGCGAGGGCGGGGTCGGCGGCGAGCACCCGGCGCAGCACCAGCTCACCGCGCTGCCCGTGGTCGAGCGAGCGCGCCCCGAGCAGGCGCGCCGAGCCGAGCGTCGTCACCCCGAGCGGGAGCTTGAGGTGCCGGTCGCCGCCGAGGTCGAGGGTGCGCAGCGACGACGTCGCCGTGCCCGACCCGACCCCGCGCGCCAGCGGGACGACCGTCCCGTCGGCGAGCTCGCGGCCGAAGGCGACCGGGAGCACGCGCTCGCGGTCGAACGGATGCACGGGCAGCGCCTCGTAGCCGTCCGGGGCCTCCGGGGCGCCGTCGACGATCACCGGGCCCGCGGAGCCGTGGCGCACGTGGTCGCGGCGCACGGCGACCCAGTCCAGCGCGACCTCGCGGCCCGGGCCCCAGCGGTCGAGCTCGGCGCGCGACCAGCCGGCCACCGCCCGCGCCGTCGGGTGGAAGGGACGGCCCCGGGCCGCCGCGAGCTCCTCGCCGGAGGAGCCCGTGAGCACGTGCGCCACCGCCGTCCCCAGGTCCCGGGCCACGACCTGCCCGCACGGCGCGTCGGGGGCGAGGTGCTCGAGGACCTCGGCGGGGTCGGTCGTCTCGCGCACCGCCTCGCCCGGTGCCCCGACCAGCACCGGCCCGTCGACGTAGCGTGAGGTCTGCAGCACCCTGCCCGCCCGGGCCCGCCAGGCGACACAGCGCCCGTCGGGCAGGAGCAGACGCACCCACGTGCCCGGGCGGCCGTCCGGACCCGAGCCGGGACGCACCCGCCCGGCGCCCGCGAGGTCCTCGGCGACGGCCGCGTCGAGCAGGTCGCGCAGGACGAGGACACGCGGATCGGTGGTCACGAGGTACTCACGGGGCACTCACCTGCTGACCGCAGACGCCGCGACCCGCCGGGCCCGGGCGCGGTCGAGCCAGGCGTCGTCCCACACGCGGTCGAGGTAGCGGTCGCCGCGGTCGGGGAAGATCGCGACGATGCGGGCCGGCGGGGCGAGGTCGCGGACGAGGCGGCGCACCGCGGTGACGACGGCGCCGGTGGAGCCGCCCGCGAAGATCGCCTCGGTGGCGAGCAGCTCGCGGCACGCCTCGGCGGCGGTGGCGTCGTCGACGTGCTCGACGCGGTCGATCTCGGCGGGGGAGTGCAGCTCGGGGACGCGGCTGGACCCGAGCCCCGGCAGCTCCCGCCGCCCGCCCGGCCCACCGAAGATCACCGAGCCGACGGCGTCGGCGGCGACCACCTCGACCGGCCCGCTCTCGCGCAGCCGCCGGGCACACCCGAGCAGGCTGCCGGTGGTGGAGACGGCGCCGACGAGGTGGGTCGGGGCGACCATCGCGTCGGCGATCTCGGCGCCGGTCCCGTGGTAGTGGGCGAGCCAGTTGCGGTCGTTGGCGTACTGGTTGATCCACACGGTGTCCGGCGTCGTCGCGAGGATCTCGTGGACGCGCGCGAGCCGGGTGTGCAGGTAGCCGCCGGCCTCGTCCGGCTCGTCGACGGTGACGACGTCCGCCCCGAGCCCGCGCATGACCGCGACGTTGGCGGCGCTCGCGTGGGGGTCGACGACGCAGGTGAACGCGAGCCCGTGCAGGCGCGCGGCCATCGCCACGGCGACCCCGAAGTTGCCGGAGCTCGACTCCACGAGGCGGCTGCCCGGCGGGATCGAGCCGTCCGCGAGCCCCGTGCCGACGATGTAGCGCGCCGAGCGGTCCTTCATGCTGCCGCCCGGGTTCATCAGCTCGAGCTTGGCCAGCACCGCCACGCCGGGCTGCGGGAACATCCGCCCGAGCCGGACCAGCGGCGTCGTGCCCACCGCGTCCAGCACCGAGTCGTGCACGGCCCAGGCCCCTGCGGGGGACCCGGCGAGGTCACCGGTGGGGCCCGGGCGGGGCCCACGGGCGAGGGTCACGCACACCTCCGTCGCGACGCGGCAGGGCGACGACGGAGATCCCCCGCGCCGACCGAGGCAACCCTAACCACGCGCCCGGCGATGCCGAACGGGTGACCGGCACCCCGCCCGGGAGGCCCCGATCAGCCGACGTTGTCCGGGTTGTCGGTGGCCTTGTGGGCGCCCCAGCCGTGCCAGCGGTCGACCTCGATCCACGCGCTGACCCGGCCGCGGTCGCGGATCGGGTAGGGCTTGCCGGTGTAGTGCTGCGCGAGCCGGTCGATGACGGCGAGGTCGTCGTCGTCAGCCCACTCGACCACGTGGCCCTGCATGCTGACGTGGGTGTACCAGTCGTCCTCCGCGAGGACGGTGATCGAGACCCGCGGGTCGTTCTTCAGGTACTCGACGCGCTTGCGGGCGTTGTCCATGTTGACCAGCACCCGGTCGTCCTCCCAGAGGTACCAGGTCGCCACGGAGACGGGCTGGCCGTCGGGGCGCAGCGACACGACGACGCTGGGGTTGGGACGGGCCAGGAGCTGCTGGGTCTCGTCGGGCAGCGGGGGGCGGGGCATGGGGGAGTCCTTCCGGTGGGGTCGGCGGCGGGGGTGCCCGCGTCAGGCCCGGGCACACTCCTCCTGCGTGCGGCGCGAGCGCACCACGAGCAGGCGCGCGACGACCGCGGTGACGCCGAGGGCGACGACGACCAGCCCGTACCCCTCCGCGACCGGCTGCAGACCGATCTGCACGGTGAGGACCCCGGCGACGACGGCCGGGAGGCTGAACGCGAGGTAGGCGATGGTGTAGGCGACGGCCATGAGCTCGCCGCGGGTCTCCGGCGCCGCGATCCGGGCCAGCGTGCCGAAGCAGGCCAGCGACGCCGACCCGAACCCGAGCCCGGCGACGACCGTCCCCACCACCGTGAGCAGCGGCGACGCGAGCACCAGGCCGCCGAGCGTCACCAGCGTGCCCAGCGCGAGCAGCCCGCCGGCGGGCGCGAGCAGCGACTCCGGCGGGCGGCGGAACACCGTGATGGCGGTCAGCGCGCCGACCCCGCACAGCAGGGTCACGACGATCCCGCCGACGAGGTGGCTGCGCAGGCCCAGGATCTCGGCGGCGACCGACGGGCCCAGCGACAGGTAGAGCCCGCCGAGCGCCCAGCTCGCCGCGAGCGTCGGGACGATCGCCAGCACGTCGGCGCGCAGCCCGGCCGGGATCCGCAGGCGGGGCCGCAGCGAGGCCCAGGCGCCGGTGCGCCGCGGCGCGGTCTCGGGCAGCAGGGCGAGCACGACGGCGACGACGGCGAACCCGGCGAGCAGCACGCCCCACACCAGCCGCGTCGGGGCCGGCGCGTACTCGACGAGCAGGCCGCAGCCGAGGGCCCCGAGCGCGAGCCCGATCAGCGGCGTCGTGGCGTTGGCGAGCCCGGCGCGGCGCGGGTGCAGGTCGACGAGCGTCGCGGCCATCGCCGTGATCGCCGCACCGGTGGCCGCCCCCTGCACCGCCCGGGCGACGAGCAGCGTCGTCACCCCGTCGGCGACGAGGAACAGCACGACCGCCACCGTCTGCACCACCAGCGCGACGGCCAGCACGGGCCGTCGCCCGACGTGGTCGGACAGCCCGCCGACCACCAGCAGCGACGTCAGCAGGAACAGCACGTAGACGGCGAAGACCACCGTCAACGTCGCGGCGGAGAAGCCCCACTGCGCCTGGTAGACGACGTAGAGCGGGGACGGGACGCTCGAGGCGGCGAGGAAGAGCACCACGACCCCGGCCACCGCGGCGAAGAGCCGGCCGCGGCGGGCGGGGTCGAGGGCGTCGGCTGGGGCCGCTGCGGGGGCGCTCACTCCAGGAGCCAACGCCCGCGGCGCCGAATCTATGTCCGCGCGTACCGGGAGAGGTACCGCTCACGCGTCCGCGGGTGGAGGTTCGCGAGCGTCACGTCGCCGTCGTAGTGGGCGAGGACCTTCGGGTCCATGATCCGTCGCCACACCGGCGGGACCAGGGCCACGACGATCATCGAGCCGTAGCCGCTGGGCAGCTGCGGCGACTCCTCGAAGTGGCGCAGCGTCTGGTAGCGGCGCAGCGGGTTGGCGTGGTGGTCGGAGTGGCGCTGCAGCTGGTAGAGCAGCAGGTTCGACACGGTGTGGTCGGCGTTCCAGCTGTGGCGCGGGTCGGTGCGCTCGTAGCGCCCGTCGGCGCGCTTGCCGCGCTTCAGGCCGTAGTGCTCCAGGTAGTTGACCACCTCGAGCAGCGTGAACCCGACCACCGCCTGCAGCACCAGCCACGGCAGCACCGCCCACCCGAAGACGGCGACCAGCGCCACGAAGAGCACGAGGGTCATCGCCCACGCCACCGCGATCTCGTGGTCGAGCAGGCTGTGCCGGCCCTTGGCGCGGCGCTTGCGCTCGAGGTGCCACGACGAGCGCAGGCTGCCCCACACCGTGCGCGGCAGGAACGCCCAGAAGCTCTCGCCGAGCCGCGAGCTGGCCGGGTCCTCCGGGGTGGCGACGCGGACGTGGTGGCCGCGGTTGTGCTCGACGTAGAAGTGCCCGTACGCGGAGCTGGCCAGGGCGATCTTCGAGAGCCAGCGCTCGACGTCCTCGCGCTTGTGGCCCAGCTCGTGGGCGGTGTTGATGGCGACGCCGCTGACCACGCCCATCGTCAGCGCGAGGCCGAGCTGCGCGTGCCAGGGCAGGCCCCACGTGGCCCACACCCAGCAGCTGAACACCAGGCTCGCGTACTGGACGGGGAGGAACAGGTAGGTGACCCAGCGGTAGTAGCGGTCGGCCTCGAGCCGCTCGCGCTCGTCCTCGGGCGGGTTGTCGTCGGTGGCCCCGAAGACGAGGTCGAGCGTCGGCAGGATGACGAACAGGATCATCGGGCCGAGCCACCAGAAGACGGGGCTGTCGGTCAGCGCGACCAGGCCGGCCCCGGCGAACGGCATCGCCGGCATCAGCGTGGCCAGCGGCCACAGGTAGCGCTTGCGGTCCCGCCACGGGCGCGGCGGGGCGCTCCCGGTCCGGTCGCCGGTGGTCACTTCGGTGGTGCTCATGGGCCTGTCTCCCTCGACGCGACGGCTCGCGACAGAGTCTGCGCTGTGATGCGCTCTGAGACAAGAACTTATTTTTGTCTCAGGCCCGGATGAGGGCCACCAGGAGGCGAGAGACGCGCTGGCCGACGTCGACCGGGTCGAGGGCCGGCGCGACGACGTGCGAGATGACGAGGCGGACGACGGCGTCGACGGTCTCCTCGATCCGCGTCGGCAGGAGATCGGGGCGGCGCTGCTCCAGCCAGGTGGCGAGCAGGGCACGCGCGGACTCGCGGATCGACTCGGACCGCGAGGTCAGGAACGGGAGCAGGCCGACGTCGCCCGTGCGGCTGCCGGTGAGGACGGCGCGGAGCAACGGGTTGCGGGCGGCCTCCTCGAGGGTCAGGCGGGTGGCGGCGGCGACCGCCTCGCCCACGTCGTCGTGCTCGGCCAGGGCCTCGTTGATGGCGGCGAAGAAGCGCTCGGCCTCGCGGTTCATGAGGGCCTCGCCGAGCCCGTCCTTGTTCCCGAACTCCCGGTAGAGGGTGGGGCGCGAGACCCCGGAGTCGACGGCGACCTCACCCACGCGGACCCGTTCCCAGCCGCGTTCGACCGTGTGCTGGTGCGCGGTCGTCAGAACCCGCTCCCGCACCTGGCGCCGGAACTCCAGGCGCAGCGACTCCCCGGTCATGCGATCAGTGTCACGCACCGCAACCGATCAGGTGCGTGGAGCACGAGACGGACACCCGGTCGGGCCTGCGCGTTGACCTACGAGAAGCAACCCCTCTGCCGTGGCGTGCGCCACGCCGTCGGCGCAATCTTTACGGCCGTCCGGCGGGCGAGCGCTGGGCCGAAGTGAGTCACTTCCTCAGGAAGGGCGACCGGCGAGTAACGACGGACACCGATCGCCGATGAGCGGCCAAACCACATGGGTGCGACTCGGGGGTCCACCGTCCGGCCGAAGGGGTCCGCGCATGCTCGTCCGTCCCGGTCGTCTGCTCCCGAGCGTGATCGTCGGCGCCCTCGTGACCGGGGCCCTGGCCCTCGGGGCCGGGGTGGCGTCGGCGGCGGAGGAGTGCAAGGTCGACGGCCAGAGTTTTGCCGTGCGGGGGCTGCTGACCGCCGATTCCGGAGGTCGGTGCCTCCTGTCTCTGGTTCCTGCCTCTCTTGCTCAGGTCCAGGCGTTTCTGGAGGAAGCCGCGCCAACCACTGTGCCAGCGACCGGATCAACGGAGAACGACTCGTCGTCGGGCGGAGGTACAGGGTCGACGGGCCCGGACCCGATCACGGACACGATCGATGACGTCGTCGATGGCGTGACCGGCAGCAACGGGTCGACGGGCAGCGATGGCTCCTCGAGCGGAGGTCCAGACTCAGAACCCGCTTCCTCAGGAAACGGCTCGACCGGCAGCGGGGGCAGCGACACCGGAGCCCCGGCCGGCGGCCCCGGCGCCGGTGCCCCGCCGGCGTCGGCCCTGCCGGCGCCCGACGTCAGGGGCCTGGCCGCCCCGATGGCCGCGGCCGCGCCCGGCGGGCTGGCCGCGATGGTGCCGACCCTGAACTTCGGCGCGCCCAACGTCGGTCTGCTCGCCCCGCTCGGCAGCCCGCTGCGTCCGTTGACCGGCATCAGCCCGGCGTCGCCGGTCACCACCACCAGCGACGTCCAGGCCATGGCCGTGGACTCGGTGCCCGGCGGGCTGGGGACGCCGGCGGTGGTGGGCACGCTGATCCTCTCGGCGCTGGCCGCGTTCGCCCTGCGCCACCGGGTGCTCCACCGGGCGCGGAAGGCCGCCGAGGCGGACACCGTCGAGAGGCCGGTGCCGGCCCCCGTTTCCTGAGAACGGTCACCCGGGGCCGGGACGCCCACAGCCGAGATCCCGTTCGCCCGTCCGGGTGAGCTGATCTCCACCGCCGACCCGGTGATCGCGACTTCGGTGACGAACCCCCGCACATCTGCGGCGATCCGTCACCGAACTCGCGATCACGGGCACCGCGAGCCCGGTCAGCGCGCCGCGTCGGTCCCGGCGATCGCGACGGGGAGGTGCTTGATCCCGTTGACGAAGATGCTGCGCAGGCGGTCG
>NZ_JAQZAN010000007.1 GCF_028737255.1 Actinomycetospora straminea | reverse complement strand
TACCGCCAGCTCGAGCCGACCCCCGACAGACTTGACGAACCATAGGAGCGTCACCGTGGGCACCATGAGCTTCTTCGTGCGCCCCGCGGGCGACGGCGACCGCTACGAGTTCGGCGGCGCGACGTTCACGGTCAAGGCCGACGGCGGCGACACCGAGGGGCGGGTCGGCGTGATGGAGCAGTCCGGGCCGCCCGGGCTGACCGTGCCGCCGCACACCCACGAGGGCGAGGACGAGATGTTCTACGTCCTCGCCGGCGAGCTCTCCGGGTTCTGCGGCGACGAGCGGTTCACCGTGTCGGCGGGCTCCTTCCTCTTCCTGCCCCGCGACGTCGAGCACGGCTTCGAGGTCGTCGGCGACGAGCCGGCCCGGGCGCTGACGATCGTCGGGCCGGCGCGGTTCGACGCGCTCGTCCGCTCGCAGGGCCGCCCGCTGACCTCCTAGGCTGGTCGCGGGGAGGGATCGCCGTGCGGGACGAGGAACTGATCGTCGAGTTCGCGCTGACGCGCCTCGACCACCCCGGGCTCGACCTGGAGGAGACCGCGGCGCTGCTCGTGCGCCGGGTGGGCCCGGAGCAGATGCTGGCGTTCGCCTCGCAGAACCTCGCCGACCGGGGCGAGCTGCGGGGCGCCCTGTTCGACGCGGCCGTCGAGCGGGTCGTGCGCGTGGTGCTGCAGCTGCGCGACGCGCCGCTCTGAGGTCGCTCACGCCCCCCGGCGCTCGGGCGGTGGCACCCGCACCCAGGTGGGGTGCTTGCCGTGGCGGTGGTCGCCCGACGACCGCCCGCGCAGCCGCCGCCCGACCCACGGCAGGACGTGCTCGCGGTAGTAGCGCAGCTCGGTGACCACGCCCCGCGCGGCCGGCCCGCCGGCGGGCCCCGCGACGGGCGCCGGACCCTCCCCGATCCCGGCGAGCACCAGGTCGGCGGCGCGGCGGTGGCCCGCCGGCCCGAGGTGGAGCCGGTCAGGCGACCAGTAGCCGGGCCGCTGGATCTCCGCGTCGTGGAAGACGTCGACGAAGCCGGTGCCGTGGGTGGCGGCGAGCTCGGCGATCCCGGCGGTGAGCAGCTCCCCGCGACGCCGCACCACGCTGCCGAACGGGAGCCGCTGCGACGGGTCGGCGCCCGAGATCAGCACGACCCGCACGCCGGCGTCGCCCGCGCGGCGCACCGCCCGCTCGGTCATCGCGACGAGGTCGTCGACGGCGATGTGCCGGCGCAGCATGTCGTTGCCGCCGCCGTTGAGGGTGAGCAGCGTCGGGCGCGGCTCCAGCGCGAGGGCCGCGTCGAGCTGCTCGGTGACGATCGGGCCGAGCAGCCGCCCCCGGACCGCGAGGTTCGCGTACCCGATCTCCTCGCCGCGGGCGGCGGCCAGGCCGGCGGCGACGAGGTCGGCCCAGCCGCGGGTGGCCCCGTCGCCGACCTCGTCACCCACGCCCTCGGTGAAGCTGTCCCCGATCGCCGCGAAGTACACGGCGACCATCCTCGACGATCAGCCGCCGATCTCCGCCCGGGGCCGGACGTGCCGCTGGGCCCGGACGACGACCCCCGATACGCCCCGACACCGCGGCGACCGGAGCAGCCGGGCGCGGCGAACGATGGCTGTCGACGGACGACCGGCCCAACTTCGCCGGCGGAGCGCCTGGTTCCGCAGCGCCGGGGAAGGACGATCACATGGGCGCTGACGACACCGTCAAGAACCGGACGCAACAGGTGAAGGGCAAGGCCAAGGAGGTGGCGGGGCAGGCCACGGGCAACAAGAAGCTCGAGTGGAGCGGCAAGCGCGACATGGCCGCGGGCGAGGTGAAGCAGCGGGGATCGAAGCTCACGGGCTCGTAGCGCCCGGACGAGGGGGCCCGGCGTGCCACGGATCGGGAGGCCGTGGCTGTCCCCGCGGGACCGGACCAGTGTCGGTGTCACACGGCACCGAGACCGACCCGAGGGAGCCCCCCGATGCCCCGCACCCCGATCGACATCACCGTCCCCGACCTCACCGGCCGCCGCGTCGTGGTCACCGGCGCCAGCGACGGGGTCGGGCTCGGCCTCGCCACGCGCCTCGCCGCGGCGAACGCGGAGGTGGTCCTCCCGGTGCGCAACATGCGCAAGGGTCAGGCCGCGATCGCCCGCATCCGCGAGCGCGCCCCGCGCGCCACGGTCTCGCTGCGCGAGCTCGACCTGTCGTCGCTGGCCTCCGTCGCCGCGCTGGGCGAGACCCTGCGCGGCGAGGACCGGGCGATCCACGCACTGATCAACAACGCGGGCGTGATGACCCCGCCGGACCGGCAGCGCACCGCCGACGGCTTCGAGCTGCAGTTCGGCACCAACCACCTCGGCCACGTCGCGCTGGTGGGCCACCTCCTGCCCCTGCTGCGCGCCGGGCGCGGCCGCGTCGTCTCGCAGCTCAGTGTCGCCGCCCGCCGCGGCCGCATCGACTGGGACGACCCGAACGGGGAACGGGGCTACGACGGGAACCGCGCCTACGCCCAGTCGAAGATCGCCTTCGGCCTCTTCGCCCTCGAGCTGGCCCGCCGCAGCCGGGCGAACGGGTGGGGCATCACCAGCATGCTGTCCCACCCCGGCGTGGTGCCGACCAGCCTGCTCGCCGGGCGCCCCGAGGTCGGCCGCGCGCAGGACCTCCCGCAGATCCGGCTCATCCGTGCCCTGTCCCGGTGGGGCGTGCTCGGCACCGTCGAGACCGCGCTGCTCCCCGCCCTCTACGCCGCCACCTCCCCCGACGCCCGCACCGGCCGCTTCTACGGACCCGAGGGGCTCGGGCACGTGCGCGGCGGCCCGGCCGAGCAGGAGCTCTACGCCCCGCTGCGCAGCACCGAGGACGCCGCCCGCGTGTGGGGGCTCTCGGAGGAGCTCACCGGGGTCAGCTTCCGCACGGACAGGGTGAACGGTGCGCGCCCGCTGCCGCGGTCGCGCAGCATGCAGGTCTGAGCACCTCGAGTCCCCTCGATTCCCGACGCCCGGGGACGGCCCGCCGGCCGTCCCCGCGGCGCCCCGGAAGGAGCCCGCGCGTGTCCGACACCCTCGACCGGCTGCAGCCCGACCTCCGCCTGCCCGCCCGCCTCATGAGCGCGGCGATCGGGCGGCAGCGCAGCGTGGAGAACCTGCGGCGCCCGCCCGGCGCGGTCAACCGCGTGATCTCCGAGCTCGCCCGCCGCCGCGTGCCGAAGACCCTGCGGGTCCACGAGGAGACCGTCCCCCGGGACGACGGGTCGCGGTTGCGGCTGCTCGTCGTCCGGCCCCGCCTGCCGCGCCGCGACGTCCCGGGCCTGCTCTGGCTGCACGGCGGCGGCTACCTCACCGGCGAGCCGGAGCAGGGCATCGCCCTCGTGCGGTCGTTCGTCGAGGGCAGCGGCTGCGTCGTCGTGGCCCCCGCCTACCGCCTCAGCGTCGACGCGCCGTACCCCGCGGCCCGCGACGACGCCTACACCGCGCTGCTCTGGCTGCGCGACCACGCCGACGAGCTCGGTGTGCGGCCCGACCAGCTCGCCGTCGGCGGCAACAGCGCCGGCGGCGGGCTGACGGCCGCGACCACGCTCTGGGCGCGTGACCGGGGCGAGGTGTCGGTGGCCTTCCAGATGCCGCTCTACCCCATGATCGACGACCGCACCCCGGTCGACGTCCTCGACGACGCCCCGGTGTGGGACGCGGTCACCAACCGGAACGCCTGGTCGATGTACCTCGGCGACCTCGACGGCACCGACGACGTCCCCGCCTACGCCGCGCCGGCGCGGTGCACCGACCACGCCGGCCTCCCGCCGACCATGACGTTCGTCGGCGACGTCGACCCCTTCCACGACGAGACCACCCGCTACGTCGAGGCGCTGCGCGCGGCGGGCGTGCCCGTCGAGTTCCGGGTGGTCGCGGGCGCGTTCCACGGGTTCGACGTGATCGCGTCCGGCGCGAGCGCCACCCGCGAGGCCGTGGCGTTCCGGGACCAGTGGTTTGGCCACGCCGTGCGGACGTTCCGGGCCGCGCAGCCCGGCTGAGCGGGTCAGGCCCGGATCAGGCGACGGGTCGAGCGGCGGAAGGCCCAGAACCCGACCGCCGCGGCCGCGAGCGTCAGCGGGGGCCCCGGCGCGACCTTCGCGAGCGCGCCGGTCGCGTCGAGGACGAAGAGCCACTGCGTCACGACGTCGCGTGCTCACGGCGCCGTGGGCTCCTCGCGGTGGCGCTGGTGGTGCCGGCGGACCTTGAGCCGGTTGCCGCAGGTCTTCATCGAGCACCAGCGCGCGGAGTTGGCCCGGCTCCGGTCGAGCAGGAACAGGCGGCACTCGGGGTTGGCGCACGGCCGCAGCCGCCCGGGGTGCCGCTGCGCGACCGCGCTCCAGGCCAGGACCAGCTCGACGGCGAGGCGCCGCTCGGGCGCGGTCTCGAGCCGCCACGTGACGCCGTCGTCCCCGACCTCGGGCCGCTGACGGGCGCCGGCGAGGAGGTCGGCGAGCACCCCGGGAGCGGCCTCCCCCGCCACGACCTCCTGCAGCCGGCCGCGGGCGTCGCGCAGCGCAGCGAGCTCGGCGTCGTCCCCGTCGCCGCCGTGGGCGCGCACCCAGGCACGCAGCTCCTCGTCGTCGGCCCACCGGTCGGTCGGCCGCCCGTCCACGACCGGCGTGCTGTTGAGCGCCTCGACCAGCGCCTGCTCGTCGAGCACCGGGCACCACCTCCTGGCACTAACCGTATCACCGGGCTTGACAGGTTAGGGAGCGCTGCGTTGACTGAGGATCGCTAACCAGATCGCACCTCCGAAGGAGTTACACCATGGTCGAGGTCCGTCACCGCACCGCCGTCGTCGACGGCCACCGGCTCGCCTACCGGGAGGCGGGTCCCACCGACGCCCCCGTGCTGGTGCTGCTGCACGGCTTCCCCACGAGCTCGCGCATGTTCCGGCACCTGATCCCGGCGCTGGCCGACCGCTACCACGTCATCGCGCCCGACCACCTCGGGTTCGGGCGGTCCGACGCCCCGTCGGCCGCGGAGTTCACCTACACGTTCGACGCCCTCGCCGACCTCACGCGCGGCCTGCTCGCCCGGCTCGGCGTCACCCGCTACGCGATCTACGTGCAGGACTACGGCGCCCCGATCGGCTGGCGTCTCGCGCTGCGCGACCCGTCGGCGATCACCGCGATCATCAGCCAGAACGGCAACGCCTACGACGACGGCTTCGTCCCGGGGTTCTGGGCGCCGGTCTGGGCCTACGGCGCCGCTCCCGGGTCGGACACCGAGGGCCCGGTGCGGGGCGCGCTGAGCCTCGAGGCGATCCGCTGGCAGTACCTCCACGGCGTCGCCGACCCCGAGCTCGTCGACCCCGACACCTGGACCCAGGACCACGCCGAGGTCTCCCGCCCCGGCCAGGAGCGCATCCAGCTCGCCCTCTTCGCCGACTACGCGACCAACCCGCCGCTCTACCCGGCCCTGCACGAGTACTTCCGCGCGAGCGGCGTGCCCCTGCTCGCGGTGTGGGGCGCCGAGGACGAGATCTTCGGCCCCGACGGCGCCCGCGCCTTCGCCCGTGACCTGCCCGACGCCGAGATCCACCTCGTCGAGGGCGGCGGCCACTTCCTGCTCGAGAGCCACCTCGACCTGGTCGCGGGCGACATCCGCGGGTTCCTCGGCCGCGCCCTCGCGCCGGTGCTCGTCGGGGCGTGACGCCGCTCAGGACGGCGCCGGGCCCTCGGCGTGGCGCGACGGGCGCGCCGCGATCCCGACCAGGTGCGCGGCCGGTCCGACCAGCGGGCGCCCCCGCGGCCAGACCGCGCTGAGCCGTCGCTCGAGCTCCAGTCCGGCGACCGGGACGGCGACGAGCGACCCGTCGGCGACCTCGGTGGCGACCGCGAGCGAGCTCATCACGGCGGGCGCGATGCCGTCGGCCACCGCGCCCTTGATCGCGGTGGTCGACGACAGCTCGAGGACCGGGTCGGCGAGGGCGCCGCCGTCCACCGCGCGCACGGCCGCCTCCAGCGCGGCCCGCGTGCCCGACCCCGCCTCGCGGGCCACGAGCGGGGTCGCGGCGAGCCTCGCGGGGTCGATGCCCCGGCGCCGGCGCGCCCAGGCGTGCTGCGGGGCGACGACCAGGGTGAGGCGGTCGCGGGCGACGACCTGGCGGTCGAGGTCCTCGGACACCGACGGCCCCTCGACGAAGCCGACGTCCGCCGCACCGGCGACGACGTCGGCGGCCACCTCGCCGGAGTTGCGCGAGCTCAGCGACACCGACGTCGCCGGGAGCTCACGGCGGAGGGTGACCAGCCAGCGCGGGAGCAGGTACTCGGCGACCGTCATGCTCGCGGCGACCCGCAGCCGCGTCGCCTGGGCGCTGCGCAGCGAGGTGATCCCCGCGTCCAGCGCCTCGGCGGCGTCGACGGTGCGGCGCGCCCAGTCGACGACCAGCGCGCCGGCCCCGGTCAGCCGGGCCCCTCGCGGGCCCCGGTCGAGCAGCGTCAGCCCGACCGCGCCCTCGAGGGCGCGGAGGCGGGCGCTGACGGCGGCCTGGCTGACGCCGTGCGCCCGCGCCGCCCGGCCCATGCTGCCCAGCGCCGCCACCGACAACAGCAGGTCGTAGGGGGTGAGGTCGGCGACCCGGGACGGCAGAGGCACAACCCCAGGTTATGACCCGACAAGATCGGCGTCCCTACCGCCCGGCGACGGGCGCGACGAACCTCGACGCCATGCTCCAGGCCACCGTCCCGCACCCCGGCGCCCTCGCCCCGTCCCGCGACGAGCGGCCGGCCCCGAACCCCCGGCCGGCGCGCCGCCGCCTGCTGCGCGAGCTGGAGCACCCGCGCGACGTGGTCGCCCACCTCGGCCCGAACTGGTTCTCGACGGTCATGGGCACCGGGATCGTCGGCGGCGCCGCGGCGAGCCTGCCGGTCCGGTTCCCCGGGCTGACGGCGTTCGCGACGGTGGTGTGGGGGCTGGCCGCGCTCCTGCTCGTCGCCCTCGTCGCGGCCTGGGGCGTGCACTGGGTGCGGCACACCGAGACCGCGCGGGGCCACGCCGCCGACCCGGTGATGGCGCAGTCCTACGGGGCGGTCGCCATGGCCGTGATGACCGTGGGCGCGGGCGCGGTGCTGCTCGGCCCGCCGGTGCTCGGGACGACGACCGCGGTCGCGGTGAGCGGGACGCTGTGGGCGATCGGCACCGTGCTCGGCCTCGCGACCGCGGTGGGCGTGCCCTACCTCATGATCATCCGCCACGAGGTCCGCGACGACGCCGTCTCGGGCGCCTGGCTCATGCCGGTCGTGCCGCCCATGGTCTCGGCGGCCGACGGCGCGCTGCTGATCCCGCACCTCGCGGCCGGCACGGCGCGCACCACCATGCTGCTGGCCTGCACGGCGATGGTCGGCGCGGCCGTGCTGGCCACCCTCGCGCTCCTGCCCCAGATCTGGCGCCGGCTGGTCGTCCACGGCACCGGGCCCGCCGCGGCCGTGCCGACGACGTGGATCGTGCTCGGCCCGCTCGGGCAGTCGATCACCGCGGTCAACCTGCTCGGCACCCAGGCGGCCGGCGCCCTCCCCGAGCCCTACGCCACCGGCGCCGCGGTCCTCGGCCTGCTCTACGGCGTGCCCGTGTGGGGCTTCGCGGTGATCTGGCTCGCCCTCGCCGCCGCCGTCACGCTGCGCACCGCCCGCCGCGGCCTGCCGTTCAGCCTCACCTGGTGGAGCTTCACCTTCCCCGTCGGCACCCTCGTGACCGGCACCAGCGCCCTCGCCGCCCGGGTGCCGCTGCCGGCCCTGGACGTCGCCGCGATCGCGCTCTACCTGCTGCTCGTCGCCGCCTGGGCCCTCGTCGCCGTCCGCACCGTGCACGGCGGTCTCGTCCGCGGACACCTGTTCGCCGGTCCCACCGCCGCCCCGACCGTGCACCTGCGCTGAACGACGTCGTGCTCGATCACTCGCTGGACGTGAACGATCGTTCCGGGTGAGGCTGTGGGTGGCCTCCGTGGCGGCAGCGTTGCCCTCGTCGAGGCCACATCCCGCGCCGACGCGTCGAGCCGACGCGCGCGCCGAGCGAAGGGGAGGAACCCATGGGTGTGCCCACCGGAGGCCGACGCGTCCTGCCGGAGCCGGACGTGCCACGACGGGCGATCACGACGTGCGGGCCCGACGGGGCGCCGCGCCCGTTCGACCCGGTCCGGCCGACCGAGCCGCCCGCCGAGGCACCGAACGTCGTGCTCGTCGTGCTCGACGACCTCGGCTTCGGCAGCTCCAGCGCGTTCGGCGGGCCCTGCCGCATGCCGACGGCCGACCGCCTCGCCGACGACGGGCTGCGCTTCACCCGCTTCCACGTCACGGCCCTGTGCTCCCCCACCCGCCAGTCGCTGATGACCGGCCGCAACCACCACGCCGTCGGCATGGGCGCGACCACCGAGATGGCGACCTCGGCCCCCGGCTACACCGGCTACCGCCCGCGCAGCGCCGCGACGCTCGCCCGCGTGCTGCAGGGCAACGGCTACAGCACCGCGGCGTTCGGCAAGTGGCACCAGACCCCGCCGGCCGAGATCAGCCCCGTCGGCCCCTTCGACCGATGGCCCACCGGCGAGGGGTTCGACCACTTCTACGGGTTCATGGCCTGCGAGATGAACCACTGGTACCCGCTGCTCTACGAGGGCACGACGCCCGTGGAGCCCGCCCGGCGCCCCGAGGACGGCTACCACCTGTCCGAGGACCTCGTCGACCGCGCCGTCGACTGGGTGCACACCCAGCGCTCCCTGACGCCCGACCGCCCGTTCTTCACCTACCTCGCCTTCGGCGCCTCCCACGCCCCGCTGCACGTCGCCCCGGAGTGGCGCGAGCGCTACGACGGCGAGTTCGACGGCGGCTGGGACCGGCTGCGCGAGGCCACGCTCGCACGGCAGAAGGCGCTGGGCGTGGTCCCCGGACACACCGAGCTCGCCCCGTGGCCCGACGGGGTCCCGCACTGGGACGACCTCGACGACACCCGACGGGCGCTGGGCGCGCGGTTCATGGAGACCTACGCGGGGTTCACCGAGCACGCCGACGCCCAGCTCGGCCGGTTCGTCGCCGCGCTCGACGAGCTCGGGGCGATGGAGAACACGCTGTTCCTCTACCTGCTCGGGGACAACGGCGCGTCGGGCGAGGGCGGCATCGAGGGCACGCACGTCGAGCACCGCCTCGGCCACGGCATGGTCGACGACCCGACCGACATGCTCGGCCACCTCGACGAGATCGGCGGCCCGGCGAGCTACCCGATCGCCCCGGTCGGCTGGGCGCTGGCGATGAACACGCCCTACCAGTGGACCAAGCAGGTGGCCTCGCACTTCGGCGGCACCCGCGACGGGCTCGTCGTGCACTGGCCCGCCGGCATCGCCGACCGCGGCGGGCTGCGCCACCAGTTCCACCACGTCGTCGACGTGCTGCCGACCGTCCTGGAGTGCGCCGGCATCCCGCAGCCCACCAGCGTCGACGGCACGCCCCAGCAGCCGGTCGACGGCACGAGCATGCGCTACACGTTCGCCGACCCGGACGCCCCCGACCGCCGGCGCACCCAGTACTTCGAGATGTGCGGCAACCGCGGCGTCTACCACGAGGGGTTCACGGCGGTGACGCGCCACGGCACGCCCTGGGAGATGGTGCCGACGGACAGCGGCGGGTTCCGTGACGACGTCTGGGAGCTCTACGACACCACCACCGACCCGAGCCAGGCCCACGACGTCGCCGCCGAGCACCCCGAGCTCCTCGCCCGGCTGCGCGAGCTGTTCCTCGTCGAGGCGGCGAAGTACCAGGTCTTCCCCCTCGACGACCGGGTCACCGAGCGGGAGAACCCCCGGCTCGCGGGCCGGCTCGACCTGGTCGGCGACCGCACGTCAGTGACCTTCCGGGGCTCGACCCGGCGCCTCATCGAGGAAGCGGTGCCCAACATCAAGAACCGGTCGCACGCGGTGGTGGCCGACGTCGAGGCGCCGGCGGGCGGCGGCGACGGCGTCCTCGTCGCGCAGGGCGGGCGCTTCGGCGGCTGGGCGCTCTACGTCGCGGGCGGGCGGGCCAGCTACGTCTACAACTTCTTCGGCCTGCGTCGGCACACCGTCCGCGCCGACCACGCGCTCGCCCCCGGGCGGCACGAGGTGCGCACGGACTTCGCCTACGACGGCGGGCGCGACGGCCGGGGCGGGACGGCGACGCTGCGGGTGGACGGGCTCGTCGTGGGCGCGGTGCGGGTGGACGCGACGGTCCCGTACTACTTCTCGTTCGACGAGACCTTCGACGTCGGCGTCGACCTGGGCACCCCGGTCACCGACGACTACGCGACCGGGGACAACGCCTTCACCGGCACCGTCCGCTCCGTGCGCGTGGAGCTCACCGCCCCGGAGCCCGAGCCGGGACCCGAGCCGGAGGGCCGGCACCGGCGGGTCATGGCGTCACACTGACCCACACCGACCCGCGCAGCGGAAGCCCAGGTTCCCGGAGCTCGACTCCGGCGTGTTCGAGGTCCGGGCCGCGACCCGGTAGCGGTTGCAGTACGAGTCGTGGCAGAGGTAGGAGCCCCCGCGCATGACGCGGGCGCTCCCCTCGTCCGGCCCGACGGGGTCGTGCTCCGGGGAGCGGGCGTACCAGTCGGCGGCGAAGCGGTCGGCGCACCACTCCCAGACGTTGCCGACGGTCTGCCAGAGCCCGTAGCCGTTGGGCCGGTAGGTCTTCACGGGCGCGGTGGTCAGGTAGCCGTCGTCTCGGGTGTTCTCGGTGGGGAACCGACCCTGCCAGGTGTTGAGGTTCCAGCGACGGCCCAGCTCGTCACCCCAGGGGAAGCGGGCGCCCGCGAGCCCGCCGCGGGCGGCGTACTCCCACTCGGCCTCGGTCGGCAGCCGCCGGCCCGCCCACGCGGCGTAGGCCGTGGCGTCGTTCCAGGAGACGTGGACGACGGGGTGCTGGGCGCGGTCGCCGACCGACGACCCCGGGCCCTCCGGCCGCCGCCAGCTCGCTCCCCGCACGGCGAGCCACCAGGGGGCGGCGTCGACGCTGCTCAGGACGTCGGCGCGGTCGCCGGTGAAGGCGAGGTGGAACACCGCGGAGGAGCCCCACCGCTCGGCGTCGGTGACGTAGCCGGTGTCCTTGACGAAGCGGCCGAACGCCGCGTTGGTGACGGTGGTGGCGTCGATCGCGTAGGGGCTCAGCACGACGCGGTGCACCGGGCCCTCGCCGTCCGCGGGGTCGCCGTCGCCGTGGTGGTCCCCCATGGCGAACGCGCCGCCGGCGATCGGGACCTGGCCGCGGGGGACTCGGGGAGTGCCTGTCACGAGCGTCCAGTCTCGCCCCCGCGATCGTTCGGCACCAGCGGACAACGGCGGGCGGAACTGTTGGGATGGGCTTCATGGACCTCTCGCTGCGCCGCCTGCGCACGCTGCGGGAGGTCGCGCGCCGCGGCGGGGTCAACGCGGCCGCGGCCGCCCTGCACTACTCGCCGTCGGCGGTCAGTCAGCAGCTCGAGGCGCTGGGCGTCGAGGTCGGGGCGCCGGTGCTGGAGCGCGTGGGGCGCGGGGTGCGGCTCACCGAGGTCGGCCGGGTCCTCGTCGAGCAGGCCGAGCTGCTGCTCGCCGCCGAGCACCGCGCCGTCGCCGCGGTCGAGGGCGCGCGCCAGCACCTGTCGGCCCGGCTGTCGGTGGGCATCTTCGCCGCCGCGGCGGCCGGCCTGCTGCCCGCCGTCATCACCGACCTCGCCGCGACGCACGCGGGCATCACCCTCGAGAGCACCGAGACCGACCAGGAGCAGGCCGTCCTCGACGTGCGGCACGGGCACCTCGACCTCGCCCTGCTCCTCGACTACCCCGACGCCCCCGAGCCGTGGGCGCCCGGGCTGACCGTCGTCCCGCTGGGCCAGGACCGGATCCACCTGGCGGCGCCCACCGGCTCGCCCTACCGCCCCGGCACCGACCTCGCCGAGCTCGCCGACGAGACCTGGATCATCTCCGGCCCGCACACCTACTACGGCCGCGCCGTGCGCACGGCGTGCCGCCGGGCGGGGTTCGAGCCCCACGTCCGGCACCGGGTCGACGGGCTGGCGACGGCGCTGGCGATGGTCGCCAACGGACTGGGCGTCACGCTCGCCAGCGACCTCGGCCGCGTGTTCTGCCCGCCGACCGGCGTCGAGGTCGTCCCGTTCGAGCACCCGCTGCTGCGCACGGTCGTCCTCGCGCACCTCCCCCACGCCGTCGAGCGGCCGAGCGTGCGGGCCACCGTCGACGCCTTCGCCCGCGCCGCCGCGGCGCAAGGACTGGTGGCGGTCGGCTGAGGCGGTGGGTAGGGATGGTGGGCTGCTCAGTCGCCCGTGCCGCGCCGGCCGGGCGGGGACGGGGCGTTGAGCCGGAAACCGACGCCGAGCATCCGCACCGTGAACGCCAGCGCGGCACCGGCGAGCGACCACGTGATCGCGGTGCTGCCCAGGCGGTCGGCCACCACCACGACCAGCGCCCCGAGCAGCGCCGGGACCGCGTAGAGCTCGCTGGAGAGCACCGAGGGGATCCGGCGCACGAGGACGTCGCGCAGGGTGCCGCCCCCGACCGCCGTGATCCCGCCGAGGAGCACGGCCTGCCCGGCGCCGGCGCCGAGGTCGAGCGCGCGCGTCGCGCCGGTGACCGCGAACAGGCCCAGGCCGAGCGCGTCGAACACGGTGATCGAGAGGGAGACGCGCTCGAGCTGCCGGCTCAGGGCGAAGGCGAGCAGCCCGCCCGCGGTGGCCACGAGGAGGTAGCGCCAGTCGCTGAAGGTCGCCGGCGGCAGCGCGCCGAGCAGGACGTCGCGCAGGATGCCGCCGCCCAGCGCGGTGATCATGCCGAGGGTGACGACGCCGACGATGTCCAGCCGCGCGACCCGCACGGCGGTCAGCGCCCCGTTGAGCGCGAACGCGAACGTGCCCGCGAGGTCGAGGACGAGGGCGGCGGTGGACGCGGCGGTCGAGGCGGGGACGGCGGCGGTCAGCCCGAACGCTCCTGCGCGAACCGCGCGTACCAGCGCAGCGCCTCCGGGTCGTCGACCGAGGAGAGGTTCGCGGCCTTGTCCAGCGGCCGCCCCGACAAGAGCTTCTTGACCGGCACCTCGAGCCGCTTGCCGGTCAGCGTGTGCGGCACGGCCGGCGCGGTGAGGATCTCGTCGGGCACGTGCCGGGGCGTGAGCCGCGACCGCAGCGTCGACACGATCTTCTCCCGGAGCGCCTCGTCCACCTCGTGGCCCGGCGCGGGCACGACGAACAGCCCCAGCCAGTAGCCGCCGTCGGGCAGGTCGACACCGATCACGAGCGTCTCGGCGATCTCCTCCATTGTCTCGAGCACGTCGTAGAAGTCGCTGCTGCCCAGCCGCACGCCGCCGCGGTTGAGGGTCGAGTCCGACCGGCCGTGGATGGAGACGCTGCCGTCGCCGTGCATCGTCACCCAGTCGCCGTGGCGCCAGACGCCGGGCCAGGTGTCGAAGTAGGACTCGGTGTAGCGGACCGCGTCGGGGTCGTTCCACAGGTACACCGGCATCGACGGCATGGGCTGGGTGATGACGAGCTCCCCCACCTCGTCGACGACGGGGTGGCCCTCGTCGTCCCACGCCGCGACGTCGACCCCGGCGATCGGGCCGCCGATGCGTCCCACCTGCACCGGGGCGTACTCGTTGGCGCCGACGAACGAGCCGGAGACGTCGGTGCCGCCGCTGGTCGAGTCGATGCGGATCTGGGGGCCGACGTGCTCCATCAGCCAGTGGTAGCCGTCGGGGGGCAGCGCGGAGCCGCTGAGCATGACGTGGCGCAGCCGGCCCAGGTCGTGCTCCCGGCGCGGCGAGACCCCGGTGTTCGCGGTCGCCGTCACGACCCCGGCGCCCATGAGCACGACGTCGGCGCCGGTCCGGGCCGCGACCTCCCACACCGCGCCGGGCGGGTGGTTGGGCGCGCCCTCGTAGAGCACGATGCTCGCGCCCTGGGTCATGGCGCCGAGCTCGATGTTCCAGAGCGCCCAGCCCGTCGAGGTGTAGGTGAACATCCGCTCGCCCTCGCGGAAGCCGCCGTAGAGCCCCGACCACAGCAGGCCCTGCAGGGTGATCCCGCCGTGGCCGTGCACGAGTCCCTTGGGCAGCCCGGTGGTGCCGGAGGTGAACAGCACCCACAGCGGGTGGGAGAACTCGACCTGCTCGAACTCCAGCTGCTCGTCGTGGGCCAGCAGGTCGGACCACGGCGTCGTGCCCTCGGGGTCCGGCCGGTCGAACACGTACGGGACGTGGACGACGTGCTGCACCGTCGGGAGGTTCTCGCGCAGCTGGGCGACGACCTCGCCGCGGTCGACGACCTTGCCGTTCCAGTGGTAGCCGTCGGCGGCGACGAGCACGGTCGGCTCGAGCTGCGCGAGGCGCCCGGTGGTGCCCTCGGCGCCGAAGTCCGGGGAGCAGCAGGCCCACACCGCGCCGACCGCGGCCGTCGCCAGGCACGCGACCAGCGCGTGCTCGGTGTTCGGCAGGTAGGCCCCGACCCGGTCGCCGGGCCGTACCCCCGCCCGGCGCAGCCAGCCGGCCGCCGCGGCCACCGCGCGGCGCAGCTCGCCCCAGGTCATCTCGCGGGCGGGCACCCCGCCCTCCTGCACGCACACGACCGCGACGTCGTCGTCGGCGCCGCGGCGGAGCATGTGCTCCGCCCAGTTCAGCCGCGCGCCGGGGAACCAGCGGGTGTGCGGCATCTCCTCGTCGGTGCGCACCCGCGTCCACGGGCTGGAGAACGCCACCTCGTAGTACTCGACGATCGAGAGCCAGAACCGGTCGAGGTCCTCGACCGACCAGCGCCAGAGGGCGTCGTGGTCGGCGAACGTCCGGCCCTCGCGCTCCTCGAGCCAGTCGAGGTAGGCCCGCAGCGGGGACCTCGCGATGCGGTCCGCCGTGGGGCGCCACAGCGTCTCGGTCGTCTGTGTCATCGCCACCGCCTCGTCGCGCCGGGTCCCCGTCGTGACCCTAGAGAGGCGCGCCTCACCGCAGCCACCTCTCGGCGATCGCGTCGAGCTGCGTCAGCACCTCGCGCTCCGGGCCCGGGTCGACCCAGAACGCGATCCGGTCGACGCCGACCTCGTTGAAGCCGTCGGGGTCGAGGGTGCCGGGGTCGGCGCCGAACGCGGTGAACGGGACGTCGGGACGTCCCTCGTCGGCCAGCCACGACCGGACCCGCCGGTACTCCGCCACGTCGAAGCCGTCGGGCAACCACGCGTCGCCGTGGTCGCGCAGGCGGCGCAGGGCCGCGTCGCTCCCGCCGCCGACGGAGATCGGCGGGTGCGGGCGCTGCACCGGCTTGGGCCAGCAGTACATCGGGCCGAAGTCGACGTGCTCGCCGTGGAACTCGGCCTGTTCCTCGGTCCAGATGCGGACCATCGCGGCGAGCTTCTCGTCGAGCACCTTCCCGCGCCGGCGCGGGTCGATGCCGTGGTCGGCGGCCTCCTCGCGGTTCCACCCGACGCCGACGCCGAAGATCGCCCGCCCGCCGGAGACGAGGTCGAGGCTCGCGACCTGCTTGGCGGTGTGGATGACGTCGCGCTCCGCGGGCAGCGCGACGCCGGTGGCGAGGCGCAGGCGGCTGGTCGTCGCGGCGACGACCGCGAGGGTCACGAAGACGTCGATGGTCCGGTGGAAGTGCCGGGGCAGGTCGCCGCCGCCGGGCGCCGGACTCTCGCGACGCGCCGGGATGTGCGAGTGCTCGGGCACGAACAGGGACTCGAAACCGCGCTCCTCGAGCGCGGGCCCCAGCGCGGCCGGGGCGATCGTCTCGTCGGTGGCGAACAGGACCACTCCGTACTCCACGGCGTCGCGGCTCCTCTCCGATCGGGTGGTGGGGTCACGGGACCAGCGCCCGCACGTCCTCGGGCTCCGGGCCGCCCGGCTCGATCGCCACGACGGCGTCGTCGAACCCGGCCTCGGCGTACCTCGCCAGCCGCTCGCGGGCCGGCGCCAGGTCCTCGGGGCAGGAGAGCCGCACGGCGCAGACGATCGCCCGCCCTCCCCCGGCGGCGCGGAACCGCCCGAGGGCCGCGACGATCTCGTCGGCGCTGCGCCGGTGGTCGGCGGCGAGCCAGCCGTCGAACTCCCGCGCGGCCCGCTCGACGTTCGCGCCCCACGAGCCGAGCAGCAGGCGCAGTCCGGGGACGCCGGCCGGGTCGAGCGCGGCGTCGTCGTCGCGCCCGTGCGCCAGCAGGACCCGCAGGCGGGCGACGTCGCGCCCGAAGGCGGCGAAGCGCCCGGCGTGGTCGCGGTCGAGGGCGGCGTAGTCGGCCCGCGTGGAGCCGGGGCTGACCCCGAGGACCAGACGGTCGCCGGCGACAGCGGCGAGCGACAGGACGCGGTGGGCGAGCTCGACGGGGTGGTGCAGCGGCACCTGGACGGTGGCCGTGCCCAGCTCGACGTCGGCGATGGCCGTCGCCGCCACCGCGAGCGTCACGAACGGGTCCGGGACGAACGGGCCGCGGGCGACGACCTCGGGCGTCCACAGGCTCGCGAAGCCGGCCTCGACGAGGCGCCGGGCCCACCGGGCGGTCGCGTACGGCGGCGCGGCCGAGAGGTGGGTGAGCGTGGCGCCCAGGCGCATGGTCCCCCGCCTCCCGCCCGGCTCCGACGGACACGGACGTTCCCGCATCCGCTCACCCCGACGCAAGACGGTGGTGCACGACCGGCCGGGCCCGACCGCTCGCCGCACCGTCGGGTGACGGCGGTGGTGCGCGGCTACCCGCGACCCATGGCCGATTTCACGGGCACCACCACCGTCGACGCCGCCGACGACGTCCTGTTCGCCTACCTCTCCGACGTGCACAACCTCCCGCGGTACTTCGCGCGCATGACCTCCGCCGAGCCCGGCGAGGGCAACGAGGTCCGCACCACCGCCGCGCTGCCCGACGGCTCGCAGGTCGAGGGGCGGGCGTGGTTCGAGGTCACCGACGAGACCCGCCACCTCGCCTGGGGCTCCGAGGGCGGGGGTTACCACGGCTACCTCGACGTCCGGGCGGTCGGCGACGACCGCAGCGAGGTCGAGGTGCACATCCACACCGAGCGGGTCACCGAGGACACCGACGGCAGCATCCAGGGCGGCGTCGACGAGACGCTGGCCGCGATCAAGCAGCTCGTCGAGCGGGCCGGCGCACTCGACTCCTGATCGTCACCCGGTCTCGGCCGGCACCGACGCGGGCCGGCCGAGCTCCTCGGCGTCGACGAAGCGCGGCAGGGCCGGGGCCGCCTGCTCGACGACGACGCTGTTCGGCGTGCGGTTGATGAGCAGGCGCATGACGTCGGGCCGCGAGTAGTGGCCCACCGGGTCGGCGGCCGACTTGGCGATCGAGATGAGGGAGAAGTCGAGGTCGGCGACGACCAGGCCCTCCTCGGTCTCGGCCAGGTCCTCGCCCAGCGGCGTGCCCTCCGGACCGAAGACGCGGGCGAAGCCGCCGCCCTGCAGCAGGAGCTGGCGCTTGGTCTCCGTGTCGCAGTACAGGTCGTGGGCGGCCTGCCCGACCACCGAGCACGGGGCGACGACGAAGGTCTGCCCCTCCACGGCGTAGACGAGGCTGGCGGCGTTGTTGACCTCCGGGCCGAGCGCCCGCGCCCCGCCCCGGTAGACCGAGAAGCTCGGCCACGCGGCGACGTGGATCTGCTCGCCGAGGCTGTACATCGCGTACTTCGTCAGCGGCTGGAAGTGCTCCCAGCAGTTCAGGGCGCCGAGGCGGCCGAGCGGGGTCTCGTGGACCTGGATGTCGCTGCCGTCGCCCTCGCCGAACACCGAGCGCTCGACGTGGGTGGGCTTGAGCTTGCGGCGCACGCTGACGACCCGGCCGGTGTCGCTGATGAACGCCTGCGCCATGTAGACGCTGCCGCCGGCGCGCTCGCTGAAGCCCAGGACCACCCACACGCGGTGCTCGGCGGCGGCCGCGGCGATGCGCGCCATGTGCTCGCCGTCGCGGGTCATCGAGTTCTGGTGGTAGCGGTGCACGTACTGCATGCCCGCCGCGGGCGCGTCGAGCCAGATCCACCAGGGGTAGCCGGGGATGAAGGTCTCCCCGAAGCTCACGAGCGCCACGCCCTGCGCGGCCGCGTCGGCGATGTACCCGACGACCTGCTCCACGCCGGCGTCGATGTCGAGCCACCGCGGCTCGGCCTGGACGGCGGCCACCCGCACCACGTTCGTCATCGCGTTCCCTCTCGTCGGCCCACCCGGCGACGCCCCACCCGGCGTCGTCGGAGGCATCGTGCGACGCCGCCCGCGTCACCGGCTGCCGTCGCGTGCCGGGCGGGCTGACGATCCGTGCCTCAGCGACCCGCGCGGTAGGCCGCGGGCGTCGTCCCGGTCTCGGCGCGGAACGTGCGGTGGAGCTGGGTCTCGCCGGCGAACCCGCTGCGCCGCGCGACGACGGGCAGGGGCAGCGCCGGCGAGCCGCGCAGGAGCGCCCGGGCCCGCCGGACGCGCTCACGGCGCAGCAGGCCCGCGACCGTCTCCCCCTCGGTCGCGAGCACCCGGTAGAGCGTGCGGCGCGAGACCCGGCAGGCGGCGGCGATCGCGTCGACGCCGACGTCCTGGTCGGTCGCCGCGCGGGCCACGACCCGGTGGACGCGCTCGCGCAGCGCGGCGCCCGGCTCCTCGGTCGCGGCACCGGCGGCGAGCCCCAGGGCGAAGTCGAGCAGCCCGAGGGCGTGGGGCACGAGGCCCGGGTCGACCGTCCCCTGGCGCGCGAGCCCGACGAAGAAGTCGGCGACGAGCCGCCCCGGCCCGTCCGCGGGCAGCGCCACGGCGGTCGCGCCGTCGGTCCGGCGCCGGGTCAGCGCGGCCGTGGGGACCTGGACGACGAGCTGGCGGAACGGGTCGTCGAAGCGCAGCGTGTAGGGGCGGGTGCTGTCGTAGAACGCCATCGACCCGGCCGACAGCGCGGCACGGCGGTCCCCCTGGGTCACCACGCCCTGCCCGTCGAGCTGGATGCTCGCCAGGACGTAGTCCTCGTGGCCCTGCCGGATCAGGCCCGGCGTGCGGTCCACCTGCTGGGGCCCGGCCGCGACGAGGGAGAGCGCGAGGTCGTCGGCCCCCGTGTGCTCGATCCGCCCCGCGAACGGGCCCGGCGCCACCGGGCGGGCGGCGAGCTGGACGAACGCCTCGCAGATGACGTCGCGCCAGTAGGCGAACGCGTCGTCCTGGTCGACGGCGGCCGTGGACCACGCGGCGGGCGCCGGGGTCGCTCCCATACCTCCGGCATCGAAGCGCGCCCCGCACGGCGTGTCCACCACACCGGGTTTGCGCGGCCCGCGCCACGGGCGACCTCGCCCCATGGCCGACGACTACGGGCACTGGCAGGACGTCACCACCCGCTGGAACGACAACGACCAGTACGGGCACCTCAACAACGTGGTGCACCACGCGATCATGGACACGGTCGTCAACCGCTGGCTGATCGAGAACGACTGCCTCGACCCGCACGGGGGCGACACGGCCGGCCTCGTCATGGAGGTGCGCTGCGAGTACAAGGCGCAGGCCGGGTTCCCCGACGTCGTGTCGGTCGGCCTGCGGGTCGGCGAGCTCGGCACCTCCAGCGTCCGGTTCGAGGTCGGCATGTACCGCGGCGACGGCGAGCTGTTCTTCACCGGCGACTTCGTGCACGCGTTCGTCGACCGCGAGACGGAGAAGACGGTGCCGATCGAGGGTCACCGGCGGGCGGCGCTGGAGGGCCTGCAGCGCACGGCCTGAGGAGGACCTGCTGGCAGGGTCCGACCATCGACGGGGTTCGCGGGATCGGGCGCCTACGGTGGGCGCGTGAGCACGGCGGCGGTGCGCGAGGTCGAGAGCCCGTCCGCCACCCCGCGTGCCCTGATCGTCTCCCTGTTCGGGCTCTACGCCCGCGACCTGGGCGGATGGCTGTCGGTCGCGACGATCGTGCGCCTCATGGCCGACCTCGGGGTGGACGAGCAGGCCACCCGGTCCGCGGTCTTCCGCCTCAAGAAGCGCGGCTGGCTGGACGCCGAGAAGGAGGGCCGGACCGCCGGCTACCGCGCCTCCCCCGAGGCCCTGGCGATCCTCGCCGAGGGCGACGAGCGGATCTTCGGCCGGCGTCGGGCGACCGCCGACGACGGCTGGCTGCTCGTCGTCTTCTCGGTGCCCGAGTCGGAGCGGGACAAGCGCCACCGGCTGCGGACGACGCTGGCCCGGCTCGGCCTGGGCACGGTCGGTCCCGGCACGTGGGTGGCGCCCGGTCACCTCGACGAAGCGGTGCTCGGCGCGCTCGACCGCGGCGGGCTGCGCCAGTTCACCGACGTCTTCCGCGCCGACCACCTCTCGCCGGCGCCGCCGCGCGACACGATCGCCGCCTGGTGGGACCTCGAGGCGCTGCAGACGACCTACGCCGACTACCTGCGCCGCTTCTCCGCCGTCGCCGACCACGAGCCGGACGAGCCCGACGGGCCCCGGGCCTTCGCCGACTACGTCCCGGCCGTCACCGCCTGGCGCCGCCTGCCCTACCTCGACCCCGGCCTGCCGCTCGAGGCGCTGCCCGAGGACTGGATCGGCGTGCGCGCCGAGGCCCTGTTCGCGCGGTTCCGCGAGCGCCTGGCCGCGCCCGCCGCCGCGCACGTCCGGGCGGTCGTGCGGGGCTGACGCGCACCGCGTGAGCCTCAGAGCGCCGCGACGGCCTGGATCTCCACCAGCGCCTCCGGCTGCCACAGCCCCGTGACGCCCACGCCCGTCATCGCCGGGTAGTCCCGCCCGACGAGCTCCTTCCACACGGCGCCGATCTCCTTGCCGTGCGCCTGGTAGTCGGGGACGTCGGTCAGGTAGATCGTCACCGACAGGAACCGCGTCGGGTCTCCCCCGGCCTCGCGCAGGGCCGTCACCACGTTGGACAGCGCCTGGCGGAACTGCTCGACGATGCCGCCCGGGACGATCCGCCCGTCGCCGTCGAGGGCCGTCTGCCCGGACAGCCAGACGAGGTCGCCGTGGCGCACGGCGTGGGTGAACCCGCTGGGCCTCGCGAGGGACGCCGGGTTGACGAGGGAGATGCTCACCGTTTCCTCCTGCGGGGTGTCTGGTGTGGATCGTTGACGACCGTACCGAGACCGCAACACACTGAGGTGGTCGCCGACCGAGCACGGAGGCCTGCCGTGAGCGACCGACCCTTCTGGAACCCGAAGACCGAGACCCTGCCGCGGGAGCAGCTGCGCGAGCTCCAGATGGTCAAGCTCCGCCGCACGGTCGCCTGGGCCAAGGCGCGCAGCCCGCACTACGCCCGGACGCTCGCGGGCGTCGACCCCGAGCGTCTGCGCACCTGGGACGACCTGGCGCGCCTCCCGTTCCTCACCCGTGAGGACTGGATGGCGAGCCAGGACGCGACCCCGCCCTACGGGCAGCTGCCGGTCACCGGGCCCGAGAACGCCATCCGCGTGCACACGACCAGCGGTACCTCGGGCCGCACCCCGCTGCGCGCGCTGGACTCGCGCAAGGACTGGTCGTGGGCGGCGGAGATGTGGTGCTACGCGCTGTGGGGCGCGGGGGTCCGGCCGCACGACGTCGGCTACGTCGCCTTCGGCTACGGCAGCTTCATCGGCTTCTGGGGCCTCCACGGCGGCCTCGAGAAGCTCGGCGCCCTGACCGTCCCCGGCGGCGCCCAGACCACACCGCAACGCGTGCAGCAGATCGTCGACTTCGGCGCGACCGTCGTCGCCTCGACCCCGACCTACGCGCTGCGCCTGGCCCAGGAGGCCGAGGCGCTCGGGATCGACCTGCCGTCCGGGCCGGTCCACACGCTGATCCTCTCCGGCGAGCCCGCGGGATCGATCCCGGAGACCAAGGCGCTCATCGAGCGGGCGTGGGGCGCGACGGCGATCGACACCGCCGGCATGACCGAGGTGTCGACGATCGTCATGTTCGAGCCCGCCAACCAGCCCGGCGGCTGCCACGTCATCGAGGACCACTTCATCGAGGAGGTCATCGACCCGGCCACCGGGCTCGAGGTGCCCTACGGCGAGCGCGGCGAGCGGGTCTGCACCTCGTTCGGCCGGTCGACCACCCCGTTGCTGCGCTACCGGACCGCCGACCTCGTCGTGAAGGTGCCGGCGGCGACCGCGGGCAACGGGCGCACGTTCGACCTGTACCGGGGCGGGATCATCGGCCGGGTCGACGACATGAAGCTCGTCCGCGGCACGAACGTCTACCCCGGCGCGATCGAGGCCATCGTCCGCGGGTTCGACGGGATCGTGGAGTTCCAGATCCGGCTCGAGCACGTCGACGGCCGCGACGAGGTCATCCTGCTCGTCGAGTGCTCCCCGACGCTCGCCGACGACGGGTGGCAGCGCCTGTGCGCCGACCTCGTCCGCGCGCTCGCCGACGCCCACGAGGGCCTGCGGTTCCACGTCCGCCGCGCCGCCACCGACGAGCTGCCGCGCTTCGAGCTCAAGGCCAAGCGCCTCACCGACCTGCGCGCCGAGCAGCAGCGCGCGGCCCTCTCGGTCAAGGAGACGGTATGAACACCGACCTGCTCGGACGCGAGCTGACGGCCACCGAGACCCAGCTGCTGGCCGCCTACGACACCCTGCGCGCCCTCGCCGCCGACGACGACCTCGCCCCCTGCGCGGCCGCCGGCGTGCGCGCCGCGCTCGCCCCGCTGGCCGTCGTCGTCACCGACCTCGGCCTGCGCTACGAGCACCTCCTCGACGACGGGGTCTGAGATGAGCACCGCACACCGCATCGCGAGCATCGGGGGCGGGCCGGGCGGGCTGTTCACCGCGATCCTCGCCAAGGCGTCGCACCCCGAGCGCGAGATCACGGTCCACGAGCGCAACGCCGCCGACGACACCTTCGGCTTCGGCGTCGTGTTCTCCGAGGAGACCCTGCAGAACATCGCCGACGCCGACCCGACCTCGATCGAGCGCATCCAGGCGGAGTTCCGGCACTGGTCGGCGATCGACGTCGACTTCCTCGGCACCGTCGAGCGCTCCGACGGCCACGCGTTCGCCGCGCTCGAGCGCAAGCGGCTGCTGCAGATCCTCGGCGAGCGCGCCGCCGAGCTCGGCGTCGACGTCCGCTACTCCACCGAGGCGCCGCCGCTCGACGAGCTCTGCCGGGAGTACGACGTCGTCCTCGCCGCCGACGGGCTGAACAGCCGCACCCGGGAGGCGCTCGCCGACGCGTTCGTGCCCTCGCGGGAGGGCCGCACGGCGAAGTACGCCTGGTTCGCCACCGAGCGGCCGTTCGACTGCTTCACGTTCCTCATCGTCGAGACCGGGTTCGGCCTGTTCTGGGCGCACATCTACCCCTTCGACGAACACCGCTCCACGTTCATCGTCGAGACCGACGAGGCCACCTGGCGCCGCGCGGGGCTCGACGTGCACGCCGCGGTCGAGCGCCGGCCCGGGGAGAACGACGAGGCCTCCATGCGGTTCTGCGAAGAGATCTTCGCCGAGCACCTGCAGGGGTACGGCCTCATCGGCAACAACTCGGGCTGGCTCTCGTTCACGGTGATGCGCAACGAGCACTGGTCGGCCGGGAAGGTCGTGCTCGTCGGCGACGCCGCGCACACCGCCCACTTCTCCATCGGCTCGGGCACCAAGCTCGCCCTCGAGGACGCGATCGCGCTGGCCGGCGCGCTCGACCGGGAGAACGACGTGGACGCCGCCCTCAAGGCCTACGCCGAGGAGCGCAAGCCGCTGGTGGCCTCCCTGCAGCGCTCCGCGCAGACCAGCCTGGAGTGGTTCGAGGGCCTCGCGCGCTACCGCCACCTCGCCCCCCCGCAGTTCGTCTTCCAGCTGCTCACGCGCTCGCAGCGCGTCACCTACGACAACCTGCGGCTGCGCGACGCCGCGTACGTCGGGCGCCTGGACCGGTGGCTCGCCGAGCAGACCCGCGCGCAGGGCCTCGAGGTCGCCGACGGCACCCCGCCGATGTTCCACCCGTTCCGGCTGCGCGGGCGGACGTTCGGCAACCGCATCGTCGTCTCCCCCATGGCCCAGTACTCGGCGGTCGACGGCGTCCCCACCGACTGGCACCTCGTCCACCTCGGCTCCCGCGCGGTCGGCGGCGCCGGGCTCGTCATGACCGAGATGACGTGCGTGACCCCGCGGGGCCGCATCACCCACGGCTGCCCGGGGCTGTGGAACGACGAGCAGACGCAGGCCTGGCGGCGGATCGTCGACTTCGTCCACCGCGAGACCCCGGCCCTCATCGGCGCCCAGATCGGCCACTCCGGGCGCAAGGGCTCGACGAAGGTCATGTGGGAGGGCATGGACGACCCGCTGCCCGACGACGAGGCGTGGGAGGTCCTCGGGCCGTCGCCGATCCCGTACCGGTCGGACTCGCCGGTGCCGCGGGAGATGACGCGCGCGGACATCGAGGCCGTGACCGCGGCGCACGTCGACAGCGCGCGCCGGGCCGCCGAGGCGGGCTTCGACCTCCTCGAGCTGCACTACGCCCACGGCTACCTCGTCTCGTCGTTCCTCTCGCCGCTGTCGAACCGGCGGACCGACTCCTACGGCGGGTCGCTGGAGAACCGGGCGCGGCTGGGCCTGGAGATCCTCGACGCGGTCCGCGCGGTGTGGCCGGAGGACCGGCCGATCAGCGTGCGGATCTCGGCGACGGACTGGGTCGACGGCCGGGAGGGAGTCGGGCCGGGCTTCTGCGGCGACGACGCGGTGGCGCTCGCGCCGATGCTCGCCGCGCACGGCGCCGACATCGTCGACGTCTCCACCGGTCAGACCTCGACCGACGCCGACCCGCAGTACGGGCGGCTCTACCAGACCCCGTTCGCCGACCGGATCCGTCAGGAGACCGGCGTCCCGACCATCACCGTCGGCGCCGTCGCCTCGGTGGAGGACGCCAATACGATCGTCGCCGCCGGCCGCGCGGACCTGTGCGCCATCGCCCGCCCGCACCTGGTCGACCCGTACTGGACCTGGAACGCCGCGCTCGACCAGGACTTCCGCGGGGCGCCGGTGCCCAAGCAGTACCGCTCCGGGCTCTCGGCGCGCCGTCGGGAACAGACCCCGTGATCCCGTCACCCCCAGCGGAAGGACGCCCCCGATGAGCACCTACGTCCTGGTCCACGGCTCCTGGCACGACGGCGACCTGTGGCGCGAGGTCGCCGAGCCGCTGCGCGCCGAGGGCCACGACGTGCACACCCCGACGGTCGCGGGGCACGGGAAGGGCGCCGACAAGGCCGTCACCCACGACGACTGTGTGGCCTCGATCGTCGACCACGTCGTCGGCCACGACCTCACCGACGTCGTCCTGCTGGGCCACAGCTTCGGCGGCACCGTCATCGCCCGGGTCGCCGAGGAGATCCCGGAGCGCCTGCGGCGGCTGGTCTTCTGGAACGCCTTCGTGCCCGCGCCGGGCAACAGCCTGGACGACGAGATCCCGCCGCACTACCGGGAGACCTTCGCCGCGCTCGCCGCCGCCAGCGGCGACGACACCGTCATGCTGCCCTTCCCGATCTGGCGCGAGGCGTTCATCCAGGACGCGCCGCTCGAGCTCGCCCGCGCCACCTACGACCTGCTCTCGCCCGAGCCCTACCAGCCCTTCCTCGCGAAGCTCCCGCTCACCCGGTTCTACGATCTGGAGATCCCGCGCTCGTACATCAACGCCACCGAGGACATCGCGCTCCCGCCCGGCGAGTGGGGGTGGCACCCGCGCATGTCCTCGCGCCTCGGGCTCTACCGCCTCGTCCAGCTGCCGGGCAGCCACGAGGTCATGTTCACGAACCCGGCCCTCCTCGCCCGCAAGATCGTCGAGGCCGGTCGCGACTGACCTCAGCGACGGCGCCGCAGCAGGGCGTCCGCGACCAGGAACCCCGACGCCCCGCCCAGCCCCGGGCCGGGGTGGGTCGACGCCCCGAGGTGCCACAGGCCGGGGACGCCGGTGCGGTGCCGGCCCGCCGACGGCAGCGGGCGCCAGGCGAAGTTCTGGTCCAGCTCCGCCGAGCCGGCGTACGGGTCGCCACCGATCGCGTTGGGGTTGCGGGCCTCGAGGTCGGCCGGGGAGATCACGTCCGTGCCGACGACGAGCTCCCGCAGCCCGGGGGCGTGCGCGGCCACCCGGTCGAGCGCGCGACCGGCGTGGGCGGCCGCGAGCTCCGGGGTCCACGCCCCCGCCCCGACGTCGATCGCGCCCGCGGCGTCGCCGACCGGCCGTGACGGCACCTCCTGCAGCTGCAGCCACAGCGCGGCCGTGCCCGGCGGGACCCGCGACGGGTCGAGGACGTGCTGCTGCCCGACGACGACCGTCGGTCGCCGGGGCAGCAGGCCCGCCTCGGCCTCGGCACAGGCGATGCCGGTGGACGACGAGCCGTCGGAGAGGTGGACCAGCGGGACCGCGCGCAGCGCCGGGTCGCGCCACGGTACCCGGCCGGACAGCGCCACGTGGACCAGCATCGCCGCGCGGCCGGGACGGTAGGCGCGGGCGTCGGCGAGCACCGCGCGCGGCACGACCCCCGCCGGCAGGAGCTCGGTGTACAGCGCGCCGGGCGTGACGCCCGCCAGCACCGACGACGCCCGGATCGCGAACCCGTCGCCCGCCACGCCCGCGGCCCGCCCGCGCCGCACGACGACCCGCTCCACCCGGTGCCCGAGCCGCACGTCGACCCCGCGCTCGGCCAGCAGGCGGGCGAACGCGTCGACGAAGCGCCCGGCGCCGCCGACCACCACCGGCAGGCCCGCGCCGTGCATCGTCGCCGCGAACACCGGCACCATCGCGCCTCCGGACGCGGCGTCCGGCGCGAGCCCGGCGTGCAGCAGCCAGGGCGCCCACAGCCGGTCGGTCTCGGGGCCGGTGAAGTGCGTGCGCAGCCACGAGCGGCCGCTCGTCACGGCGTCCCGGGCGTAGCGCGCCACCCCGCGTCGCCCGGCCGAGCGCAGCAGCGTGACCAGCGGCTTCACGACGGCCGGCGACCGCAGCTCGGAGGACAGCAGCGCCCCGAGCGACCCGACGTCCCGGCCGAAGCCCGCGATCATCGTGCGGTACGCCTCCGCGTCGGCCGGGTCGGCGAACGCCGTCACGGTCTCCTCGACGTCGCGGTACGCCACCACCGGCGGCCCGTCGTCGGGGACGGTCGCGGTCAGGGGGCCGTCGCCCACCGCGTACTCCAGCCCGTGGCGGTGCAGGTCGGCGCCGAGCCCGGCGTAGGCGGGGCCGGTGACGAACAGCGGGTGCCACGACGACCAGGTGTCGTGCACGTAGCCCGGCACTGTGCGCTCGCCGCTGCCGATGAAGCCGCCGAGCGCGTCGGCCCCGTCGACCAGCACCACCGAGCGGCCTGCCCCGGCCAGCCGGGCGGCCGCCACCATGCCGTTGATCCCGGCGCCGACGACGACGTGGTCGACCGTGTCCGTGGCCACCTCAGTGTCCCTTGAACGCCTCGGCCAGCCACCAGGACGGTCCGTCGGCCGTGACCTTCGCGTCCAGCAGCAGCGGCCGGTCCCGGGGGCCGTCGAGCCAGCTGCGCAGGGCCGCGAGGTCGGCGGTCGAGCGCACGACCGCCGCGTCGCACCCGTGGCCGCGGGCGATGGCGGCGATGTCGGTGTCGGGGAACCGGACGGTGGTGTGGTCGCCGTCGGCGAAGTGGTGGAACTCCGCGCCGTAGCCGGCGTCGTCGTACACCACGATCACCATGCCGAGCCCGAGCCGCGCCGCGGTCTCCAGCTCGCTGATGCCCATGAGGAGCCCGCCGTCGCCGCACGCCGCGACCGGGAGCCGGTCGGGCCGGGCGAGCGCCGCGCCGATCCCCGTGGCGAGGCCGAGGCCGACCGACTGGAAGCCCTGGGTGAAGCAGAACCCGGCCTCGTCGGGGACCCGGAGGTAGGCCGCGGGGTGGCCCATGAAGTTGCCGGAGTCGACGGCGACGGTGCGCTCGAGCGGCAACAGCTCGTCGAGCGCCGCCGACAGCACGCCCGGGTCGATCCGCTCCGACCCGGGCGTCTCCGGCCCGGGGGCGTGCCGGGCGTCGGTGCGAATCCGCTCCCCGACCTCGGGGCGGCGGTAGCCGGCGGTCTTCCCGCAGGCGTCGAGGACGTCGGCGGCCGTGGCGGCGACGTCGCCGAGCACCCCGAGCGCGACCGGCCGGTTCGCGCCGAGCGCCTCGGCGGTGTCGTCGACCTGGACGAGGGTGGCGCCGGCGGTGAGCTCCCCGTGCCGGGTCGTCCACGCCGTCAGCGACGCGCCCCACGCCACGACGAGGTCGGCGTCGCCGATGAGCTCGGCCGCCACCGGGGTGGAGAACCCGCCGGAGATGCCCAGCGACCAGGGCGAGCCGGTGAACAGGCCGTGGGCGACGGCGCTGGTCGCGAGCAGGGCGCCGCACCGGTCGGCCAGCGCCTCGAGCTCGGCCCGCGCGCCGCGCGCCCCGCGGCCGGCGACGAAGACCGGGCGGGCGGCGCCGTCGAGCAGGGCCGCGAGCTCGGCGACCGAGGCCGCGTCGGGGCGGGGTGGGCGCCAGGTGGTCCGCGCCCGCACGGGTCCGTCGACGGCGGGCGCGGCCTGCACGTCGAGCGGCAGGCCCAGCACCACGGTGCGGCGCTGGTCGCGGCAGAGGCCGTACGCCCGGACGACGTCGGCGGCCGCCGAGGCCGGCGAGTGCACCCGCTCGGGGACCGCCCCCACCGCGCGGACCAGCGCGTCCTGGTCGATGCGGAAGTTGTTCCGGACCTGGGCGCCCGGGGTGTCGGCGGCGAGCACCAGCAGCGGCGTCCGCGACTTCGCGGCCTCCCCGATCCCGGTCACCGCGTTCGTCAGCCCGCAGCCCTGGTGCACCGACAGCACGCCCACCTCCCCGGACGTGCGGGCGTAGGCGTCGGCCATCGTCGCGGCCCCGCCCTCGTGCCGGGCCGCCGTGTAGGCGACCCCGCCCGCCCGCAGGGCGTTGGTGACGTGGAAGTTGCCGCTGCCGACGACGCCGAAGGCGTGGCCGACGCCGAGCTCCGCGAGCAACGTCCCGACCTGGTCGGCGACGGTGAGCGCCCCGGTGACACCCCCCGTCGCTGCGCTCGCCCTGGTCACCTCTCCACCAGTGCCAGCACCCGCGCCGGCGACCCGGACCCGCCGACGATCGGCAGCGGGCAGACCACGACCACCGCGCCGGTCGCGGGCAGGCGACCCAGGTTCCGGAGGCTGGTCAGGCCCCACTTGTGGGCGCCCATGAGGAAGTGGTGGCAGGAGAACGGCGGGTCGAACCCGCCCGCCGTGCCGGCGTCGGTCCCGACCGTCTCGACCCCGAACCCGGCCACCGGCGACGACTCCGCGATCCACCGCGCGCACTCCGAGGACACCCCGGGCGTGTGCGGGCCCGCGTCGTCGGCGTTGACGAACTCCTCCTGCGTGCCGCCCCGGGCCTCCCAGCCCGTGCGGTAGAGCAACCACCCGCCCTCGGGCAGGGGCCCGTGCTCGGCCTGCCAGGCCTCGATGTGGGCGACCTCGAGCAGGAAGTCGGGGTCCTTCTCGACCTCGACGGTCATGTCGATCACCGCGGCCGGCGCGACCATCGTCGTCGTCGGCAGCCGGGAGATGTCGTCGCCGTCGCGCCCGGTGACCCAGTGGTTGGGGGCGTCGACGTGGGTGCCGGTGTGCTCGCCGGTGCGGATGTCGTTCCAGTACCAGGCCGGGCCCCGGTCGTCGTACCGCGAGAGCTCCTCGAGGCGGAACCGCGACGTGTTCGCGAACGGCGGTGGCAGCTCCAGGATCGGGGTGGACTCCTGCAGCGGCGTGGTGAGGTCGACGACCTCGACGGCGCCGGAGCGCAGCGCGTCGGCGACGGCGGTCAGGACGGACATGCGCGACTCCTCCGGGATCAGTGTCCGACGAGCATGGCCCGTCCGGGGCGGTGCGCGCACCATCCCGGTGACGACGACGCACCCGACGCCCCACGAGAGGGACGACCATGCCGCTGACGCGCGACCCCGGCCACTTCCTGCTCGGTCTGTTCTCCCCGAACTGCTCGTCGGGGCTCGCCGTCACCACGGTCCCCGAACGCTGGTCGGGGAGCTGGGAGGACAACCTCGCGCTCGCCCGGATCGCCGACGAGGCCGGGATCGACTTCCTGCTGCCCATCGCCCGCTGGATCGGCTACGGCGGCGAGACCAACTTCCACGAGGGCGTGCTCGAGCCCGTGCCGTGGGCCGCCGGTCTGCTCGCGCACACGCGGCGCATCCACGTCTTCTCGACGGTGCACACCGCCTTCAACCACCCCGTGGTGACCGCCAAGCAGCTCGCCACCGTCGACCGGATCGGCGGTGGGCGGGCCGGCATCAACATCGTCGCGGGCTGGAACAAGCCGGAGTACGACGCGATGGGCGTGGACCTGCCGACCGACCACGACGCCCGGTACGCCCGCGCCCAGGAGTGGTGGGACGTCGTGCACCGGATCTGGACGCAGCCGGGCCGCTTCGACCACGACGGCGAGTACTTCCACCTGCGCGGGATCGAGGGCATGCCCAAGCCGGTGCACGGGACGCTCCCGGTGCTCAACGCCGGGTCGTCCGGTCAGGGCCGCGACTTCGCCGCCCGCAACGCCGACTTCGCCTTCACCGTCGTCGCCGGCCCGGAGGACGGCGCGGAGGTCGTGGAGGCGGTGACGACGGCGGCCCGCGAGCGGTACGACCGCGCGATGGGTGTCCTCACCCTGGGCCACGTGGTCTGTCGCCCGACGCGCGAGGAGGCCCGCGACGCGCTGCACCACTACGCCGAGGAGGGCGCCGACTGGGAGGCCGTCGACAACCTCATGGCGCTGCAGGGCCTGCACGCCCAGTCGTTCACGCCGGAGATGCTCGCGACCTTCCGGCACCGGTTCGCGGCGGGTCACGGCAGCGTCCCGCTCATCGGCACGCCCGACGACGTCGCCGCCGAGATCGCCCGCTACGCGGAGGCGGGGTTCTCCGGCATGACCCTCGCCTTCCTCGACTACGCCGCCGAGCTGCCCGGCTTCGCCGACGAGGTGCTCCCCCGCCTCGAGCGCCTCGGGGTGCGCTGAGGGGGGAGCCCGGGGCTCACCCCCGGCGGGCGAAGCGGGCTGCGGCCCCGCGGTGCACCGTGGCCGGCGAGACCGGGAGTGGACGGAGATCGAGATGACGGGCACGACGACCGACGACTCGGGGCTGCGGCGGGAGCGGACCAGGCGTCTGACGGGGACCCGACGCGACCCCGGCCGCGAGTGGGTGCGCTTCGGCGCCGTGATGATGGTGGTGCTCGGCGCGTTCGCCGTGGTCGAGGGCGTGATCGCCCTGGCGGCACCCGCCACCTACGTCACCGTCGACGGGGAGGTCCTCGCCCTCGACCTCGACGTGTGGGGCTGGACGCACCTCGTCCTCGGGGCCCTGGTGCTCGCGACCGGCGTCTCGCTGGTCCGCGACGCCGACGCGCCGTGGGCCCGCATCATGGGCGTCACGGTGGTGGGGCTGGGCATGCTCGTGCAGCTGCTCTGGCTGCCCGCGGCGCCGATCTGGTCGATGATCGTGATCGCCCTGGACGTGCTCGTCCTCGCCGCGCTCCTCGGCCTCGGGGACGACACGGCCGCGACGCCGCGATGACGCCACGGATGACGCCGCGATGACGCCGCGGTGACGCCCCGGCTCGCGACCGGTCTCACGAGCCGCGTCCGGGGCGACCACCTACGCGGGCATCCGGGTCCCCGGAGGGTCGACACCTCGGGGGCCCCGCGCGTGCCGGTCGAGGAGCCCGAGACCCACGAGGCGCTCGAGCCGCCGCACGGTGAACGGGTGCGATCGCGGGAGCTGCGCGAGCCCCACCCAGAAGCCGCGCAGGCGGTGACCCTGGGCGAGCAGCGCGTCGAGGTCGACCTCGGTCTCGGTGTGGCGCCCGGACGCGAGCAGCACGAGACCGGACGCGCCCTGCGGCGCCAGCGCGGCGCCGACGCGGTCGCACGAGTACTCCCGCAGCCGTGACAGCGTGGGGCCGAGGATCGGGATGCGCTGCGAGTACGCCACCGCGATCTGGTACCAGAGCGACACGTGGTGCAGCCGGATGTGCCCCATCTCGTGCCCGAGGATGAAGCGCAGTCCCTCCCGGTTGCCCCCGCGCAGGTTGGCGAACAGCTCGTTGGACAGGACGACGTAGTCCTGGCCCGCGGCCTGCGCCGCGAACGCGTTCAGCGCGCCGTTGCCGTTGGCGAGGTAGATCGCGGGACGTCGCCGGAGGCCGAGGGCGTCGGCGAACTCCTGGGCCGTCGCGTACAGCTCCGGGTACTGCCGCTCCGAGAGGCGCACGGCCGTGCCCAGCACGGTGGCGCGCTGCACCTCGCGCACCACGACCAGGCCGGGCACCAGCAGCAGCAACGCGACGAGGGCGGCGCGGACGGCGTTCGCGGCCGCCGAGTCCTGCAGCGAGTCGGGCAGGAAGGGCACCGCGATGGCGGCCCGCACGATCGCCACCACGACGGCGAGATTGAGGGCGACCATGACGACGAAGAACGGCACCTCCGCCGGGTGCCGCAGCGTGCGCGGCACGCGGTGGGGCGGGACCGTCGGGATGGCGGTCACCGGGCAGGGGCCCGGTCGACGGCGACGGCGGGCTGCTGGTCGGTCATCACGGCCTCCGCGCGATGGGTGGGTCTCGGGACGAGGGTGGGCGGGAAGGAGGGCTGTGTCCTCGCCCGCCCGAGGTGAGGAGCGCGGGGAGGACGCATGGCACGGGGGCACCCGGCGGGCCCGACGGGTCCGGCGATCCGGCGCGCGTTCGACCTGCTCGACCTGTTCACCGCCGCGCGGCCCCGCCTCACGCTGAGCCAGCTCGCCCGTCACGGCGGCGTCCCGCTGTCCACCGCGCACCGGCTGGTCGCCGAGCTCGTGCGGTGGGGCGCCCTGGAGCGCGACGCCGACGGCAGCTACCACATCGGCCTGCGGCTCTGGGAGCTCGGCGCGCTCGCGCCCCGCGGGCAGGGCCTGCGGGAGGTCGCCCTGCCGTTCCTCGAGGACCTGTCGCAGATCAGCCGGGAGAACGTGCAGCTCGCCGTGCGCGAGGGCGCCGAGCTCGTGTTCGTCGAGCGGATCGCCGGCACCGGCGCGGTCCCCGTCCTCACCCGCGTCGGCGGGCGCTTCGCGCTGACCGCGACCGGTGTGGGCCTCGTGCTGCTCGCCCACGCGCCGACCGAGATCCAGGACGACGTCCTCGGCGGGCGGATCGAGCGCTACACCGACCACACCGTCACCGACCCCGCCCGGCTGCGCCGCATGCTCGCGGACGTCCGCACCAACGGCTTCTCCATCAGCGACCGCCAGGTGACCCCGGACTCGCTGTCCGTCGGGGCCCCGATCCACGACCACCTCGGCCAGGTCGTGGCCGCGGTCTCGCTCGTCGTCCGTCACGGCACGGCGTCGCCGCACACCCTCGCGCCGCTGGTGCGCACCAGCGGACGGGCGATCAGCCACGCCCTCGCCCGGCGACGCTGAGCTTCCATATTGCGGAAGTCCCGTTCAGCACACCCACCCCGGCACCGCATCCTCGGACCACCCCGCCGGGACGACGTCCTCCCCCGGCAGCGGCCCCACCACCACCTCCTCGGGGCCGCCGACGACCCCTGCAGACAACGGAGTGCTGCCGTGCCTGTCCCTTCCCACCCCGAGCACCGGACCCGCCGATGAGCGCGCCGATCAAGGACCTCATCGACGACCGACCGATGTCGCGCTTCCAGTGGGGCGCGGTCGTGATCTGCGTCCTGCTCAACGTCCTCGACGGCTTCGACGTGCTGGTCATGGCCTTCACCGGCAAGTCCGTGTCCGCCGAGTGGGGCCTGTCCGGCGCCCAGCTCGGCCTGCTGCTCTCCGCCGGCCTCGTCGGGATGGCCGCCGGGTCGATGTTCGTCGCGCCGTGGGCCGACCGGATCGGCCGGCGCCCGATGGTGCTCGGCTGCCTCGCCGTCGCGAGCGCCGCGATGATCCTGTCGTCGGTCAGCCAGGGCCCGGTGCAGCTGGGCCTGCTGCGCGCCCTGACCGGCCTGGGCATCGGCGGCATCCTCGCCACCAGCAACGTCATCGCCGCCGAGTACGCCTCGCACCGCTGGCGCGGGCTCGCCGTGAGCCTCAACTCGACCGGCTACGCCCTCGGCGCGACCCTCGGCGGCCTGCTCGCCACGCTGCTCATCGGCGGGTTCGGCTGGCGCTCGGTGTTCCTCGTCGGCGGTCTCGCCACCGCGGCCGCCCTGCCGCTGGTGTGGTGGCGACTGCCCGAGTCGATCGACTTCCTCGTCACCCGCCGCCCCGAGGGCGCGCTCGAGCGGATCAACGCGCTGGTGCGGCGGATGGGTCACCCCGCCCTCGACGCGCTGCCCGAGCGCCCGTCCGCGCCCGCGGGCATCGGCGCCGGGTACCGCGAGCTGCTGACCCCGCGCCTGCGCCGGACGACGTTCGTGCTCTGGGTCGTCTTCTTCTGCGTCATGGCCGGCTTCTACTTCGTCACGAGCTGGACGCCGACCCTGCTCACCGAGGCGGGGCTCTCCCCGACGGCTGGTATCGCGGGCGGCACCCTGCTCAACGTCGGCGGGATCTTCGGCGCCGCCCTGCTCGGGCTGCTGGCCGCCCGGTTCGCGCTGCGCAACGTCCTCGCGACCTACCTCGTGGCCACCGGCGTCCTGCTCGCCGTCTTCATCGGCACGACCTCGAGCCTCACGCTCGCCTTCGTCGTCGCCGCGGTGATCGGCGTCTTCGTCAACGGGTGCGTCGCCGGCCTCTACGCCCTGACCCCGACCGTCTACGAGGCGGCGGTGCGCACCACCGGCGTCGGCACCGGGCTCGCCATCGGCCGCGCCGGCGCCATCCTCGCGCCGACGCTCGCCGGCACCCTGCTCGACGGCGGGTGGACCCCGCAGTACCTCTACGTCCTCTTCGGCGCGGTCTTCGTCCTCGCCGCCGCGATGCTCTTCGTCCTCCGCCTCCGCCCCGCCGGACCGTCCGCGGCCCGGCACGCGGAGCTGCCCACCACCGTCCGAGCCGAGGGAGCGTCCTCGTGAGCACCATCCCCCGCAACCAGTGGTACGTCGCCGCGTACGGGTCGGAGATCTCGAACGAGCTCTTCGCCCGCCGGATCTGCGACGAGCCGATCCTCTTCTGGCGGACCGCCGAGGGCACCGTCGTCGCCCACGCCGACCGGTGCGTCCACCGCCGCTTCCCGCTCTCCCAGGCGCCGTCGCGGCTCGTCGACGACAAGGTGATCTGCGGCTACCACGGCTTCACCTACGGCTCGGACGGCCGCTGCGTCGCCGTGCCGGGGCAGACGAAGGTGCCGCGCACGGCCCGGCTCGCGCCGTACCCGGTCGTCGAGGTCGACTCGCTGGTCTGGGTCTGGATCGGTGACCCGGCGCTGGCCGACGAGAGCCGCATCCCGCGGGCGTCGTACCTCGACGCGCCCGGCTGGACCACGGTGCGCGGCCTGGAGCCGCTGGCGGCCCGGTTCTCGCTGCTGGTCGACAACCTGCTCGACCTGTCCCACGAGACCTACCTGCACGGCGGCTACATCGGCACGCCCGAGGTGGCGTCGACGCCGATCACGACCGAGGTCGACGACGACGCCGGCGCCGTCTACGTCTCGCGGCACATGGACGACGCCGAGTGCCCGCCGTTCTACCGCGAGTCGACAGGGCTCCAGGGCCGGATCGCGCGCTGGCAGGACATCGAGTACACCCCGCCGTGCCTCTACAAGCTGCACTCCCGGATCGCGCCGGTCGGCTCCGTGCCGAACCCGGACGGCAGCGACCCGGACGCGTTCCACGTCGAGGTCGTCTACGCCATCACGCCCGAGACCGAGCACTCGACGCACGACTTCTGGATGGTCGCCCGCGACTTCGCGCTCGACGACGACGGGGTGTCGGCCTTCCTCGCCGAGAACAACCGCACCGTCGTGCTGCAGGACGTCGAGGCGCTGGACGTGCTCGAGCGGGTCATCGCGACCGAGCCCGCGGGCTACCAGGAGCTGTCGATCAACATCGACACCGGTGGCCTGGCCGCGCGCCGGATGCTCGCGCGCATGGTCGGCGAGACCCCGCGCAACGCCCCCGCGGCCCCGGTCCGGTGAGCATCCCCGAGGCCCCGCCGGTGCTGCGCGGCGAGCGGGTCCAGCGCGTGCACTGGGTGCTGGGCACCGACCAGCTGCGCGCCGTGTGCCACTGCGGCGCCGAGCGGCTCTTCGACGACCCCATCGAGCTGTGGGAGTGGCTGCTCGGCCACCCGGACGACCACCGGCCCGCCGAGCCCCCCGAGCCGACCCCTCCCCCGCCCCGCACCCCCCGCGAGCCGGCGTCCGTGCCGGCCTGAGGAGCGATCATGACCACGACGACCGAGCACGAACTGCGGCTCGTGCTGGACAAGAAGGAGACCCTGGCCGACGGCGTCGTCGCGCTGACGCTGCGCAGCGCTGACGGCACCGAGCTGCCGGCCTGGGAGCCGGGCGCGCACCTCGACCTCGTCCTCACCGACGAGCTCGTCCGCCAGTACTCGCTGTGCGGCGACCCGGCGGAGCGCTCGGTCCTGCAGGTCGCCGTGCTGCGCGAGCAGGACGGGCGCGGCGGGTCCGCGCACGTGCACGACACCCTGCGCGAGGGCGACGTCGTGACCGCGCGCGGGCCCCGCAACCACTTCGCCCTCGCCCCGGCGCAGCGCTACGTGTTCGTCGCCGGCGGTATCGGGATCACCCCGCTGCTGCCGATGATCGAGCAGGTCGCGGCCGCGGGTGCCGACTGGCGCCTCGTCTACGGCGGGCGCACCCGCGGGTCGATGGCGTTCCTCGACCGCCTCGAGGAGCGCCACCCCGACCGCGTCGCGATCCGGCCGATGGACGAGGTCGGGCTGCTCGACCTGCCCGAGGCCCTGGGCGAGCCCGGGGAGACCGCCGAGCAGGTCGCGGTCTACTGCTGCGGGCCGGAGCCGCTGCTCGCGGCGGTCGAGGAGGAGTGCGCGCGCTGGCCGGCGGGGGCACTGCACGTCGAGCGCTTCGCCCCGAAGGAGGGCGCCGACGACGGCCCGCGCGCGGCGTTCGAGGTCGAGCTCGCCGCGTCCGGGAGCGTGCTCACGGTGCCGCCCGACCGCACGGTGCTCGAGGTCGTCGAGGAGTCCGGGGTGCCGGTGCTGTCCTCCTGCCAGGAGGGCACCTGCGGGACCTGCGAGACGACCGTCCTCGACGGCGTCCCCGACCACCGCGACTCGCTGCTCACCGCCGAGGAGCGCGCCGCGAACGACACGATGATGATCTGCGTGTCGCGGTCCTGCTCCGGACGGCTGGTGCTCGACCTCTGACGGGTCAGGTGGCGGGGTCAGCGCGCGGCGTCGTCGTCGGTCGCGGACCTCTCGTCGCGGGCGTCGGACCCGGCGGTGTCGGCGTGCGCGGACCCCGCCCTGTCGGCGCCCGCGGACCCCGCCCTCTCGGGCTCCGCCCGGTGGGCGTCCGCCCCGTCGGGCCCCTCGGCGTCGCGGGCGTCCCCGGTATCCCGGGCGTCCCCGGTGTCCGACGCACCGGTCGACCTGCGGTCGAAGGTGAGCATGGTCGGCCCGGCGTCGGGGACCGACCGGCCCGGTCGCTCCGGCGCCGCACCGGCGTCGGCGGAGTCGCCGTCGCCGTCGCCGTCGCCGTCGCCGTCGTCGCCGCCGTCGCCGTTGCCGTTGCCGCGGGTCTCCGATCCGCGCCCTCGTCCGGGGTCGGTGTCGGTGTCCGCGCCGCCGGTGTCGGACCCGTCGGTGCCCGCGCCGCCGGTGGCGGACCCGTCCGTGTCCCGCGCCGGAGTGGTCCGCGCGGTGGATCGGCCGGACGTGCCGGACGAGCCGGACGAGCCGGACGGCTCGGGGTCCGTCACCGGCTGGGCCGTGGGCTCGGCCCCGCGCGCAGCCACCGGCCGCGCGGTGGATCGGCCGGACGAGCCGGTCGGCTCGGGGTCCGTCACCGGGTGGGCCGTGGGCTCGGGGTCCGTCACCGGCTGGGCCCCGAGCGCGGCCACCGGTGCGGTCCCGGGCGCCGCCGAGACGGCGTCGCCACCGCCGCTCGGGGTCGTGGTCGGCGCCGGGCCGGACGGCTCCGCGACCGACGGCCCGCCGACCGCGGTGATGGCCGGCGCCACGCCCGGCGCCACGTCCGTGCCGGCGAGCGGGACCACCGGAGCGGGCGCGGCGAACACCGTGAGCACGTCCGGGGCGAGGTCCGAGACCAGGTCCGTGAGCGATGCCGCGAGAGCGACGCCCGGCACACCGCCGGGTGCGAAGGCGAGCGCCGCGAGGTCCGACGGCAACGGGCCGACGCCGACACCCGGGGCGTCTCCGCCGAGCGCGAGGCGCAGGACCGCCGCCTCGAGCGGATCGCCGAAGGGACCGCGCCCGGCATCGAGTGCTCGCAACATCGCCTGCGCGGCCCGCAGCTGTGGCCAGGCCTCCGCCAGCACGGGGTCCGGGTCGGGCGCCGAGCGCAGGGCGGCCACGGCGGCGCGCAGGGTGTCGCGGTGGCGCACCAGCTCGGCCCGGCGGTCGAGGAGGGCCACCACGGCGGCGGGCGGTGGCCCGGCGCGGCGCGCGAGCGGCGAGGCGTCCCACAGCCGGGTGACGTCGTCGACCCGGCGTAGCTCGACGTCGAGCGCGGCGAGGACGGGCGTGGCCTCGCGGGTCCAGGCCGAGGCGCGGGCGAGCTCCGCGTCGGTGTCCGCCGACCCGGGAGGGTTCTCCGGTCCGGTCGATCGCGACTGCACCACGAGCCCGCCGGCCAGTGCCGCCGCTGCGAGGGCGCCGACAGCCACGGCGCGGCCCGGCCCCGAGCGCTTCCGTCCGGGGTCACGGCCACCGGAGCGTCGCCGCGCGGCCCGGTCGATGCTGTCCGGCAGGTAGCCGCGCCAGCCCGGCATCTCGTGTCGACCCCGGTGACCTGTCATGCCCTCGACGGACCTCCCCCTGATCGCGCGGCGGGGCAACCCTCCCCTCGCCCGCCGTCGCGGGGAAGCCTTCACGACCAATCCCGTGACTATTTTCGACAGATCACGGAACGATGACGACAATTGTCGGAGCGGGTCCGGGGCGTTCGGCTGTGGACACGCGCGGTCGCTGCGGTGGTCCGGGCGCCGACCGAAGCCGCCGCCCGCACGGTCACCGGTCGCCGAGCGCCGGGTAGCGACGGACCTCGACCGACTCGTGCAGCCCGAGGTCCCCCCCGAGCGCGACCAGTCGGCGGCCGACGGCCCGGGGCAGGCGGGCGACGAGAGCGGTGCCCGTGGTGAGGGCCCAGACGCCCACCCGCGAGCCCGGGACGAGCCGGCGGGCCATCGTGGTGGCGAAGGCCCGGCTCTGGTGGACGTAGTCGGCCATCGCGGCCTCGTAGGCCGGGTAGGCGACCGCCGTGTCCCCGTCGGCCTCGGCGAGCTCGCCGGCAAGGGTGTGGGCACCGACCACGGCGAGGCTGGTGCTGCCCCCGACGGCGGGTCCGGGGCAGTAGCCGGCGTCCCCGACCAGCGCGACACGACCGCGTGACCAGGTGTCCAGCACGAGCTGGGTGATCGCGTCGAAGTAGAACGCCGGGCTCCGGTCGACCTCGTCGAGCAGACCGGGCACCGGGTCGGCGAGATCGCCGAAGGCCTCCCGCAGCAGCTGCTTCTGCCGCTCGACGTCGTGGTGGTCGACGGCGAGCTCGGCGGGCGGGCGGAACAGGAAGAACGCGCGGGCGTCGGTGGTGTGGCGCGCGCCGTAGACCCCCACCATGCGGTCGGCCCCCAGCACCGTCGTCATGACCCCCGGCTCCCGCCGACCGACGGGGATCGTCGCGACGGCGATGTAGCCGCCGAGCCAGCGCGAGTACCCGTCCTCCGGGCCGAACACGAGCCGGCGCACCCCGGAGTGCAGGCCGTCGGCGCCGATCACCGCGTCGAACCGGCGCGCGGGCGACCGTGCGAAGGTGACGACGCCGTCGTCGGCGATCGCGGTGATCCGGTCGTCGAACACGTACTCCACGTCGTGCCGGGTGGCGTCGTGGAGGATCTCGCCGAGGTCGTCGCGCATGATCTCGACGTGGCGGTCCGAGAGCGCCCCCATGAGGCGGGTCAGGTCGATCGTGACCTCGCGGGACGAGCCCTCGCGCCGGACGATCATCCGCTCGGTGCCCGTGGCGCGGTCGCGGACCGCGTCCCGCAGGCCCATGCGCTCGATGACCCCCATGGCGGGGGTGAAGAGGTCGACGGCGTGGCCCCCGGCCCGGCGCAGCTGCGGCGACCGCTCCACGACGGTGACCGCGTGGCCCGCCCGGCGCAGCCAGTAGGCCGTCACCGGTCCCGCCACGCTCGCCCCCGAGATCACGACGTCCACGGCCGTCAGTCCCCGTCGACGAGGCGCTCGATGTCGTCGTTGTGGCCCACGGCGAGGACGATGTCGTCGCGGGACACGACGGTCTCGTTGGTGGCGTAGGTGAACGACCGGCCGTCCTTCTTCACCGCGACGACGGTGACGCCGTGCTCGCTGCGGATCGTCGACTCGGCGAGCGGCACGTCGACGATCTCGCGCGGCGGGCGGAGCTTCGCCAGGGCGAAGTCGGCGTCGATCTTGAGGTAGTCGAGGACGTTGCCGGAGACCAGGTGGGCCACCCGCTGGCCCATGTCCTGCTCGGGAAAGACCACGTGGTGGGCGCCGACGCGCTCGAGGATCCGGCCGTGGTGGGCGCTGGTGGCCTTGGCCCAGATGTCGGCGACCTCGAGGTCCACCAGCATCGAGGTCACGAGGATGCTGTCCTCGAGGTGGTCGCCGATCGCGACGACGGCCCGGTGGAAGTCGCCGACCCCGAGCTGCCGGAGGGCCTCCACATCGGTGCAGTCGGCGGTGACGGCGTGCGTGAGCTGCGAGGACAGGTCCTGCACCCGGCGGTCGACGTTGTCGATGGCGAGCACCTCGGTGCCCTGGCGCTCGAGCTCGAGGGCGAGCGCCGACCCGAACCGACCCAGCCCGATGACCACCACCGGCTCGTGCCTGATCTCAGCCAATGATCGTCCTCTCCTCGGGGCGCTGGTAGTGCCGAGGACGCTCGCGCAGGGCCAGCGCCGAGGCCAGCGCCAGCGGGCCGAGCCGGCCCACGAACATCAGCACGATGAGCACCACCTGCCCGGCGGCCGGCAGCTCCGTGGTGATGCCCGTCGAGAGCCCGACCGTACCCAGGGCGGAGAGCACCTCGAAGAGCACGCGGTCGAAGTCCTCGTCGCTGACCCCGAGCAGGACGAACGTCGACACCATCGCCAGCCCGACCCCGAGCAGCGCCACCGCCAGTGCCTGGCGCTGGTTGGCGACGGGGATGCGGCGGCGCCCGACGTCCACGTCGCGCTCCCCGCTCACCTCGGCCCACAGCACCGCGGCGAGGAGCCCGAAGGTCGTGACCTTGATGCCGCCGGCGGTGCTCGCGCTGCCCCCGCCGATGAACATGAGGACGTCGGTCGCCAGCCAGCTCTCCGGGGTCATCGCGCCGATGTCGACGACGTTGAACCCGGCGCTGCGCGGCATCACCGCCGAGAAGAAGCCGGTCAGCACCTTCCCGGCGACGCTCATCGGTCCCAGCGTCGCCGGGTTGCCGTACTCCAGGACGACCAGCAGCACGGTGCCCCCGACCAGCAGCACCGCCGAGGTGACGACGGTCAGCCGGACCGTCACCGACCACGTCCGCGGCCGCCACGACCGGAGCAGCTCGAAGATGACGGGGAAGCCGAGGCCCCCGACGACGACCGCGAGCGCGACCGGCAGCAGCATCCACGGATCTCCCGCGAACCCCGTCATGCTCCCGGGCCACAGGGCGAAGCCGGCGTTGTTGAACGCCGAGACGGCGTGGAAGACGCCCTCCCAGGCCGCGGTCGCGGGGTGCACGTCGTAGGCGGTGGCGAGCCGCAGCCCGAGGGCCAGCGCCGTCACCGCCTCCCCCACGAGGCTGAAGAGCACGACGTTGCGCAGCACCCGGCCCACGTCGCGCAGGTCGAGGCTGCCGGACTGGGCCTGGGCCACCAGGCGCGCCCGCAGGCCGAGGCGGCGCGACACGAGCACCACCAGCAGCGAGGCGACGGTCATGATTCCCAGCCCGCCGACCTGCATGAGCGCGAGGATCACGACCTGCCCCACTGGGGACCACGTCGTGCCCGTGTCGACGACGACCAGGCCGGTGACGCACACCGCCGACGTCGCCGTGAACGCGCTCTCCAGCAGGCTCGCGCCCTCGCCGTCGGCCGACGACGCGGGCAGCAGCAACAGCCCCGTGCCGGCGGCGACGCCGGCGGCGAAGGCCGCGACGATGATCTGGCTCGGGTTGCCCGCGCGCGGGCGGTGGCCCCGCGTGCGTCGACCCATGGGTGATCTGTCTACCGCAGGCCCCGGTGGCGGGCAGCGTTGCCCAGGGCAATGATTAGCTCATGCAAGGATATGCGGAGCCGGACGACGAGCTCGTCGACGCGGTGATGACCGCGAGCCGGGCCCTGCTGGGTGTCGTGGTGCGCTCGCTGGCCGAGGTGGACGAGGACGTGACGCTGCCGCAGTACCGGGCGCTGGTGGTGCTGGGCCAGCGCGGGTCGATGCGGCCCGCGGAGGTCGCGACGGCGCTGGCGGTGACGCCGCCGACGTCCACGCGGATGTGCGCACGGCTCGAGGCCAAGGGGCTCGTGGTGCGCGAGCGACCGGCCGGCGACCGCCGTGCCGTCGCGGTCTCGCTCTCCCCCGCGGGCCGCGAGCTCATCGACGACGTCAGCCGGCGCCGCCGCGCCGAGCTGCGCACGCTGCTCGCCGCCGTCCCCGACGCCCGCCGCGCGGCGGTCGTGGAGGGGCTGCGTGCCGTCGCCGAGGCCTCGGGCGAGGTGGGAGAGCTCGAGTGGGTGGTCACCGCCCACTCGCGCACAGCCACCGGGGCCGATCGGTGAGGCGTCGGGGCCGGTGGCGGGACGGGCCGCTGCGCACCGGGCGGGCCCTGCACCGCTGGCTGGTCGACACCCGGCCGGGCCTGGTGGGGCTGGCCCTGATCATCGGACTGGGCGCGGGCCTGGGCGCGGTCGCGTTCCGCGGGCTCATCGTCGGGATCACGTGGCTCGTCACCGGGCGGGAGGACTTCTCCGACGCCGGGCGGGTGGCGAGCACCCACCTCGAGGCGCTCGGCCCGTGGTTCCTCCTCCTGGTGCCGGTGCTCGGCGGGCTGGTCTACGGGCCGCTGGTCCACCGCTTCGCGCCGGAGGCCCGGGGGCACGGGGTGCCCGAGGTGATGGTGGCCGTGGCCCGCCACGGCGGGCGCATCCCGGCGCGGGTCGCCGGGGTCAAGGCGCTGGCGTCGGCCGTCTGCATCGGCACCGGGGGCTCGGTGGGTCGCGAGGGCCCGATCGTGCAGATCGGGTCGGCGCTCGGCTCCTCGATCGGGCGGGCGCTGCGGGTGCCCGCGGCGCGGCTCGTGCTCATGGTGGCGTGCGGCGCGGCGGGCGGGATCTCGGCGACGTTCAACGCCCCGATGGCCGGCGTCGTGTTCGGGCTGGAGATCATCCTGCGGGCGTTCGCCGCCGAGGCGTTCGGGGTGCTCGTGATCTCCTCGGTCACCGCGAACGTCGTCGCCCGGCTGCTGGTCGGCGACGACACGATCCTCCGCCTCCCCCACTGGACGCTCGGCTCGACCGCGGAGCTCCCGCTCTACGGGGTGCTCGGCCTGCTCGCCGGGCTGCTCGGCTGGGCGTTCGCCCGCGTCCTCTACGGCGTCGAGGACCTGTGCGACGCGGTGTGGCGGGGTCCCGAGTGGCTGCGTCCCGCCGTCGGCGGCGTCGTGCTCGGCGGGGTGCTGCTGGCCCTGCCCCAGCTCTACGGCGTCGGCTACCCGGTCCTCGAGGACGGGCTGGTCGGGCAGTACGCGACCGGCTTCCTGCTGCTGCTCGTGGTGGGGAAGGTGCTGGCCACGAGCCTGACGATCGGCATCGGCGGGTCCGGCGGCGTGTTCGCGCCGTCGCTGTTCATCGGCGGCCTGGCCGGCACGGCGTTCGGCTCCCTCGCGGCCGCGCTGTTCCCCGGACTGCACCTCGCGCCCGGGGCGTTCGGGCTGGTCGGGATGGCCGCGGTGTTCGCCGGCGCCGCCCACGCCCCGATCACGGCCGTGCTCATCGTCTTCGAGCTGACCGGCGACTACGCGGTGATCCTGCCCCTGATGGTCGCGGTGGCGCTGGCCACCGGCCTGAGCCACCTGATCTCGCCGCGCACGATCTACACGCTCAAGCTCCTGCGTCGCGGCGTCGACATCGACGCCGACGACGGCGCTCCCCGCGACCCCCGCCCGTCCCGTGCCCGGTAGGCGGACGGGCGGCTGAGCGAAGCGCCCGAGCGGGCTCGCGGAGGTGAACCCGCCCGGACTACGTGCTCGGTGGAGCCCGGGCTCCCCGTGACGCCCCACCACGATCGCGCGGGCGGCGACGTCGAGCCAGGTCGTCGAACGAGACGCTTCGCCTGGGGGGCATGTGCTGCGGGTTCTGTCCGTCACCCCCGGGAGTCAGCGCACCGCGGTCAGCCGCGTCCCCGCCCGCGGCCACGGCGCGGCGGTGGCCTCCTCGTCGGCGAGCGCCTGCCGGTAGTACGCCTGGGCGGCCGCGACGCCCGCGCCCGGCTCGACGTCGACGCCCACGTCGAGCAGCGCCATCTCCGCCGCCGCGAGCGCGGTCAGGCACGAGACCTCATTGACGTCGCCGAGGTGCCCGATGCGGAACACCCGGCCGGCGACCTTCCCGAGGCCGCCGCCGAAGGACGTGCGGTAGCGGTGGTACGCCGTCCGGCACACCGCGGCCCCGTCGATCCCGGCGGGCAGCCGCACGGCGGTCACGGTGTCGGAGTACCAGCGCGGTGACAGGGCGCCCAGCTCCAGGCCCCAGGCCTTGACGCCCTGCCGGACACCCTCGCCCAGCCGGTGGTGGCGCGCGGCGACGTCGTCCATCCCCTCGTCGAGCAGGCGGTCGAGCGAGGCCCGCAGGCCGTGCAGGAGCGGCAGGGGCGGGGTGTAGGGGAAGTAGCCGACCTCGTTCGCGGCGATCATGTCGCGGAAGGCGAAGTAGCAGCGCTCGGTGGACGAGGCCTCGGCGGCGGCCAGGGCCTTCTCGCTGACCCCGAGGATGGCCAGGCCCGCGGGGAGCATGAACCCCTTCTGGCTGCCGGCGACCGCGACGTCGACGCCCCAGTCGTCCTGCCGGAAGTCCAGCGAGGCGATCGACGAGACGCCGTCGACGAGGAGCAGCGCGTCGGAGCCCGCGGCGTCCATCGCCCGGCGCACGGCGGCGACGTCGCTGGTCACGCCGGTGGCGGTCTCGTTGTGGGTGACGAAGACGGCCCTGATCGAGGGGTCGGCGCGCAGCGCCCGCTCGTAGGCCTCGACCGGGACGCCCTCGCCCCACTCGACGTCGTGGCAGACGACGTCGAGACCGAGCCGGTGGGCCATGTCCACCCACAGGTGGGAGAAGTGGCCGTGCCGGGCCATGAGCACCCGGTCGCCCCGGTCGAGGCAGTTGCTGATCGCGGCCTCCCACGCCCCGGTCCCGGAGCCGGGGTAGAGCAGGACGCGACCCTCCCGCAGCCGGAACACGCGCTTGGTGTCGGCGAGGAGATCGAGGACGAAGTCCGGGAAGTCCGGCGCCCGGTGGTCCTCCATCGCGACGTTCATCGCGCGCCGGACCACCTCCGGCACGGTGGTCGGACCGGGGACGAACAGGTGGGTCGTTCCGATCTTCACGGCCGCTCCTCCCGACGGACGCCTCGAGCCCCCTCGACGCTAGGTCCCGTCGCGCCGCCCGGACTCCCCCGTGACGGGGAGATGCCGGGGGGAGCCAGGCGCCGGGTCGTCCCCACCCGCCGGCGACGGTCTGCCGCCTCAGCGCGCGCCGGGCTGCCGGGCGGCGTGCGCGATGCCGCCGTGTCCGGCGATCAGCTTCAGCAGGTACACCGGGCCGAACCAGCGCGGTCCCGGCCCGGCGGTCGCGCCGTCGACGACCGCGGCCGCCACGCCGAGCGCGGTGGCCACGGCCCTCCGCGAGCCGACCCGGGTGCCCAGGGCCTCCAGCGCGCCGGTCGCGGCCACGGCCGTCACGTACCGGGCGACCGCGCGGCGCCACGTGCCCTGCCGGGTCAGCGGGAGCACGACGGGCTGCAGGTGGGCGAGGACGAAGGACATGCGGGCGCCGGACGAGGAGCGGGCGTACTGCCCGCGGGTCGGCGGGAGCTGGAAGGTCACGAGCCCGCCCACGAGGTCGACGGCGACGAGGCCGTGGACGAGGCCGCGCCAGGCGCCGGCACGGCGTGTCGTGCTCACGGTGACGGCGGCGCCGCCGAGCAGGGCACTGCCGAGCACGACGGCGGAGGCACCCGGGCCCAGCGGGCCGACGAGCCGGGTCCACGCCTCCGCCCGTTCCTCGGAGGCGTGCTCGAGGGTGGTCACGGTGGCGACGGTAGTGCTCCCACGTCGGCCACTGGACGACGGCGCGGCGCGCGCTACCGTGTCCACTGCTTGCAACCCGCAACTCCTCGGGAGCACCGATGTCGGACACCACCTGCCACATGTCGATGTCGGTCGACGGCTTCGTCGCCGGGCCGTCCCAGAGCCGCGACGACCCGCTCGGCCGGCGCGGCATCGAGGTGCACGGGTGGCACATCGGCGACCCCCGGGCCACCGAGGCGGACGAGATCGCGACCGGGTGGCTGATGCGTCCCCGCGGGGCCTACGTCATGGGCCGGAACATGTTCGGGCCGGTGCGCGGCGAGTGGGACGAGGACTGGCGGGGCTGGTGGGGGCCCGAGCCGCCGTACCACGCGCCGGTGTTCGTGCTGACCCACCACGCGCACGACCCCATCGAGATGGAGGGCGGGACGACCTTCCACTTCGTCACCGAGGGCTTCGACGCGGCCTACGCCCAGGCGCTCGAGACCGCCGGCGACCGGGGCGTCGACATCGCCGGCGGCGCCTCCACCGTCCGCCAGGCGCTGATCGCCGGCGTGGTCGACGAGCTCACCCTCGACATCGCCCCCACCCTGCTCGGCGACGGCGAGCGCCTGTTCGACGGCGTCGGCTCCTTCGACTTCGAGCCCGTCGAGGTGCTCCACTCCCCGCTGGCCACGCACATCCGCTACCGGCGGGTCGCCGCCGGCTGACCCACCGGCTCGGGCCGCGACGGTACCGCCGGCTCCCGTAGCCACCACACGCTCACCGCGAGGATCCACGCCACGAACAGGCCGAGCGGCGCGGCGATCCCGGCGAGGACGCCGTTGCCCGCGTTCCAGGGGCCCACGAGCGTCGTGACACCGCCGACCGGTCCCGCGTTGGCGACCGCACCCGCCACCGCGAGCCACGCCGACCAGCGCGGCAGGACCGGCGAGCCGAACGCCACGACCGCGACGGCGAGGAAGAACGCGACGCCGGCGAAGGCGGCCGGGGCGGCGAGCACGAACCCGCCGACGTGCAGGGCGTAGGCGCCGGCCGGGTCGGTGCGCGCCACCAGGCCGGCGGACAGCACCAGCCCGATCGCGACGTTCAGCGCCGTGGTGAACACGACCGCCGACGCCACGGCGGTCCACGACCAGGGACGCAGGTGCTCGGCGGCGGACAGCCGGTCGGTGAGCGCGCCGAGGAACACGAGGAGGAACAGGTAGCCGACGCCGACCGAGAGCGCGACTGCCTGCATGACGCCCAGCTCGGCGGCCCAGTAGATGACGACGACGTGCGCCGACCCCAGGTCGGGGAACCGCGGCAGTACCAGTGCCATCGGCGCCCAGCTCAGGCACAGCAGCACGCCCGCCCACGGTCCCCAGCGCACCGCCCCGGTCCTGCCTGTCACGCTGTTTAGTAGACCAGATCGTCTAATATCGAGGAAGACTCGGCGGAGGGCGGACACCATGGCCGATCCCTACGCGTCGCTCGGCCGTGGCCACGGAGCCGGCCGCCGACCACGGCTACCGGCTGGTCCTCGCCGCCCGCGCTGACGCCCGGGACTCAGGGCGTGAGGGCCGCCCGCACCGCCCGGGCGAGGGGGTCGCGGAGCTCGAGCGGCGGCGGTCGCCGGGCCAGGAGGTGGCGCCGGACCGCCCCGAGCGGCAGGTCGACGACCGCGAGCACCGCCTGCTCGACCGCCGCGCTGCTCGCCCGGCCGTGGAGCCGGGCGGCCAGGTCCGTCACCGCGCGCTCGAGCGGGGCGTTCACCGTCGCCAGCTCCCGAGCGAGCGCCTCGTCGCGCCCGTGGCGACCCACGTCCTGGGCCCGGACGACGACAAGCAGGGCCGCGTCGTCGCGCTCCTCGCGGGCGAAGTCGTAGACGCTCATCGCCGCCGCGACCCCGTCGTCGACGGCGTCGCGGCCCTCCTCCAGCGCCGCGAGGAAGCGGGCCTGCGACGCGCGGACCGCGCGCAGCCACATCGTGGCCAGCAGGTCGTCGAGCGTCCCGAACCGGTGGTAGACCGAGCCCTTCGGCGCGCCGCTGGCCACGACGATCCGGTCGACGGTCGCCGCCCGGAGGCCCTCGCCGAGCACCAGCTCGCGCGCGGCGTCGAGGATCCCGCCCGCCGGATGACGTTCCGCTCGGCCCACGCGGCGCAGTGAACCAGCGGCGGGCGCGCCCGTCAGTACAGGAGCGTGCGGTAGTTCTCCGGCTCGTAGCGGTCCTCCAGCTCCTGCAGCGAGCAGGACGGACTGGTCCGGTGCGCGATCTCGGCGACGCTCGGGAGGTCCACCGGCGGCCACGCCTCGGGGTCCCACAGGTGGGACCGCATGAAGGCCTTGGGGCAGTGGAAGTAGACCTCGTCGACCGTCACCTCGACGACGATCCGGGGCCGGTGCCCGCGGACCTCGAGGTCGGCGGCGTCGTCGGGGTCGAGCAGGAGGCGCGCGCGCCCGTTGACCCGCAGGGTGTCGGTGCGGCGCGGGACGAGGAAGAGCAGACCGACGTGCGGGTTGCCCAGGATGTTGGTCATCGCGTCGACGCGGCGGTTCCCGGGACGGTCCGGCAGCAGCAGGGTCCGCTCGTCGACGACGCGGACGGCGCCCGCCGGGTCGCCGCGCGGGGAGACGTCGAGCGACCCGTCGGCGCCGGAGGTGGCGAGCAGGTGCAGCGGCGAGCAGTCGACGAAGGCGCGGTCGACGTCGTCCAACGTCGGGCGCACCTTCTCCACCGCGCGGGCGTTCGGCTCGCCGACGATCGCCCGCAGCTGCTCGAGCCCGGTGATCTCGGTGCCGCCGCGGGCGCCCGGGGTCGTCATCGTCCCGACCGTACGGACGCCGGGTCCGCCCCGGAAGCGTCGGCGGCCGGCGCGAACAGCCGGCGGCGGATCGCCGCGCGCACGTCGGCCCGCGCGAGGGTGCCGTGGTCGGCCGCGACGAGGTGGTCGGCCACCGCCACCGAGAACGCGACGAAGCAGCGGGCCTCGAGGTCCTCCTCGTCGGCGCTGACCGGCCCGAGCAGCGCGCGCAGGTAGGACATCCGGGCGTTGTCGACGCGCCGCAGGCGTCCGGCGACGTCGGCGTCGCGGCGGGCCCACTCGCGCACCGCGAGGTCGACCGGTCGCAGCTCGGCGCTGAAGGTGAGCTCGGCGGCCCGCAGAGCCCTCGTCGCCGCGTCGCCGCCCTCGTCCTCGACCTGCGCGACGACATCGGCGGTGCTGCGGGTCTCCCAGGTGTCGAGCACCTCGGTCAGCAGCGCCCGCCGGTCGGCGAAGTAGCCGTAGAAGCCGCCCTTCGTGACCCCCAGCGCCCGCGCGAGCGACTCGATCTGCACCGCGTCCGGCCCGCCGGCGGCCAGCGCCTCGAGACCCGCGCCGATCCAGTGGTGGCGCGGGGTCCGGGCGACCGCCATGCACGCTCTCCTTCGTCCGCCGGCTTCTGTACGGCACCGTATACACGCTGGTAGCGTCCGCGAATATACGACAGCGTATAGACGGGGGACGGACATGACCTCGACCGCCACGACCCGATCCGCCACCGACGAGGGCCGGCCGGGGCTGACGCTGCCGCCCGGGCAGCGCCCGGTCGTCGGCTTCCCGCGCTTCGGCACCCACCTCCACCACCCCGCCCCGGCGGTCCCCGCCGACCACGGGATCGACGTGCACGGGGCGGTGACCCGGCGGGTCAGGGTGCCGCTGGCCGAGCTCACGCGCCTCCCCCGCCGCGAGCAGCGCTCCGACCTCCACTGCGTCGCCGGCTGGTCGGCGGTGGGCCTGACCTGGGAGGGGGTGTCCTTCGCGACGTTCTGGCGCGAGGTCGTCGAGCCGGTGCTCGACCCGGCCGCCGTCGTCACCCACCTCGTCTTCGGCGGGCTCGACGGCCACCGGTCGGTCGCGACCATCGAGGACGCGCTGGGCGACGACGTCCTGCTCGCCGAGCACCTCGACGGGCGCCCCCTCGACGGCGACCACGGCGCGCCGGTCCGGCTCGTCAGCCCGAGCCAGTACGGCTACATCAGCACCAAGCACCTCAGCCACATCGAGGTCCGCACGTCCGCACCGACCGACATCAGCCGGTCACCGGCCCAGCGGCTGCTCGAGGAGCACCCCCGCGCGCGGGTCTGGGAGGAGGAGCGCCACGGCAGCCTGCCCGGCCGGCTGGTCCGGCCGATCTACCACCTGCTGATCCCGCCGATCCGCTACCTCTGCGCGCTGGGCGCCGCGCGACGCGAGGGGCCGGGGTCCGCGGGCCGGTGACCCCGGTCCTCGGCCCGCGCGCGCTGAACCGGGCCACGCTCGCCCGCCAGTTCCTGCTCGAGCGGACCACGCGGCCGGTCGTCGACGTGGTCGAGCACCTGGTCGGGCTGCAGGCGCAGACCCCGCACAGCTGGTACGTCGGGCTCTGGAGCCGCATCGCCGGGTTCCGGCCCGAGGACGCCGCCGACCGGCTCGCGGACCGGTCGCTGGTGCGGATCGCCCTGATGCGCTCGACGCTGCACCTCGTCACGGCGGCCGACGCGCACGGGCTGCGCCCGGCCGTCCAGCCCGTCCTCGACCGCGACCTGTTCGGCAACCAGCTCCACGGGCCCGCGGTGCGCGGTCTGGACGTCGACGCGGTCGTGGCCGCGGCGCGCCCGCTGCTCGCCGAGCGGCCGCGCACGTCGGCGGAGCTCGGGGCGCTCCTGGCGCAGCGGTGGCCGGATCGACCGCCCGCCGGCCTGGCCTACGCGGTGCGCAACCGGCTGCCGCTCGTGCAGGTGCCGCCGCGCGGACTGTGGGGACGCAGCGGACCGATCGCCCACACCACCGTCGAGGCCTGGCTCGGTGGCACCGGCGCGGGCACGTCGCTCGCGACGCTGGTCCGGCGCTACCTCGCCGCCTTCGGCCCCGCCACCGTGGCGGACGTCCAGACGTGGTCCGGGCTCACGCGCCTGCGGGAGGTGGTCGACCGCCTGCGCCCCGAGCTGCGGGTCTTCCGCGACGAGCAGGGCCGGGAGCTCGTCGACCTCCCCGACGCACCCCGTCCCGACCCCGACTCCCCCGCCCCGGCGCGCCTGCTCTACGACTTCGACGACGTGCTGCTGTCCCACGCCGACCGCGACCGGGTCAGCGACGAGACCCATCGCCGGGCGTTCGTGGCACGCCGGGGTCCGGTGCCGGCGGCGGTGCTCGTCGACGGCGTCACCGCGGGCCTCTGGACGGTCGAGCGCGGCGAGCACACCGCGACCCTGACCGTCCGCCCCCACCGCCCGTTCGCGGACGACGAGGCGGACGCGGTCACCGACGAGGCCGCCCGCCTGCTGGCCGTGCTCGCCGCGGACGTCGAGCACCGTGAGGTCGTGCTGGCCCCCGTCACGCCGTGACGGGCGACGCTCACGATCCGGCGAGCTCGAACCGCGCCCGGGGACGCCAGCGCGCCCTCGCGCCCTCGAGGACGAGCAGGTCGAGCCGGCCGACCCGCGCCCGGATGGGCAGGGTCCGACCGAGGCGGGCGGCGGCGATGCGCAGGTCGTCCACCGACGACGCGCGGGCGAAGCCCACGGTCAGGTGCGGCACGACCGGGCGCCGGCCGCCGTAGGGCTCGAGCTCGGGGAACTCCGCGCACACCCGCGCGGTCAGGGCCCGGAACGGCGCCTCGGACACCGGCGCGAGCCACAGGCAGTCGCGCTCGAACCAGCGCGTCTGGTCGAAGGCACAGTCGAACGGCGGCGCTCCGTCCAGGGCCGCGTCCAGCCGCTTGATCACCGTGTCGTCGATCATCGTGGGCGGGAGGAAGGGCGCGAGCACCGTGACGTGCGCGGTCAGCCCCGCCGCCGCGCGCGGGTCGAGCCGCCAGCGGTGCCCGGCGAGCGCGGTGTCGGCCTCGCCGATGAGGGCGACCAGCGCGCTGCGCGCCTCGTCGGCGCTCACGTCGGCACGACGCGCGCACGGACGTCGCTCGGGGGCACCGTACGAGTGTGCACGATCGAGTGGTGCACGACAGGATTCACCCGGCTGCGGGATCCACCGGCCGTCCCGGTGGCCACCGCTGAGGCGCCCGGAGCACGGCCCGCGCTAGACGTGATGGGGTCCGCTCCGGGGCCGGCCGGCGCGTCGGGCGATGTAGAAGGCCGGCGCCGTCGTCGTCGTCCCGCACTGCGGGCACCGTCGCTGCTCGTGGTGACCGTCGTCGACGAGCTCACCGGGCGGGAAGCTCCGCACCCGACCGCGGCACGGCTCCCCGGGGCAGATGAGGTCCTGGTGCCACACCAGGTGCTCGAGCGCCGAGGGGTCGGCCCCGCCGAACGAGGTGCGTGGCGCGACGACGTCGTCTCCCATCAGACCGACTGTCCCGTCCGTTTGGCCGGTCCACGGCGCCGCGATCGGCAACTATTTTCCGGCGGCCGGACCGGCCCCGCCCCGTCTCGCGCGCCACGTCCCCGTGGCGCCCGAACGGTAGGGCACAGTGGAGCGGTGGCGGCCCGGGACGTGATCCTCGACGACTGGCGAGCGGCCCTCGTCCTCCCCGGCGGCACCGTCGTCCGGGGGCGGGGCGTGGAGAACCCACTGCCCGGCGGGAGCACCCCGGACTACGGCCTCTACCTGGGCGTCGACTACACACCCACCTGGTCGCACGGGTGGCTCGACTGGCCCGACTTCGGCATCCCGAACGACCCCCTCGACGCGGCCCGGGCGATCGAGCGGCTCCACCGCTACGCCCGCGCCGGCCGGCGGGTCGAGGCGGCGTGCCGGGCGGGCAAGGGCCGGACCGGGACCGTCATCGCCTGCCTGGCGATCCTGGACGGGCTCCCGGCCGACCACGCCGTGAGCTGGACCCGGCAGCACTTCCACCACCGCGCCACCCAGACGCCCTGGCAGCGCCGGTGGGTCCGGCGGTTCCCCGCGCTGCGCGAGCAGGTCGCCCGACCCGCTCGGTGACCCCGGTCGGCGAGGCACGTCCCCGTCCTCGCCGGGTCGCGCACACGGGAGCTCGACCATCAGTCATCTGCTCGCAGTGCCCGGCGGACGTGCTCGAGGAGCTCGTCGAGCATCCCGGCCTGCGCCGGGGTGAGGCCCAGCGCGGCGGGTGTGTTGAAGGCCCGCACCGGCGGCCACGCGCGCTCGAGGGCCGCCCGTCCCGCCTCGGTGAGCGCGATGCCGACGCGCCGTCCGCGCCCACCGGGGCCGGTCCGGGTGACGAGTCCCTGCTCGACGAGCGAGGTCAGCAGCACGCCGACGCTCTGCGGGCGGACCAGGACGCGTCGGGCCAGCTCGGCCTGGGTCAGCCCTTCCTCCCCGTCGTCGAGACGCTCGAGCTCGATGAGGACGGCGAACTGGGTCGGCGTGAGGTCCATCCCGGCGAACAGCTCGCTGAACCGCAACCCGACGACGTGGGCGGTCTGCACCAGGTTCTGTGCGGTCAGCGCGTCCTTCGCCATGGGCGTACGTTATCAGTTGTCTGATTCAGAGGAGGAGGACGACATGCGAGTCAGCGTGATCGGGGCCGGCATCGGGGGCCTGGCCCTCGCCCAGGCCCTGCGCCGTGCGGACATCGAGGTGGCGGTGCACGACCGCGACGCCCACATCGGGGCGACGGGCGGCTACCGGCTGGCCCTCGACGCCCCGGCGTGCGAGACCCTGCGCCGGCACCTGACCCCCGGGCACTACCAGGCGCTGCTGGGCAGCTCGGCCCCGCCCGCGGCGTCGCGCCGGCTGACGTTCGCGGACCACCGGTTGCGGGCGCTGTCCGAGCAGACCTTCGACGCCACCGACGAGGCGCTGTTCATCGGCCGGGTGCCCCTGCGGACGCTGCTCGCCGACGGCCTCGGCGACCGGATCCGGTTCGGCGCCACCTACACCGGCCACGAGGTGCGTGACGACGGACGCGTCGTCGCCCGCTTCGCCGACGGCAGCACCGACGTCGCCGACGTCCTCGTCGGCGCCGACGGCGCGCGCTCCCGGGTCGCGGCGGCCCTGGCCGGTCGACCCACCTCGGTGCCGTGCGGCTACGGCTGCATCGCCGCCCGGATCCCGCTGGACGCCGACACCCGGGGCCGCCTGCCCGCGATCCTCGAGGGCGGCCCGGGCCTGGCGATCGGGCCACGGGGGCTCGGGATGTTCCTCACCGCGCACGACCCGGCGTCCGGGGCGGCGGTCGACCCCGCGACCTGTCGCGACGTCTCGCCGATCACCGAGGCGCCCGCGCTGATCTGGGGGCTCATCGGGCCGGACGCGGACCTGCGCCCCGACGGGACACGGCCCGAGGGCCCGGCGCTCGTCGACGTCGCCGTCGGCGCCCTGGGCGGGTGGGCCGAGGACCTGCGGACCCTCCTCGCCGGCACCGACCCGACCACCGCGGCCTTCTTCGGCTACCACACCTGCGACCCCGACGCCGACCTCACGCCGTGGCCCGCCGGACCGGTCACCGCGCTCGGCGACGCCGTCCACGCCATGCCCCCCACGGGCGGCGGGTCGGCCGCCACGGCCATCCGCGACGCCGGCCACCTCGCCACCGAGCTCGTCGCCGCGCGCGACGGCGGGTCGACGATCGCGCTGGCGACGCTGCGGTTCCAGAGCACCATGGCCGGCTACGCACCCGACCGCGTCCGCGACGCCCTCGGCGTCCTGCGATCGATGCAGCGGCTCGCCCACCCGCTCGCGAGCGCGGCCGCCCGGGCCGGCCTCCCCACCCTCGCGGCGTGGCACCGGGTACGCCGGGGCGCGACCGGACGCGGCCGGACGACGTCCGCCGTGTCGCGACGGGTGCGGGTCGTCGCGTGAGCGTCCCCCGCCACGTCCTCGTCCTCGGGGCCGGCGGGGGCAGCGGCCGCCAGGTCGTCTCCGCAGCGCTCCGCGCGGGGCACCGCGTCACCGCCGGCGTCCGCGACCCCGACCGGTTCCGCGCCCTCGGCCTCGGGGCCGACCTCGACGAGGATCGCCGCCCGGTCGTCGCGCGCGTCGACGTGCGGGACGGAGAGAGCCTCGCGCCCGCGGTCGAGGGCCAGGACGTCGTGGTCTTCGCGGCCGGCCCACCGGGTCGGCGCGCGGAGGCCCTCTACTCCGACGGGGCGCGGGCCACCGTCGCCGCGATGGAACGCTGCGGCGTCGAGCGCTTCATCGGCATCACCTCCGCCGGGGTGCGCGACGACGATCCCGAGCTCGCCCTCTGGTACCGCGTGCTCGTCCGGCCCCTCCTCCGCGAGCTGTACGCCGACATGCGCGCCATGGAGCGGACCGTGCGCGCCAGCAGCCTCGACTGGACCTTCGTGCGGCCCGTCCTGCTCCTCGACCGGGACCCCACCGGTACCTACCGCGTCCTCGACGGCACCACCCCGGCCCGGGGCCGGACCATCACCCGGGCCGACCTCGCGGCCTTCGTCGTCGGGGAGGTCGACCGACCACGGTGGTCGCGACGGTCCCCCACCCTCGCCCAGTGACGGGTGCGCTCAGCGCTGGCTGCGCCAGGGGCCGGTGATGGCGTAGCAGATCCCGGGCTCGTAGAGGTTGGCGAACAGCACGCGCTTGTCCCGCGAGTAGACCGGACCGGCCATCTCGTTGGTGTTGAGGTCGTTGCGCGCGATCGGGTAGGTCTGGCCGCCCGGGGTGGCGCCGACCAGGTGCTGCACGCCCTCGCCGTCCTCGGCCAGGATCACCCCGCCCCACGGCGAGACGGTGATGTTGTCCGGCCCGTCGTACGTGCTCCCGCCCTGGTCGGGGTCCGGGTCGACCCCGAAGCGCAGCCTGAGGGTCAGCGTCCCGCGCCGCGGGTCGTGGAACCAGACCTGTCCGTAGTGGGGCACGGGGCTCTCCGCGCGGGCGAAGCTGCTGACGACGTACGCACCGCCGTCGCCCCACCAGCAGCCCTCGAGCTTGCGGCCGCGGGTGACCTGCGGCGGGTTCAGCTGCCGCCGCGTGGGCAGGACGCGGGCGTCGCGGTCGGGCACCGGGGTCCAGCGCACCTGGTAGGTCGTGCCCACCGCGGTGGCCCGCGAGAGGTCGTCGACCGGCGCGCCGGCCTGGTCGAGGCAGAGCATCGCCTCGTACGCGCCGTCGGCGGGGCCGAGGCGGCGCAGGGCGCCCTTGCCGCCGCGGAACCCGCGCGGCGGTGTCCAGCGGTAGAGCAGGCCGTTGGGGGTGGCGGCGTCCTCGGTGAGGTACATCGTGCTGCTGCCCGGGTCGACGGCGACGGCCTCGTGGGCGAAGCGGCCGAGGGCCTTGATCGGCTGCGGGTCCCGGTTCGCGGCGCGGTCCTCGGGGTCGACCTCGAAGACGTAGCCGTGGTCCTTCGTGTAGCCGTTGACCCCGGCCAGGTCCTCGGTCTCCTCGCAGGACAGCCAGGTCTGCCAGGGCGTGACGCCGCCCGCGCAGTTGGTCGACGTGCCGGCCAGGGAGACGTACTCCCCCTGGCGCCGGCCGTCGCGGTCCACCGTGATCGTCGTGGTGCCGCCCGGGGCCTGCGGGTCGTAGGTGAACTCCGGCGGCGTCGGCACGACCAGCGGGCCCGCCGCCGCGCGCGCCCCCCGCAGCTCGTGGTTCTGCACGAGCACGGTGCCGTTCGCCCGCGTCGGGAAGGCGCCCATGCCGTCGCTGCTGGTCGGGCTGGGCTCCCCCGAGTCCAGCCGGGTCACGCCGGCCTCGGCGACCACCGTGTAGCGGAACCCCTGCGGCAGCGCGAGCCGGCCGGCCGGATCGGGCACGACGGGGCCGTAGCCCGGGCCGCCCGGACCCCCCGGACCGGGTGCGGCGCCCGCGTTGGGCGCCGAGAACAGGCCCTCGGCGCTGCCCAGCAGGGCGACACCGCCGACGGTGGCGGCGGAGCGGGTCAGGAAGCTGCGGCGGGACAGGCCCCCGGCGAGTCCGTCGGACACAGGTGGTGTTCCTCTCGGCGAGGCGGTGTCTCCGGCAGTGCGACGAGCGGGGACGTTGCCCCACCGGAGTGTCCGTCACCTGAACGGCGTGCGACGGGACGCCACGCGGATCTCGCGCGCCGGAGGCGGACCGGTCGACGGTGTCACCGCCGGGATGGGGCCCGCTCGCCGTCCCGGCCCCGGAGCACGGCGCGCAGCGAGGCGCGGGCCGCGGTCCTCTTGCTGTGCAGCAGCGCGGCCTCCACGGAGCGCTGGGTCCGCCGGCAGTCCCCGGTCTCGACGACCAGGCGGTGGAACGGGCGACCCGAGAGGTAGACGACCACGACGTCGGCGCCCCCGCGGACGGCCCAGAGCTGGCGGCGCTCGCCGATCCCCCAGCTCCCGGTGCGGATCCGCCCGGGACACCACAGGCCCGGACAGGGCAGGCGCGGGCTCGAGGCGACGGCGTCGGCGCGCGACATCGTCCGCGACCCGACGATGCGCTCGAAGGGCACGTGCAGACCCCGGCGGCCGGCGGCGGCGCGGTCGATCCCCGTGAGGCACAGCTCCAGTCCGGTCGGTGTCACCACGAGCTCGATCGCCATCGGCACCTCACGTCCGTCCGGGGCGGGCTGACCACCCGGCCCTCCGGCGCCGCCCCCGTGGCTGGAGGCGAGCCGATCGACACCCTGTCGGAGCAGAGCACGTCACCCTGTCGCCACGGGGCGGGCCGGAGTTACCGGGACGGGGCCACACCGGCCCGAGTTCGTCCCGTCGACGGCGCCCGGTGGCGACGACGGGAGGCAGCGCTACCCCCGAGTGGTCGTCGACCCTGCCGCGCCGGGGTGGCGCCGCGCTACGCGGCCGCGAGGACGGCGCGGCCGCCGTCGGTGATCGTCGGGACACCGGCACCGGGTCCGTCGGTGATGAGCCCGGCGACGGCGAGCCGGTGTCCGACCAGCTGGTCGGCGCAGTACACCCCGTCGACGAGCAGCGGGGTGCCGATCTCGCCGGAGCGTCGGCAGCGACCGCCCGCGACCGCGCGCAGGACCGCGCGGTCCCGGTGACTGATCGGCTCGTGGGTCGTCGTGGTCATGGTCGGCTCCCTCCGCGGGTCGGTGTGCTCTCACCTCCACGACGAACGGGCCGGCTCGACTTCGACACCGATCCGCGGCGGATTCCGACGCGTCCCGGTCGTCCGCGGACCCTGTCCTCCCGGTGACAGAAGACTTCTCCGACGGCCACGGGATCCGCGCGGCGACGCCACAGACCCCGCCCGACGCGTCGTCGACCCTGCTGGCAGGGGCCGTCGGCCCCTCCTGCCGCGCCGTACCCCCCTCGTCGGAGGAACACCATGACTGCTCTGCACCCGCCCGGGACACCGACGCCGGAGGCCCTCGCTCCCGGCGACGCCGTCGTGCCGGCCCCGCTGACCTACGACCACCTCGCCCGCACGCCCGGCCGCCGGTGGTACCACGGTCCCGCCGCGCTGCTGTCGATCGTCGTCACGGGCCTGCTGTTCGTGATCGTGGCCGCGGTCGCCGCCGGCCTGGTCGCGCTCGTCGCGGGCATCCCCCTCGCCGCCGACGGGTTCCCGGCCGATCCCGCCTGGTCGGCGGGCACCGGCCTCGCGATCATCGCCGCCACCCTGCCCGCGCTGCTCCTGGTCGTGCGGGTCGTGGAGCGGCGCCGACCCGGGACGTTGTCGTCGGTCACCGGGCGGCTGCGCGGTCGCTGGCTCGCCGTCTGCCTGGTCCCCGCGCTCGGGGTGTCCGCCCTGACCGGCGCGGTGGGCGAGCTCGTCGCGCCGACCGAGCGCGCCTTCCCGGGGTGGTCGTCGTTCCTCGCGGTCGCCGTCGTGGCGCTGGCGCTCACGCCGTTCCAGGTCGCGGCCGAGGAGTACCTGTTCCGGGGCTGGATCGTGCAGACCTTCGGTGCCGTCGTCCGCAGCCCGTGGCCCGGTGTCGCGGTGAGCGCCGTCCTGTTCGCGCTGGTCCACGAGGGCGCGACGGCCAGCGTGTGGGGCTTCGCCGACCTCGTGGTGTTCGCGGTCGTGCTCTCGGTCGTGACCCTGCGGACCGGTGGCCTCGAGGCCGCCCTGGCCCTGCACCTGGTCCACAACACCGCCGCCTGGACCGCCTCGGCCGCCTACGGCGCGACCGACGCCATCGCCGACTACACCGAGGTCGGGGCCGGGGTGTTCGTCCTCTCGACGGCCGGCTTGGTGCTCTACGCCGCGGCCGTGCTGACCCTGGCCCGGCGCCGGGGCGTCGAGACCACGCGTCCCGGGGTGCTCCCGGCGGGCGGCCACGGAGCGGGCGAGCCCGGCCGGGTCACCCCCGTCTCGCGATGACCATGACGGCGAGACGCCAGTCGAACCACGGCTCGGCCGGCTGGGCGGCGATGGCGTCGGCCAGGTGACGGTCGAAGAGCTCGGCGGCGACGGCTGCCCGCCGGTCCGGGTCGAGGTCCTGGAGCAGCGAGGGGCCGAAGGACACCCGCAGGGCCGTCGCGACCCGGGCGGGGTAGGCCGCGGGGTCCCCGGACTCCGCGGTCTGACGCCACAGGGGGTCCCCGATGTCGACGAACTCCAGCTGCTCGAGCTCGAGGTCGCCGTCGTCGCCGAACGGGGCCCGCCACTCGGCGGCGGTGCGGTACCAGGCCGGGATCACCATCGCGTCCCGTTCGGCCTCGCGCAGGACGCCACGGTCGACGAGCACCTGCAGGCCGCGGGCGACCTCGTCCATGGCGCGCTCCGCCCCGGACCGGCGCGTGGGCCCCTCGCCGTGGGCGGCGCCGACGACGTTCACGAGGCGGGCCCCCGGCAGCATCTCCGCGGCCCTCGCCCCGAGGAACGCCGACCAGTCGGCGGCGCCGGCCCGCGCCCAGGCCGCGTCCTGCTCCGGGCTCGCGCTGCTGAACCAGAAGCCGTCCAGCGGCCCCGGGACCTCGCCGAGCCAGTGCACGGCGATGGAGCTCCACCCGACGCTCACCCAGCCCGCGGGCAGCAGCTGCTCGTAGAAGGACCGGCCGACGGCCGCGGTGTGCACGCCCGGTCGCCGGTAGGTGTCCGGGCTGTCCGCGACGGTGCGGAAGAGCGACCCGAAGTCGTTGCCCGGCAGGTCGGTGTGGCACACCCACACCGGCTGGTCCTCACCCCGGACCTGCCGGACCGCGTCGACGGCGGCCGCCATCGGCGCCAGGGAGTTCTGCCCCTCGGACGACCCGTAGTCGACGACGGTGACGATCCCGGCCGGGCCGAGCGGCGCGCGGGCGGCGGCATCCCGGAGGAGGTCGAGACCGAACGCGGACGAGGCGGCCTGGGCCGAGGCGTTGGCGTTGTAGCGCCCGCCGCCCTCCATCGCGGTGGACATGGCGCCGGACGCTAGCGCGGACGGCCCACCGGCCGCGTCCCCACGACGGGGCCGGTCGCGCGCCCGTGTCCCGGCTCGGACACGATCCATCAAATACGCTTGATGGATCGGAGGCGGACGCGCGACACTGCCGGGCATGCCCTCAGCAGGTCGCGCCGCGCCCCCGGCCTTCGTGCGGCTGGCCGCCCATCCCCTGCGGTGGCGGCTGATGACCGAGCTGTCCGCCGGTGACCACCGCGTGCGCGAGCTGGCGGCCCGTGTCGGGGAACCCCAGAACCTGGTCTCGTACCACCTGCGGCTGCTGCGCGACGGCGGACTGGTGACGAGCTCCCGCAGCAGCCTCGACGGGCGCGACACCTACTACCACCTCGACCTCGACCGCTGCGGGCACGGCCTGCACGACACCGGCGTCGCCCTCCACCCGGCGCTGGCGCGGCCCCACGACGACCGGCCGTTCGCGCCCGACCGGCGCATCGAGGTCCTGTTCGTGTGCACGGGCAACAGCGCGCGCTCCCCGATCGCCGCGGCGCTGCTCGACCGGCACGCCCTCGCCGGGGTGTCGGCCACCAGCGCCGGCACCCGACCCAAGGACGAGCTGCACCCCGGCGCGGTCCGCGCCCTGCGGCGGGGCTTCGGGATCGACGTGTCCGGCCAGCGGCCACGCGGCGTGGACACGCTCGCCGACCGGCACTTCGACGTCGTCGTCACCCTGTGCGACAGGGCGCGCGAGGTGTGCCCGCCGTTCCCGGGCCAGCAGCGGACGATCCACTGGAGCGTCCGCGACCCCGCGGCCGGCCCCACCGGGACCGGCGACGACCCCTTCGACGGCGCCGCCGCGGAGATCGACACCCGCGTCCGGCACCTGCTCCCCGTCCTCACCACGACCGGAAGAACGGAGGGTCCGCCGTGACCGAGCATCCCGAGCACGCCAGCGTCCGCTACCTCGTCGAGGACGTCGACGCCGCCATCGCCTTCTACACGACCCACCTCGGGTTCACCGTGAACACGACGTTCGCGCCGGCGTTCGCCGACGTCGTCCGCGGGCCGCTCCGGCTCCTGCTGTCCGGCCCGGCCAGCTCCGGCGCGCGGGCGACGCCGGAGGACGCCGCGACGCCGGGTCGCAACCGCATCCACCTGGTCGTCGAGGACCTCGACGCCGAGATCGCCCGACTGCACGGCGCGGGACTGTCCTTCCGCAGCGACCTCGTCGCCGGACCCGGCGGGCGCCAGGTCCTCGTGGCCGACCCGGACGGCAACCTGGTCGAGCTGTTCCAGCCCGCCGCGCGCGCCGGCTCCGTGTAGCTCCTCGGGGCCGGGCGGGAGCGCGCGGGGTCCCGCACCGGGACCTGCTCCGGGGCCACCCACCTGTATCCGCCGTCACGTCGGTGGTCGCGTGAGGATCCGCGTTCGCTCGTGTCCAACCGAATGAGTTCGACGGACAGCGCCGTCCAGCCCCGGGCGGCGCCGTGATCCCCGTCGAGCAGGAGGACAACCATGACCGCCCCGAGCCCCGCCCCCCGCCCGTCCACCGCCTCGCCGGCCCCCACGGCCGCCACGGCCCCCACGGCCCCCACGGCCCCCACGGCCCCGGCCCGCGCCGCCGGCACCTCGCCGTTGGAGAGCACCGCGGGCCGCACGACGATCGCCGACGGCGTCGTCGCGAAGATCGCCGGGCTGGCCGCGCGGCAGGTCGACGGCGTGCACGGCTTCGGCACCAGCGCCGCCCGCGCCTTCGGCGCCATCACCGAGCGCATCCCCGGCGGGCGCTCCTCCACGACCCAGGGCGTGTCGGTCGAGGTCGGCGAGCGCCAGGCCGCGGTGGACCTGACCGTCGTCGTCGACCACGGCGTCGCCATCGCCGAGCTCGCGCGCGCCATCCGCCGCAACGTCATCACCTCGGTCTCGCAGATGACGGGCCTCGAGGTCGTCGAGGTCAACGTCGACGTCGTCGACCTGCACCTGCCCGGCGACGACCACGAGGGCGGCGACGAGGCGGCCTCCGCCCCGGCCCGGGTCCGGTGACCCGCCCCGGCGGGCCCGGTCGGCGCACCGACGCCGACCAGGCCGTCGTGGCCGGGATCGACGTCGACCGGGTCGCCGCGGCGGTGGTCGCGTGCCCGCTGGTCGCCGGCCTCGTCGCCGGCGACCACGGCACGGCGGCCACCCTGCTCCCCGGCCGCCGGGTGGTCGGGGTCCGCGTCGACGACCGCGACGGCGGGCCCGCCCGCATCGCGGTCACCGTCGCCGCCCGCTACGGCGCCCCGCTGACACGCCTCGTCGAGCAGGTCCGCGAGGCGGTCGCGGTCCGCGCGCCCGGCCACCCCGTCGACGTCGCCGTCACCGACGTCACTTGACCCTTCCCCGCACCCTCTCCCGGAGGTCATCCATGGTCACCACCAACACCATCCTCGGCCTCGCCGCCGGCGTGGCCCTCGGGTTCGCCGGCGCCTTCGGCGGCCTCGGCGCCTTCCTGGTCGTGCTCGTCCTCGGCGGTGTCGGCCTGCTCGCCGGCCGCTGGGCCGACGGCCGGCTGGACCTGACGGAGCTGGCCGAGCAGCTGCGCGGCGCCGGCTCCGACCGAGATCGGGTGCGCCGATGACCCCGCCCGTGCCGCCCGACGAGCGCGGCGCCCTGACCATCGCCGACGACGCGGTGACGACGCTCGTCACCGCGGCCGCCGGCGAGGTCGACGGCGTCGCCGTCCCGTCCGCCCGCCGGCCTCACCGGCTCCCGCCCGGCGCGGGCCCGCGTCCGGCCCACCGGCGACCGGCTCGACGTCGAGCTCACCCTCGCCGTCCCGTACCTGAGCCCGGTCGCGGCCGCCGCCGAGGCGGTGCGCCACCACGTCACCACCCGGACCCGCGAGCTCTCCGGCCTCACCGTCGCGCGCGTCGACGTCGCGGTGTCGGCCCTCGTCAGCACCTCCGACACCGCCGCCACGTCCGACACGGGGCGGGTGGTCGCGTGACCCGCCGCTCCCGCCGCACCCTGCCGGCCGCGCTGACGGCCCTCGTGCTGCTGGCCCTCGGCGCGCTGGTGGCCACGAGCGCGATCCAGACCCTGCTCGAGCGCACGCCGCTCGTCGCCCTCGACACGGTGGTCGGGACGCTGGGCCGCACCTCGTGGCAGGCCGCGCCCGTCCTCGTCGGGGCGGGCGTGGCCGCCGCCGTCGGCGTGGTCCTGCTCGTCGCGGCCCAGTGGCCGGGGTGCAGCCACGTGCTGCCCCTGGCCACCCCGCCCGCCGGCACCGACCTCGTCGGTGGCTGGCACCGCACCGACCTCGCCACCCGGCTGCGCCGCCGCGCCCTCGCCGTCGAGGGCGTCGACCGCGCCGCGGTCCACGTGCGCCGCCGCCGCGTGCGGGTCCGCGCGCGCACCCACCGGGCCAGCACGGCCGAGCTGCGCACGTCCCTCGCGGCGGCGCTCGGCGCCGACCTCGACGCGCTGGGCCTCGCCCGTCGACCTCGCCTCCGTGTCGGGGTCGCCTCGACCCGCAAGGAGCGCTGAGCCGTGAGCTCGTCCCGTGCCACCAACCCACCCGCGCGGCTGAACCGGGGGCTGCTCGCCCTCGCGGGGATCGTGCTGCTCGCCGCCGGCGGCGTGGTCGCCGGCATCGCGACCGGACGCCTGCCCCTCGTCGCCCCCGGCGCCCCGCTGCTCACCGCCCCGGCCGCGCCGCCGGCCTGGTGGACCTGGGTCGCGGCCGCCGCCGGGGTCGTCGTCGGGCTGCTCGGCCTGCGCTGGCTGCTCGCCCAGGCCCGCCGCCGACCGGCCGGCGAGACCTGGTCGCTCGAGGCCGCCGGGGCCACCCCGGGCCGCACGACGATCCCGGGCGGGGTCACCGCCGACGCCGTGCGCGCGGACCTGACCGCGCACCCCGGCGTGGTCGACGCACGCGTCCGGCTCACGTCCGGCGCCCCGCAGCCGGCGCTCTACGTCGAGCTCGACCTCGACGCCGAGGCCGCGCCCGGTCCGGCCGTCGCGCACCTCGAGCAGCACGCGCTGCCGCGACTGCGCCGTGCCCTGGACGCGCCGCGGGTGCCGACCCGGCTGCTCGTCCGCACCGGCCGCGCCCGCCCCACCGACCGCGTCGCCTGACGCGGACCCCGACCGACACCACACCCCACCCAGGAGGAGGAGTCGTGTCCGACCGTCACGTCACCCCCACCGACGACGGCTGGGCCGTCGCGAAGACCGACGCCCGCCGTCCGAGCGCGAAGACCCCGACCCGGGCCGAGGCCGCCCGCCGCGGCGTCCGCGAGGTCGCCCCGCGCTGACCCCGCCCGACGGACCGGCCCGACGTCACCACGGGGTTCGGTCGGTCGGCACCAGCGCGGTGAGGCGGAAGCGGAAGAACTCACGACGCCGGGCGCCGGGGCCGTCGGGGTACCAGCCCACCGCGCCGGTCGCGGGGACCACGGAGGTGCCGAACCGCCGGGTGCTCGTGACCCGCCCCCCGAAGGGGTGCCGGTCCCAGTGGCCGGTCCCGTCGGGGTCGCCCCAGCGCATCGTGCGGAACGCGCGCAGGCGTCCGGTGTCGTCGACGTGGAGGTGCAGGTCGACCGGCGTGTCACCGACGTCGACGAGGACGCGCAGGTGGCGGTCGTCGAGCGCGGTCCACGAGACGCCGGGTCCCGGCAGGACGGCCGCGGGCGCCCAGATCGCCTCGGCGCCCGCGCGCCCGGCGGCGCTGCGGCTGATGTCGGGGCCGTCGGCGTCCACCAGGGTCAGCAGCCGCGCCAGGGTCCAGCGCATCCGTCCGGGTCCCGCACCTCCGCGATCGGTGCCGCGGATGACCCCGCCGACCGTCGCCGACCACCGGAAACCGCGTCGCGGCGCGAGGACCTCGTCGGCGCGGAACGGGAGCCACACCCGGCCGAGCCGCAACCACCCCCGCATCCGCAGGCGCACGGCGGGGACCACGGGCGCCCCAGGGAGCAGGGACTGCGCGAAGTAGCGCAGGACCGGCGGGGGCACCCGGTCCCGTAAGTCGCAGGGCCAGAAGACCGCGGAGCCAGCTCTCACGCGACCGGGTGGTGCGGGGCGGCGGTCTCGAGCGTCCCGACGTGGACGTGGGAGAAGTCCTCGACGGTCCCGTCGTCGAGCACCCGTCCGAGGCGCACGCCGGCGAAGTCGGTGACCCAGCCGTCGTCGCCGGCCCGACCGATGCCCACCCCGGCGTGGTCGACGACCCGGCGCCGCGTGTCGGTGGTGCTGCCCATGGGGGTCTCCTCTCCTCGTGCGGGCCCTCGCCCGCTCGAGGGAACGTTCGTCCGCGGGACCGGTCGGCGCCCGGGTACTCCGGCCCGACGGGCCGGGTCGGTGGTCGTCCTCCGCCGGCCCGGTGCCGGTCACGAGGTGCCCACCCCCGGCCCGGCATCGTCCGGCACGCCCGACGCGTCCCCGGGGACGTCGTCGATGGCGGTGTCCGCGCGCAGGAGCCGCCGGCGCAGTCGGTTCACGTCGCCGGCGCGGTGGCGCAGCACGGCGGCGAGGCCGTCGAGCAGGTCGGCGAGCTCGCGCAGGTGCTCCACCGGGGCGCCGTCGAGCGCCGCCTGCACGTCCTCGCGGAAGAGCCGCCCCATGAGGTCCGCGACGCGCCGACCGCGGGGCGTCAGGTCGACCAGGACGCTGCGCCGGTCGGACGGGTGCGGGCGGCGCACGACGAGTCCCTTCGTCTGCAACCGGTCGACGAGCGCGGTGCCCGCGGGCGCCGTGACGCCCAGGCGCGTGGCCAGGATCGCGACCGGGCGCGCGCCCTCACGTCCCAGATCGGCGATGGTCAGCACCTCGCCGACGCCCAGGCCCAGCACGTCGGCGTAGGCCCGGCGGTAGGCGTCCACGGCCAGGACGAGGTCCCGCATCCGGTCCGGCACGTCGGCCGGGCCCGACCCCTCGGTCACGTCGACCACCTCCGCACCACCACTCCCCCGCCGGACAGACGTCCGCCCCCGGGTCGGCGCGGCGCCGTCCCGGGGGCGGAGCGTCCTCAGTGACGGGCTCCCAACGGCTCGTTCCAGGTCGTGACCAGCGCGTAGAGGATCACCACGTCCAGCGCGATCACGACGATCGACCACACGGGCGCCACCGGGATCATGATCAGGTGGACGATGGCGCTCAGCCCGACGACCGCGATCCCCGCCCCCCGCGCCCAGCCCGCCGCCTCACCGAGCAGGCCGGCCCCGACGATCGCGACCAGCGCCCCGAGCACGAGGTGGACCCAGCCCCACGCCGCCCAGGACAGGACGAGCACCGTGCCGGTGTCGCTCACGAAGTACGTCGGGCTGACGATCGCCGCCAACCCCTCGATCACGCCGAAGACCCCGACGACCACCATGACGACGGCGCCGAAGCGCACCCAACCGGTCCAGGCACGCGCGTCCGGAGCCGTCACCGGCGCGTCCGTCCTCCCGGCCGCTCGCGCTCGGGACTCCGGACGTGCGCCGGCGGTCTGGTCGCTCATGGCTCCTCCTCCCACTGCCACCGCCTCGGACCCACCGGACGGCGAGCCCGACGTGGACGGTCGCGCCGATCGGGTCGCGGGGTCAGGGACCAACGGCCCGACTGCGGACGGACTGCGGTCCCGTCCTCCGTCCGGCGGGTCCGCGCGGGCGGGACCGACGGCCCTGGCGGCCGGCGACGAACACGGGCGGGATGGGGCCATGACGACCACGCGCTCCGACGCCCAGGACCCCCGACCGCGCTTGCGCCCCCGACGGCCCGTGCGGGTGGTCACCGAGCAGACGTCGGTGGCCGAGGCGCTGCGGATCATGCGCGTGGACGGGGTGCGGCACCTGCCGGTGATCGCCGGCGACCGCTGCACCGGGCTCCTCGTCGACCGCGACCTCATCGCGGCGGCCGTCGACGGCGTCACCCTGCCGGTCGGGCGCCTGGCCCGGGGCCACGTGCCGACCGTGGAGGCCGGCGCCACCCCGTCCCGCGTCGCGCGGGCGGTGCTCGCCGGCGGTCTGGACGCCGCGGTGGTCGTCGAGGAGGGCGCCGTGGTCGGCATCGTCACCACGACCGACGCCCTGGTCGCCCTGGCCCACCTCGACGAGGACTGAACGCCCGCCCGGTCCGGTCCGGTCGGCCCTGCTCGACGCCGGCCGTCGCCGCCAGCGTCGGCGGACGAACCCGTCGACGCCCGGAGAGCCGCCATGACCACCACGCCCGTCCCCCAGTCGCCGCCCCCACCACCACCGCCGTCCCCGCCCCCACCACCTCCGCCGCGCTACCCGGCCAGGGTCCGTGGCGACCTGGACCCCGGGCTCTCCCGGTGGCTGTGGCTGGTCAAGTGGGTCCTGGCGATCCCGCACTGGATCGTCCTGGCGTTCCTCTGGATCGCGCTCGGCCTCGTCACCGTGGTGGCCTTCGTCGCGATCCTCGTGACCGGGCGCTACCCGCGCGTGCTGTTCGAGTTCACGGTCGGGGTGCTGCGGTGGACGTGGCGCGTGGCCTTCTACACCAACGCGGCGTTCGGGACCGACCGCTACCCGCCCTTCAGCCTGCGGCCCGACCCGAGCTATCCCGCCGACCTGGAGGTCGAGTACCCGGAGCGGCTCTCGCGGGGACTGGTCCTGGTGAAGTGGTGGCTGCTGGCGCTCCCCCAGTACCTGGTGGTCGGCCTGCTGACCGCGAGCCCGTGGTGGATCTGGGAGGACCAGGGCTACCAGTGGTCCGCGGGCGCGGGCGGCCTGGTCGGCCTGCTGGCCCTCGTCGGGATCGTCGTGCACGCCGTGCGCGGGTCCTACCCGCGCCCGCTGTTCGACCTGGTCGTGGGCTTCGACCGGTGGGTCCTCCGCGTCGCGGCCTACGTGCTGCTGACGACGGACCGCTACCCCCCGTTCGTGCTCGAGCCGGGTCCGCGCGAGCCGGGCGCGCCCGCGACGACGGCCCCGTCGCCGGCCCCGTCGCCGCGTCCGGGCTGGACGGTGGGCCCGGTCCTGGGGCTCGCGCTGGGCGCGGTCCTGTGCCTCGGCGCCGTGGCCCCGGTGGTCGGCGGCGCGACCGGGCTGGCGACCGACGCGGCGGGCCGCGACGCCACCGGCTTCCTCACCACCCCGCCGACGGTCGTGACGGGGACGGGCTACGCGGTGCGGTCCCCCGAGCTGCTGCTCGAGCCGAGCGACCCCACCCTGTTCTCGCCCGGCGCGGCGCTGGGCGACGTGCGGGTGCGGGCCGCCGCGCTGGAGCCGGGGCGCCCGGTGTTCCTCGGGATCGCCCCGCGCGACGCGGCCGACCGCTGGCTCGCCGGCGTCGCCACGGGCACCGTGGCCGAGAGCCGGGACGGCGACACGCGGCCGCGGGTGGTGGAGCAGCCCGGCGGACCCCTCCCCGGGCCGCCCGCCGACGCCGGCATCTGGATCGCGCAGACCTCGGGCCCGGGGACGCAGACCCTGACGTGGCGCCCCACCTCGGGCGACTGGGTGCTCGTCGTGCTCCAGCCCGACGGCCGGGCCGGGATCGACGTGGCCGCCGACGCCGGGGCCACGGTGCCCGGGCTGCGGGCCCTCTCGCTGGCGCTGCTGGCGGCGGGCGCGGTGCTGGTCGCGCTCGGCGCGACCGCGGTGACCGCGGCCGTCGCGACGGCACACCGCCGCGGCCGGCCGACGAGCGACCCGGCGGCCTGAGACGAACGACGGCCCCGCCCTCCCCGTGCCGGGAGGGCGGGGCCGTCGTCTGCTCGGGCGTCGTCTGCTGGCGGAACGCCTACCCGAGCTCCCCCTCGGCGGCGTCGTCCGGCACGCCCTCCGGGTCGCGCAGCTCGTCGAGCACGGGCTCGGCGGTGCGGACGGGTTCCAGACCGACGATCTGGAAGCGCAGGACCTCGCGCGTGGGCCCCGGACCGTCGGGACGCCACCCGAGGATGCCGGTGCTCGGGACGGTGAGGCCGTGGAAGGTGCGGTGCTCGAGGATCTCCGCGCCGAACGGCACGTCGCGGAAGAAGCCGGTGTGGTCCGGGTCGCCCCAGCACGCGGTGGTGATCCGGCGGGGCAGGCCGCCGTGGTGCAGGCCCAGGCGCACCTCGACCGGGGCGCCCGCGACCGCGAAGGCCACGGAGGCCGTGTCGCGGTCCTCGACGCTCCAGCGGGTGTGCTCCGCGGGGAGCAGGACCGGGGGCACCCACATCGCGCTCAGCGCGGCGTGCGCGAGATCGGCGCGGGCGAGGTCGGGGCCCACGAGCGCCGGGTGCACGCACCGTCCGAGCACGGTCGTGGCGCGCCGCGCGCGGCCGGCGACCCAGGAGTCGACGACGCGCAGCCCGCCGGTCACCCGCATCTCCCGGAAGTAGCCGTGGGTCGGCAGCGTCACCTCGTGCCCGCGGTAGGGCCACCAGGTGCGCCCGACGCGCACGAGACCCCGGGTGCGCAGGCGCGCCCCGACGACGTCGCGGGCCGACGGCGCGATCGAGTGGTCCCGGTACCGCGCCGCGATCGCGGGGTGGGTGTCAGGGCCCTCCTCGGGCACGGGCGCCGTGCCCTGGACCCGCCGCTCGTCCGTCGCCACCATGGTGTCCTCCTCAGATCGCGCGTTGTCCGGTGCCCAGCGTCGGGTGCGGGACGACGTGTCGGCAGGGCCGGCCGCGTCGCGGGGCGACCCCGGGCGGCCCGTCCTCTCCGGGCCCTCCGGCCCTGCTCGCGCCGGTGGGCCCCGGCGACCGTCGGGTCATGACCACGCCCCTCGTGACCACCGCGCCCCGTGCCGCCCCGCCGGAGGCCCTCGACGACGACCAGCCCGTGCGCTTCCTCATGGGTCCGATCGCGCCGGTCGCGGTGCCGGACGCCATGCGGGTGAGCACCGCCCTGCAGCGGCTGCGCGAGCTCGGCGCCGAGCACCTGGTGGTCCGCGGGCACGGGCCGGTGCGGGCCGTGAGCGAGGTCGACCTCCTGCGCCACCTGCTCGACGGCGGGTCCCGGCCCGCCCGGATGCTCGACACGGTCGGCGTCCTGGCGACGCGCGTGCCGACGGTCGCGCCCTCGGTGCGCCGGTCCCGTGCCGCCGAGCTGATGCTCGCCGAGGGCCAGGGGCTGCTGCTGGTCGTCGCCGACGGCGAGCCGTGCGGGGTCCTCGACGCCCGGACGCTGCTGCACAGCGTGGCGGAGCGCTTCCGTCGTCGGTAACGGACCCGTCCCGTCAGGGGTAGAGGCGGATCGCCGCGTGCCCGACGCCGGTCTCGTGCTCCGCGGCGGCGAGCGTCGCGGCCCGGACGGCGGGGTCGTCGAAGGCGTCGACGTGCCCCTCGACCTGCAGGCCGCGCAGGGCGGCCTCGACGACGGCCCGCTCGAGCACGACGCCGGCCAGGACGGCCTCGCGCACGCCGTCGTCGTGGGTGCACACCGCCAGCACGGGATCGCGGCGCCACGGCAGCTCGAGGGTGAGGGTGTCGGCCGGGACGGGCGCCGGGGTGCGCCAGGCGGGGACCCCGTCGCGGGTCGAGCCGTTGAGCAGGTGCAGCCACGCACCGCGGGAGGCCGCGGCGTGGGCGACGTCCACGACGCGCGACGCGTCGGCGGGGGCGGCGTAGCGCGGCGAGGCCGCACCGCCCGGCCGGCGGTCGACCCGGCGGCGGACCAGGTCCATCGGGGTGGCGGGACGTCGCCGCGTCGCGGACACCGCGGCGAGGGGCCGGGCGTCGGCGTCGGTGGCGACGACGGTGCGGGGCGCCCACCCGAAGGAGCGCAGGGCGTTCTCGACGGCCCCGACGAGGCGGCCCGCGTGCACCAGGACGTGGTGCGCCGGGGCGCCTGTCGCGGGGTCGAGGGTGAGCTCGACGCGGCGGTCGCGCACCGAGACCGCGCACGCCGGCGCCCCCGGCTCGGCGAGCGGCTCGAGGGCGTGCAGCAGGGCGGCGACCTCCGTGGGGCTCCACCGCTCGGACGACCGGGTGCGGGTCACGCTCATGTCGGGACTGTGCGCGCGCGGGCGGGCGCGTCCCAGGGCCGGACGTCACCCCCGTCGGGCCCTCCGTGCCCCCGGCACCCGGTCCGGTGGCCCTGCCGCGCGCGCGGGGATGCTCCGACGATCGCGCCATGGACACCGCCCCCGGCCCGCGCAGGGCCCGCGACCTCATGACCAGCCCCGTGCTCACGGTGCCGCCCGACGCGCCCCGGGCGGCCGTCGCCGCCCTGCTCGTGTCCCACGGCATCGCCTCGGCCCCCGTCGTCGACGCCCGCGGCCGCCTGCTCGGCGTGGTGGACGAGCGTCGACTCGTCGGGGCCGACGACGACGCCCCCGCCGCCGAGCTGATGACCCACGTGCCCACCGCCGACCCCGACACCCCGGTCGAGGAGCTCGTCGACCGCCTCCTCGACACCGGCTGCCGGGCGCTGCCGATCCTGCGGGAGGAGATCCCGGTCGGTGTGGTCAGCCGTCGCGACGTGCTGCGGCGCGTGGCCCGCGGCGAGCTGGACGTGCGCGGCACCCACGCGGCGGCCGACGCCCCCGTGGTCGTGGGTGTGGACGGGTCCGACGAGTCCGTGCAGGCCCTGCGCTGGGCGGCCGGCGTCGCCCGGGCGGAGGGCGCGCCGCTCGTGGCCCTCATCGCCTCCGGCCCGCCCGACCTCTACGGCGACGCCGGCGACCTCACCGCGACCGCCCGCCGCGAGCTCGAGAGCGCGGTGCGTCGCGCGCTCGGCGACGACGCCGCCGAGCGGGTCCGGCTGACCCTGGAGGTCCGCGAGGGCCGGCCCGCCCGCGTGCTGCTGCGCGCGAGCGAGGAGGCCCGCATGCTCGTGCTCGGGACCCGCCACGTCGAGGGCCTGGGCGACCCGCCCGGCGGCTCGGTGACGGCGCGGCTGGTCAGCCGCGCCTGGTGCCCGGTCGTCGCCGTCGTGCCGGTGCCCGAGGAGGGCCCGGCCTACCGGGTCGACGACCACGCGCGGGCGGTGCCCACCCGCTGACGCACCCGGTGTCGTGGGGATGTCGTGGGGATCGGGCCGCCTCGGTCCGCTCAGCGTCGGCTCGGGTGGTCGGGGCCGGTGAAGCGGCGCCAGGCCGCGTCCCAGGCCCGCAGGCGGGCCCGGTCGAGCACCCAGCGCAGCCCGGCGAGGAGGCCCACCGACACCAGGAGGTCGCCGAGCAGGATGACGGCCGCGGTGAGCGCGCCCTGCGTGGCGGGGAAGCTCGGGCTCAGCGGCGCCCCCGTCGGCCGGTCGGCGGCGTCCACCCACAGCACCCGGGTGTCGCCGGGCCGGGTGTCGGGAGGCACCCGCACGACCGCCTCGCGCGGGGTGCCGTCCGCGGCGGTCCACCGGACCGGCGCGCGCTCCTCGCTCACGGCCACGTCGGCCCGGGGCGGCGCCTGACGCGGGTCCGCCACGACCTCGCCGACGACCTGGTGGCGCTCGGCCCGCTGCGCGGCGACCTGCGGGGCCAGGTCCGCCGTCACCTGGCTCGCCACGGCCAGCGCCACGGGGACGACGAACAGACCGACGAGCAGCAGCACCCACCGGGCCCCCACCTCGAGGCGGTCGCTGGGCCGCCGCAACGTCGACCGCGGCGGGACGAACAGCCCGATCGCGCGCTGCACCGTCCCCGTGCCCGTCGTGCTCATCGTGGGCCGCCTCCTCGGTCGCTGCGGGTCAGCGACCAGCGTGGGCGGGCGCCGAGGTGGCCCGGCACGGGCGGCGGACCCGTCCTCGACGGGCCGTCCGCCCCTCCGGCGAGGACCACCGGCGGGACCTTCGACCCTGATCATCGACCGGCCCGCCCCGGCACCGTCCTCGCCGATCCCCGCGTCCGGGCGGGGCACGAGGCGGGAGGCCCCGGAGATGGCGCTGGACCTGGCGCGCTGGCAGTTCGGCGTGATCACCGTCTACCACTTCCTGTTCGTCCCGCTGACGATCGGCCTGTCGCTGCTCGTGGCGGGCATGCAGACCGCCTGGGTGCGCACCGGCGACGAGCGCTGGCTGCGCATGACCAAGTTCTGGGGCAAGCTCTTCCTGATCAACTTCGCCATGGGCGTGGTGACGGGGATCGTCCAGGAGTTCCAGTTCGGCATGAACTGGAGCGACTACAGCCGCTTCGTCGGCGACGTCTTCGGGGCGCCGCTCGCGATCGAGGGCCTGCTCGCCTTCTTCCTCGAGTCGACGTTCCTCGGCCTGTGGATCTTCGGGTGGGACCGGCTCCCGAAGAAGGTCCACCTCGCCACGATCTGGGCCGCGGCGATCGGGACCCTGCTGTCCGCCTACTTCATCCTCGCCGCGAACTCGTGGATGCAGCACCCGGTCGGGTCCCGGGTCAACCCGGTCTCCGGGCGCGCGGAGCTCACCGACTTCGGCGCGGTGCTGACCAACTCCACCGCGGTGGGCGCCTTCACCCACACCATCACCGCGGCGTTCCTGACCGCCGGCATGTTCGTGCTGGGCATCTCCGCCTGGCACCTCGCGCGGCGCAACGAGACGCGGGTCTTCCGCTCCTCGCTGCGCCTGGCGCTGGTCACGGTGCTCGTCGCCGGCGTCGGCACGGTGGTCACCGGCGACGTCCAGGCCCGCCTCATGACCGAGCAGCAGCCGATGAAGATGGCCGCCGCCGAGGCCCTGTGGGACACGAGCACGCCGGCCTCGTTCTCGCTGTTCACCATCGGCAGCCTCGACGGCTCGCAGGAGGTCTGGAGCATCCGGGTGCCGAAGGTGCTCTCCTTCATGGCCACCGGCGACCCGGACGGCACCGTCGAGGGCATCAACGACGTCCAGCGGGACTCCGAGGAACGGTTCGGTCCCGGCGACTACCGGCCCAACGTGCCCGTCGCCTACTGGACCTTCCGCGTCATGATCGGCTTCGGCGCCCTCGCCGTGCTCCTCGCGCTGGCCGGACTGTGGCTGCAGCGCGGGGGCCGGGTGCCGACGTCACGGTGGTTCAGCTGGGCGGCGCTGGCCGGCATCGGCTTCCCGGTCGTCGCCAACTCCGTCGGCTGGATCTTCACCGAGATGGGCCGCCAGCCCTGGGTCGTGTACGGGACGTTGCGGACCGCCGACGGCGTGAGCCCCTCGGTCGGCCCCGCCACCGTCGCCACCTCGCTGATCGTGTTCACCGTGCTCTACGGCGTGCTCGCCGTCGTCGAGGTGACCCTGCTCGTCCGCTACGCCCGCAAGGGGCCCGACCCCCTGCCCCCGCCCGACGAGGACGCACCGAGCACACCGGCGCCGCGTCCGCTCGCCGTCGCGTACTGACCCCCGCCGACACGAGGAGAAGAGGACGCCGTGCTCGGCCTCGCCCTGACCGACATCTGGTTCCTGCTCATCGCCCTGCTCTGGACGGGCTACTTCGTCCTCGAGGGCTTCGACTTCGGCGTCGGCGCCCTGCTGACCGTGCTGGGCCGCGACGAGGTCGACCGCCGGCGGGTCGTCAACACCATCGGCCCGCTCTGGGACGGCAACGAGGTGTGGCTGCTCGTGGCCGGAGGCGCGACCTTCGCGGCGTTCCCCGAGTGGTACGCGAGCCTGTTCTCCGGGTTCTACCTGGCGCTGCTGGTGCTGCTCGTCGCCCTCATCGGACGCGGGGTCGCCTTCGAGTACCGCGGAAAGGTCGACGACGACGCCTGGCGCCGGCGCTGGGACACGGTCATCGTCACGACGTCGGCGATCCCCGCGCTGCTGTGGGGCGTGGCGTTCGCGAACATCGTCGCCGGGGTGCCGCTCGACGCCCGGCACGAGTACACCGGCACGCCGCTCACGCTGCTCACCCCCTACGCGCTGCTCGGCGGCCTGACCACGCTGCTGGTGTTCCTGCTCCACGGCGCGGTGTTCGTCTCCCTGAAGACCGACGGCGACCTGCGCCGGCGCGCCCACCGGACGGCCCTGCGCCTCGGGCTGGGCGCGGTGCCGGTGGCGGCGGCCTTTCTCGTCTGGACCCAGCTCGCGCACGGCAAGGGCTGGACGGTCCTCAGCGTCGCCGCGGCGGCCCTCGCGCTCGTCGGGGCCGTCCTGCTCGTGGGGCGGGGCCGCGAGGGATGGGCGTTCACGCTGACCGCGGTGACGATCGTCGCCACCACCGTGACGCTGTTCGGCTCGCTCTACCCCGCGGTCCTGCCGTCGTCCACCGACCCGGCCGGCACGCTCACCACGACCAACGCCGCGTCGACGCCGTACACGCTGCAGATCATGACCTGGGTCGCGCTCGCGGTGACCCCGGTCGTCCTGGCCTACCAGGCGTGGACCTACTGGGTGTTCCGGCGGCGCCTGACCCGCGACGACATCCCGCCGGCCACCGGCCTGCCCCCGCGCGAGCGGCGCACCCGGGTGCCGCGGTGAAGCCGCTGGATCCCCGCCTGCTGCGCCACGTCCGCCCGGCCCGCACCTTCGTGCTGCTCACGGCCGCGGCGGGCGTGGCCACGGCCGGGCTGGTCGTCGCCCAGGCGGACCTGCTCTCGCGGGTGGTGGCGCGGGCGTTCCTCGACGGCGCCCCGCTCGCGGCCCTGACGACCCTGCTCGCGGGGCTCGTGGTGGTGGTCGCCGGGCGGGCCCTGCTGGCCTGGGGCACCGAGGCCGCCGCCGTGCGGGCGAGCGCCCGCGTCATCGGGCAGCTGCGGGCCGACCTCGTCGACCAGGTCCTGCGCCTCGGCCCGCGCGACCCACGCCTGCCCCCGACCGGCGAGCTCGGCACGCTCGCCACCCGCGGCATCGACGCCCTCGACGGCTACCTGCGCCGCTACCTGCCGACCCTGCTGCTGGCCACGACGGTGCCGCTGCTGGTCGGGGTGCGGCTGCTGACCGCCGACTGGCTCGCCGCGGTGATCGTGGCAGTCACCGTGCCCCTGATCCCCCTGTTCATGGTCCTGGTCGGGCTGCGCACCCGCGACGACACCGCGCGGCGCTGGCGGGCCCTGGCGGTGCTCGGCCACCACTTCCTCGACCTCGTCGCCGGCCTCGACGTGCTGGTCGCCTTCGGACGCGCCGGCGCCCAGGCCGGGCGGCTGCGCGCCGTCGCCGCCGAGTACCGGCGGGCCACCATGCGGACCCTGCGGGTGGCCTTCCTGTCCGCGCTCGTGCTCGAGGTGCTCGCGACGCTCTCGGTGGCCCTCGTCGCGGTGTCGGTGGGCCTGCGCCTGGCCGAGGGCCGCCTCGACCTCGCCACCGGGCTGCTCGTGATCATGCTCGCGCCCGAGATCTACCTGCCGCTGCGCGCGGTCGGCGCCCGGTTCCACGACAGCGCCGAGGGCCTCGCCGCGGCCGACGAGGTGTTCGCGGTGCTGGACACCGCCGCGCCGGCGGGCCCGGGCGCCCGGCGGCCGGCGCCCGACCCCTCGCGGGTGCCGGTGCGCCTCGACCGGGTCGGTGTCGACGGGCGCGGTGGCCCGGTGCTCGACGACCTCTCCCTGACCGTGGCCCCCGGCGAGGTCGTCGGGCTGCGCGGCCCGAGCGGCGCCGGCAAGTCGACGCTGCTCGACCTGGTCACGGGCCTGCGCCGCCCCGACCGCGGCCGGGTGCTCGTCGGCGGTGTCCCGCTCGACGAGCTCGACCCGGCGGCCTGGCGCGCCCGGGTCGCGTGGGTGCCGCAACGTCCCGTGCTCGTCGCGGGCACGGTGGCCGACAACGTCCGCCTCGGCGCGCCCGACGCGCCCGACGCGGCGGTCGCCCGCGCCGTCCGGGTCGCCCGGGTCGACCTGCCGCTCGACACCCCGGTCGGCGAGCGGGGCGCGGGGCTCTCCACCGGTCAGCAGCGCCGGGTCGCCCTGGCCCGCGCGCTGCTCGCCGACCGTCCCCTGGTGCTGCTCGACGAACCCACCGAGGGCGTCGACGCGCAGACCGAGGCCGCCCTGCTGGCGTCCCTGCCCCACGCCCTCGCCGGCGGCAGCGCGATCGTCGTCAGCCACCGCCCCGACGTGCTCGCCGCGTGCGACCGGGTCGTGGACCTGCCCGCGCGGACGGCGGTCGCCACCGCTGTCCCGCCGGCACCGGCGGCACCGCCGGCGCCGCGGACCGCGACCGCCCCCGCGCCGGTCCCCGCACCCGACGGGACCGAGGACGCGTCGCCGGCCGAGGGTCGCGCGGGGGGCGCGCTGCGGTGGTTCGCCGCGGCCGCCCGGCCCCGCGCGGGCCGGCTCGCCGTCGCGGTCGTGCTCGGCGCCGGGGCGCTGGGCAGCGCGGTGGCGCTGACCGCCACGTCGGCGTGGCTCATCTCCGCGGCCGCGCTGCAGCCGCCGCTGCTGACCCTGATGGTCGCGATCGTCGCGGTGCGGACGTTCGGGCTGGCCAAGGGCGTGCTGCGCTACCTCGAGCGCCTGGCGTCCCACGACGCCGCCCTGCGCCTCGGCGCCGACCTGCGCGTGCGGGTGTGGCGGGCCCTCGTCCGCCGCGGCCCGGCCGCGACCGCCCGGCAGCGCCGCGGCGACCTCCTGTCCCGGCTCACCGGCGACGTCGACGCCCAGCAGGACGTGCTGGTCCGGGCCGTCGTGCCCGCCGCGTCCGCGCTGCTCGTCGGCGCCGCGCTGGTCGGCCTGTTCACGGTCCTGCTCCCCGAGGCGGGCCTCGCCCTCGCGCTGGGCCTGCTCCTCGCCGGCGTCGTCGCGCCGCTGCTCGGCGTCCTCGCCGGCCGGCGGGCCGCGCGGACGACCGCCACGGCCCGGGCCGCGGTGGCCACCGGCACCCTCGAGCTGCTCGACGGGGCCGCCGACCTCCTCGTCCTCGGTGCCGCGGAGCGTCGCCGCCGCCGGCTCGCCGACCACGACGCCGAGCTCGCGCGCCGCCTCGTCGCCCAGGCCGGCGGGGCCGGGGTCGGCGCGGGCCTCGGGGTCCTCGGACTCGGTCTCGCGACGGTGGCCGCGACGGTCCTCGGGGTGCTGGCGCTGTCTGACGGACGGCTGGCGCCGACGGCCCTGGCGGTCCTCGCGCTCACGCCGCTGGCGGCCGCCGAGCTCTTCGCCGGGCTGCCCGACGCCGCGGCGCGTCTCGCCGAGGCGGTGCCGGCCACCCGCCGGCTGGCCGGGCTCGAGGCGGCGCCCGCCCCGGTCACCGACCCCGCCCGCCCCGCGCCCGTGCCGGCCGACCCGCTCGTCGCCGCCGAGGCGCTGGCCGTCCGCTGGCCGGACGCGACGCGGGAGGCGGTCAGCGGGGTGTCGTTCGCGCTCCCGCCCGGCGAGCGGATGGTGCTCGCCGGGCCGTCGGGGGCGGGCAAGAGCACGGTGCTCGCCGCGGTCCTGCGCACCCTGGCCGCGGCCCGCGGCGCCGTCACGCTCGACGGCCGCGACACCGCGACGATGGGCGCCGAGGACGTGCGCGCGCACATCGCGTGGTGCGGGCCGGCCGCGCACCTGTTCGACAGCACCCTGCGGGAGAACCTGCGCCTCGCCCGCCCCACCGCGACCGACGAGGAGATCCTCGACGCCCTGCGGCGAGCGCGTCTCGGCGGGTGGTCCGCGTCCCTGCCCGAGGGGCTCGACACGCCGCTGGGCGAGCACGGCGGCCCGGTGTCCGGCGGGGAGCGCCAGCGGCTCGCGGTGGCCCGGGTGCTGCTGGCCGACCGGCCGGTCCTCGCCCTGGACGAACCGACCGCCCACCTCGACGCGCCCACGGCCACGGCGCTGGCCGGGGAGATCACCGAGCTCAGCCGCGGGCGCACCGCGATCGTGGTCTCCCACCGACCGGCGGAGTTCGCGGGCCTGCCCGTGGTCACCGTCGGGACGGCCCGCGTCCGGCGTCACCCGGCGGGCGCCGTGCCCGCGAGGACGTCGCTGACCTGACCGGCGATGACGAGGTCCTCCCGGGCGTGCACCACCACCGTGCGCGCCGCCGCCCCGGGCGCCGAGACGTCGCCCTCGGCGCCGTCGACCGCGGCCGCGTCGGCGCCCGGGTCGACGGCGAGACCCAGGAAGCCGAGCCCCTCGACGACGCGGCGTCGCAGCACCGGGGCGTTCTCCCCGACCCCGCCGCTGAACACCAGCACGTCGACCCCGCCGCACGCCGCCGCCATCGCGGCGAGCTGGGCGCGGGCCCGGTGCACCCAGACCTCGACGGCGAGCCGCGCGTCGTGCTCCCCCGCGTCGGCGGCGGCGAGCACGCGCCGCATGTCGGCCTCCCCGGCGAGGCCCACCAGGCCCGACGCGTGGTCGAGGGCGTGGTCGACCTCGGCGGTCGGCACGTCGGCGTGGAGCGTCAGCCAGGCCACCGCCGACGGGTCGAGGTCCCCGCACCGCGTCGCCATCACCAGCCCGGCCGTGGGCGTGAACCCCATCGTCGTGTCCACCGAGCGGCCGCCGCGGACCGCGCAGGCCGAGGCGCCGGAGCCGAGGTGCGCCACGACGACACGGAGCTCGTCGAGCGGCCGGCCGACGATCTCCGCCGCCCGCGCCGAGCCCCACGCGTGCGCGAGCCCGTGGAACCCGTACTTCCGCATCCCGTGCCGCGCGCGCCAGGTGGCGGGCACCGCGTAGGTGCTCGCGGCGGCGGGCATCGTGGCGTGGAAGGCCGTGTCGAAGCAGGCCACGGACGGCACGTCGGGCAGCGCCCCGGCCACCGCGCGCAGGCCCGCGACGGCGGGCGGCTGGTGCAGCGGGGCGAGCACGGTGAGGCGCGCGATCCGCTCGAGCACGTCCCCGGCGACGACCACCGGCGCGGTGAAGTCGGCGCCGCCGTGCACCACGCGGTGGCCCACGGCGTCCACGCCACCGGCCGCCCGGGCGAGCCGGTCGACGGCGTCCTCGAGCGCGCCCCCGGCCGGTCGCCCGCGCGGGGCGTCGAGGTCGATCCGGTGCGTCACGGCGCCCTCGGGCTCGACCACGCGCAGCTTGACGCTGCTCGACCCCGCGTTGACGACGAGGACCCGCATCAGCCGGGTCGCCCCGCCCCCGCGCCCGGCCGGACGTCGGCCAGCGGGTCGTGCCGGTCGGGACCGGTGTGGACGTCGTCGGGGACGTCGGACGCGGTGTCCGCGCCCACGTCGGGCCGACCCGCCCCGCCGTCCGGGTCGCCGGAGCCGGTCCACACCCAGTCCCGCACGTCCGGCCGGTCCTCCCCGTGCCGCCGCGTGTACTCCCGGCAGGCGAGCCGCTCGTCGGCCATGCGCTGGCGCAGCGCCGCGTGGCGCACCCCGAGGCCGGGGACCCGGTCGATCACGTCCATGACCAGGTGGAACCGGTCGAGGTCGTTGAGCATGACCATGTCGAACGGCGTGGTGGTGGTGCCCTCCTCCTTGTAGCCGCGCACGTGCAGGTTGCCGTGGCCGGTGCGCCGGTAGGTCAGCCGGTGGATCAGCCACGGGTAGCCGTGGTAGGCGAAGATCACCGGCTTGTCCGGGGTGAAGAGCGCGTCGTACTCGCGGTCGGGCAGCCCGTGCGGGTGCTCGGACGGGGTCTGCAGGCGCATGAGGTCGACGACGTTGACCACCCGGACCCTCAGGTCGGGCAGGTGGCGGCGCAGGAGGTCGACCGCGGCGAGGGTCTCCAGCGTCGGCACGTCACCGGCGCACGCGAGCACGACGTCGGGCTCGGCGTCGTCGTCGTTGCTGGCCCACTCCCAGACCCCGAGCCCGCGGGTGCAGTGCGCCACCGCGGACTCCGTGTCCAGCCACTGCGGCGCGGGCTGCTTGCCGGCGACGACGACGTTGACGTAGTCGCGGCTGCGCAGGCAGTGGTCGGCGGTGGAGAGCAGCGTGTTGGCGTCCGGGGGCAGGTACACCCGCACGATCTCGGCCTTCTTGTTGACCACGTGGTCGATGAAGCCGGGGTCCTGGTGGGAGAAGCCGTTGTGGTCCTGGCGCCACACGTGCGAGGTCAGCAGGTAGGTCAGCGAGGCGATCGGGCGCCGCCACGGGATGTCCCGGGTGACCTTCAGCCACTTGGCGTGCTGGTTGAGCATCGAGTCGACGATGTGGATGAACGCCTCGTAGCAGGTGAACAGCCCGTGCCGGCCGGTGAGCAGGTAGCCCTCGAGCCAGCCCTGGCACATGTGCTCCGAGAGCATCTCCACCGCCCGGCCGGTCGGCGCCAGGTGGTCGTCGCCGTCGCGGATCTCCCCGTCGAACTGCCGGTCGGTGACCGCGAAGACGTCCTGCAGCCGGTTGGAGGCGATCTCGTCGGGACCGAAGAGCCGGAAGTTCTCCGGGTTCCGCCGCACCACCTCCCGCACCCAGCCGCCCAGCACGCGGGTCGCCTCCGCCACCGGGGCCCCGGGCCGGTCGACGGTCACCGCGTGGTCGCGGAAGTCGGGCAGCCGCAGGTCGCGGAGCAGCTCGCCGCCGTTGGCGTGCGGGGTGGCGCTCATCCGTCGGTCACCGCCGGGGTGCAGCGCCGCCAGCTCCGGCCGCAGCCGGCCCGCGTCGTCGAACAGCTCCTCGGGCCGGTAGGAGCGCATCCAGCGCTCGAGCTCGGCGCGGTGCTCCGCGTTCTCCCGGGTCCCGGCGAGCGGCACCTGGTGCGCCCGGTAGGTGCCCTCGACGGGCGCCCCGTCGACCTGCCGGGGCCCGGTCCAGCCCTTCGGCGTGCGCAGGATCAGCATCGGCCACCGGGGGCGCGGCACCGCGCGTCCCGCGGCCTCGGCCTCGGCGGCCTCGCGGCGCAGCGCGGCGATCTCGTCGACGATCTCGTCCATGGTGTCGGCCATGCGCCGGTGCACCGCGGCGTGGTCCTCGTCCAGGCCCGCCTCGACGACGTGGGGCCGGTGGCCGTAGCCGGTGAACAGCGCGAGCAGCTCGTCGTCGGGGATCCGCGCGAGCACCGTCGGGTTGGCGATCTTGTAGCCGTTGAGGTGCAGGACCGGCAGGACGGTGCCGTCGTGGACGGGGTGGCAGAACTTGTTCGCGTGCCACGCGGTCGCCAGCGGCCCGGTCTCGGCCTCGCCGTCGCCGACGACGCACGCGACGAGCAGGTCGGGGTTGTCGAACACGGCGCCGTAGGCGTGCGCCAGCGAGTAGCCCAGCTCACCGCCCTCGTGGATCGAGCCGGGGGTCTCGGGCGCGACGTGGCTGGGGATGCCGCCGGGGTAGGAGAACTGGCGGAACAGCGCCCGCATCCCCTCCTCGTCGCCGGTGACGTGGGAGTAGCGCTCGGAGTAGGTCCCCTCCAGGTAGGCGGCGGCGACCACCGCCGGACCGCCGTGCCCCGGCCCCGACACGAACAGCGGGGCGAAGTCACCGCGCCGGGCGACGCGGTTGAGGTGGGCCCACAGGAAGGTCTGGCCCGGCGTGGTGCCCCAGTGGCCGAGGAGGCGGGGCTTCACGTGGTCCGCGGCCAGCGGCTCGCGCAGCAACGGGTTGTCGCGCAGGTAGATCTGGCCCACGGCCAGGTAGTTCGCCGCTCGCCACCACGCGTCGATCAGGGTGAGGTCGTCCCCGTCGTCGATCATCGCCACCGTGTCCCCGGTCCGCGCGTCAGCGGCCACGGACCGCGGCGACGGCCCGGCGGATGGTGCTGCACGCGGACGCCGCGCTCGGGTCGACCGACAGCCACCCCTGCAGGCTCCGGGCCGCGGCGAGGTCCCCGTGCTCGGCCAGGACCAGGAGCTCCACCAGCGCGTCCCGCCAGCTCGCGAGCTCCGGCGGTGCCGGGTCGGGCACCGGCGCGGCGACCGTGACGTGCGGGCGGGGCGGGTGGGTGACGGTCAACGGTCCTCCCGAGGGGTCGCGACCCCGAGGTCGCGGTGGTGACGACGGCTGCCGACCAGTCCACCCGCGTCCGCCGTCCCGGATCAGGAGGCGGAAGGGCCCAGCCCGACCGCCGAAGGTCCCGACCCGCCGGGGCGTGCCGTGCCCCGGCCCGGCGCCGACGGCCTATGATCACCGGGCCGGAGACGCCGGACGGAAGACCACCATGACCTCGTCGTCGCGGGGTGAGGTGCCCTCGTGGACGTTCCTCACCAACCACGGGCACGTCCTCGTCGCGCTCGCCCGCGACCCGCACCGCCGGCTCCGCGACGTCGCCCTCGAGGTCGGCATCACCGAGCGCTCCGCCCAGTCGATCGTGGCCGACCTTGAGGCCGCCGGGTACCTGCGGCGCGTGCGGGTGGGGCGGCGCAACCGCTACGAGGTCGAGACCTCCCGGCCCCTCCGCCACCCCGCCGAACGGGACCACCAGGTCGGCGAGCTGCTCGGTCTGTTCACCGGCGCCGCCGACGAGGACGGCGAGCCGCCGCCCTGACAAGTGTTGCCGGAATACACGAATTCTGCTTCACTCGTTGTGCAGGAGGGGAGTAACCCCCGCGCCCCTGGTCGTCACCACGGGCCGCGTCCGGTCACGGACGCCGCCCCGGCCGGGCGGGCCCGCGTCCCGGGCCGGGTGAGACCTCCGAGTGTCGAACGCGCACCTCGGAGGAGAGCACATGGACGTCTCGCTCGGGATCTGGCTCGCGGTCGTCGCGGGCATCGTCGCCATGCTCGCGGTGGACCTGGTCGCCCACCGCCGGGCCCACGTGATCGGGGTCCGCGAGGCCGCCGCCTGGTCGGCGGTGTGGGTGGCCATCGGGGTCGGCTTCGGCGTGGCCGTGTGGTGGATCTGGGGCGCCGAGCTCGGCCAGCAGTACTTCGCCGGCTACCTGATCGAGAAGTCCCTCGCCGTCGACAACGTCTTCGTCTGGGCGGTGATCTTCAGCTTCTTCGGCGTCCCCCGCGAGTACCAGCACCGCGTGCTGTTCCTGGGCGTGGTCGGCGCCCTCGTGCTGCGGGGCCTGTTCATCGCCGCGGGGGCGGTGCTGATCGCGAACTTCTCCTGGGTGCTCTACCTGTTCGCGGCGTTCCTCGTCGTCACCGGCATCCGGATGGCGGTCCAGCGCGACAGCCACATCGACCCCGCACGCTCCCGCACCCTGCGCTGGTTCCGTCGCGTGGTGCCGACGACCGACGCCTTCCACGGCCAGCGCTTCCTCGTCCGGCGGGCCGGGGTCCTGCTGGCCACTCCCCTGCTCGCCGTCCTGATGCTCGTGGAGGCCACCGACGTCGTCTTCGCGGTCGACTCGATCCCGGCCATCTTCGCCGTCACCGACGAGCCGTTCCTGGTGTTCACGGCCAACGCCTTCGCGCTGCTCGGCCTGCGGGCCATGTACTTCCTGCTCGCCGACCTCATCCACCGCTTCGTCTACCTCAAGCTGGGGCTCGCCCTGGTCCTCGTCTGGGTGGGCGTCAAGATGGCCCTCAAGGTGGACGTCACGTACATCCCCACCCCGATCTCGCTCGCGGTCATCACCACGATCCTGGCCGTGGCGGTGGGCGCGAGCTGGTGGACGACGCGGGGGCTGCCCGCACCCGGCGGCGTCGACGACCCGGCGGCCCCGGCGGCCGCAGGTCCCTTCCGGCACGCGACGGCGGACGAGCTGGCGGCGCTCGAGCCGGTGGTCGCGTGGCGGAGGAGGTCGTCCGGCGCCCCGAGGAGCGGGGCGGCGTCCGATCGCTGAGGCCCGGTCACCCGGCGCCCCGCGCGTCCGGTGCGACCTCGACCGACCCTCACCGCCCGGTCCGCGGACCGGCGGGAGCCCGCGCCCCGGACCGGCGGGACGTCCGGCCGGCGTCGGGTGACCTCCGGCCCTCGATCCCGCGACACCGACGCGGTGAGCTGGGCCCGAGAGAGGAGCCCGCCATGGACACCGCGCCCGTCCGCCGCCCCTCCGAGGCCGTCGACCTCGTGTCGCACGTCGTCGTCCTCCGGCGCCGCGGCGCGCCGCGGGTGACGGTGCTCGCGGCGACGGACCAGGCCCGGCGCTCCCTGGACCACGAGACCCACCAGGCCGTGCGCACCACCCTGACGGGCATCCTGCGGGCCCTCGAGAGCGGCCTCGACGAGGGTCCCCGCCTGGACGCCGCCCTGCGGCTCGCGGACCGCGACGTGCGTCGCGGTCCGTCGGCGGGGACCGTGACCTGACGACCGGGACGGCCTCAGGACGACCGCGGCCACCACGACCGGCGCGGCGGGCCGGGCGGCGGGACGACGAGGACGGGGCAGCGCGCGCGCAGCGTCACCGCCCCGACGGGCGAGGCGGCCACGCGCGCCAGCACCCGGCCCCGCCCGGACCGTCCGAGGACGAGGAGGCGTGCCTGCGCGGACAGGTCGACCAGCGCGAGGGCGGGGTCGCCCTCGGCGACCCGCACCTCGACCGGGACGTCGGGGTGGGTCAACCGCCAGGCCGCGAGGCGGTCCCCCCAGGCCTCGGCCTCGTCGTCGAGCGTCTCGTCCCCGGCGACCGCGGTGTCCAGCGTCCACGGGGTCGACGCCCGCACGCACACCGCGAGCAGCGGCGCGCGGCGGCGCGCGGCGGCCGCAAAGGCGGCGTCGACGGCCTCGTCGCCGGTGCTGCGGGGCGCGAGCGCCAGGACGACCGGACCGTGGGTGTGCGGCGGCTCGTCGGGGACCACCGCGACCGGTTCGTAGGCGGTGTCGACGAGCTCGTCGACGCCGGCGAGGCGCTGGGGCACGACGAGCAGCCCGCTGCCCGCCGAGGCGCGGGCGAGCCGGTCGGCCAGCGACGACTCGCCGAGGACGGGGCCCAGCACCGGGCGGACCAGCCGGGCGAGGACCCCGACCGGCCCGCCGCGCGGCTCGTCGGGCTCGCCGGCCGCGGGCTCGACGAGGAGCTCGAGGCGGGCGCCGGTGCGCCGGGCCTGCCGGCAGGCCCAGGCGACCACCGCGTGCCGGCCCGGGCCCGCCGGTGCGAAGGCACGCACGACCGCGGCCGGTCGCCGACCCGGGTGCACCTCCGCCACCGCCGGCTCCGCCGCGGGCCGGGGACCGGCGGCGCCGGTCGCGGCGCGGCTCCTCACGGCGCCGCGGCGCGCACGCGCTCGGCGGACCGGGGCCGGTGCCGCACGCCGGGCGGGGGCACGACGGCGACCGGACAGGGCGCGCGGTGCACCACGGCGCGGCTCACGGAGCCGAGCAGCAGGCCGGCGAAGCCCCCGCGGCCCCGCGTCCCGACCACCAGCAGGCGCGCGCCGCGGGCCGTCTCCAGCAGGGCGCGCGCCGGGCGTGAGCGCGTGACGACGGTGGTGACCCGCAGGTCGGGGTGGGCGGCGGAACGGCCGGCGAGCTGCTCGGCAAGCACCCGTCGCTCCTGCTCGGTGATCGCGTCGAGGTCGGTGAACGCCTCGGGCACGGTCTCGATGAGGGGGTCCGACCAGGTGTGCACCGCGACCAGGGGACGGTCCTCCGCGTCGGCGAACGCCACCGCGACGTCGATGGCCGCGTCGCTGGCGGGCGACCCGTCGACGCCGACGACGACCGGCGCGTCGGGACCCGGGCCGGCCGTCCCGCGGACGACGACGACCGGGCCCTCCGCGTGGGAGGCCACCGTGGACGCCACCGAGCCCAGCAGCGCGCCGCCGAGCCCGTCGGCGCCCTGCTCCCCGACCACGAGCATCCCCGACCCCGCGCGCTCCATCAGCGCCTCGGCGGCGGGACCGTCGACCAGCTCCTCGGTCACCGCCACCGACGGCGCCTCCGCGCGCGCGGCCTCGGCGGCCCGGGACAGCTCGTGGCGGGCCTGCGCCTCGATCTCGTGCTGGTAGCGACGCCAGAGCGAGGCGTCGGCCAGCAGGGTGGGATCGACCGCGCCGTAGGCGAGCACGACGTGCAGCCCCCGCCCCGTCGAGGCCGCCGCACCGGCGGCCCAGCGCACGGCGGCCAGGGACGACTCCGAGCCGTCGGTCCCGACCACCACCGGCCGGCCCGGGCCGGCACCCTCGCCGTTCGGGAGGGTCGTCGGGCCGCGGTCGTGTTCCTCGTCCATGCTGCTCTCCTCCGTCGCGCGTCGTTCCCCCGGGCGAGCCTCGCCCGGTGTGGCCCGCGGCCGCCCGGGCCGTCCGGGCCCCGCGGGCGGGCCCTTGGTCGTCGGTCGCCGGGAGGGCGCCGGGGCGTCAGGCCCGGACCCGTCCCCGGCGCGCGCCTCGCCGCGCCGCCGCGCGCAGGGCGACGACGGTCAGCGCCCAGGTGACGAGGACGCCCGCGACGAAGACCCCCACCAGCACCGGCCCGAGACCCGGCACCAGGCCCCACACCAGCGCGGCGACACCCGCCGCGAAGGTGGCGGCGCCGGCGATCACCAGGGTCGGCGTGCCGAGCGGGACGAGCGAGACGCTCGCGATCGCGGCCACCGCCACGACGGCGAGCCCGAACCCCGCCATGCCCCGCGGGTCGTCGACGAGCCACGCCGACCCCGTGGCGACGAACACGACGTACTGGACCACGAGCACCGCGACCAGCAGGTCGACGAGCAGGGCACGCGGCGTCCGCAGCACCGCGGTCACGAGGTCACCTCCTGCGACACGCGGGACGCGGCCGGCGTGGCGGCGTCGGGCGGGGGCGGCGGCACCACGACCACCGGGCACGACGCGTGCAGGACGAGACCCGGGCGCGTCGGGTGGTGGTGATGGCGCCAGCCGTGCTCGCCGCTCCCGAGGACGACGAGCTCGGCGTCGCGCGCCTGGTCGGCGAGGACCCGGTCCGCGCGCTCCTCGGCCAGCACCACGCGCACCGAGGGTGGGCGGTCGGGGCCGAGCGCGGGGACGTCCTCGGACAGCAGCCGGGCGTCACGGCCGGCGCGCACCAGCACCAGCGGCGCCCCCCGCGTCGAGGCCCGGGCGGCCGCGAACCGCACGGCCGCCCGCGAGCCCGGGGAGCCGTCGTCGCCGACGACCACCGCGGCGGCGCCGTCCGCACGGTCGCGCACCCGGGGGTCGCAGCCCTGGGGGACGACGACGACCGGCACGTCGACGTGGCCGACGAGGCCGCGAGCGATGCCCCGGAGCGCGAGGTCCAGGAGACGGGGCAGGCCGTCGTTGCCGACGACCAGCAGCGACGCCGACCGCGCCTGCGCGCGCAGCACGCCGACGGGGTCGCTCTCCACGACGTCCTCGCTCACCGCGATGCCCGGCGCGACGGCCTGTGCCGCCTCCCGCATCTCCCGGAGCTCGCGGCGCGCCAGCGACCGCAGCCCGGTCGCGACGTCCACCCCGACCAGGCCGCCGTGCCCGCCGCGCGGGATCACCAGGCCGAGCACCAGACGCAACGGCACACCGCGGTCGCGCGCCTCGGCGGCCGCCCACCGGACGGCGGTCTCCCCGTGGCCCTCGATGGACACCCCGACGACGACGGCGCCACCGCGCCCGCCGCCCCGATCGTCGTTCCTCGTCCCCGATCCCGCCTCGGACATCGGCCCACCTCCTCGTCGCCCCAGCCTGCGCACCGCGACCCCCGCGGCGGCAGGGCCGGAGGGCCCGCGCGACCGGGACCGGAGGCCGAGACGACGGGGGCGACCGGTGATCAGGCCCGGTGCCCGTCGGGCACCACCCGGACGGGGCAGGGCGCGTGCCGGACGCAGCCCCACCCGACCGAGCCGAGCAGGGCGCTCGCGACCGCCCCGCGCCCGCGGTGCCCGACGACGAGCTCGTCGGCGCCGGCGGCCGCACGGACCAGGACGTCGGCGGCGTCGCCCCGCGCGACCTCGACCGTGACCGGCGGGCGGACCAGGTGCTCGCCGCCCAGCTCGTAGGCGACGTCGGTGACCATGGCCCGCACCGCGCCCGCCAGCGACTCCTCGATCTCGGCCCGGTCGGGCAGCGGTGTCGGTGCCGCCGGCAGGCGCCACTCGGGCGGCTCGTACACCGCGACCACCCGCAGGCACGCCCCGCGGAGCGCGGCGGAGCGCATCGCGTCGACGAGGGCGGCCCGGGAGCCGGGCGAGCCGTCGACCCCCACGACCACGGTCGGACGGTGGTCCTCACCCACCGGGAACACGCGCGCCACCGTGCGCCCCGCCGGCCGCCTGCTCCCGCAGGGCCGCGACGACCTCGGTCTCGTCGACCCGGTGGAACTCGACGTAGCTCGCGGCCACCTCGCGGAACGCGGCCGGGCGCGCGAGCACGACGAGCTCGTCCACGTCCTGCGCGAGGACGTCCACGGCGACCGGGGCGCCCACCGGCACGGCGAGGACCACCCGTCGGGCACCACGGGCCCGGAGCACGGCGACGGCGGTCCGCACGGGGGTGGCCACGGCGACGCCGTCGGCGACCAGCACGACGGTGCGCCCGCCGATCGGGACGCCGGGTCGTCCGCCCCGGTACCGCCGGACGAAGCGGTCCACGGCGGCCCGCTCGCGGACCACCGCCGCGGCCAGCTCGGCCTCGCCGACGCGCAGCGCGCGGACGAGACCGTCGTCGAGCGCCAGCACCCCCTCCTCGCCGACCGCGCCCAGGACCAGCGGGGACCGCGCGGGGACGCGGACCTCCCGCGTCACGGCCACGTCCAGCGGCGCCGCGAGCGCCGCGGCGACGGGCGCGGCGACGAGCACACCCCCGCATGGCGCACCGAGGACCACGACGTCCTCGCCCGCGAGGTGGCCGAGCCGCCGGGCCAGGCGCATCCCCGCGTCGCGGCGATCGATGAACGTCATCGCGGTCACCCCGCCGCCGCCCGGTGCGACGCCGCGGTGGGCCTCACGGCGCGCCCCCGGCCGGGACGGCCACGTCCTCCGCGAGCGCCGCGCCCCAGGCCCGCGCGCGCTCGAGCTCACCGTCGAGCAGCGGGCCCTCCGAGCCCGTGACCCAGAAGGTGTGGGGCCCTTCGCGGGTGGTGAGCCCGTGGCGGCGCAGGCGCCGGGCGATCGCGCGCGCCGCGGAGCCGGGGACGCGGGGACGCACGACGCGGGTGTCGAACGCGGCTGCGGTGACACCGGCCCGCCCGCGCAGCGCCTCGAGCCACTCGCGCACCCCGGGGCCCGGGGACACGGTCGGACGCCCGGCCCGGGCGGCCGCGTCCCGTCGCGTCTTGGGCCGGCTCATGCCGAAGGCGTGCGTCGGCCCGCCCACGACGAGCAGGGCGAGGTCCTCCCCGGGATCCGTCGGCGCCGCGCCGACCTCCACCACCTCCACGGGGAGGTGCGCCGCGACGCCGTCCGCGATCGCGCGGGCCACCGCCTCGGTGTTGCCGTACATCGACTCGAACACCACCAGGGACCGGGGCACGGTCCACCTCCTTCCTCGGGCGCTCCGTCTCAGACCTCGACGACCGTCCAGGTGGCGTGCGGGCGGGGGGCGCGCACGGCGGCGAGCGCCGCGTCCACGGCGGCGTCGACGGAGCCGGCGGTGTCGATCACCGTGGCCTCGAGCCACGGGTCGGTGTCGGCGGCCATGACCGCGGCCACCAGCGGGGTGGCGTCGGACGCCGACCCGCGCCGGCGACGGATGCGCTCGTCCGCGACCGCGCGCGGCGCCTCGCAGCGCAGCGACGTCAGCGCCGCCGAGGCCCGCGCCGCGAGCGCCGTCGCGCCCTCGCGCGGCGCTGCCGCGGTCCACGAGGCGTCGAGCACCACCGACTCCCCCAGGCCGAGGAGCTCCTCGGCCCGGTGCAGGAGCTCGCCGTAGGTCGCGGCGGTGTGCTCGGCGCGGTAGAGGCCCGTGGCGTAGTCGGCCGCGGCGCCGGTCGACGGGTCGATGCCGGCGATCTCCTTGCGGACGCGGTCGCTGGACAGCAGCGTCGCCCCGAGCCGGTCGGCCAGCCCGCCGGCGACCGTCGACTTGCCCGTGCCCGGCAGGCCGCCGACCAGCACCAGCCGGACCCGGCCCGCGTCGAGGTGGGCGGCCGCGAGCTCGAGCAGGTCGCGGGCGAGGTCCGCGTCCCCGCCGCCCTGGTCGACCCGCACGCAGGTCACCGAGGCGCGCACGGCCGCGCGGTAGGCCGTGAGGTGGTGGCGCAGCGCGGGCGGTGCGGGGTCGTCGGCGAACTCGGCGTACCAGCCGAGGAAGCGCCCGGCGAGGGCGGCGTCACCGAGGCGCTCGAGGTCCATCGCGAGGAACGCGGCGTCGTCGAGCCCGTCGACGTAGCGCAGGTGGTCGTCGAACTCCAGGCAGTCGAGCACCACCGGCCCGTCGGGCAGGCAGAAGACGTCGTCGGCGAGCAGGTCGCCGTGCCCGTCGACCACCCGGCCCTGCCGCCGGCGCCGGTCGAACAGGGCACGCCGGCCGTCGAGGAACGCGCCGGCGGCGGCCGCGACGTGGTCGACGACGTCGGCGGGCAGGATCGTGCCGGCGTGGCGGCGCAGCCCGTCGAGGACGCCGGTCCACCGGGCGCGGGCGGCGTCGACCGTCCCCTCCCGGTCCACCGCCGGGCCGCGCGCGGCGGTGCTGTGGAACGCGGCGAGGCGCCGGGCGAGGGTGCGGACCTCGTCCTCCACCGGCTCGCCGGCCCGCACGAGCGCGGCCAGGCGCCGGTCGGCCGGCATCCGCCGCATCGCCACGAAGTACTCGCACGCCATCCCGTCCGGCCCGAGCAGGCTCTCGAGCCCGAGGTAGGCCTCGGGGCTGAGCCGCCGGTTGAGGGCGATCTCCCGCAGGCACGCCTCCCGCCGCCGCTCGAGGGTGGTGAAGTCGCAGAACCCCAGGTCGACCGGCTTCTTCATCTTGTGCACCCGGTCCCCGGCGAACCACAGGACCGCCGTGTGGGTCTCGACGACCGCGGGGGCGGGCCCGGGACCGGTCACCGGGTGCCCTCCGTCGCGGTCACCGCGGTGGCGGCCTGGTCCAGGCCGCGGGGTCCGAGGACGGCGACCGCGCACGGGGCCCCCGCGAGCACCGAGCGCGCCGTGGAGCCCGGCCCGCGCAGCGAGGCGGCGCCGTCGCGGCGGTGGCCGACGACGACCTCGTCGGCGCCCGCGGCGCGTCCCAGCAGCGCGCGGGCCGGGCGGTCGACGACCACCTCGGTGCGCACCGGCACGGGGCCGGGCCGGAGGGCCGCGACGAGCCGATCCAGCGCGCGGCGGGCCGCGGCGAGGTCGGCGTCGGCGACCTCGCCGGCGCCCTCGGCGTCCTCCGGGGGCGGGACGGCACGGACGACCTCGAGCGGGACCCCGAGGTCGGCCGCGGTGCGCACGGCGTAGGCGAGCACCGCGGGCGCCGAGCCGCCGTCGTCCACGCCGACCACCACGGCCCGGCGCTCGACGGCGCCGCGCGGGGTCGGTCCGCGGTACTCGGGGATCACGAGGACGGGGCACGGTGCCGCGACGATCACGCGCTCGGTGGTGTGCCCCGCCTCCGTGCCGAGACGCCGGTGGCGGTCGCCGAGGACGAGCACCGAGCCCGCCGCACAGGCGCCGACGAGGGTGTCGGTGATGTCGCCGGCCCGGCAGAGGAGCTCCACCGCGAGGTCGGGGGCGGTGCGGGTGAGGTAGGCCTCGGCGCGCCGGCCGGCGTCGTCGTACCAGGGCGCCAGGGGCGTCTCGGGGCCGTGGGTGTGCACGAGGACCAGCGGTCCGCCGCGGCCCCGGGCCTCACGGACGGCCCGGTCGAGCACGCGCACGCGCAGCAACCCGTCGTCGACCCCGACCACCACCGGGGCGGGTGCGGGGTCGCGCATCACACACCCTCCTCGGCCCAGACACGGTCCGTCGCCACCCAGCGCTCGGCCGCCCCGGCGGGCAGCACGGCGACCGGGCACGGCGCCGCGCGGACGACCCGCTGGCTGGTGGAACCGACCAGGGTCCCCGCCAGCGCGCCGCGCCCGCGGCAGCCGAGCACGACCAGCGCGGCGCCGTCACGCGCCTCGCGCAGGAGCTCCTCGCCCGGGTCGCCGCGGTCGAGGACCTCGTGGAGGCGGACACCCGGGTACCGGGTCGCCAACCCGGCGCGCGCCTCGGCGAGGACGCGGCGGCGCTCGTCGGCGTCGGCGTCCGCGTCGTGACGGGGAGCGACACCGACGGCGGTGAGGCGCGCGTGCCAGCGGTCGGCGACGTCGGTGGCGAACGCGACGGCCCCGTGCGACTCCGGCGAGCCGTCGACGCCGACGAGGACGGGGCCCTCGTGGCGCTCGTCGGGGTCCCAGCGCGGCCCGACCACGACGACCGGGCAGGCGGACCGGCCCATGGTGTGGACCAGCGTGCGGCCGAGCGTGAGGTCGAGGGCGCCGTCGAGGTGCCGCGTCCCGACGACGAGCAGGTGCGCCCGGCGGGACACCGCGACCAGCGCCGGCCCGGCCACGCCGTCGACCACCGACAGCCGCGGCGCGAGCCCGGGGGCCGCCGCCTCCGCGATGCGGCGCGCCTGGCCCAGCAGGGACATCGCCCGCCCGGTCGGGGCGCGCAGCTCGTCGGGGTCCCGGTCGGACGGCGGCAGCACCTGGACGAGGTCGAGCGGCAGGCGCCGGCGGTCGGCCTCGCGGGCCGCCCATCCGACCGCCCGCAGCGTCCCGGGGTCGCCGTCCACCCCGACGACCACCCCGGCTGGGGGCACCGAGCGATCGATCATTGTCCAGCCTCCTCCGGCGGCCTCGCCGCCATGGTCGTCCTGTGTGGGTGCGCAGCGGGCGTCAGGCGAGCGGGCCGGCCGGGAGCGGTCCGGCGAGGAACGCCAGGTCGTCCTCCGTGGCCTCCTCGTGCGGCACCGGCGCCGCGGGCACGACCGTGACCGGGCACGGGGCGTGCAGCACCGCCGACAGCCCGACCGATCCGAGCAGGGCGCTGCGCAGCCCGCCGCGACCGCGGTGACCCACGACGAGCACCGCGGCGCCCTGCGCCTCCTGCGTCAGGACGTGGGCCGCGGGGCCGGTGATCGCGACGACCGTGACCGGCACCGCGCGGTCCGCGTCGCCCAGGGCGGCGCGCACCTCCTCGACGCGCTCGCGGGCCGTCTCCTCGACGGCCGCCCGGAGCTCCCCGCTGTCGGCGATCAGGGGGTAGCCGTACGTGGTCATCCAGGCGTCCGGGGGCTCGTGGGCGACGACCACCCGGACCGCTGCCCCCCGCCGGCCACCCTCGGCGATCGCCCAGCGCACCGCGGCCTCCGCGTGTCGCGAGCCGTCGAAGCCCACGACGACCGTCCCGCCGTCGTCCCCGATCGTGTCCATCCCGTCCACCCCTCGGTCCTCGGTGCCGCTGATCGGGGTCCACCCTCGCCCGGCGAGGCCTCCCGACACCGGAGCCGGACGGTCCCTCCGCACCGGGCCGTCGGTCCCTGGTGAGCGGCCCGGCCGGGGACGGACGCTTCCCGCCGAGGACGAGGAGGACGTCGTGGCTGCAGCGGGAGGCATCGTGACGATGCGAGAGGACCGGGCATCCGGGACGACGGCGGTGATCGAGCTCCTGCGCGCCGGGGCGAGCGCGCCCTCGAGCCACAACAGCCAGCCGTGGCGACTGCAGTGGCACCACGACGCGGTCGAGGTCCACGGCGACCCGGACCGGCGGCTCGAGGTGGCCGACCCCGACGCCCGCGAGCTGCGGCTCGCGTGTGGCGCTGCCCTGCTCAACGTGCGGCTCGCGGTGCGCGCCCAGGGCCGGCGGGCCCACACGCAGCTGCTGCCCGACCCGGCCGACCGCTGGTTCCTCGGACGGGTCCGCCCGGGCTCGGTCCTGCCGGCGTCGCTGTGGGAGAGCGAGCTGGCGACGGCGATCCCGCGCCGGCACACCGACCGCCACCCCTTCGACGGGCGACCGCTCCCGGCCGCGCTGCGCGACCAGCTGGCCCGCGCGGCCGGGCGGGAGAGCTGCCGTCTGGTGTTCCTCACCGACGCCCGCCAGCGGCGCGAGCTGCGCGAGCTCACCGCCCGGGCGCACCGTCAGCAGCGCGCGGACCCCGCGTTCGTCGCCGAGTGGGAGCGATGGATCGGCCACCCGGCGCGCGAGGACGACGGCCTGCCCCGCGAGCACGCGCAGCGGGCGCCGCGGGCCGACTCCGCCTGGCGGCCCCGCGACTTCGGTGACGCGGTCGCCGACACCGACCGCACCGCGCCGCCCACCGGCAGCGGGGACGACCCGACCGTCGCCGTCGTCCTGTCCTACGACGACGGTCCCCTCGCCCACCTGCGGGCCGGCGCGGCGATGCAGCAGGTGCTGCTGACGGCCACGGCCCACGGGGTGGGGTCGTCGTTCGTCGCGCCCCCGCTCGAGGTCGCCGCCGTGCGCGACGAGGTGCGGGCCCTGCTCGGCGGGGTGCTCTGGCCGCAGGTCGTCCTGCGCCTGGGCTGGGGGCGCCCGGTGCACCCGACGCCCCGCCGCCGCGACACCGGCGCCTGATCAGGTCGCGGCGTCGAACGGGACCCACCACGACAGGCGGGTCCCGCTCCGGGTCCCGGTCGTGCGCCGTCCGACGCTGGCCTCGCCGCCGAGCGCCCGGGCGCGGGCGGTCAGGTTCGCCAGGCCGCTGCGCGCCACGGTGTCGGGGATGCCGAACCCGTCGTCGGTCACGTCCACCGCGAGGACGTCGTCCACGGACACGGTCACCACCACCGTGTCCGCGCCGCCGTGGCGCACGGCGTTCGAGACGCCCTCGCGCACCACGGCCTCGACCTGCACGGCGAGCTCCTCGGGCACGGTGTCGACCGGCCCGGACAGCCGCACCACGGGCTCGGTCTCGACGTGGGCGCTCATCTCGGCGACGGCGGCCCGCAGACGCCCCCCGAGGCCCGGGGTGGTGCCGATGGCGTGGAGGTCGAAGATGCTCGTGCGGATGTCGCGGACGATGCCGTCGATCGTGTCGACCGCCTCGTTGACCCGCCCCGCGGCCTCCGGCTGGCTGCGCAGCCGGGCCTGGGTGGCCTGCAGGCCGAGGCCGAGCGCGAACAGGCGCTGGAGCACGTGGTCGTGCAGGTCGGCGGCGATGCGCTCCCGGTCGGCGGCGACGTCGAGCTGGCGGCGGGCGCGCTGGGACTCGGCGAGCCGCAGCACCAGCGCGGCCTGGTCGGCGAACGAGGCCGCGGTCGAGAGGCCCTCGGTGCCGATCGGGGCCGACCCGGGACGCCGCACCACCACGAGGACACCGGTGATCACCTCGGTGCCGTCGAGCGGCACGAGCAGCGCCGGCCCGAGGTGCTCCTCCCGGCCGTCGACGGCGAGGACCAGGTCGTCCTCGAGGCGCGGCAGGCGCAGGCGCGCCACCTCGTCCAGCGCGGCGCCCGCGAGCCGCGCGTCGATCGGCAGCCGGGCCTCGAGACCGACGCTCACGGTCACGCGCACCGGCGGCGCCTCGTCGCGCTCGCACGCCAGGGCCGGCGGGGTGGTGATGATCGCGCCGACACCGTCGGCGAGCTCGGCGGCGCGTTCGGCCGCCAGCACGAGGGCCTCCGTCGGGTCCGCGCCGGCCAGGACCTGGGTCGTGATCTCCCCGGACGCCTCGAGCCACCGCTGACGACGCTGCCCCTCGGCGACGAGCCGCTCGGTGTCCTGGTGCAGGCGCGCGTTCTCGACGGCCACCGCCGCGGCGGCCGCCAGCGCGACGATGAGCTCCTCGTCGGCGGCGGTGAAGCCGCCGCGCTTGTCGGTGAGGTAGAGGTTGCCGAAGACCTCGCCCCGGACGCGGACCGGGACGCCGAGGAAGGACCCCATGGGCGGGTGGTGGGGCGGGAAGCCGACCGAGGCGGGGTGGTCGTGCAGGTCGTCGAGGCGCAGGGGCGTCGGGTGCCGGATGAGCTCGCCGAGCAGGCCCCGGCCGCGGGGCAGGTCGCCAATCCGCGCCCGCGTGGCGTCGTCGATGCCGGTGTGGACGAAGCGGGCGAGGCCGGCCCCGGCCTCGTCGAGCACGCCGAGCGCGCCGTAGCGGGCGCCGACCAGGTCGGTGGCCACCTCGACGAGGCGGCGCAGCGTGGTGTCGAGGTCGAGGCCCTCGGCCACCGCCACCATCGAGGAGAAGAGGGCCGCCACCTGCTCCGTGCCGGCCCCGCTCAGCCGCGGACCGGGCGGGCCCGCTCCCTCGACGGGACGTCGTGCCGTGCCCTGCGTGTCCACCACGACGGCCGTCTCCCCCTCCGCGAGTCCCGCCCCGTCCGACCATCCTGGCCCCGACGGCGCGGCGCGGCCAGGGCCGGAGGTCCCACCACCGCCGGACCCCGTGCCGTTCCCCGCCCCCGGCCCGGAGGTCCCGTGATCGCCGGGCCGACGGCCCTGCCGGGCGCCCGCGGCTCCGGCTGGGATCGGCCCATGAGCGTCCTCGACCCGGCCGATCCCGCCGTCGAGCACCGCGTCCTGCTCGCGGACGGCAGCCCGGTGGACATCCGGTCCCTGGACCGCCGGGACGGGCCCGCCCTCCTGCGCCTGCACCGGGACCTCCCGGAGCACGACCGGTGGCTGCGGTTCGCGACGCTCTCGCCGCACGCGCTCGACACCTACGCCCTGGACGCGGCGGCCTCGGGCACCGTGTGGGGCGCGTTCCTGGGCGCCGAGCTGGTCGGGGCGGTGCAGGTCGCGCCGGACGCGGCGTGCCCGGAGGACGCGGAGGTCGCCGTGACGGTCGGGCACCGGGTCCAGGCCCACGGCGTGGGGACCGCCCTGCTCGAGCGGGCCGTCCACGAGTCCGTCCGGCGCGGCGTGCGGCGCTGGACCGCCGAGGTGCTGACCGAGAACACCGCCATGCGCCGGGTGTTCACCGACCTCGGGCTGCCCGTCGCGCGCGAGGCGGACGGCCCGTCGCTGCACGTCGTCATCACCCTGCCCGACCCCGAGGACCCGGCCGCGGCGGCGGCCTTCGCCCGCGCGACGCTGGCCCGGGCCGCCCACGCGGCCCGCGCCGGCCTCGGCCCCGTCCTGCGCCCACGCTCGATCGCGGTGGTCGGGGCGGGTCGGCGGCCGGGCTCGGTGGGCCGGGCGGTCCTCGACGCCGTGCTCGCCGGCGGGTTCACCGGTCGCGTCCACGTCGTCCACCCGCACGCGGCCCGCGTGGCGGGCGTCCCGACCGTCGCCTCGGTCGACCTGCTGCCCGACGCACCGGACCTCGCGATCCTCGCGACGCCACCGGCCGCGCTGCCGGCGCTGGTGGCGGCGTGCGGGGAGCGCGGCGTGCGGGCCGTGCTGGTGATCACGTCGGGGCTCGCGGCCGCCGGGGTCGACGGCGCCGTCCTGGAGGCCGTGCACCGGCACGGGATGCGCCTGGTCGGGCCGAACTGCCTGGGGCTGGTCGACACCGCGCCGGACGTGCGGCTCGACGCCACGTTCGCTCCCGGCGCGGCGCCGGCGGGGTCGGTCGGCGTCGTCACCCAGTCCGGCGGGGTGGCGATCGCGGTGCTCGAGGCCCTGCGCGGGCTCGGGCTCGGCGTCTCCACCCTCGTCTCGGTCGGCGACCGCTACGACGTCAGCAGCAACGACCTGCTCGCCTGGTGGTCCGAGGACGCCGACACGCGGGTCGCCGTCCTGCACGTCGAGTCGTTCGGCAACCCGCGCGCCTTCTCCCGCCTGGCGCGACGGGTCTCCGCGCGGATCCCGGTGCTCGCGGTGCGGGCGGCGAGCAGCGAGGTCGGGGCGCGGGCGGCGGCGTCGCACACCGCGGCGTCGGCCACCCCGGCGGTCCGCCGCGACGCCCTCTACCGGCAGGCGGGGGTCCAGCCCGTCGACGACCTCGGCGAGCTCGCCGGCGCCCTCGCCGTGCTGTCCTGGAGCGCGCCCGCCGCCGGCGACCGCGTCGCGGTGCTCGGCAACGCCGGCGGCACCAACGTGCTCGCCGCCGACGCGTGCGCGGCCGCCGGCCTGCGGGTCCCGGCCCTGGCCCCGGCCACCCGGTCCCGGCTCGACGCCCTGCTTCCCTCCACCGCGGCCACCGGCGGGCCCGTCGACACCACCGCCACCGCCGACGCAGCGACCTTCGCCGCGTGCCTCGACGTGCTGCGCGAGGCCCCGGAGGTCGACGCCGTGCTCACCGTCGCCTGCCCGACGGCCCTCGGCGACCCGGGCACCGGGCTCGGCGCCGCCCTGGCCCGCCCGCCCGGGCGCGACGTCCCCGTCGTCGCCGTCGCCCTCGACCAGCGGGCCCGCGTCGCCCCCCTGCTCGACGCGGACGGCACCCCCCGCGCCGCGGTGTTCGCCGACCCGGCCGACGCCGCGCGGGCGCTCGCGCACCTCGTCCGCCGCGGCGCCGACGTCGCCCGCGACCCCGGCCGCCCACTGCCGGCCGACGAGCACCCCGTCGACCTCGCCACCGCGCGGACGGTGGTGGCGGGCGTGCTGGACGCCCACCCCGGCGGCCGGTGGTTGGAGCCCGACGAGTGCGCCGCCCTCCTGCAGGCCGCTGGGCTCGACCTCGTGCCCGCCCGGGTCGTGCGCACCGTCGACGAGGCGGTCGCCGTCGCCCGGGCGATCGACGGACCGGTCGCGCTCAAGGTCGTCGCCGAGGGCGTACTGCACAAGTCCGAGCAGGGCGGGGTCGCCCTCGCGCTGCGGGGCGACGTCGCCGTCCGGGCCGCGGCGACCGGCTTCGTGGCGGCCTTCGGCGAGGCGTGGCGCGGGTTCGTCGTGCAGCCCATGGCGCCCCCGGGCGTCGAGATGCTCGTGGGCGTGGCCGGCGACCCGGACTTCGGCGCACTCGTCACCGCCGGCGTCGGCGGGACGGGCACCGACGTGGCCGACCGGCGCTGGCACCGCCTCGTCCCGATGACGACGACCGATCTCGCCGAGCTCCTCGACGAGCTCCCGCTGCGCCGCGGCATCGCCGCGCGGCTGGTGGAACGCGAGCGGCTCGGGACGGTCGTCGCGCGCGTCGCCCGGCTCGCCGAGCTCCTCCCCCAGATCGCCGAGATGGACCTCAACCCCGTCGTCTGCACCCCGGACGCGTGCCGGCTCGTGGACGCCCGCGTCCGCGTCGCGCCCGTCGGGCTCGATCGCGGCGCCTGACCGCAGCGCTTGACCGCAGCGCTTGACAGTGTCCTCGTTCGTCGGACGATGTGGTCTCGTCCCGCGTCCAGCCCGTGGCGTGCCCTGAGAGGTGCTGTGTCCGATCGCCCCGAGCCCCCGAGCCCGTCCGAGGGCCTCGCCTTCCCGACGGTGGCTCGGCTCGAGCTCGACGACCTGCTCGACCAGCTCATCGACCGGGCCACCGAGGTCAAGCTGACCCAGGGCCGGCTGCGGGGCCTGCTCGACGCCGTGCACCACATCACCGCCGGCCTCGAGCTCGACGACCTCGTGGCGCGCATCGCCGAGAACGCCCGGAGCCTCGTCCAGGCGCGCTACGCCGCGCTCGGCATCGTGCGCGACGGGCGGCTCATCCGCTTCGTGCACATCGGCATGGACGCCGGCACCGTGGCCCGGATCGGCGCGTTGCCCCAGGGCAAGGGCGTCCTCGGCGAGCTCATCGACCACCCGCGGGCCCTGCGCCTCGACGACCTCTCCGCCCATCCGTCCGCCGTCGGCTTCCCCGCCGAGCACCCACCGATGCGGTCGTTCCTCGGGGTCCCGCTGCTCGCCGGCGGCACCGTCTACGGGAACCTCTACGTCACCGAGAGCGAGCACGAGGGCGGCTTCGGCGCCGACGACGAGCAGCTGCTCACCGCGCTGGCCGGGGCGGCCGGGATCGCCGTCGAGAACGCCCTGCTCCTCGACGGGGAGCGCCGCCGTGCACGGTGGCAGGCCGCCTCCGCCGAGATGGCCAGCAGCCTGCTCGCCGGGGAGCTGCCGCCGGAGGAGGAGCTCCAGCACCTGCTCGACGTCGCCGTCGACATCGCCCGCGCCCACGGAGCGGCGGTCACGGAGGTCGCCGACGCCGACCCGACCACGGCCCGCGTCGTGGTCGTGGCCGGCGACCTCGCGCACTGGGCCGGACGCACCGCCGGGGTCGCCGGATCGATCACCCAGGCCGCCCTCGACGCCGACGGGCCGGTGCTCGTCCCCGACGCCACCACCGATCCCCGCACCACCGGCGTGGTCGCGCGCGCCCCGGAGGTGCGCTCGATGCTGGCCGTGCCCCTCGACGCGTCACCGCCCGGCTCCCGGTCCGTGCTCGTCCTGACCCGGACCGCGGACGACGAGGTGTTCGGGCCGGTCGAGGCGGAGATGCTGCTCGCCTTCGCCGCGCACGCCACGACCGCCATCGAGCTGGGCCGCGGTCGCCGCGACCGTGAGGCCGTCCGCGCCCTCGAGGACCGCGAGCAGCTCGTCCTGTCCCTGTCCGAGCAGGTGCTCCACCGCATCCAGCGGGTCGGCCTCGCCCTGACCGCCGCCGCCTCGGGCGCCGAGCCGACGCTGCGCGACCAGCTGCTCGCCCAGGTGGCCGAGCTCGACGACGTCACCCGTGCCGTCCGCGACACGGTGTTCCCGCGCTGATCGTCAGCCGCCCCCGGGTGCTGCGCCGCCCTCGGCCGGGTCGAGCGCGAGACGCCGGCCGGTGATCCGGTGCGCGGTGATGCGGACGACGTGCGCCCCTCGCCGGCGGACCCAGGGCCGGTGCGCCACGTCGAGGACGGCGATCAGCTCGTCGACGTCGGTGACCACCTCGGCGCGCCCGACCACCAGCACGCTCCAGCCGGTGTGGGCGTCGGCGTCGACCTGGTCCACCTCGAAGGCGACCAGATCGCCACGCCGGGCGGCGTCCAGCTTCGGCCCCGGCCCGGTGCGCACGATGATCGAGGGGCCGTGACGGAGGAAGTTCACCGGGTGCGCGGCGGGCCCCGTCGCGTCGGTGAAGACCATGCGCCCGACGGGGACGCTGTCGAGCAGGCGATGGCACTCGGCCACCGTCATCTCGTCGGTCTCGCGGCTCGTCGTCATCCCGTGTCTCCGCTCTCGTGCCCGGTCCCGCCCCGACCGTGGGGGCGGCGACCGCGCCCGATCAGGGACGCACGGCCCGGATCGCGGAGGACGTTGGGCTCCCGGCGACCGGTCGTGCCGACGACCGGGTCACGTGCCACGGGGCTGGACGCGGGTCGATCGTCCCGCTCCGCGGGGCACTTCGTGCCTGGTGCCGGGGGCCCTCCGGCGTCCACCGTCGAGGCGGCGACGAGAGACGGGGAGACCGGCATGGAGACGCGCCGCGAGACCGGGGTGACGGCCCCGGCGGGGTCCGGGACGCCGACCGACCCCCGGGAGGCGGTGCTCGCCGCGCTCGAGGGCTCGCTCCGGGCCCCCTCGGAGCACAACACCCAGCCCTGGCGGTGGACGCTCCACCCCGACCGCCTGGAGCTCGCCGTCGACCCGCACCGGCGGCTGCCGTTCACCGACGAGCGCGGCCACGGCGCGCTGCTCGCGTGCGGTGCCGCGCTGCACCACCTGCGCCTCGGTCTCGCCGTCCGCGGCTTCGCCCCGCTCGTGCGGCTCGACCGGGAGGGACCGCCGCAGCACCGGGTGGCGGAGGTCCGCTGGGCGGCGGCCGACGTGGTCCCCGACGACGCACGCCGGCAGGCCGCCGCGATCGGGCGTCGCCGGACCGACCGCCGTCGCTTCGCCCCCGAGCCCGTCGACCCCGGCGTCCTCGACGAGCTCGCCGACGCCGCCCGGGCCTTCGACGGCGTCCTGCACGCCGTCACCGGCCACGCCCGCCGCTGCCTCGTCCACGCGATGCGCGACGCCGCCCGCCTCCAGCTCGACCGGCCCGGCTACCCCGCCGAGCTGCAGCGCTGGACGCACCGCTACGCGGGCGCGGCCGACGGGATCCCCCACGGCGCCCGGCTCACCGAGCCGCACCTCTACGACGACCTCGTGCTGCGGTGGTTCCCCGGCGGGGGCCTCGACCAGCCCCACGGCGGCGCCGACCACGCCGACGCCTCCACCCTGCTCGTCCTGACCGCCGGCGGCGACGACCCGGCCTCGGTCGTGCGGGCCGGCGAGGCGCTCAGCGCGGTCCTCCTCGAGGCGACGGTCCACGACCTCGCCGCGACCCCGATCACCCAGGTCCTCGAGGTGGACGAGACCCGCGAACGCGTCCGCCGGATGGTCGGCAGCCACCCGGTCGTCGTCCTCCGGGTGGGCCGACCCGTCGCCGAGGCGCCGCCGCCCCCGCGCACCCCGCGTCGCGACCTCGCCGCGGTCCTGGTCGACCACGGCGCCGAGCAGGACCCCCGGTGACCCGACCGGACACCTGGACCCTCGTGCTCGACGGCTGGGACCCCGCCGACGAGGGGCGCCGGGAGGCGCTCTGCACCCTCGCCAACGGCTACCTCGGCACCCGCGGGGCGCTGCCGGAGAGCAGCGCGGACGGCGTGCACTACCCCGGCACCTACGCGGCCGGCGTCTTCAACCGGCTCTCCGACGTGGGCGACGGGGTGGCGGTCGAGAACGAGAGCATGGTCAACCTCCCGAACTGGCTCGACCTGCGCGTCGCGGTGGAGGACGAGGCGTGGCTCGACGTGTCGGCCGGGCGGGTGCTGGAGCACCGCACGCAGCTGGACACGGCCCGCGGGGTCCTGCACCGCACCACCCGGTTCGTCGACGGCGCGGGTCGGCACACCCGGCTGCACCAGCGCCGGTTCGTGCACCGGGAGCGCCGGCACCTGGCGGGCCTGCACACCTCGGTCGTCGCCGAGGACTGGAGCGGCCGGCTGACCGTGGCCTCCGGCGTGGACGGCACCGTCACCAACAGCGGGGTGGCCCGCTACCGCCACCTCTCCGGGCGCCACCTCGAGGTCCTCGCGACCGAGGAGACCGCCGACGACACCGTGCTCCTGACCGCCGCCACCACGCAGTCCCGCCACCGCGTCGCCGTCGGTGCCCGCACCCGGGTGACCGCCCCCGCCGACGCGCCCGTCGTCCGCGCACCGGACCTCGCGCCGGGGCGCATCGGTCACCGTCTGACCGTCGGGGTCCGCGCCGGGGAGACGGTGGAGATCGAGAAGATCGCCGCGGTCGTCACGTCCCGGGACGTGGCGATCGCCGAGCCCGCCCTGGCCGCGGCCGGCCTGCTCGCGGAGGCCCCGGGCTTCGAGGAGCTGCTCGCCGAGCACACCCGGAGCTGGGCGCGGCTGTGGCACCGGTGCCGGATCGAGCTGGTCGACGGCGAGCAGCCGGCGTCCCCGACGACCGTGCGCGACCTGCGGCTGGCCGGGTTCCACGTGCTCCAGACCGTCACCCGCCACGCCCTCGACCTGGACGCCGGCCTCCCCGCACGGGGCCTGCACGGCGAGGCCTACCGGGGCCACGTGTTCTGGGACGAGCTGTTCGTCCTCCCCGTCCTCGTGCTGCGGTTCCCCGCCCTGGCCCGCGCCCTACTGCTCTACCGGGTACGACGCCTCGACGCCGCCCGCCGGGCCGCGCGGGCGGCGGGTCACCGCGGGGCGATGTACCCGTGGCAGTCGGGCAGCGACGGCCGCGAGGAGAGCCAGCGGCTGCACCTCAACCCGCTCTCGGGCCGGTGGCTGCCCGACACCAGTGACCGGCAGCGCCACGTCGGCCTCGCGATCGCCTACGACCTGTGGCAGTACGTCCAGGCCACCGGCGACCTGGCCTTCCTCACCGACGAGGGCGGCGCCGAGGTGCTCCTCGAGGTCGCCCGGTTCTTCGCCGACCTGGCCGAGCACGACCCGGCCGACGACCGCTTCCACATCCGCGGGGTGATGGGCCCCGACGAGTACACGACCCGCTATCCCGGGTCGGACCGTCCCGGCATCGACGACAACGCCTACACCAACGTCCTCACCGTCTGGGTCCTCCGCCGGGCGCGGGAGCTGCTCGACCTCCTGCCGCCCTCCCGGCGCGAGGCGCTCACCGCGGCCCTCGACCTGGGACCGACCGAGCTGCGGCACTGGCGGGAGGTCGGCGAGCGCATGGCCGTCCCGATCCACGGCGACGGCGTGATCAGCCAGTTCGCCGGCTACCGCGACCTGCCGGACCTCGACTGGGACGCCTACCGGCGCCGCTACGGCGACCTGCAGCGCCTGGACCGGATCCTCGAGGCCGAGGGCCGCTCGGTGGACGACTACCAGGCCTCCAAGCAGGCCGACGTCCTCATGCTCTTCTACCTCTTCTCCGCCGACGAGCTCCGCGACCTGCTCGGCGGGCTCGGCTACGCCCTGCCGCCCGAGGCGATCCCCCGCACGATCGACCACTACCTGGCCCGCACCGCGCACGGCTCCACCCTCAGCGCGCTGGTGCACGCCTGGGTGCTGGCCCGGGCGCACCGGGAGGAGGCCCTCGACCACTTCGACCGGGTCGTGCGCAGCGACGTCGCCGACCTGCAGGGCGGCACCACCGCCGAGGGCGTGCACCTCGGGGCGATGGCGGGGGCCGTGGACCTCGTGCAGCGCTGCTTCGCCGGCGTCGAGACCCGCGGCGACGTGCTCCGGTTCAACCCCCACTGGCCCGGTCGCTCCGGGGTGCTCGAGCTGACCCTGCAGTACCGGGGCCGGCCGCTGACCGCACGGGTCACCGACCGCGAGGTCTGCGTCGCCGCCGATGACGGTCCCGGACGGCCCGTCCGCGTCGCGGTCGGGGACGAGGTCCACGACCTGTGGCCCGGGCAGACGGTGCGGCTGCGGCTCCCCCGCGCCCCGAGCCCGGTGCCCGCGGGGCGCGGGACCGGGTGACCCGGCGGCGGCGCGCGGCGATCGGCTCTCGTCAACCCCGACCGCCGTCACCGCCGGCCGGGGGCTCTCGCCGCGTCGTGAGGTGGTGGACGGTCGCGAGCAACCAGAGCACCACGGTGAGCACGACGAGGACCGCGAGCACCACCCGGCTGCCGGTGATCAGGGTGATCACCGCCGCGAGCGCGGCGAGCCCGCCCAGCGCGGCGAGCGGGCGCATGACCGCCAGCTCGCTCGCGGCCGTCCGCCAGGACCCTCCCACCACCGCCGCCGTCAGCCCGAGGACGAGCACGACGACCGCGGTGAGCCGGGTGTCGGCCAGCGGCCAGGTCGTGTCCGGGACCGACGCCATGGCGAACGCCGCGACGGCCGCGAGCACGAGGAACCCGGCGACGACGTCGTTCCTCGTCACGGCGCCCCTGCGCCGCCCGGTCGAGGTCATGGTCCCACCCGGATCATCGATCGTCCCTCCGAGGATGTTCGGCCACCAACGAGGTGTCGGCCCCCAGCCGGCCGACCTTGGCCGCGCCGCCCGGGGACGACAGCGGGGCCGACGCGCCGGGCAGCGTCTCGGTGAAGAACCGGGCGTTGTCGGCGGTGAACACCGACCACGCCTCGGGCACGTCGTCCTCGTAGTAGATCGCCTCGACGGGGCACACCGGCTCGCACGCACCACAGTCGACGCACTCGTCGGGATGGATGTAGAGCGCGCGGTCGCCCTCGTAGATGCAGTCCACCGGGCACTCCTCCACGCAGGAACGATCCAGGACGTCGATGCACGGCTCGGCGATCACGTACGTCACGAGGCCTCCTCCCGGACCCACCGGATCACCGGTCGACCGGATGGTCCGTCCTCGATATGCGTCCCGCTGCTCGAGCGGACAAGGGCACCACCGGCCCCGCCTCGTGACCGAAGGTCCCGGACGGGGCGGGACCTCGCCGGTCACACGACGTGACGTTCGGTCCGGATCTCCGGTGCTCTCCGGCTCTCCCGAGGCGGGCGGCACACGTCGGAGGGTCGACGACGACCGGGCCGACGGGCGGGCCGGCGCGAGCCGGTGTGGGGGAGCATCGTGTCGACCACCAGCCAGCCCGGTGCGGGATCCCCGGGCAACGCCACCGTGCCCGGGCGCCCGGGCCTCATGCTGGCCATGGCCACCCTCGGGTTCGCCGTCACCTTCTGGGCGTGGGCGCTGCTCGGTCCGCTCGGCTCGACCCTGCGGGAGCGGCTCGACCTGACCGCCTTCGAGCAGGCCCTCCTCGTGGCCGTGCCGGTGCTGGTCGGTTCGCTCGGACGCATCCCCGTGGGGGCCCTCACCGACCGGCTCGGCGCCCGCACGATGTTCCCGGCCGCCGCCGCGCTGACCGTCCTCCCGGTCCTGTTCCTGGGCCACCTGGCGGATTCCCTGACCGCCTACCTCATCGGCGGCTTCTTCCTCGGCCTGGGGGGCACGACGTTCGCGATCGGCGTGCCCTTCGTCAACGCCTGGTTCCCGCCGGAGCGGCGTGGGTCGGCGCTGGGCGTGTTCGGCGCCGGCATGGGCGGCACCGCGATCGCCGCGTTCAGCACCGTCCAGCTGGCCACCGCGTTCGGACCCGCGTTCCCCTTCGATCTCGTCGCCGGCGTGCTGCTGGCCTACGCCGTCGTCGCGTGGCTCGTCCTGCGCGACCGCCCGGACCGGACCATCGCACCGGGCAGCGTCTGGACGCGGCTGGGCGCGGTGCTGCGTCTGCCCGCGACGTGGCAGCTCTCGTTCCTCTACGCGGTCGCCTTCGGCGGGTTCGTCGCGTTCAGCGTCTACCTGCCGACCTACCTCACCAGCGACTTCGACCTGGAGAAGGCCGACGCCGCGATGCGCACGGCGGGCTTCGTCGTGCTCGCGGTCGCCATGCGCCCGGTGGGTGGGTGGCTCTCCGACCGCTTCGACGCGGTGAAGGTCCTGCTCGCGGCCTACGGCCTGGCGGTCGTGCTCGCGGTGGTCGCGGCGCTGCGCCTTCCGCTCGTCCCCGTCGGGACGGTGGCCTTCCTCGGCCTGGCCCTCGCGCTCGGGCTGGGCACCGGCGCGGTCTTCGCCCTGGTGGCGCGCCTGGTGCCGCCGGAACGGGTCGGCGCGGTGACCGGCGTCGTGGGCGCCGCCGGCGGGCTCGGCGGGTTCTTCCCGCCGCTGGTGATGGGGTCGATCTACGGCCTGACCGGCAGCTACACCATCGGCTTCCTGCTGCTCGCCGCCACGGCAGCGGCGGCCGCGGCGCTCGCCGGCACCGTCGTGCGTCGTCGCGTCGCGGTCCCGGCCTGAGGCGTCGGTGGCGTCCCAGCACAGATCGATCCGCGCCGACGGCGCCCGCCGAGGGACCGGCCGTCCCTCCGCGCACCGGCCTGTCCGGCGGCGTGCCGCCGAGTCACAGCGCCCGGCCTCGCGGAACCCGAGAGAGGAGTTCGTCGGTGACCGATCAGCACGCTGGACGAGGTGCGCGCGAGGACGCCGGGGCGACCGACGGGCCCCTGGCCGACCTCCTGGTCAGGACCGGGCGGTTCTTCACCCGCCGCGAGACCTCGGCCGACCTGCGGGCGGACTTCCGCACCGGGGGCCGCGAGGGCGACGTCTTCTACCGTGACCGCTGGAGCCACGACAAGGTCGTGCGCTCGACCCACGGGGTCAACTGCACCGGGTCGTGCTCGTGGAAGGTCTACGTCAAGGACGGGATCATCACCTGGGAGACCCAGCAGACCGACTACCCGTCGGTGGGCCCCGACTCCCCCGAGTACGAGCCCCGCGGGTGCCCCCGCGGCGCGGCGTTCTCCTGGTACACGTACTCCCCCACCCGCATCCGCCACCCCTACGCGCGCGGCGTCCTCGTCGAGATGTACCGGGAGGCCAAGCAGCGCCTGGGCGACCCCGTGCTCGCCTGGGCCGACGTCGTCGGCGACCCGGAGCGGCGCCGCCGCTACCAGCTCGCGCGCGGCAAGGGCGGTCACGTGCGGGTCACGTGGGCCGAGGCGGTGGAGATGGTCGCCGCCGCGCACGTGCACACGATCCGCGCCCACGGGCCCGACCGCATCGCCGGCTTCTCGCCGATCCCGGCGATGTCGATGGTCAGCCACGCCGCGGGCTCGCGGTTCATCGAGCTCGTCGGCGGCGCGATGACCTCGTTCTACGACTGGTACGCCGACCTCCCGGTGGCCTCGCCCCAGGTCTTCGGCGACCAGACCGACGTCCCCGAGTCCGGGGACTGGTGGAACGCCTCGTACCTGCTCATGTGGGGATCGAACGTTCCCGTGACACGGACACCGGACGCCCACTGGATGGCCGAGGCCCGCTACAAGGGCCAGAAGGTCGTCGTGATCTCCCCGGACTACGCCGACAACACGAAGTTCGCCGACACCTGGCTGCCCGCCCAGCCGGGTACCGACGGTGCGCTGGCCATGGCGATGGGCCACGTCATCCTCACCGAGTTCTTCGTGCGGCGCCGCGTCCCGTTCTTCGTCGACTACGTCCAGCGCTACACCGACCTGCCCTTCCTGGTGACCCTCTCCGAGCGCGACGGCGCGTACGTGCCCGGGAAGTTCCTCACCGCCGCCGACCTCGGCGACGACTCGGAGGGCGCGGCGTGGAAGACCGTGCTCATCGACGGGCGTACCGGGACCCCTGTCGTGCCCAACGGATCCCTCGGTTTCCGCTACACCGACTCCGGCGCCGGCCGGTGGAACCTGGAGCTCGGCGACGTCGCCCCGCAGCTCACCCTGATGGACGGCGAGTCGGCCGAGGTCCTGCTGCCCCGCTTCGACGCGCTCGACGGCAGCGGCGGGGTGCTCCGCCGGGGGGTCCCCACCCGCCGCGTCGGCGGCCGGCTCGTCACGACCGTCTTCGACCTGATGCTCGCCCAGTACGGCGTGCACCGCGGCGGACTGCCGGGCACGTGGCCGAGCGGGTACGACGACGCCGCCGAACCCTGCACGCCCGCGTGGCAGCAGGCCATCACCTCCGTGCCCGCCGAGCAGGTCGTGCGCATCGCGCGAGAGCTCGCGACCAACTCCGAGGAGTCCGGCGGCAAGACCATGATCCTCATGGGCGCCGGCATCTGCCAGTGGTTCCACGGCGACGCCACCTACCGCGCGGTGCTCTCCCTGCTGCTGCTCACCGGGGCGATGGGCCGCAACGGCGGCGGCTGGGCGCACTACGTCGGCCAGGAGAAGTGCCGGCCGGTGACCGGCTGGGCCACGATGGCGATGGCCACCGATTGGCAGCGCCCGCCGCGCCAGATGATCGGGACGGCGTACTGGTACACCCACACCGATCAGTGGCGCTACGACGGCTACCGCGCCGACGCGCTGACCTCGCCGCTCGCCGAGGGCCACCTCGCGGGGATGCACACCATCGACACCCTCGCGCTCTCGGCGCGGCTGGGCTGGATGCCGTCCTACCCGCAGTTCGACCGCAACCCCCTCGACGTGGCCGACGAGGCGGTGGCCGCGGGCACCGACATCGGCGAGTACGTCGCGGGCAGGCTGCGCGACGGCGAGCTGCGGTTCGCCATCGACGACCCGGACGCCCCGGAGAACTGGCCTCGTTGTCTCACGCTCTGGCGGGCGAACCTGCTGGGGTCCTCGGCGAAGGGCGACGAGTACTTCCTCAAGCACCTGCTCGGCACCCACAACAACCTGCTCGCCGAGCAGACCCCGCCGGACCGTCGACCGCGCGACGTCGCGTGGCGGGACGAGGAGCCGCCCAAGGGCAAGCTGGACATGCTGCTCGCGCTGGACTTCCGCATGACCAGCTCCACGCTGCTCGCCGACGTCGTGCTCCCCGCCGCCACCTGGTACGAGAAGCACGACCTCAACACCACCGACATGCACCCCTTCGTGCACGCCTTCACCCCGGCGATCGACCCGCCGTTCGAGACGCGCACCGACTTCGACGCCTTCCACGCGATCGGCCGCCGGTTCTCCGAGCTCGCCGGGCCCCACCTGGGGGTCCGCAAGGACCTGGTGGCCGTCCCCCTGCAGCACGACACCCCGGGCGAGACCGCGCAGCCCGGCGGCCGGGTGCTCGACTGGCGGGCAGGCGGGGTCGAGCCGGTGCCCGGGCGCACGATGCCGAACTTCGTGGTCGTCGAGCGGGACTTCGGTGCCGTCGCCGACAAGATGGCCGCCCTCGGGCCGCTGGTCGACCGGCTGGGCGTCTCCACGAAGGCCGTCACCTACCACCCCGATCAGGAGGTCTCCGCCCTCGCCGCGCAGAACGGCGTGATGCTCGGCGGTGCCGGCGACGGACGTCCGGCCGTCGACACGGACGCGAAGATGGCCGAGGCCATCCTCGCCCTGTCCGCCACCACGAACGGCCGCCTGGCGGTGCAGGGCTTCCGGCAGCTCGAGCGACGCACCGGTACGCACCTCGTGGACCTCGCCGAGGGCAACGAGGAGAAGCGCATCTCCTTCGCCGACACCCAGGCCCGTCCGGTGCCCGTGGTCACCAGCCCGGAGTGGTCGGGCAGCGAGACCGGCGGGCGGCGCTACGCGTCGTTCACCGTCAACGTCGAGCGCTCCAAGCCCTGGCACACGCTCACCGGCCGGATGCACTTCCTGCTCGACCACGACTGGATGCACGAGTTCGGCGAGACCCTCCCGGTCTTCCGGGCCCCGCTGGACATGCAGCGGATGTTCGGCGAGACCCGTCCGGGCGATCGCGGCGCGGACGGTACGTCGGTGACGGTGCGCTACCTGACGCCGCACTCGAAGTGGTCGATCCACTCCGAGTACCAGGACAACCTGTTCATGCTCTCGCTCTCGCGCGGTGGGCCGGTCGTCTGGATGAGCCAGGCCGACGCGGACGCGATCGGGGTGGAGGACAACGACTGGGTCGAGGCCGTGAACCGCAACGGCGTCCTCGTCGTCCGCGCGGTCGTCAGCCACCGGATGCCGCCCGGCACCGTCTTCGTCTACCACGCTCAGGAACGAGTGGTGAACGTGCCGAAGTCGGAGGCCACGGGTCGGCGCGGCGGCATCCACAACTCCGCGACCCGGATCCTGGTCAAGCCGACCCACGTGATCGGCGGCTACGCCCAGCTCTCGTTCGCCTTCAACTACCTCGGTCCGACCGGCAACCAGCGCGACGAGATCACCGTGATCCGGCGTCGCGGCCAGGAGGTGGAGTTCTGACATGAAGGTCATGGCCCAGATGGGCATGGTGATGAACCTGGACAAGTGCATCGGCTGCCACACGTGCTCGGTCACCTGCAAGCAGGCGTGGACCAACCGTGGAGGCGTCGAGTACGTCTGGTTCAACAACGTGGAGACCCGCCCGGGTCAGGGCTACCCGCGTCGGTACCAGGACCAGGAGCGCTGGAAGGGCGGCTGGGTGCGCAACCGGCGCGGCCGGCTGTCGCTCAAGGCCGGCGGCCGGTTCCGCAAGCTCCTGACGATCTTCGCCAACCCGGTGCTGCCGAACATCCGCGACTACTACGAGCCGTGGACCTACGACTACGAGGTCCTCACCGACGCCCCGCTCGGCGACGACTTCCCGGCCGCCCGGCCCAAGTCCCTGCTGTCGGGGCAGCCGATGGACGTCGAGTGGAGCGCCAACTGGGACGACGACCTCGGCGGCGCCCCCGAGCACGGCCCGCGCGACCCGATCGTCGAGCGGCTGCGCCGGGAGTCCGAGGAGAAGGTCAAGTTCTCCTTCGAACAGGCCTTCATGTTCTACCTGCCGCGCATCTGCGAGCACTGCCTCAACCCGTCGTGCGTGGCGTCCTGCCCGTCGGGGGCGATGTACAAGCGCGCCGAGGACGGGATCGTGCTGGTCGACCAGGACCAGTGCCGCGGGTGGCGGATGTGCGTCACCGGCTGCCCGTACAAGAAGGTCTACTTCAACCACCGCACCGGCAAGGCCGAGAAGTGCACGTTCTGCTACCCGCGGGTCGAGGTCGGGCTGCCGACGGTGTGCTCGGAGACCTGTGTCGGGCGCCTGCGCTACATCGGACTGTTCCTCTACGACGCCGACCGTGTCGCGGCCGCGGCCTCCGTCGCGGACGAGAAGGACCTCTACGCCGCGCAGCTCGACCTGCTGCTCGACCCGCACGACCCCGAGGTGCTCGCTGCGGCGCGCCGGGAGGGCATCCCCGAGGACTGGCTCGACGCCGCCCGGCGCTCGCCGGTGTACAAGCTCGCCAAGGAGTACCGCGTCGCGCTGCCGCTGCACCCGGAGTTCCGCACCATGCCGATGGTCTGGTACGTCCCGCCGCTCTCCCCGGTCGTCGACCGGCTGTCCGAGACCGGTCACGACGGCGAGGACTCCGGCAACCTGTTCGGCGCCATCGACGCGTTGCGCATCCCGATCGAGTACCTCGCCGAGCTGTTCACCGCCGGCGACCCCGCACCGGTGGACGCCGTGCTGCGCAAGCTCGCCGCCATGCGGTCCTTCATGCGCGACGTCACCCTCGGCCGCGAGCTCGACGACGCCGTTCCCGCGGCCGTCGGCATGGACGTCGAGCAGATCATGGAGATGTACCGGCTCCTGGCCATCGCCAAGTACGACGAGCGCTACGTCATCCCCACCGCCCACGAAGGCAGGGCCCACGAGCTCGAGGAGCTCGGCTGCAGCCTCGACGTCGACGGCGGACCCGGGATGGTCGCCGGCAGCGGCCCCTTCGGCGAGGCGTCCGGTCGCCCGGCGCCGGTCTCGGTCGAGACCTTCCACGCCCTGCGCGACCGCCAGACCACCGAGGGGATCGCCGACCCGGAGCGGCCAGGCGCGCGCATCGACCTCCTCAACTGGGACGGCCGCGGTCGACCCGACGGCCTGTTCCCGCCCCGCAAGGAGAGCAACCGATGAGCGCACTCACCCGCGGCCGCCCCACGGCCCCCACCCTCGCGCTCGACGAGCAGGCCCACGCCACCCTGCTCCAGGCCGCCTCGGTCTGCCTGCGCTACCCCGACCGCGACGTGCTGGACCTCCTGCCCCTGATCCGCACCTCCGTGCGCGCCGTACCCGAGAGCCCGGCCCGAGCTCACCTGCTGGTCTTCCTCGACGCGCTCGCCCCACGCACCCCCGACGAGCTCGCCGAGCTCTACGTCGCCGTCTTCGACCGACGACGACGCTGCTGCCTCGACCTCACGTGGTGGACCGACGGCGAGACCCGCCGCCGGGGGGCGTCGCTCGCCGCGCTCAAGGAGCGTTACCGCGCCGCCGGCGTCGAGTTCTCCGGCACCGAGCTGCCCGACCACCTGCCCGCGGTGCTCGAGTACGCCGCCCTCGGCCACCTCGCCGACGGCCTGGCGCTGCTCCAGGAGCACCGCGCCGGTCTCGAGCTGCTCCGGCTCGCGCTGCACGACGCCGACGCCCCGTGGGCCGCGGTGCTCCAGGCCGTCTGCGCCCTGCTCCCCGGCCCCTCCCCCACCGACGTCGCCGCCGCCAAGGCCCTGGCCCGCTCCGGCCCGCCCCACGAACAGGTCGGCCTCGACCTCGCCCCCTTCGGAGTCGGAGATCGGCGATGACCGTCCTGGACATCCTGCTCTGGGGTGTCCTGCCCTACGTCGTCGTCGCCGTCGTGGTCACCGGGACGCTCTGGCGCTACCGCTACGACCGCTTCGGCTGGACCACGCGCTCCTCCGAGCTGTACGAGTCCCGGCTCCTGCGCATCGGCAGCCCACTGTTCCACTTCGGCCTGCTCGTCGTCGTCATCGGGCACGTCATCGGGCTGCTCGTCCCCCAGAGCTGGACCGACGCCGTCGGCCTCTCCCAGGAGGCCTACCACCTCCAGGCCCTGGTGCTGGGCGCCCTCGCCGGCGTGTGCACCCTCGCCGGCATCGCGATCCTGATCTACCGCCGGCGCACCACAGGACCGGTCTTCGCGGCCACCACCCGCAACGACAAGATGATGTACCTGGTGCTGGTCGCCGCGATCGTCGCCGGCCTGGCCACCACCCTGCTCGGAGCGACGGGCGGCGAGGAGCACGACTACCGGCTCACCGTCTCGCCCTGGTTCCGCTCGCTGTTCGTGCTGCAACCCGACGTCGCGGCGATGAGCGAGGCCGGTCTCGCGTACCACGTCCACGTCCTCATCGCGTTCGCGCTGTTCGCTCTCTGGCCCTTCACACGTCTCGTGCACGCGTTCACCGCTCCGCTGGGTTACCTGTTCCGTCCCTACGTCGTCTACCGGTCGCGTGCGGGAGGCCCCGCCACCCGCGCGCCGCGACGTGGGTGGGGTGTGGACGCCCCGCCGCCGGGGCGGCGATGACCGTTCGCGCCACCGACCTGGCGGGGCCGAGGACGGTCGGCTCGCCCTGCTCGGGCTGCTGTATCGGACGAGCAGCGGTGACGAGGGCGGACAGGGACCCAGGACCCGCTCCGCAGGGGACCTGCGGCGGCGACGGAGCGACCGGGAGCACCTCGACCCGGAGCGCCGGCGGGAGTGCGCTGGACTCCCCGAGAGGAGCCGCGATGGACATGCCCGAGCGTCGCCGTACCGAGGCCTACGACCTCGCCGCCCAGGTCGTGGCCCTGAGCCGCCGCGGGGTGCCGCGCGCGACCCTGCTCGCCGCCCTCGACCAGGCGCGGACCTCACTGCGCCGCGAGCCCGACCGCGACGTCCGGCGCACCCTGACCTGGGTGGTCGGTGCCGTCGAGCAGGACGAGCAGGCCTCGGCGTGCATCGACGCGGCCCTGCGCGTCGCGGCCCGTGACCTGCAGCGGTCGGCCGAGGACCGGCGGTGAGTCAGGGTGACTCCTCCGCACCGCCGGTGGCCGGGATCGGGACGACCGTGACCGGGCACGTCGCGTGCAGCACGCAGGCGAGACCCACCGACCCGAGCACGACGCTGCCGAACGCTCCGCGCCCGCGGTGACCGACGACGAGCTCGTCGGCGTCACGGGCGACGTCCACCAGTTCCTCCGCCGCCCGCCCCGGCCGGGCCTCGACCGTGATCTCGGGCAGCGTGAGCTCGGCACCCATCGCCGGGGTCACCTCGTCGACCACGCCCTGGGCGACCTGGTGCCCGTGCCGGTGCAGCGTCTCCCCGTCCGGCATCGGGAGGTCCCCGGCGGCGCCCCAGCTCAGGGCCGCCCACATCTCCGGCGGCTCGTAGACCGCAACCACGTGCAGGCGGTCGCCACGGCGCACCGCCGAGCGGATCGCCTCGCGCAAGGCGTACCGCGACCCCGTCGAGCCGTCGACGCCACAGACGACCACCCCGTGCACCGCGTCCTCGGTCATGTCCGTCCCCCTCACACGCCGCTGTCCCGGCCTCGGGGAGCGGCCACCCCGCGGATGAGTCGGCACCGGTCCGCGTCGTGGTGGCCCCCGGCCGGCTCCCAGAGGACCCGCACCTCGTGGCCGTCGGTGAGCCGGACGGTGGCCGGGGCCACGAACGCCCCGCAGAGCTCGCAGCGCCGTGGTTCTCCCTGGTGCAGCCCGAGCACGCGGTCGATGCGGTGCTCCCGCAGCTTGCCCACGACCAGTCACCTCCGAGCCCGTCATGGGATCTCCACCATTGGGCTCGCGCGACGGCACCGGTTCAAGTCCCCGCCGGGGGAATCTCACGTCGCCGCCCGACCGGCCGGCCAGTCCCTTCGCTCAGCGGACATCACCGCGCACCTGCGGACGGGGCGGACGGGGCGGACGACCCGTGCGTGCCGTCCCGGAGCCGGTACCCGTGAGGGCGGGGTTGCGGCAGGCTCGACGGCGTGACCACCGAGATGCCGGGTGTCCCGGCGACGGACACCAGCGGCGGGACGACCGACCGCGCCGCCGACCTCGTGCTCGTGGGCTTCGACGGCTCGCGGGGCGCGGCCCGCGCGATCGCGACGGCTGCGCTGCTGCTGCCGCGGGCGGCCGCGCGCGTGGTGACCGTGTGGACGCCCGCGTCCCCGGACCCGGTCCTCAGGCACCGGGTGACCCGGCTCGCCCGCACCCTCGACCGTCTGGGCGCCCTGATGGAGCAGGAGTCCGCGGCCGACGCGGAGCAGACGGCCGCCGAGGGAGCGGCCCTCGCGCGGGCGGCGGGGTGGTCGGCCGAGCCGGTGACCCACCGTGCCTACGCCGACCCGGGTGCCGTGCTCGCCGGGATCGCCGGGGACCTCCACCCCCGCGCCGTCGTCGTCGGGGCGCGCGGTCTGGGCGGGACGGCGGCGGTGATGGGCAGCGTCTCCGACCTCGCCGCGCACCACAGTCCGGTTCCGGTGCTCGTCGTTCCCCCGCTGCTCAGCCACGAGCGTGCCGCCGCGGCGACGGGCCCGGTGCTGGTCGGCCACGACGGCTCCCCGGGCGCCGAGCACGCGCGCGACGCGGCCGCCGCCCTGCTCCCCCACCGCGACCAGGTCCTGGCCCACGTCCACCACGGCGGCACGACGGAACGGGACGGGGACATCCCCTCGGTCGCCGTCGACCTGCACGCGCACGGACGGGGAGCACGCGCGGTGGCGAACGCGCTGGACGCGGCCGCCGCGGAGCGCGACGCGGGTGTGGTCGTGATCGGCTCGCGCGGACGCTCGGCACTGCGCGAGATGGTGCTGGGCAGCACGGCGATGGCGGTGCTCCACCACGTCCACCGACCGGTCCTGGTGGTGCCGAGGCACGCGTCCCAGGGCTGAGAGGTGGATCCCGCTCGACGGGTCAGCCCGTGCGACCGAGGACGTCGTCGATGAGCTCCTCGATGGGGCGCAACGGGCGGTAGCGCGCGCGGACCGCCGGGGCCGGGGGCGCGGGGGGCCCGGCCGCCGGGTCGGGCGCGGCACCCGGCAGGCCCGCGGCGGGTCCTGTGGCCTCCGATGACGACGCGTCCTCGTCCACGGAACCTCCTCGGGTACGTCGTCGACCTCGGCGCTGGCCCAGGGTGACCGGCCGGGGACCCGCCGTGCAGGGCCGAAGGTCCCGAGCCGGACACCCTCGACCGCTCCCCCACCGGCGCGAGCCGCACGCCGTCGTCGCGGGTCCGTCGGTCCCGCCACCCACGACCCTCGGCCCTGGGTGGAGGGTCCGGGCCACCGGAGGCTCGGGGCGTGCCGAGGACCGCGGGGGGACCGCCGCCAGCCGTCGCGGACGGGCACCACGTCGGGACGGCCGACCTCGACGCCCCCCTCGAGCGGCTCTGGCACGAGCTGCGCTCCGGGCCCGAGGGGCTCGACGAGCGCGACGCCGCCCGTCGCCTCCGGGTGCAGGGACCCAACACCCTGCCCACCCGGCGCGCGGCGTCGTGGCCGCGGGCTCTCGGCCGCCAGGTCGTCCACCCCCTGGCGCTGCTCCTCTGGGCGGCGGCCGGGCTCGCGTTCCTGGCCGGGACCCCGGTGCTCGCCGTCGCGATCGTGGTCGTGGTGGTGCTCAACGCCGTCCTCGCGTTCTGGCAGGAGCAGCACGCCGAGCACGCCGTCGCCGCGCTCGAGGCGTACCTGCCGGCGCGCACCCGGGTGCTCCGCGGCGGGGTGGCCCGGGAGATCCCGGCCGCGGAGGTCGTCGTCGGCGACGTCGTCCTGCTCACCGAGGGTGCCGCGGTCCCGGCCGACGGGCGCCTCGTGGCGGGCGCCGTCGAGGTCGACATGAGCGCGCTGACCGGGGAGTCGGTGCCGGTGGCCCGGCGGGCCGGTGCCCACCCGCCCGGGCCTCTGCTGGAGGCCCCGGACCTCGTCTTCCGCGGCACCACCTGCACGGTCGGCACGGCACGGGCGGTCGTCACCGGCACCGGCGCGCACACCGAGATCGGCCGCATCGCCGCGCTGACCGGGCACGTCGAGCACCGCGAGAGCCCGCTCGAGCAGCAGGTCCGGCGGGTCGCGTGGCTGATCGCCGCGGTCGCCGTCGGGACCGGCGCCGCCTTCCTGCCGATCGGGCTGCTCGCCGGGCTGTCGTTCACCGCCGCGCTGGTGTTCGCGATCGGGCTGCTGGTCGCGAACGTCCCCGAAGGGCTCCTGCCCACCATCACCCTGGCGCTCGCGGCGGGCGTGCGCTCGCTCGCGCGCCACGGCGCGGTCGTGCGCCGGCTCTCGGCGGTCGAGACCCTGGGCTCCACCACGGTCATCTGCACGGACAAGACCGGCACGCTGACCGAGAACCGCATGCGGCCCCACGCCTTCTGGAGCGCGGGGGGCGGGCGCGGTGACCCCGAGCGCGACGCCGCCGCGGCCCCGGTGCTGGCCCGCGTCGCCCAGCGGTGCAGCGACGCCGACCTGCCCGATCCCGCGCGCGGGACCGGGTCCGGCGATCCCACCGAGCTCGCGCTGCTCGCCGTCGCCGCGGCCGCCGGCCTCGACACCCGCGCCGCCGGGCGCGCCCGCGACCGCCGGGCCGACCACGCGTTCGACCCCGTGCACCAGCGCATGACCACGGTGGACGACACCCCCGACGGGCTCGCCGTGCACACCAAGGGCGCGGTGGAGGCCGTGCTGGCCCGCTGCACGGCGATCCGTCGCGGCCGCGACGTCGCGGCGCTGGACGAGGCCGCCCGCGAGGAGGTCCTCCGCGCCACCGACGGCCTCGCGGCGGAGGGGCTGCGGGTGCTGGCGCTCGCCGGCCGGCCCGCGACCGCGGCCGACCTCGTGGCGCCGCGCGAGGAGGTGGAGACCGGGCTCGTGCTCGAGGGGCTCGTCGGCCTCCTGGACCGGCCGCGGGCCTCGGTCCCGCCCGCCGTCGCCCGCTGCCACGCCGCCGGCATCCGGGTGCACGTGGTGACCGGCGACCACCCGGTCACCGCCGAGGCCGTCGCGCGGTCGGTCGGCATCGGCGTGCACGGGCTGCGGGTGGTGGGCGGCGACGAGCTGGCCCGCCTGCGCGAGAGCGAGCTCGACGCGCTGCTCGCCACCGGCGACGAGATCGTCTTCGCCCGGGTCGCCCCCGAGCAGAAGCTGCGGGTCGTCGAGGCCCTCGAGCACCTCGGCGAGGTCGTGGCCGTCACCGGCGACGGCGTCAACGACGCGCCGGCGCTGCGCCGTGCCGACATCGGCGTGGCCATGGGCGCGTCCGGCACCGACGTCGCCCGCGAGGCCGCGACGATGGTGCTGACCGACGACGACTTCGCGAGCATCGAGCGGGCCGTGGCGGCCGGGCGGCGCGTGTACGACGACGTGCGCAAGTTCGTGGTCTACATCTTCGCCCACGCCGTGCCCGAGGTCGTGCCGTTCCTGCTGTTCGCCCTCTCCGGGGGCGCGATCCCCCTCGGGCTGACGGTGCTGCAGATCCTCGCGATCGACCTCGGCACGGAGACCCTCCCCGCGCTGGCCCTCGGTCGCGAGCCCGCCGAGCCCGGCGTCATGGACCGACCGCCGCGACCGCGCTCCGAGGGCGTCATCCGCCCGCGGATGCTCTGGCGGGCCTGGGGCCTGCTCGGCGTCACCTCGGCCCTGCTGACCACCGGGGCGTTCCTGCTCGTGCTGCTGCGCGGCGGGTGGACCCCGGGCGCGCCGACCGGCCCCGGCACCGCCCTGCACCCGGTCTACCTCGAGGCCACCACCGCCACCTTCGTCGGCATCGTCGCCTGCCAGATCGGGACCGCGTTCGCCGCGCGCACCGAGCACGCGTCGCTGCGCTCGGTGGGCCTCGGGACCAACCCGCTCCTGTGGTGGGGCATCGCCTTCGAGGTCGTCGTCACCGCCGCCTTCGTCTACCTGCCCGTCGCGCGCGACGTCGTCGGCACCGCGCCGCTCGACGCCCCGACGGTCGCCCTGCTGCTCGCCTGCGCCCCGATCGTCTGGGGCGTCGACGAGGTCGACCGGTGGCGCCGCCGCCGGCGCACCACCGGGACACCGTCCCCGGACGAGAGGAGGACGCCGTGAACGCTCGGCGCCCGGACGACCGGGCGCTGCGTGCGCCGCGAGGTCCGGCGCTCCTGAGCCGGGGCGACCGGAACGGGTCAGCCGGGCGCCGGGACCACCGTCACCGGGCAGCGGGCGCGCAGCACGCAGCCGAGGGCGACGGGACCGGTGAGCCGGCCGTGGCGCGCCCCCCGACCCCGGTGTCCGACGACCAGGAGGTCCGCGTCGGCCGCGACGTCGACGAGGACGTCCGCGGGCGGACCCGCCACGCCCACGACCTCGATCCCACCGGCCGGCGGTGGCTCGCCGGTTGCCGCCCGCTCGGCGACGACCTCGTCCACCAGCGCGCGGGTCCGGGTCGTCGCCCCGCTGCCCGGGTCGGGCGTGGGCGGGCGGTGGTCGAGGGCGAACAGGTCGGCCCAGTAGTCCACCGGCAGGTAGGAGACCACGACCCGCACCCCGGCGCCGCGCCGCGCCGCCTCGCCCAGGGCGTGGTGCAGGGCGGCGCGGGACCCGTCGGAGCCGTCGACGCCGACGACGACGGCGTGGTCCTCCGCCACCGTCACGAGCCGGCCGCCGCGGTGCTGCGGGCACGCTCGGCGCCGCCGCCGGTGAGGGCCGCCCGCACGACCGTGACCGGGCACGGGGCGTGCAGGACGCAGCCCAGCCCGACGGACCCGAGCAGGGCGGAGCGGAACGCCCCCCGCCCCCGGTGTCCGACCACGAGCAGGTCGGCCCCGCGCGCGGCGGCGGCCAGGACGGGCGTCGGGCGGCCGAGCCGGGCGACGACCTCGACGGGCACGTCCCGGTCGTCGGCGAGGACGTCGCGCGCGTGCTCGCGGGCGCGACGCTCGGTGCTCTCCCGCACCGCCTCGGGGTCGAGCGGCAGCGACTCCACGTCGATCGCGGTGAGCGGCGGGACGTCGCACGCGGCGACCGCGAGGACCCGGCCGCGCCGCCGGCGGGCCTCCGCCACCGCGTGGTGCAGCGCCGCGTCGGCGTCGGGCGACCCGTCCACGCCGACGACGATCAGCGGGGCCGTCGTGTCGTCATCCATCGTCGTGTCCTCCGTCGGTGTCGGGGATGGCCGCGGCCGTCGGGCCGGTCGAGCCCGGGGCGTCGGGCTCGGTGTCGGTGCCGGGCTCGGTGTCGGGTACGTCGTGCGGCGGCACGACCGCCACCGGGCACGGGGCGCGGAGTACGGCGCCGTGCGCGACCGACCCGAGGAGCCAACGCGCGAGGGCGCCGTGGCCGGTCCGCCCGACCACCACGACGGCCGCGCCCAGCTGCTCGGCGACGTCGATCACCGCCGTGGTCGGGTCCTCGGCCCGCACGATCGTGTCGACGTGCGGGACGGGACGGCTCCGGACCTGCTCCTTCACGATCTCGTGCACGAACCGTTCGACCCGGGGGCGCAGCGCGTCGCGCACCCCGGCCAGGGTGGGACCCGCCAGCGGGCGGAAGCCCACGGTCGTCGGGGGCGGCGCGACGCCGGTGACCGCGAGGACTCGGGTCTCCCGGCGCACGCCCTCGTCGAGCGCGAAGCGCAATGCGGCCGCGGAGCCCGGTGACCGGTCCACGCCGACGACGACGGGTCCGTCGGGCCCCGGCGCGCGGGGCCGCACCACGAGCACCGGGCACGGGGCGAGCGCGAGCACCCGCAGGCCGGTGGACCCGAGGACGGCGCTGCCCAGCGGGCCGCGCCCGCGATGACCGACCACGAGCAGCGGGGCCTCGCGGGCGGCCTCGGCGAGCACCGGCGCGGGCGAGCCCGGCAGCGCGCGGACCGCGAGCGGGACATCCCGCAGCTCGGCGGACAGCGGCACCCGGGCTTCGTCGGCGAAGCGCTGCGCCTGCTCGTGGACCGCCGCGGCCATCCGGTCCGGCTCCGGGAGGTCGGCGACGTCCTCGCCGTCCGCCCAGGAACCGGCCGCCGGGAAGGCGGTCACGGCGGTGACGGGCTCGTCCCGTCGCCGGCCCTCCGCGAGGGCTTCCGCGAGGGCGGCGGCCGCCGCGGGCGAGCCGTCGAGACCCACCACGATGCCCGGGGTCGGCGTCACGGTCGCCGCCCCTCGCCGAGCAGGGCGGCCAGCAGCCCGCTGGTGGTCACCACCTGCCACGTCGTCTCGGGGCGCGGGCGGACGGGCAGGGCGGGCAGACCCGTCGCCAGGAGGCGCCGGCCGGCGTTCCGCACCGAGACCTCCGCGTCCAGGGTCTCGACCCCGCACGGGCGCTCGAGGACGTCGCGCAGGGTGGCCCGGTGCTGGACGAGCGGCCCGCCGGCCGGCCAGCGCTCGGCGAGACCGCCGGCGGTGACGACGGCGACCGGGTGTCCGTCGCGCACGACGACGCCGCAGCCGTCGGGGTCGTGGTGGAGCCGCGCCCAGGCCTGCGACAAGGGCGTCGACTCGCTGATCAGCGTGGCCGGGCGGGCGATCGGGTCCACCGGACCGTCGAGGTCGACCGGCACCGCGTCGTCGAGGGTCGAGGTGGACACGCCGGGCCCCTCAGGCCGCGACCGGCTCGGGGACGACGGTGACCGGGCAGCTCGCGTGGAGCACGCAGCCCAGCCCGACCGAGCCCAGCATCATGCTGCCGAACGCGCCCCGGCCGCGGTGGCCGACGACGAGCTCGTCGGCGCCGCGGGCGAGGTCGACCAGGACCTCCGCCGGCCGGCCCGGCGCGACCTCGACCGTCACCTCGGGCAGCGCCGCGTCCCACTCCGTCTGCTCCAGGACGTCGTCGACCATCGCGCGGGCGGCGGCCAGCTCGTCGTCGTGCAACGTGTCGGGGTCGGGCATCGGGATCGCGGACGCGGAGCCGTAGCCCCAGGCCGCCCACATCTCCGGCGGCTCGTAGACGGCGACGGCGCGCACTCGTCCGCCCCGGCGCGCCGCGGTCCGGATGGCCTCCTGCAGCGCGAGCCGCGACCCGTGCGACCCGTCGATCCCGCAGACGATGACGCCGGCCTGACCGTTGTCGGTCATGTCTTCCCTCCCTCGGTGCGGCCTCGTGCCGCGGGTACACCGTCGCGCGGGCGGCACCGGGGGGAGCAGAGCCGGACGGTCCGCGGTCCGTCCCGTCGCGAGGGGTCGAAGGTCCCGGGCGGGCCCGCTCAGGAGTCCTCGAGCAGGAAGCCGAGGACGTCGCGCATCGACACGATCCCGGTGATCGGGCCGGCCGTCGGGTCGTCCCCCTCGCCGCCGCGGACCAGGACGTGGCGGACCTCGGCGTCGATCATGAGACGGGCGACGTCGAGCACCGTGGCGTCCTCGCGGGTGGACACCAGGTCGACGGTCATGAGGTCCGTGGCCTGGGTGCCGAGGTCGCCCCCGCCCGCGATCACGGCGACGAGGTCGCGCTCGGAGACGACGCCGACCGGCTCGTGCCCCTGCGCCACGACCACGACGCCGATCTCGTCCATCGCGAGCTCCTCGGCCACCTCCTGCAGCGTCGCGTCGGGCGGGACGGTCGCGAGCTCGCGCGTCGCCAGCCGGCGGATCGGGGTGGTCGCCCACGCGGGACGGGTGCCGGTCGGCGCCATGGCTCCTCCTCGGGGTCGTCGGCACCCGACGCTCGCGGCGGTGCCGCGGGGCCGGAAGGGACGACGGTCCGCCCGGCCCGGGACCTCCGTCGCCGTCACCGCGACGCCGCGACGAAGCTCGCCCTGGCGCTCGCGGCCGGCGGCCGGCGGTTCGCCGCGCGCCTCGCCGGGCTGCTCGCCGCCCGGGTCGCCGCGGTCACGGCCGGGATCGTGGCGGTCTCGTGACCGCGGGACGCGCCGTGGTCAGGGGTCGATCAGCCCGCTGTGGGTGCCCTCCACCGTGCGCACCTCGACGTCGCCGAGGGCCGGCCGCAGCGCGGTGAGGAACGCCTCGGGGCCCCGCTCACGGGGTCGGTGCCGCGGCCGGGACGAGCGGGACCTCCGGCAATACGGTCAGCGGGCAGTCCGCGTGGCGCAGGCACCACCACCCGACCGAGCCGAGCAGCGCGGTGGCCGCCCGGCCCCGTCCGCGGTGGCCGAGCACGAGCAGCGCGGCCCCGTCGGCCGCGTCCGCGAGCACCGGGCCGGGGTCGCCGGCCACCGCCCGCACCTCGACGGACGGGAGCGCCCGGTCGGGGTGCTCGGCGCGCTCGGCCGCGAGCACCTCGTCGACGACGGCCCGCGCCGCGGCCTCGGTGGCGGCCGCGACCTCGGCCCGCTCGGCGACCACCGGGATGCGCGCCAGCACCGCCAGGCGCTCGGGCGAGACGAAGGCGGTGACGACCTCGAGCGTCCCGTCGCGCCGGCGGGCCTCCTCGAGCGCGTACCGGAGGGCGGCCCGGGCCCCGACCGAGTCGTCGAGCCCCACCACCACACGTCCCGCGTCCCCACCCGCCATGGCCACCACGTCCCCTCCACCCGCCCGGTCTCCCCCACACGGTGCCGGCGGGGGCGTGGCCCGCGGCAGGGCCCACGGTCCCGGCGGCCCGGCCCCGACGGCCCGCGTTGATCAGGGCACGAGGACCGCCGCGCCGGTGACCCGGTCGGCCGCGAGGTCGGCGAGCGCCGCCGCGGCCGCGTCGAGGGGGTAGGGCACGGTCGTGACCTCGAGGTGGTGCTCGCCGGCGATGCGCAGGAACTCCCGCGCGTCGGCCCGGGTGTTCGACGTGACGCTGCGCAGCGAGCGCTCCTGGAACAGGTGGCGCTGGTAGTCGAGCACCGGGACGTCGGTGAGGTGGATGCCGGCGAGGGCGAGCGTGCCGCCCCGGTCGAGGGCCTCGAGGGCGGGCGGCACCAGCTCGCCGGCCGGCGCGAAGAGGATCGCCGCGTCGAGGGGCTCCGGGGGCGGGTCGGCGGCGCCCTGCGCGGAGGCCGCGCCCAGCCGCAGCGCGAGCGCCCGGGCGTCGGGGCTGCGGGTCATGACGTGCACCGTCGCCCCCTGGGCCAGGGCGACCTGGCTGGCGAGGTGGGCGCTGCCGCCGAACCCGTAGACCCCCAGCCGCCCGCCCTCGGGCAGCTCGGCACGGCGCAGGGCGTGGAAGCCGATGATGCCGGCGCACAGCAGCGGGGCCAGCTCGACGTCGGTGTAGCCGCCGGGCAGGCGGTGGGCGTAGTCGGCCGGCACGGTCGCGTACTCGGCGTAGCCGCCGTCGGCGTCCCACCCGGTGTAGAGCGAGGCGGGGCAGAGGTTCTCGTCGCCGCGCCGGCAGTACCGGCAGGTTCCGCAGGTGCGGCGCAGCCACGCGATGCCGACGCGGTCGCCGGGGGCGAAGCCCGTGACGTCCCGGCCGACCCGCTCGACCTGCCCGACGATCTCGTGCCCCGGGACGACCCCCGGTCGGTGCACGGGCAGGTCCCCCTCGGCCACGTGCAGGTCCGTGCGGCACACCCCGCACGCCAGGACGGCGACGAGCAGCTCGTCGGGCCCGGGCTCGGGCACCGGCTCGTCCACCGGCTCGAGCGGCCCCCCGGCGGCCGGGCCCGGGCGCGTCACGCGGAACGCGCGCATGCGCTCTCCTCCCCCGCTCGGTCGTCGGCACGGTCCTCGGGCCCCGGCGCCAGCGGACAGGGCCGGCGGGCCCGTGCGGACGTGTCGATGGTCGCTCCCCGCCGGGTCCTCCGCCGCTGCCGCGCGCCACGCCCGCGCGGAACCGTCGCTCGACACCGGATGGGGCGAGGAGGACACCGTGATGTGGGGCTACGGCTGGGGCGGCGGGTGGATGATCCCGCTGATGGGCGTCAGCGCCGTGCTGTGGTGGGTGCTGGTCGTGGCGATCGTCGTCGGCGTCGTGCGCTGGTTGCGCGTCGCGCCGGGCGGGGCGACGCCCGCCGGCCCGGGGCCGCGCGCCGAGGCCCGCGAGATCCTCGACCGGCGGTTCGCGCAGGGCGAGATCGACGCCGACGAGTACGCCGAGCGTCGCCGTGTCCTGAGCGGTGGCTGACGGCGCACCGGTCGCCGACGGTTCGGCCTGGTCGACCACGAGCGCGGGTGACGCGCCGGGTCGTTCTCGGCAACACCGCCCGGCCCGGCGCGCGAGCGCGGTCCGGGCCGGCGTCGCCGCCGGTCACGTGACGCCACGCACCGCCGGGTGGTGGGGGTGCTCCTCGACCCGCGCATCCGGCCCGGGGAAGACGAGGCTGCGGTGGTCGTCGTCGAGCCACCGCACCCAGAACGGCGGGCTGCCGTCCGCGTGGTCGACGGCCACGATCTCCCCCTGCCGCCGCGGCGACTCGTCGGTCAGCCCCTCCACGATCAACCAGTTCCCGACCCGCGCCTGCATCCCGGACCTCCTCGTCGACGGTGCCGTCGCCCGAGCGTCCCGCCGGGCGGGCACCGGTCCAGGGACCTCCGACTCGGCCGCGGCGGGACCCGCGGCCCCTGTCCGCCCCCGGGCCCGGCGCGACCGTGGAGGGCGACGAGCCGGTGACGAGCCGGCGACGACCCACGACCACGCACGAGGAGACGCCATGAGCAGCCCGGTCCTGCACTTCGAGATCGGCGGCGCCGACGGCGCGCGCTCCCGCCGCTTCTACGGCGAGCTCTTCGGCTGGTCGGTGACGCCCGAGGAGCACGGCTACAGCCTGGTCTCCACCGGCACGGCCGCCGGCATCGGGGGCGGCATCATGCAGACCCCCGAGGGCGTGCCGCCGTGGGTGACGGTGTACGTCCGCGTCGACGACCTCGAGAAGTCGCTCGCCCGCGCCGAGGAGCTCGGCGGGAGCCGGATCATGGGTCCGGCGTCGATCGGCGAGCGGGGCGAGGTCGCCATGTTCGCCGACCCGGACGGCAACCCCATCGGCCTGCTCCGGCTCGCCCCGGAGGAGACGCCGTGACGGCCGTCGCCCCGGCGGACGTGCTGTGCTCCGGCGACCGCGCCCCGGCGGCGGACGGCCCGATGCCCTGGCCGCGTCCGTGAGTGCGGTGACGGCCGGGCACGCCCGCCGGCACCCACGGCCCGGCCCGGGGATGGTCCCGCTCGGCCGCGTGGCCGGCGTGCCCGTCGCCGCGCACTGGAGCGTGCTGGGCATCGTCGCGCTGCTCGCGATCGTCATGGCGCGCTCGGAGCTCCCGCTGCTCGCGCCCGGGCAGGGTTCGCTCGCGTACGCGCTCGCCGGGGTGTCGGTCGCGCTCCTGCTGATGGCGTCGCTCCTCGCGCACGAGGTGGCCCATGCGCTGGTCGCGCGAGCCTCGGGCGTGGGGATCGAGGGCATCACGCTGTGGCTGCTCGGCGGCACGACCCGCATGCGCGGCGAGCCCGAGCGACCGGGGCCGGAGCTGCGGATCGCGGCGGTGGGGCCCGTGGTCAGCGCGGCGCTGGCCGGGCTGTTCGGCTTGGTCGCCGTGCTCACGCGGCCGGTGGTGGCCGACCTCGTGCACGCGGTCCTCGCCGAGCTGGCCCTCGTGAACATCGTGCTGGCGGTGTTCAACCTCCTGCCGGCCGCACCCCTCGACGGCGGGCGCGTGCTGCGGGCGGCGCTCTGGGCGCGGCGCGGCGACCGGTGGGCGGCCGCGATCACCGCGGCGCACGCCGGCCGGGTGCTCGCCGCCCTCCTCGTGGCGGGCGGCGTCGTCCTCGCCCTCGGGGCGGGCCCGGGCGGGCTGTGGCTCGCCCTCATCGGCTGGTTCGTCGGCGTGGCCGCCGTCGAGGAGGAGCGCCGTGCCCGGCAGGGGCGCGCCCTCGACGGCATCACCGTCGGCGAGGCCGCCACGGCCGCGCCGGTGGTCGTCGCCGCGGACGGCTCCCCCGCGGCGCTCGTCGCGGCGGCGGGCACACCGCGCGCCGCGATCGCGGGTGTCCTGCTGACCGATCCGGCCGGCGAGCCGGCGGGCTACGTGCCGCCGGCGAGGCTCCGGCTCCTCGGAGGCGGCCGTGACGACCGGCGCGCCCGTCGGCCCGCGCCCGTACCGGCGTCCCGGTTGACGACGGTGCGTCCGGGCGACGCGCTCGCCCGGTTCCTCGGCGATCTCGCGGTCCCGCAGGGCCGGCTCGTCGTCGTGGACGACGGCACGGTGATCGGCACGGTCTCCCGCACCGAGGTGGAGGACCTCCTCCGCCACGCGGCGACGTCCTCCCCCGGCCCGCCCGCCACCCCCTCGGACACGACGCCACGACGGGTCCCGGCGCCCGACGCGCCGCCACCACCGGACTGGTGGTGGCACGGGGGCCCGCGGCGGCCTCGCCGGGAGCCGGGCGCATGACGGGCCGGGGCCCCCGCCCGGCGCGGCCGCCCGGGCCGTGGCGCCCGGTCGCGGTGTGACGCCGGGACGTCCCGGCAGGAGGGGCCGTCCGCCCCTGGTCCCGGGCCCGCGGCGGGGCGGAGGCTCGCAGCGGTCGACGAACGCCTGGAGGAGACGTGGTCACGAGCCGGAGCGAGGACCAGGGCACGGACGCCCACGGCGAGGCCGCGGGTGCCGCCACGGGCGCGCCGGTCGCGGGTCCCGTCGTCCACGACACCCGGCGCTGGTCCCGGGACGGCGCCCCGCCGGCCGCCGCGGCCCCGTCCGTGCCGCGTGCGGTGCGGGCCGGGCCCGAGCCCGCCGCGGGACCCGAGCGGGAGGTCATCGACGCCGGACCGCTCCTGCGGATCGGCACCATGATCCGCAAGGTGCTCGAGGAGGTCCGGGACACCCCGCTCGACGACGGTGCCCGGCAGCGGGTCCGGGACCTGCGCACCCACGCCGTCGACGAGCTCGTCGCCCACCTCGGGCCCGAGCTGCGGGCGGAGCTCCGGGCCCTCGACGTCGGCCTGCCCGCCGACGAGGTGCCGAGCGACCTGGAGCTGCGGATCGCCCAGGCCCAGCTCGTCGGGTGGCTGGAGGGCCTGTTCCAGGGTGCCCAGATGGCGTTCGCCGCCGAGCAGGTGGCCCAGCGCTCGCAGCTCGAGCGGCTGCGGCAGGAGGCGAACCAGCAGCGCGAGGCCCGGCCGGCGTCGGCGCCCTACCTGTAGTCGGCGGAGAGCGGTGGTCGGAGATGGACAAGGACGCGGCAGCGGCGGTGGACGCGGTGCTGAGCCGCCTCGACGACCTGGTCGAGCTCGTGCGGCGGGTGGAGGCGCGCCTCGAGCACCTCGAACACCTCGAACACCGGACCGCGGAGCGGGTCGGGATCGGCGACGACGAGGTCAGGCGGCCGCACCGCCTCGCCGTCCGACCGGGGGGCGGGCTCCCCGCCGGCCCGCTCGTCGACGCCGGCCCGCTCGTCGACGACCGCACCGGAGACGTGGTCCTCGACGCCGCCCGCCGCGATCTGTCCGGCGACCTCCCCCGCGACGCCCCGGGCCGGGCGGGGGCGACCTGACAGGTGTGCGGGGCCGGCGCACGCCGGGGTCGGGCCGCCGATCGGCGACCCGACCCCGGAGCAGCGCGGCCTGTCAGCCCTTCTCGATGGGGATGGTCGTGGGCTCGGGGCCCTTCTCCAGCGCCGGCATCGGGATCCGGACCGAGAGCATGCCGTCGGTGTAGGACGCGGTCACGCCCGCCGGATCCACCCCCTCCGGCAGGGGCAGCCGGCGGGCGAACGTCCCGTAGCGCAGCTCGTGCCGGTGGTAGCCCTTGTCCTCGGTGTCCTCGGTGATCCTGCGCTCGGCCCGCAGGTCGAGGATCCCGTTGTCGATCGTCAGGCGCAGGTCCTTCTCCGGGTCGATGCCGGGGATCTCCGCCTTGATCACGAGGTCGCCGTCCTCGCGGTACTCGTCGACCTTGATGATCTCCTCGGGAGCCTGCAGCGCCGGCCGGTCCCACGCACGGGCGGGGAACGCCCGCATCCAGTCCTCGAACATGCGGTCGAACTGCCGGAACACGTCGCCCGAGGTCATGGGCGCTCGTCGGGTGATTGCCATGATCTCCACCTCCGGGGCCGATGCTCTGGCGGGCCGGGGTGTGCCTCCAGGGACGAACGGCCTGCCCTGGCCCGGTATCCCGTCCCGCCCGGGAGGGTGCCGGCGACCGTGTCGCCCCCTCCGACGCCCGGCCACGCTCGCCGGCACCGATCGTGAGGGGGCTCGTCGTGCACCTGGTCGAGCAGCCGGCCGCGACGGAGTCGGCGACCGCCGACGCCTCCCTCGTCGGCGACCGCTACCGGCTCGGGCATCTGCTGACCGCCGACCCTCGGCGGCGCGTGCACGAGGGGTGGGACACGCGCCTGCAACGCGCGGTCGCCCTCGTCCTCGTCGCGCCCGCGCCCGGCACCGACCGCGAGCCCATGCTGCCCGCGGCGCCGACGGCCCGGCTGCACCTGCACCGGCCCGGGCTGGCCGAGCTCTACGACGGCGGGGTGCACGCGGGCGAGCTCTTCCTGGTCTGTCAGCGCGTCCCGGGGCCGACGCTCGAGCAGCGGTTGGCGACGCGCTGCACGGTGCCCGAGCTCGCCGACCTCGTCCGGGCCGTGGCCGGCATCCTCGCCGAGGTGCACCGTCGCGGTGCGGTCCACGGGGCGCTCACCCCGGCCCGGGTCCTGCTCGGCGGGGGCCACCCGGTCGTCGCCGAGTGCGGCGTCGCCGGCCTGGTCGAGCAGTGGTCCGGGCTCGCCGACGCCACCCCCTTCCGCGCACCGGAGCAGGCCACCGGGCACACCGGTCCCGCCGCCGACGTCCACGCGCTGGGCCGCGTGCTCCTCGACGCCCCCGTGCGCCGGCCCCTTTCGCCCGGCGCACGCGCCCTGCGGGCGCTGGGCCGGCGCATGACGGCGGTCGCGCCGGAGCAGCGTCCCGACGCCGTCGAGGTGGCCTCGACGCTGGCCGCGATCACGGCCGCGTCCCGGGGCGGCCCCGACGTCGCCGCGACGAGCCTGCGGGCACGGCGCCGCCTCGCCCGCGCGATCGGTGCGGTCGCGGTGCTCGGCGGGCTCGTGCTGGGCGCGTCGACGGCCGGGGCCCTCCTCGGGCACCCGGCCCCGGGCGGGTCCGCCCTCGTGGCCCCGCCCGGTCGCCCCGCCGTCGCCGCGCCGAGCAGCACCACGGCGCACCGGCCGAGCGCGCCGGACCCACGGACGAGTGTCCGGGCGACCCCCCGGACCGCGGACGTCTCCCCCGTCGCCGCGACCCGATCGTCGGCCCCCGGTGGGGCGGTCGAGCCGGCGCCGGCCGACGCCGATACGACCACCGGGGAACCCGGCGAGCCGCGCGCGACCCGCCCGTCCGCGACCCCATCGACCCCGTCGGCCCCGTCCACCACGGAGCGCCCCACCCCGAGCGCACCGACCGCACCGACACCGACTGCACCGACACCGACCGCACCGACGGAGCCGAGCGAGACCGAGACCGAGCCGACCGAGCCGACCGAGCCGACCGAGACCGAGCCCACCGAGCCCACCGAGCCCACAGCGACCGCCCGGACGGACGGCGCGGACACCGACTCCTGAAGCGCGGCGCTACCGCGGACCCGTCAGGTGGCGCAGCGTCGCCAGCATCCACAGCACCACCGTCAGCAGCACGAGCACGAACAGGCCCGCAGGACTGCCGGACACCACCGTGACCACGGCGACGATCGCCGTCACCAGGCCGAGCGCGGCCGGGCCCCGCATCGCTGCCGGCGAGATCCGGCCGCGCCACGCCCCACCGACGACCTCGGCCGCCACGCCGAGCGCCGTGACCAGCAGCGCCGACCCGCGCACCCCGTCGAACGGCGCGAGCACCGTCGTGGTGCCCAGCAGCCACACCAGCACCGCCGCGAGCACGAGGAGGCCGGCGGCGACGTCGCGGCGTCTCATGGCCCCGGGCGGGACCCGCCCGCCTCCAGGTCGGTCTCCAGGTCGCTCACGACGCACGGGGCGACGCGGGCGGCGGGTCCGCCGTGCGGGACGCGGTGGTCCGTGGCGTGGGGAGTCATGCGGCGACGGTGTCCCGACCGGCCGGCGCGCGGCAGGGTCCTCGGACCCGGTCGACCGCCCCGGGCGGACGGGTCGGGAGCGGGTCGGAGGGCCCGGGGTCAGCCCCGGCCCCGCGCGGCGTCGAGCAGCACGCGCCGCTCGGCGCGGCCGATGGCGACCCGCACCGCGTCGACGGCGTGCGGGTCGACCGACACCGCGTCGATCCCGGCCCGGACCAGCACCTCGGCGTACTCCGGCCGGCGCGTCGGCGCCTGGCCGCACAGCGACGTCGGCACCCCGCGATCGCGCGCGGTGCGGATGATCCGTTCGATGGCGTCGACCACCGCGGCGTCGCCCTCGTCGTACACCTCGGCGCAGCGCTCGCTGTCCCGGTCGACGCCGAGCATCAGCTGGGTGAGGTCGTTGCTGCCGATCGAGACCCCGTCGATGCCGGCGGCGATGTACTCCGGCAGCCGGTGGACGACCGAGGGCACCTCGGCGGTCAGCCACCGTTGCAGGCCCCGCTCCCGGCCGAGCGGTCCGGCGTCGACGAGCTCGAGGCACGCCTCGAGCTCCCAGCGGGTCCGGACGAAGGGCAGCATGACGTGCACGTTCGGCGACTGCTCCCGGACGCGGGCGAGGGCGCGCAGTTCGAGGGCGAACACCTCCGGCTCGCGCAGGTAGCGGTAGGCCCCGCGGAAGCCGATCATCGGGTTGCTCTCCACCGGCTCGTGGCGGTCGCCCCCGACCAGGCCCCGGAACTCGTTGCTGCGCAGGTCGGTGGTCCGGTAGAGCACCGGGCGCGGGGCGAAGGCCCGGGCGATGGTCCCGACCGACGCGGCCACCCGGTCGACGAACGCCTCCTGCTCCCCGCGGGCCACCACCTCCCGCGGGTGCACGCCGCCGAGCGCGGCGGTCAGGAGGAACTCGGCCCGGAGCAGCCCGACGCCGTCGACGCCCGGTCGGGCCGCCACGCGCTCCGCGGCCTCGGGCAGGGCCAGGTTGACGTGGACCTCCGTGCCGAGGGCCGGGGCCTCGCCGGCCGGCGCCGCCGGGGGCACCTCGGCGACGTCCGTCCCCGTGCGCGCCACCACGCCTCCGGGCCGGGTGGCGACGACGCCCGCCCCGAGGCCGTCCGCGGTGCCCTCCCCGGCGACCACGCCGGCCAGGACCTCGCCCGTGCTGCCCTCGACGGTGACGACCCGGCCGTCGGTCAGCACGGTCGTCCCGTCACGGGTGCCGACGACGCACGGCACCCCGAGCTCGCGCGCGGCGATCGCGGCGTGGCACGTCGCGCCCCCGGTGTCGGTGACGATCGCCGCCGCGCGCCGCAGGGTCGGCAACCAGTCGGGGTTGGTCAGCGGGGCGACCAGCACCTCTCCCGGCGCCAGCGCGGCGCCCTCCTCGGCGGTGCGCAGGACCCGGACCGGCCCGCTGCCGCGACCCGGCGCCGCCGGGAGGCCGCGCAGCAGGACCGGGGCACGGTCGCCCGCGCCGACGTCGAGGCCGGTCGTGACCGGGCGGGCCTGGACGAGCCACAGGCGCTCCCCGGCGAACGCCCACTCCACGTCCTGCGGCCGCCCGTAGTGCGCCTCCACCCGCCGGGCGAGGGCCGCGACCGCGACGATCTCGTCGGGGTGCAGGACGGGTGCGGTGCCGCGAGCCGGGTCGAGGGGCACGGTGACGTCGGCGCCGTCGGGTCCCCGCACGACCTCGTGGGTCTGGGTGCCGACCCGCATCGCGCGCAGCCGGCCCTCCGCGTCGACCTCGTAGGTGTCCGGCTCGACCGTGCCGCCGACCACCACCTCGCCCTGGCCGAGCGCGGCCTCGATCAGCACGCGTCCGCGCTCGCCGGTGCGGGGGTCGGCGGTGAAGGCGACGCCGGCGCGGTCGGCCGGCACCATCGCCTGCACGACGACCGCGATGGCCGGCTCGCTGCGGAACCCGCGGGCCGCGCGGTAGGCGACGACCCGCGCGCCGAACAGCGACGCCCAGCAGTCCACGATCCGCCGGGCCAGCTCGTCGCCGTCCCGGACGTTGGTGAAGGAGGCGTTCATGCCGGCGAACGACGCCTGCGCGCCGTCCTCGCCGACCGCCGACGAGCGCACCGCGACCACGGGCTCGCCGAGAGCCTTCCACGCCGCGTGGACGTGCTCGGCGAGCGCCGGCGGCATCCCCGCCGCGTGGACGCGGTCGGCGAGCGCCGCGCAGAGGTCGGGCAGGCGGTCGGGCGGCGCCGTGAGCGCCTCCGCGTGGCCGTCGGCCAGGGCGGCGCGCACGCCGGCGGCCTCCATCGCGGACCGGTAGCCGTCGGCCGGGAGCACGAACCCGTCGGGCACCGGGAGGCCCGCGGCGATCAGCTCGCCGAGGTGGGCGGCCTTGCCCCCGACCTCCTCGGCGTCGGTGGCGCGCAGGTCCCCCAGGGGCCGCACGACCCCGGTCGCCGGTCGCTCGGCGGTGGTGCTCAACGTCGTCCTCCCGGGGTCGTCGGCGGCGCCGTGCAGTCAGCCGCGCCTCACGGTGCGGCGGCCGGGGCGGGGCCCTCGTCGTGGGTCGCGCCGGCGGTGTGCGGCAGCTCCGCGAGCCAGGTGACGGCCTCGTCGAAGCCGTCCAGGCCGAAGACCCGCATCGGGAAGGAGACGAGGAAGCTCGCGAGGTGGGCGAACTCGTCGACCCACCCGATGTCGCTGACGAGCGCGTAGCCCTCGATGGAGCGCCACAGCCGCGGGTGGCGCATCCACGCCTCGGCCTTGCCCCACACGGCACCCGCGGTGAAGCCCTCGTACTCCGGCCCCATCCGCACCAGGATCCGCAGCCGGCGCCCCTCCCCCTCGGCCTCGGTCAGGAGCGGCTCCACCGTGGCGGCGTAGTCGTCCGCCGAGATCCGGCCCACGGCGTCGAACGCCGCGATCCGGTCCGGGAGCCCCGGGATCCTGCGCAACATGTCCGTCTCCCGTCCTCGGGGGGGCCGCGGCCCCGTCGGCGCCCCGCTCGCGACCACGGTCCGGCGGGCGGGCGGGCACCGGCAGGGCCGAACGACGGGCCGAGGGTCCCCGCCCGCGGGGACCTCCGGTCCCGGTCCGTCAGCCGCCGGCGCCGGCCGACACCTCGCCGTCCTGCCGCGCGTCCTCGGCCGCGGCCCAGGCGATCGCCGCGTCCAGCTCCGCGGAGGGGAAGTGGCGGACGACCGGGTGCAGCGCCCGGTCGGCGATCGTCGCGCCGACGGACGGCACCCTGCCGTCGACGGCGACCGCCAGGCGCCGCAGACGGCGCTGGTGGCCCGCCACGAAGCCGAGGTGGCGCCACAGCGCGGCGACGTTCTCCCAGCCCGGCACGCCGGGGGCGTGCAGGACCAGGCCGCGCAGCTCCGGCGTGGAGGCCAGCTCGCCGTCGACGGCGGCGGCCAGGGCCTCGATGTCGGCGGTCCGCAGCGGGCGGTCGACCTCGACCACGACCACGCCGGTCCCCGGGTCGGTCCGCGTCCGGATGTGCGCCGCCTCGGGCTGCGCGAGCAGCCACGCCACCGCGTCCTCGCGCTCGGCGAGGCCGAACACCCGCAGCGGGTAGGGCACCGCGAAGGCGGCGAGACGGCTCGCGGTGCGGATCCAGGAGATGTCGGTGACGACCGCGCACGCCGCGAAGCGCCCGATCGCGCGCACGCCGAGACGGAGGTCCTCCCACAGGGCGGGCGGGGTGAGCCCGGTGTAGTCGTCCTCGACCTGGCAGAGCACGCGCATCCGGCGCTCCGTGCCCTCGGTCTCCTGCAGCATCGGCAGCACGACCGCGTCGTACTCCCCGCGGGTGAGCACCCCGGCCGCGCGGACGGCGACGATCTCGGGCGGGACGTCGGTCATCTTCTCGAGCACGGTTCCTCCTCGACCGGTCGGGCGCCCGGAGCGGACGCCCTCACGGTCAGCCCACCGCTCGCCGCGGCCCGGACCAGGGGCTCTCCGGCCCAGATCCGCCGCCGAACGGCCCGAGCGGGCACCGTGCGCGGGCCGTTGGTCCCGGGCCGCGACGACGAGCCGCGCGCACGGCCGGACCCTGCGACCCTGCTCCGCTCCACGGGACGCCCGCAACCTGCCGCCAGGAGGAGAGGAGACCCCCATGACCACGCACGACCAGCGCACCGACGGCGACGGTGGGAGCACGTCGGACCCGTCACCGGACGAGCTGCGCGAGCGGGCCATCACACGGCTGCGCAAGCGCGCCGACTTCCGCACCCACGTGCTCGTCTACGTGCTCGTGAACAGCATGCTCGTCGTCATCTGGGCGTTCACGGGAGCGGCGCTGTTCTGGCCGATCTTCCCCATCCTGGGGTGGGGCGTCGGGCTCGCCGCGAACGCCTGGGACGTCTACCGCCCCGACCCGGTCACCGAGGAGCGGATCCAGCAGGAGATGGGGCGTCTCCGGCCCTGACCGGCCGTGACCGGCCCTGACGGTGGTCAGGCGGCGTCCTCGACGACCGGCTGCTGCGGGGTGCACGGCACGCCGGCGCCGGCGTGCTCCCAGCCGGCCTCCACGCCCCCGTCCGGCGACCGGACGAGACGCCGCCGCACGGGCTCGCCCGGGCGGACCGGGAACCAGCAGCGCTCGCACAGCGGCGGGGTCGGCAGGGGGGACCCGCCGCTCGAGGCGCTCATGCCGGCACGGCCGTGCCCGGGGCCGGCCGGGGCCTCGCGGGGACGGCCCGTCGCGGGACGAGGAGGGCCGGCGCCTCGGCGTCCGCACCGAGGGCGGCCGCTGGGCAGCCGCAGGGCCACAGACGGTCGTCGACCCAGGCCCAGGCCGTCCGGGCGCAGTGGGCGCAGTCGATGCCGTGCATCTCGAGGAACATCCGACGATCCCGTCGTGAGAGGGGGAGCCGCCGGTGGTCTCGGGGGGCTCGACCACCGGCGGCAGGTCCCCGGGGGATCAGGACGTCGTGGACCCGCCGGGGTGGTGATGACGCTAGGGACCGGGCGCTCGCCACGGGCAGACACCGTCCGTCGCATCTTCGCCGAGCAGTCCGACGGCGCGATCGTCCGACGCGCGAACGATCCGGGCGGACGGTCCGCGACGGACGCGCAGTGTGTGCCCCGCGCCGCGCGCGGCGCCAGAGACCTTGGTCCCGATCCCCGTCGACCACACGGATGGGGCCACGGCGGGAGGAACGGCTACGGTCGTGCGAGCCCCGTCCGCGACCGTCGGAGTCGATCCGGATGCACGAACTGGCCCGCCGCGTCCGTGAACTGATCGTCGCGACCGACAGCTACCGCCGGACGATGGCGGCCGCGGTCGGTGTCAGCACCACCGAGGCCGCGGTGCTCGGGCACCTCCTCCACGACGGACCCCAGTCGCCGTCGGTGGTCGCCGCCCGCGCCGGGTTCTCCCCCGCAGCCGCCACCTCCCTGCTCGACCGCCTGGAGCAGGCCGACCTCGTGTCACGGCGTGCTCACCCGCGGGACCGGCGCCGTCTCCTCGTCGAGCTGACGCCGCGCGGGCGGGCCGCGATCACCTCCATCTTCTCGATGTTCTCCGACGACCTGCGCCACGCCCTCGAGCACGCCGACCCCCGCCTCGTCGCCGACCCCGAGCTGCGGGAGGCGGTCACGGAGCTGATCAGCGCGATGGCCGCGGCCCTGCGCACCCGGGCCGGGGACGCGAGCGGCGTGACCCGGGCGGTCACCGAGGCGGTCGCGGGCTCGGCGACCGCCGACGCCGGGTCGGTCGAGGCGTCGGGCGGCGCCGACGCACCGTGAGGACCGCGCCGGCTCACGCCCCGCGGCGCGGCGGCGGCATCGCCCGTCGCAGGATCTCCACCGCCTCGTCGTCCGTGACCTGCGCGAAGTCCGCGTAGGACATGCCCACCCCGAAGAACTCCTCCGGGGTCTCCAGGCACACCAGCTCGTCGACCTCGGCGCGCAGGTCGTCCGCGGTGCTCGCGAGGCAGACGGGCGCCGCGAGCACGACCCGCGTCGCCCCCTGCGCCCGCACGACCCGGCACGCCGCCCGCGCCGTGGCGCCGGTCGCGATGCCGTCGTCGACGAGCAGCGCCGTGCGGCCCGCCAGCGGCACGCGGTCCCGGTCCGGCCGGAACCGCCGCCGGCGCCGGGCGATCTCGTCCCGTGCCCGCGCGACGATCTCCGCGAGCTCGGTCTCCCCGACACCGGCGTGGTCCACGATCGCCGGGTTGAGCACGAGGACATCGCCCTCGCCGACCGCCCCCATCGCGAGCTCCGGCTGCAACGGCACGCCGAGCTTGCGCACGAGGACGACGTCGAGGGGTGCCCCGAGCTCCCGGGCCACCTCGGCGGCGACCGGGAACCCGCCCCGCGGGAGCGCGAGGACGACGGGGTCGGCGTCCCGCAGGTGCGTCAACCGGCGGGCGAGCCGGTGTCCGGCGTCGGCGCGGTCGGCGAACGTCACGGTGCGGCGCGGGCGCGGCGACCGGCCCGGCGTCCTCGCGGACCGCTTCGTGGCGCGCCGCCGGGTCCCGTCCGGCCCGGCGGTCACGGCGCCACCGCCAGGGGTGGCGCGGACGGGGCGGCGGACCGGGAGAGGGTCCGGACGAACCACTCGCGGGCCAGCTCGACGGGCCGGGTCGGGAGGTCGAGCGGCGACGGCGTGTCCGCGGCGAGGTCGGTGGTCTCCGTGCGCCCCGACCCCGTGACCACGCGCAGCCGGCTGTCCCCGCCCAGCGCCGCCCGCGCGTCGCGATGGCGGTCGGCGAGCGCGGGGTCGCGGTCGCCGACCACCAGCAGGACGGGTGCCGTGACGCGTGGGAGCCACCGCGCGACGAGGTCGGGCCGGCCGTCGCAGGACACCACCGTGGCGACGTCGGTGCGCCGCGCCGCCACCACGAGCGCGGCGGCCGCGGCCGCCCCTTCGGCGAGGACGCCGACCGGGAGGTCCCGGCACACGTCGCGCCGCCGGGTGTCGGCGACCACGCCGGCGAGGCGGGTCGCGAGCACGTCGGTGCCGAACACGCAGTCTCGCACGATCTCCTCACGCGGGGTGAGCAGGTCGACGACCAGGGTGGCGAGCCCGGCGGCCCGCAGGGCCCGGGCCGTCGCGCGCTGCCGGGCGTCGAAGCGGCTGCTGCCGCTCGCCGCGGCCAGCACGACCAGCCCGCGCGCGTCCACCGGGACCGTGAGGTGCCCGGGGACGCGGAGGCGGTCCACGTCCACCGCGATCGTCGCCGTCGGCTCCCCGTCCAGCGGGCGGACCCGCCGGACCGCGTCGCTCCCGGACAGCAGCGCCACGACCTCGTCGTCGTCCACGAGCGGGTAGTCCGCGTAGGCCTCGCCGACGACGTGGAACTGCCGGAGCCGATCGATGACGACGAGCTGGTCGGCATCCCGGCGGAGGGTGGCGAGGGCGTCGTCGGCGCAGACCGGGACGGCCACGACGACCCGCGCCGCGGTCCGCGCGCGGGCGATCCGGCAGGCGACCTGCACGGTCGCGGGGGCGACCGCGCCGTCGTCGACGATCAGGGCGACCCGGCCCGCGAGGGGTTCACGGGTCCGCGCCGAGCGGTAGCGGCGCAGCGCCTGCTCGAGCAGGACACGTTCCCGGCGCTCGACCTCGGTCAGCTCCGCCTCGCCCGCACCGACCGCACGGACGACGTCCTCGTCGAGCACCCGAGTTCCGTCCTCGCCGATCGCGCCCATGGCGACCCCGGGCTGGAACGGCACCCCGAGGGTGCGGGTGACGAGGACGTCCAGGGGCGCGTCCAGGGCGCGGGCGACGACGGCGGCGACCGGGACCCCGCTGCGCGGCAGCGCGAGGACCACCACGTCCTGCCCGGCCAGGTGGCGCAGGTGCCGCGCGAGGCGGTGCCCGGCGTCGTCGCGGTCGTCGAAGGTCATGGGTGCTCCTCGGGTCTCGCGCGCGGCGTCGCCGCGAGCCTCGGGTCCGGGACGGGCCGGCGGCAGGAACGAGCGGCACCCGGTCCCGGGCCGACGGTCCCGCCGATCGGGCGCGTGGGGCCCTGTCCGCCGCACCGGCGGCGCGCGTCACTGGTCCCGCGGGTCCGGACGGGGGACGAGCTGCGCCTGCTCGCGGCCGCGGCCGACGGCGCGTGAGGCGTCAGGCGGCGGGCGGGCGGACGACGACCACCGTGCAAGGGGCGTGCACCACGCAGCTCAGGCCGACCGAGCCGATGAGACGGCTCGCCACGGCGCCGCGCCCGCGATGGCCGACGACGAGCATCGCGGCGCGGTGGGCGTAGCGCTCGAGCACCACGGCCGCGGGGCCGGACGCCGCCTCCACGACGACCTCCGGCGTCGGCGCGCCGCGCGCCGCCCGCGCGGCGAGGACACGGTCGACCTGGCTCCGCGCGACCTCCACGGCGGCCTGGTGCAGGTGGTGGGCGTCCGGGACCACACCCTGCGACGTGATCCACAGATCCGGCGGCGTCCAGGCGATCACCCCGGTCAGCGCGAGGCCGCGCAGCGCGGCCTCGTCGCAGGCGTGGTCGAGGGCGGCGTCCGAGCCCTCCGACCCGTCGAGTCCGACGACGATCCCGGGCGCGGCGCCCGCCGTCACCCGGTCTCCTCGCTCTTGACCTTGTTGGCCAGGACCGCCGCCTGCACCCGCCGCTGCATCCCCAGCTTGGCGAGCAGGGCCGACACGTAGTTCTTCACCGTCTTCTCCGCGAGGAACATCCGCTGACCGATCTCCCGGTTGGTCAGCCCCTCGCCGATGTAGCCCAGCACCTCCCGCTCCTTGGCGGTCAGCTCCGCCAGCGGGTCCGGTGCCTCGGTGCGCGTGCGGAAGCGGTTCATCAGCGCCGACGCGGCGCGGCCGTCCAGCAGCGACCGCCCGGAGCCCACCTCCCGCACCGCGTTGACGATGTCGTTGCCCCGCACGTCCTTGATGACGTAGCCCGAGGCCCCCGCCAGCACCGCGTCGAACATCGCCTGCTCGTCGGTGAACGACGTGAGCATGAGGCAGGCCAGCTCCGGCATGCGGGAGCGCAGCTCCCGGCACAGCTCGATCCCCGTCCCGTCGGGCAGCCGGACGTCCAGCACGGCCACCTGCGGGCGCAGCGCCGGGATCCGCGCCAACGCCTCGGCCACCGACCCGGCGCCGCCCACGACCTCGAGGTCGTCCTGGGCGTCCAGCAGGTCGGCGACACCCCGCCGCACCACCTCGTGGTCGTCCACCAGGAACACCGTGATCACGGCACACTCCTCCACTGCAGCTCTGCGGGTTCGCGGGAACGGACCCGGAGTCGTGACGACGGCCCCGTGGTCGGTCAGGGGCGGGACCGGTGCCGGCCGGTCGAGCGGCGCGACGAGGTCCACGCCGCCCAGCATCGAGGTTGCGGGCCTGCGCGGACAGGGTCGAACGTCCCGACGATCACGGGACCGCCAGGCCCGGGCCCCGAGCCCGGCCGCGGGTGACCGACGGCGCGACGGTCTGCGCGGCTCTCCCCGCCCGTGACCTCCGGCCCTGGTCCACGGAGCGACACCCGCGCACCGTCGGGCGTCGTGAGGACGACCGCCCTGCGGGAGGGGCTCACCGACGCCGAGGCCGCCCTGCGCCTCGCCCGCGACGGGCCCAACGAGCTCCCCCGCCCCCCGCGCCGCTCGGCGGCGCGCCGGGTGCTCGCGCAGCTGACGGACCCGCTGGTGCTGGTCCTCCTCGTGGTCGCGGCCGTCACCACCGCCATCGGCGACCACGCCGACACCGCCGTGGTGCTGCTCGTCGTGCTCGGCAACACCACGGTGGGCGTCGTGCAGGAGATCCGCGCAGACCGATCCGTCGAGGCCCTCGACCGGCTCGGCGCGGCCCGGGCCCGGGTGCGTCGGGACGGGGCGGTGCGCACCGTGCCCGCCCGCGAGGTCGTGGGCGGGGACGTGCTCGCCGTGGCCGCCGGTGACGTGCTCGCGGCCGACGGCACCGTCCTGTGGGGCGAGTCCCTGCAGCTCGACGAGGCGGCCATCACCGGCGAGTCGCTGCCCGTCGAGGCCCACCGACCGGGCACGGAGGTCCTCTCGGGCAGCGTCGTCACCCGGGGCCGGGGCGAGGTCCTCGTCGGGGCGACCGGGCCGTCCTCGGCCATGGGGCGCATCGCCGAGGGGCTCGTGCGGACCCGATCGCGGCGCACCCCGCTGCAGCAGCAGCTCGCGGCCCTCGGGCGGTGGCTCGCGCTCACGGCCGTCGTCGCCTGCGCGGTCGTGTTCGCGCTCGGTCTCCTGCGCGGCGAACCCCCGGTGCTCATGCTGGTCACCGCACTGAGCCTCGCGGTGGCGGCGGTGCCCGAGTCGCTGCCCGTCGTGGTGACCCTCGGGCTCGCCCTCGGTGCCCGGCGGATGGCCGACCGGCACGCCGTCGCGCGGAGCCTGCCCGCCGTCGAGACCCTCGGCGCGGTCACCCTGCTCGCCACCGACAAGACCGGCACCCTCACCGAGGGTCGGCTCCGCGTCGCCGAGACCTGGACCGAGCAGGACCTCGACGAGCTGGCCCGGGCGGCGGTCCTCTGCAACGACGCCCCGGCCGCCCCCGACGCCGACGCCGGGCCGGGCACCGACCCCCTCGAGGCCGCGCTCGTCGACTGGGCGCGCTCCCGCGGGATCGACGTCGCCGCGGTGCGGGGCCGCCACCCGCGACGGGCGGCGGTGCCGTTCGACGCGGTCCACCGCCGCATGACCACGTGGCACGACAGCGAGCCCGACGACGGGCCCGACAGCGGGACGGACCGCGGGGCCGACGCGACGACGGGCGGCGTGCTCGTCGTCGAGAAGGGCGCTCCCGAGACCGTGCTGCCGCCTCCCGGGCTGTCCGGGGTCGCCGACCGCGCGCGGCGGTGGGCCGAGGACGCCGCGACCCGCGGGCTGCGGGTCATCGTCGTCGCCACCGGGCGCCGGAGCGCCGTGCCGGTGGACGCCGACGCGGACGTCCCGCACGACCTCGACGTCCTGGGCGTCCTCGCCCTGCGGGACCAGCCGCGGGAGGCCGCGCGCGACGCCCTCGCCGGCTGCCACCGCGCGGGCATCCGCACGGTGGTCCTCACCGGCGACCACCCCGGCACCGCGGCCACGGTCGCCGCGCAGGTGGGGCTCACCGGGCCGGGGGGACGTCCCGCGCGGGTGGCCGTCCCCGACGGCGCGGGCCACGACGGCGAGCTGCTCGACGCCGACGTCGTCGCGCGCTGCCGCCCGGAGCGCAAGCTCGACGTCGTCGCGGGGTGGCAGTCGCGCGGCGAGGTGGTCGCCATGACCGGCGACGGCGTGAACGACGGGCCGGCGCTGCGCCGGGCCGACATCGGGGTCGCGATGGGCCGGCGCGGCACCGAGGTCGCCCGCCAGGCCGCCGACCTCGTGCTCGCCGACGACGACCTGAACACGGTGGTGGCCGCCGTGGACGAGGGACGGCGCATCCACACCAACGTCCGCCGCTTCCTCGCCTACGCCCTCGCCGGCGGCCTGGCCGAGGTCCTCGTCATGCTCACCGGCCCGCTCATCGGGGTGGCCCTGCCGCTGCTGCCCGGCCAGATCCTGTGGATCAACCTGCTGACCCACGGCCTGCCCGGGGTCGCGTTCGGCGCCGAGCCCTCGGAGCCGGGGGCGATGGCCACGGGGCCGCGTCGCCCGGGCGCCTCCGTGCTCGCCGGCGGTCTGTGGATCGGGGTGCTGGTGGTGGGCGCGGTGGTGGCCGCGCTGACCGTCGCCACCCTCGTCCTCGTCGGCGACCCGGAGCCGCGCAGCGCCGCGTTCGTCGCGCTCGGCCTGGCCCAGCTCGGCGTGGCCGTCGGGCTCCGGGCGCGGCGCCCCCGTGGCACCACCCCGGCGGGCCCGGACTGGCTGCTCATCGCGGTCGGCGGCGCGGCGCTCGCCCAGGTCGCGGCGGTGACCGTCGCCCCCCTCATGGCCCTGCTGCGGGCCACCACGCCCACCCCCCTCGGCTTCGCGGCCGCGGTCGGGGGCGCCGTCGTCGCCGGCCTCGTCGCGCGCCTGCTCGCGCGGCCGAGGGTGATCGGAGAGGACCGACCATGACCACCGTTCCCCGCCTCGAGGCGGACGCGGCCCGCCGCGTCCTCGTGCTGCTCGAGGCCCTGCTCGGGGCGAGCGCGGTGTACGGCGGCATCGGCCTGCTGACGGGCACGCTCGGCATGAGCGACGCGTGGCTCGCCGGCACGCCCTTCACCAGCTGGCTGGTGCCCGGCATCGCCCTGCTCCTCGTGGTGGCGGCGCCGATGCTCGCCGCGGCCGTCCTCGAGCTGCGCCGCCACCACCTCGCGCCGACCGCGTCCGTCCTCGCCGGCGTGCTGCAGGTGGGGTGGATCGCGGTCCAGCTGCTGGTCATGCAGCGGTACTTCGTGCTCCAGCCGGTGGTCCTCGTCGTCGCCGCCGCGATCATGCTCGTCGCGGGGCTGCGGGTCACCGGGACGAGGCCACGGGCCGCCCCGGGGCACGCCGATCCTCGATGAGGTGCCGCCGCAGGAACGCGAGGTGCTCGGACGCGACCTCGTCGAACGTCCGCCCGTGGTAGACGTCGAAGTGCCCGACGGGGCGGATCGTCACCTCGCCCCGCGGCGCCCGGGCGGCCCTGTCCGCGACGAACCGCCACGAGATCTCCGTGTCGTCGCGGGCGAGGGTCACCAGCAGCGGCGCGCGGATGCGCTCCATGGTGCCCGCGCGGTACCGGGGGGCGTGGAGGAGGAAGCGCGGGGTCACGCGGTTCTCCCACGTGCCGCTGGACGCCTCGAGATCGCGGAACCACCCGGCGAGCCCGGGATCGCTGAACACCGCCCGGTCCATCGGTCCGAAGACGGCGATGTAGTGCGGCGGCCGGTGCAGGAGCCCCCGCACCTCGTCGACCACTGCCGCGCCGACCAGCCGCGCGGTGGCGCGGGCGACCTCCCGCCGCCCCAGCCCGCGCTGGGCCATCTCCTGTCGAAGGTCGCCCCGGCCCCGCCACACGTCCAGAGCGGGGACGTTCGCGACCACGGCGGCGATCGACGGGTCACCGGCGGCGAGCTCGACGACGTGGCTGCCGCCCAGGGACGACCCCCAGAGCGCGACGGCGTCCCCGTCGACCTCGGGCATCCCGCGGGCGAACTCGACGGCGCGGCGGAGGTCGGCCCGTTGGCGTGCGCTGTCGACGAGCTGTCGCGGCGAGCCGTCGCTCTCCCCGAAGTGGCGGTAGTCGAAGAGGAGCACGGCGAGACCGCCGGCCACGAAGCGCTCCGCGTAGGACGGGAGGAGCGCGTCCATCGTCCCGGAGAACCCGTGCGCCATCACCACGCAGGGCGCGGGCGCGCCGCCGGCGGGACGGTGGAGGCGGCCACGGCAGGTGAGCCCGTCGGAGGCGAAGGCGACGGGTCGGGCCGCCGTCACGCGCGGGCCCCGGACGAGGCCCGGCGCCGGCGCCCGGTCGGGGCGGGCAGGGTGGTCAGCACCCGGCCCACCCCGTCGGCCCAGGCGTCGATGCGGTCCCAGTCGCGGTAGTCGCCGGCCCCTCGGGTGAGGGCGAGCAACGCCAGCCACCCGAAGAGCGGCAGGTGGTCGTCGCGGATCACCCCGCTGACGACGAGGTGGTCGCGGAAGGACACCCGGTCGGCCAGCTCCTCCACGAGCAGCGGCGGCTGCAGGCTCGCGAGCAGGCGCCACGGGCAGCGCAGCGCGTCCGGCATCCCGACGCTCAGGAGCCAGACCGGCTTGGCGGCCAGCTCGGGGGCGTGCTCGGCGACGAACGCCCGGGCCTCGGGCAGCCAGCGCTGACCGTGCACGGCGCTGGCGAGGACGAAGGCGTCGAAGGCCGCCGGCGCGGCGACGCGGGCGAGCTCCCGGACGTCGACCTCGAGGCCGTACCGCTCCAACCGGGCGCCGACGTGCTCGGCGATCTCGCGGGTCGAGCCGTGCGCCGTGGCGTACCCGACCAGGACCCTCATCGCCGGCCTCCCCCGGAGGTCGCCGCGCCCTCGGCCGTGTCGGTCGCCCCCACCACCTCGCCGCTCCCGGCGTCGGGCCGGCGGTCCGGCCGCTCGGCGAGCAGCACGGGGATCGCGGCGTGCCGGCTCACCCGGTGCGCGACGTCCCCGAGCAGGTGCGGAGTGCCACCGGCCCCGTGTCGTCCCAGCACGATGAGGGCGGCTCCCCGGGCCGTGGCCACCGTCTCGACGCCCCGGGCGGGCTGCCCGCAGACCACCTCGGTCACGACCTGCTCCGCGCCGGCGCCGAACCAGCCGGCCCGGTCGGCCAGCAGCGCGCGGGCCTCCCGCCGTCGCCCGTCGTCCGCGTCGCCGGCGGCGTCCGGGTCCAGCACCGTCACCAGCACCACCGGGACCCGCGCCGGGTCGAACAGGCGGGCGGCCAGGCGGACGGCCCGGTCGGACCCGGGCGAGCCGTCGACGCCGACGACGACCGGCGCCCCCACCGCGCGGGGGTGCTCGTGGGCGAGGTCGACCACCCTCACGGACCGGTCCGCGCGCTCCGCGGCGATCGGGACGAAGAGGGGGCCGAGCACGGCCCCGATGAGGTACCAGCGCAGGTCGCGGTACCCCTGGCGGCCCAGCAGGACCAGCGCGGCCAGCACCCCGCTCGCCACCCAGAGGACCGCGACGACGGCGGCGAACAGCGACGAGGTCACGGCGCGGGGGTGCGCGGTGCCGGCGAGGTGAGGGCCGGGCGGCCGTAGGCGTTGGCGAAGGCGTCGTCGATCGCGTGGTCACCGAGCCGGTGGCCGAGCTCGACCAGGGCACGCGCCGCGGCCACCTGCCGGCCGATGACCGCCACCGACGGGTGGTCGGGCCACCGGACCGCCCGGCCCTCGCAGGCGAGCACGTCGCCCGGGCCGAGCACGTCGTCGGGAGCGCTGTCGAGGGCGGCGCGCGCGAAGGTCGCGGCGCCGTCGTCGTCGAAGGTCACCGTGACCGTCCAGGTGCTGGTCGTCATGGGTCCGACCCTGGTCCGGGGCACCCTCGGGGACACGGGGCCGCCGGACCGGGCTCCCGGGGCCGAAGGTCCCCCGACGGCGGCCCGGGGGCGTCCCGACGGACCGGGCGCCGACCCCCGCACGTCCCACGCGGGGGGACTCGGGGGTCGACGCCCGGCGAACCCGGAGCCACGGGCGACCAGGCGTGCAGGACACCGTCGAGCGGTCTCGGCGCCACGCACCGCCGGCCGGCACGGGCCCGCAGACCCCACGGCGGCCGACCTCCCGCGGTCGTGAGCTCCGCGTGGGTACCCGGGCTCCGGGTGGGCCCGCCGCCGAGGGGACCGGCGTTTCTCCTCCACGCCGGCCGTGGCTCCACGGCGGGCCCGGACAGAACCTGCGCCCACCGGCGGCGCCGGGACAGGACCGAACGTCCCCCGGTCCCGGCCCCACAGGTCCCGGTCCTCTCGGTCGCGCGGGACCCGGTGTCGACGCTCAGGCCGACGACCGCAGCCGCTGGCGGGCGAGCCGCTCGAGGAGTTCGGGCAGGGCACCGGGCGGCACCGCGTCGAGCTCCCGGCGGCACCGGAGCACCGTGGCCGACACCACCGCGACGGGCCGGCCGGAGAACTCGGCGGCCAGCCGCGTGATGGTGTGCGGGACGGCGTCGTCCTCGTCGTGGGTGTCGGTCGGTCCGGCATCATCACCGGGCAGGGACGCGGGGAGCAGCGGTCGAGCAGACATCGGGTCCTGTTCGTGTCGGGGTCGGTGGGCGGGGTCGGTTCGGGGGGCGGGGTCGGTGGTCGGGTCCGTGGTCGGGCTCGCCCCGGCGCCCGTGGACCGGTCCGGTCGACCGTGGCGCGCTCCCGGTCCCGCGGGGCAGGGCCGAACGTCCCGATCCGGACATGCCGGCGCCGGGTCACCGCGACCGCGAGCGCTCCGTCACGTCGCCGGCGCGTCCTCGAACCGCTCGATCCGTGCCGTGCTCCGGACGGGGACATCACCGCTCGGTGGTGGGGCGGACCTGCCGGCGGCACCGTGTCCGGGCGGGAGCCGCCGGTCGAGGGCGTCGAGCAGGAGCAGCACGACCATCAGGGCCGGTGGCAGGGCCACCGGGACCCAGAGCAGGGTGGTCACCGCACGGGCTCCGGTGCCGACGGGCTGGTGCCCACGACGACCACCGGGCACCGGACGCGGCGGGCGCACCCGGCGGCGACCGAGGTCAGACGCCCGCGGTCCGTGCCGTGTCCCACGATCAGCTGCGCGGCACCGGCGGACTCGCGGACGAGCACGTCGACGGGACGGCCGGCCACCGCACGGACCGCGACCGGGACCGGAGGGGGCCGGTCGCCGAGGACCTCCCCGACGAACGCCCGCAGCGTCGCCTCCTCCGCGGCCTGGACCTCGCTCCGGTGCGGTACGGGAAGCAGGTTCCCTCCGGGCAGCGAGGCGAGCGCGCCCCAGAAGTAGCCGACGGCGTCGTAGGCGGTCACGACGGTCACGCGGTCCCCGGTCGCGGAGGCCCGGCGCACGGCCTCGAGGAGGGCGCGCCGCGAGCTCGTCGAGCCGTTGACGCCGCAGACGACGTCGCCGCTCACCGCCGGCCCGCCGAGGGCATCGGCGCAGGCACCCCGCTGGGTCGGGGTTCCCAGTGCCGGAAGGCGGCGTAGCCGCAGCCCACCGCCACGGCCACGGGCCAGCTCACGAGACCGGTGACCGCGAGCGCGGCGACGCCGAGGTAGACCGGGACAGGGGCCGGCAGACGGTCGCGGACCTGGTCGACCATCGCCGCGCCGCGACGCAGCTCCCGCTCGAGGACGTCGCCGAGGTCGGCGCCCTCGGCGGCCGGGGCCTCCGGGCGGACATCGGTCCCGTCCAGCGGGGCGTCCTCGGACGGGACGTCCCCGGGCGGGGTGATCTCGGACGGGGCGGCCCCGGGTGCGGTCGTGGACTCCTCTGCTGTGGTCATGTCGGCCATGCTCGGGCGCCGCCGCCCGGCGCAGGAGGGCCGTTGGTCCCTCCGGAGCGGGGCGGACCTGCCCGGACGCGGCGGCACGTCACCGCGACGTCGCGGCGTCGGCCTGAGCACTCCCCCGCGGCCGCGCCGCGACGTCCAGGCGGACGAACAGGTCCTGCCCCACGCGCGTCGAGCACCATCCCGTGTGCTCCGCGCCCTCGGCGGTCAGCAGCCAGGTGGCGTGGAGCAGGTCGGCGTCGGGGTCGTAGCGGCCGCACCACGTCGTGACCGAGTGGGCGTTGCCGAGCTCGTTGTTCCACACCACCGTCCACCCCACCGCCGCGTGGGCGTCGGCGGGCGGTGCCGGGTCGAAGCGCCCGGCCAGCGGGTAGCGTCCCTCGGCCCGTCCGACGTGCGACTCGTAGACCCCGGTGAGCAGCCCGTCGGGCGCGGCGACCAAGGTCATCGTCGCCCCGAGCTCGTTGCGCCAGTCGCCTCCCGGTCCCATCAGCTCCTCCTCGTGGCCGCCCCGGCGCGCATCGAGGCCCCGCGGCCCGCGCGCACCGTGGGCCGGACCGGGACGGGGGCGTCAGGGTCGAAGGGCCCGGCGCCGGCGGGGACACCGTCGGCGACCGCGGTCCCGTCGGGCGCCGTCCGCCGGGCCCACCGGCCCTGCCCCGCCGACGCGGACGGTGGCGGGGTGGAGCCCCGGCCCCGATCCCCGGGCCGCGCAGGGAGGAGCACCATGGCGACGACCACCCGAGCCCGACGGAACGAGCCCGAGGAGCCCGCGGGCTCGGAACCGACCCCGGCGACCGTCACGACGGACGCCGAGGCCACCTCGCGGCCGGCGAGCGGCGTGACCGGCGTGCTCTCTCGCGGTGCCCGCGCCGTCGTCGAGACGTTGGGCGCGCCGGTCGCCGACAGCCTGCTCGGCCGACACCCGCGCTCGACCGGGATCACGACCGACGAGCGTGTCGAGGAGGGCGCCCTCGTCGTCGAGGCGGAGCTGCCCGGCTTCGCCCCCGACGCCATCACCGTCGCGGCGGAAGGCGGGGAGCTGTTCCTGCGGGCGCAGCGCGAGATCGAGCCGGGGACCGGCCGGCTGCAGCGCCGCGAACGACGGACGGGCACGTTCGCCCGCGATCTCGTGCTGCCGCCGGGCACCGACCCGACGACGATCACCGCGACCTACGCCGACGGGGTGCTCACCGTCCGCGTCCCCCTGCCCGAGCCGTCGCCCTCGTCCCGCCGCGTCGAGATCCCCGTGCGGCACCGGCGCTGACCAGCGATCGCCGGCGGTCGCGGGTGGCGCCCGCTCAGCCGGGGACGGCGAGGTCCCCGCGAGCAGGAGCCGCCCGCGGCCCGGGGATCGTCGTCCGGAGCGTGACCGGACCGGGCAGCGCGGTGACGGGACAGGGGGCGACCCGGGCCAGGCGCAGCAGCGACGACGGCGACCAGACGCCGACCTGCGGCACGACCAGCTCGTCGGCGCCGAGGTCGCGGACGGCCTCGAGGACCGCACGCGGCGACTCCTGGGGCCACCCGAGGACCTCGACGGCGACCCCCCGGCAGGCGTCGTCGCGGCGGAGGCGCTGCACGGTGGGCGTCACCACGGCCAGGGTCGACTCCTGGACGGCCCGCACCTGCTCGCCGATCGTGGGCGAGGGCCGGTAACCGTGGGGCCAGTCCCCGGGGACGGGCACCGGGTGGAAGCCCGCGACCACCGTCACGCGGTCCCCGTCCCGGCTGCGCTGCAGCACGTGCCCCACCGTGGTCGCCACGATCTCCGGGAGCGAGGCGGCCGTCGAGCCCGCCGTCGGGTCGACGCCGACGACGACGTGCCGGGCGCCAGCGGCCCCCACGGACGGGGCCACCACCGTGACCGGCCCCGGCGCACCCGCGAGCAGCGTCGCGACCGTGCGCCCGCGACGGGCGGGCCGTCCCACGACGAGGGCGGCGCCCCCGCGCGCCGCGGCGAGCAGCACGTCGGAGGCCCGACCGGGAGACCGGGACAGGGACACCGGTGGCGGTGCCGGAGCCCCGACGGCCTCCGCCGCCCGGGCGGCGAGCCGGCGCACCGCGGCCAGCTCGGTCTCCGCCAGCGCGCGGTCGGTCCCGGCGGAGCAGCCGGCCACGCTCCCCTCGACCTCGTCCCGGATCGCCCGGACCACGTGCACGGCCCCGCCGGCGCGGGCCGCGCTCGCCGTCGCCCAGCGCAGGGCGGACCAGGACGCGTCGTCGTCGGCGAGGCCGACCACGAGGCTCGGACACCCCGTCCCGTCCATCACGGACATGGTCATCCTTCCTGGGCGACGGCCTGCCCCGGGGTCGGTGCGTGCCCTCAGCGGGCCGTGAAGGCGGCGGGCCGCACCCGGCCGGCGACGAGGATCGTCGCGCCCTCGATGAGGACCTGGACGCCGAGCAGGAGACCCAGCAGCGACGGCACCGCGATCGAGAAGTTGAACAGCACGATCAGCCCCAGGACGATCGACAGGATCCCGCTGACGACGAGCACCACGCGGGCCGCGGGCACCTGCGTCGCGGCGAACAGCCGCGTGAGCCCGACGGCGAGGAAGAGCGCGCCGGCCAGCAGCGTGATGCCCGCGGCGCCCGCCAGCGGGTCCCGCACCATGATCACGCCGAGGACGATGAGCACGGCGCCGCCCAGCGCGGCCGACCACGAGACGCCCGACTCCCGGCGGAAGAACGCGGTGACGACGGCGACCACGCCCGACCCGATCGCGATCCACCCGAGGATCAGGACGGACAGGAAGGTCGCGACCACCGCGTTGGCGAGCACGACCAGCCCGGCCAGCAGCAGCAGGAGCCCGAGCACCACGTCCCAGCCGGTCCTGCGTCGTTCCATGACGGTCGCCATGATCGTGCTCCTTCCACCTCGAGGTGGGGTGAGGGTCATCCCGCGCGGCCGTGGGCGGTAGGGGCCCCTGGTCCCGGAGGGGGCGGGGCGATCGTCCCGCCGCGCAGGAGCCGGACCAGCCCGAACCCGGTGACCGTCGCCATCACCAGGGCCATGAGCGCGCCGGCGCCGACGCCCACCACGACCGCGACCGGCACCGCCTGCCCCGGCCGCCAGAGCGGGGTGGCCACCGCGAGGAAGGTCGCGAGCCCGAGCAGCCAGGCCAGCGCGGTGACGCCGACCCAACGACCTGCGCGGTCGACGTGACGCCGGAGCTCCAGCCACTGGGCCCCGCCGATGGTCACGAGGAGCAGGACGGCCACCACCCCGCCCAGCAGACCGAGCAGCACGACGGGCCACGTGGCGGTGACGGGCGCGGTCGCCGACGGCAGGAGCCCGAGCACGTAGGCCACCGTCGCACCGGCGGCGGTGAGGGCGACCCAGCGCCGGACCGCGAGGGCGGGCAGGCGACGCCGCAGGACGAGGGCCTGGCCCGCACCGAGCACGGCGCCCTCCACGGCTCCCGCGACGAGCAGCGCCGGGAACGAGACCGCCACCGGGGCGTCGACGGTGGCGACCCCGACCACCGCCGGCACCGCGAAGCCGACCAGCTCGGCGAGCGCGACCACCGGGATCCACCGCCCCAGCAGCACCCTGTCCTCGCGGTCCACGGTCTCCTCCGTCAGCTCGTCGGGGCCGGGCCGCGGGTCTCGTCGTCCGCCGGCACCAACCGGACGAGCGGGATCGGGCGGTCGGTGCGCCGCGGGTAGCGGGCGTAGTCCGGGGCCGCGGCCAGCACGCGCGGCCACCACGCGGTGGCCTCGTCGCGGGTCATGGGCACGGCGCGGACCGGCACCGTGCGGCCCTCGACCTCGACGACGGCGCGGGGGTCGGCGAGCAGGTTGACGTACCAGGCCGGGTGGGTGGGCAGCCCGCTGTTCGCCGCCACGACGACCATGTCGGTGCCGTCGGGGAAGTACTGGACCACCACGGTGCGCGGCCGCCCGGTGCGGCGTCCCCGCGTGGTCAGGACGAGCGCGCGCCGGCGCCAGAGGCGGACGATCCGCCCGCGGGTGCGGCGCAGCAGCCACGCCCCCGGGCGGACCGAGTGCCGGTCGACGAGGTGCTCGAGGCGGGCTCCGAAGGCGCTCCCCGACGGCCCCGGCGCGGTGTGGCCGGTCACCCGGACGCCTCGGGGCGATCGCCGCGGGGCGTCGCCAGCAGCGCGACACCGGCCGCGACGCCGTCGGCGAGGGCGTGATCGACGGCGGGCGGGCGGGGATCGTCCATGACGTGCCTCTCCGGGTGGGTCGACGGGTGCGGCGGCACCGACCCTGGCGCTCCGCGGTTCCCCCGCGGGAGGGGCGAAGGCCCCGACGGTGGGCCCGCTCCACGGGGCACGGCCGGGACCACCGGTCCCCGCGGATCGTCGCTACCCGCGGGCGAGCACCGTGCCCAGCGCGGCACGCAGGGCCAGGTCCCGGGGATCGCCCTGCAACCGCGTGCCCATCCGGTCGGTCACGTAGCCGTAGCCCAGCCGCCGCGCGGGGTCCGCGAACCCCATCGAGCCGCCTGCGCCCGGCGCCCCGAACGCGGCGTCGGACCCGAAGTCGAACGTGCCGCCGGGTTTCATGAAGCCCAGCGAGAACCCCGCCGGCGCGTGGAGGCACTCGTCGTACCAGCCCCGCCGCGCGGGGGTGGGCGGGGCCGCGAGCGCCGCCAGTGTCTCGGCCCGCAGGCCGAGCGGACCGCCCGGCACCGCGAGGGCGCCGTAGGTCGTGGCGAGGGCCCGGGCGGTCGCGACCGCGCCCCCGGAGGGCACCTCGAGCTCGCGGACCACGACGTGCTCGGGGTCGACGTAGAAGCCGGTGCCCGGGTTGGCCACCAGCGAGCGGTGCAGCACCGAGCGCCGCCGCAGCGCGTCGATCGTCAGGCGCACCGGCATGCCCGTCAGCCGCCGCCACGCCGGTGGCGGGACCAGGGCGGCGAGCCGCTCGTCGGGCACCGACGACGGCGTCCCCACGTAGACCTCGTCCCCCACCCCGAGGGGGCCGGCGACGTCCTCCGCGAGCACCCGGCCGATCGTGCGGTGGGCGGGGTCGAGGCGGCGCACCAGCTCGTTCTCGTAGAAGCCGAGCGTGATCGCGTGGTACGCCTGACGCTCCCCGGGCGGCCAGGCGGGCCGCTGGCGCTCCATCACCCCCGCGAGACGGTCCAGGTCGGCCACGACGTCCCGGTCGACCGGCTCGTCGAAGGCGAAGAGCCCGGCCTGGTGGGCCAGGAGCGTGCGGACGGTGATGTCCTGCTTGCCCGCCCCCGCGAACCCCGGCCAGTAGGTGGCGACGCGCTCGTCGTGGTCGAGCAGGCCCCGGGAGTGCAGCAGCGCGAGCACCGCGGCCGCCAGGCCCTTGGTGGTCGAGTGGACCAACGTCATCGTGTCGGCCCGCCACGGCGCGCCGCTCGCCCGGTCCCGCACGCCGCCCCACAGGTCGACGACGACCTCCCCGTCGACGACCACGCACACGGCGCCGCCGAGCTCCTCGCGCTCGGTGAAGTTCGCGACGAACGCGTCGCGCACGCGCTCGAAGCCCGGGGCGACGTCGCCCTCGACGGCGGCGTGCGGCGCCCGCCGTCGCGTCCGCTGCTCCATCCCCTTGCTCCCCTCTCCACCCAGGGCGGCGTCGACCCGGCCGCACGCGGCGCCCGGCGGGCCGAGGGTGGGACGGGGCGCCGACGGCCGGGAGGGCCGGAGGACCCGGCCGGCCCGTCCGTGGGGGCCCGCCGCGGGGCCGTGCGCACGAGGCCGGGAGTCGCCACCACGGGGCGGACCGGGCGACCCGTGGTTCCGGGGCCGTTGGTCCGTGTCCGCGGGGCCCGCGGCGCCGGACGATGATCGGCGTGACCCTTCCGCACCTCGCGCCGGGTGTGCGGTGAGCACCGCGGTGGCCGTGCTCAGCTCGGCCGTCGGCGTGGCGTTGATCGCGATCGCGCTGTTCGACGTGGCCGCCACCCTGTTCTCGCACCCGCGGCGCCACTCGCCGAGCCGGACCGTGATCAGGGCGACGTGGTCGGCGTGCCACCACCTCCCGGGGGCCCGGGCGCTGACCCTCGCCGGACCCCTCTCGTTCCTCGTCGTCGTCGCGAGCTGGGCGGCGTTCCTCGGGTGCGGGTGGGCGCTGGTGTACTGGCCGTGGATGCCTGAGGGGTTCCTGCACGCCGCGGAGCTCGGCGGTGCCGGCACGGACCTGCTCGACGCCCTCTACTTCTCGCTGGTCACGCTCAGCACGCTCGGCTACGGCGACGTCTCCCCCGCCCACGGGCTGCTCCGGCTGGCCGCTCCGCTGGAGTCCCTGCTCGGGCTCGGCCTGCTGACCGCGAGCGTGTCCTGGCTGCTCTCGATCTTCCCCGTGCTGTCCCGGCGGCGGGCCCTCGCCTACGAGATCCGGCTCCTGGAGGAGGTCGAGACCGACTCCGCCGACCCCGGCCCGCCGTCGCCGCTGCCCGCGAGCGTCTACGCCGACCTGACCTCGCGGCTGGTGGCCTGCGAGCGCGACCTGGTCACCTTCCCCATCACCTACTACTTCCACGACGACGACGCCCGCTTCGCCCTGCCGGCCGTCATGGAGCACCTGCTGGACGTCGCCGACCGGGCCCGCCGGCAGACCACCTCCGCCGAGGCCCACTTCCACGGCGGGCTGCTCCTGCGCGCGATCGACGACTTCGCCGCCGGCATCGCCTGCCGCTCCCGGCTCCCGGCCGGGGCCACCACGCGGGACGTGCTCGCGGCCTACGCCCGCGACCACGCCGTCGGGACTGCCGGTGCCACGGAGCAGGACCTTCGGCGGCTGCCCGCGCGTCCGGGAGGCGCACAGGCTGGCGGGGCCGCCGACCGAGGAGATCGCCGTGACGACCGTGCTGGACCGCGTCCCGAAGCCCGTCGCGGCCGGGGATGAGATGGAGGCGCTGCGCCGCTTCCACCGCGACACCACGTGGACAGGCACGATCGCCGAGGGCGGCATGGGGCCCGGGTCCCCGGCCATGACGGCCACCGGCAGCGGGACCCACCACGCGATCCAGGACGGTCGGTGGGTCGTCGGCGACTACCGCCAGGAGCAGTACCTGCTCGACGGCACCCACGTGCTGAGCTGGCAGCTCCACTGGGTCGCGGGATGGGACCCGTTCCGCCGCGAGTACCGCGCCGTGCTGGCCGACTGCTACGGCCACGCCGAGGTGATGGCCGGTCACATCGACGGCGACCGGCTCGTCTTCGAGTCCACCGGTGACCCGGCGGTCCGCATCCGTCTCACGTGGGAGCGCCGGCCCGGGGCGGTGCTCTGGCGCAACGAGGCGAGCGTCGACGGCGGCCCGTGGTCGCTGGTCGAGGAGTACCGGTGCACGCCGACGGCGGCGCGCGGCGGGCACTCGCGCTCCAACCAGGCCGTCAGGACGTTCAACAGGCACGTCCTCAACCCGCTGATGCTGCACCTGGCCGGGCGACGGCACTGGTACGCGGCGAGGATCGAGCACGTCGGGCGCCGGTCCGGGCGGACCCACGTCACCCCGGTCGCGGCACGTCCCGTGCCCGACGGTTTCGCGCTCCCCCTGCCCTACGGGCGCGACACCGACTGGTGCCGCAACCTGCTCGCCGCCGGGGGCGGGGTCGTCACCGCCGACGGGGTCCGCCGGACCGTCACCTCGCCGCGCATCGTGCCCGCCGAGCAGGTGCGGGACAGCTTCACCCCGTCCTGGCGACGGATGCTCGCCGGCGTGCCCGAGTTCCTGCTGGTGACCACCGAGCCCGATCCCGGCGACCCCTGACGCCGCCGTCGGGTCCGCTCACCGTGGCGTGACCAAGGGTCGGGAGACGACGGTGCGCGTCTGGGTCGGCGGCGTGTCCGGACCGCTCCAGTACTCCTCCCACATCGGTCCCGTGTCGTCGACCCGGCGACCGTGGGCCGCGGCCCCCCGCCCGAGCGCGTCGTAGGCCTTGTCCAGCTCGTCGTACGGCCCGAGGTGCGTGGTGGTGGCGACCTCCACCTCCGGGAGCCGGAACGGCTCGATCCCCTCGCCGGGCTCGACGTCGCTGTCGACGACGAAGCCGGAGGTGACGGAGAAGGCGTCCTCGTCCGCCACGAAGACGGAGACGGCCGGTCCGGTGATGGGCACCCCGGTACGGGCGAGGTGGCCGGCGACCCTGCGGAACGCCTCGCCGGCCTTGGCCCCGATGTCCTCGGTCCGGGCCTCGTAGTGAACGGCGGCCAGGCGGCGGCCGGTCTCGCGGGTGATGGTGACGTCGTCGTGGCCCATGGCTCGTCCCTCCTGCCGCGCGGGTCCGAGAGGCAACCCGATCCCGGGACCGCGCGGTAGGGACCGAGGTCCCGTGTCGACGCCAGTCCGGTGTCACGGGGCCTCGGGGACGGCCTCGGGCGGCGCGTCGGTCACCGGGTCCGGCCGGTCGTCGACGATCTCGACCAGCGCCGCCGGGATGTCGTCGACCGGGAGGACCCGGTTCACCGCGTCGTCGCGGCTGATGGCGGCCTCGGGCATCGCGAAGTGCGCCGACGTGGCGCGGTCGGAGGCGAGGACGGTCCCCCCGAAGTCGTGGACCACGTTCGCGCCGGTGGCGCCGTCGTGCCCGAGACCGGAGAGGATGACCGCGACCACCCGCGGACCCGCGGTGATCGCGAGGGTCGCGAGCAGGAGGTCGGCCGACGGTCGGTACGGCGGCGTGGCGTCGGTGGTCACGAGGGCGAGCGTGCCCTCCGGGGTGGCGAGCGCGTGCTGTCCGGGCGGGACGACGAGCACGACGCCGGGCTTCAGCGCGTCGCCGCTGACGGCATCGCGCACCGGGAGCCGGGTCCACCGCGCCAGGACGGGCGCCAGGCGACTGTGCCGGATCGGCCGTTGGTGCTGCAGGACCACGACGGCGGCGCCGAAGTCGGCCGGTAGCGGGCCGAGGACGCGGTGCAGGGCGTCGAGCCCGCCGGCGGAGCAGGCGAGCACGACGACGGGCGGGCCGCCCGTGGTCATCGTCCCGCCCCGGGCCCGCAGGTCCTACCGGTTGGCCGCATCGTGTCTCCCGAGCACTCGGACGGCGAGCCCTCGGGCCCCCGGCGAGGGAAGCGGGTGACGAGCAGGGACGGACAGAGCCGAAGGTCCCGCCTCACGGTTCGGTCGTCCGCCGGTCCGGGCTCCCCACGCAGGACACGGCCGAGTACCGGGCCGACGACGTCCGGGCGGCGATCACCTCGCCGTCCACCAGGATCCGGCAGGTGATCAGCCCGGCGACGGCGCTCGATGACTGCACGGTGAGGGTGTAGGTGTCGTGACCGTCGCCGGACACCGTCCTCGTGCTCCACGGGAGGGCCACGCCGTTCTCCCGCGACGCGGCCCCGTTGCGTCCTTAGGTCACGAGGGCTCGGAGGGCGTCCCCGGTGGCCTCGTAGACCACCCCCGACCGGAGCGGCGGCGCCGTGCGACCGGTCGGGGTGGACGTCGCCGAGCGGATCGCGGCGACGAGCGCGATGACGAGCACGGCGCCGATCGCGAGGGCGAGCACCACCCCGCGCCACCGCGACCGCAGCGCCGGCCGCCGGGAGCGGGACGGGGACACGAGCCGCACGTCGCGCGGGACGGGCGGGACGGGCGACCGGTCGGGGACGAGGACGGGCCGCAGCGGCATGGTCTGCTCGTCCGCGCCGGGCGGGCCCGGGATCGCAGGATCGGAGCGCCGCGCCGGAGGCTGCGTCCGTCGGGACCGGGGCGGACCAGGACCCGGGGACGCCGACCCGTGCGGGCCCGGCTGTCCCTGCGGGTCTCGCGGCTGATCCACGCCGAACCTCTCGATGTCGGACCGGAGCTGGTCGGGACCGGGTGTCGCGTCGCGCGGGTCTCCTCGCGCGGACGTCGCCGGACCGGACGGGGCAGGGGGTCGCCTCGTCCGGCCCGACGCGGCGCTCGGCAGCCGGTGCCGGCGCCGCCGCACTCTCGCAGCGGAAACGCGCCGCAGGTCCCCGTCCGACCTTGCGACTCCCTGACGACTCACCCGGTGGCGACGGGACGCGTCGTCCGCGGGGTGAGACCACCGAGCCGCCCGCCCGTGTCCACCGGCGTCGCCGCCCACGGCCGATCGGGCCCCGCACAGCGTCTGTCGCTCGGCGTTCGGTGGGCGGGGCGGACGGCGGAGCGGACGCCGCCCGCGGTCGCTGACGATTTCCTGACGAACCCCCGACCTGCCTTGGCGCCGTGACCGCCATCACCTGAGCTGGGGCTCATGACCGCCGCAGCCGCCTCAGCCGACGTGCCCGCCGAGCTCGACGTCCTCGCCGCGGGGGGCGCCTCCAGCGGAACGCTCGCCGGCATCGAGGACGCCATCGACGCCGTGTTCACGCCGGTCGCCGAAGGGCTGTCGGCCGTCGTCTTCGCCGAGATACCGCTGTTCGGGGTGTCGTTCCCCTGGATCGTCGGGTGGCTGATCCTGGCGGCCCTGATCTTCACGGTGTACTTCCGGGCCCCGCAGTTCCGCAACTTCGGCCTCGCGGTGCGCATCGCGCGAGGCCGCTACACCGGTCACGACGAGCCCGGCGAGATCCCGCACTTCCACGCGTTGACCTCCGCGGTCTCGGGCACGGTCGGCCTCGGCAACATCGCCGGCGTCGGCGTCGCGGTCACGATCGGCGGTGCCGGCGCGACGTTCTGGATGATCGTGGCGGGGCTGCTGGGGATGTGCACCAAGTTCGTCGAGTGCACGCTCGGTGTCCGCTACCGCGAGCACCATCCCGACGGCACGGTCTCGGGCGGGCCGATGCACTACCTGCGCCGCGGGATCGCCGAACGCTTCCCCTCGGCGTTCGGCCGCAACCTGGGCAAGCTCCTCGCCGGCCTCGCCGCGGTGTTCATCCTGTTCTTCGGTGTGGCAGGCGGGAACATGTTCCAGGCCAACCAGACGTTCGCCCAGCTCACCGAGGTGACCGGCGGCGAGGCCGGCGTCCTCGGCGGCGACGGCGCGGCCCTGGTCTTCGGCGTCGTCCTGGCCCTCGTGGTGGGCCTGGTGATCTTCGGCGGTATCCGTTCCGTCGGCCGAGTGACCAGCCGGCTGGTCCCGGCGATGGCACTCGTCTACGTCGTCGCGTGCCTGACCGTGCTCCTGGTCAACCTGCCGCTCGTCCCCGCTGCCATCGGCGCGATCATCACCGGGGCGTTCACCGGGGCCGGCGTCGCGGGCGGGGTCATCGGCGCCCTCATCGTCGGCTTCCAGCGCGCCGCGTTCTCCAACGAGGCCGGGCTGGGGTCGGCGCCCATCGCGCACTCCGCGGTCAAGACCCGGCACCCTGTCACCGAGGGTTACGTGGCGCTGCTCGAGCCGTTCGTGGACACGGTCGTGATCTGCACGATGACCGCCCTGACCATCGTCGTCGCCGACACCCCCTTCTGGCGCGACGCCCAGGCCGCGGCCGTCGCCGGGCAGGACCCGGCCGGGGTCACCGTCACCTCCTCGGCGTTCGAGACCGTGCTCCCCTGGTTCCCCTACGTGCTCACGTTCGCCGTCGCCCTCTTCGCGATCTCGACCATGATCACGTGGGGCTATTACGGCCAGAAGGCCTGGACGTACCTCTTCGGTCGCAGCACGCTCTCGGAGCGGGTCTACCAGGCGGTGTTCTGCCTGTTCGTCGTCATCGGCTCCGTGCTCACCCTCGGCGCCGTCCTCGACTTCGCCGACGCGGTCCTGTTCCTGCTCGCGCTGTTCAACATCATCGGGCTGTACCTGCTCGCGCCCGTGGTCAAGGAGGAGGTCGCCGCCTTCCGGGCGGCCCGCCGCTCGGGCGAGGTGCTCGAGATGGCGCCCGCCGAGCGCCGCGCGACCACGCCCACCTGACGATCACCTGACGAGGTGCCCGCGCTGCTCCGCGGGCTCTCTCCGGGTCGCCGGAGACGGGTAGCGTTCTCACACCGACGCCGCGGGAGGGTCACCTGATGGGGACGCGTGTCCTGCTCGTCGAGGACGACGAGCGCATCCGCCAGGCCCTCGGGCTGGCCCTGGCCGACGAGGGCTACGACGTCGTCGAGACCGCCACCGGCGAGGAGGCGCTCGAGGTCGTCGACCCCGACCTCGACGTCGTCCTGCTCGACCTCATGCTGCCCGGGATCGACGGCATCGAGGTGTGCTCGACGCTGCGCTCGCGGGGCGACCTGCCGATCATCATCGCGACCGCGCGCTCCGACACCGCCGACGTCATCGCCGGGCTCGAGGCCGGCGCCGACGACTACGTCACCAAGCCGCTCGTCGCCGGCGAGCTGGCCGCCCGGATCAAGGCGCTCCTGCGCCGGCGGCGTCCCGCGGGGGCCGAGGATTCACCGAGCTCGCCGGAGCTGCGGCTGGGCGACCTGCTCATCAGCCCGGGTCGCGAGGCGGTCGAGCGAGCCGGGCAGCCGCTGCACCTCACCCACACCGAGTTCCGGTTGCTGGTCGAGCTGGCCTCGGCCCGCGGCGACGTCGTCACCCGCGAGCAGCTGCTGCAGCGGGTCTGGGGCTACGACTACTTCGGTGACACCCGGCTGCTCGACGTCCACGTCCGTCGACTCCGCCGCAAGATCGAACCCGACCCCGACGACCCGACCCTCGTACTCACCGTGCGCGGCTCCGGGTATCGCGTCGGGCCATGAACGGCCTGCGCGGCCGCTGGAAGTCAGTGTCCCTGCGCTGGCGGGTGGCGGTCGCCTTCGGTCTCGTGACGGCGGCCGTCGCCGGTCTCCTGTCGATCACCACCTGGCAGCTCGCCTCGAGCTACATGCTCGACCAGCGGGAGCGCGGCGCGACCAACCAGGCCGTGGTCGACGCGCGCCTCGTCGCCGACAGCCTCCGACGAGGATCGGACGATCTCCCGACACTGCTGGTCGGGCTCACCGGCGAGCCCGAGACCGCCGCGCTGCTGTTGTCCGACGGGCGCTGGACCACGGCGGGGCGGCAGGTCGACGTGGGCAACGTCCCCACGCTCCTGCTGGCCCTGGCGGCCTCGGGGACACCGGCCCGGCAGCGTCTGGTCCTCGACGAGTCGCCGGTCCTCGCGGTGGCGCTGCCCGTGACCGCCGACGGCGACCTGTTCGTCCGGCTCGTCCCCCTGACCGAGCTCGACCGCACGCTGCGGTTCCTGTCGATCGTCCTGGTCGCCGGCACGGTCCTGGCCGGGCTGTTGGGGGTGCTGCTCGGCTGGTGGACCGCGCGGCGAGCCCTCGCGCCACTGACCGAGCTCACCGACGCCGCGGGACGCATGGCCGAGGGCGACCTGTCCGCCCGCCTCCCGGTCCGCCGCGAGGCCGACCTCGCCCCGCTCGCGTCGCGGTTCAACGCTACCGCCGAGGCGCTGGAGGAGCGCGTGCAGCGCGACGCCCGCTTCGCCGGCGACGTGAGCCACGAGCTCCGCACCCCGCTCACCACGATGATCAATGCGGTCGAGGTGCTCCGCCGACGGCGCGCCGACCTGCCCGAGACCGCCGGGCGCGCGGTGGACCTGCTCGGCGCCGACGTGCAGCGGTTCCACCGCATGGTCGAGGATCTGCTGGAGATCTCCCGCGGCATCCAGGTCCCGCACGGGCACGACCTCGCCCCGGTGGACCTCGGCGTCGTGGTCCGGAACGTGCCCGCGTCGCTGGTCTCCGGCGCGGTCATCGACGTCCCGGAGCCGGCGCCGTTGGTGACGGCCGATCGCCGCCGCCTCGACCAGGTCGTGGCGAACCTGTGCGACAACGCGCGGCACCACGGCGGCGGCGCAGTCCGGCTCGGCGTCGTCCGCCGCGACGGCCAGGCGGCGATCGAGGTCGACGACGCCGGTCCGGGCGTGCCGGCGGACCTCCGCGACCGCGTCTTCGAACGCTTCACGCGCGGCGCACGGTCCGGCCGCAACGGGGCCTACAGCGGGGGCACCGGTCTCGGGCTGGCGCTGGTCGCCCAGCACGTCCACGGCCTGGGCGGGCGCGTGTGGGTCGAGGACCGCCCGGGCGGTGGGGCGCGCTTCGTCGTAGCACTCGAGGAGGTGTCGTCGTGATCCGGCGTGCGCGGCGGCTGCTGGCCGCCGGAGCGATCGTCCTCGGCGCGACCACCGCGTGCGGGGTGAGCCCCGAGCGGGACCCCGAGCCCCTGCCCCCGACGACCCCGGTGGTGCTCCCGCCGTCGGTCACGCAGGAGCCGGTCCCGGCCACACCGAGCCCGCCTCCGAGTCCGTCGCCGGTGCTCCCGGTACCGGGTGCCACAGGGTCCTGAGCGAGCTCAGCCCGACGCGCCGACCCCGAGCGCACGGCAGGACGGGACGGTCGCGGCCTGGGCGGTGAGCGACGGCGGCAGCGCGAGGTCGGGCAGGGACACGGCCGGGCCCGCGAGGACGAGCCGGCCCCGGACCTTCTGCAGCGTGTCGAACAGCGTGCCGTCGGCGACCTGCGGGACCTTCTCGAGGTCCTCGCGCAGCATCGCCAGCTGCTCCATCCGGTCGCGCAGCAGCCCGACGACGGGCTCGGTCACCATCTGACCGGCCTCGATCGGCGGCGGTCCGGCGCGGTTGATCCCGTCCGCGGCGGTGTCGAACGCCCGGATGCGCTCGTCGAGGTACGCGAGCATCTCCTGCCGGGATGCCAGGAGGTCATCCAGGCGGACCTCGGGCGGCCCCGGTGACCGCACCGCCGGAGTCAGGGCGGTGCACACCTGCGCGAGCCACGTCTCGGGCGTCGGGTTGCCGGACGGGTTCTCCGGGCCGAACGGCCGGGGCTGCGGGGGTGCGGCCTCCACGCCGTAGGCGCAACCGGAGAGGAGTCCGAGCAGCAGGACCAGGGGCATCAGGTAGCGGCGCACACCTGAGCGTGCCCGCGTGCTCGGGTGCCGTCATCGCCGTCATCGGCTTCGTCAGGCGATCGTCAGCCGGTCGCGCCCGTGCCGCGGCCGGCGACGTGCTCCCGTGGAGAGATGGGCAGCCCCGCCGCCGAGGACCCCGATCCCCACGACCGGCCCGACCGCCTCCTCCTGCTGTTGCGGGGCGCCGTGGCGATCGCGCTCGCGGGCCTGCTCACGGCCGCGCTGCTGGCGCCGGTCGCCATCGGCGCGGGGACGCTGCTCGCCCGGGCGGCCACAGGGGTCGGGGCCACGACTGCCGGCGTCCTCGACCGTGCGCCGGACGCGGTCACGGTGGTGACCGACGCGACCGGGAGACCGATGGCCCTGCTCTACCGACGGTTCCGGGTGCCCGTCGGGCGCTCCGGCGTCAGTGGCCGTGACCGCCGGAGGCCGGCCGCGGGCCCTTGGTGAGGGATGCCCCGGTCCCGGTGCCGATCACGGCCGCGGCGAACGCGAGTCCGAGCCAGAGCGCGGACCAGCCGGCCGCGTTCTGGACGGCCTGGATCGCCTGGGCGACGACCGCCGGGTTCCCGGCGAACTGCTGCGGGCCGGTGGCGACGACGAGCTGCGCGAGCCCGCCGAGGCTGCCGGCGAGCGCACCGCCGCCGAGCAGGCCGAGCAGGAGCAGGCCCACGGCGCTGAGGGCCCAGGTCATCGCCCCCTGGAGCGCAGCGCTGGGCGAGCCGCCTCGCCACGACGACGCGGTGCCGCCCGCGAGACCGCCCACGAACAGGGCGATGATCGCGAGGAGGGCGCTGGCGATGCTGGCCGCCACGCCCGCGCCGGCACCGTCGACGCCGAACGCGATCCAGCCGAGGGCGATGAACAGCATCTGCAGCACGACGTAGACGGGCAGCGCGACCACGGCGCCGACCCACACCGGCCCCCAGCGGGTCGTCCGCTCCTCGAAGCGGGGCGTCGGCTGCTCGGCGACGGCGGTCCGGTCCTGCGACGGCGCCGCCGTCCCGCCGGAACGCTGATCAAAGGTGGTCATGTGGGAGTACCTCCACGAGACGGGTCTCGGTGGTGTCGGCTGATCCATCAACCGGTCCCTCGTCGGCTGCCCCGGGCCGCCGTGCCCACAATCTTGCGTCGGCCTTGCGACCGCCTCCCGCGCGCTCACGTGAGCAGTGCCACGAGCAACCGGCACGGCCGGTTGCGGTCTCGTCGCCGCAGACCCTGCACCCCGACACCGCCGTCTCCCTGGTTCCTCATGCAGATCGGCACGGTCATCAGCTTCGCCATGGCCTGGCCGGCCGACGGCCCGCTCCTCCGTCACGGCATCGAGAAGGTCATGTGAGGTGGCTCGTGAGGGTCCTCCTGGTCCTCGGGGTCGCGCCCGGGCACGCGCCGAGGGGCGCACCCGGGCGCAACCCGGGCCGCCGAGCACCAGCTACTCGTCGATCAGCAGGCCATCACTGATCGGGCGGCGTCGAGGACCGATCGGCCTTCTCACGGTTGTCGTGGGCCTGCTTTGCGGCCGGCGCGCGCTCCTCGTCGTACTCCTCCTCGGGCGTCTCGGCGTTCTCGTGGGCGCGCTGAGCGGCGCGGGGGGCCTCGGGTTCGGTCATGGTTCACCTCCTGGTCGGGGAAGGGATGGGATACCGCTCGTGCGCCACCTGGGAAGGTGGCGCCGCAGCAGGGACAGCGGGCGGCGGTACTGACAGGACGCCCTGTCGCGACGCAGGTCCGGCCGGCGTCGGTGACCGTCGCCGCAGCTCGACATCATCGTGGGCGCGCTGGGCAGCGCACCGGTTCTCTACCGTCCATGGCTCCTCCTCGAGCGTCGGCGTCAGCTGTCATCCCTGCCGCGACGGCGGACCCGCCGGGGCGTGGGACATCTCGGCGACGGTGGTCTCCCCCAGCGACGGGTCGACCTCGTCCTCGTCGAGACCCGAGCCGTCGGCGGGCTCGCCGAAGTCCGAGTAGTCGTCGTCCGCGGCGTGACGGCCGGTGCCGTTGCCGCTGGTCGCGTCTCCCGCGGGGAGGAGACGCGCGGCCTCCCGCAGCCCTGGCATCGGGGACACCTCGGGCGGGAACCGCACGACGAACCGCTCGGTCGACAGCGCCTTGACCAGCCCCACGGTCATGGCGATGAGCACGAGGCAGAACGGCAGGCCGGCGAGGATGGAGGCGGTCTGCAGGGCGCTGAGGGCGTCGGCGCCGCTGACCGCACCGGCGCCGAGCAGCACCGCCGCGATGACGCCCTCCATCGACGCCCAGAACAGACGCTGCTGCCAACGCGGGTTCGGGTCGCCGCCGTTGGTGAGGATGTCGACCACGAGGGAGCCGGAGTCCGACGAGGTCGCGAAGAAGAGCACCACGACGACGATGGCGGCCACGGAGGCGAGGACGGCGGCGATCGTCCCGACCGGCAGCTGCTGGAGCAGCACGAACATGCCGGTGTCGGTGGACGCGGTGGCCAGCGGGTTGGCCGGGTCCTGCTGCAGCGCGTTCAGCGCCGATTCACCGAAGACGGTCAGCCACACCATGGACGCGCCCACCGGGGCGAACAGCGCGCCGGCGACGAACGAGCGGATCGTGCGCCCGTAGGAGATCCGCGCGAGGAACATGCCGACGAACGGCGACCAGGAGATCCACCAGCCCCAGTAGAAGAGCGTCCAGCTGGCCTGCCACTCCTGCGCCGCCGGGTTCCCCGGGTAGGTCTGGAAGCTCTGCGCGGGCAGGTTCTGCAGGTAGTTCCCGACGTTGCTGACCGTGGTGTTGAGCAGGTCGCGCGTCGGCCCGAACGCGAACACGAACACCATGAGCGCGAACGCCAGCCACAAGTTGATCAGCGACAGGTTCCGGATGCCCTTGTCGATGCCGAGCATCACCGACACCACCGCGATGGCGGTGATGCCGAGGATCAGCACGATCTGCAGCGGCGTGGTGTTGCTGATGCCGAACAGCGTCTCCAGGCCCGCCCCCACCTGCTGGGCGCCGAGGCCGAGCGAGGTGGCCAGGCCGAACAGGGTGCCGAACACCGCGAGGACGTCGACGAGGAAGCCGGGCCACCGGTTGATGCGGTCCCCGAGCAGCGGGTAGAGCGCCGAGGCCGGGCGCAGCGGCAGCCCCTTGCGGAAGGCGAAGTAGCCCAGCGCCAGCCCGAGCACGATGTAGATCGCCCACGGGTGCAGGCCCCAGTGGAAGAAGGTCAGGAACATCGCGTTCGTCGCCGCCCCGGGCGTACCCCCCGGCCCGACCGGCGGCTCCTGGAAGGAGCTGACGGGCTCGCTCACCGCGTAGTAGACGAGCCCGATGCCCATGCCCGCGGTGAACAGCATCGCGAACCACGACGTCGTGCCGTACTCGGGCGCCGAGTCGGCCGGCCCGAGGCGGATGCGTCCGTACCGCGACGCCATCAGGATGACGACGAAGATCAGGAAGCCGCTGGCGCTGAAGATGTAGAGCCAGCCGAAGTTCGTGACGATGAACGAGTTCACCACGCTCGCCGCCGTCGACAGCGACGCCGGCGAGAACACGCCCCACAGCACCAGCGCGAGCGCGAGCACGGCCGATGACACGAACACCGGAGGGCTGGTGTGCTCCCGGAGATAGCGGATCACGAGGGGGTCCTTCCTCGGGGCGGTCGGGGCTCGCGCTCCGACGGGGGCGTCGGGGCGAGGAGGACGAGGGGCACGCCGTGCTCGTGGTCGGCGCCGAGGCGCTCGTAGGCCTCGGGATCCGGTGGCGAGCCGTCGACGTCGCGGTCGAGCATCCGCATCAGGGCGGCCGCCGTCCGGGGCCGCCGCCGCGCGTAGTCGGCCAGGCGCCGGCCGGACTCCGCCGACGGCAGCGGGTACGCCCAGCCGTCGCGGCGTCGAGCGCCGACCTGGTAGCTGACCTCGGGATGGGCGACGACGTTGCGGAACCACTGGGCGCGGCTGCCGTAGCCCGACGCGACGACGTAGGAGCCGGTCACCGGACCCTGCCCGACGACCTCGAGCACGACGTGGCGGGGCCGGCCCGTCCGACGCCCGACGTGGGTCAGCAACACCAGGCGGCGCCCGAATATCCAGCCGAAGCCGCACCGGTAGACCAGGATCGGCGCGCGGACGAGGGCACGCGAGAGCCGACGTCGTGCCGGATCGGCGGTGCGCATGCGGTTCCCCTCCTCGGTGTCCCGGCTCGAGTCCACCGTCGCCGGACCCTGGCGCGCCACCGACACCGCCGGACGTCAGGTGATCGCAAGGCGTCATCGGCTCACACGGCGGTGCCCGGGCTCGTTGATCGCGGTGGGGCGGTGTGCGGCCGTCGAGGGGGGGGGGGCGGGGGGGGGGGGGGCGCCCCCCCCCCGCCCCGGCGCGTGCCTGATCGTGTCGCCCACCCCGCGCCGGCGGGCCTTCTCGACCCTGTGGGGCCTGCTCGTCGTGGCGGTCCTGCTCGGCGTCAACCTGACGCCCGCGCCGGCCTACGTGTCCCGCTGGCGGCTCGTGCTGGTCGATGACCGGGGCACGCCCTCCCGGGGACGGAACCTGCGAAGGCGGGTCGCGCCGGACGGAGTGACGAGCGGCGGGATCGTCAGGCCGCCGCAAGCCAGCACAGGGGCCGTCCGTGGTGGCCTGGAGCGTCCGGGCGCGACCAGCTCGTGACGACGCGAACCCGAGACGAGAGGTGCGGCATGAGCCTGCTGGGCAACCTGCACGATCTGATCGGCGACCTCCCTACCGCGGATCGGTCGTGCTCGCGGCCGCCACCGCGGCCGAGGCGAACGCCGGGCATACCCGGACGGTCCTCCTGCTTCGGTTCTGGAGAGGGTGCACCACCTCGGGGTGCCGGAAGCCGGACCTGCGCGGTACCGGTGCTGGTCGCCGACCTCCGCGCCACCTCGCGCCGTCGCGAGGCGCTCGATGACCTCGACTGCTGACCTCCGGATCGGCCGAGGACGACGTGATCAGGAGAGCGCGAGGAGACCGTCGACGACCTCGACCAGGTCGGCACCGTGGACGTCCGCAGGGAGGAAGTCACCGGCGTGCTCGCCCTCGAGGCGAGCACACCAGCCCGCCAGGGCGCCGGCGCGCTTGGCGCCGTGGCAGTCCCAGGCGTGCACGGCGACCAACGCCATCCGGTCGAGCGGCGACGCGAGCTTCTCCGCGGCAGTGCGGTAGATCCCCGGAGCCGGCTTCCACACCCCGGCCATCTCGGCCGTGATGACCTCGTCGACGTAGACGGCGAGCCCCGCGCCCTCCAGGAAGCGTCGGGTGTTCTCCGGATCCCCCACGGTCAGGCAGCCGATCCGGACCTCCGCCTCCGCCAGCCGGCGGAGTGCCGGTTCGGCGTCCGGGAACGTCGGCAACTCCGCGAACCCGTCCAGCACGTGGTCGATCTCGGTCCGGTTCATCGTCCGGCCGCTCTCGACACGCAGAGCATCGCGGGCCACCGCGTCGAACGGCGCGACATCCCCAGCGAGCGTGAGAGCCATCGCGTCACGCTGGAAACGCATGAACCAGGGACCCAGCACCCCGCGGGGCTGCCCGACCGCCTCGAGACGGTCGGCCAGCGGGTCGAGGTCGAGCAGCGTCTCGAGGACGTCGAACGCCACGGCGCCACAGCGCGCGGCGTCCCGGTGCTCGGACATCCGGCTCCTCTCGAAGGGCGGCGGACACGGCGATCTGGTCGGGGCGACAGCGCGGGCCCGTCCCCGGGCTCAGGCCTCGGTGGGCTTGCGGGCCGGATGGTCGTCGGGGCGCCGCGGCCGCGGGACCGCGGCACGGCCGCCCCACCCGCTCCGGTCGGAACCGGTGTGGGTCGCCGGCTCGGGCCCGGCCGCCGCACGTGTTCCCGGAGTCGGGGTCTGCTGCGCCCCGACGTCACGGGTGCTGCGCACGGAGAACCGGCCGAACGCCAGCCCGGCCAGCAGCGTCGTGACCGCGCCCAGTCCGCTGGCCATGCCGAGCCGCTCGGCGGCGCTGATGCCGTCGCCGGTCACCCCGCCGACGAGGACCCCGCTCGGGGTCCAGGGCCACAGGGCGACCCCGGCCGTCAGCCAGAGCCCCGCCGCGCCGGCGAGCGCCGCGGAGACGAGTCCGACCAGGCGGCGCCGGGTCACGACCAGCGCGATGCCGGCGAGCAGGATCACCACGCCGGGGACGATCTGGAGCCAGAGCGCTGCCCACGGCCTCGTCCACGGACCGGCCGGGCTCAGGGCGTAGCCGAAGTACGGTCCGACCAGCGGCACGAGGAGCGACCACAGTCCCAGGACCGTGATGGCGGCGCCCACCAGCGCTCCCCGGTTGTCGGCCGTTCGGAGCCTCCCGCCGCGGGCTGACTCATCGGTGTGCGATGTCATCGAGTCCCCTCCTCCATCTCCACGGTGTCGAGGGCGCCGCGGCAGGTCGGTGACGCTGCTCCCGTGCGGCGTACTCAACGATTGCCCGTCCGTGGCCGGATGCGGAGATGCGCAGGCTGACGATCCGCTGACACTCGTCCGCAGGACCCTCGTGTCCTCGCGGACAGGCCGAGGTCGGCGCCGCCCCCTTGCTCGTCGAGGTGCTCCCGCCGGCCTCCCGCAGCGCGCCCAGCGTCCTCAGCGCGCCCAGCGTCCTCAGCGCGCCCCGCGCCGGAGCGCGACCAGGACGATGGCCGACGGGATCGCCATGCTCGCGAAGACCACCAGCCCGGCGCCCCACGGGTGCGGCAGGACCAGGACGGCGAGGAGGAACACGATGCCGATCTGGATCAGCGCGTTGTAGGTGCGGGACGGGATCCCGTCGCCCCGCCCGGTCTGCGCGCGCCGCATCCGTGCCGCCAGGGCCGGGTCCTCGTCCACGGTGGTGGCCTCGAGCTCCGAGAGCACGCGCTCCTCGCGCTCGGAGAGCGGCCGGGAGTCGTCGGGCTGCGGGCCCGGCGTCGAGGGTGTGGCCGGCATGGGGCGCCTTCCGTCGCGGGGGACAGAGTCACGCCGACCAGACTTCCCGGCACACCGGGGACGAACGTAACGAACGCGGGCCGGACGGGGAAGCGGGCCGCGGCCCGGCCGTCGCACCGTCGGCGCCCGGTCCGCGTCCGGTTCGTCCCTTCGCGTCGCCGCGGGGACGTGCCAAGCTCCTCCTGTCTGGCTCCAGGCGTCACGACGCCGCGACGAGAGGGGACACGATGACCGAGGTCCGGAGCGACGCACCGCCGACCGAGCCCGAGCCGGAGCCGGCGCCCGGCACGCGCATCAAACCGGTCGTGTTCATCGGGTCGGCGGCGATCACCCTGGCGATCGCGTTGTGGGCGATCTTCGCCCCGACGTCCGCAGCCGACACCATCGGCGCGGTGGTGACCTGGACGTCGCAGTGGTTCGGGTGGTTCTACATCCTGCTGACGACGCTGGTCCTGGTCTTCGTCATCGTCGTCGGTGCCTCGCGCCTCGGACGCACCCGCCTCGGGCCCGAGCACTCGCGGCCGGAGTTCAGCACGTTCGCCTGGGCGTCGATGCTCTTCGCCGCCGGGATCGGCACCGACCTGATGTTCTTCGCGGTCGTCGAGCCGGTCACCCAGTACCTCACCCCGCCGCGCGGCGAGGGCGGCACCCTGCAGGCCGCCGAGGACGCCACGGTGTGGACGCTGTTCCACTACGGGATCAGCGGGTGGGGCCTCTACGCGCTGATGGGCATGGCGCTGGCGTACTTCGCCTACCGCCGCAACCTCCCGCTCGCCATCCGCTCCGCGCTCTACCCGATCTTCGGCAAGCGGATCCACGGCGGCATCGGCACCGCGGTCGACCTGGCCGCCGTCCTCGGCACCATCTTCGGGGTCGCCGCATCGCTCGGCATCGGCGTGGTGCTGCTCAACTACGGGCTCACCTTCCTCTTCGGCATCCCGGAGGGCACCGGGGCGCAGATCGGGCTGGTGGCGCTCGCCGTCGTCATGGCCACCGTGTCCGCGGTCAGCGGTGTCGATCGGGGCATCAAGCTGCTGAGCCAGCTCAACGTCCTCCTCGCGATCGGGCTCGCCCTCTACCTGCTCGTCGCGGGCAACACGGTCTTCCTGCTCAACGCGCTCGTGCAGAACGTCGGCGACTTCGTCAGCTCCTTCCCCGGCCTCACGCTCGAGACGTTCGCGTTCGACCAGCCCGTCGACTGGCTCAGCGCGTGGACGCTGTTCTTCTGGGCGTGGTGGATCGCCTGGGCGTCGTTCGTCGGGCTGTTCCTGGCCCGCATCTCCCGAGGCCGCACCATCCGCCAGTTCGTGGCCGGCACGCTGATCATCCCGTTCACCTACATCGTCATGTGGATCTCGATCTTCGGGAACAGCGCCATCGAGGTCATCCGCAACGGTGACGCGGCGTTCGGCGCGAACACGATGGAGAACAACGCCCAGGGCTTCTACCAGCTGCTCGCGCAGTACCCGGCCGTTCCGCTGATCGCCGGGATCGCCACCTTCGTCGGCCTGCTCTTCTACGTCACGTCGGCCGACTCGGCCGCCCTCGTGATGGCCAACCTGACCTCCCACCTGCCGACGCCGCAGTCGGACGGGGCTCGATCGCTGCGCATCTTCTGGGCCGTCGCGACCGGTCTGCTCACGGTGGGCATGCTCGCCGTCGGCGGCGTGCCCGCGCTCCAGAACGCAACCATCATCATGGGGCTGCCCTTCGCGTTCGTGATCCTCCTGGTCATGTACGGGCTCTGGAAGGCGCTCCGGACGGAGGCCCTGCTCGCGGACAGCCAGCGGTACGCGCTGCGCTCGTCGATCTCGGGCCGGGGCACCGGCGGGGCACACCCCCACGGCCTCCCCGGCTGGCGTCAGCGGCTGGACCGCGCCCTGTCCTTCCCCGGTCCCGAACGGGCCCGCGAGTTCCTCGACGAGGTGGCCCTGCCCGCGGTCGAGGAGGTGGCCGCCGACCTCCGCGAACGCGGCGTGGACGCGCAGGCGCGGCAGGAGCGCGACGAGCACGGCACCACCCTGGTGGCGTTGACCGTGGGCGCCGACGAGGAGCACCCGTTCGCCTACGAGGTCCGGCCGCGGCAGGTCCCGGTCCCGGTCTACGGGCGGGCCGTGCCGGAGGGCACCGACACCTACTCCCGCCTCGAGGTGCACCTGCTCGACGGCGGCCAGGACTACGACGTCATGGGCTACACCCACGGCCAGATCATCGACGACGTCCTCGACCAGTACGAGCGGCACCTCGAGTACGTCCGCCTCGAGCAGGGGATCCGCTGAACCCGCTCACGTCGGGGCCACGTCGCCGACGTCCCTGGCCCGCCGGCGACGTCGGCGCAGGTCCTCGCGGCGGGCCGCGTTGGCCTCGGCGCTGATCGCCCGGTCGAAGGCGTCGTCGGCGTCGTCGGCCCGTCCGAGCCGGGCGAGCAGGACGGCGCGCGAGGCGAGCCAGGGCGCGTAGTGGTCCAGCCCCTCGACGGCGTCGACGGCCTCGAGACCGGCCCCGGGCCCGTCGCGCTCGCCGATCGCGACCGCCCGGTTGAGCCGCTCGACGGGCCCGTCGCGGACGGTCAGCAGGACGTCGTACCAGGACACGATCGCGTCCCAGTCGGTCGCGCCGGCGTTCGGGGCGAGCGCGTGGCACGCCGCGATCGCCGCCTGCGTCAGGTAGGGGTCGGGCCGGTCGGGGCAGCGCCGCAGTCCCCGGCCGACCAGGGCGACGGCCTCGACGATCTGCGCACGGTCCCAGCGCGTCCGGTCCTGGTCGGCGAGCAGCACCGGCCGTCCCCCGGCGTCGACGCGGGCGTCGCGGCGGGAGTGCTGGAGCAGCAGCAGGGCGAGGAGCCCCATCGCGGTCGGCTCGTCGGGCAGGAGGTCGTGGACGAGTCGGGCCAGCCGGACCGCCTCCTCGGCGAGCTCGCCACGCAGCGGGGCGTCGCCGGAGGTGGCCGAGTAGCCCTCGTTGAACAGGAAGTACACCGTCGCGGCCACGCCGAGCAGGCGGTCGGGCAGCTCGTGGGCGTCGGGCACCCGGTACGGGATCGCGGCGCGGGCGATCTTCTGCTTGGCCCGGGTGATCCGCTTGCTCATCGTCGCCTCGCCGACCAGCAGCGCGCGGGCCACCTCCTCGGTGCCCAGCCCGCAGAGCGTGCGCAGCGCCAGCGCCACCTGTGCCGCGGGCTCGATCGCCGGGTGGCAGCACGTGAACACCAGCCGGAGCAGGTCGTCGTCGATCGTGTCGACGTCCCGGTCCCCGGGCGGCGGCAGGAGCTCCATCGCCGACGCCTCCTTCTCGGCCCGCCGGTGCTCCCGGCGGAGCAGGTCGACGGCGCAGCGTTTGGCGGTGACGATCAGCCAGGCCCGTGGCTGTTCGGGGACACCGGTGCGAGGCCACGTCGCGAGGGCACGCTCGACCGCGTCGGCGACGGCGTCCTCGGCCACCTGCCAGTCGCCGACGGTGCGGATGAGGGTGGCCAGCACACGCCGGCCCTCGTCGCGGACGACGCGGACGAGGGCGGCGTGGCCGGCAGCGATGTCGTCGGGCTCGCTCACATCGGGATGACGGGCCGGACCTCGACCGCCCCGTGCCAGGCGGCGGGGATGCGGGCCGCGGTGGCCACGGCCTCGTCCAGGTCGCTGCACTCGAGCAGGTAGAAGCCGGTCAGGACCTCCTTGGTCTCGGCGTACGGGCCGTCGCCGGTGACGACGTCGCCGCCCTTGCCGCCCGCGACCCGCACCGTGGTGGCGGTCGACGTCGGGTACAGCGCGGCCCCGCCGCGGATCACCGCCGCCGCGCCCTGGCCGAACTCCCCGTACTCCGCCAGTTCGTCGGCGTGCTCGGGCGCCGACCAGTCCACGTCGGCGGCGTAGATCAGCGCTGCGTACATCGTCATGATCGCTCCTCGTGCTCGGGCCGGCTCCATCCTGCGGCCACACCTCGTGGACGAACAGCACGCCCCGGGACGGACACCTCGGCGCGGGGAATCTCCGGGGTCCGTCACGCGGGGGCGGCCGTCGCCCGGGACGCTTCTCACCACCGGCCGCGCGGGTGTGCACTGACACCGGCCGCGACACGGGAAGGGGACGGCGATGGCGGACGACGTGACGATGGTGATCGCCGGGGCGGGGCTGGCCGGCGCGAAGGCCGCCCAGACCCTCCGGGACGAGGGCTTCACCGGCCGGGTGGTGCTCGTCGGCGACGAGCAGGAGCGACCGTACGAGCGTCCCCCGCTCTCCAAGGAGTACCTCCAGGGCCGGGCGGAGCGCGAGAGCGTGTTCGTCCACCCCCGCGACTGGTACGCCGAGCACGGCGTCGAGCTGCGCCCGGGCGTGCCGGCCTCCGCGGTCGACACCGACGCGCACGAGCTCGTCCTCGCCGACGGCGACCGCATCGGCTACAGCACGCTCCTGCTCGCGACCGGGTCGTCCCCGCGCCGCCTGCCGGTGCCCGGTACCGACCTCGCCGGCGTCCACCACCTGCGCACCCTGGCCGACAGCGAGCGGATCGCCGAGTCGCTGCGTACGTCGCGGCGGCTCGTCGCCGTCGGGGCGGGGTGGATCGGGCTCGAGGTCACCGCGGCCGCGCGTCTCGCCGACGTCGCGGTGACCGTCGTCGAGTCCGCGTCCCTGCCGCTGCTGCGGGTGCTCGGACCCGAGATCGCTCCGGTGTTCGCCGACCTGCACCGCGCGCACGACGTCGACCTGCGCTGCGACACCGGCCTGGCGGAGATCCTCGGCCGCGACGGGCGGGTCTCCGGGGTCCGCCTCGGCGACGGCACCGAGATCGAGGCCGACGCCGTGGTGGTCGGTGTCGGGATCACCCCGAACACCGGGCCCGCCGAGGCGGGTGGCCTGCGGGTCGACGACGGTGTCGTCGTCGACGAGCACCACCGCACCTCGGACCCGGACGTCCACGCCGCCGGTGACGTCGCCCGGCTCCTCCACCCCGCCTACGACCGCCACCTGCGCGTCGAGCACTGGGCCAACGCCCTCAACGGCGGCCCGGCCGCGGCCCGGTCCATGCTCGGCGGCGACGCGGGCTACGACCGGCTGCCGTACTTCTTCAGCGACCAGTACGACCTCGGCATGGAGTACACCGGCTACGCCGAGCCCGGCGGGTACGACGAGGTGGTGGTCCGCGGCGACCTCGCCGCCCGCGAGTTCATCGCCTTCTGGCTCGCCGACGGCCGGGTGCAGGCCGGCATGAACGTCAACGTCTGGGACGTCACCGCGCCGATCCAGCGACTCATCCGTTCCGGGGCGGCCGTCGACACCGGCCGGCTCGCCGATGTCGACGTGCCGCTGGACGACCTGGCTCCGATCTCCCCGACGCACGCCGAGAGGTGACGACGATGGTGTTCCGGATCCAGCCGCACGTGCGGTTGCAGGAGTGGGTCGCGCAGGAGCACGGCTTCTTCGCCGAGGAGGGGCTGGACCACGAGTTCGAGGAGGCCGGCTTCGCGGGCGGCACCGGACCCGTGCGGCGCGGCGACGACGCCCCGCCCGAGGTGCGCAGCGGGGCCCTGGAGGACATGGCGCGGGGCCGCACGGCCGAGGTGTCGTCGGCCTGCCACTGGGCGGTCAACGCCGCGGCCAGCGAGCACCACGGCCGGATGTACGGCGACGCGTACTCCGTCTGCCCGGCGGGCATCTACGTCGCGCCCGGCTCCGGCCTGGGCGAACCCGCGGATCTCGCCGGCGTCGAGGTCGGTGTCGGCTACCACTCGGGGAGCCACTACTCCGCCCTGCAGGGGCTCGAACCCTTCCTGCCGCGGGACGTCACGCGGCTGGCGTTCGTCGGCCGGCCGTTCGACCGGGTCCGCGGGCTGCTCGACGGATCGCTCCGCGCCGTGAACGTGTGGGGCGCCGGCGCCTACGTGCTCGAGCAGCGTGGCCACACCAAGCTCGTCGACACCACGTTCGTCATGGGGTTCTTCCTGTCCTCGGACGTGGACCCCGACGATGCCGGGCGCTACTTCCGCGCCCTCCTCCGTGCTCAGCAGGAGATCGACCTCGAGCCGCAGCGCTACACGCACTACTGGGCGCGCGAGATGCCCGACGACCTCGCCGCCCTGGTCGACGTCCGCCGGTTCGGCCCGGGCGAGCGCATCGTGTCCCAGCCCTACACCCGCGAGATGTTCAGGCGGTCCCAGGCCTGGATGCAGGACCACGACCTGCTCGAGCCTGCCCTGGTCGCCGCCACCCGGTACGAGGACGTCGTGCTGCGCGGGCGGTGAGCCCGGTCAGGTCGTGAGGTCCACGACGACCTTGCCGCGGCCCTCGGTCTCGGCGAGCTCGTGGGCCTGCGCCACGTCGTCGAGCCCGACGACGTGCTCGACGGGCACCCGCAGCCGGCCGGTGGCGACGAGGTGCAGCAGCGCCGCGAGGTCCGCGCTCCGGGCGGCGGTACGGACCGCGGTGAAGTCGCCGCGCCCGGGACGCAGGGAGCGCAGGACGTCGGGGTGCAGCGGCCGGACCGACACCACGATCCCGCCCCGGGCCAGGACCGGGGCGAGCTCGCGGTGTCGGGAGCGCCCGGCCGCGTCGAGCACGAGGTCGAACGGGCCGGCGTCGGCCAGCTGGGCGTCCCGGTCCCCCGCGCGGCGGTCGAGCACCCGGTGCGCGCCCAGGTCCCGCACCCACGCGACCTTGCCCGCGCTGGTCGTGCCGGTCACCCGAGCGCCCACGAGCGCGGCGAGCTGGACCGCGAACGACCCGATGCCGCCGGCGGCTCCGGACACCAGCACCCGCGGCGGGCCGCCGTCGGCGTGCCGCCGGGCCCGGAGACGACCCTGACGGTGCAGGGCCTGCAGCGCCGTCAGCCCCGCCAGCGTCACCGCCGCCGCGTCGGTCGCGGCGACCCCGTCGGGGACCCGGGCGGCCCGGTCCTGCGCGACGAGGACCTGCTCGGCCAGCCCTCCCCCGCGGTGCGGCAGCAGCGCGGCGACGCGATCACCGGGCGAGAACGCCGTCGCGGCCGGCCCGACCGCGAGCACCCGCCCGGCGACGTCGAAGCCGGGCACGAACGGCATGCGCCCCCACGTCACCGGCGGCAGGTCGCCGCGGCGCAGGCCGAGGTCGGTCCCGTTGACGCTGCTCGCCTCGACCCCGACGAGGACCTGCGTCCCCCGCGGCGGGCCCGGTGCCGGCCGCTCCCCGACCCTCATGACCGACGCGTCACCGAACTCCGCGAACCACCCCGCCCGCATCCGGTCAGCCCGGCCCGTAGGTCGGTTCCCAGCGGGTACGGCGGACGGAGTCCCGCAGGTCGTCGTCGGACGCGGCGGGCGCGACGCCGTCGGCGACGGCCTGCTTCGCGACGGCGAGGGCGATGTCGTCGGCGACCCGGCGGACGTCGGCCCACGGCGGCAGCAGGGGCGCGTGGGGGTCGGACAGGGCGGGCGAGGCGGCGCCGAGCGCGCCGGCCGCCGCGCGCATCATCGCGTCGGTGACCCGGGTGGCGCGGGCGGCGGTCACGGCGAGGCCGACGGCCGGGAAGATGTAGACGTTGTTGCACTGGGCCACCGGGACGTCCTCACCGTCGTCGCGGTGCAGCGGCGGGAACGGCGAGCCGGTGGCGATGAGGGCACGCCCGTCGGTCCAGTCGTCGAGGTCGGCGGGACGGGCCTCGGCGTTGTCGGTCGGGTTGGACAGCGGGAAGATGATCGGCCGCTCGACCCGGCCCGCCATCGTCCGCACGATCGTCTCGGTGAAGGCGCCCTGCGCGGTGGACAGGCCGACCAGCACCCCGACCTCGACGTGCTCCACCACGTCGGCGAGCGCCGGCAGCCCGTCCACGCCCCAGCCGGCGACGTCCGCCGAGTCGTGGGCGAACGCGCGCTGGGCGTCGGAGAGGTCGTCGCGGTCGGTGGTCAGCAGGCCGCGGACGTCGACGATCCAGCAGCGGGCGCGGGCCTCGTCGGCGGACAGGCCCTGGTCGACCATGGCCTGGCGGACCATCTCCATGACCCCGACGCCCGCCGACCCGGCGCCGAGCATGACGACCTGCTGGTCGCGCAGCGGCACCCCGGCCACCTCGGTCGCGCCGCGCAGGGCCCCGAGCGCCACGGCGGCGGTGCCCTGGATGTCGTCGTTGAAGGTCAGCAGCCGGTCGCGGTAGCGCTCGAGGATCGGGTGGGCGTGCGGCGTCGCGAAGTCCTCCCACTGCAGCAGCACGTCGGGCAGCTCGTCCTGCACCGCGGCGACGAACGCCTCGACGAACGCGACGTAGTCGTCCTCGCCGATCCGGTGGTGGCGCCAGCCCAGGTAGAAGGGGTCGTCGAGCAGCGTGGGGTTGTCGGTGCCGGTGTCGAGCAGCACCGGCAGGGTCCGGGCCGGGTCGATGCCGCCGATGAGCGTGTAGAGCGAGAGCTTCCCGACCGGGATGCCCATGCCGCCCACGCCCTGGTCGCCGATGCCGAGGATGCGCTGCCCGTCGGTCACCACGATGACGTCGACCTCGCGCTGGCGACGGTTGCGCAGGGCCTCGCGGAGGTGGTCACGGTCGGGCCAGGACAGGTACAGACCGCGCGGCCGGCGCCAGATCTCCGAGAAGCGCCGGCAGCCCTCGGCGACGGTCGGGGTGTAGACGAGCGGGAGCGCCGTCGACACGTCGGCGGCGAGCACGGCGTAGAACAGGCGCTCGTTCCGGTCCTGCAGGGCGCGCAGGTAGATGTAGCGGTCGAGGTCGGTGGCCTGGCGGCGCACCTCGCCCCACGAGCGCGCCACCTGCTCGTCGAGCGTCGTCACCGCGTACGGCAGCAGCCCCAGCAGACCCAGCTCGCGGCGCTCGTCGTGGGTGAACGACGTGCCCTTCGTGCGCAGCGGGTCGTCGAGAACATGACCGCCGTGACCTTCGTCCTCGTCCGACACGTGGCCTCCCTCGCGGTGGGATCGACGGCGGGCTCATCATCGCGTGGGGAGGCGGCCCGCGACGAGATCCCGATCAGCGAGCGGCCGCCGTCGCCGCGGCGGGAGGGCTCTGGGCCGGTCGGGCGCGTCTCTTCGTCCCGGCCCGCGGGCGGCTAGCGTCCCGCCCTCGTCGCCGTCGTGTCCCGACGACGGCAACCGACGAGAGGTGTCACGTGATCTCCCCGTCCCCCGCCGTGCAGAGCACGTCGTCGACCGGTACCGCGACCAGCCGTGACGGGACCGTGCTGCGCACCTGGAGCAACGGCGCCGACGGCGTCCCGCTCGTCATCAGCAACGGGCTGGGGGCGCCGCCCGCCGCGTGGCCCCGGTTGGCGACGCCCGACTGCGGGTTCGCGGCCGTGTCCTGGTCGCACCGGGGGCTCGGCGGCTCCGGCCGTCCCGCGGACCCGGCCCGGGTCCGCGTCGAGGACCACGCCGACGACCTCGAGGCCACGATGGACGCCGCGGGCGTCGAGCGCGCCCTGCTGCTGGGGTGGTCGCTCGGGGTCGACGTCGCCTTCGAGTTCGCCCGTGACCGTCCCCATCGGGTGGCGGGCATCCTCGGGATCGGCGGGCTGCCCGGCCGGTCGTTCCGGGCGTTCGGCCCGCCGGGTGTGCCGGGAGTCCTGCGGGAGCAGGCCGGCCGTACCGCCGCGTGGCTGTTGCGCCTGGTCGGGCCGCCGGCAGCGGCGCTGGCCGCCCCGACGGTGGCGGCCGCGCGGTCGCTCGGGGCCCGTCACGTCCCGCCGCTGCCCGACCCGGGCGCCTCGGCGGAGGTCGCGCGCCACTTCGTGGGACACGACTGGACGCGGTACTCCGAGCTCCTGCTCGCCGGCGGCGAGCACCCCGCCGTCGACACCGGCTCGGTGTCCTTCCCGGTGACCCTCGTCGGCGGCACCCTCGACGTGGCCGCCGCGGCCGTCGACATCTGCGCCGTCGCCGGGACCATCCCGCAGGCCCGGTTCGTGCCCCTCGTCGGCACCCACTTCCTGCCCCTCGAACAGCCCGACCGCCTCCACCGGGAGCTCCTCGCCCTCGCCGACCGGGCCGGTTCGCGACCGCCGAGGTAGGTGGTCCCGCCGGTAGCGTGCGCGGGGTGACCGATCCGGGACCCACGCTCGAGGAGCTGATGGTCGGCGTCGGGGGCCTCGCCCTGCTCCGGACGCTCTACGCCGACGCGGCCGACGCCCGGGCGGCACGCCTCGCCGAGACACGGGCGCTGCTCGACGGCACCCCCAGGACCGAGCACCTCGGTGCCGAGCTCGACCTGACCGAGGGCTACGTCCGGTGGGCGCCCACCTACGACCGTCCCCTGCGGCTGTTCGGCATCGAGGAGCCGCCGCTGCGGCGCCTGCTCGACGACCTCCCCGCCGGCGAGGCCCTCGACGCCGCGTGCGGCACCGGCCGTTGGGCCGCCCACCTCGCCGACCGCGGGCACACCGTCGTCGGCGTCGACCAGTCCCCGGCCATGCTCGACCGCGCCCGCACCAAGCTCCCCGACGCCCGCTTCCTCGAGGGACAGCTGACCGCGCTGCCCCTGCCCGACGCCTCCGTGGACGCGGCCGTCTGCGCCCTCGCCCTCGTCCACGTCGCCGACCTGGCCACGGCGATCGGCGAGCTCGCCCGCGTCGTGCGGCCCGGCGGACGGATCGTCGTCAGCGACGTCCACCCGTTCCTGGTGATGCTGGGCTGGCAGGCGCAGTTCCCGACCGACCAGTGCCGGGCCTTCATGCGGCTGCACGCCCACCTGCCCTCGGACTACACGACGGCGGCGCTGGACGCGGGCCTCACCGTCCGCGCCCACGCCGAACCGTGCCTTTCCGCCGAGGCCGTCGCGACGCCCACGGCCGACCTCATCCCCGACGCCAACCGCGCGGCCTACGTGGGTCTGCCGGGGGTGATCGTCTGGGAGTTCGGGCGGTAGCCGCCCGAGCACCGGATCGGCTCAGATGTTCGACCCGTCCGGCGGGAGCTCCGCCGGCGGCTGGGGCACGGTGTCCCCGCCGGAGACGTCGGGACAGGACGCGTCGAGGGTGTAGGCCGTCATCGACAGGGACCCGTAGGCGTACCCGTCGACGAGGACGTCCACCGCCGGGTCAGCGCTCGCGCCGGCCAGTCCCGCGAAGTAGAGCGCCGGGATGAAGTGGTCCGGAGTCGGGACCGCGTGCCGGAAGTCGGCGTGGGCGTCGAGGGTGGCGAATTCCGTCGGTGCGGTCAGCATCCGCTCGCGGGACACGTCGCTGAACCGCCGGGCCCAGTCGTAACCGTCGTCGGCCAGGCCCCAGTCCATCGCCCCGAGGTTGTGGACCACGTTGCCGCTGCCGATCACCAGGACGCCACGTCGTCGCAGCGGGGCGAGCTTCGCGCCGAGCTCGAGGTGGTGGTCGAAGGGCTTGTCGGCGTTGATGCTCAACTGCACGACGGGGACCGAGGCGTCGGGGAAGGCGTGCAGGAGCACCGACCAGGTCCCGTGGTCGATCCCCCAGCTGTCCACGTCGGCCCCGACCCACGTCGGGTGGACGACGTCGCTGACCTCCTCGGCGAGCTCGGGCAGGCCTGGTGCCGGGTACTGCACGTCGAAGAGCTCGGCCGGGAAGCCGTAGAAGTCGTGGATGGTGCGGGGCCGCGGCATGACGGTGACGGCGGTGGCGTTGATGTACCAGTGCGCGCTGATCACCAGGATCGCGCGCGGACGCGGCACCGCGGTGCCCAGGGAGTGCCAGGCCGTGGTGTAGCGGTTGACCGCGAGGGCGTTCATCGGGTTGCCGTGCCCGAGGAACGCGGCCGGCATCAACGCGTCCTCCGGTGCCGACCTGGTCCTGGTCGCAGGGTCGACCATGGCATCCACCACCTCTCTGTCGGAGGGCACCTCAGCCGACGAGCTTGGCCAGCTCGCGCATCTCGACCTCGGGGTCGACCACGGGCTGGATGACGATCTCGTCGATACCGGCCTGCTCCATCGAGGCGATGCGCGACGTCAGCTCGTCGCGGGTGCCGACCAGGCCCAGCTTGTCCACCAGGGAGGGCACGACGAGGTCGCGGTCCTCGGGGTCGATGCGCCCGAGGTAGCCGCGGTAGAGGACGTGGTGGCGGTCGGTGGCGGTGGCGGTGGTGCCGCGGCGGTCGAGCAGGCGCCGGACGGCCGCGTTCTCCTCGTCGCTGAGGGCGTCGCCGAAGGCCGGGTTGTCGGCGGCGAAGGTCAGCAGGGCCAGGGCGATGTGGCCCATGGCGTCGCGCGAGGCGTCGCCGTGGCGGTCCTCGCCCTGGCCGAGCACGTGGACCGACGTCATGACGTAGGAGTCGACGTCGAGCGGGGTGCCGGCCGCCTGCGCCGCCTCGCGGCGGGCCTGGTCGAAGCCTTCCCACGCGGCCGGGTCCAGCAGGCCGAAGGAGATGACGCCGGCGCCGCGGCGGCCGGCGATCGCCGCGGCCTTGAGGCCGAACGCGGCGACGACGAACTCGACGGGGTCGTCGGTGTTCACGTACGGGCCGACGTGCAGGAAGCGCACGTCCCGGACCCGGTCCTTCTCCCGGTACTCGGTGGATCGCCCCGCGCAGAGGTCCTGGAGCTGCCCGGTGAAGCGCTCGAGCTCCGCCATCGTCGTGGGCAGCATCCCGAGGGTCCGACGTGCGGTGTTGCCGGTCCCGATGCCGCAGATGATGCGGCCCGGGGCGAGGGCGTTGAGGCTGGCGAGCGCGGCCGCCGCGGCGGGGGCGGACCGCAGGGCCGGCGAGGTCACCCCGACGCCGAGCCGGATGCGGCTGGTCGCCTTGGCGCACAGGCCGAGGGAGACGAACGGGTCGCCGTTGACCATCGGGGTGTCGTAGACCCAGAAGCTCGAGAATCCCAGCTCCTCGGCGAGGACGGCGAGGTCCTCCACGCCCGGACGCGCCGTGACGACGATGCCTGTGCGCATGCGCTCCTCCTGCCGGACTCGCTACGCTGTGAGTGACTAAGCGCATAGTCACTGTGAGCTGAGACTCGTGTCAAGGTCGAGCGAGGGTGCCGGGTGGCCGTGACCGAGGATGGTCGCGGCGAGCCGTCGGGGCGCGCGGAGAGGTGGTGGACCGCATGGCGCTGAGACAGGCGCACCGCCGGGCCCGGGTCGTCGGCGCCACGATCGACCAGCCGTCCGCGGAGCTGTGGGGCCCGGAGTTCGCCGAGGTCGCGCAGAGGCTGTTGAGCTCGGCGGTGCTGTGCTTCGCCCGCAACGGCTTCCACGCCACCACCACCCGCGACATCACCGCCGGGGTGGGCCTGAGCCCCGGAGCCCTGTACGTGCACTTCTCCACCAAGGAGGACGTGCTGTTCGCGATCACACGGGTCGGGCACGAGCGCGCGCTGGCCGGCCTCGGCGACGACACCGACGAGCTGGAGCCGGCCGAGCAGGTCGCCGAGCTGGTGCGCCGGTTCGTCGCCTGGCACGCGCGCCACCACACGGTGGCGCGGATCTGCCAGTACGAGCTCTCCGGATTGGAGCCCGAGCACTTCGAGCAGGTGCAGCACCTGCGCCAGCAGATCAACCAGGTCTTCCGAGGTGCGGTGGCACGCGGTGTCCGCGCCGGGCTGTTCGACGTCCCCGACGTCCACCGCGCGGCCAGGGTCATCATCTCTCTGGGCGTCGACCTGGTGCGCTGGTACCGGCTCGACGGTCCGGACTCCCCGAAGGCCCTCGCCGACGAGTACGCCGAGCTCGCGCTGCGCATGGTGCTGGCGCGACCCGGCGGCTGACGGCCGGTTCCGGTTGACAGTGGTGACCGCCGCCACTGACTATGCGCTCAGTATGTAGCGCCTGACCGCGCCGGCTGCTCACCCGGCCGCCGCGGCGACCGCGCCTGCCGGCCACGTGCTCGAGGAGGGCCCATGGGCATCCAGCCACGACTGATCGTCACCGGGCGAGAGTCGGACGGGAGGTCGGTGTTCGTCACCGACGAGCCCGCCGACCCGATCACGGTCGGTGCGATCCCCGGGTCCGAGTTCTACATGCTGTGGGGCACCGAGGACGGCACGGCGACCGTGGGCTCGGAGCCCGCGCAGCCCAGGCTGTGGCCGTTCTTCCCCGGCACGGGCGGGACGCGCATCCTCTTCCTGCGGTGGGCGCCCGAGTCCTCGGCACCCGAGGAACTCGGCGATCCCGAGGCGCTGGGCGCCGAAGCGGCCGAGAAGCTGCCCGGCCTGATGGACGTCTTCGAGCCCGACGCCCCCGGCATGCACACCACCGACAGCGTCGACTACGGGATCTGCCTGGAAGGCGAGCTGCACCTCGAGCTCGACGACGGCCAGGAGGTCAAGCTGACCCCCGGCGCGTGCGTCGTCCAGCGCGGCACCCGCCACGCCTGGCACAACCGCTCCGACCAGCCTGCACTCATGTGCTACGTGCTCATCGGCGCCGATCGGACCTCCTGAAGTGCGCGCCGGGACCGGGAGAGATCTCTCGTCGAGGTCGGTCCCCGGGTGTTGAGGGGCGGGCCCGACGGGAGCAGGCTCCTCTGATGGCGACACGCCTCGCCCGGTTCGAATCCGGGCTTTCCGAGCTGCGCTACATCCCGACCGCGAAACACGTGCGCGCCACGATCGCGGGCACAACCGTCGTCGACTCCCACCGGGCGGTCCTGCTCTGGGAGCCCCGACGCGTCGTCCCGCAGTACGCCGTGCCGGTGGCCGACGTCGGCGCCGACCTCGTCCCGGGCCGCCCCGGCGACGGGGACACGCGGGGCGGGCCGGTACTGATGGGCGAGAGATCGATCGAAGTGCTCACCCCCGAGGCCGGCTTCGGTCACCACACCGCCGTAGGCGAGGTGCTCACCGTGCGGACCTCGGACCACGAACGGATCGGGGCAGCGTTCCGGCTTGCCGACCCCGACCTCGCCGACCTCGTCGTGCTCGACTGGGACGCGTTCGACGAGTGGTTCGAGGAAGCTCAACGCGTCATCGGCCACCCGCACGATCCGTTGGCCCGCATCGACGTCCTGCGCAGCGACCGCCATGTCCGCATCGAGCGCGACGGGAAGGTCCTCGCCGAGAGCTAACGGCCGAACCTGCTCTTCGAGACCGGCCTGCCGGTCCGGTTCTACCTGCCCCCCGAGGATGTGCGACTCGATCTGTTGCACCCCAGCGCCACCCGAACGACCTGCGCCTACAAGGGTGTCGCGTCCTACTGGGCCGTCCCCGACACCGCCACCGACACCACGGCGGCCGGCACCCCGACCGACGTCGCCTGGACCTACCCCGACCCGTTGCCCGACGCCGTCCCCGTCGCCGACATGGTCTGCTTCTTCGACGAGCGCGTCGACATCGTGGTCGACGGCAGGCGGGGCCCGCGTCCGCTCACTCCGTGGAGCTGACGGGGCGAGTCGCTCGCTGAACAGCGTTCTCGCGCCGTCAGGACCTCACTGCGCGCCCGCCGTGAGCGTCGGACCCCGCCGGTGCTCGTAGACGATGTGGGTCTGGATGGAGCGGACCGAGGGCACCGAGGTCACCTTCTGCCACGCGAACGTCCGGATGTCCTCGCTCGACGCGACCGCCACGCGGATCAGCACGTCGGTCTCCCCCGACAGCACCGTCGCGTCGAGCACGCACGGGTCGTCGACGACGGCGTCGAGGAACCGCGTGACCACCTCGGCGCTCTGCGGACGCAGCTGCACCGCGATGAGCGCTTGCATCGGGCGACCCAGGGCCGCCGGGTCGACCTCCGCGGTGAAGCGGGTGATCACCCCGGCGTCGACGAGGCGACGCACGCGCTCATGGGTGGTGGACTCGGCCAGACCGACACGGGCGGCCAGCTCGCGGTTGGAGATCCGGGAGTTCTCCTGCAGCGCCGCGAGGATCGCCCGGTCGACCGGAAGAATCGTCACGATCCACGAACCTAGCCGCAGGTCCTTCGCACGGGGATGAGCAGGCCGGAACCCGGGCTAGCATCGCGGCGTCGCCGAGCCCAGGAGGAACCCCGTGACACACGCCCCGGTCTCGGCGAGCCTGCCCGTCCTCGACATGTCGGCCCTCGACGGCGACGAGGCCTCCGCGCAGGCGTTCCGCGACGCCCTGCGCACCGCCACCCACGACGTCGGGTTCTTCCACCTCGTCGGCCACGGGATCCCCGACGAGGTGACCGCCCGCGCCTTCGCCACCGCCGAGCGGTTCTTCGCCCTGCCCGCCGAGGACAAGCAGGGCGTCGAGATGCTGCGTAGCCCCCACTTCCGCGGCTACACCCGCACCGGCGGCGAGCTCACCGGCGGCCGGGTCGACTGGCGCGAGCAGATCGACCTCGGCGCCGAGCGCGCCCCGGTCGACGACCCGGCCGCGCCGGCCTACATGCGCCTCGAGGGCCCGAACCCGTGGCCGGCGGCCCAGCCCGAGCTGCGGACGGTGTTCCTCGACTGGGAGCAGCGGTGCTCGGCGGTCGCCCGCCGGCTGATGCGGTCGTGGGCGCTGTCGCTCGGCAGCCCCGCCGACGTCTTCGACGACACCTTCGGGGACCGCCCCTCCACGCTGATCAAGCTGGTCCGCTACCCGGGCCGGGAGGACCGGGGCCAGGGTGTCGGCGCCCACAACGACCCCGGGGTGCTCACCCTGCTCATGGTCGAGCCGGGCAAGGCCGGTCTCCAGGTCGAGCACGACGGCGCGTGGCTCGACGTGCCCGCCCTGCCGGGCGCCTTCGTGGTCAACATCGGCGAGCTCCTGGAGTTCGCCACCGACGGCTACCTCAGGGCGACGAGGCACCGCGTCGTCTCACCGCCGCCGGGCGAGACCCGCCTGTCGATCCCCTTCTTCTTCAACCCCGCCCTCGATTCCACCGTCCCGCGCATCACGCTGCCCCCGGCGCTCGCGGACCATGCGCGCGGGGTCACCCAGGACCCGGACAACGTCATCTCCGGCACCTTCGGCGACAACCTGCTCAAGGCGCGCCTGCGCGCCCACCCCGACGTCGCCGCCGTCCACCACGCCGACCTCGTGAGGAGCGCGCCGTGAACCTGCCCGACCAGTGACGCGTGGAGAGGAGCGGATCACGTCGGGACGACCGATCTGCAGTCGATCCTCGCCGAGCCGGTGATGGCGCTGCCATCCTTCGTGCGTGGCACGAGTCGATGTCCGGAGCACGATCACGATCCAGCGGCCGCGCGCAGAGGTAGCGGCGTTCGCCACCAACCCCGACAACGCCACGCGGTGGTACAGGAACATCAAGTCTGTCGAGTGGGAGACGACTGGGCCGGTCCGTCCCGGGTCACGGATCGCGTTCGTCGCCCACTTCCTCGGCCGACGACTCGCCTACACCTACGAGGTCCGAGAGCTGGAGCCCGCCCGACGGTTCGTGATGAGCACTACCCAGGGACCGTTCCCCATGGAGACGACCTACACCTGGGAGGACACCGCCGACGGCGGTACACGGATGGTCTTGCGGAACCACGGAGAGCCATCAGGCTTCTCGAGCCTCAGCGCCCCTCTCATGTCGGCGGCCATGCGTCGGGCCAACCACAAGGACCTTCTTGCCCTCAAGAGCCTTCTCGAGGCGGAGGACGCGCAGGACGGGTAGCAACACGTCGCTGGTCGCCGCCGGTCGTCCTGCAGACCCGGGGGCGCGTGACGCGGCCCGTTGGAGGTCATGCCGGTCACCGCGGAGTGCGCGGCTGGTCCACCGGAGTCGGATGGGCACGCGCACGGCCGTCGGCGTGGTCGGCCGGCTCTTCCGACCGCACAGGTCGACGCGGGCGCGGCGCCTCGGTGGCGTACCCTCCGCCGGCGAGCCGTCGGCGGCTCAACCTCTGCTCCGTGGTCTCGAGCAGGCTCATCGCGACGTCGCAGAGGTACTGGGAATGGGCAACGCGCGCTGACACCCGCGCGACGGCCTCGGCGCCGAAGTTGTCCTCCAACGTCACCACCCCCTTGCTCCTTCCTGCTCGATACCGGGCTCCCGCCCGGTTTCCCCCAGGTTCGCGCACACGGCAACGGCTTCGCCAGCGTCAGGTGCGGCAGGCTCCGGTCGTCGCCGGCGGCCGGCTCGACATGGCAGCTGCTCACGGGAACGGCTCCTGCGGACGCCGGCGGCTGCCGGCTCGTGTCGTGGCCCGGCAACAACTGTGCTTCCGAGCGGCAGTGCGGGTCGGCCATCCCCGCGACGAGCGTGCTTGCTCGAGGGTTCACGCACGCCTCGATGTCAGCCATCGCTTCGGCCGGTGGTGGTGCAGCGGTCGTCGCCCGTCGAGTCGTGACGCAGGTCACAGTCCGCTAGTCTCGCCGGGCGGGGGCAACCGCGAACGTGGGGAGATGACGATGACCGAGGTCCCGAAGAACGAGTCGGTCGATCGGAAGACGTTGCAGCGCGTCGCGTTCGCCAGCGCAGTCGGGACCACGATCGAGTTCTACGACTTCTTCATCTACGGCACTGCCGCGGCGCTGGTCTTCCCGAAGATCTTCTTCCCGGCCCTGGGCGCCACCGCCGGCCTCGTGGCGTCCTTCGCGACGTTCGCGGTGGCGTTCGTGGCCCGGCCGGTCGGTGCGCTGTTCTTCGGGCACTTCGGCGACCGCATCGGGCGCAAGCGCACGCTGGTCGTGACGCTGCTCGTGATGGGGACCGCGACCGTGGTCATCGGATTGCTCCCCGGCGCGTCCACGATCGGGGTGGCGGCGCCGATCGCGCTGGTCGTGCTCCGTTTCGCGCAAGGCTTCGCGGTGGGCGGGGAGTGGGCCGGCGCCGTGCTGCTCACCGCCGAGTACGCCCCGCCGGGCAAGCGGGGCGTCTACGCGATCTTCCCCCAGCTCGGGGCGCCCATCGCGTTCGCGCTCGCCAGCGCGACCTTCCTCGTTACGGGGCTCACCCTCGGAGACGCCGATCAGGTCTTCCTCGACTACGGCTGGCGGATCCCGTTCCTGCTCAGCATCGTGCTGGTGGGCGCGGGTCTCTACGTCCGCCTCAAGATCAGCGAGACGCCGGTCTTCCAGCAGGCCCGTGGCGGCCCGGAGGCGTCCGCGCTGCTGGGCACCACGCCGCTGCTCTCCGCGATCCGCACGCAGGGGCGGGCGATCCTGCTTGGCGGCGGCTCGGGGATCGCGCTCTTCGCGTTCTTCTACATGGGGACCGCGTACCTCACCAGCTTCGGGACCAGCCCGTCAGGCGCCGGGCTCAGCCGGCCGACAGTACTGACGATGGGCATCGTCGCCGGGATCGCCTTCGGCGCGACCACGATCGTCTGCGGGTGGCTCTCCGACCGCGTGGGCCGCAAGCGCCTCGTGGTGGCCGCGAACGCGGTCGCGGTGGCGTGGGGGCTGCTGCTGTTCCCGGTGCTCGGCATCGGCACCGGGTGGGCGTTCGGCCTCGGGCTCGTGGTGACTCTCGCGATCGTGGGCGTGCAGTACGGCCCGGCAGGGGCCCTGCTGCCCGAGCTCTTCGAGACCCGGCACCGCTACACCGGAGCCGGTGCGGCATACAACCTCTCGGCGATCCTGGGGGGTGCGGTGCCACCCCTGATCGCGACCCCGCTCGCTGCCGCCTTCGGGCCGTTCGCCATCGGGATCATGCTCTGCATCCTGGCGTTGATCAGCGTGTCGTGTGCCGCGGCGCTGCCCGAGACGCGCAGCGTCGACATGACGGCCGCCGCCCGCGCCTCGGCTTGACCCACGGCGGTCCGAGCTGCGCTCGGGTCCCCTCAGCGTCGAAGCCGTTGGTGGGGCAGCGGCGTGGCGGGGACGGTCCCCTCGTCGCCGGGCACGAGGTGCGGATGAGGGACGAACGACGCAGTGCGCACCGGCGCATCCTCGGGCGGTCCGAGCCCTCGCCAGGTCGCGACGGCTGCGGGCAGTGCGGCGACGGTGCCCCCGAGGCCGAGCAGGACCAGGACCCACCCGAGCGGAGGCACCGTGAGGGGCTCACTGGCGAGATCGACGACCGCCAGGACGAGCACCCCGGCGGCACACCAGCGCGTGATCTGGTGGGCCCGTCGGCGGACGTCCTCACGGAGGACGAGCTCGCCAGGCGCGAGCGTGTGTGCGGGGCTGCGTAGGAACGCCCGCGTGTAGCGGGCCAAGAACAGCCACCCGACCGCGCCGCCGCCTACGCCGGCACCCCAGGCGACTGCGGCGACGGTGGTACCCCAATCGATCAGAGCACCGGTGAAGCCGGCGAGCACGGGAAGTGCGGCGGTGCCGGACAGGAGACGAGTGGTCAGCGGACCGCGGGCGCGTGATCGCACCGCGGCGCGCATGCTCTGGAGCTGCGCCCACGGCCCACTCGGCGGTGGGCCGCTGGTGAACCCATCGCGGGCGCTCGACCCTCGATCGGCGCGGCCAGCTGCCGGTGAGGCCCGCATGCCGACGATGGGCGCCCGGAGGGTTCGGTCCCCCGTGCGGGCGTGCCGTCCGGTGGTGGCCTCCGGCATCGACATGCTCGGGGGGTCCCCCTGATCCGGCGCGTCCGGCGCCTTCGCCTCCCCGTTCACGACGGTAGGCTATCGAGGTGGCGGATCACACGTTCCGCAGGAACGGTTTGATCCACTCACCATCGCTTTGCTGTGCCTTTCGGGGCAGCGACGTGGCCCCACGTTGGCTGATGCCCTGCTTCGCTTGAAGGCCCTCACGAGCGATGGTCCGCGCGTGAAGGGCGCGGTCTGAAGCTCGGCACGCTGGACCACAGCTACCGCACGACGCCTCGGGGTCCGCCGTGCGCCGACTCGGACCTGACGAGCGTGAGCAGCACTCGCCAGTACCGATGCACCAGGACCCGTACGGCCGACGAGCTCGCCACCCTGGCCCCGGAGAGCTGAGGTCGGTCACCAATGGCGGTTGAGCGGGCGGCCGGCTGCGCTCCACGCCCGTGTTCCGCCGGCCACCACGGAGGACTCGATGCCGACCTCGCCCAGGATGGCGACGGCATCGATGCTGCGCTCGGCATCGCCCACGATGCACACCCGGTTGAACACGGGCCGTCGCGCGCCGAACAGGCGCGCCCAGAGCTCGTCGTCGGGGTCTCGGAGGCGACCCGGCAGCTCCGGCAGTGAGACGGGCACGGAGCCCGGGATGTGGCCGACCGCGAAGTGCTCGGCGTCGCGGACGTCGAGCAGCACGACATCACGGCGTTCGAGCCCCGCGGCGAGCTCGTGGACCGACATCTCCTGGTACATCCAGCACCTCAACAGGTGGCCGAGCGGGCGCGCTCCCGACACCCCGCTTGGGACCCATTGTCGCTACCGGGGCAAGGGAGCGTGGCGCCTCGAGTGGCGGCGATGACGGGGTTCTCAGCCGGCGGGGTCGTCGCCTACCGCGAGAACTCCGCCGATCCGCTCGTGGTCGACCTCGACCGGACAGCCGGGTCGGGGTGTCGGCCGCGTCGACGATTCCGACCCGTCAGCCGCGTCGCTGGGGACCAACGCTGCACGCCGCGACGACCTCCCTCGCCGCGCGGCATCCCTGTGCGGCGGCGCCGGGTGAGATCGACTCCTCACGCCGAGGCGGCCACGGCGATCAGGGCGACGGCGCCCGCCCCATAGGCGGCGGCGAGAGGGACGCTGCGAGGCAGCCGGCGAGCCGCCCCGAAGCGGCGGTAGAGGCCGCTCAGACCTCCGCGGACCCGGTCGCCCCACCGCTGCCCGACCCCCAGGAGGACCAGACAGGGCAGGCAGTACACGACGGCGTACCCGGCCAGCAGCAGTGTCGCCGCGCCCACACCGATCCCGGCGGCGGCCATGCGCTCGATGGCGATGAAGTAGGGAAAGGCGTTGGGGAGGTCGGCGCCGGTCACCAGGACGCCGGTCGGCACCGCGGTCCAGACCGAGAACCATCCGGGCAGCGCGACCGCCGACACGTCCCGCGGACGCAGCCGGCGCAGCGCGGTCACGAGCAGGACGACGCCGGCGGCACCGAAGGCGAGACGCCGCACCCACACGAGCCCGCCGGCGACCGCAGCGGTGTCGGCGGCCAGGTAGACCGCGCACCCGACCGCGAACACCGTGAGCGCCGCCCCCACCGCGACGCCCGCCCCGAGGGCGACCGGCGACCCGCGGCGAGCGGTCGCCGAGGGCCCGGTGGACTCCGTGGGCAAGAGGAGGATCAGCGCGACCAGGCCGATCGTCGCGGGGTTCAGCGCGTCGAGCAGGGCCAGGCCCGCGACGACACCCACCAGCGAGGCGCTCATCGCGACGGTGCTCCCCGCGCCGCGGTGGGGAGCACCCGGGCCACGAGCTCCTCCAGCTCGTCACCGGTCACGGCCTGCCCGGTCAGGGCCGCCAGGAAGAGCCCGTCGCCGACCAGGCGGACCAGCAAGGCCTCGACCGGATCGGCGAGCTCGGCCGCGATCGCGCGTTGCCAGCGCCCGATCGCCTCGGCCACGTCGTCGGGCAGGTCGACCCGCCCGCTCGCACTCATGCGGACCAGGGACAGCAGCGCCCGCGCGGTCTGCTGGTCGGCGCCGTCCTCCGCCGAGAGCCGCAACCACGTCACGGCGGCACGACCCACCCGGGCGGCGTCGTCCATCTGCCGGTCGGTGCGCTCGACGATCCGTCGCAGCAGACCGGCGGTCAGGGCAGCACGATCCGGGAAGTGGTGGAGCAGCCCGCCCTTGCTCACCGCCGCGCGCGCCGCGACCTCGTCGAACGTCGGCTCGGGGTTCCCCTCCAGCACCAGGGACTCGAGCGCCTCCAGCACCTTGTCGCGCACCGTCATGTCCGCCAGAGTACCGACCGTCTAGACGGTCGGACAACCTCGATGCCGTGATGTGCCCGTAGGGGCTCCAGCTCCGCGATCTCGTCGTCGGCGGCGGCACGGAACGGTGGGGCACCGGTGGGCGCCGCGACGGCGCGCGCAGCACGCGGGACTCGCCGGGGTCACAGCGGCGCGCGGTCACGGAAGAAGCAGCTCGGAGCAGCCCGTCGAGTCCGACCGCGATGACCTCGACGGCGCCGGCCGCGGCTGGCGTACCGGCCTCGGGGCGCGCCAGGAGGTGCTCGAGCGCGCCGCGCGCCAGCCCAAACCCCGCAGCCGCGACGGTGTCGGGGCCGTCGTACACCATGGTGTGCGCGACCGCCTCGAGGCTGCTCCAGGTCGGGGTGCCGCGCATGCTGCCGAGCACCTCGTCGGGCAACCCGATGCCATGACCCACACCGCGAACGTCAAGAACCCCGCTGACCTGGGCTTCTGCCCTGGTCAACGGGGTTCTGGTGCTCTGTCGGGACGACAGGATTTGAACCTGCGACCCCTTGACCCCCAGTCAAGTGCGCTACCAAGCTGCGCCACGTCCCGATCGCCCGCGCCCTGGAGCGCGACGTCGAAAGGCTACCCCACGGCGGCGCTCCGGCCACGACCCGGGGCCACGGCCCGGGGGTCATGGCGTGACCGCCGTGCGGTAGGCATGGGTGGCATGGGGGGAATCCGTGTTGCCACCGGGCGCCGCCGTGCGTCGCTCGTCCTGCTCGCCGTCATGGCCGTCGTGCTCGCCGCGTGCGGCGGGACCACCAGCGACGACCCGACGCCGGGGACCGTCGGCCCCGGCGAGCGCGACCCGCTTCTCCAGCCGTTCGCGTCGGACAGCATCTGGAACACGCCGATCGGGAGCGGGGCGGTCTACGTCCCGGCCGGGCTCCAACCGCTGCCCGGCGGCCTGACCAGCGGCCGCGTGCCCCAGGTCGACGACGAACCGATCGTCCTCACCCCCGAGGCGCCCGAGACGCCGATCCTCTACAGCCGCGGCGGCTTCGGCGGCGACCGGTGCGCGGCCGACCCGTCGCGACTGCTGCGGACCGCGCCCATCCCCGCCGGCTACGTGCTGCCCAGCGACAACAAGAACCAGAGCGCCGCGATCCTCGGCGCCGACCGGCGCACCGTCATCAACGTCCAGCCCCTCGCCCGCTGCGAGGCCGGCGGGCCCGCGACGAGCATCGTCTACTTCCCCGACACCGACCTCTACGGCCCGGGCATCGACGGCGCGCACGGCGGGTCGGGCCTCTCCGCGCTCGGCGGGTCGATCCGCCTCGGCGAGCTGCGGCCCGGGCAGGAGGGGCCGCGCCACGTCCTCAAGGTCAACGTCTACGGCCGCGGCGAGCTCGCCCGGTGCACGGACTCCGCGAGCTGCTCGCGCTGGCCCGCCCGCAAGAGCGACCGCGGCGGACCGCGCAACTACGGCACCGACGGCGACAACCGCAACGGCGCGATGCGCCTCGGGGCCCTGCTCGCGCTGCCGCCGTCGGTCGACATCGCCGCGATCGGCCTGACCACCGAGCCCGCCCGCCAGCTCGCGTGGACGCTGCAGAACTACGGCGCGTACGTCGTCGACGACACCAACGGGCCGCAGTTCGCCCTCAACGCCGAGGTCGGGCCGGCCGGGTCGATGCGCGAGCAGTTCCGTGACGACTGGGGCTACGACTTCGAGGTCGAGTCCGAGGTCACCGACAACCCGTGGGCCGAGGACGTCAAGCGGCTCCGCCCGCTGCTCCAGGTCGTCGACAACAACGGTCCGGGCAGCGTCGGCGGGGGCGGGACCCCGCGGCAGCCGCTGCTCCCGCCGCTGGGCGACCCGCCGCCGCAGACCGTGGTGCAGCCGCCGCTGGAGGCCCAGCCGGACCCCCCGGTGCTCGTGCGCTGACCTCGGCGGATGCGCGGTGTCGGTGATCCGCGACATAGTGGGGGCGTGGCTGCGACGACGCTGACGGCGGCGAACCTGGCGGACCTGCCCGCGGATGTCCCGGGCCCGAGCTACGACCGCGGCGCGGTGTCGGTGGGCATCGTGCACTTCGGGGTCGGCGGGTTCCACCGGGCGCACCAGGCGATGTACCTCGACGAGCTCATGAACCAGGGCAAGGCCCTGGACTGGGGCATCTGCGGCGTGGGCGTGCTCGAGGCCGACAAGAAGATGGCCGAGGTCACCGAGACGCAGGACGACCTGTACACCCTCGTGCTCAAGCACGCCGACGGCCGGCGCGAGGCGCGGGTGATCGGGTCGATCGTCGACTACCTCTACGCGCCCGACGACCCCGAGGCCGTGCTCGACCGCATGACCGACCCGGCCACGCGGATCGTCAGCCTCACCGTCACCGAGGGCGGCTACCACAAGAACGCGAGCACCGGGGAGTTCGACGACCGCGACCCCGCCATCCAGGCGGACATCGCCGCGGAGCCGGGCACCGCGCCGCGGACCACGTTCGGCTTCCTCGTCGAGGCGCTGCGCCGGCGCCGCGACGACGGCACCGGGCCGTTCACGGTGATGTCCTGCGACAACATCCAGGGCAACGGTCACGTCGCCCACGCCATGATCACGGCCTACGCACGGCGGAAGGACCCGGAGCTCGCCGACTGGATCGAGGCCAACGTCCCGTTCCCGAACTCGATGGTCGACCGGATCACGCCGCGCACCACCGACGAGGACCGCGAGGAGCTGCAGGCCAACACCGGGATCGTCGACGCCTGGCCGGTGGTGTGCGAGCCGTTCACGCAGTGGGTGCTCGAGGACCGGTTCGCGGCCGGGCGCCCACCGTTCGAGGACGTCGGGGTCCAGGTCGTCGACGACGTCGAGCCCTACGAGCTCATGAAGCTGCGCCTGCTCAACGCGAGCCACCAGGCGATCGCCTACCTCGGCTACCTCGCGGGCTACCGGTACGCCCACGAGGTGGCGGGCGACGAGCTGTTCGCCGGCTTCACCCGCGCCTACATGGACCGCGAGGGCACGCCGACCCTCGCGCCCGTGCCCGGCGTCGACCTCGACGACTACAAGGCGACGCTCATCGAGCGCTTCGCCAACCCGGCGATCCGCGACACCCTCGCCCGCCTGGCCGCCGAGAGCTCCGACCGCATCCCGACGTGGCTGGTGCCGGTCATCCGGATCAACCTCGAGCAGGGCGGCGAGATCGAGCGCTCCGCGCTGGTCGTCGCGGCGTGGGCCCGCTACGCGGAGGGGGTGGACGAGAGCGGCGAGCCGATCGAGGTCGTCGACACCGGCCGCGCCGAGGAGCGCATCGCCGCCGCCCGCCGTTACCCCGACGAGCCGCTGGCGTTCCTCGAGGACCGGGACCTGTTCGGCGACCTCGTCGACGACGAGCGCTTCACGACGGCCTACCGCGCCCACCTCGAGGCCCTGCACACCGACGGGGCCCGCGCCACGGTCGACGCCCTGGAGCAGCGGAGCCGGTAACCGGTCTCAGCGCGGGCTCGGGACGGCGGGCCTCGCCGGGGCCGTGACCCAGGCGAGGAGCTGGTCGGGCGGGAGGGGACGCGAGAACAGGTAGCCCTGGGCCGTCGTGCAGCCCATGTCGAGCAGCGTCCGCGCGGCGAGCTCGGTCTCGACGCCCTCGGCGATGAGGTCGAGGCCGAACGAGTGGGCCAGCCCGACGATCGACCGGACGATCGAGAGGTCCTCGGCGGTCCGGCCCAGGTCCCGCACGAAGGTCCGATCGATCTTGAGGATGGTGACCGGCAGCGCCTTGAGCTGGGCCAGCGAGCTGTAGCCGGTGCCGAAGTCGTCGATGGCGACGCACACGCCGAGCCGGCGCAGGCCGCGCAGCGTCGCCGACGCCGCGTCGAGGTCGCCGACGACGGCGTGCTCGGTGACCTCGAGGACGAGGTCGCGCCCGTCGAGGCCGTGGCGGGCCAGCACCTCGGCGACGGCGTCGACGAAGTCGATGGCGAGGAGCTGCACCGGCGAGACGTTGACCGCCATCGTGAAGCCCGGGCCGACCACGTCGGGGCGGTCGCGGCGCCACGCGGCCAGCTGGCGGCACGCGCCGTCGAGCACCCAGCGGCCCAGCTCGCCGGCCAGGTTGGTGGCCTCGGCGACGCCGACGAACAGCTCCGGCGACACCGGCCCCAGCGTGGGGTGGTGCCACCGCAGGAGCGCCTCGACCCCGCCCGCGGACGCGGTGCGCAGGTCGACGACGGGCTGGTAGTGGATGGCGAGGGTGCCGTCGCGGATCGCCGAGAGCAGGCTCATCTCGACGGTGAGGCGCACCTCCTCGCGGACCCGCATCTCCGTGGTGAAGGTGACGACCTCGTTGCCGCCGTGCTCCTTGGCGGTGAGCACGGCCTGGTCGGCGCTGCGCAGCCAGAGCCCGACCTCGGCGGTCGGGGCGTGCGCCACGGCGATCCCGACGCTGACGGTGCGCCGCAGCGACTGACCGCCGAGGCGGATCGGCTCCGCCATGGCGCGCTGGACCCGCGCCGCGACCGCGGCGGCCTGCGCCTCGTCGGCGGACCCCGCGAGCGCGACGACGAACTCGTCGCCCCCGAGCCGGGCCACCATGTCGTTGACACCCGTCGCGGCGCGGATGCGCTCGGCGACGGCGATGATGAAGCGGTCGCCGGCGTCGTGCCCGAGGAAGTCGTTCGTGGCCTTCAGCCGGTCGACGTCGATGAACAGCAGCGCCCGCGGCCCGGGCGGCGGCGACGTCAGCGTCGCCTGCAGGTGCGCGAGCAGCGCGCGGCGGTTGGGCAGGCCCGTGAGCTCGTCGTGGTGGGCGATGTGGCGCAGCTGGTCCTCGGCGAGCAGCCGGGCCTGCATCTGGGCGATGAGGGTGGCGATGGTCCGCAGCGCACGGGTCTCCTCGGCGCTCCACCCCCGGTCGCCGTACTTGACGAACCCGAAGATGCCGGTCGTGCTCCCGCCCGACCGCAGCGGGATCGAGACGGCCGAGGTGGCGTCCACGCCGGAACCCTGCCTGACCCGCTCCTGGTAGCCCTCCGAGTCGGAGGGACGCACGGCGTAGACGTCGACGAGGTGCTCGGTCGCCGCGAAGGACGGGTCCGCGGACTCGAAGAAGATGACGCCGAGCGGGTCCGGGTCGGGCACGACCTCGCGGGGCGGCCACTCCGCGATCAGCACGGTCGCCCGCCGCGCGGCGTCGTGGAAGCGCAGGAAGCTCAGGTCCACCTCGAAGTAGGAGACCAGGACCTGCAGCACCTCCTCGCTGGCGGTCCGCAGGGTCGTCGAGTCGACGCCCATGAGCGTGGTCGCGACGCGGGTGACGAGCTCGTCGAGGTTCGTCGGCGCGATCTCACTCGGCGTACGGTCCACGCCACGCAGCGTAGCCGTCGTGCGGCCGTTCAGGTAATCGACGAGATCTCGGTCAGCGGACGCCGGCGGCTGCGGGGCGCGGGGACGTCGGCATGGCTCAGCCGCAGGACGAGGGCCACCGTCTCCCCGGCGGCGAGGCCGACGACGTCCCGGAAGGCGGACTGCAGGGCCGCGAGGCGGTCGGCGTACCGCGGCGACAGGGTCACCAGGTCGCCGGGACACGTCGCGTAGAGGAACACCGGCGACGTCGGGTGCACCGCGAGGCTCCGGTCCTCGGCGGCGACCCACACCGCCTCGACCGCCGCGCCGCCCCGCACGAAGTCCGCCGGCGCCGACCCCGCGACGGTCACGACCGCGAGCGCGGAGCTCGACGCCAACCGGTCGCGGGTGTCCTCGCCGAGCGCGACCCCGGCGTCCCAGTCGGCGAGCAGGGCCATGACCTCGGGGCGCCGGGCGATGGCGAGCTTCGCGAGGTCCGCGGGGTCCAGGCCGAGGGTCCGGGTCTCGATGCCGACGTCGGTCCGCGCGGCGCCGGGCTCGACGAGCTCGGCGAACATCTCCCGGTGCAGCCGCTCGGTCAGGTAGCGCACGCGGTCCGACGCGGCCAGCGTCTCCCCCACGGCGACGAGGTCGTCGCCGGTGACGAGGTGCACCCGCCCGCCCTCGGCGTGTGCGGCCTCCCGCAACGCCGCGACCGCCTCGTCGGCCAGCGGCGCAGGCCGGCCGTGCGCGCGGTTGGTCCCCCGGCGCAGCACCCCGGCGTGGGCGGCCGCGAGGCGCTCGTCGCCGTCGGTCCCCAGACGCAGCGTCGCCACGAGGTCCGGGTCGGCGGGGTCGCCGAAGAGCCGGCACGGCCCGAGGGCGCCGGCGGCCGCGGCCGCGGTGCGCGCGTTGAACAGGGCCGCGCCGAGCGCGACGTAGCTGCCGCGGTGCTCGACGTCCATCGTCGTCGTGCGCTCGCGGTCGAGGCGCAGGTGGACCACGGGATCGCCGGCGCCTCCCACGCCGGCCCCGACCTCGACCCGCCACGGCTGGACGTTGCCGCCCGACGGGGCGCGACGGATCGCCTCGAGGACCGCGTCGACCACCGCGGGCCCGCGCCCCGCCGTCGCCGGGGGCACGGGCGCGGGCTCGTCGACCGGCGGCCGCTCGACCGGCGACTGCTCGATGGGCACGGGACCGAGCGCGTCGAGGCGCTCGTCGAGGTCGACGCGGACGCGCCCGGAGGCCAGCGCGCGCCCGGTGCCCAGCCGGCGCACCGCCGCGGCGACGGTCGCCCCGCCCAGCGTGACGTCGCCGCCCAGCTGCGGCCACGTGGTCAGCGTGCGGCCGACCTCGACCATGGAGGCGGCCGTCCGCGCCGACAGGTCCGCGGCCCCGAGGATCCGCAGGACGTGGGGCACCTTGTCCTCGGCCGACAGCGCGCGCAGCCCCGCCGAGTCCACGTCGCCGAGCAGGCCGTGGAGCAGCGGGCGATCGGGCTCGAGGTCGAAGCGCTCGACGTCGAGCAGGCCGCGGTCGCTGGTCTCCATCAGCACCGGGATGCGCCGGCGGCGCGCCTCCTCCCGCAACCGCACCTTGACGTCGAGGGAGTCGCACTCCTCGACGAGGACGTCCAGCCCGTCGAGGAACGCCGCGAGGCCGTCGTCGGTGACGCCGTCGGGCTCCACGACCGTGGTCAGGTACGGGTCGAGCTCGGCGATCCGGCGGGCCGCGACCACCGCCTTGTTGAGACCGAGGTCGAGCAGCGTCGCCGGTAGGCGGTTGAGGTTCGAGACCTCCACCGCGTCGAAGTCGGCCAGCCGCAGCTCGCCGCACAGCCCCTCCAGGGCGAGCGTGTGCGCGATCGTGTGCCCGACGCTCAGGCCCACCACGCCGATCCGCAACCGGCGCAACCGGTCCTGCTCGGCCGCGGTGATCTTGTTCCGGTTCCGGTCGAGGCGCAGCCGGCGGAAGTCCTCCTCCCCCAGGACGGCGACGACCGTGCGCCGCCACGGGTAGAAGGCCCAGGTGCTCGACGGCCCGCGCGCCCCGGACCGGATGCCGGCCAGGTCGGCGTGCTGGGCCTCCCGCCGGTCGATCACCGTGACGCCCGGGTCGGCCCGCAGGCCGGCCAGGACCTCGGCGTCGGCGGGGACGGCCTCGTCGAGGAGGACGGCCCGCCACCCGTCTTCGTCGGTCGGCCCGGTGGTGCTCACCGCCGGACGGCCGGGATCGCGGGCGACAGCAGCTGCGCGGTCTCCAGGTCGAGGGCGCGCCGGACGCCGTCCGGGACCGTGGCGGGCAGGTCCCAGCGGTCCCACCACAGGAGGTTCGTGCGGTAGCGGACGTCGGGGTAGCCGGCGGTCGCGAGGCCGCCGACCGCGAGCGCGCCGGTCGCGGCCCACATCGGCAGTGCGTGGGCCGCCGCCGTCCCGAACGCGTACCGGGCCCCGAGGATCATCGAGGCGTGCAGCGGGACCCGGGCGACGCCGCTGACGATCTCGCGGCGGTCCGGGACGTCGCGCTCCACCCACACGGTCTTCGACTCCACCACCCCGAACGGCAGGCGTTCCTCGATCAGGGCCCGGACGAGCGGCTGGTCGGGGTGCCCGTCCCACTCCGCGACGGCGTGCGCCTGATCGGCGCTGGTGTAGGGCCCCTGGGAGCGCAGGCCGGCGACCACGCGGTCGTCCGGCGAGAGAACAACGACGAACAGCGCCGTGGACGCGCCCTCCCGCACCCGGTCGAGGTCCACCACCCCGCCGACCCCGTGGGCGGCGTAGCTGCGCGCGGCCCCGGCGAGGTACTCGTCCCACAGCTCCGGCTCGGCGCGCGGCGTGCTGACGACGACGCGGTGCCGGCACTCCGCGATGCAGTAGCTCAGCGGTCGTGCGCCGGTCGAGCCGTCCAGGGTGATCACTGCGGTCACGGTGGCTCCCGACCCGTCGACCGGCTCGCGACCCCGACGACCGCGACCCGACAAGATCCATCGTGCTCGGACGGTCGCGGCGGACACACCGCCGTCGAGGTGTCACGGTGATCGCTCGTCCGCCCGGGCGCGGCCACGAACCGTGGGCGCCTGCGCCCGGCCGGTGACCGCGGCCGCGGCAAACTCCGACGATCGGCGGGGAGCCTGCGGGGCGAGGGCTCAGCCGGCGGTCGTGAGCGGGCGCCGCGGGTCGCGCCCGGCGAGGGCGAGCACCCGCTCGAGTTCGCTCCCGCTGTCGGTGCTCACCACCGGCCCGTAGAGCCCGGTGCGCTGCTCCTGCGGCGCGTGCTCGAAGGTCGCGACGAAACCCCGCACGATCGCGAGGTCCTCGTCGCGCACCTCGTACGCCGTGCCGATCGCCTGCGCGAGGTCCCAGCCGTGCAGCACCAGCTCCTCGAGCGCCACGACCCCGAGGTCGGCGCGCGGCATCGACAACCCGCCGGCCTGGCCCTCGCCCTCCCACGCGCTGGGCTCGCGCCAGGCGGTGACGAGGTCGTCGAGGCGGGCGTCGAGCTCGGTGCGCCAGTCGTCGGGCAGCTGCTCCGGTGCCCCGCCGGCCTGCGTCTCCTCGTGCCGGGCGACCCGCACGAAGTGCCCGGCGAAGGCGAGGAGGTGCCCGAGCAGGTCGCGCACCGTCCATTCTCCGCACGGGGTCGGGCGGGCGAGGTCGTCGTCGCCCACCCGGGCGACGACACGGGCCATCTGCTGCGCGGTGGGTCCGAGATCGTGCACGTCGATCACTCCTCAGGACGGCGAAGTCCTAGGAATGTATCAGCGTCCGCGACCCCCGCGCTTCCCCTTCTCGCGCACCCGCACGTTGATCTGCACCGGGGTGCCGGTCAGCGGGAAGGTCTCGCGCAGCTTGCGCTCGAGGAAGCGCCGGTACCCCGCCTCGAGGAAGCCCGAGGTGAACAGCACGAACGTCGGCGGGCGGTTCTGCGCCTGCGTCGCGTAGAGGATCTTCGGCTGCTTGCCGCCGCGCACCGGCGGCGGGGTGGCGGCGACGACGTCGGCGAGCCACTGGTTGAGCTGGCCGGTCGGCACGCGCCGGTCCCAGTTCTCCAGCGCGGTCCGCATGGCCGGCGCGAGCTTCTGCACCGCGCGGCCCGTGCGCGCCGAGATGTTGACCCGCTCGACCCACGGGAACCGCACCAGCGCCCGCTCGAGCTCGCGGACCATGGCGTGGCGGCGGTCCTCGTCGACGAGGTCCCACTTGTTCATCGCGAGCACCAGCGCCCGCCCTGCCTCGGCGACCTGCGAGGCGACCCGCAGGTCCTGCTCGCTGATCGGCTCGGAGGCGTCGAGCAGCAGCACGGTCACCTCGGCGGCATCGATCGCGGCCTTCGTGCGCAACGAGGCGTAGTACTCGGTGCCCGACGCCTGCCCGACCTTGCGCCGCAGGCCCGCCGTGTCGACGATCTTCCAGGTCTCGCCGTCGATCTCGACCAGCGAGTCCACGGGGTCGGTGGTCGTGCCGGCGACGGCGTCGACCACCGAGCGGGTCTCGCCGGTGAGCTGGTTGAGCAGGCTCGACTTGCCGACGTTCGGCTTCCCGACCAGCGCGACGCGCCGGGGCCCGCCCTCGAGGTCCACGTCGTCGCGGGGGCTCTCGGGCATCGCCTCGAGCACCAGGTCGAGCAGGTCGCCCGACCCGCGCCCGTGCAGGCCCGAGACCGGGTGCGGCTCGCCGAGCCCGAGGCGCCACAGCGCCGCGATCTCGCCCTCGCCCCGCGAGTCGTCGATCTTCGTGGCGGCGAGGATCACCGGGCGGTCGGAGCGGCGCAGCGTGCGCGCGACCGCCTGGTCGACCGCCGTGGCGCCGACCTGGCCGTCGACCACCAGCAGGATCACGTCCGCGGTGCGCATCGCCGTCTCGGCCTGCGCCGAGATGGCGGCCTGCATGCCCTTCGCGTCCGGCTCCCACCCGCCGGTGTCGAGCAGCGTGAAGCGCCGCCCGTTCCAGAGCGCGTCGTAGGCGACGCGGTCGCGCGTCACGCCCGAGACGTCCTGGACCACGGCCTCGCGGCGGCCCAGGATGCGGTTGACCAGCGTCGACTTGCCCACGTTGGGGCGCCCGACGACCGCCAGCACCGGCTGCGCCGGGCGGGCGTCGTCGGGAAGATCGCCCGTGCCTTCGCCGATGAGCGAAGCGGGCCCTTCCTGACTCACGTCATCCTCCGTGTCTGCCGACTCCCGCGTCGGCGAGGCCGGTGACCAGTCCGCGGTCCTCGGCCAGGTGCTGCAGGCGTGCGAGCACGCCCTCGATGTCCAGGGTCGAGGTGTCGACCTCGACCGCGTCCTCCGCCGCGCGCAGCGGGGACGCCGCGCGCGAGGAGTCGAGCTTGTCCCGCCGGGCCAGGTCGGCCCGGGTGTCCGGCCCACCGGAGCGTCCGGCGGCGGTGTTCTCCGCGTCCCGCCGGCCCGCGCGGACCAGCTCGGAGGCGGTGAGGAACACCTTCAGCCCGGCGTCCGGCAGGACGACCGTGCCGATGTCGCGTCCCTCGACCACGATGCCGGCCCCGTCGGCCAGGGCCTCGTCGACGATGCGGCGCTGCTCGGCCACGAGGTGCGCGCGCACCGCCGTGAGCGCCGAGACCGCCGACACCGCCGAGGTGACCTGGGTGCCGCGGATCTCGGCGTCGACGTCCTCACCGTCGAGGCGCACCCGCGGCTCGGCCGGGTCGGTGGACACGGTGACCCGCGCCCCGAGCGCCACGCCCACCACGTCGTCGTCGCCGTCGGACGCGGTGGCGGCCACGTCGAGGGGCAGCCCCGCGCGCAGGACCGCGAGCGTCACGGCGCGGTACATGGCCCCGGTGTCGAGATAGCGAGCGTCGAGCCGCATCGCGAGCCCGCGCGCCGTGGTCGACTTGCCCGTCCCGGAGGGCCCGTCGACGGCGACCACCCCGCGCAACGTCCCGTCCATCCCCGCGCCTCCCGAACGTCGGCCACACAGCGTTCGGAAGACCATTGTGCCCTGCGGACGGGTGTGACGTCCGCCCCGTCCGGCGCACGTCACGCGCCGACGGCGGCTCGTCAGAGCCCGACGGCCTTGTACAGCGCCCCGACCTCGTCCTGGCCGAGCTTGCGCAGGGTGCCAGGACGCTGGTCACCGAGGCGGACGTCACCGACGGCGGTGCGCACGAGGCGTGCCACGGGCTTGTCGACGGCGTCGAGCAGGCGCCGCACGATGTGCTTGCGGCCCTCGTGCAGCACGACCTCGACCATCACCCGCGCGCCCGAGCGGTCGACGACGCGGAAGCTGTCGACCGCGACCGGCCCGTCCTCGAGATCCACGCCCTCGCGCAGCCGGCGCCCGAGGTCCTTCGGGATGGGAGCGCGGATCTCGGCGAGGTAGGTCTTCGGCACCTCGTACGAGGGGTGCATGAGCCGGTTCGCCAGCTCGCCGTCGTTGGTCAGCAGCAGCAGACCCTCGGTGGCGGCGTCGAGGCGCCCGACGTGGAACAGGCGCTGGCCCTCGGCCTTCTCGAGGACGACGTCACCGACGCAGCGGCGACCCTGCTCGTCCCACATCGTCGAGAGCATGCCCTCGGGCTTGTTCAGCGCGAGGTGCACGGTCTCGGTGTCGGTGACGATCCGCGAGCCGTCGACGTGGATCACCGCGGTGTCCGGGTGGACCCGGATGCCCATCTCGGTGACGACCTTGCCGTCGACCTCGACGCGGCCCTCCCGCATGAGGATCTCCGCCTGCCGCCGCGAGGCGACGCCCGCCTCCGCCAGCACCTTCTGCAGGCGGACACCCTCGCCGCCCTCCGACCCGCTCACCGCACTCCTCCGCTCACCCGGCCCTCCAGCCTACGGCCTGCTCAGCGCACCCCGTCCCAGACCTCCTGCTCGGGGCCGTCGGGGGTGTCGGTCTCGCTGTCCTCGGCGGCGAACCGGCGCGTCGTCGGCGTCTCGGCGGTGTACTCCGGCCAGCCCGGGTCGCCGTCGCGCGCGAAGGCCACCCACGCCGTCCGCATCCGGGCGGCGAGCGCGCGGGTCTCCTCGGTGTCGGGCACGGCGAGCGCGCCGGTGTCGACGTGCCCGACGGCGTCGAAGACGAACGGCAGCTCGCGGCCGTGGCAGGCGCCGAGGCCGTCCTGGCCCCAGGCGAACAGGTAGCGCCAGGTCCGCCCGCGGTGTGCGTCGGCGAGACGGCGGGTGGGCACGCCGAACATCCAGTCGGTGCGGATCGCCTCGTGCAACGCGGCCGGCGTCGCGCCCCGCACCGCGGCGCGGTAGGTGTCGACGACGCGGTCGGGGTCGTCGTGGAGGCGCGCGACGGTGGCGCGCAGGGCCTCCTCGCCCGGCGGCGCGAGCCCCAGCGCCTCGTCGAAGAGCCGGTAGAGGGCCATCTCGTCGACGTTGTGCCCGACGAGCAGGTCGACCTCGCTCGCCGCGCCGGCCGCCACGGCGTCCACGGGCGGGCCGTCGAGCAGGTCGCCGTCGATCACCGGGCCGAGCAGCGCCAGGCCCATGAGGGGGTCGCGCAGCCCCTGGACGGCGAGGTCGGGCGGGTGCTCGCCCAGCCGCGCGACGGCGGCGACGAGGCCCTCGTCGGGGACGTCGACCAGCGCGTGCGGGTCCACGCCGAGCTCGTCGGCCAGGGCCTGGGTCACGACCGCGGCCTGGGCGGGCGCGAGGACCTGCGAGCCCCCGCCGCTCTGCACCACCGCGCGGCGCACGAGGCCCCGCGGGGCGGCGACGAGGAGGTCGGCGACGCTCAGCGCGCCCGCCGACTCCCCGAACACCGTGATCCGGTCCGGGTCGCCGCCGAAGGCCGCCGCGTTGTCCCGCACCCACTGCAGGGCCGCGATCTGGTCGTGCAGCCCGCGGTTGGCGACGACCCCGGGCAGCGCCGCGAACCCGGGCACGCCGAGGCGGTAGTTGACGGAGACGACGACGGCGCCCTCGCGGGCGAGCCGCGTGCCGTCGTACACGGGGGCGCGGGCGGTGCCGGCGGTGAACGACCCGCCGTGCACGAACACCATCACCGGCAGGCCCGCGCCGCCCGCGTCGGGCGTGCGCACGTCCGCGGTCAGGTAGTCGGCGCCGGGCACCCAGCCGGGGCCGACGATCGGGCTGATGTCGGGCAGACCCGGGACGTCGGTCCGACCCTGCGGCGCCGTCGGGCCGGGCGCGGTGGCGTCGCGCTCGCCGTCCCAGCGCGCCGGCTCGGGGCGGGCGAAGCGCCGCTCCCCCACCGGCGCCGCCGCGTACGGCACGCCGAGGAAGGCGGCGATCCCGTCGGTCAGGGTGCCGCGGATGACGCCGCCGGTGGTCTTCCGGGTCTCGTTCACTCCTCGCGGGTGCCCTCTTCGTCGATGTCGTCCACGTCGGGCAGCAGCGGGGCGATCGGCGGCAGCTCGTCGATGGACTGCAGGCCGAGGCGCTCGAGGAACAGCTCGGTGGTGCGGTAGAGCGTCCCGCCGCCGACGTCGGTGCCCGCCTCGATGATCAGCCCGCGGGCGGCCAGCGTGCGCATGACGCCGTCGACGTTGACCCCGCGCACCGCCGCCACCCGCGACCGCGTCACCGGCTGGCGGTAGGCGACGATCGCGAGCGTCTCCAGGGCCGCGCGGGTCAGGCGCGTGCGCTGGCCGTCGAGGACGAAGCGCTCGACGTACGGCGCGAAACGGTCGCGGCTGTAGAGCCGCCAGCCCTCGCCGGTGGCGCGCAGCTCGATGCCGCGCTCGCGCTCGGTGTACTCGGCGGCCAGCGTCTCCAGGGCGTCCCCGACCCGCGCCACGGGCTGGCCGAGGACGTCGGCGAGCTGGTCGGTCGGCGCCGGCGCGTCCACCACGAGCAGCACGGCCTCGAGCGCGGCGACGAGCTCGGTGTCGGAGGTCAGCGCCTCCTCGATCTCCTCGAGGGGATCGGTCACGCGTCCTCCTCGACCATCCCGGCGCTGCCCGCGTCACCACCCGGTGCCCAGCGGACGCGGAGCTCGGCGAACGCCTCCGGCTGGTCGAGGGCGACGTCGCGGGCGCGGTACATCTCGAGCACGGCGAGGAAGCGTCCCACGACCTCGATGCCCTGCTCGCAGTCGGCGACCAGCTCGGCGAACGTCGCCGCGCCCGCCGCCTGCAGGCGCCCGGAGAGGATGCGGACCTGCTCGGGCACCGACACCGTCGACGCGTGCAGGTGGTCCAGGCCGACCGTCGGGGGCGGCTTGGGCCGGAACACCGCGGCCGCGATCTCGGCGAACCCGTCGGCGTCGACGCCCAGCTGCACGGGCGGGAGCAGCTCGGCGAACCGCGGCTCCAGCGTCACCGCGCGCGGGTAGCGCATGCGCGCCGCGCCCTCGAGCTCGCGGAAGAGGGCCGCCACCTGCTGGTAGGCGCGGTACTGCAGGAGGCGCGCGAACAGGACGTCGCGGGCCTCGAGCAGCGCGAGGTCCTCCTCGTCCTCGACCTCGGCCTGGGGCAGCAGCCGCGCGGCCTTGAGGTCGAGCAGGGTGGCCGCGACGACGAGGAAACCGGTGGTCTCCTCGAGGTCGGCGTCGTCGCCCAGCGCCGCGGTGTAGGCGATGAAGTCGTCGGTGACGCGGGAGAGCGCGACCTCGGTGACGTCGAGCTCGTGGCGGCCGATGAGCTGCAGGAGCAGGTCGAACGGCCCGGCGAAGTTGTCCAGGCTGACCTGGAACCGGACGCGTTCGGGGGCTTCCGGCGTCAGCGTCACCGGGCGATGACCTCACGGGCCAGGGCGCGGTAGGCCTCGGCGCCGGCCGACCGCGTGGCCCACCGGGTGATGGGCTCGCCGGCCACCGTGGTCTCGGGGAAGCGCACGGTGCGGTTGATGACGGCGTCGAAGACGAGCTCGCCGAAGGCCTCGACGACGCGGGTCATCACCTCGCGCGTGTGCAGCGTCCGCGGGTCGTACATGGTGGCCAGGATGCCGGTGATCTCGAGCTTGGGGTTCAGCCGGTCCTGCACCTTCTCGATCGTGTCCATCAGCAACGCCACCCCGCGCAGGCTGAAGAACTCGCACTCGAGCGGGATGAGCACCCCGTCCGCGCAGGCCAGCGCGTTGACCGTCAGCAGGCCGAGGGACGGCTGGCAGTCGACGAGGACGTAGTCGTAGCGGTCGAGCACCGGCGCGATCGTGCGGCCCAGCGACTGCTCGCGGCCGACCTCGGTGACCAGCTGCACCTCGGCCGCGGAGAGGTCGATGTTCGACGGCAGCAGGTCCATCCCCTCGACGGTGGTCGGGCGGATGACGTCGTCGATCGTCGTGCCCTTCTCCATGAGGAGGTTGTAGATCGTCGTCTCGAGCTGGTGGGGCTGCACGCCCAGGCCGACCGAGAGCGCGCCCTGCGGGTCGAAGTCGACGAGCAGGACCCGGCGGCCGTACTCGGCGAGCGCGGCGCCGAGGTTGATCGTGGACGTCGTCTTCCCGACGCCGCCCTTCTGGTTGCACATCGCGAGGACGGTCGCGGGGCCGTGCCCGTCGAGGGGCCCGGGGACCGGGACGAACCGGCGCGGGCGGCCCGGCGGGACCTCGGCTGTCTGCTCCGGGGGGTTCTCGGGGGGCTGGTCGGTGGCCGGCCAGAGGACCGGCTGCGGGTTCGACATCGCGTGTCCCTCCCTCGCGTGCCCGGCCGCGTGCTCGTGCGATCAGCGTAGGCACGGCGTCCCCCACGCTGGTGCGCGACGCGCCGAGCACGCCGCGGGCTGCGTCACGTCCGTGACCGAGGGCCACGTGTCCCTGCCCGATCCGTCACGATCTCCCGGTCAACGGAAGAGGTGGCGACGCCGTGGTGTGACCGCTCGCATACTCTCCGCTTCCCCTGCCGTCCGTCGACCACGAGGACCTGAGCGATGACGACCGAGCCGACCACCGCCGCGCCCGGCCCGGGCACCCGCAGCCCCGGCGCGGGCTGGGTGCGCCCGCTGTGCTGGTCCGCCGTGGCCCTCGAGGGCTTCGACCTCGTCGTCCTCGGCGTCGTGCTGCCGGTCCTGCTGCGCGACCCGAGCTGGGACCTCGACCCCGCCGGCGCCTCGGTGGTCGTCACCGTCGGCCTGCTCGGCGTCATGGCCGGCGCCCTGGCCGTCGGGCCGATCGCCGACGTCATCGGGCGCCGGGCGACGATGATCTGGACGGTCGCCGGCTTCTCGGTGCTCACGCTGGCGTGCGCCTTCGCCCCGAACCCCGAGGTGCTGGGCGTGCTGCGCTTCCTCGCGGGCCTCGGCCTCGGCGGGGTGCTGCCGGTCGCATTGGCGCTCGTCGCCGAGTACGCACCGCGGGGCCGCGGCAGCAGCGCCACGACGATCCTCATGACCGGCTACCACGTCGGCGCGGTGCTGACCGCGCTGCTCGGCATCCTGCTCATCAGCTCGCTGGGCTGGCAGGCGATGTTCGTGGCCGGCGCGATCCCGGCGGTGGTGCTGCTGCCGCTGATCATCATGCGGCTGCCGGAGTCGGCGGAGTACCTGGAGCGCCGGGGCGGGTCGCGGGACTCGAGCTGGCGCGGTGCCCGCAGCGAGCGCCGCAACCCGGTCGCGACGCTCTTCCGCGAGGGCCTCGCGCGCCCGACCATCGCGTTCTGGATCTCGTCGTTCATGGGCCTGCTGCTGGTCTACGGCCTCAACACCTGGCTGCCCGAGATCATGCGCTCGGCGGGCTACGAGCTCGGCGCCGCGCTGGCCCTGCTGCTCGTGCTCAACGTCGGCGCCATCCTGGGCCTGCTGCTCGCGGGCACCGTCGCCAACCGGATCGGCGTCCGTCCGGCGACCATCGCCTGGTTCGCCGCGGCGACCCTCTTCCTCGCGCTCCTGTCGATCCGGCTGCCCGGCATCGGCGTGTACGTCAGCGTGCTGCTCGCCGGCATCTTCGTGTTCTCGGCACAGGTGCTGGTGTACGCCTACGTGTCGCAGCTCTATCCCGCCGAGGTGCGGGGCACGGCGCTGGGCACGGCCAGCGGGGTCGGGCGGCTCGGCGCGATCAGCGGGCCGATCATCGGCGGCGCGCTGCTCCAGGCCGGCGTCGCCTACCCCTGGGGCTTCTACGTCTTCGCCCTCGTCGCCGCCCTCGGCGCCCTGGGTGTCGTGCTGGTGGGCCGGGCGCCGGCACGTGCGTGATCTCCTGAGCCATGGCTCAGGAGATCACGCACGATCCAGGTAGCGGACCACCGTCGTCGCGATCTGGTCGGCGACGACGTCGGGCGGGTGCAGCGGCAGCACGACGTGGCTGATCGTGAGCCGCGCGGCGATCTCGGCGGCCGCGGTCGTGGTGGCCGCGTCGAGCCCGGGTCGCCGGCGGGTGAGGAAGGCCGCGGCCCGGTCCCGCGCCGCGGCCACCAGCGGCTCGGCCTCGCTGGTCAGCAGCGGCAGCAGCTCCTCGGCGCCCTGGCCGGTGAGCAGCACGCGCAGCAGGGGGTCGCGGGCGGTCGTGTCGAGCGTGGTCCGCACGGCCGACGACCAGGCGCGGTACAGGTCGTCCTCGCCGTCGAGCGCCGCCTCGAGCTCGCCCAGGAACTCCTCGGTCCGGCGCAGGACCAGCGCCGCGGCCAGGCCCTGCTTGCTCGCGAACTCGTTGTAGAGCGTCTGGCGGCTGACCCCGATGCCGTCGGCGACGTCCTGCAGCCGCAGCCCGCGCCAGCCGCCGGCGACCAGCAGCTCCGCGGCCCGCTCCTGCGCCTCGTCGCGCACGAGTCCCCGGGTGCGGGCGGCGAAGGAGCTGGGCACGGCGCGAGGGTAGACGTTCACCACCTCCGTGTCTGCCCCGTGGACACGAACGCCGTCTGTGTCTAGCGTTCCGGGCACCAGCCCACGCCCCGGAGGTGGCCGTGTCCGTGGTCCGCACCGCGACGGGCGAGCGCCTGTCGTCCGTCGTGCTCACGCCGATGCCGACGGGCGTCGACCGCCGCATCCTGGAGCGGTCGCGGCCGCGTCGCGTCGTGCCGCTCGCGCAACCGCCCGCCGGCTCGGGCCTGGACGCCGTCCCCGGGGACGCCGGCCCGCCCGTCGTCGGGCACACGCTGACCTACATCCGCTTCGGCCACGCCTTCACCCGCGCCCGGCACGCGACGCTGGGGCCGGTGTCGTGGTGCGGGTTCGCGGGCGAGCACGTCGTCATCGCCGCCGGCCCCGAGGCCACCCACGCCGTGCTGACGAACCCGGAGAAGGCGTACTCGCAGGACGGCTGGCGGTTCCTCGTCGACGACTTCTTCCACCGCGGGCTCATGCTCCTCGACGGCGACGAGCACCGCGTGCACCGGCGTGTCATGCAGGAGGCGTTCACGGCGCCGCGGGTGCGCGGGTACGTCGACCGCACGGTGCCGGTGCTGCGCGAGGCCATCCCGACCTGGCCCCGCGGCCGCGAGGTGCGCATCTACCCGATGCTCAAGCGGCTGACCCTCGACGTCGCCACCCACGTCTTCATGGACGACCGCTCGGGCCCCGAGGCCGAGGCCGTCAACGAGGCGTTCATGGCGTGCGTGCAGGCGGCGAGCGCGATCGTGCGCCGCGACCTGCCCGGCACCCGCTTCCGGGCCGGCCTGCGCGGGCGGGCGCTGCTCGAGCGGTACTTCCGCGCGGCGCTGCCGGGCAAGCGGGAGAGCGACGGCGACGACCTGTTCGCCGCCCTGTGCCGCGCCCGCACCCCGGAGGGCGAGGCGTTCACCGACGACGACGTCGTCAACCACATGATCTTCCTGATGATGGCCGCCCACGACACGTCGACGATCACCAGCGCGGCCGCCGCCTACTACCTCGCCGCCAACCCGGCGTGGCAGGAGCGGGCGCGGGCGGAGTCGCTGGCGCTCGGTGACGCACCCCCGGACCGGGCCGCGCTCGAGTCGCTGACGACGTTGGACCTGGTCATCCGGGAGTCGCTGCGTCTGGCCGCGCCGGTGCCGGTGGTCATGCGGCGCACGACGCGCGACACCGCCCTGCTCGGCCACCACCTCCCGGCGGGCCAGCTGGTCATGGCCGCGGGCGCGGCGAACCACTTCGACCCGGCGATCTGGACCGACCCCGACGTCTTCGACCCCGAGCGCTTCGCCGAGCACCGCCGCGAGGACAAGGGCCACCGCGACGCCTGGATCCCGTTCGGCGGCGGCGTGCACAAGTGCCTGGGCATGCTGTTCGGTTCGCTCGAGGTGACGGCGATCCTGCACGAGCTGTTGCGCCACCACCGCATCACCGTCGCGCCGGGCTACACCCCGCGCTGGGACAACACCTCGCTGCCCGTGCCCGCCGACGGCCTCCCCCTGCGCCTGGAGCCGCTGGGCTGACCGGAGGTATGTGAGTGATTTTCCCGGCTATGGCCGGGAAGATCACTCACATACGGGCCCGCGGGTGCGCCATCGCGAAGACCTCGCGCAGGGTGTCGACGGTGACCTGGGTGTAGATCTGCGTCGTGGTCACCGAGGCGTGCCCGAGCAGCTCCTGCACCACGCGCAGGTCGGCGCCGCCGTCGAGCAGGTGCGTGGCGAACGAGTGCCGCAGGGTGTGCGGGGAGATCGCGCCGGCGACGCCCGCCCGGTCGGCGGCCTCGCGCAGCGACGCCCAGGCGCTCTGGCGCGACAGGCGCGCCCCGCGGGCGTTGAGGAACAGCGCCGGCGTGCCCCTCCCCCGCGCCGCCAGCGCCGGGCGGGCCCGCACGCGGTAGGCCTCGAGCGCCGCGAGCGCCGGCCGACCGATCGGCACGATCCGCTGCTTGCCGCCCTTGCCGGCCAGGCGCACCGACCGCTCGGTGGTGTCGACGTCGTCGACGTCCAGCCCGACGGCCTCGGAGATCCGCGCGCCCGTGGAGTAGAGCAGCTCGAGCAGGGCGCGGTCGCGCACGCCGGCGACGTCGTCGGACTCGCCCCCGCGCGTGGTCAGCAGCCGGTCGACCGTCGCGACGTCCAGCGCCTTCGGCAGCCGGCGCGGCGGGGCGGGCGGGTGCACCTCGCGCGCCACGTCCACCGCGACCATGCCCTCGGCCAGCGCGAAGCGGTGCAGACCCCGGACCGCGACGACCGCCCGCGTCGCCGACGCCGTCGCCAGCGGCGCCCGCCCGCCGGCACCGGTGCGCAGGGCCACGAGGAAGTCGCCGACGTGGCGCTCGGTGACGTCGGCGAGATCGGTGACGCCGGCGGCGTCGAGGTGCTCGAGGTAGCGCGCGAGGTCGCGGCGGTAGGACGCCAGCGTGTTCTCCGCCGTGCCGCGCTCGACGAGCAGGTGGTCGAGGTAGACGCGGACGGCGGAGGCCGGCGCGGTCACGCCACCCCCGGCAGCACCTCGGAGAGCTCGCGGACGGGCAGGTCGTGCGCGGCGCCGACCGCGGGGGTGGTCAGCTCGCCGTCGACGACGTTGACGCCCTTCGCGAGTGCGGGGTCGGCGGCCGCGGCCTTGGCCAGTCCCTGGTCGGCGAGCGCGAGCACGTAGGGCAGCGTGACGCCGGTGAGCGCGCGGGTCGAGGTCGTCGGGACCGCGCCCGGGACGTTGGCGACGCAGTAGAAGATCGAGTCGTGCACGCGGTACGTCGGCTCGGCGTGCGTGGTGGGGTGGGTGTCGGCGAAGCAGCCGCCCTGGTCGACGGCGAGGTCGACGAGCACCGACCCGCGCCGCATCTGCCCCACCAGCTCCGACGACACGAGCACCGGGGCCCGCGCGCCGGGCACGAGCACGGCGCCGATGACGAGGTCCGCCTCGCGGCAGGCGCGCTCGACCTCCGGTGCGCTGGAGAGCACGGTGCGCACGGCACCGGAGAAGATCTCGTCGACGCGGCGCAGGGCCCGGACGTTGGTGTCGAGCACCTCGACCGACGCCCGCAGCCCGACCGCGATCGTCGTGGCCGCGAGCCCCGAGGTCCCGGCGCCGATGACCGCGACGCGGCCCGGGCGCACGCCGGGCACGCCGCCGAGCAGCACGCCGCGCCCGCCCTGCGCGTTCTCCAGGTGGTGCGCGCCGACCTGCGGCGCCATGCGCCCGGCGATCTCGCTCATCGGCGCGAGCAGCGGCAGCGCGCCGTCGGCGGTCTGCACGGTCTCGTACGCGACGGCGGTCGCCCCGGCGTCCAGGAGCGCCTGCGTGCACTCCCGCGACGCCGCGAGGTGCAGGTAGGTGAACAGCACCTGCCCGCGGCGCAGCCGGTGGTACTCCTCGGGCACGGGCTCCTTGACCTTGAGCAGCAGGTCGCTCGACGCCCACACGTCGTCGGCCCGCTCGAGGATCGTCGCCCCGGCCTCGCGGAAGGCGTCGTCGGTGATGGCGGACCCCTCGCCCGCGCCGGCCTCGACGACGACCTCGTGGCCGCGGCGTCCGAGCTCGGTCACGCCGATGGGCGTCAGCGCCACCCGGTCCTCGTGGTCCTTGACCTCCCGCGGCACGCCCACCTTCATGGCCGGACCATAGCGGGACGCCGGGGCCCGCAGCGCCCGCCGCGCGCGGCCGGGCCAGAATGATCTCCGTGCGCCTGGGGACCACGTTGCCGCAGTTCGGGGACGCCGCCGACGAGGCCGACCGGATCGGCGACTTCGCCGCCGCGGCCGAGGTGGCCGGGGCCGCGAGCCTGTGGGTCGGCGACCGCCTGCTCGCCGCCGTCGACCCGCAGGTCGGCTACGCGGGCACCGACACGATCCCGGCCGAGTTCCGCCGCGCCCTCGACCCGTTCGCGCTGCTCGCGGTCGCGGCGTCGGCGACGTCGCGCGCGACCCTCGGCACCAGCGTGCTCGTCGGCCCGCTCTACCCGCCCGCGGTGCTCGCCCGCTCGCTCGGCACGATCAGCGCCATCGCCCGCGGGCGGCTGGTCGCCGGCCTGGGCATCGGCTGGTCGCCCGAGGAGTACGCCGGCGCCGGTCTCGACTTCGACCACCGCGGCGCCCGCCTCGACGAGCTGCTCGACGGCCTCGACACGCTCTGGTCGGACACCCCCGCGCCCCTGACCGGCCCGCGCTTCCCCCTGCCCGCCGCGCACGTCGACACCCCGCGCGAGCGCCCGGCGCTCTACCTCTCGGCGTGGACGGAGTCCGCGCTGCGCCGCGTCGGGCGCCGCGCCGACGGGTGGCTGCCGGTCGGCCGCCTGCCCGGCGTCGACATCGAGGGCCAGGCCCGGGCGCTGCGGCGGTTCCGCGCCAACGTCGACGGCGCCGCCACCGAGGCCGGCCGCGACCCCGCCGAGGTCGGCACCGCGCTGCGGGTCAACGTCGACGCGGGCGCCGACGCGGCCGCGATCGCCGACGGCACCCGGCGCCTCGTCGACGCCACGGGGTTCACCGACGTGTTCGTCGACCTCCTGTACGTCGCGCGCGGCCTCGACGCGACCCTCGACCTGGTCCGCGAGGTCCTGCGCCGCCTCGCCTGATCGAGGCGGCTCCCGCCGACCGTCGCGCGCTGGCACGATGACCGCGATGAGCAGGACGGCGCGGCCCGCGGCGACGGCGGAGCGGCCGGTGGACCCCGATGGCCGCTGAGCCCGGCGACGCCGCGCCGGTGGTGCCGCTCGTCCGGGCGCCGCGGTGGGACTGGGTGCCGCGCACGAAGCTGTTCCGCCCGCCGCCGGCGCCGGACACGGTGCCCGACGAGGAGCTGGTCGCGCGGACCGCGGGCGCTGTCGGGGAGGTCCCCGTGACGGTCGTCGTCGCGGCCGCGGGCGCCGGGAAGAGCACGCTCGCCTCGGCGGTGGTCGAGCGCAGCGCCCGCCGCTCGGGGTGGCTGCGCCTCGACGAGCTCGACGACGACCCGACGAGCGTGGTCGAGCTCCTCGTCCGGGCGCTCGACCCGCTGGTCGACGGCGGCCTGCCCGGGTCGCGCCAGCTGCTCGACACCGGGCTGCCCGCGTCCGCCGACCCCCGGCGCGCGGTCGGGGTGCTGGTCAACGACCTGGTCGTCGCCGAGCCGCCGCCGCTGCTCCTGGTGCTCGACGACCTGCACACCGTCGGGGCGCCCGGGGTGCGCGCGGTGCTCGACTACCTCGTCGCCAACCTCCCGCCCGCGCTGCACCTGCTGGTGACCGCCCGCCGGGACCCGCCCCTGCCGATGCCGCGGCTGCGCGCCCGGGCGCAGGTCCACGAGGTGCACGACGCCGACCTGCGCATCTCGCCCGAGCGCGCCGAGGTCCTCCTCAACGACCGGCTCGGCCTGGGCCTGACCCGCGACCGGGTGCGCGCGGTGGTCGCGGCGGCCGGCGGGTGGACCACCGGCGTGCGCCTGCTCGGCACCGCGCCGGACGCGCTCGACGACTACCTCGACGCCGAGGTCCTCGGGGCGGCGACGCCCGAGCTGCGCCGCTTCCTGCTCGACACCGCCGTGCTCGACGTCCTCGACCCGCACGTGTGCGCCGCGGTCACCGGCCGCGACGACGCGCCGGCCCTGCTCGCGGACGCCCGCGCCCGGCTCGGCCCGCTGGTGCTCGTCGCCGACAGCAGCGACGAGACGGTCGACGACCCGACCGGCGGGCCCCTGCTGCGCCACCACGACCTGCTGCGCGCGGCGCTGCGCCGTCGCCTCGCCGCCGAGGCGCCGCACCGCGTCCCCGACCTGCACCGGGCCGCCGCCGCGGCGATCACCGACCCCGCGGCACGCGTCGAGCACCTCCTGGCCGCCGGGGCCGCCGGGGAGGCCGCCGACGTGGTGGCCGGGCTCGCCGGCACCGGCTTCCCCCGCCCCACCGAGCTCCACCGCCTCGAGACCTGGGTCCGGCGCCTGCCGCCCGCCGAGGTGGCCGCCCGGCCCCGCCTCGGCGTGCTGGCGGGGTTCGCCGCGGTCCAGCGCGGGGAGCTCGCCGCGGCCACGGCCCTGCTCGAGCCGGCGCTGGCCGCGGCCACCGCCGCCGGCCCCGACGAGCGGGTCACGCGGTGGCTCGCGGCCCGGGCACTGCACGTCGCGACGGCCGACCACGCCCGCCTCGTCCCGGTCCTCGCCGGGCTCGAGGACGACCCGGCGTTCGCCACGCTCTCCCCCGCCGCCCGCGCCGAGCACCACGTGTCCCTCGCCTACGCGGCCGCCTTCGCCGGCGACGGGGCGGGCTGCGCCGCCCGCAGCCGGGCCGCCGTCACGCTGGCCGCGTCGGGGGACGACGGCGTCCTCGAGGTGCTGGCCCGGCACCTCGGTCCCCTGCTGATCGGCCACGAGGGCGGAGTCGACCTCGTCGGCGAGCACCTGGCGCGCACCGAGGCGCACCCGCACCCGACGCCGCTGATCCGGCTCGGCACCCTGGTGCAGCGGGCGTACCTCGGGCTGCTCACCGTGCGGTGGGACGAGGCCGACACCGCGGTGGCCGAGGCCGCGGACCTGCCCGAACGACTCGGCGGCCTGCCCTACCTGCGCGCCACCCTCGACTGGGTCCGGGCGGCCGTCGCCCACGCGCGCGGCGACCTCGCCCTCGCCGAGGCCCGCTGCCGCCCCGACACCACGAGCGCCACCGACCTCGACCGCGACCTCCTCCCCCTGCGCCACGCGCTCCTCGCGCGCGTCCTGCGCCGCCAGGGCCGCACCGCGGAGCTCGACGCCCTGGCGCGGAGCACCACCACCGCCGGGCACCCGCTCGCCCGGGTCGCGGGGGCCGCCGTGCGGGCCCAGGCGGCGCTGGCCGCCGGGGACCCGGCCGCCGCCGCCGCGTGCCTGGAGCAGGGCGGCCCGGTGGTGCTCGCGCCGTACCTCGTCCCGTCGTCCCTGGACCGGGCGCTGGTGCTCGCCGCGGCGGCCCGGCACGCCGAGGCGGTGGCGGCGACCCGCGAGGTCGTGGAGACCGCCCGCCGGTGGCGCATGCCCGGCCTGCTCGCGCTGGCCGGGGACGAGGTGCGACCCCTGCTCGAGGAGGTCGGCGGCCGCACCGTGGCGGCGGCGCTCGCCGCCCTCGACGGTCCCGGCGGCCCGAGCCCCGTCCCGGTGCCGGGCGGCGCCGAGGTGCTCTCCGGGCGCGAGGTGGAGGTGCTGCGCCTGCTCGCCGACGGCGCCTCCAACCGTGCCGTCGCCGCGCGGCTGGTGGTCAGCGAGAACACCGTCAAGACCCACGTCCGGCACGTGCTGACCAAGCTCGGCGCGGGCTCGCGCGGCGAGGCCGTCGCCCTCGCCCGGCGGCACCACCTCATCTGACGGTCACCCGCGTCTCATCACCGCGCTCACCCCGGATCACCACGACGGATGACGGCCCGGACGCCTCGGGCCGGTGGACTGGTCGCCATGACCACGACACCGCTCGAGCGCGTCAGCGCCGTCGCCACCATCGTCGCCCCCGTCCTCCTGCTCGCCAGCACCGTCGCCTACGGCACCCTCGGAGAGGGCCACGGGGTCGGCGGTGTCGGCGGGCTCGTCCAGGTCGTCGCCATGATCGCGTTCGCGGTCGCGGTGGTGGGCCTCGCCCGCTGGGCCGAGCCGGCCGCCCCGCGCGCCGCGGCCGCCCTCACCGTCCTGTGTCTCGCCGGCACCGCGGGTGGCGTCGCCTTCGGCGTCGACGGGATCCAGGCCGGGCTGTTCGGCACCCCCGGTCTCGACGAGGTCGACCTCGTCGGCGCCCTGGCCCTGCGGGGTCCCGGGCTGCTGTTCCCGCCATCGATGGCCGCGCTCGCGATCCTGCTGGGCGTCACCGGCCGGGCCTCCCGCCCGGTGGCGGCGGCGTTCGCCCTGGCGGCGCTGCTCTTCCCGGTCGGGCGCATCTTCAGCCTGCTGCCGGTCGCGGTCGTCACCGACCTGCTCCTCATCGCGACCATGGGCGTCCTCGGCCTCCGCCTCCTGCGCGGGGCCGGCCCCCGGTCGGTCCCGACCCTGCGGGAGACCGTCACCGCCTGACCCGCCGTTCACCCTCCACGGCCGGCACGCCCTCCGGGGCGGGCCGGCCGTGACGTCGTGGGGCGCGGGGGTGGGAGGGTGCTCAGCGCCGGGCGGCCCGGCGGGCCGCGTACTCGCTCGGCCGGTCCACCCAGGGGGCGTCGACGGGCCGGGCCTCGGACCGGCCGTCGCGCACCGCCGCCGCGGCGAACACGCCCGCGACGCACGGCCCGTTGACCAGGGCGCCGGACAGGGCGCCGGTGACGAGGTCGTCGAGCGGGATCCGGCGGATCACGAGGTCCGCCTCCTCGTCGTCGCCGCCGGCGGGGCGCTCCACCGACCGGAGCCCGCGGGCCAGGAACACCCGCACCGACTCGTCGGCGAAGCCCGGGCAGCCGACGATGTCGACCAGCGTGGACCACTCGTCGGCCTCGACCCCGACCTCCTCGACCAGCTCGCGGCGCGCCGCGGAGACCGGCTCCTCGGACGGATCGTCGAGCAGCCCGGCCGGCATCTCCCAGATGCGCCGCCCGAGCGCCGGCCGGTACTGGTAGATCATGACGAGCCGGTCGTCCTCGTCGAGCGCCGCGACGGCCACCGCACCGAAGTGCTCGACCTTCTCCCGGCCGGCCACCCGCCCGCCGGGCATCCGCACGTCGTCGCGGCGCAACGCGAAGATCGGGCCCTCGTAGAGCGTCTCGCTGTCGACGACGGCGAAGTCGTGCGGCGGCCGGCCGTCGTGCGGGTCGGCGAGGGTGTCGGGCGTCCGCGGCCCGGTCACGAGGAGGCCCGCGCCGGCTCGTCGAGGCGCTCGGTCTGCTCGTCGGTGAGGTCGGTGCCGTCCGGGCCGCCTGCCCCGGTCGGGCCGTACGGCCCGTCGGTCTCCAGGTCCAGGCGCTGGGACGTCACGTAGCGCAGGGCCGCCGCCACGAAGGCCCGGAACAGCGGGTGCGCGCGCGTCGGCCGGCTCTTCAGCTCGGGATGCGCCTGGGTGCCGACGAAGAACGGGTGCTGGTCGCGGGGCAGCTCGACGAACTCGACGAGCCCGCCGTCCGGCGACGTCCCGGAGAACACCAGCCCCGCGTCGGCGAGGCGCTCGCGGTAGGCGTTGTTGACCTCGTAGCGGTGGCGGTGCCGCTCGGAGATCCGCCCGGTGCCGTAGGCCGCGCGCGTCACCGTGTCCGGCGCCAGCACCGCGGGCCAGGCGCCGAGGCGCATCGTGCCGCCCATGTCGCGCTCGCCGGCGACGACGTCGGTCTGGTCGGCCATCGTCGAGATCACCGGGTGCGGGGTCGTCTCGTCGAACTCCGCGGAGTTGGCGCCCTCGAGCCCCGCCATCGACCTCGCCGCGTGGATGACCATGCACTGCAGCCCCAGGCACAGGCCGAGCGCGGGGATGCCCTGGCGGTGGGCGTGGTCGAGCGCGCCGACCTTGCCCTCGATGCCGCGGATGCCGAAGCCGCCGGGCACGAGGATGCCGTCGACGCCCTGCAGCGCCGCGGCCGCACCGGCCGGGGTCTCGCACTCGTCGGAGGGCACCCAGCGCATCGTGACCCGCGCGCGGTGCGCGAACCCGCCGGCGCGCAGGGCCTCGGTGACCGAGAGATAGGCGTCGGGCAGGTCGACGTACTTGCCGACGATCGCGATCTCGACGGTCTCGGTGGGGTGGTGCACGCGGTCGAGCAGGTCACCCCAGACCGTCCAGTCGACGTCGCGGAACGGCAGCCCGAGTCGGCGCACCACGTAGGCGTCGAGGCCCTCGCCGTGCAGCACCTTCGGGATGTCGTAGATCGACCGGGCGTCGGGGCAGGCGACGACGCCGTCCTCCTCGACGTCGCACATCAGGCTGATCTTGCGCGTCATCTCGTCGGGGATCGGGCGGTCGGCGCGCAGCACCAGGCCGTCGGGCTGGATACCGATGTTGCGCAGCGCCGCCACCGAGTGCTGGGTCGGCTTGGTCTTCAGCTCCCCCGACGGCGCGAGGAACGGCACCAGCGAGACGTGCAGGAAGAAGCAGTTGTCGCGGCCGACCTCGTGGCGCAGCTGGCGCGCGGCCTCGAGGAAGGGCAGCGACTCGATGTCGCCGACGGTGCCGCCGACCTCGGTGATCACGACGTCGGGCGCCGGGTCGGCCGTCCGCATCGCCAGCACGCGCGACTTGATCTCGTCGGTGATGTGCGGGATGACCTGGACGGTGTCACCGAGGTACTCGCCGCGGCGTTCCTTGGCGATGACGCTCGAGTACACCTGGCCGGTGGTGACGTTGGCGCGCGCGGAGAGGTCGCGGTCGAGGAAGCGCTCGTAGTGCCCGATGTCCAGGTCGGTCTCGGCGCCGTCCTCGGTGACGAAGACCTCGCCGTGCTGGAACGGGTTCATCGTCCCGGGGTCGACGTTGAGGTAGGGGTCCAGCTTCTGCATCGTCACGCGCAGGCCGCGCGCGGTGAGCAGCTGGCCCAGGCTCGACGCCGTCAGCCCCTTGCCGAGCGACGAGGCGACGCCCCCGGTGACGAACACGTGCTTGGTCGTCCGCGTCGGCTGCATGGTCAGGACCCCGTCGCGGTCGTGACGGCCGTTCGGGCGATCCTCCGTCGGGAGAGTCCGCGATCCACGGGACCCCACCGTAACAGCGTGTCGCCCCGCCGCCCGAGCGGCCCTCCTCAGCCGGCGGCGGGCTGCGGGATGAACGTGCCCGCGGCCGGGCCGTAGACGCCGGTGCGCCCGTCGGCCTGCTCGCGCAGGGCCAGCACCGTCGCCACCCGCGACGACGGTCCCTCCAGCGCGTCGACGGTCGACAGGCCGCTGTGCATCGCCGGGTCCGCGCGCACGGCGTCGACCGCGCCCGAGCCGCCACGGCCCGCGAGCACCGCGCCGGCCCCGACCCGGTCCATCTCCCCCGCGATCCGCGCCACCACGGCGTCGCGAGCCGGGTCGGCGGTCCCGCCGGTGACGACGAGCGCGAGCTCGCCCGGCGACGGGTCCACCGCGTCCGGCGCGGCCAGGTACCCGGCGTCGGCGAGGATCTGCAGCGCCGTCGTGACCTCGGGGCCCGTCGTCTGCTCGTCGATCCCCTGCGGCCGGGTGACGAGCAGCGAGGCGAGCAGGGAACCGGTGAGCGTGCCGGTGTCGGTGGTGGTCGGCAGCTGCGCGCCCGCGGGCAGCAGGCGCGGCACGAGTGCGCGCAGCTCCTCGGCGCGCTCGGGGGCGACGGCGGCGTCGGTGAGTGCCAGCCGGCCGGTGACGCGCCCGCCCGCGCGGGCGACGAGGTCGGCGACGGCGTCGACGTCGGCCGGATCGGCGCCGGGCGCGGCGACGACCGCGACCCCGCGCCCGGGCAGCACGCCCGCGACCGTGGACGGGGCGCCGGCGGCGACGAGGCGGTCGGTGGCGAGCAGGTGGGCGCCGATGGCGTCGCGCTCCCCGCGGACCTGCACGACCTGCTCGGCGAGCTGGTCGCGATCGGAGGTCAGCGCGCCGAGCACGCGGCCCGACAGCGCCGAGGCCCCGAGCACGACCCCCAGCGCGAGCGCGAGGAGGACCGCCGCGATCGACACGACGTGGTAGCGCAGCGACATCATCCCCGGACCCCCTGGGCGGCCTGGGCAGCGCCGAGGGCCGCCGTCCACCCCTCGCGCACGAGCATCACGATCGCCTCGGCGACACCGCTGGCCAGCAGCGCCGTCGCGCCGACCGCCATGACGGCCAGCAGCAGGAGCAGGACCGCGCCGGTGGTGACGCGGTGGCGGTGCAGGGCCGCGACCGCCGACGCGTCGACCAGCGTCGGGCCCAGGCGCAGCCGCGTCAGGACCGTCGACGGGTTGCTGCCGGTGCGGCCGCGGTCGAGGAAGCCCGAGAGGGTGGCCTCGAAGCCGCACGCGACCACCAGCGAGGCGCCGTGGCGCTGGGCGAGGATCAGGGCCATGTCCTCGGGGTTCGCCGACGACGGGAACCCGACCGGGTCGATGCCGGCGTCCTGCAGGCGCGCGAGCCCGGCGATGTGCCCGTCGAGGTCGGCGGGGATGACGACGTCGACGGCCTTGCGCGCGAGCTCCGGGTCGATCTCCAGCGCGGTCCCGACGACCACCGACGGCGTCCAGCCCGCGGCCTTGAGCGACTCGGCCCCGCCGCCGACGCCGACGAGCACCGGGCGCTCCTCGCGCACGAAGTGCCGCAGGCGCCGCAGCTCGGTGGCGCGGTCGGGGCCCGGGGCGACGACCAGCACGGTGCGGCCGTTCATCGAGGTCTCGAGGCCCGGGACGCCGACGCCGTCGAGCAGCATCGCGCGCTCGCGGCCCATGAACTCAGTGGTGTTCGCCGAGAACGCCTCCAGCTGCGCGGCGAGCCCGGAGCGGGCCTCGGCGAGCTGGTCGGCGACCGTCTCGGGCGTCTGGGAGAAGCCGCGGGCGATCTCCTCCTCGCCCAGGTACACCCCGCCGTCGTGGAGCCGGACCGTGGCGCCGTCGCGCAGGCGGCGCAGCACCGCGTCGCCGACGTCGTCGAGCAGCGCCACCCCGGCGTCGGTGAGGATCTCCGGGCCGAGGTTCGGGTAGCGCCCCGAGATCGACGGCGAGACGTTGACGACCCCGGCCACCCCGGCGTCGACGAGCGCGTGCGCGGTGGCCCGGTCGAGGTCGACCTGGTCGATCACGGCGACGTCGCCGCGGCCGAGCCGGCGCAGCAGCTCCGGGGACACCTCGCCGCCCGCGCGACCCCCGAGGCGCGCCGGGCCGACGACCCCGACCGCCGCCTCCTTCGTCCGACCGCGCGGCCACTTGATGCCCATGGGGTCGATGGTGGTCGGCGGGACGCGTGGGACGGAGGCGACGCGCCGAGGGGGGTCCCGCCGGTCACCCGGCCCGGCGACTCCGGCGGCTCCTGTTACTCCGCGTGGCCGAACCACGACTGATCGGGGTCGGGGCCCCGGTACCGGGCTCGCCTTCCGTCCCCGCGCGGTCGGCCGCGGCCGCCGCGAGCAGCTCCTCGGCGTGGGCCCGCCCGGTCTCGGTCTCCTCGGTGCCCGCGAGCATCCGGGCGAGCTCGACCGTGCGCTCGCCGTCCTCGAGCACGCGGACCGCGCTGCGCGTGACCCCGTCGGTGGCCGCGACGTCGGCGAGCCCGCCCTTGTCGACGACGAGGTGACGGTCGGCGTACGCGGCGACCTGCGCGAGGTGGGTGACCACGACGACCTGGTGGGTGGCGGCGAGGCGCGCGAGCCGGCGGCCGACCTCCACCGCGGCGCGCCCGCCGACCCCGGCGTCGACCTCGTCGAACACCAGCGTCGGCGTGGTGTCCGCCCCGGCGAGCACGACCTCGACCGCGAGCATGACCCGCGAGAGCTCGCCGCCCGAGGCGCCCTTGTGCACCGGCAGCGCCGGCGCGCCCGCGTGCGGGGTGAGCAGGAGCTCGACCTCGTCGACACCGTCGGGGCCGGCGACCACCCGGGCACCGTCGACCTCGAGTGCCGCCGCGTCGCCCGGTGCGGCCTCCTTGACCCGCACCGCGAGCTGCACCGACGCCGACCCCATGGCCAGGCCGTCGAGCTCGGCGGACACGGCGGCGCCGAACCGGTCGGCAGCCTCGCGGCGCGCGGCCGACACCCGCTCGGCGTGGCCGGCGAGCTCGCCGGCGAGCTGCTCGGCCTCGGCGGCCAGCGCGGCGAGGGCCTCGTCGGAGGTGTCGAGGCCGGTGAGCCGCTCGCGCGCCTGGTCCGCCCACGCCAGCACCCCGTCGACGTCGGCGGCGTACTTGCGCGTGAGCCCCTTGAGGGCGGCCTGCCGGGCGAGCACCTGCTCGAGGCGCTGGGGGTCGGCCTCGAGGCGCTCGAGGTAGTCGGTGAGCTCCGCGGCGGCGTCGCCGATCAGCGCGGCGGCCTCGGCGAGCCGCGGGTCGAGCGCCGCGAGCACCGGGTCCTCGGTGCCCTGCACGCGCCGGCGCGCCTCGCCCAGCAGGCCGACGGCGTCCGGCTCCTCGCCCGTGCCGTCCGGCGGGCCGGCGAGGGCCGCGAGCGCGCCCGCGGCGGTGGCCCGCAGGTCGTCGGCATCGGCGAGTCGGCGGGCCTCGGCGACGAGCTCGGCGTCCTCGCCGGGCTGCGGGTCGACCGCCTCGATCTCGGTGAGGCCGTGGCGCAGCATGTCGGCCTCGCGGCTGAGCTCGCGCGCCTGCTCGTGGCGGCGGGCCAGCTCGGTGACCGCGCGCCGCCACGCCGTGCGCGTGCGCCGGTAGGCGGCCAGAGGTTCGGCCACCGCGGCGCCGGCGAACCGGTCGAGCACCGCGCGCTGCTCGGCCGAGCGCAGCAGGCGCAGCGCCTCGTGCTGGCCGTGGACCGCGAGCGCGGCGTCGGTGACGTCGCCCAGGACCGCCATCGGCACGGACCGCCCGCCGAGGTGCGCCCGCGAGCGCCCGTCGGCGGACACCGTCCGCGCGGCGATGAGGCTGCCGTCGTCGTCCAGCGCCGCGCCGGCGTCGGCGGCCAGGCGCAGGGCCGAGCGTGGCGGACCGTCGCCGACCTCGCCGTCAGCGCCGTCGGCGCCCTCACCGCCCTCGTCCGCGGCGTCCGGCGTCGGGGGAAGCAGGAAGCGGCCCTCGACGGTGGCGCGCGCGGCCCCGCGGCGCACGCGCGAGGAGTCGGCCCGGCCGCCCCCCAGCAGGTGCAGCCCCGTGACCACCATCGTCTTGCCCGCACCCGTCTCCCCCGTGACCACGGTGAGTCCGGGGTGCAGGTCGAGGGTCGCGTCCTCGATGACCCCGAGGCCCTGGATCCTCAGCTCGCTGAGCACGGGCCTCACGATAACCACGACCCCCGACGCCCCGGGGCCGAACACGCCGATCCGATCGAACACATGGTCGAACGGTCGGTGACGGGCGGTCGACGGGGAGGGATGCTCCGGATCGTCAGGGCCGGCGGCCGCGCCATCCCTGGACGGGCAGGCCGAACTTGCGGACCAGCCGGTCGGTGAACGGCTGCACGCGCAGCCGGGCGAGCAGCACCGGGGCCCGGCCGCGGACCACCTCGACCCGCGAGCCCGGCGGCAGCTCGATCGTGCGCCGGCCGTCGCAGACGAGCACGCCCGCGTCGCCGCGGTTGGAGACCTCCAGAGCCACCGACGACTCCGGCGACACCACCAGCGGGCGCGCGAACAGGGCGTGCGCGTTGCTCGGCACCAGCAGCATCGCCTGCACCTCGGGCCACACCACCGGCCCGCCCGCCGAGAACGCGTAGGCCGTCGAGCCCGTCGGCGTCGCCACCAGCACCCCGTCGCAGGCGAACTCCGACACCGGCCGCGCGTCGACCTCGAGCACCACGTCGAGCAGCCGCGCCCAGTTCATCTTCTCGACGATCACCTCGTTGAGCGCCCACGTCCGGCCCAGCTCGGTGCCGTTCTGGTGCGCGACGACGTCGACCGTCATCCGCTCCTCGACCCGGTAGGTGCGCGCGACGACGGCGTCGAGGACCTCGTCGAGGTCGTCGATGTCGGCCTCCGCGAGGAACCCCACGCGCCCGAGGTTCACCCCCAGCATCGGCACCCGCGCGTGCCGCGCGAGCTCCGCGGCCCGCAACAGCGTCCCGTCCCCGCCGAGGACCAGGACGATCTCCATGCCCAGCGCCGCGTCCGAGTCGGGCGAGACGGTGCGCGGGCGCTGCGCCGGCGGCAGGTCGTCGAAGAGCCCCTCGTCGGTGGAGTACTCGTCGGGCAGGATCCGCAGCGCGAACCCGGCCTCGGCCAGCCGGCGGGCGGCCTCCGACGCCACGCGCCGCGTCGCCTCCCGCCCGGTGTGGACGACGAGCAGCGCGTTGCGCGCCGAACCGTCGCCGTTCGGGCGGTCGGCCTCGGGATGGGTCTCCACCGACGCGACGCCGTGCTCGCCCGGCGCTGGGCCGGCGACACCGCCGACCCCGGCAACACCGTTGCCCCGTCCCTCGGTCCCGACGCCGGTCACCGGCGCCCTCCCCTCGTCCGCGTCGCTCACGCCGGTCCCCGTTCCACGGCCCGGCGGACCAGGGCCTCGTCGTCCGCGGCGAGGGCGTCGTCGGTGTCGCCGTCGGCCCGCTGCAGCCAGCAGAAGTACTCCACGTTGCCCGACGGGCCCGGCAGCGGGCTCGCGACGACGTCGCGCAGCACCAGCCCCCGCTCCCGCGCCGCGCCCACGACGTCGAGCACCGCCGAGGCCCGCAGCGCCGGGTCGCGCACGACCCCGCCGGAGCCCAGCCGGTCGCGACCGACCTCGAACTGCGGCTTCACCATCGGCACGAGGTCCCCGCCGGGCACCGTGCAGGAAACGAGCGCGTCGAGGACCAGCCGCAGCGAGATGAACGACAGGTCCGCGACGACCAGCTCGACCGGCCCGCCGATGTCGGCGGGGGTCAGCGCGCGGACGTTGACGCGGTCGTGGACGGCGACCCGCGGGTCGGTCTGCAGCGACCACACCAGCTGGCCGTACCCCACGTCGACGGCCACGACCTCGCGCGCCCCGCGGCGCAGCAGGACGTCGGTGAAGCCGCCGGTGGACGCGCCGGCGTCGAGGCAGCGGCGGCCCTCGACGGCGAGACCCTGCGGGGCGAACGCCTCGAGCGCCCCCAGCAGCTTGCCCGCGCCGCGCGACGCCCAGCCCGGGTCGTCGACGTCCTCGCGCACCACGACGGCGGCCGCGGTCTCGACGGCCGTGGCGGGCTTGGTCGCGACCGTCCCGCCGACCGTCACCCGGCCGTCGGCGATCAGCCCCGCCGCGTGCTCCCGCGACCGCGCCAGCCCGCGACGGACCAGCTCGGCGTCGAGGCGCAGCCGGCGCGCGGTGGACCGGGCCACCGCGCTCAGGTCCGGTCCAGGTCGGCCAGCACCGCGACCAGCGCGTCGTGCACCGCCTCGAACCGCGCGGCCTGCTCGGCCGCGTCGTGCTCCCCGGCCCCGTCCTGCCCGTCGGCGGGCAGCGCGGCGACCGCGTCGCGCAGGGTGACGAGCGCGTCGGTCATGGCGTGTGCTCCCGGGCGGTCGGTGGGCGGTGCTCCGGCACCACGCTAACGCCTCAGCCGGTGGTCAGCCCGAGCGTGCTGATCACCTTCTCGGCGGCCTCGTCACCGCCGCGGACCGTGTCGTGGGGCTCCGAGGACGCCCACGCCGCGCGGCAGAGGGCCCGCAGGGCGGCGGTGGTGTCGCCGGTGTCGCCGGTATCGCCGCCCGAGCCCTCGAGGACGAGCGCGGCACCGTCGCGGCGCGCGGTCCAGCCGCCGGTCTCGCCGTCGCCGATCGCGGTCGGGGCGAGGTCGTCGTCGAGGACCCGCAGGTCGGCACCGAGGTAGGTGGGGCGCTGCCCGGCCGGCGCGGCGAGGAGGCCCGCCGGGGTCGAGACGCCGGTGAGCACGAGCAGGCTCTCGGCGCCGACCGCGTGCGCGCCGGCGATGTCGGTGTCGAGCCGGTCGCCGACGACGAGCGGGCGCTGCGCGCCGACCCGGTCGATGGCCTGTTGCAGCAGCGGCGCGGCCGGCTTGCCCGCGACGTCGGGCTCGCGCGCGCACGCCGTGCGCAGCACCGCGACCATCGACCCGTTGCCCGGCAGCAGGCCCCGCTCGTTCGGCAGGGTGGGGTCGACGTTGCAGGCGACCCACGCCGCGCCGCGGTTCAGCGCCAGCGCCGCCTCGGCGAGGATGCGCCAGCCCGTGTCCGGCGAGTGGCCCTGCACCACGGCCACCGGCTCGTCCTCCTCGGCGCGCACCGGCTCCAGGCCGACGAGACGGATCTCCTCGGCGAGCGCCTCCGTGCCCACCACCAGGACCTTGTCGCCGGGCGAGAGCCGCTCGGCCAGCACCGCGGCGCCGGCCTGCGCGCTGGTGACGACGTCGTCGGTGTCCAGGGTCAGGCCGAGCTCGCGCAGGTGGTCGGCGACCTCGTCGGGCCCGCGCGAGGCGTTGTTGGTGACGTAGGAGACCGTCAACCGAGCCCGCACGGCCTCGAGGGTCTCGACCGCACCGTCGATCGCCGCCGGCCCGCGGTACACCGTGCCGTCGAGGTCGACGAGCAGCGCGTCGTGCCCCCTCACCCCGCCGACCCCGTGCCCGACGCCGCGTCCTCGCGCGCGGGCCCCGCCGCCGCGGCGGCGTCCTCGTCGTCGGCGTCGCCCCCGTCGGCCGCCGGGTCCTCGACCTCGTCGGCCTCACCCGTCGCGAGGTCCACCTCGCCCTCCTCGGCGGGGTCCTCGGCGAGGCCGTCGTCACCACTGACGGCGTCCGAGGCGACGGCGGTGTCCTCGGCGTCGGCGTCCGTCGCGACGGCGGCCTCCTCGCCGTCGGCGGCGTCGGCCTCGAGGTCGTCGGCGTCGTCGTCGGCGGCGAGGTCGTCGACGTCAGCGGCCTCGGCGGCGTCCACCGGCTCCGGGTCGACCGCGACGGCCGTCTCGCCGACGCCGAGCATGATCGCCCGCTCCTCGGCGTCGGTCTCGCCCTCGACGTCGGTGCGGGCGGCCTCGAGGAACGCGCGGACCGCGTCGTCGGTGCGCCCGGCCGCCTGCAGGGCCTCGGCGTAGGCGTAGAAGAGGCGCGGCACCCACGGGTCGTCGCGGGACGCGTCGAGCGCGGGCACCTGGAGCCCGACCACCGCCGCGTCGTACTCGCCCAGGTCGCGCCGGGCGCCCGACACCACGATGAGGAGCTCGACGGCGTCCTCGGTGCTGAGGTCGCGGGCCTCGGGGCTGCGGGACAGCTCGATCGCGCGCTCGGGACGGCCGAGGGCGCGCTCGGCGTCGGCCATCACCGGCAGGTGGCCGTCACCGCCCATCCGCCGGCTCGCCCGCAGCTCGGAGAGCGCCTCGGCCCACTCGCCGGCGTGGTACGCCGCGAGACCCGCGGCCTCTCGGACGATCGCCACCCGGCTCGCCCGGTGCCGCGCGAAGCGGGCGTGCGCGAGGGCCTGCTCCGGGTCGTCGTCGACGAGCTCGCCGACCGCGACGAGGTGCCGGGCGACCGTGTCCGCCAGGTCCTTCGGCAGCCCGCGCAGGTCGCGGCGGGCCTCCTGGTCGAGCAGGTCGGGCGTGATGTCGTCGGGCAGGGGCGGCGCGACCGGACGCGGCGCCGCGTCCTGGTGGCGCTGGACCGCCGGCTCCTCGCGACGGTCACCGCGATCGCGGGTCTGCTCGTACGGACGGTCCCCGCGCGGGCCCTGGCGGTCGCGGTCGGGTCCGCGGCGCCCGCCGTCCGGACGTCCGCCACGACCACGGTCGGCGCCGGGCCGCTCGTCCCGGCGCGGGCCGCCCGAGAGGCCCGAGCGGCGGTCGTCGCGCGGCCGGTCACCACGAGGCCGGTCGTCGCGCGGACGGTCACCACGAGGCCGGTCGCCCTGCGGGCGTTCACCACGAGGCCGGTCGTCGCGCGGACGGTCACCACGAGGCCGGTCGCCGTGCGGGCGGTCACCACGAGGGCGGTCGTCGCGCGGACGGTCGCCGCGGGGACGGTCGTCGCGCGGACGGTCACCCCGGGGGCGGTCACCCTGCGGGCGCTCACCACGGGGCCGGTCGTCGCGTCCGCGGTCGTTCTGGCGGCGGTCGTCCTGGCGGCGGTCGTCCCGGGGACGCCCGCCCTGGGGACGGTCGTCCCGCGACCAGCCGCTGCGCTGCCGATTGTCGCGCGGCCGGTCGTCACGCCGGTCGGGGCCGCGCCGCTCGTCCCGGCCACCGTCGCCACCCGAGCGCGGACCGCGCGGACCACCGCCGGTCGTGCGGTCGTCGGGGCGTCCGCGGGACCCGGGAGCTCCACCACGATCGCGCGGTGGGCCCGCGGAGCGGTCGGAGCGCTGCCCGCCGCGCCCGGCGCCACGGTCGTCACCGCTCGGTCGACGGGGGCCGCCGCGGTCCGGACGACCGGAGCCCTGCTCGCCGGCCGATCGCCGGTCGGGGCCACCGCCGCGAGGGCGCTCGCCACCACGGTCCTCGCGCGGACCGCGATCGCGACCCGCCGAGCGCCCGCTCGATCCCTGGCCGCCGCCGCGGGGTCCGCCCGTCCGGGGACCACTGCGGCCACCGGGCGGACGGCCGCCACCGGACGGTTGGTCGTCGCGTGGTGCACCCGCGGTCCTGCCGCGCCGACCGCCGTCGTCGCCTCCGCGAGCGCCGGCGCCCTCCGACGGGTCGGACGACATGGACGACCTCCTGTGGACATGCGAACGGGCAGGGCTCCGGCCGGAGTCCTGCCCGTTGAGGTCCTGCTCGATCTCGTGACGGCTCCTGCGAGCCGTCGGTGCTGTTGCCGACCCCGGGTGTGGGGGTGGTCGGGTGTTCCGGCGGTGTCCTACTCTCCCACGACCTGTCGG
>NZ_JAQZAN010000006.1 GCF_028737255.1 Actinomycetospora straminea | reverse complement strand
ACGTCGCAGGGGACGTCGCAGGGGACGTCGCAGGGGACGTCGCAGGGGACGTCGCCAGAGACGTCGTCGGAGGTCGGGACGTCCGCGAGGAGGTCGAGCAGCTGCCCGACGGCCGGACGATCCGGTTCTTCTCGTGGGCGCAGGGGGAGGACGCGACGTGAGCGAGCGCCGGTACGACCCCACGCATGACGAGTGGGTCACGTTCGCGACCCATCGCCAGGACCGGACCTACAAGCCGTCGGCCGCGGCCTGCCCGTTGTGCCCGACCCGTCCCGGCCACGCGTCCACCGAGGTCCCGCGCGAGCACTTCGACGTCGTGGTGTTCGACAACCGCTTCCCGTCGCTCTCCACCCGCCCGCCCGCGCCCGACATCGCCGGCACCGACCTCGTCCCCGTCGAGCCGGCCTACGGCCACTGCGAGGTCGTCGTGTTCACCGACGACCACGACGCCACGCTCGCCGACGTGGGCGTGGTGCGCGTGCAGCTGCTCCTCGAGACCTGGGCGCGCCGCGTCGCCGACCTCGGCGCCGACCCCGGCGTGCGCTACGTGCTCCCGTTCGAGAACAAGGGCGAGGCGGTCGGCGTGACGCTGCACCACCCGCACGGCCAGATCTACGCCTACCCCGACGTTCCGCCGCGACCGGCCCGCGAGCTCGCCGCCGGGCGCCGCCACCACGACCGCACCGGGCGCTGCGTGTTCTGCGACGTCGTCGCGGCCGAGGCGGGCGGTCCGCGCGAGGTCGTCGCCGGCGAGCACGTCGTCGCCGGCGTGCCGCCGTGGGCGCGCTTCCCGTACGAGGTCGACATCTGGACCCGCGAGCACGTGCCGTCGCTGCCCGAGCTCCCGGCCGAGGCCCGCGCCGACCTCGCCCGCGTGCTGGCCCGGGTGCTCGCGGGCTACGACGCCTTCTTCGGCCTCCGGACCTCCTACCTGCTCGGCCTCCACGCCGCGCCCACCGACGGCGGCGACCGCGACGTCGCCCACCTGCACCTGGAGATCTGCCCGCCCCACCGGGGCGGGGGCAAGCTGAAGTACCTCGCGGGCTCGGAGACCTTCGCCGGCGCGTTCCTCACCGACGTCGCGCCGGAGGTCGCCGCCGAGCGGCTCCGCGAGGCCTGTGCGCGCGCGGAGGTGCCGGTGTGAGCGAGCGGGGGGATTTCCTGGCGTTCAGTGACAGCGTGGACGCCAGGCTGACCACCCCGGACGTCGTCAGGGCGTTCCGGGAGGCGGTGGGGCGCGAGCCGGAGGGGGTGTTCGCCGCGCCGGGGCGGGTGAACCTCATCGGCGAGCACACCGACCACAACGAGGGCCACGTGCTGCCCTTCGCCATCGACCGCCACTGCCGGGTCGCCGCCGCCCGCCGGTCGGACGACACCGTCACCGTCCGCTCCGCCCAGGCGCCCGACGCGCCCGTGACGACGACGCTGGACGCGCTGCCCCGGGCGCGGGGCTGGTCGGCGTACGCGCTCGGGACGCTGTGGGCGCTGCGCGAGGCCGGGCTGCCGGGCGAGGACGGGTGGGACCTCGTCGTCGCCGGCGACGTCCCGCTCGGGTCGGGGCTCTCGTCGTCGGCGGCGCTGGAGTGCGCGGTGGCGCTGGCGGTCGCCGAGCTCACCGGCGCCGACCTCGACCGCCCGACCCTCGCCCGCGCCGGGCGCCGCGCGGAGAACGACGTCGTCGGCGCCCCGGTCGGGATCATGGACCAGGCCGCCTCGCTGCTCTGCCGCGACGGCGCGGCCCTGCTGCTCGACTGCCGGACGCTCGAGGGGGAGGACGTGGCGCTGGGGCTCGACGAGGTCGGGCTCGTGACGCTGGTGGTCGACACCCGCGTGCGCCACGACCTCGCCGACGGCGGCTACGCCGACCGGCGCGCCGCGTGCGTGGCCGCCGCCGCCGCGCTCGGGGTGCCGGCCCTGCGGGACGCGACGCCGGCGATGGTCGAGCGCCTCGACGGCGACCTGCAGAAGCGGGCCCGCCACGTCGTCACCGAGCAGGCCCGGGTCCACCGGGTGGTCGAGCTCCTGCGCGCGGGCCGGCCCGCCGAGGTCGGCCCCGAGCTCACCGCGTCCCACGCCTCGCTGCGCGACGACTTCGGGGTCTCGGTCCCGGCGCTCGACGCCGTCGTCGAGGCGGCCCTGGAGCACGGCGCGCTGGGGGCGCGGCTGGTCGGGGGCGGGTTCGGCGGCAGCGTCCTCGTGCTGGCGCCGGCGTCCGCGGCCGCGGGGATCGGCGAGGTGGTGGTGCGCCGCGCCGCCGACGACGGCCACCCCGAACCCGTGGTCCGCGAGGTCCACCCGGCCGCCGGGGCGCGTCGGGAGCCCTGGACGCCGGCCCCGCGGCAGTAGGGTCGACACGATGGAGACGGGTCACGCGGCACCGTCGGTCCGGGTGACGATCGACGACGTCGCCCGGGCCGCGGGCGTCTCGCGCCAGACCGTGTCGCGGGCGATGAACGGCAAGGGCGAGATCAGCGCGGCCACCCGCCGCCGGGTGCTGGCGACCATCGAGGATCTCGACTACCGCCCCAGCATGTTCGCCCGCGGCATGCGCACGCAGCGCGCCGGCACGGTCGGGCTGATCCTCTCCGACATCGCCAACCCCTTCTTCCCGGCCGTCGCCCGCGGGGTGTTCGACGCCGCGGCGGCCCGGGGCTTCTCGGTCGTCGTCCACAACACCGACGCCCACGCCGGGCGCGAGTCGGCGGCCGCCCGGGAGATCCTCGAGCGGGGCGCCGAGGGCGTCATCGGCTTCTTCGAGGCGCTCGGCGACGAGGAGCTGGTGGGCCTGCACCGGCGCGTGCCGCTGGTCGTCGCCGACCGGCGGGCGCCGGCGCCGACCGTCGCCGCGGTCTCGTCGGACTTCGCCACCGGCACCCGCCTCGCCGTCGAGCACCTGCACGCCTGCGGGCACCGCCGGCTCGGGATGCTCGACGGTGCCGTCGGCCTCGACCACGTCCGGCGCCACGCGTTCACCGCCGCGGCGGCCTCGGGTGCGCCCGTCGTCACCGGCCCGCCGACGATCACCGGGGGCGCCGCGGCGGCCGGCGAGCTGCTCCGCGAGCACCCGGACGTCACCGCGCTCGTCGCCTTCAACGACCTCATGGCCGTCGGCGCCATCCGTGCCCTGCGCGAGCGGGGCCGCCGGGTGCCGGACGACTGCGCCGTCGTCGGCTTCGACGACCTGACCCTCGCCGCCGACCTCGACCCGCCCCTGACCACCGTGCACACCGACAAGTACGAGCTCGGGCGCACGCTGGTCGAGGTCCTCGACGCCGTGGCGCGCGCCCGGCGCGAGGTCCGCGACCAGGACACGGAGCAGGACACACCGCAGCGCCTCCTGCCCGCGGCGCTCGTGGTGCGCCGGTCCGCGTGAGCGACCTCCTGCCCGCGCCGGGCCCGCCGTCGGCCGTCGCGGTCCCCGGCCTCGGGCTGACCACGCGCGGCTGGCGGGGCGTCGCCGCGCACCTCGACGGCACGCTGCCCACGGCCGTCGTCGCGCTGCCGGCGTTCGGGCTGCCGGTCGACCGCGCCACGCCCCTGGACCCGGCCGCGTCCGCCGACCGCCTCGCCGAGCGCCTGCGCGACCTGGCCGACGGACCCGTCGTGCTGCTCGGGCACTCGGCGAGCTGCCAGGTGGTCGCCGAGGTCGCGCGGCGCCACCCGGGCGCGGTGCGCGGGCTGGTGCTCGTCGGGCCGACGGCCGACCCGCGCCTCTCGCCGCGCACGGGCCTGGTCGCCCGCTGGCTGCGCACGGCGGTCCGCGAGGACCCGCGGCGCGTGCCGGGCATGGTGCGCGACTACCTCACCACCCGGCTCTCCGGCTTCGGCCGGGCCCTGCGCGCCGCGCGGCGTCACGACCTGCGCGCGACGCTGCGGGACTCCGCGATCCCCGTCGTGGTCGTCCGCGGCCCGCACGACCACCTCGCGCCCGCGTCGTGGCTCGCGGCCCTGGCGGCGGTCCGGCCCGGGATCACGGTGGTGACGACCCGCGACGGCGCGCACATGGTGCCGCTCACGCGCCCCGACGAGCTCGCGGGCGTGTGCCGGGCGCGGTTCGGGGGGTAGTCGCCGCCATGGCAGCGCAGCGCCCGACACGGGTGACGATGACCGAGGGCGGACCGTTCCTGGTCGAGGGGCCCGTCGAGCTGGAGCTGCCCGACGGCACCACGGTGACCAGCGAGCGCCCCGTCGTCGCGCTGTGCGCGTGCCGCCGGACCAAGCGCTACCCGTTCTGCGACACGAGCCACCGGCGCAAGGTCCGCCCCGAGAAGCAGGCCGACGCGTAGAGCGCCTGGTCAGGCCGCGGTCGGCAGCGCCGGCGACCGCAGAGACGAGGCGCCGGCCGACCAGGCACGCACGAGGTGGTCGGCGAGGTCGTCCTCGAGCAGCGTCGAGGCCTGGATGCCGAGCACGACGTCCGCGGCGAGCTCCGGCTCCCTTTCGAGCAGGCCGGCGACCAGCTCGCGACGCACCAGCTGCTCGTGCACCGCGTCGGCCTCGACGTGCTCGGCGTAGAAGTCGGTGACCTCCGCCGGCAGCCCCAGCCGCTCGATCGCGGACACGAGCCGCGCCGCCCCGGGCGGCGAGGTGATCTCGATGAGCGCGAACTGCCCGACCGACGCCCCGCGCCAGCGCCGGTGCAGGCCGAACAGGCTCATGATGTTGACGGTCGCGAGCGTGGGAGCGGGCGCGACGTCGAGGTAGGCGCCGTAGGCGGTGTCCAGCCCGAGGCCCGTCATCATCTCGGTGTAGATCCGCGCGTGCACCCGGTCGGCGCGCCCGGCGCCGAACTCGTCGTGCTCGACGGTCATCAGCGACGCCTTCGCCCGGCCCTCGACGCCGTCGAGCCGCGGGATCACCCAGGCCTGCGGGTCGGCCTCCTTGAGGTGGTAGATCGACCGGTGCGCGACGTACTCGTCGAGCTGCCAGCGCTCGCCGTCGCGGGCGAGGTGCCACGACGGCCCGGTGCCCTCGGTGGGCTCGATCAGCAGCTCGTCGATCGCGGCCTCGACGTCGTCGCCGCCCGCGACCCGCGCCCGCACCGCGTCGAGGAACGGTGCCTCGAGGTCGGCGCGCAGGCGCAGCAGGTCCGGGTCCCACTCCAGCTCGTCGGCGACCCCGTCGAACGAGCGGTAGTGCAGCTCGTAGAGGCAGTAGAGCGCGAGCTGGAGGTCCTCGCCGAACGGGTCCAGCTGGTGGACCTCGGGCCGGCGCGGCAGCTCGGCGGCGGCACGACGGCCGGCGAGCACGTCGAGCACGTCGCTCGAGACCGGACCGCGGGCGCGGGGCAGGACGGGCACGGGTCGCTCCTTCGCGGGGTCGGCACGGCGGTCGCCGGTACCGGACGGCCGTCGTGGTACCCGATCGGGTCGCCGCCGGAGCGTCGCCCCGCACGTGACGTCCGTGACGCCGATCAGTCGCGCTGCGGGGGATGGAGCAACGGGGGAGACCGGGTAACGCCTGCCGCGGATCGACGCCGGGGTCGAGACCGGGCCGCACCGAGGGAGCCGGCGACCGCGACCCGACGCGTCACCCCCGAGCCGAGCCGAGGAGCCGATGACGACCGTCGCACCCGAGCCACGCCGCACCCGCGACGCCACCCCCACCGGGACGACCGGGACCGGAGCCCCCCTGGTGCCCGCGACCGGGGTCCGCCCCCACCACCGTGTGTTCCGCGTGCCCGGCGTCTACCCGGTGCAGCGCGACACCTGGCTGCTCGCCGACGTCCTGCGCGCCGAGCTCACCGACCACGGTTGCGGCGTCGCCCGCCCGTGCCGCGTCCTCGAGCTCGGCGCCGGCGCCGGCGCGCTCTCGGTGGTCGCCGCGGGCGTCCCCTGCACCGACGTCACCGCCGTCGACCTCTCCCGCCGCGCGCTGCTCTCGACCCGCATCAACGCCGCCCGCCACGGGCGCCGGGTCCGGACGCGCCGCGGCGACCTGACGGCCCCGGTGGCGGGGGAGCGGTTCGACGTCGTCGTCTCCAACCCGCCCTACGTGCCGGCCGCCACCGACGACCTCCCGACCCACGGACTGGCGCGGGCCTTCGACGGCGGGCGCGACGGGCGCGCGGTGCTCGACCGGGTCTGCGACGAGGCTCCCGAGGTGCTCACCGGGGGCGGGCGCCTGCTGGTCGTGCACTCGGCGTTCAACGACCCCGCGCTCACCGTGGCCCGCCTGCGGGCGCGTGGCCTGTCCGCCGAGGTCGTCGCCCGCCACGAGCACCCCTACGGGCCGGTGCTCACCGCGCGCAGCGCGCTGCTGCGCGAGCGCGGGCTCGCGACGGCGGACCAGCGCACCGAGGAGCTCGTCGTGGTGCGCGCCGTGCGCCCCGCGGCCTGACGGAGCCGGAGAGGACACCGTGCACCACCAGATCGACGTCACCGTCCCGTCGTCGGCCGCCGACGACGTGTCCGCCGAGCTCGCCCGCCACGGCGGCGTCCTCGCGCTCACCCGCCAGCAGGACGGCTCGGTGAAACCGCCGGGCGACGTCCTGAGCGTGCACGTGCTCAACCGCAGCATCGACGACGTCCTCGCGATCATCGAGCGGGCGCAGGAGCACGGGCCGATCACCATGGCCACCGTCCGCACCGAGAGCGTGGTCGCCACCGGGGCGCAGGAGGCCGTCGAGGACGACGCCGACGAGTCGCCGTGGGAGGAGTTCGAGCGCACGCTGCGCCACCACGGACGCATCAGCACCAACTACCTCGCGCTCATGGCCCTCGGCGGCGCGATCGCCGTCGCGGGCCTGCTCTCCCCGCCCGTGCCGCAGGCCCTCGCGCTGGCCGCGTCGGCGATCATCGCGCCGGCGTTCGAGCCGGTCGCCAAGCTCGCGGTCGCCGCCCTGCGCGGCAGCCTCTACCGCATCCGCCGCTCGCTGGTCTCCGTGGTGGTCGGCTACCTCGTGCTCGCCGCGGGCGGCGGGGTCACGTTCCTCGTCATGCGGGCGCTCGGCATGGGCGCGCCGGAGATGCTCGCCACGAGCGAGGGCGTGCACATGGTGGTCGACCCGACCGTCGCCGACTGGCTCGTCGGGGCCGGTGGGGCGATCGCCGGCCTCGTCATCATCACGTCGTTCCGCGAGGCGGTGCTCGCCGGCGCCCTCATCGCGCTCGCCCTCGTGCCGGCCGCGGCGCTGGTCGGCATCGGCGTCGTCTCCGGCGACTGGACCCTCGCCCTCGAGGGGCTCCAGCGCACGGGCGCCGACATGGGCCTGGTCGTCGTGCTCGGCGGTGCGGTGGTGCTGGTCAAGGACCGGCTCCACCACGGCGGTCGACGCCCGCTGGCCTGACGGCGTCAGGACCGGTCGCCACTCCGGTCCGTGCTCCGTTCCGCGCGGTCATCCGGGTGCGGCTCGGTGCGGCCCTGGTTGACGTCGGAGTCGCGGCTCGGCTCCGGCTGCCCGGGCGTCGGCCCCTGCGGCGGGTCCTCCCCGGTCTCGGGCAGGACGCCAGGGTAGGGCAGCGACCCGGGCGGCGGCTCGACGATCCGCGCACTGGAGATCATGAGAACGACGAAGCCGAGGATCGCGAGCACCCCGTGCAGCACGTGGTCGGGGGTGTTGAGCGCGAGGAACGTCGCGCTGCCGGTGTTGACGCTGAACGCCGACCCGAAGACGAACAGCAGCAGGTAGACGACGGCCTGGGCGCCCGCGAACGCGCGCAGCCAGGAGCGCTTGCGGAGGCTGACCGCGCCGAGCACGGCGGTGACGAGCAGCAGCACGCTGTGGGCCGGGTTGAGCCGCAGGGCCAGGACCGTGTCCGGGACCTGCTCGGTGAACGAGGCGCCCCAGCTCGTGACCAGGCCGGCGATGCCCACGACGGCGAGCACGACGACCTCGCCGCCGACGACCGCCTTGCCGATCCGGCCGAGGAGCCCCTCGTGGGGCACCGACGGCAGCGGGTTGCCCTGCTCGTCACGGCTCGGGGGCGCGTACGGACCCGAGCCCCGACCCTGCTGGTCGTGCTGACCGGGCGTGCCCTCGGCGTCGGGGTTGGGCGGTTCCCCGTGACGGTTGGTCGGGTGCGTCATGCCCGCGGGGATGCCCAGCCGACCCCGCCCGGGGAACCCGCCGGCGTCCGCGCAGCGCACCACGCGCGACGGGCGTCACACCGGGCGCGGACGAATACGCGGCGCGGTCACGTGGTAGCCGACGAGTGACCGGCCGGTAGGTCGGATGAACACACGCACCTACACCCGTTGCGTTCGAGGAGAAGTGTGAGCCACCAGGCCGACATCATCGCCCAGCTGCGTTCGATGCTGCAGTTGACCCAGACCGAGGTCCAGGTCGCCCGCATCCGTGTGGCCCAGGCGCGGACCGAGGCCGTCCGGCGCGAGCTGACGCAGAACGCCCAGAACGCCGAGCGACGCAGCGCGGAGATCACCCGCGAGCTGCAGCGGCTCGGCGGCGTCGCCGACGTCGTCTCGCCGCTCGTGGGCCGCGTCGGTGCCGTCGTCAAGGGCACCGTCGAGCAGGCGGGCCCGGTCGACGAGGCCCTGCTCGGCGACCTGACGCTCGAGCACCAGCTGCGCGACCGCGCCGTGTACCTGCGCGCGCTCGCCGAGACCGCCAAGGACAGCGACGTCCGCCAGCTCGCCGACCGCCTCGAGGAGGCGCACTCGGCCACCATCGAGTGGCTGACCACCGTGCTCGCCGAGCACGCCCTCGGCGGCCCGCCGGCGCTGAAGCCGACGCCGGTGCAGATGGTCGTCGGCGGCGCCACCCGCGCGGTGCGCCTGCCGGTGAGCTTCGCCCGCGAGCAGGTCAGCCGCTGGGCCGCCCGCCTCCAGCAGGGCGGCGACCAGGTCCGCGCGGTCGTCACCGACACCGCCGGGCGTGCCGTCCGGCTCGGTGAGGACACCCGCGAGGTGCTGACCACCGGCCGCGACGCCGCGCTGGACCGTGCCGAGCGCGTCAGCCGCCGCGAGGGCGCGACCGACGCCGCGCAGGTCCTCCACGAGGCCCGTGCCCGCCTCGGGGCCCTGCACTCGAACGAGCTGCCGATCCAGAACTACGACCAGCTCGGCGTCAGCGACGCCGTCGCGAAGATCAAGCAGCTCGACGACGTCGAGAGCCTGAACAAGATCATCGTTTACGAAGAGGCGAACAAGAACCGCAGCGGCATCGTCTCCGCGGCCCAGACGCGCCACGCCGCGCTGGCCCAGGAGGTCGTCGGCATCCGCTGAGCGGAGTGCACGTCGTCCGGCCGGGTCCCGTCCGCGGGGCCCGGCCGGACGTGGTTCGTCGGGAGGCGCCGTGACGGTGCTGCAGGTGATCGCGAGCGTCGCGCAGACGCTGTCGCCGGTCCTCTACGCCGCGTTCATCGTGGTGATCTGGTTCCAGCTGCGCGCGGCGAAGGAGTCGGTGCGGGAGGTCCGCCAGGAGTTCCTCGCCGGCGGCCGGCCCGTGGTCGCCGTCCACGACGAGTTCGACCACGGCACGCGCGGGCTGAGCCTCGCCGTCGAGAACGTCGGCCAGGGTCCGGCCAAGTCGATCAGCTTCGCGTTCTCCCGGCCCATCGAGAGCTCCGACGGCGTCGTGGTGTCCGGTCTGCCGCTGTTCTCGATCGGGCTGACGTCGCTGTCGCCGGGGGCGCGGATCACCTGCTACTGGGACGACCTCGACGACCAGATGGACTTCCTGCGCCGCAACGGCCTCGAGGGCGAGGACTTCCGGGTCACGGTCACGTACACCGACCTGCCCGGCGAGTCCTACTGGAACACCTGGGACATCCAGCCGGCGATCTACGAGGGCCTGCGCCCCCCGACGCGGCCGGCGCAGCACGCGCAGGACCAGGCCGGCGAGCGCACCGGGGGCAGCGGCACCGACGGCCGGTCGCCCGAGCCGACCGGCGAGCCGGCCCGGGCCACGGTGTCGAGCGGCGCGACCGAGAGCACGTGACCCTCGGCCGCGGCCGCTCAGTTCTTGACCGCCCCCACGATCGCCGCGACGAGCAGGACCAGCGCCGCCACCAGCAGCGCGACCGGCGCGAGCACCGCGGTGAGGATCAGCAGCAGCGCCACGACCACCTTGGTCGTGGTGCTCATCGCCCCGACCGCGCCCTTGATGGCGGCGACCACGGGGTTCTGGCCCTGCAGCGCCGCGAGCCCGGCCCGGATCATCGCGTTGCCGCCCACGCCGCCGGGGAGCTGACCCTTGACGGCGTCGGCGGCGATGTCGCCGAGCTTGTCGGCGTACTCCTCGACCTTCGCGGCGGCCACCCCGGCCAGCCGGTCGATCGCGGTGACCGCCAGGGCGCGGAGCCGGTCGCCCGCGGACGGCCGCTGTGCGGACGCGGCCGACGCGGTGGACGCGGCCGACGCCGTGGGGTTCCCGTCCGGCACCGATGCGGGCCGGGCCGGCGCGGGGCGGCCGTCGGCCACCGGGTCGAACGCGGCAGCGGCGGTCACCCCTGCTCCTGCGCCCGCCGGGCCAGCGCGAGGCCGTCGCGCATGCCCTCGGCGTAGGAGCGCGTCTCCCGGTCCTCGACCGACGGCTCCTCGGCGGGCTCGCTCTCGATGAGCGTGGTCAGCACCGCCTCGACGTCGTCGATCCGCCCGGCCGCGACGAGCTGGTGGAGACCGTCCACCACCTCGTCCGTACGGTCCCGTTTCCTGCTCTTCGACCTGCTCTCCGACACCGCCACGGCCGACTCCTCCTTCGGTTGCGCACAGCCCACCAGCCCCGTACCCCCGCGAGAAGGTCCGCCACGGCGTTGGCCCCTCATGGCCCTGCGTGTTCGGCCGTTCGCGCTGGGTGGAGACCCTGGTCGGCTCAGAAGTTCTGGACGTGCTGGAAGCCGAACCGCCCCTTGATGCACAGGTGCCCGTGGGTCACGGAGTGGTCGGCGGGGCTCGTGACGTTGACGATCTCGTTCTGCTGGACGTGCAGCTCGAGGTTGCAGCCGACCCCGCAGAACGAGCAGATGGTCGTCGTGACCGTCTCCTCCTCGGGGCGCCACTCGCCGGCCTCGCGCAGCTCGTGCTCGCGGCGGGACACCAGCGCGCCGGTGGGGCAGACGCCGATGCAGTTGCCGCAGTAGACGCACGCCGACTCGGGCAGCGGGGCGTCGAACTCGGTGGCGATGCGGGCGTCGAACCCGCGCCCGGCTGCGGCGATGGCGAACGTGAACTGGGCGTCGCTGCCGCAGGCGTTGACGCACTTGTAGCACATGATGCACCGCGAGTAGTCGCGCACGTACAGGTCGTTGTCGACCTTGACCGGCTGGTGCACGGTCTCCGCCGACGACCCGTCCGGCGTGTGGTGGTGGCCCGCGTGGCGCCGGTCGCGCTCGCCGGCGGCGTTCGGCGGGGCGGGCGGCCCGTAGCGGGTGGGGTCGACCCCGTAGTCGCCGATCCAGCGCTGGACGTCCGCGCTCGCGCGGTCCATGTCCACCGACGAGGACAGCAGCTCGAGCACCATCCGGCGGCTGTGGCGCACCTTCTCGGTGTCGGTGCGCACCGCCATGCCGTCCTCGCACTTCCGCGCGCACGAGGGCACGAGGGTGCGGGAGCCCTCCACCTCGACCACACAGACCCGGCACGCGTTGATCGGGTCCATGTTCGGCGCCCAGCACAACGTCGGGGTGTCGGCCTGGTCCGGGGTGCCCTCGTCGTGCAGCGCGTCGAGGATCGTCGACCCCTCGGGCACGCGCACCTCGCGGCCGTCGAGGCTGAGCGTGACCCGCCGCTTGATCGTCCCGAGCATCACCGGCCCGGAGCCGAGGCGCTCCTCGGGGCCGCGGGCCGGGGCCACCGGGTCGACGACCGTCGGACCGACGGCCGACGGGGCGTCCGTGTCGCCGTCGGTGCGCTCGCCGGGCGGCGGGCCGGTCTCGACGGTGGTGGTGACGGCGGCGCCGCCCGAGGCCTCGGTGGCGCCGTCGATGCGCTGGCCGTCCGGCGGGCCCGCCGAGCCCCCGCCGCGGCCGGCCGGACCCTTGCCGGAGACGGGGTCGCCGGGGGTGGTCGTGTGCTGGGTGTCGGTCATGCCGAGGGCACCTTCCCGTTGCGGGACCCGTGGGGCCGGTCGAGCAGTCCGAGCTGCAGGGCCGAGGCGACCGCGGCGGGCGCGGTCTGGCCGAGCCCGCAGATCGAGGCGTCCCGCATGACCCGCGCGAGGTCGTCGAGCAGGGCGATCTCGGTCTCGCGCGAGCCGATCGGGGTGTCGCGCTCGAGCCGGGCGAGCGCCTCCTCCTGGCGCACGGTGCCGACGCGGCACGGGACGCACTGGCCGCACGACTCGTCGCGGAAGAACGCCGCGATCCGGCGCAGCGTGCCGGTGAGGTCGGCGTGCCGGTCGAACACGAGGACCACGCCCGAGCCGAGCGTCGCCCCGATGTCCCGCGCGCCCTCGAGGGTGAGCGCGACGTCGAGGTCCTCGGGCATGACGAAACCGCCCGCCGCGCCGCCGAGCAGCACGGTGCGCAGGTCGCCGCGCACGCCGCCGGCGAGGTCGAGCAGCTCGCGCAGCGTGGCGCCGAACTCGACCTCGTAGACGCCGGGCGTGCCCACCGCCCCGGAGACGCAGAAGAGCTTCGTGCCCGTCGAGCGCCCGCCGCCGATCTCGGCGAACGCCTGGCCGCCCTGGTCGAGCACGCCGAGCACGTTGTAGAGCGTCTCGACGTTGTTGATCGCGGTGGGCTTGCCGAACAGGCCGACGACGCTCGGGAACGGCGGCTTGTTGCGCGGCTCGCCGCGGAAGCCCTCGATCGACTCGAGCAGCGCGGTCTCCTCGCCGCAGATGTAGGCCCCGGCGCCGCGGCGCAGCTCGATGTCGAACCCGAAGCCCTCACCCATGACGTCGTCGCCGAGGAAGCCGCGGGCCCGGGCGGCGCCGATCGCGTGCTCCAGCCGCCGCGTCGCCAGCGGGTACTCGCCGCGGATGTAGAGGTAGCCGGTGCGCGCGCCGGTGACGTACCCGGCGATCGTCATGGCCTCGATCAGCGCGAACGGGTCGCCCTCCATGAGCACGCGGTCCTTGAACGTGCCCGGCTCGGACTCGTCGGCGTTGCACACCAGGTAGTGCGGACGCTCCGGCGCCCCGGCGACGCCCTTCCACTTCACGCCGGTGGGGAACGCGGCGCCGCCGCGCCCGGTCAGCGAGGAGTCCTCGAGCTCGGTGATCACCCGCGTCGGCCCGAGGTCGACGGCCCGGCGCAGCGCGGCGTAGCCGCCGTGGGCGCGGTAGTCGTCGAGGCTCTCCGGGTCGACGACCCCGACCCGGCGCAGCAGCCGCAGCGGGCCGCCGCCGGGCAGGTGCGCGCCGCGCCCGGTCTGCGGGGCGCTGACGCGGGTGTCGGCGAACGCGGCGTCGGCCTGGTCGGCCAGCGCCGCGGCGGCCGCGGGCTCGTCGGTGCGGGCCGCGGCGAGCACCTCGTCGGGACGGGCGGGCGCCTGGGACAGATCGGGCTGCGCCGTGCGCTGGTGCAGCACCGCGGGCGCGCGCTCGCACAGGCCCAGGCAGGGGCTGCGCACCCAGCAGGCCTGCTCGCCGCCGCCCGCTGAGCCGCCCTCCGGGCCCAGCGCCTCGGTCAGCGCCGTCACGATCTCCTCGCCGCCGTACGGGCCGCAGGCGACGTCGTCGCAGACGTGCACCACCCGCGGCGCGCGGGGCTCGACGGCGAACATCGCGTAGAACGTCGCGACGCCGTAGATCTCCGCCGGCGGCACCGAGAGCGTGCGCGCCACGTGGTTGAGCGCGCCCTCGGAGATCCAGCCGACGGCGTCGTGCACCGCGTGCAGCACCGGCAGCAGCAGGTGCCGCTGCGCGCGGGCGTCGTGGCCGGCGTGGTGCGACCGGGTGGGGCGGTCCTCACGGCTCGTGGGGTGGGTGAGGGCGCCGAAGGCCGCGTCGATCGTGTCGCGCTCGACGGTGGTGGGTTCGGCCTTCGAGAGGTGCAGATCCATGCGTCAGCTTCCTGCCACCGGCATCGGCGGCGCCTGGACGGGCAGCTTCTCCACGCGGATGGCCGTCGCCTTGAACTCCGAGGTGCCCGACTTCGGGTCCCAGGCGTCGTTGGTCAGCACGTTGACGTCCACCTCCTCGGTGAAGTGCGGGGTGAAGGACGCGAGCCCCGGGCGCAGCGACGGGTCGACGGCGATCGGCGCCTCGACGGCGCCGCGGCGGGAGACCACGCGGACCCGGTCGCCGTCGGCGATCCCGAGGCGGGCCGCGTCCTCCGCGTCGATGCGCAGCGACTCCCGGCGGCGCAGCGGCGAGGAGTAGCCCCCGGTCTGCACCCCGGAGTTGTAGGCGTCGAGCACCCGCACCGTGGTCAGGCGGATGGGGAACTCGTCGTCGAGGGCGTCGACGGGCGCCACGTGCTCGACCGGCGTGAACGGCGCCGGACGGCCGCGGTCGGCGGGGTCGTCGGCCCACAGCCGGGCGTGCATGAGCGGCGTGCCCGGGTGGTCCTCCGACGGGCAGGGCCACTGCAGCCCGCCCAGCGCGTCGAGGCGGGCGTAGCTCATCCCGGCGTGCCAGTTCAGCGACACCGAGCGCAGCTCGTCCCACACCTCCTCGGCGGTCGGCTGGCCCCAGTCGTGCCCCAGCTCGGTGGCCAGCGCCGAGATGATGTGGGTGTCCGGGCGCGCCTGCCCCGGCGGCTCGATCGCCTTGCGGACGCGCTGGACGCGCCGCTCGGAGTTGGTGACCGTGCCCTCGTACTCGCACCAGTCGGCCGTCGCCGGGAAGACGACGTCGGCGAGCTCGGCGGTGGCCGTGCGGAAGATGTCCTGCACGATCAGGCAGTCGAGGCTCGAGAGCAGGTGGCGCGCGTGCGCCGCGTTGGCCTCGGACTCCGCCGGGTTCTCGCCGATGCAGTAGAGCGCGCGCAGCTCGCCGCGCTCCATCGCCTCGAACATCTGCGACAGGTGCATCCCCGGCTCGCGGGGGTAGTCGTCGGTGCCCCAGACCGCGGCGTAGCGGGCGCGGGCGTCCTCGTCGGCGACGTCGTAGCCGCCGGGCAGCTTGGCCGGGATCGCCCCCATGTCACCGCCGCCCTGCACGTTGTTCTGCCCGCGCAGCGGCACCAGCCCCGACCCGTAGCGCCCGACGTGCCCGGTGAGCAGCGCGAGGTTGATCAGCGCGAACACGTAGTCGGCGGCGTTGTGGTGCTCGGTGATGCCGAGCGTCCAGCAGATCTGGGCGCGGTCGGCCCGGGCGTAGGCGTGCGCCAGCTCGCGGATCGAGGACGCCGGCACGCCGGTGATCTCCTCGGCGCGCTCGAGCGTGTAGGGCTCCACGGTGGCCGCGTAGTCGTCGAAGCCGGTGGTCGCCCGGTCGACGAACGTGCGGTTCACCAGGCCCGCGTGGATGATCTCGCGCCCGATCGCGTTGGCGAGCGCGATGTCCGTGCCCACGTCGAGCCCGAGCCACGAGTCCGCCCAGTGCGCGGTCGAGGTGTGGCGCGGGTCGACCGAGTACAGGCGGGCGCCGTTGCGCAGGCCCTGCAGCACGTGGTGGAAGAAGATCGGGTGCGTCTCGCGCGCGTTGGAGCCCCACAGCACGAGCACGTCGGCGTGCTCCGCCTCCACGTAGGCGGAGGTGCCGCCGCCGGCACCGAACACCGTCGTCAGACCGACGACACTGGGAGCGTGTCAAGTGCGGTTGCAGCTGTCGACGTTGTTGCTGCCCATCACCACCCGGGAGAACTTCTCAGCCATGTAGTTCATCTCGTTGGTGGCCTTCGAGCAGCTGAACATCCCGAACGCCTCGGGCGGCACGCCGCGCAGGCCGACCGCGGCCCGGGCGAGCGCCTCGTCCCAGCTCGCCGGCCGGAGCTCGCCGTTCTCCCGGACGAGGGGCTCGGTCAGACGCACGTGGCGTGGCTTGCGCATGCTCGGTACTCCCAACCACAACGGGTGTCGCCGCCGTCACCATCGTAGGTCCCGTTGCGAGGCGCGTCACACGGACGATCCCGATCACCGGAACACGAACCCGTCGCCCGCGTCCGTCCTTGCCCGGATGGTTCCGACGTTGCCCTGTTTGGGGGTATCGGCGGCCGGGAAACGAGCGCTCGATGTGCACTGAGGCACACACCGAGGAGGAGCGATGGCGGGCAACCCGAGGGTCGAGCAGGTCGTCGAGCAGGTCCGGAGCCTGAACGAGCAGATCGTGAGCCGCGCTCGGCAGGGCGGCGAGGAGTCGCTGCGCGCGTACAAGGAGCTGCTCGAGAACGTCGCCGAGGCCGAGGAGGCGGCCGGCAACCGGACCGCCGAGTGGGTGCAGGCGTTCGCCCGCGCCCAGGCGCAGTTCACCCGGGAGCTCGCCGAGGCGTTCCCCGCGCTGCTCCAGCGCCTCGGGTCCGGCATCGGCGGCGCGGCCGGCGCGGCCGCCGACCAGGCGCGTCGCGTGCCCGGCGTCGCCCAGGCCGAGGGCGAGGCCAAGGGCGCGGTGTCGGTGGAGGACGACCTGCCGATCCGGGGCTACGACGACCTCAACGCCACCGAGGTCGTCGCGAAGCTCGACGGGCTCTCCGCGGGCGACCTCGGCAAGGTCGACGCCTACGAGCGGCGCACCAAGAACCGCAAGACCGTCCTCGACAAGATCGCCGCCCTGCGCTGAGGTGCCCCGCCGTCGGCGGTGCCCGGGACGTTTCGCGCCCGGGCGCCGCCGTCAAGTCCGTCGCCCGTGACGCAGCCTCCCCCGCAGGAACAGACCCACCCCGGCAGCACCGGGGCGATGGACCCCGAGCCGAACGACGAGATGCGCGACTACGTCGGGCGCGACCTGCTCGCCGGGCGCCGGGCGCTGATCACCGGCGGCGACTCCGGCATCGGGCGCGCCGTCGCGATCGCCTTCGCCGAGGAGGGCGCCGACGTCGCGATCAGCTACCTCTCCGAGGGCGACGACGCGACGCACACCCAGTCGGTCGTCGAGGCCAAGGGCCGCCGGTGCGTGCGCCTGCCCGGCGACATCGCCGACCGCGACCACTGCGCCCGGATGGTCGGGCGGGCGGTCGAGGAGCTCGGCGGGCTCGACATCGTGGTCAACAACGCCGCGGTGCAGACGCCGGTCGACGGCCCCGAGGAGCTCTCCGACGAGCAGTGGGAGCGCACGTTCGCGACCAACGTGTCCAGCTTCTTCTGGATCACCAAGGACGCGTTGCCGCACCTGGGGGAGGGGTCGGCGATCATCAACACCGGCTCGGTCAACGGGCTGCGCGGCAACAAGTCGCTGCTCGACTACTCCGCGGCCAAGGGCGCGGTGCACGCGCTGACGATGTCGCTGTCCCAGCAGCTGCTCCCGCGCGGCATCCGCGTCAACTGCGTCGCCCCGGGGCCGGTGTGGACGCCGTTGATCCCGGCGACCATGCCCGAGGAGAAGGTCGACTCGTTCGGGGCGCAGGCCCCGATCGGCCGCCCGGCGTCGCCCGACGAGATCGCCCCGTCGTACGTGTTCTTCGCGTCGAACCGGCTCTCGTCGTACTACAGCGGCGAGGTCCTGGCCCCGGCCGGCGGCGAGACCCACCCCGGCTGACGTCACACCCGGTGTCCCCGTCGCGGGCGGTCGGGTAGCCGACGGGATGAAGGTCGTCTACGTGTCCTACCCGCCGTCCGACGCCGGCTCCCACGGCTCCGACGGGGGCGTGCCGGCCAGCGCCGACAACGCGCTGGGCCTGCACGAGTACCTGGCGGACCGGGGCCACGAGCTGGTCACCACCACCGACACCGGCGAGGGTCTCGACGCCGAGCTCGCGGACGCCGAGGCGCTGATCACGACGCCCTTCTGGCCGGTCTACCTCGACGACGACCGGATGTCGAAGGCCGCGAACCTGCGGCTGGTCATCACCGCGGGCGTGGGCTCCGACCACACCGAGCCCGAGTCCGCGCAGCAGCACGGCATCACCGTCGCCGAGGTCACCGGCAGCAACGTCGTCAGCGTCGCCGAGCACAACGTCCTGCAGATCCTGGCGCTGGTCCGCAACTTCGTCCCCGCCCACGCGAACGCCCGCGACGGGGGCTGGGACGTCGCCGGCGTCTCGGCGCCGTCGCACGACCTCGAGGGCAAGACCGTCGGGATCGTCGGGCTCGGCGCGATCGGGGCCCGCACCGCGCTACGGCTCCAGGGCTTCGACGTGCGGATGCTCTACTACGCCAACCACCGCCGCTCGCCGGCCGACGAGGCGACGCTCGGCGTGCGCTACGCGCGGCTCGACACGCTGGTGCGCGAGTCGGACGTGATCTGCCTGGCCCTGCCCCTGATGGAGGGCAGCCAGGCGCTGTTCGGGCGCGAGCGGCTGAACGCGATGAAGCCGGGCTCGTGGCTGGTCAACACCGCGCGCGGCGCGATCGTCGACCGGGACGCGCTGGTCGAGGCCGTCGAGTCCGGGCAGCTCGCGGGGTACGCGGGGGACACCTGGTACCCCCAGCCGGCGCCGGCCGACCACCCCTGGCGCTCGCTGCCCGAGGGCTCCGAGGCCATGACCATCCACTGCTCGGGCATGACCCGCGAGGCGCAGGAGCGGATCGCCGAGGGCGTGCGGGAGATGCTCGACGCCCACCTCGACGGCCGGCCCCTGCCCGCCGAGTTCGTCATGGTGTCGCCGGAGTCGTGACCATCTACGTGCGTGATCTTCTGAGCTATGGCTCAGAAGATCACGCACGTACCCCGGGTCAGGCGGCCACGGGCTCGTCGACGCGGGTCCCGGTCTCCGTGCGCGGGGCCGGGACGTCGGCGGCGGCGGTGCTCGTGGCGGTCGGCTTCTCGCGGCCGGTCAGCCGGTCGACGAAGCGCTTGAGCTCGCCCGCCACGGGCAGCGAGAGCTTCCAGATCGACCGCGTCGACTGCCAGAACTGCTTCGGGAACGGGCCGGTCGTGTAGGGCAGGTCCCAGCGGGCGCAGATGTCGCGCACCTTCTCCGCGATCTCCGGGTACCGGTTCGACGGCAGGTCGGGGAACAGGTGGTGCTCGATCTGGTAGCCGAGGTTGCCGCTCATGAGGTGCATGAGCCGCCCGCCGGTGAAGTTGGCCGACCCGAGCAGCTGGCGCAGGTACCACTCGCCCCACGTCTCGCCGTCGAGCTCCTCCTCGGTGAAGACCTCGGCACCGTCGGGGAAGTGGCCGCAGAAGATGATCGCGTAGGACCACACGTTGCGGATGAGGTTCGCCGTCGCGTTCGCCGCGATCGTCGCCGGGAAGAACGGGCCGGACAGGGCCGGGAAGGCCACGTAGTCCTTGAGCGCCTGCTTGCCCGCCTTGCGCCCGATCTGGCGCAGCTTGGCCTTCATCTCCTCGGGGTCGGCGTCCATCTTCGCCGCGCCCTCGATGTCGAGGTCGTGCAGCGCGACGCCCCACTGGAACAGGAACATCAGCAGCGCGTTGTAGAGCGGCTGGCCCAGGTAGTAGGGGTGCCACGGCTGGTCGGAGCGGACGCGGAGGATCTCGTACCCGACGTCCTTGTCCTTGCCGATCACGTTCGTGTACGTGTGGTGCAGGTAGTTGTGGGAGTGCTTCCACTGGTCCGCGGGGCAGACGTTGTCCCACTCCCACTGCGCCGAGTGGATCTCCGGATCGTTCATCCAGTCCCACTGGCCGTGCATGACGTTGTGGCCGATCTCCATGTTCTCGATGATCTTGGAGGCGGCCAGCGCGGCGGTGCCGGCGATCCACAGCGGCGGCAGGATGCTGCCGACCAGCGCCACGCGCCCGCCGATCTCCAGGCGGCGCTGCAGCTTGATGACGCCGCGGATGTACGCGGCGTCGTCCTCCCCGCGCGACGCCTCGACGTCGCGGCGGATCGCGTCGAACTCGCGCCCGATGGCCGCGACGTCGGCCTCGCTCAGGTGCGTGAACTCCTTGATGTCCGAGATGGCCATGAGGGGTTGCCTCCGCATCGGGTGGGTCGGTTCGGTACCTGAAGTACTAGGTACCCACGGTACCGACACGAGACGCCGCGTGGGCCGGTGATCGCTGTGTCCCCCCACACCGCGGCCGCGATGGCCCCGGTCACAGCCGCTGACGGGCGGGTCGGGCGGGTCGGGTGCGGGCCCCGCCGGGGGCCGGGCGAGGATGCGGCGCCACCCGATCGGGGGGTCCGGACGGTCGCGGCCGATTTCGGTAACGGAATGGTCACGGCGCGCGATACGCGGTCACGGAGCAGAAGGGAGGGGCATGACGACGCCGACCTCGGTGCCGGTCGCCCTCGGGGACGGCCGGGCCACGATCGAGCCCGGTCGCCTCGTCGCCGGTCGCTACCTCCTGCTCGCGCCCGTGGGGCGCGGGGGATCGGGCTCGGTGTGGCGCGCCCACGACGAGCTGCTGGACCGCGACGTCGCGATCAAGCGGCTCCACGGCGGCCGCGCCCTCGACGCGCACCGCGCGCGCCTCGTGCGCGAGCGGGCGCACCGGGAGGGCCGCGTCGCCGCCCGCCTGCACCACCCGCGGCTCGCCGCGATCTTCGACATGACCGAGCTCGACGGCGAGGTCTGCCTCGTCATGGAGTACGTCGCGGCCCCCTCGTTGGCGGACCTCCTCGACCGCGAGGGCCCGCTGCCGCCCGTGCGGGTGGCCGCGATCGGCGCGCAGATCGCCGAGGGCCTCGCCGCCATGCACGCGCGCGGCATCGTCCACCGCGACGTCAAGCCCGCCAACGTCATGATCGGGCTCGCCGACACCGTCACCGTCGCCGACTTCGGCATCGCCGTCATCGACGCCGAGCCCGGCACCGCCGACCAGCTCGTCGCCGGGACGCCGCACTTCATGGCCCCCGAGCTCGCCCGCGGCGGCCCAGCGACGGCCGCCGCCGACGTGTTCTCGCTGGGCGCCACGCTCTACGCCGCGCTCGAGGGTGCCCCGCCTGCCGGCGACGGCGGCAACGCGCTCGAGGTGCTCTCGCGCGTCGCGTCCGGCGTGGTGGCGCCGGCCCGGCGCGCCGGCGACCTGACGCCGGTCCTGCGCGCCCTGCTCGACCCCGACCCCGCCGGCCGGCCCGACGCCGCCCGCGCGGCACGCCTGCTCGCCGGGCGGGACGTAGGACCGGAGACCGGCGCCCTCCTCGCCTCCGCACCCGCGGACGACGACGCGCGCGGCACCGTCACCGCGGTCCACGCCGACCTGCTCGGCGAGGGGACCCCCGCCGGCCCGAGCGGCGACGCGACCGGCGACCCGACCGGCGACCCCGACGCCGACGAGGCCCGCACCGGCCCGCTCCTGCTGCCCGGGCACGTCCGTCCCGCCGCCCGATCCGCCGCCCGTCCCGCCGTCGGATCGGCCGCCGGACCCGGTGCCCGTCCCGCGACCCGGGCGCTCACGCCGGTCGCCCCGCCGTCGCGCCGGTCGCGGCGGCCCGCGCGCCGGGTGGTGGCCGTGGGCGCCGGGCTCGTCGGCGTCCTGGGGGCGGCGGGCGTCGTCGCGGCCGCGACGAGCTCGTCGGACCCCGTGCCGCTCGCGGCGCCCGAGACGCCGGCGCCCGCGCCCGTGCCGGTGGCCGCGCCCCCGGTGGTCCCGGTCGCGCCGCCGAGCACGACCGCCCCGCGCCGCGCGACCAGCACGGCCGACGACGTCGAGGAGGTCGCGTCGACCTCGCCGTCGGCGAGCCGGCGCTCGCGCGACGCCGCGGACCGGGCCGGCGCGGCGTGGGAGCGCTGGTACGAGCGCTGGCGGGCCCAGGCCCGGTCGGACCGCGACGGCGACCGGGGCGACGACGGCCCCCGCGGACGCGGGCGCAGCCGCTAGCCGGTGGGTCAGGCGCTCGTGCGCTCCTCGGGCCCCGGCGACCGGGGCGCCGGGACGTCCGGCTCCTCGCCCCGGGGAGCGGGCACGGCGGGTACGGCGGCGGCTCCGGACACGGTCGAGGTCCGGCGCACGATTCGCCGGATGCGGGGCTCCTGGATCAGTCGATCGGCCAGTGGGTCGCGCATGACGCCTCCCGTGCGTCCCCGAGGCGGGGACGTCGATCACCGAGGCTAGGGGTGGCGACGGCCGGTGCGCTGTACGTCATTGTGCGTACATCCGGGTGGCCGCCACACGGGTGCCGCGACGTCGACCTTCACGACGAGGGGACCGCCCGGTACGTTCCGACCCGGGGCCGCCGGTGCGGACGAGGGGCCCGCACCGGCGAACGCCCGCGCCGGCGTGCCCCGTCCCCGGCGAGCCCCTCACCGCCTGCGGCGCAGCACCTCGCACAGGGCCAGCGGCTCGGCGTCCGTCGCCAGGGGCAGCGCCCGCCACCGCGGCGCGCGGCGCAGCGCCGGGTCCGCCGTCGCGGCCCACCCCTCGACCGCCGACCAGCGCACGGCGCGGACCGCGCGCGGGGGATCGGCGTGTACCCGCAGGGTGAAGCCCTCACCCGCGTCGTCCGGGACGGTCTCGACGTCGTCCTCGTCGAGCAGGTCCAGGGCTGTCGCCACGGCCTCGGCGCACGCCGTGGCGTGGGCGAGCACCCAGGGCGCGGTCCCGATCGTGCTGGTGGGGCGGGTCGGCGCGGTCATCGGGTCACCTCCGGGCGGTCCGCGGGGGACCGCGTGGTTACCGACGAGTATCCCCCCGCCGCCGGGGCGGGTCACTCCGGGTCGTTGTGGGCGTGGCCACCCGCGCGGTAGGGCGTCGTCACCCCCTCGTAGACCAGGTGTGCCGTCAGCCCCTCCGCCGGGTGGGCGAGGTTGTGGCAGTGGTCCGTCCACAGGCCCGGGTTGTCGGCGACGAACGCGACGTCGTAGCTGTGGCCGTCGGCCACGTCGAGGCTGTCGACCCACCACGGGCTGCCGGTGGCCGGCACGCCGTCGCGGGCGAGCACCACGGCGTGGTGGCCGTGCAGGTGCATCGGGTGCACCTCGCCGCTGCCGTTCTCGATGCGCATGCGCACGACGTCGCCCTCGCGCACGACGTACATCGGCACGTCGGGCCACATCGCGCCGTTGACCGTCCACCACAGGCCGGGCGTGCCGTCGAGGAACCCGGGCCGGCGGCCGATGACGTAGTCGAAGCGCCGGTCGGCGGCGTCCGGGTCGAAGGGCAGCGCGGTGGGGGTGCCGTGGTGCAGCGGGTCGAGCTCGCGGGCCGGCCGCGGGGTGGGCGGCCGCGCCGCGCCGAAGGTGACCGCCGAGGAGCCGCCGATCTCGACGCGCACGCCGGACCCGTCGGCGGGGACGTCGACCTCGAGGTCGGCGCGCCCGCCCGCCGTGATCGCCAGCGAGTCGGTCGACGGGGTGGGCCCGTCCACCTCGTCGCCGTCGGTGGCGACGAGCCGGTACGGGGCGCCGCCCACCCAGACCTGGACCGGCCCGTTGTCGGTGTTGACGACCCGCACGCGCACCCGCTGCCCGGGGGCACCCGCCGCCGCGACGTCGCCCTCGCGCCCGTTGACGGTGCGGCGGCCGTCGTAGAGGTGGGTCAGCGCGGGGACGTCGCCGACCTCGCCGAGGCCCGCGTGCGGCGTGACGACCAGCGCGCCGAAGAGCCCGCCCTTGACCTGCGGGTCGGCCACCTGGTGGGAGTGGTACCAGAACGTGCCCGCCTGCTCGGCGCGGAAGCGGTAGACGAACTCGCCACCGGGGAGCACGGCGTCCTGGGTCACGCCGGCCACGCCGTCGTCGCCCGCGGGCACGTCGTAGCCGTGCCAGTGCAGGGTGACGCCCTCGGCGACGTCCGCGTTGACCAGCCGGACCTGCACCATCTGCCCTTGCACGGCGCGGATCTCGGGGCCGGGCGTCGTGCCGTTGAGCGTGTAGCCGTCGATCACCCGGCCCGAGGGCAGCGTGACCCGCCCGCCGCGCGCGACGAGCGTGAGGTCGACGTCGGCGGGCCCGGGCGGCTCGCGCAGCTGGTCGACCGCGGGGCCGCCGGTGTGGACCCCGCCGTGCATCCCGGCGTGCCCGGCCGGGCCGGCGGGGCCGCCGCCGTGGTCGGGGACGCCCATCTCCGCGACCGAGTAGTCCGCCGGCACCAGGCTGTCGGTCCACAGCCACCCGACCGGCACGAGGATCGCGAGCGCGGCGACGACGGCCACCACGGTCCGTCGCCGGACCCCGGTGCGCCATGACCGTCGCCGCGCTCGCAGCATCGTCGGACCCGCCTCAGGCCATCGCGACGGGCTCGCGCGCGGGCCGTTCGGCGATCGGGTGAGCGCGCCGGTCGGTCGGCCACGAATCCGACGTTTCGTCACAGCAGCCCCCGACGTGCCGAGAGTCCCGCCACCGACCCCGAGACCCCGACGCCCGGCTTCGGGGTGCGACCAGGGGCCGACCCGGAGGGCGGGGCCCCGCCGCGACGGCACCGTCGGGACCATGACCACCTCGCAGAGCAGCCCCGCCCCCTCGTCCGTCCCGGCGTTCGGTTTCCGCCGCAGCGTCCGCGACCGCTGGATCGCCGGCGTGTGCGGCGGCATCGCCGCGCGCACCGGGTTGGACGTGAACCTCGTCCGTGTCCTCGCGGTACTCCTGGCCGTGTTCGGGCACCTCGTGGGTCTGATCGCCTACCTGGCCGCCTGGGCGCTGGTGCCCGAGGAGGGGGTGGAGGACCGTGTCGCGGCGGCGCCCCCGCCGAGCGACCCGACCCCTCCGGCCGGCTCTCCGACCAGCACCGTCTGACCCTCCGGCGGCGGCCGGGCGGGCGATCTACGCTCGCCCGCGTCGCCGGCCCAGGAGGACAGCCAGCAAATGCCCAGCCCGCCCTTCACCTCGGTCTACCACCAGGGCTTCGTGCGCGTCGCGGCCGCGACGATCCGCACGACGATCGCCGACCCGGCCGCGAACGCCGCGTCCCTGCTCGCGGTGGCCCGGCAGGTCCACGACGACGGGGCGGGCCTCGCCGTGTTCCCGGAGCTGACGCTCTCGGGCTACTCCATCGAGGACCTGCTGATGCAGGACACGCTCCTCGACGCGGTCGTCGACGCCCTCGCCGACGTCGTCGCGGCGTCGGCGGAACTCACCCCGGTGCTCGTGCTGGGGGCGCCCCTGCGCCACCGCCACCGCATCTACAACTGCGCGGTCGTCGTGCACCGCGGGCAGGTCCTGGGGGTCGTGCCCAAGACCTACCTGCCGAACTACCGCGAGTTCTACGAGCCCCGCCAGATGGCGTCCGGTGCCGGTGAGTCCGGCACGATCCACCTGCTCGGCGAGGACGTGCCGTTCGGCGCCGACCTGCTCTTCGACGCCACCGACGTCGACGGCCTCGTGCTGCACGTCGAGGTCTGCGAGGACATGTTCGTGCCGATCCCGCCGAGCGCCCAGGCCGCGCTGGCCGGGGCCACGGTGCTCGCCAACATCTCGGGCAGCCCCATCACGGTCGGGCGCGCCGACGACCGCCAGCTGCTCGCGCAGTCGGCGTCCGCGCGGTGCTCGGCGGCCTACGTCTACGCCGCGGCGGGCGACGGCGAGTCGACCACCGAGGTCTCGTGGGACGGGCAGACGAGCATCCACGAGAACGGGGTGCTGCTGGCCGAGACCGAGCGCTTCCCGGCCGGCGAGCAGCACGCCGTCGCCGACGTCGACCTGCGCCTGGTGCGCTCCGAGCGCCTGCGCATGGGCACGTTCGACGACAACCGGCGCCGCCACGAGCAGCCGTTCCGCACGATCGGCTTCGTGCTCGACCCGCCGACGGGCGACATCGGCTTCCGCCGGGCGATCGAGCGCTTCCCGTTCGTCCCCGCCGACCCCGCCCGCCTCGAGCAGGACTGCTTCGAGGCCTACAACATCCAGGTCGCCGGGCTGCTGCAGCGGCTGCGGGCGATCGGCGACGCCAAGGTCGTCATCGGGGTGTCGGGCGGGCTCGACTCCACCCACGCGCTGATCGTCGCCGCGCGGGCGATGGACCGGGCCGGGCGCCCGCGCTCGGACATCCTCGCGTTCACGCTGCCCGGCTTCGCGACGGGAGAGCGGACGAAGGGCAACGCCGAGCGCCTCGCCGAGGCCCTGGGCTGCACCTTCGAGACCATCGACATCACCGAGACCGCCCGGCTGATGCTGAAGGAGCTCGACCACCCGTTCTCGCAGGGCGAGCCGCAGTACGACGTGACGTTCGAGAACGTCCAGGCCGGCCTGCGCACCGACTACCTCTTCCGGGCCGCCAACCAGCGCGGCGGCATCGTGCTGGGCACCGGCGACCTGTCCGAGGCCGCGCTCGGCTGGTCCACCTACGGCGTCGGCGACCAGATGAGCCACTACACGGTCAACAGCGGCGTGCCGAAGACGCTCGTGCAGCACCTCATCCGCTGGGTCATCAGCTCGCGGCAGTTCGAGGACGAGGTCGGCGCGGTGCTGCAGGACGTCCTCGACACCGAGATCAGCCCGGAGCTCGTCCCCGCGGACTCCGACCAGGAGATCCAGTCCAGCGAGCAGAAGATCGGGCCGTACGACCTGCAGGACTTCAACCTCTACTGGGTCCTGCGCCACGGGTTCCGGCCGTCGCGGATCGCGTTCCTGTCGTGGCACGCGTGGCGCGACCTCGACGCCGGTGTCTGGCCGCCGGGCTACCCCGAGGACGACCGGCGGGCCTACGACCTCGCGGAGATCCGGGGTTGGCTGCGGGTGTTCGTGCAGCGCTTCTTCGGGTTCGCGCAGTTCAAGCGCTCGGCGCAGCCCAACGGGCCCAAGGTCGTCGCCGGGGGCTCGCTCTCGCCGCGCGGCGACTGGCGCGCCCCGTCGGACTCGTCGGCGACGATCTGGCTCGCCGAGATCGACGAGCACGTGCCGGAGAGCTAGCCGGCAGCCCGCTTGTAGGGGTCGGGCGGGAACCAGCCGCGGGCGACGACCGCCTCCGACCAGGTCTCGAGCACGGGCACGATCCGCTCGAGGTCGGTGCCGAGCGCGTCCACGACGGGCTGCTGGGCGCGGTCGGTGGCCTCCTCGACCGCGTCGCGCGCGCGGCGGCCCTCCGCGGAGAGCCGGGTCCCGGCCCCCGTGCCCTCGAGGAGGCGGCGCTCGCGGAGCCGGGCGATCCCGGCGTCCATCGCCTCGGTGGACCAGCCGCGGGTGGACGTGTACTCGAGCAGGTCGAAGCCGACCCACAGCTCGGTGAGGACGTTGGCCTCGACGGCGTCGAGCCCGGCGGCGACGCAGGCGGCCACGTGGGCGTCGCCGCGGTGCTCGCGCAGCAGCGTCACGGCGTGCCAGAGACGTCCGTGGGTCTCGGTCGGCCACGGCAGGCGCGACATGCCGGCGAACAGCGGGCGGCCCATGAGGTCGGCGCCGTCGAGCCCGGTGCGCAGCGTCTCGACGACGCCGTCGACGTCCGCCTCCCCGACGTCGGCGAGCACCGTGCGCAGCGCGGTGGCGCCGGCGCGCTCGCGCAGGGCGCGCAGGTCGGCGACCGGGCACGTCGCCCGCGCCTGGTCCCACAGCCCGCCGACCAGGCCGGGCTCGAACACCGCGAAGGCCGCCGCGACGACGGCGCCGTCGACGTCGCCGAGCACCGAGGCCCGGCCGCCGACGTAGCCGCCGAGGAAGTCCAGGCCGGCCGCGCCGCTCTCCTCGGCCGCGGGGTCGCTCCACACGGTGACCATGGCCAGCGGCTCGACGGCGTCGCGCAGGCGGCGGGCCGGGGTGGCGGGCGCGGAACCGTCGCCCACGGCGCCGGTGCGCGGCCGGCAGAACACCTCGCGGGCCTCGGCGAAGTCCATGGCGCGGATGCTCGTCGGTGACGGGGACCACGTCCAGCGGCAGGATGGCCAGCATGGTCCGGACGGTCGCCGTCGCGCGGACGTTCGGCCTCCGGACGCGCGCAACCGGAAACGGCGTGGAAATCTGCACTCGACGCCACCCCAACGGTCTGATCTTCTGACCGCGCCGCCACGACACCGAGGGAGCACGGCGATGACCATCACCCCCAGCCGATCAGGATCGATCTTCGGCCACTCGGTCAAGCGCACCGAGGACCAGGCCCTGATCACCGGGGCCTCGCAGTACACCGGTGACCTGCCCGTGGAGGGCTCGTACCACGTGGTCTTCGTCCGCTCGCCCATCGCGCACGGGACCCTGAACTCGGTGGACGTCGAGGAGGCCCGCGCCAAGCCGGGCGTCGTGGGCGTCTACACCGACGGCGACCTGCAGATCAACGACCGCCCGGGGCTGCCCGGCGTCGTCCCCGACGCCATGTCGCGCCCGCCGCTCGCGCGCGGGCGCGTGCGCTTCGTCGGCGACATCATCGCCGCCGTCGTCGCCGAGACCGCCGGCCAGGCGCTGGACGCCGCCGAGAGCGTCTTCCCCGACATCGACCCGCTGCCCGCGGTCGTCGGCATCGAGGAGGCCCTCGCCGACGACGCGCCGGTGATCTTCGAGGAGCACGGCTCGAACGTCGTCGCGGGCGCGGGCACCGGCGACGTCGAGGGCCTGTTCGACGAGGCCGACGTCGTGGTGTCCGGCAAGTTCTACAACCAGCGCCTCGCGGGCGTCCCGATGGAGCCGAACGCCTGCGTCGCGGTCCCGGGCGAGCCCGACGGCGGCGTGACGCTGTGGCTGTCGATCCAGACCCCGCACGGGGCGCGCGACGCCCTCGCGAGCGACCTCGGCCTCGACGCCACCCAGGTCCGCGTCATCGCCCCGCGCGTGGGCGGCGGCTTCGGCCCGAAGGCGACGGCCTACCCCGAGTACTCGATCGCCGCGCGGGCCGCGATGGACCTCGGCCGGCCGGTCCGCTGGACCGAGACCCGCTCCGAGAACATGCTCTCGATGGTGCACGGGCGCGCCCAGGTGCAGTACGCCGAGCTGGGCGTGAAGCGCGACGGCAAGATCGTGGGCCTGCGCGCGTCGGTGATCGGCGACGGCGGCATGTACCCCGCGGTCGGCACGATCCTGCCGAGCCTGACCCAGCTCATGGCCCAGGGCGTCTACGACATCCCGGCCATCGACTTCACGTGGAAGACCGTCGTCACCAACACGACGACCACCGGCGCCTACCGCGGCGCGGGCCGTCCGGAGGCGACGCAGCTGCTCGAGCGGATCATCGACATCGCCGCCGACGAGATCGGCGTCGACCCGCTGGAGATGCGCCGGAAGAACTTCCTGCAGCCCGACGCGTTCCCGATGACGAGCCTCACCGGCGCCGAGTACGACAACGCCGAGCACGAGAAGGCGCTCGACGCGGTCAAGCAGGCCGCCGACTACGACGCGCTGCGCGCCGAGCAGGAGCGCCGCCGCGCCGAGGGCAGCCGGACCGCGCTGGGCATCGGCGTCGCGTCGTACGTGGAGGTCACCGCCCCGCTGGGCCTCGACGGCGAGTACGGCTCCGCGCAGGCGCACCCGGACGGCACGTTCACCGTCATGGCCGGCACCAGCGCCCACGGCCAGGGCCACGAGACCGCCTACGCGCAGCTCGCGTCCGGGGTCCTCGGGGTGCCGATGGACAAGATCAAGGTCGTCCAGTCCGACACCTCGCTCGTGCGCAGCGGCGCCGGGACGCTGGGCTCGCGATCGCTGCAGACCGGCGGCAGCGCGATCCACAACGCCTCGGAGCAGCTGGTCTCGCGCGCCAAGGAGATCGCGGCGCACCTGCTCGAGGCGTCCGTGGACGACATCGAGCAGACCGACGGCGGCTTCGGCGTCCGCGGCATCGCCGACCGGGAGATCACCTGGTCGCAGGTCGCCACCGCCGCCGAGGACGGCACGGGCACCGACGACGGGTCGAAGGGCCCGCTGCTCGAGGAGCTCGACTTCAAGCAGGGCCAGTCGAGCTTCCCGTTCGGCTCGCACATCGCCGTGGTGGACGTCGACCTCGACACCGGCATGGTCCGCCAGCGCCGCCACGTCGCCGTCGACGACGCGGGCCGCATCCTCAACCCGATGCTGGTCGCCGGCCAGCAGCACGGCGGCATCGCGCAGGGCATCGCCCAGGCCCTCTACGAGCGGGTCACGTTCGACGAGGACGGCAACCCGACCAGCGGCAACCTGGCGTCCTACGTGATCCCGTCGGCGGCGGACCTGTGCGGGTTCGAGGTCTCCAACACCGAGACCCCGACCCACCTCAACCCGATCGGCGCCAAGGGCATCGGGGAGTCGGGCACGATCGGCTCGACGCCCGCGGTGCACAACGCCGTCGTCGACGCGCTCTCGCACCTGGGCGTCCGGCACATCGACATGCCGCTGACCCCGGAGGCCGTGTGGCGGGCCATCGAGGGTGCGCAGGCCGAGGACCCGGCCAAGCGCCAGCAGGCCGGTCCCGAGTACGCCGGGGAGCCGGGATCGCAGCACTGACCCGTCCGTGAGCGGGGTTCCCGGTCCGGGCCGGGAGCTCCGCTCACGTCGGTCGGAGGGGGGGAGCGCATGGTGGCGTGGCTGGGGCATGCGCCCCTGCCCCTGCTCACGCTGGTGGTCTTCGCCGCCGTCTACCTGGCCGCGGCGCTGGTCCTGGCCGTCCTGTGGTGGGCGCGCCGGCAGGGCATCGAGCACCTGGGCCCGCTGAGCCCGGGCCTGCTCTCCCCGCTCGGCCTGATCTTCGGCCTGCTCGTCGGGTTCCTCGTGGCCGACGTGTGGGCCGACCGCGACGACGCCGCGGCGGCCGTGAGCCGGGAGGCCAGCGCACTGCGCGACGTCGACCTGCTCATGGGCGCGTTCCCCGCGCAGCAACCGGAGGTGCGCCGGCTGATCGCCGAGCAGATCGACCAGTACGTGGCCACCGAGTGGCCGGAGATGGCCGGCGGTGACGCCACGCTGACGATCGCCCCGTCGCGGCTGGTGGCCGTGCAGGCGAGGACGCTGACGCTGCCGGTGACGACCGAGGGCCAGCGGGTCGCCCAGGACCGGCTCGTCACGGCCGTCGACCAGGCGCTGGAGGCCCGGCGGGCGCGCCTGGTGCTCAGCGGGTCGGCGATCGACCCGCTGCGGCTCACGGCGCTCTACCTCGTGGCGGTCACGACGCTCGCGGCGATGGGGGCGATCCAGGCCGATCGCCTGCGCCGCGCGGGCGTGGCCCTGTTCCTGCTGGCCACGGCCATGGCGCTCGCGCTGACCCTGCTCTGCGCCCAGGCCGCCCCGTTCGCCGGCTACTTCGCCATCGACCCCGAGCTGCTGGTCCAGGTCCGCCCCACGTGAGCGATGTTCCCGGCCATGGCCGGGAACATCGCTCACGTGGGCCGATCGGACTAGCCGGGGAGGACCCAGCCGACCGGGTCGGCGAGGCGCAGGGCCGCCTCGGGGCCCCAGCTACCCGGCGCGTAGGGCTCGGGCTGCCGGTGGTCGTCGAGCACCTCGGCGGCCGCGGTCCACACGTCCTCGAGGCCGTCGGGGCGGGTGAACAGCGCGCGGTCGCCGGTGAGCACGTCGTGGATGAGCCGCACGTACGGGGGCAGCGGGTCGCCGCCCGAGAGCGTGTCGAGCGGGATCTGGGTCCACGTGGTGCCCAGCTCCGACGACGCCCCGGGCGTCTTGACGTTCATCGACAACGCCAGCGCGCCGTCGCCGGCGAGGTCGAAGCACAGCACGTTGCCGCGGGTGGGCAGGTCGCGCTCGGCGACCGGGCCGCCCTCGGGGTCGCGGAAGACGAGGTTGACCTTCTGGTGGCTCTCGGCCATCCGCTTGCCGGTGCGCAGCAGGAACGGCACCCCGCGCCAGCGGTCGCTGTCGACCCACAGGCGGGCGGCCACGAAGGTCTCGGTGGTCGAGTCGTCGGCGACGTGGTCGAGGTCGCGGTAGCCGTCGAACTGCCCACGGACCACCTCGTCGCGCGCGAGCGGGCGGAAGCACCGGATCACGTCGTTGCGGGCCGCGGCCACGTCGTCGGGCGCGAACGACGCCGGCGGGTCCATGGCGACCTCGGCGGCGACCTGGAACAGGTGCGTCACGAGCATGTCGAGCACGGCGCCGGTGGCGTCGTAGAACTCGGCGCGGTCGGCGACGTCGAGGGTCTCCGGGACGTCGATCTCGACGGCGGCGACGTGGTGGCGGTCCCACGAGCTGCCGAACAGGCCGTTGGCGAAGCGCAGGGCCCGCAGCTCCTGGGTGGCCTCCTTGCCCAGGAAGTGGTCGATGCGGAAGACCTGCGACTCGTCGAGCACGTCGTGCACGACCCGGTCGAGCTCGCGGAAGGTCTCCAGCGACGTGCCGAACGGCTTCTCGTAGACCACCCGCGAGCCCTCCGCGAGGCCGTGCGCACCGAGGGCGCGGGTGTAGTCGCCGAAGGTCTGGGGCGGCAGGCCGAGGTAGTGCACCAGCTGCGCGTCCTGGCCGATCTCGCCCCGCGCCTCGGCCACGCGGTCGAGCAGCTCTCCCGGGTCGTCGGCGGTGAACCCGCCGCCGGCGAAGCGCAGCCCCGCGGCGAACTCGTCCCACGGCCCGTCCTCGGGCGTCAGGCCGCCGAACTGCTCCAGGGCCTCGCGGACCTCGTCGCGGAACTCGTCGTCGGTCTTGCTGCGGCGCCCGTTGCCGATCAGCCGCCACTCGTCGGGCAGGAGCTTCTCCTGGACGAGGCGGAAGAACGACGGCAGCACCAGGCGCTTGGCCAGGTCGCCCGTGGCGCCGAACAGGACGAAGACGGTGGGGCCGGGGGCGGCGGTCGACGAGGACACGGGCTCATCGTGCCCGTGTTGCGCGCGACCGACACCCCCCGTGCCCACCATCGAGGTCGGTCAGCCCCGCGCCGCGACGAGCTCGCGGGCCTCCTGCTCGGTGGAGACCGCGGGGTTCGAACCGGGCAGCGGGCGCCCGGCCGGGTCGCGCAGCCTGGTCAGCACGACGACGCCGACGATCCCGAAGATGATGAGGTAGACCGCGGGCCAGTACGCCCACCCGGTGCCCAGCACGACCGCCGTCATGATCAGCGACGTCGTCCCGGCGAAGGCCGAGACGAAGATGTTGAACGAGATCGACAGGCCGCCGTAGCGGATCTCGGTGGGGAACAGCGCGGGCAGCGTCGACGGGCAGGTCGCCGAGAAGCAGATCAGCAGCGCGCCCATCACGGCGAGGCCGAGGCCGACCAGCGGCACCGACCCGCTCTTGAGGACCAGGATCATCGGGAAGGCGAGGACGATCGTCCCGACGGCCCCGGTCCACAGGATCGGCTTGCGCCCGACGCGGTCGGAGAGCCGGCCCAGCAACGGGATGACGAACACCGCGACCCAGAGCACGGCGATCTGGAGCCACTGCGAGGTCGTGCTGTCGATCGCGGTGCCGCCGACGACGGTGACGTTGTCCTCGAGGTAGGTCGGCATGTAGCTGGTCAGCATGTAGTTCGGGACGTTCCACGCGACGACGAGGCCGCCGGCCGCGAGCATCGCCGGCCAGTAGTCGACGAACAGCTTCTTGATGCCGGCGCCGGCCTGCGTCCCCTCGCGCTCCTCGGACTCCGAGAGCAGTGTCTGGAATGCCGGCGTCTCCTCGAGCCGCACGCGCAGGTAGACACCGACGATGCCCAGCGGCAGCGCGATGAAGAACGGGATACGCCACGCCCAGGTGGAGGCGAATTCCGGGGTCGAGACCAGCGGGATGATGGTCGCCACCGTCGCGCCGAGCGCGTAGCCGATGAACGTGCCGCATTCCAGGAAACTGCCGAAGAAACCGCGTCGGCGGTCGGGGGAGTACTCGGCGATGAACGTCATCGCGCCCGCGTACTCGCCGCCGGTGGAGAAGCCCTGCACGACGCGGCAGAGCACGAGCAGGATCGGCGCCCAGATGCCGATGGACGCGTAGGGCGGGATGAAGCCGAGCAGGAACGTCCCGATCGCCATCATGATGACGGTGATCGACAGGACCTTCGTGCGGCCGATGCGGTCGCCCAGCGGGCCGAAGAACAGCCCGCCCAGCGGCCGGACCAGGAACGACACCGCGAACCCGGCGAACACCCCGATCTGCGCGAGCGCCGGGTCGTCCGGTGGGAAGAAGTTCTCCTCGATGGTCGTGGCCAGGTAGGCGTAGACCCCGAAGTCGAACCACTCGGTGATGTTGCCGACCGCCGCGGCGCCGACCGCGCGCTTCATGGTGCCGGTGTCGGTGACGGTCACGCCCTCGGGCGAACCGACGCCCTCCTCGGTCTGCGTCATGCCGACTCCCCTCGTCGCCGGAGCGCTGCCCCCGACGGGAACGCTGTGTCCGCTTTGACGGGAACAACCCGAAGGTCGTTAACGTCCGTTTACTTCGCGTGCTCGTCGGACATTACTGCGGACCTGCGGAAGGCACAGGGTGAACGCATGCGGTTGCTGTGAGTGGGGTCATGCGGCGGCGCCCCGGGCGGGTGGAACACACGCCTTCCGTCGCGCGTCCCTCGTCGTGGGTGCAGACAGCACCCACCGTTCGCGAGCCCCGCGGACCGGTCGGGTCACCCGGACCCGGTCGCCGGCCTGCGGCGCGGGCACGTGGTGAGGAGGAGCCGTCATGGCGGCAGTGTTCATCGGCATGATCGTGAGTGCGGGAGCGGGCGTCGGGGTGGCCACCGCCCTCGTCCGGCACGCCCAGCGGAACTGGGCCCGGCGCCCCGCGTCCGCGGTGGCCGTCGAGGCCTGAGCACCAGCGAAGTGCCGTCGCTGACTCTCGACGTCCGTCTCGGTACCCCGATCATGCTCGCCGGGCCGTCCCGCACGTCGCGGGGCGGCCCGACGTCGTATCGGCTCCTCAGCCGTCGGGGCGCAGGTCGGCCTGCATGAGCACGGTGTCGGCCCACTGACCGTTCTTGTAGCCCACCGACGGCAACCGCCCGACCTCGACGAAGCCGAGGCGGCGGTGCAGCACGATCGACGGGGTGTCGTGCCGCGACCCGGCCAGGGCCGCGATCACGGCGACGACCTGGCGCACCTCGGTGCCGCGCAACGCGTCGAGCAGACCCGCGAGCAGTTGTGACCCGAGCCCGCGACCGGCCGCCTCCGGCGCGATGTAGATCGAGTCCTCGACGGTGTAGCGGTAGGCCGCGTGCGGCCGGAACGGCGCCGCGTACGCGAAGCCCTCGACCTCGCCGTCGACCTCGGCGACGAGGAACGGCAGCCCGTGGCCGAAGCCGGTCGTGATGCGCTCGCGCCAGGTGTCGTCGGTGGGGGGCTCCTCGACGAAGGTCGCGATGGAGCGCAGCACGTAGCCCGCGAAGATCGCGGCGACGCGGGGGGCGTCGTCGGCGGTGGCGGGGCGCAGGACGCCGGTACCGGGCGCGGTGCTCGACCCGGCGGCGGACTCGGTGGACACGCCCCGATCCTGCCCCACCGACCCGCCCCCGCCGCCAGTCGTCGTGGCTACTCCACGCGGACCAGGGAGAACTCCCACTCGCCGGCCGGCTCGTTGTAGCGGGTGCGCTCGTAGATGGCGACCTGCCCGCCCCCGGCCATGTCCGACACCGTCCGCCGCAGGCCGTGCTCACCGCTCGGCAGCGGGATGCGCTGGAGGAGCGGCGGCTCCGCCCCGGCGTCGTCGGGCTGCGTGATCGAGCCGACGCCCTGCAGAGGGCCGTTGACGTACCGGACCGCGAACTCCATGTGCCCTCCCAGACGAGATCGGCTCACCCTACGACCCCGGGGCGCGGTCGTCAGCGCGACCTGGCCCGCGTCGTTGGCCCGATCGGTCGACTGAAGAGCCGGCGTCGATCACGTAGCGTGGTCTGGTGCGCTCGGCTCTCCTCATGCTCGGCGGTCTGGTCCTCCTCGGGGCCGGGATCGGCGTGCTCGTGCTCGGCGTGCCGGGCGCGTGGGTGCTCGGGCCGACGGCGATCGTCCTCGGCCTGGTCGCGAAGATCGGCGGGTTCGTCCTCACCGGCGACGGCGGGACGCCCGGCGCGGGCGGGTCGGGCCGGACGGTGACGACGCTCGGGCCGGCGACCGATCGCGCCCGCGGCGCGTCGTCGACGGGACGGAGCTCCGCGCTGCGCCGGGCCCGCACCGCCCGCGCCGCGCGCGCCACCGCCCGCGCCACCGCCCGCTCCTCCGAGGCCGCGCGCGCCGCGGCCCTCGCGCCGCAGCACCGTCGCGGTCGCCGGGCCTCCTGAGCCTCCCGCCCGTCTAGGGTCACGTCGTGGCCGCCGCCTGGGAGTACGCGACGCTGGAGATCTCGGCGGTCGGCCTGTCCGAGGACGCCGGGGCCGGCGGTGAGAGCGCGGAGTGGCAGATCTACGCGATCGGCCCGGCCGGCGAGCTGCTGCTCGAGGAGTACCGGCCGTACCGCGTCGCCTGGGCGCGCGTGTACGCCGAGCAGCTCAACCACCTGGGCCGGCAGGGCTGGGAGCTCGTCGTCCTCGCGGGGCCGCAGGGCGCGCTGGTGCCGAGCGCGCCCGGCCGGGCGCCCGGCGCCGCGCCGCACGTCGTCGAGACGCGGTTCGTGCTGCGGCGCCCGGCGCCCTAGGGCGTGTCTCTCAAGTGGTGGTCTGGAGCCAGAGCAGGATCGCTCGTAGGACCAGGCCGCCGCGGAAGACCAGGGCGTGTTTGTCGTAGCGGGTGGCCAGCCCGCGCCAGCCCTTGAGCAGGTTGAAGCCGCGCTCGACGACGTTGCGGTTCCTGTAGTCCGCCGCGTCGAAGGCGACCGGGCGCCCGCCGCGCGAGCCGCGGCGGGCCCGGTTGCGCTTCTGGTCGTCGGGTTCGGGGATCACCACGTGGACGTGGCGGCGGCGCAGCAGCGCGCGGTGAGCGCGGCTGGAGTAGGCCTTGTCCGCCCGCAGCGCGACCGGGGTGGTGCGGGCCCGGCCGGGACCGAGCCGGTCGATGGCGAGCTCGTCGAGCAGGCGCACCAGTTGCGGGGAGTCACCGGCCTGGCCGGGGGTCACCGCGATCACCAACGGCCGGCCCGCCCCGTCGACCAGGGTGTGGGTCTTGGTGGTCAGCCCGCCGCGGGAGCGGCCGATGGCGTGATCGGCGGGTTCGTCGTCACGGCGCTGAGCCGCCGGCCACGGCCCCAGCCGGTGCCACCGCCCCTGCCGACCGCCCTGCCGAGATCGTTTCTTGTGATTCGACCTCGCCCCCTGTGTAGCTCGAGGGCGACTCCGACGACCTCGCGGCGGTGGCGCCGTGCTGATGGACCCGGCTGGTCGAGGAGTCCACCGAGACCCGCCAGTCGATCGCACCCGCGGCGTCGGCCTCGGCCTGCAGGATCGCCAGCACCTCGTCCCAGGTGCCGTCCAGGCTGAAGCGGTGGTGGCGCTTCCACACCGTCTGCCACGGCCCGAACCGCTCGGGCAGATCACGCCAGGCGATCCCACAGCGGTAACGGAACACGATCCCCTCGATCACCTGCCGATGATCACGAAACGGCCGTCCCTTGCCGTACTGGGCAGGCAGCAACGGCTCGATCCGCGCCCACACCTCATCCGAGAGCATCGGTCCACGACCCATCCACGGATCGTGGACCGGCCCAGCCCACGAACTAGGGAGACACGCCCTAGACGGGCCAGGTCTCCTGCCGCCAGGCCGCGTCCCAGAACATCCACTCGTAGCGGCACGTCGTGACGAAGCGCGCCCGGACGCGCTCGCGCTCGACGTCGCCGAGGGTCGGCCCGACACGGTCGGTGAGCGCGAGCACCGCGTCGACGACGGCCCGGAACTCCTCGCCGCCGTACATGGCGATCCAGCGGGCGTAGAGCGGGTCGGGGGAGGAGGCCGCGAGCAGGGCCTCGCCGACCTCGGCGTAGATCCAGTAGCAGGGCAGGACCGCGCCGAGTCCTTCGGCGAACGAGCCGCCGTGGCAGGTGGCGAGCAGGTAGGACGTGTAGGCGGTGGTGGTCGGCGCGACCGGGACGGCGGCGGCCTCGGCGCCCGAGAGCCCCAGGGCGTCGGCGAGCCCGGCGTGCATCTCCTGCTCGGCGGCGATCGCCCCGGCGGCGTGCTCGCTGAACATCACCGTGTCCGCCTCGGACGGCGCGCGGGCCGCGAGGAGCGCGAGGGCCCGGGCGTAGCCGCGCAGGTAGTGGGCGTCCTGCACGACGAAGTGCCGGAACGCGTCGTGGGGCAGCGTCCCGTCGGCGAGGCCGGTGAGGAACGGGTGCTCCCGGATACGGGCGTAGACGTCGGCGCCGGCGGCCCACAGGTCGTCGCTGAACCCCATGGCGAGCACCCTGTCACGCGCGGGTGAGATCATCACGGGGTGCGGGCGTGCCGGGTCGTTCTCAGCGGGCTCCCGCTCGGTCGCGCCACGGGCCTCGCGCTGGGGGTGCTCGCCGACGCGGTGCTCGGCGACCCGCGGCGCGGGCACCCGGTCGCGGCGTTCGGGGCCGTGGCCGCGTGGCTCGAGCGCCGGTGGTGGGCCGACCGGCGCGGCCCGGGCGTGGCGTACGCGGCGGTGCTCGTCGGCGGGGCGGTCGGTCTCGGCGCGCTGGCCGAGCGCACGCGGCACCCGGTGCTGCACGCCGGGCTGACGGCGGCGGCGACCTGGACGGTGCTGGGCGGGACCTCGCTGGCGGCCGAGGGTGCGGCGATGGCGGCGTCGTTGTCCGCCGGCGACGTCGACGCCGCGCGGGAGCGGCTGCCGCACCTGTGCGGGCGCGACCCGTCGGCGCTCGACCCCGACGGCCTCGCGCGGGCGGCGCTGGAGTCGGTCGCCGAGAACACCGCCGACGCCGTCGTCGCGCCGCTCGTGTGGGGCGCGATCGCCGGGGTGCCCGGGCTGCTCGGGCACCGGGCGGTGAACACCCTGGACGCGATGGTCGGGCACCGCTCGGCGCGGTACCGGCACTTCGGGTGGGCGTCGGCGCGCGCGGACGACGTGGCGGGCGTGGTGCCGGCGCGCGTGTCGGCGCTGGTCACGACGGCTGTCGCGCCCCTGGTCGGCGGCTCGCCGGCGGCGGCGTGGCGGGCGTGGCGCCGGGACGCCCCCGCGCACCCGAGCCCGAACGCCGGCCCCGTGGAGGCGTCGTTCGCCGGCGCCCTGGGGCTGCGCCTCGGCGGGCGGACCGTCTACCCCTACGGCGTGCAGGACCGCCCGGTGCTCGGCGACGGTCGCCCGCCCGCCGTCGCCGACCTGCCCCGCGCCGTCCGCCTCTCCCGCCTCGTGGGGCTCGCGACGGCCGTGCTCGCCGTGGGTGTCTCAGCCTGGCGTCCACGCTGGCGTTGAACGCCAGGAAAGCCCCCACGATCACGCGTCAGCGGCGCCCGTGGCGGTCGGCCAGCTCCTGGTCGGTGCCGGCGCCGGCGCCGGCGCCGGTACCTGCACCGCTACCTGCGCCGGTACCTGTGCTCGCGTCGGTACCCGCGTGGGCGTCGGTGCCGCTGTCCCTGCTCGTCGGCTGCGCGTCCCAGTAGGTGCCGTCTGCGGCGTCGCGCGGGTCCTGGTCGTCGCGCCGCCGCGGCTCGAGCCCGTGGGCGCGGCGGTACTCCAGCCGCGCGAAGTAGATCCACGCGCCGATCGCCATCAGCCCGAAGATCAGCCACTGCCAGGCGTAGGAGTACGACGGGTTCGGGTCGGGCGGGGGCAGCGGGACGGCGGCGAGCACCCCGGGCTGGTCGGCGACCAGCTGGACGTAGCCCGGGCTCGTCGGGATCCCGTTGGCCGCGGTGACGGTGCCGGCGTCCGCGGCGTAGACCTGGCGCTGCCCGTCCTCGACGGTGGTCGGGCGGTTCGTCGGGCCCTCGTCGAGGCGCTGGTGACCGACGACGGTGACGACGCCCTGCGGCGGCGCCGGGATCGGCGGCAGCGCGCCCTGCGCGTCGGTGCGGACGTAGCCGCGGTCGACGAGGAGGGTCTCGCCGGTGGTCGTGACCAGCGGGGTCATCACCTCGCTGGCCGGGTGCCCCTCGACGACCCGCAGCCGGACGAGGACCTCGCCCTCGGGCCGGTAGGTCCCGGTGACCGAGACCTGGCGCCACGCCGCGTCCGCGCCCGGCGCCGTGCCCGGGGCGACGAGCTCGCCACGCGGCACGGGCGCCGTGGCCACCCCGCGGGTCAGCGCGGCGTTGACCCCGTCGCGCTCGTCGCTGCGGTGGAACTGCCAGGGCGCGAGCAGGTAGTAGCAGGCGAACGCGAAGGCGACCACCACGAGCGTCAGCGCGATCCACCCGGGTCGCAGCAGGAACCGCACGGGGTCAGGTTACGTGGGTCGTGTCGGTGCCGTGGTCGGTCCGGACCCGTGCGGACCGCGAGACCCGTGTCCCGAGGACGCGGGTCGGGCTCGCGGGTGCCCGCGGTCGGGAGGCCCCGGGTCGGGGCGGCGGACCCGTGTCCCGAGGACACGGGTCGACACCGGCACCGCGCTACCCGCCCAGGCGCGCGCAGACCGCCAGGGCCTGCCGGCCGTACCCGCCCCCGAACAGCTCGGCGTGCACGAGCAGGGGCCAGAGCTGGTGCAGGTCCACGCGGTCGCGCCAGCCGTCGGCGAGCGGGGCGGCCTCGTCGTAGGCCGCGAGGATCGTTTCGAGCTGCGGGGCGCCGAAGAGGGCGAGCATGGCCAGGTCGGTCTCGCGGTGCCCGCCGTGCGCGGCCGGGTCGATCACCCATCCCTGCCCGCCCGACCACAGCACGTTGCCCGTCCACAGGTCGCCGTGCAGGCGCGCCGGCGGCTCGGGCGGCCCGGCCACCGCGGCGAACCGGGCGCACGCCCGCTCGACGACGGCGAGGTCGTCACCCCCGAGGGCCCGCCGCGCGTGGGGGAGGACGCGGTGCTCGGCGTACCAGGATGGCCAGTCCTGGTCCGCCGAGCCGGTCACGTTCTCCATCCGGGCCCCGCCGATCCACGCCTCCACCGGCCCGCCCGGCGGCGGCGACCCGAACGCCGGCGCCCCGGCGGCGTGCAGGGCGGCGAGGCCGCGTCCGAAGCGCTCGGCGGCTCCGGCGTCCGGCGACCCCGACGGCACGCGGGTGGAGACCATCCGGCCCTCGGTCTCCCCGAGCACCTCCGGCACCCCGACCACCGCGGGCTCCGCGAGCCAGCGCAGCCCGGCCGCCTCCGCCCTGACCGCCGACGCCTCGCCGGACTTGACGACGACCTCGGTCCCGTCGTCCAGCGTCGCCATCCGCACGCCCCCGCCGCTGGACTCGGCGAGCAGGGACTCCACCGAGGTCACCGCCGCACCCGCTCCACGAGCCCGGGCATCGCGGCCTCGACCATGCCGATGACCTCGTCGAACCCGTCGGGGCCGCCGTAGTAGGGGTCGGGCACCTCGGCGCCCTCGGGGGCCTCGGGGTCGAACGCGCGCAGGAGCACGACGCGGTCGGGGTCGGCGCCGGCGGCGACGAGGTCGCGGACGTGGTCGGCGGTGGCGGCGACGAGCAGGTCGGCGCCGAGCTGCTCGTCGTCGACCTGCCGCGCGGTGTGCCGGGTCTCGTAGCCGCGGTCGCGCAGCGACGCGGCCGCGCGCCGGTCCATCGGCTCGCCGACGTGCCAGTCCCCGGTCCCGGCGCTGGTGACGGTCACCGCGTCGGCGAGGCCGGCCTCGGCCAGACGCGTCCGGAAGACGCTCTCGGCCACCGGCGAGCGGCAGATGTTGCCCGAACAGACGAAGACGACGTGCACGACCGCCATGATCCCGCGCGCCCCGACCGCTCAGGCCACCCCGTCCTCCGTCGGCACCCCCACCAGGGTCGGGGGGTCTGCCGGCACCTCGGGCCGCAGCGCGATCTCGAGCCGCCGGCCGGGCAGTTCCGTCAGGCCGACGCCGGTCACGCCGAACGCCGCGGCGATCTGGTCCCGCACCGCGACGACCTCGGCGACCGCCTGGCCGTGCCCGAGCGTCACCGGGCACGAGGGGGCGCGCCCCCGCGGGCCGGGGGAGCACCCGCCGCCCCGTCCGGGGGACCGCCCCCGCGCCGGCGCCCGCCCGCACCGGTGCATCACCGCCACGGTGGGCAGAATGGGCGGCCATGCACCCCGCCGCCGCGATCACCGTCGCCGACGCCGTCGCCGCGCTCGAGGCCGCGTACCCGCCGGCCCTGGCGCAGGACTGGGACGCGGTGGGGCTGACGGTCGGCGACCCGGCGGCCCCGGTGCACCGGGTGCTCGTGGCCGTCGACCCGCTGCCCGCGGTGGTGGACGAGGCGGTCGCGGCGGGCGTCGACCTGCTCGTCACCCACCACCCGCTGCTGCTGCGCGGGGTGCACGCGGTGGCGACGACGGCGCCGAAGGGCTCGGCGGTCCACCGGCTGATCCGCCACGACGTCGCCCTGTTCAGCGCGCACACCAACGCCGACGCGGCCAACCCGGGCGTGTCCGACGCGCTGGCCGCCGCCCTCGGCGTGACCGTCGAGCGCCCGTTGGACCCCCAGGACGACGGCAGGGTCGGCATCGGGCGTATCGGGACGCTCGCGGCGCCGGAGACGCTCGCCGCCTTCACCCGCCGCGTCGCCGACGCGCTGCCGGCGACTGCGTGGGGTGTTCGCGCCGGCGGCGACCCGCAGCGCACGGTGCGGCGCGTCGCGGTGTCCGGGGGCGCCGGCGACTCGATGCTGCACCTGGCCCGGGCGGCCGGGGTCGACGTCTACGTCACCGCCGACCTGCGCCACCACCCCGCCACCGACCACCTCGCCGAGCCCGACGCGCCGGCCCTGGTCGACGTCGCGCACTGGGCCTCCGAGCACCCCTGGTGCGCGCAGGCCGCGGACGTGCTGCGTGCGGCTGTGCCGGGGCTGGAGGTCACCGTCTCGACCGCCCGCACCGACGCCTGGAGCCTCGGTCACCCCAGCGATCCGCAGCGCGGCGGGGCCGCCGCCGACGACACCGGGCCCGAGCCCGCCGGAGCAGGAGCGATGATCTCGTGAAGGCCGACCCATCCGACCAGCGCCGCCTCCTCGACCTCGCGGCGCTCGACGCCGAGCTCGCCCGGGCCCGGCACCGGCGCAGCACCCTGCCCGAGCAGACCGCGGTGGAGGACGCCGAGAAGACCGTGCAGGGCCACCGGGACGCGGTGGTGCGGGCGCGGACCTCGGTGAGCGACCTCGGCCGCGAGGTCGCGAAGCTCGAGCAGGAGGTCACCCAGGTCCGGACCCGCGAGGAGCGCGACCGCGGGCTCATGGACTCGGGCAGCGTGTCGGCCAAGCAGATGACCGACCTGGCGCACGAGCTCGACACCCTCGCCCGCCGCCGCGGGGTGCTGGAGGACGAGCAGCTCGAGGTCATGGAGCGCCTCGACGCCGCCGAGACCGACCTCGCCCACGAGCAGGCGGGCCTCGAGGCCGCCGAGACCGCGCTCGCCGACGCCGTCGAGCGCCGCGACGGCGCGATCGGCGACCTCGACGTGCTCGAGGAGCGCCGCGGCGCCGAGCGCACGACGCTGGCCGGCCAGCTCCCGGCGGACCTCGTCGGGCTCTACGACCAGCTGCGCGCGCGGACGGGGACCGGCGCCGGCGAGCTCGTCGGGGCCCGCTGCGGGGCGTGCCGCCTGGAGATGGACCGCAGCGAGCTGCGCGACATCACCGCCGCCGCGCCGGACGACGTCGTGCGCTGCGAGCAGTGCGGGGCGATCGTGGTGCGGACGGGCAAGGGGGCCGGCGCGTGAGCACCGCCGGGTCGTGGACGGGTCGGGGGAACACCCCGCCGACCCGGGTCCTCCTGCTGCGGCACGGACAGAGCCCGCTGTCGGTCGAGCGGCGCTACTCGGGCCGTGGCGACCCCGAGCTCACCCGCCAGGGACTGGAGCAGGCCGCGGCCGCGGCGACCGCGCTCGCCGCCCGGCACGTCGGCGCCGACGGCCACATCCGCACGGTGATCAGCTCGCCGTTGCTCCGGGCACGGCAGACCGCGGACCCGGTGGCGGGCGTCCTCGGGCTCGGCGTCACCGTCGACGAGCGCCTCACCGAGACCGACTTCGGCACCTGGGAGGGCCTGACGTTCTCGGAGGCCGCCGCCCAGGACCCCGAGGTCCACCGGGCGTGGCTCTCCGACAGCGCGGTCAGCCCGCCGCGGGGCGAGAGCTTCGACGTCGTCTCCCGGCGCGTCGACGCCGCCCTCGACGACCTGCTGCGCCGCCACCCCGGCGAGACGGTGATCGTCGTCAGCCACGTGACGCCGATCAAGCTGATCCTGCGCCGGGCCCTCGACGCCGGCCCGCAGATGCTCTACCGGCTGCACCTCGACCTGGCGTGCCTGTCGGTCGTCGAGTTCTGGCCCGACGGCGGGGCGTCGGTCCGCCTGGTGAACGACACGTCCTACCTGGCCTGATCGCCGGGCTGCGGGACGCCCGCCTCGGAGCCGGGGAACCTCTCGGCGAGCACGACCTCCATCCGCACCATGACGTCGCGCTGGGCGTCGTTGTAGAGCTCGCGCAGCGCGATGCCGACGGTCTCCTTCGCGCGCCGCGGGCTCATCCGCGTGCCCGCGGTGCTGCGCAGGCCGGGGTAGGCCGTGCGCAGGGCGTGGGCGCCGGGGGCCATGCGCTCGGCGAGGTCCTGCCGGGTCGCCTCGTCGGCGTCGGCGTGCAGGTCGTCGAACTCCCTGAAGGTCGGGTCGGTCGGCGTCTCCCGGATCATGTCCGCGTAGGCCTGCAGGCTCTCGCCCCCCAGAACCCGGCTCAGCACCACGACCAGTGAGCGGTCGGCGTCGGACATCTCGGTGTCGCCGATCGGTCCGAGCTCGGGCGGGAGGTCGGCGGGCGCGTGGCGCTGCAGGATCGTCGCGAGCTCGACCCGCGCCCGCTGCAGCCGCTCGATCGTCGCCGCGAGCTCGGCGTCCAGGGTGCGCAGGGCCTGCTCGGGGTGCTCCTCGGTGTCGCCCATCTCGGCGATCTGGGCCAGCGAGAAGCCGAGCTCGGTGAGGCGCTTGATCCGCAGCACGCGCACGAGGTGGGCCACCCCGTACTGCTTGTAGCCGTTGGCCCGCCGCGCGGGCTCCTCGAGCAGGCCCACCTCGTGGTAGTGCCGCACGGCACGCAGCGTCGTGCCCGAGAGCTCCGCGAGCTGGCGGGTGCTCCACCCCATGGTCGGCTCCTCCCGGGACGTCCGCCGTTCCCCGGCCACAGGGGAAACCGTGCCGCCGCGGCACGGTCAAGGACGCTCCCCGTGTCGTGGGTCACCGACGCCCGGCCTGCGCGTGCGCCGACGGCCGGACCCTCACAACCACTCCAGCCACGCCCCGCCCGGGTGCGCCAGGCCCAGGACCTCGCCCGACGTCGAGCCGTCCCGGTGCACCGACAGGTGCCCGATGACGCCGGTGACGCCCGCGCGCGTCGCCTCGAGCGCCCGCCGCGGGACCCGCAGGTACTGGGTGCTCTCGCGGCCGTCGGCGCCCAGCGGCACGAGCGGGTCGACCGAGATCCACTCGACGTCGCGGCCGAGCTGGGCGAGCTGGCGGCGGAAGCGGGCGCGCTCGTCGGCGGTGAGGAACACGTGCACGTAGGTGTCGACGACCACGAGCAGCGCGTCGTCGGGCATCGCCGCGCAGAGGCCGGGCAGGTCGTCGGCCAGGTCGGCGCGCACCGTCGTCACCGGGTGCTCGCGGGCGACCGTGGCCGCGGCGGCGAACCGGTCGACCGCCGAGGTCTCGGGCGGGATGCAGGCGGCGAGCCAGTCGTGGACGCGCCGGTCCTCGAGGTCCAGCGGCTCGACGTCGACCCCGAGGCGCGCGGCGATCGGGGGCAGCCGGTCGGGCAGCGGGGCGGGGCGTCCGCGCAGCTCGGGGGCTATGGTCAGCGCGGCGTCGCCGGGGCCGAGGGTCCGGTCGCCGAAGCGGTAGCGGTACCGGTCGAGGTGCAGGCCGAGCCCGGCGCCGGTGCCGAGGTCGACCAGCGCGATCGGCCGGTCGGGGTCCAGGCGCTGCCCGGACAGATGACCCAGCACGGCGACGACGTCGGCGCTCCGGGCGACCTCGTTCATCTGGTAGCGGTGCTCGACGCAGAGCTGGGCGAGCTCGCCGGCGTGCTGGCGGGCGAACGCGACCAGCGCGGGGCGGAAGCCGTCGTCGAGGGGCGGCTGCCCGGTGCCGGGGAAGGGGAAGTAGCCCACCAACGGGTCGGGGCGCAGGCGCGTGACGAGGTAGCGCACGGCGGCGCTGAGCAGCAGCGGCGGCAGGCGGTCGAGCGGGACGGCCGCCGCGAGCCGGAGGAGGTCGGGCTCGCTGGCGATCGCCCGGAAGAGCTGGGCGGTCAGGGCCCACGAGGGCGGCGCGTCCGGTCCCGACCAGCCGTCCGCGATGCCCTGCGCCTGCTCGCGCACCCGGGCGCGTGCCTCCGCGTCGGGATCGGTCACGCGGAGCAGCGTGGCGAGCCGGGGGCCGGTCGCGCAACGCCACCGGCCCCCGCACCGGCCGGTCAGCCGATGGCGTCCAGCTCGGCGACGGCGTCCGCCGGCAGCTCGAGGTCGGCGGCCGCGAGGTTCTCCCGCAGGTGGGCCCGCGACGAGGTGCCGGGGATGAGCAGCATCGTCGGCGACCGCTGCAGCAGCCACGCCAGCGCCGTCTGCTGCGGCGTCGCGCCGACGCGCTCGGCGACGTTCGCCAGCGTGTCCGACTGCAGCGGGGTGAAGCCGCCCAGCGGGAAGAACGAGGTGTAGGCGATGCCCTCGGCGGCGCAGTGGTCGACGAGCTCGTCGTCGGTGCGGTGCACGAGGTTGTAGTGGTTCTGCACGCACACCACCGGGGCGATCTCCCGGGCCTCGGCGAGCTGCTCGGGGGAGACGTTGCTGACCCCGAGGTGGCGGATCAGGCCCTGCTCGCGCAGCTCGGCCAGGGTGCGGAACGCCTCGGTGAGGGACTCGCCGTGGTCGTCGGAGACCCGCAGGTTGACCACGTCGAGGGCCTCGAGGCCGAGCCGGTCGAGGTTCTCGTGCACCTCGCGGCGCAGCTCCTCGGGCGAGGTGTCGAGGTTCCACGAACCGTCCTCGCCGCGCCGGCAGCCGACCTTGGTGACGATCCGCAGGTCCGCGGGGTACGGGTGCAGGGCCTCGCGGAGGATCTCGTTGACGATGAACGGGCCGTAGTAGTCGCTGGTGTCGATGTGCGTGACGCCGCGGTCGACGGCCTCGCGCAGGACGGCGATCGCCTCGTCGCGGTCGCGCGGCGGACCCATGACGCCGGGGCCCGCGAGCTGCATGGTGCCGTAGCCCATCCGGGTCAGGACGAGGTCGTCGGCGAGCGCGAGGCGGTCGGTCAGTGCGGGGGTGGTCATGGCTCCTACCTTGGTCACGGGGCCGGTGGTCGGGGAGCGACGGATCGTCCTGGTAACCCGCGTACCCCCCACGGCGCCGTGCCGAAGCGGATGATCGCGGTGTGAGCACCGGAGAGCTGGCTGAGCTGGCCAGGTCCCTGCGGACCTGGCGCGACCGCACCGACCCGGCCGAGGTCGGGATGGCGGTCAACGCGCCGCGGCGCGCGCCGGGCCTGCGCCGCGAGGAGCTGGCGCTGCTCGCCGGCATCTCCATCGACTACGTCGTGCGCCTCGAGCAGGGCCGGACCCGCACGCCGTCGGCGCAGGTGTGCGCGTCGCTGGCCCGGGCGCTGCGCCTGTCCGACGCCGAGCAGGCGCACCTGTTCCGGCTCGCCGGCCACGCCCCCGACCGCGGCCGCATCTCGCGGCGCGTCCCCGCCGGCGTGCGCCGCATCGTCGACGCGCTGCACGACAGCCCCGTCGGCGTCCTCGACGCGACCTGGACCCTGATCGCCTGGAACCCGCTCTACGCCGCGCTCATGGGCGACCCGTCCGCGCTCGACCTCGGCGGGCGCAGCACCCTGCGGCGCATGTTCACGCGGGGCGAGGCGATGGACCGGGTGCGCCACACGCCCGAGGAGCGCGACGCCCTGGCGCGCTCCCTGGTCGCCGACCTGCGCGGCAGCACCAGCCGCTACCCCCACGACCCGGAGCTGTCGGCGCTCGTCGCGGACCTCTACGCCACGAGCGCGGAGTTCGCCGAGCTCTGGGACTCGGGTGTCGTCGCCGGACACCACCAGAGCCACAAGGTCGTCGAGCACCCCGAGGTCGGCGAGGTCGAGCTCGAGTGCGACACGCTGACCACCGCCGAGGACGACCTGCGCCTGCTCGTCTTCACGCCCACCCCGGGCAGCGACGCCCGCGGCCGCCTGGACCTGCTGGCGACGCTGGGCACGCAGTCGATGCACGTCAGCCCGTCACCGCGAGGCTGAGCCAGAGCGCGGCCGTCCCGGCGACGACGCCGAGCGGGACGGTCGGGAGCCCCGCCACCGTGAACGTCCCCAGCGAGGCGGGGACGCCGCGCACCGCGAGCACCCGCCGCCACAGGAGGGTCGCGAGCGAGCCGACGGGGGTGAGGTTCGGGCCGACGTTGACCCCGATGAGCACCGCGAGCACGGCGCCGACCGCGGGCGTCGGTCCCAGCGCGGCGAGCAGGACGAGGGTCGCCGGCAGGTTGTTGACGAGGTTCGCGAGCACCGCCGCGATCAGCGCGAGCCCGAGCAGGGCGCCGAACGAGGTCCCGGTCGGCAGGAGGCCCGCGACCACGGCGCCGAGGCCCCGATCGGTCACCGCGGCGACGACCACCCCCAGGGCGAGGACGAACAGGCAGAACAGGGGTGACGCCGAGGCGACGACGTCCCGCACGCGCGTGCGGCGGGTGAGCAGGGTGCGCGTCGCCAGCGCCGCCGCGCCCACCACGGCGACCCACACCGGCTCGATCCCCAGCGGCGAGGCGGCGGCGAAGCCCAGCAGCGTCGCCGCCAGCACGGCGAGAGCGACGCGGGGGGCCGGGGCCTCCTCCTCGATCTCGGCGGGTCGGGCGGCGGGCGTGGCGAGGTCGCCCCGGAAGGTCAGCCGGAGCCCCAGGTACTCGACGGCCAGCACCGCGAGCTGCGGCAGCGCCATGAGCCCGGCGAAGCCGAGGAACGTCAGGCCGCTCGCCCGCAGCGCCAGGAGGTTGGTGAGGTTCGCGACGGGCAGCAGCAGCGAGCCGCTGTTGGCGAGGTGCGCGCACGCGAAGGCGTGCGGTGCCGGGCGCGCACCGAGGCGCCGGGCGGTGTCGAGGACGACCGGGGTCAGCAGGACGACGGTGGCGTCGAGGCTCAGGACGGCGGTCGTCGCCGTCGCGGCGAGGACGACGAGGGCGAAGAGGCGCTGCGTGCTCCCCGCCGCGTGGTGGGCGAGCAGGCCGCCGGCCCAGCGGAACACGCCCTCGGCGTCGGCGAGGTGGGCCAGCACGAGCACCGCGGCGAGGAACCCGACCGTCGGGCCGAGCTCGCGGACCTCGTCCCACGCCTGCTGCGGCGCGAGCAGCCCGGTCACGAGGACGATCACCGCGGCCGGCACCGCGGCGGTCGCCTCGGGCAGGTTGCGGGGGCGGGTGACGGCCCCGACGAGGACGACGGTCAGCAGGCCGACGGCGACGACGGTCACGTCACCGCAGGAACAGGTAGATCGCGACCGCGACGCCGAGCACCACGACGCTCCAGCGCAGCACGCCGTCGGGCATCTTCTTGGCGACCGTCATGCCGAGGAAGCCACCGAGCAGCGTGGTCGGTGCGAGCAGCAGCACGGCGAGCCAGTCGACGGGGGCGAAGAACGCGAAGAGCACCACGGTCACCGTGCTCGTCACCAGCGAGAGCAGGACCTTGACCGCGTTGAGCCGCTGCAGCGTGTCGTGGGCGAGCAGCGAGAGCACCGCGATGAGCACCACGCCCAGCGCGCCGCCGAAGTAGCCGCCATAGACCGCGGCGAGGAAGATCGTCGGGAGCAGGACCTTGGGGTTGTCGGCGGTGCGCTCGGTGCGCCCGGTCCACTGCTTGATCCAGGGCTGCGCGCCGAGGGTCAGGCTCGCGAGCAGGACGAGCACGGGGACGACGGCGTCGAACACCGACTGCGGCAGGATCAGCAGCAGCGCACACCCCAGCGCCGAGCCGAGGGCGGCGGCGATGCTGGTCCCGATCAGCCGCCGGCGCTGTCTCCTCAGGTCCTTCCGCGCGGTGACCGTGGAGCCCGCGTAGCCGGGCCACTGCGCCACCGAGTTCGTGACGTTGGCGGGCAGCGGCGGCATGCCCGTGGCCAGCAGCGCGGGGAAGACGATGAGCGACCCGCCGCCGGCGATGGCGTTGACCGCGCCGGCCAGGAGCCCGAGAGCCGCCAGCAGCACGATCTGGAGCATCGACGGGTCCGACACGATGCGCGACGCTAACGGTCGGGGCGACCCGTGTCCTGGGGACACGGGTCGGCGGTCGTGACCCGCGACGGGCACCGTCCGCGTGATCGACAGGTGCCGACGCCTGCGGACGGTGCCCCTCGTCGCGTCTGTACGATTCCGGGTGCGGACGAGCCGGCCGGGCGACCGCGGCGGCCCCACGAGGGCCGTCGAGGAAAGTCCGGACTCCACAGGGCAGGGTGGTTGCCAACAGCAACCCGGGGTGACCCGCGGGACAGTGCCACAGAGAACAGACCGCCATCGCGACCGCGGTGGTGAGGGTGAAACGGTGGTGTAAGAGACCACCAGCGTCCTGGGTGACCAGGACGGCTCGGTAAACCCCACCCGGAGCAAGGTCAAGAAGGTCGGTCCGCGAGGACCGGCCGCGCAGGTCGTCCGAGGGCTGCCCGCCCGAGACCTGCGGGTAGACCGCTGGAGCCCGCCGGCGACGGCGGGCCGAGATGGATGGTCGCCACCCACGCTCCCGCGAGGGACGTGGGCACAGGATCCGGCTTACAGGCCGACTCGTCCGCCCCACATCCCGTGACCTGCACGTTCCCGTCATCCGAATGTTGGGTTTCGGTGGGGATGTGGGCGGGCCGAGCCGTCGTCACACGCCCTGGAGCTGTATCTGGCCGAACGCGACGGCGTGGGGGACGCCGAGCGCCGGTCCGGCCATCGCCGTCATGTCGTGCACGAACCTCTCGGGATTGAAGTCGCGACCCAGCCCACGCAGGTAGGCCTCGTGCGCACGGAGCGAAGCGACCCCGGGTCCGAGGGCGTCGGTGACGTCGACACCGTGGGTCGGCGTGCTGGAGCCCATCACGTAGACGTGGCGCACCCCGTCCCACGGCGCGTAGCCCTCGTCGATCAGCTCCGGGAAGATCCACCGGTTGCCGGCGTCTCGGGCGGCGTCGAGTACGGCCACGCCGACGGCCCGATGATCGGCCTGGTTCAGGATCTGCTGCCCCGGGCCCATGCCGTAGGTCAGCTCGAAGGTCGCGGTGACCAGCACGTCCGGGCGGAACCGACGAATCTCGCGGGCGATGTCGCGACGCAGGTCCAGGCCACCCTCGACGACACCATCGCGGTGTCCGAGGAACGCCACGTCGTCGACCCCGACGAGCGCGGCGCTCGCGACCTGCTCCTTCTGCCGTACGGGCCCCGCCTCGGTCGGGTCGAGTCCGTCGATGCCGGCCTCGCCGTCGGTGACCATCACGTAGGCGACCGACCGGCCGGCCCGGGTCCAGCGCGCGATCGCGCTGGCCGCGCCGTACTCGAGGTCATCGGGATGGGCGACGACGGCCATCGCCCGACGCCAGTCCTCCGGCATGACCTGCAGTTGTCCGTTCATCGCGGCACCTCCGAACGTCGTGTGACGTCGGTGCTGACGACGAACCCTCGGGAAGGACGCAGCTGCGTCCCTCGCCCGGTCCTGCCGTCAGTAGGGGTGACACCGAGGCGACGGAAGCCATCAGGGCGACCGGCCGGGTGCCGCGAGATCACCAGGAGGACCGACCATGTCCACCACCCGCGTCCAGCTCGCGCTCAACGTCACCGACATCGAGGCCGCGACCACCTTCTACGAGGCGATGTTCGGCGTGCCGCCGCACAAGCAGCGCGAGGGCTACGCGAACTTCGCGATCGAGGACCCGCCGCTCAAGCTGGTGCTGATCGAGAAGCCGGGGGAGGGCGAGCACCTCAACCACCTCGGGGTCGAGGCCGACACCCCCGGAGACGTGACCGCGGCGCTGGCGCGCTTCCGCGAGGCAGGGCTCGAGGCGACGCTGGCCGAGCACGATGTGTGCTGCCACGCGGCGCAGGACAAGGTGTTCGTCACCGCTCCGGACACGCCCACCGGTTGGTGGGAGTACTACGCCGTCACCGACGACTCGGCGGTCAACCCCGAGGGGGAATCGACGTCGGTGTGTGCGGTCGCGTGCGAGGCCAAGGCCGCCGCCGTCGGCGGGACGTGCTGCACCTGACGGCGCCAGGTCGGGTCCCGCCGTCAGCGGGACCCGACCTGGGGCTCACCCACACCGGCAACCGGTCGGCCGTGCGTAGTCCATCGGCGTGCCCTGCGCGTCGAGGGTCAGCTCGCAGCACTGACCGAGCAATTCCGCGAGCCGGCGTCGGCCACGCTGCACCCGCGACTTCATCCCCGAGACCGAGACGCCCTCGCGGCCCGCGGCGTCCACCTGGGTCAGCCCTTCCAGGTCGGTCAGTTCCAGCGCTCGGCGCTGCTCCGGCGGCAGTCCCTCGAGCAGCGGCCGCATGCACGCTGCGAGTTCCCGGAGCACCGTCGGCTCGTCCTCGGAGCCCGCCTCGCCGGCGAGCTCGGCGGCGTCGTCGGGCAAGGTGCGCTCCCGCGCCTGTTCACGCTCGGCCCTCCGGTACTCGTCGATGATCGCGTTGCGCGTGATCCGGTAGACCCACCGCGTCAGGTGCTCGTCGTCCTCGACCCGACCGAGTCCGCGGTGGATGCGCAGCACGATCTCGCCGAGAACGTCTTCGGCGCGCTGCGGATCGGCGACCCGCCGATGCACGAAGGCGCGCAGCTGGGAGCCGAACTCCCTCCAGACGTCCTCGCTCGTCCGGCTGCCCGGACCGACCACGGACTGGTGCGTTGATGCTGTCACGCCGACCCCCACGTGGGTGCGGGATAGAGATGGACAGTCCCACAGACGGCAGGCCAGTCGAAAGGACGCAGCACGGCCCGGGGGCTACGTCGCCACCGCCGCCGAGCTGGGTCCAGCAGCTCCGGCCTGCACCCGTGTCGAGGGGCCGGCGCCCCGCGAGGTCTCTCGTCCGGGTCACTGTCGGCACTACGCTCCCGCCGATGGGGTTGGTGTTCGACACCGTCGCCGGCGACCTCCCGCTGGCCCGGCGCGTCTGGTCGGCGAGCTGCGACGCCCCGACCGCGTTCACCTCGGGGGTCAAGGGCTCCTCGATGATCGTCATCGCGCGGAGCGGTGACGGGCTGGGCGTGCACCTGCGCGGACCGGAGACACGGGCCACGCGGATGACCTGCCCCGCGGACTGCGCGTTCTTCGGCGTCGACCTGCAGCTCGGCGCCTACCTGCCGATGTTCCCGCCGTCCGGGCTGACCGACCTGAACGACGCGCTGCTGCCGACGTCGTCCGGCGGCCGGATCCTGCTCGACGGGCGGGACTGGGAGATGCCGACCGAGCAGAACGTCGACGTCTTCCTCGAGCGGCTCGTGCGCGTGGGCCTGTTGTCGTTCGATCCGCTCGTCGACGCCATCCGCCACGGCGACCGGCCACGGGCGATGTCCCAGCGGACGGCGCAGCTGCGGTTCCGCCGGGCGGTCGGCATCTCCCGCCGCAAGCTCGCGAGCATCGAGCAGGCCCAGCGCGCCGCGCAGCTCCTCGCCGCGGGCGCGGCGATCGGCGACGTCGTCGCCGCCGGTGGCTACTACGACCAGCCCCAGCTGGCCCGGGCGATGCGGTGGGCGACCGGCCACACGCCGGCCGAGCTGCGCTCCGGCGTGCCCTTCCTCGCGTTCTGACTGCCGGCCGGCGTTCGGTTCGGTACAAGACGGCCGGCTCCCGCCGCTGCTTGGCTCCGGCCATGCGCAGACTGATCGAGTTCGACCATCTGTCGATCGACGGGATGGCCTCCGGCGACGCCTTCTGGGGCGCCCAGTTGACGCTCGCGCCGGGCGACGACCACCTCGAGTACCAGTTCCGGCTCCTGGCGGACGTCGTCGGGCTCGTGCTCGGGCGCGAGACCTACGAGGGCTTCGCCGCGACGTGGCCGACCAGGAGCGGCGGTCTCGCCGACACGCTCAACGCCCTGCCCAAGCACGTCGCCTCCACGACGCTGACCGAGACCACCTGGAACGCGCAGGTGCTCGACGGCGACGCCGTCGAGGCCGTCGCGCGGCTCAAGGAGTCCGGCGACGGCGCGTTGCTGAAGTACGGCAACGGCCCGTTCAGCCGCGCGCTCGTCGAGGCGGGCCTGCTGGACGAGCTGCACGTGAGCATCTCCCCGTTCGTCGCGGGGTCCGGCGAGTCGCTGCTGTCGGGCATCGGCACGACGGGGATGCAGCTCACCGGGGTCACCGAGATGCGGAGCGGCGCGGTGGTGCTGGCCTTCGCCCCGCGGCGGTGACCGGGCGACGTGGCGGCGGACCGTGTCCGCCCACAGCGAGATCGCCACCGCCGGCGCGCGCCGTCGTCCACGATCACCCCGGACCGCGGACACCGAGGAGGACCCCGTGGCACGCACCGAGGTCGTCGTCGACACCCTCGACGGGCCCTGCCGCACGACCCTGCACACCCCGCCGACGGGCGGGCCCCGGCCGGGCGTCCTCTGCTATCCCGACGCCGGCGGGGTGCGGGAGACCTTCGCCGCGATGGCCGACCGGCTCGCCGCCCTCGGCTTCGCCGTCCTGCTGCCCGACATCTACCACCGCACCCCCTACGCGCCGTTCGACACGACGACGCTGTTCGGCGACCCGGAGGAGTTCGCCCGCCTCACCGCGCTGACGCGGACGCTGACGCCGGAGATGGTGGTCGCCGACGCGGGCGCGCTCCTCGCGGCGCTCGCCGCCCGTCCCGAGGTCGCGGACGGCGGGCTGGGCGTCGTCGGGTACTGCTTCGGCGGCGCGATGGCGCTGCGCGCCGCCGCGCACCACCCCGCGCGTGTGGCGGCGGCCATGACGGTGCACGGCGGGGGCCTCGCCGCCGACGACGACCCGGCGAGCCCCCACCACGTCGTCGACCGCATCCGCGCCGCGGTCCACGTCGCCGCGGCCACCGACGACCCCGCGTTCGACGACGAGCAGCACCGCCGGCTGCGCGCGGCGTTCGACGTCGCTGGCGTGCGGGCCACCATCGAGACCGTCCCCGCCGCCCACGGCTTCGCGGTGCCCGACAACCCGACCCACGACGACGCGGCCGACCTCCGGCACCGCGAGACGCTCGCGGCGTTCCTCGGCGAGCACCTCGGGGCGTGAGGCCGGCACTCCTTGATCGTCGTCCCCGCGGGCGCTTACGCTCCGTGGTCGAGTCGGGGCTGACGTCGAGGGGGAGACCCATGGCCACACCGGACCGGCCGCAGCCACCGGCCACGCCGAACGCTCCGAGTCCCGTCCCGGACGCGAACGCCCGGTGGCGCTACGGGCTCATCGTCGTCGTGGTGGCCATCGCCGCCATCGTGCTGATCTTCCTGATCGCCGCGCTGCGCTACCCGACGGCATCCGACGGGGTGGCCCTGGTGTCGTCGGTGGCCACGGCGATCAGCACGCTCGCCGCCGCCTACTTCGGCATCCAGGTCGGCTCCGCGGGCAAGGAGCAGGCCGAGCAGAAGAAGGACGAGGCCAAGGACGTGGCCATCGCGCTCGCGGCCGACGCCCCGCCGAACAGCGAGGTCGCCAAGACGCTCGTGCGCCGCCACGCCTTCGGCGACGACCCGGGGGCTCCCGGCGCGTGAGCGCGCCCCGACGCCTCAGCCCGGCCCGTGCGGGTGGGCGAGGTCGTAGGCGCGGGTGAGTTTCTTCGGCACCACCATGCGCCAGGCGTCGACGACAAACTCGCGCGCCTCGACCGGGTCGAGGGTGGCGAGGTCGGCCTCGACCCAGTGGAACCGCAGCTCCGAGGCCCGCGGCAGGCGGAAGCGGTCGGGCTGGGCCGCCACGAGGGCCGCCCGCTCCTCCTTCGGGAAGGCGAAGCCCATCACCGTCTCGTCGAGGGAGAACGCGACGTAGACGATCTGCCCGACGCGGAACTTCAGGCAGCGCCGGACGTGGACCGGGTACGAGCGCTCCAGGGACGAGCCCAGCGACAGCACGTCCTCGATCGTCGCCACGCTGCGCGGGATCACACGTGGACCGCGACCTCACCCTGCATGATCTTCGGCGGGTTCGGGAGCACGTGGCCCAGCCCGAGCTCGCCGATCAGCTTCGTGGCCGCACGGGTCGATTCCTCGGCCCCGCTGCGGTCGGCGAACACGCTGATGGTGACGAGGCTGCGGCGGCCGGTGTCGACGAGGTAGTACGCGACGAAGCCCTCGATGCCGGTCATCAGCTCCCGCAGCCGCTCTTCATGCCCCTGGATCTGCTCGACGACGTCCTGGGCTTCGTCCTCGTAGTAGCGGACGGTCGTGTACATGGAGGTTCTCCTTCCTCGATGGCGCCGAGCAGGCGGGGGTCGGGGCAGGATGAGGCCACGTTGCGTCGTCCGGCACCCCCGTACGGGCGACAGCGGGCCCGTCACGTCTCGACGCTCGCGGCGGCGGTGTCGCCGGCCTCGACCAGCGCGCTGACCCGCTCGAAGCCGGCGCGGATCATCGCGCCGTACCCGTCGTCGGGCAGGTCCGGGAGCCGCTCGCGGGCGGCGGCGACGTGGCGCCGTGCCGCGTCGAGGTCGCCGAGCCGGCGGTGGACGTCGGCCAGGTTGAGGTGCAGCGACGGGTAGAACCCCGCCACCGCGAGCGAGGCGTGGTACTGCTGAGCGCGCTCGTCGGTGACCTCCTCGGCCGCCGCCAGCGCCCGCTCGTCCCACGCGAGCTCCGACGCCGGGTCGTCCTGCACGTCGGCGGCGAAGTGGGCGAGGACGACGCGGTGGAAGGGGTCGCCGTCCGCGCCGACCTCCTCCCAGAGGGCCTCGAGCCCGGCACGGGCGCCCGTCGGGTCGCCCGCGTGACCCTGCTCGATCGCGGCGGTGATGCGGTCCATCACCGGGTCGTCCGTGTCGGTCTCCTCGGTCATCGGCGCCTCCTCCGGTCGTCGTCGAGGACGGTAGGACGGGGCACCGACAGCGGGCAGGATGGCGTGGACCGCAGCCGCTCGACAGGAGGCGTCGTGGCCCGACGGCGACGGCCGCCCGACGAGACCGGGCGCGCCACCGTGCTCCACCCGCTCGTCGCCGAGGCCGCCCACCGGGTCGGCGCGGACGCGGTCGGGCTCGTCGACGTGGGCTGCTCCGCGGGGTTCAACCTGCTCCTCGATCGCGTCGCCGTCACCTACAGCACCGGGCTCGTGCTCGGCGATCCGTCGTCGCCGGTACAGCTCGAGGCCACCGTGGTGGGGGAGCGGCCGGTGCCGGACCGGGCGGTGCCCGCGGTCGTGGCGCGGATCGGCGTGGACCGCGAGCCGGTGGACGTCACCGATCCCGAGGACGTGGCGTGGGTGCGCGCCGGCGAGCCGGACCAGCCGGGACGGCTCGAGGCGGCGATCGGCCTGACGGCCGCGGCACGCCCGCTGCTCCTGCGCGGCGACCCGATCGACCTGCTGCCCGAGGCGATCGAGCGCGTGCCCCCGGACGCGCTGCCGGTGGTCACGACGACCTGGGCGCTGGCGCGGTATTCGGTCGAGGCGCGGCTGCGCTTCCTGCAGGGGCTCGACGTCGCGGGCGCGCGACGGACGGTGGCGTGGGTCTCGGCGGAGGGCGTCGGGGTCGCGCCGGGCGTCCCGACGATGGGTGACCGCCACGCCTCCGGGCACAGCATCCTCGGCGTGGCCGTGCTCGCGCACCGGACGCTGCGCGCCGACGCGGTCGGGCGGTGCTGGTCGCGGGGCCGGATGCTGTCGTGGCTGGTCGAGAGCTGACTGAGCTCGGAGCCTCCCGAGAGGAGTGCCGCATTACCTCGCGCCAGGAGTCGCCTGCGATGGCAGCGGCCGCGGGAAACGACCGCCGGCATCCGGCTCGGTGGGTCTGACGGGCCCGCCGGTGGGCGTGCGTCCGGTGCTCTCCCTCAGATCCGCGCGGACACACTGGCGCAAGCTCGTCATCGCGACCGTGACTGGGCGGAAGCCGGTGCCGTACTCGCCCGGGTCGTCGCGCGGGCGGGCGAGCAGTCGACGAAACGAGGGCAGCCCCTCGAGCGGATGGGTCTTCGCGGAGCCCATCTTCGGCCGCACGTTCTCGTACTCGGCGATGACGGCGTGCAGGGTCCGTTCCATGTCGCGGAGGTGGTGGACGCAGACGTCGACGTCGCTGAAGGACTCGCCCGACGATGACACCTCTTCGATCAACTGCTCGATCTTCAGCTCGGCATCGATGATCTCGCCCATCCGGTCGTCGTACTGCCCGACGTCCACGTGGCGCGATCCGTCGACGATTACGACGCCTGTGGCTCGCATGCTCCGACGGGCCCGCTTGACGTCCAGGTACGCCTGGGTGGCCGTCGACAACACCCCGCGCAGCAGGGTCAGCCTGGCCTCCGACCGCAGGTGCGCCTGCTGGTACTCGAAAGCGAGGTAGGAGATGATCGCGCCGGCGACCGCGACGAGTCCGACCTGCGGGATCATCTTGGCGCCCTCGAACGCGAGCGTGTCCTTTGAGGGCGACAACAGCACCGCCACGACGAACACGACGAGGCTCGCGACGAACAGAGCGAGCAGGCCGACGAAGAGTCGTCGCCGATAATCGGTTCTCCCGTGCACCAGGTCCCCCATCTGACATCGCTGTCCCCGACGACGCGGGAGACGCTAGACCTCGATCCACCAGCACATCGACGAGCAAGCGAGCGGTTCCTCATCGACGCCACGCCCGAGGTCGCGCTGACCTCCGACGATCTCCGCGCCGTCACGGGCTTCGCCGCCGCGTGTGCCGAGTCCGTGATCGACCTCTACGAGACCGCCCACCCCGCCGACACCCGCCCGCGCGACGCGATCGACGCCGCCCGGGCGTTCGCCGACGGCGGGCGCCGCGGCAAGGCGCTGCGCGACGTGGCGTGGGCGGCGCTGCGGGCCGCCGGCGAGACCGACACCCCGGCCGCCGAGCACGCCGCCCGGGCGGCGATGGCTGCGGCGTCGGCGGCGTACCTCCACCCTCTGGCGAACGCCACGCAGGTCCGGCACATCCTCGGCGCCGCGGCCCACGCGGCCCGGTCGAGCGAGCTCGCGGCCGGCGAGGAGGCGGCCGCCGCGCAGCTCGACGAGGCCCGCCGCGCCGCGACGCCCGTGGTCGTCGCCGTCCTCGAGCGCTACCCGGCCGCGCCGCCAGGGGGCGGGCGCGTGGGCGAGCTGCTCCGGGAGCTCGACGCCGCGCTGCGGCCGCGCTGACCTCTAGGGTCGAGGACCGTGGCGATCACGCGGCAGGTCGACGCCGGGGTCCTGGCCACCGCCCACCTCGAGGACGGGCCCGCCGACGGCTGGCCGGTCGTGCTCGTGCACGGCTTCCCGTACGACGTCCACGCCTACGACGAGGTCGTCCCGCACCTGACCGCACAGGGCGCTCGGGTCGTCCGCCCGTACCTGCGGGGGCACGGACCGACGCGCTTCCGGTCGGCGACGACGATGCGCAGCGGGCAGCAGGCCGCGCTCGGGTCCGACCTGCTCGCCCTGGTCGACGCCCTGGAGCTCGACGCCCCGGTCGTCGGCGGCTACGACTGGGGCGGGCTGTCGTCCTGCGTCGTCGCCGCGCTGTGGCCGGAGCGGGTGGCCGGGCTCGTGTCCCTGGCGAGCTACGACGTCATCGACGTCGCCGCCCAGCGCGCGCCCGCGGACCCGGCCCTCGAGCACGCGCTCTGGTACCAGCACCTGTTCCAGACCGAGCGCGGCCGGGCCGGGCTCGCCGCCCACCGCCGCGAGCTGTGCCGGATGCTGTGGCGGCAGTGGTCGCCGCGATGGTCGTTCGACGACGCCCTGTTCGACCGCACGGCCGTGGCGTTCGACAACCCCGACTTCGTCGACGTCGTCGTCCACGCCTACCGTCACGCGCTCGGCAACGCCGACGGCGACCCGGTCCACGACGCCCTCGAGGCCCGGCTGGCCGGGCGCCCGCCGATCACCGTGCCCGCGGTGACGCTGGACGGGGCGAGCGACACCCTCAAGCCCGGCGGCACCGCCGACCACGCCGCGATGTTCACCGCCCGCCACGAGCACCGGGTCGTCGACGCGGGGCACGCGCTGCCCTACGAGGCGCCCGCGGCGTTCGCCGACGCCGTGCTCACCGTCCGGTCCTGGATCGCGGAGGCGGGGGGAGACCGGACCCACCACACGTGACGTGGAGACCGGCGCACGCCGTTGCGACCATGACGGCGGGCCCCGGCGATCGTGGCTCCCTGGACGAGCGGCGCCGTACCCAGCCCACGACAAGACGGCGACCCTGCGAGGCCCCTCATGGCGTGGATCGCGCTCGTCGTCTCCGGTGTCCTGGAAGCCGTCTGGGCGACCGCCCTCGGCAAAGCCGCCGGTTTCTCCCGGCTGGTGCCGTCGGTGGTCTTCGTCGTCGCCCTGCTCCTGAGCATGATCGGGCTGGCGTTGGCCATGCGCACGCTGCCCACCGGCACCTCGTACGTGGTCTGGGTCGGGATCGGCGCGGCCCTGACCGTCACCTACGCGATGGCGACGGGCGAGGAGCCGGTGAGCGCGCTCAAGATCGTGTTCCTGCTGGCGATCGTCGGCGGGGTGATCGGGCTCAAGGCGCTGCACTGACGTGCGCATGCTCCTCGTCGGGCACCCAGCGCAGGACGTCGCCGGGCTGGCAGTCGAGGACGCGGCAGACCGCGTCGAGGGTCGTGAAGCGGACGGCCTTGGCGCGCCCGTTCTTGAGCACGGCGACGTTGGCCGGCGTGATACCGACGGCCTCGGCGAACTCGGCGACCGACATCTTGCGGCGCGCGAGCATGACGTCGATGTCGACGACGATCATCAGACCACCTCGTCGAGCTCGCGACGCAGCCCCGTCGCGTTCGCCAGCAGCCCGCGCATGACGAGCATGAGCAGGGCGTAGGCGGCGCCGCCGACCCCGACCGCGCCGCCGATGAGGACCATGCCGGGCGCGTCGTCGATCTCCCCGTAGTGCACGCACACGGTGGCGACGACGAGCGCGGCGACGAGCCCGGCGACGGTCACGACGCGGACCCAGCGGAAGGCGGCGTCGTCGAAGATCGCACCGCGGCGGACCATCGCCAGCAGCACCCACAGGGCGACCAGACCCACCTCGAGGGCGACGAGCGCCGCGACGCCGAGCACGGCGTAGAGCAGTGCCAGGCCCGTCACCCCGCCGTCGCCGAGCCCGAGGACGACGGCGACGACGATCGCGACCTGACCGGCGAGGGCCCCGAGCGCGATGAGGGCGAGGAGTGCCCGCAGGGCACCGATGACGACCGGGCTCATGGATCGATCTTCGAGCGATAGCTATCGAAAGTCAATAGCTCAGCGGGAGGGTCGAACGCCGGGCGGCGCGCCGTCGGGTCCGCCCGGCCCGCCGGCCGCCGGGGCCGTGCGGGTGTCGATCCGGACGGGCAGGGCGACGGTGTAGCCCGTGGCGACGTCGCCGGTGACGGTCGCGAGCTGGCTCGCGCCGCCGTCGTCGCCGAAGACGTTGTCCGAGGTCAGGGTGACGTCGTCGAGTGCGGTGGCGGACTGCTCGTAGCCCGGCTGCGCGTAGACCTGCCGACACGTGTCCTCGGGCAGGGCGACCTGGGAGGTGGCGATCGCGTTGCCCGCGTCGACGATGCTCGGCGCGTCGGGGTAGACCTCGAGGTGGACGTGCGGCCAGCGCCCCTCGTAGCAGGCGGGCACGATGCTGGTGAAGCGCACGCGGCCCGCCGCGTCGGCGATCTGGACGCCGCGCAGGTAGTTCTCGCCGGCGATCCGCTCGGAGTAGAGCGAGTAATCGCCCTCGCGGTTGCAGTGCCAGACGTAGACCGCGGCGCCGGCGAAGGGCGACCCGCCGCGGGCGAGGTCGGCGACGGTGAGCTCGAGGACCATCGGGACGCCCTCGGCGACGCCGGTCGGCCCGCCGAAGCTGGTGCGGATGTCGCTGCGCACGATGCCGCTCCGCGTGAGCACGTTCGCGCCGGTGGAGCCGTCGCCGGGGAACGGGCCGGCGGTCTCGTCGGGGATCTCGCCGGGACTGGTCGTCGACGCCGGCGTGGTGCTCCCGCACGCGGCGACGCCCACCGCCACCGCCCCGAGCCCCAGGACGCGGAGCACCCGGCGCCGGTCGAGCGTGCCGAGGTCGAACGCGAGGCCCTGGTCCTCGAGATCGGCGTCGGGGCGGGGGAGCGGTCGCTGGTGACGGTGGTGGTCCACGGTGCCTCCCGGGTGGTCTCGACGCAGAGTGCACGCCGACACCGTGAGCGGGATGTGGGGGCCGCCTGGCCGTGACCTGTGTCAGGCCTCGGCGAGCGCCCGCAGCACGATCACCACCGCCTCGGCGCCCGCGTCGCGGTGGCCGTGGGCGCGCTCGCCGAGGTAGCTCGACCGGCCCCGGCGCGGGGTCATGGTCGCGGTGGCCTCGGCGCCCTCGGCCGCGGCATCGGCGGCGTCGGTCATCGAGCCGGAGGAGGCGAGCGCGTCGGCGGCGGGGTAGAGGGCGTCGAGCAGGGTGCGGTCGCCGCGCCGGGCCCCGCCGAGGTCGGCGATCCCGTCCGCGGCCGCGCGCAGCGCCTCGTCGGGTGACCCGCCGGCGTCGAGGTGCTCGGCCGCGTGCAGCAGCGCCGTCGCGAGCAGCGGACCGGAGGTGCCGCCGATCGCCCGTCGCACGGAAGCGGCGACCATCCGCAGCGTCGCGACGGGGTCGTCGAGGTCGGTGGCGTCGAGGTCGTCGAGCACCGCCTTCGCCCCGCGGGACAGCGAGGTGCCGAGGTCGCCGTCGCCGGTCGCGGCGTCGAGCTCGGTGAGGTGGTCCTCGGCGTCGCGGACCGCCCGGCCGACCGCCTCGACCGTGCCGCGCAGCCGCCCGGTGCCGTCGCCGGAGGTCGGCGTGGTCTCGCCGGGCACGGCGACCGACGGCACGGGTTCGGACGCCGAACCGGAGAGCACGCCGGAGCCCGATGGCCAGCCCGCCGAGCGGGCGGGGGCGTCGATCAGCGCGAGGCGGTCGTCGTCCACGGGCAGCAGCGCCACCGACACCCCGGCCATGTCGATCGACGAGAGGAACGTGCCCGACCAGCCGCGCTCGACGGTGACGCCCCGCTCGCCGAGGTTCTCGACGGCGCGGCGCAGGACGATCGACAGCTCCATCGGCGGGGTGGCGCCGGTGCCGTTGACCAGGACGACGACGCGGTCGCCGGCGCCGATCGCGCGGTCGTCGCAGACGGTCGCGACCAGCTCGTCGACGAGCTCGTCCGCGCCGCGCAGCGACTCCCGCCGCACGCCCGGCTCGCCGTGGATGCCGAGCCCGATCTCGATCTCCTCGTCGCCGAGCGAGAACCCGGCCTCGCCGCCGGGCACGGTCGCCGGGGCCAGGGCGAGGCCCATGGTGCCCACCGCCGCGGCGGCGGCCTGCGCGGCCTCGGTGACCTCGTCGAGCGACCGGCCCGCGGCCGCCGCGGCGCCCGCCACCTTGGTCACGAGCACCGTCCCGGCCAACCCGCGGCGCCCGGCGGTGACGTCGTCGTCGGCGTCGAGGGCGACGTCGTCGGCGACGGTGATCATCGCGCACTCCCGGCCCTCGGCCCGCGCGAGCTGGGCGGCCAGGCCGAAGTTGAGCCGGTCGCCGGTGTAGTTCATGACGACGAGCAGCGTGGGGTCGTCGACCGCGCGGATCGCCGCGAGCACGGCGTCCACCCCCGGCGACGCGAACACCTCGCCGCACACCGCGCCGTCGAGGTGCCCCGGCCCGACGTAGCCGGCGAACGCCGGCTCGTGCCCCGAGCCGCCGCCGGAGAGGACCGCGACCCGGCCCGCCGTCCGGTCCGTGCGCACGAGGGCGCGGTGGCCCTCCACCAGGGCGGCGCCCTCGGTCACCCGGGCGACGCCGGTCAGGGCCTCGGGGACGACGTCCTCGGTCGCGTTGATCAGCTTCTTCACGCGGGCGGGCTTCCCGGCCACCCGTCGGCCCGAACGGCGGGGTGATCTGGTCGCCCTCCGACGACATTCACTCGATCAGACGTAGAGGGTCCCTCGCTCGTCACGAGAGGGGCCCTCTATGGTGTCTCTCGCTGTGACGCCTGTGACTGATGGGACGGATGAGATACATGCTCACTCCTCGGCAGCGCGTCATCCTGCGCCAGATCGTCAGCCCGCCCTACATCTATCGATGGGCCGGGCTGTTGACGACGATCGCGCTGATGACCGGCGTGACCGCCGTCGTGCTCAGTGACGTCGGCGCCCGCCAGGTCCTCGCGACCGGCCCGGCCGTGACCGCGCCCGCGGCCGTGAACGCGGCCGGGCGCCCGGTCCGCGCCGGCGAGGACGCGCCCGCGCGCGGCATGCCGGGCTTCGCCCGCCCCGCGATCACGTCGTCGCTGCTGACCGTCACCGACACCGGCACCGATCGCCCGGCCGTGGCCCTGACCTTCGACGACGGCCCGACGCCCGAGTACACGCCGGAGGTGCTCGACATCCTGGCGGAGTACGGCGCCAAGGCCACCTTCTGCATGATCGGCGACCAGGCCCTCGCCCACCCCGAGCTGGTGCAGCGCGTCATCAACGAGGGCCACCGCCTCTGCGACCACACGATGACCCACGACGCGACCGTGGGCAGCAACGCCCAGGACCTCATGAGCCAGCAGCTGCAGCGCAGCCGCACCTCGCTCTCGGAGGTCGTCGCGCCGCCGGCGACCATCGACTACTTCCGCGCCCCCGAGGGCCGCTGGACCCCGCTGCTCGACGAGGTCGCCGCGCAGACCGGCATGCGCCCGCTCGGCTGGTCGGTGGACACCCTGGACTGGACCCAGCCGGGCACCGGCGCGATCGTCGGCAGCGTCCAGCAGGGCGTGCACCCCGGCGCCGTCGTGCTCTTCCACGACGGCGGCGGGCCCCGCGAGCAGACGGTCGAGGCCGTGCGCGAGCTCCTGCCCTGGCTGCAGGAGCAGGGCTACCAGTTCGTCATGCCGAGCTGACCGTCCCCGCGGCGGTCAGTGCTTGCGGACGACCGTCTCCGCCCTGCCCTCCCGCCACGTGGTGACGTCCATGTGCTCGCCGACGGCCACCGACGCCGCGCCGACGATGTCCGCGCGGAGGAACTGGTCGAACCGCTGGCCGCGCAGGTCGAGCCCGATCTCCTCGTAGACCGCCTCGGCGAAGCGCTGGTGCAGCGCCTCGTCGCGGACGTCCTCGACCCGGCCCCAGAGCTTGGCGTCGCCCTCGGTGACCCGCGTGTCGGTCGTCGCGGTGTGGAGGGCGAACCGAGGGTCGGCGCGCAGGTCCGCGAACTTCGCGGTGTCGGGCATCCCGACGAGCCAGAGGTCGCCCTCGAGGAACCGCGGCTCCATCGGGCTGATGCGGGGGAAGCCGTCGGGTCTCAGCGTGCCGAGCATGCACAGGTACCCGGTGGCGGCGTGGCGGCGCGTGAACACCTCGGCGATGCGGGGCGCGGCCGCGGCGAAGTCGGTCCAGAGAGCCATGCACCGCACGCTAGGGCCGACCCCCGACAGTGAGGTGGGCTCGCGGCGTCACGACTCCCCGGACCACGCGTCACGGACGATGCGGTCGAGGTCGGAGCACTCCGCGACCCAGCCGAGCTCGTCGCGGGCGCGGGCCGGGTCGACGGTGACCGCCCGCGCCTCGGGGGCCGCCCCGCGGTGGCGCACGGGCACGGGGCGCCCGAGCACCCGCTCGGCGGCGTCCAGGACGTCGCGCACCGTCACCGGGCGCCCGCTCCCGATCGGCACCGCGCGGTACGTCCCCGGGGTCGCGACGGTGAGGGCGGCGACGACGGCGCGCGCGGCGTCCGCGACGTGCACGAGGTCGCGCACTGCCGCGCCGTCGCCGTTCACGACGAACGCGCCGGTGCGGCCGGCCGCCGCGGCCAGCACGGCCGGGACGAGGCGCGTGGGGTCGCCGTCGCCCGGGCCCGCGACGTTGGCGAACCGCAGCGACACCGCCCCCACCCGGCCCGCCACGGCCGCGTCGCGGGCGGCGAGGTCCGCGGCGAGCTTCGCGGCGCCATAGGGGTGCGGCGGCGGCCGGTCGTCGGCGATCGCCGCGCTCGAGGCGAGCACGAGCCGCGCGCCGGGGGGCAGGGCGTCGAGCACGGCGAGGGTGCCGCCGAGGTTGGTCCGCCAGGTGCCGAGCGGGTCGGCGAGGGAGTCGCGCACCCGGACGACGGCCGCGAGGTGGCACACGGCGTCGACGCCCGCGAGGGCGGCGGCCACCTGCTCGGGGCGTTCCAGCATCGCGCTGCGCACCTCGACGCCCGCGCCGACGGGCCGGCCGCGGGTGACCCCCACGACGTCGTGACCGGCGCCGACCAGCGCGGACACCACCGCGCGCCCGAGGAAGCCGCTCGCGCCCGTCACCGCCACCCGCACACCCGGGAGCCTGGCAGACGCCGGCGCCGCCTGGAGTGAGGCTAGCCTTACTCGATCGCGGACCCTAGTGTCGTCGTCGGTAGCCCAGCGACACCGGAGGCGGACCGTGAGCGAGCACCAGCCCTTCTCCCAGGCCCTGCGTCGTGCCACCGCCGCCGCCCACGAGCGCGCGCACCACTCGACCTACATGGACGCCCTGCTCGGCGGGCGCCTCGCGCTCGACGACTACGCGACGCTCGTCGTCCAGTACTGGCACGTCTACTCGGCGCTCGAGGACGGCACCGACCGGCTGCGCGACCACCCCGTCGTCGGCGGCTTCGCGGTCGACGCGCTGCGCCGCCGCGACGCCATCGCCACCGACCTCGCGTTCCTCCGCGGCCCGGGCTGGGCCGACGACCTCACCCCGCTGCCCGCGACCGCCGCCTACGTCGACCGCATCCGCGCGACCGTCGACGACTGGCCCGGCGGCTGGGTCGCCCACCACTACACCCGCTACCTCGGCGACCTCGCCGGCGGGCAGGCGGTGCGCGGGCTGCTGCGGCGCACCTACGGCGTGACCGAGGACGGCGCGCGCTTCTACGACTTCGCCGCCCTCGGCCCCGTGCCGCCCTTCCGCACCCGCTACCGCGCGCTGCTCGACGCCGCGGGCGAGGGAGCGTGGGACGACGTCGAGCGCGCCCGGATCGCCGACGAGGCGTGCCACGCCTTCGAGCTCAACATCGCGATGCTCGCCGAGATCGCCGACACGGTGCCGCCGGAGGACCTCGCGGCCTGAGTCAGACCCGGCGCGCCACCGCCAGCCACGCCGGCAGGTCGACGTGCCCGCCGATGGGCACGCGCAGCAGCTCCGCCTGCTCGGCGTCGGGCACCCGGCCGCGGTAGGTGCTCTCGCGCAGCTCCTCGATCCTCCAGCCCGGGCGGCTGAAGGCCGTGCGGATCTCGTCGTCGGTCACCTCGGGGCCGAACGCCGGCCCGGGCGCGAGCCCGAGCAGCACGACCCGCCCGCCGTCGACCACCACGTCGCGCAGGGCGTCGGCGTACCGGCCCTGGTCGTCGGTGTCGAAGATGTGGAACAGCGCGCTGTCGAGGACGGTGTCGAAGCCGCGCAGGTCGTCGGGGTGCAGGGCGTCCGCCTCGACGAAGGTGGCCGCGACGCCGCGGTCCGCCGCGATCGCCCGCGCGCGGTCCAGCGCGGCCGGCGCGGAGTCGGCCCCGACGACGTCGTACCCGCGGGCGGCGAGCAGGACGGTGTGCTCGCCGGTGCCGCAGCCGAGGTCGAGCACCCGGCCGCGCAGCAGGCCCTCGGCCTCGGCGGCGACGATCGCCGGCTGCGGCTCGCCGATGATCCACGGCGGCTCACCGGTGAGGTAGGCGTCCTGGAAGCGGGACGGGGCGGGTGTGCTCATGGCGACCTCCGTGGGCTCGGGCCGTCGGCGTGATCGCCGATGCGACCGAGCCTCGGTCCTCGACCACGGTCGAGGTCAAGGACCGGGCCCGCGCGGGAGCTCAGTCGTGGGCCACGAACATCGTCACGCCACCGGTCGCGAAGTTGGGGACGTCGCCCGCCGCGGCCTGACCCTGCTCGCTGCCCAGTCCGGCCTGCAGCGACTCCATCGAGTCGAAGGTGAGCTCGGCCACGAGGTAGTACGGCGGCGGGTTCTCGTCGAGCGACGAGCAGTGTCGGTAGGTGAACGACTGGAGCCCGGGGATGGGCTCGGCGAGCGGCGCGTGGGTCTTCTCGTAGTACTCGTCGAACGCGCCGGGGTCGGTGGGGTGGCCGTACAGGACGGTGAGGATGTGCACCAGATCACTCCACCACGGACGACGGCCCCGGAGCCAGGACCGATCGCGCAGGTCCGGTGCCGGGGCCGCCGGTGGGGGAGCGGGAGAGATCAGACGCGGGCGTGCTTCTCGATCACCGCGCCGAGACCGGGGAGGGCGTCGACGACGTTCTCCTGGGCCTTCGGGCGCAGCTTGCCGTAGATCGACGTGATCGCCGCACGGCTGCTGCGCTCCGCGCGCCGGTCGGTGACCGTCAGGAGGGCCTCGGACGCCTCGTGCGGGCGGGTGCCGAGGAACGTGCCGAAGTCGCCGGTGGCCTCGGTGGTGTAGGTGGCCCAGAAGGGCTCGAGCTGGTCGACGAACTCGTCGAGCATCTTGTCGATCGCCTCGGGCACGATGCCCGGCTTGACCTTCTTGAGGGCGCCGTAGCCCGTCTTGACGATGCCGCCGGACAGGCCGCTCTTGTTCGCGACCTCGGCGTCGACGAGGCCGTTGAGGTCCTCGACGACCGCACCGCGGCGGTCGGAGTCGAGAAGGCGTGCCTTGAGCGTCTCGGCCATCGGTGTCCTTCCTCGGGGAGCAGGGGAGCGGGGCCGACCGTACGGGAGGTGTGGGGCGGGATCTCCGGCAGGGGCGGGTGAACCACATCCGTGTGGTTCGCGGCCGAGGTGTGCCCGACGGGCCGCGGCGGGCACCACGGCCCGCGTCCCGGAACGACCGGGTCACGACCGAGGAGCCGCCCGTGTCCGCGTCCACCACCCGTGATCGCCTCGACGCCGCCCTGGACGGCGTCTCGTTCCCCGCCGACCGCGACACGCTGGTCGAGGCCGCGCAGCGCCGCGACGACGACCGCACGGCTCGCGCCCTGCGCGCGATGCCGCCGGTGGAGTACGGCAGCCCGAAGGACGTCGTCGCGTCGGTGACGCTCGCCGAGGACGACCACCCCGACGAGATCCCGCCCGAGGCGCGCTGAGACACCGGGACCCCCGGACGACCGAAGGGCCCCTCGACTCGATCTCCTCGAGCGGAGCAGGTAGCGCTGGCCGGCCTGCTCGTAGTCGGGCCCTGCTCGTCGATCAGTGATCGTGGTCGGCGAGGAACGCCTCGAGATCCCGCCACGAGTGCTCGCGGGCCCGGCGTCCGGCGAGCACGCCGAGGTGCCCGCCGGGGTGGACCACGAAGCGCAGGTCGGGGCTCCCGGTCAGCAGCTCGGTAGCGCGCTCGACGGCCGCGACCGGGGCGATGACGTCGTCGGCACCCGCCACGAGCAGCACCGGGACGTCGACGTCGGCCAGCCGCACCGGGCGCCCGGCGAGGGCCAGCCGGTCCTCGGCGAGGTCGTTCGAGCGGATCACGTGGTGGTAGATCTGACCGAACGCCCGCCCGGGGTAGGCGGTCATGCTCGCCATGAGCAGGTCGACGGCCTCGATCTGCTCGAGCAGCTCGCGATCGTCGAGGTGGGTCGCGAGCGTCACGGGCTTGGTCAGGTAGCGCTCGACGCTGGTCAGCTGGAACGCCCACTTCACCGCCGTCGCCGGGAACGAGCCCAGCGTGCGGTAGGCCGTCGAGAAGATCCGGCCGCCGGTGTACTCGGCGACCGACCGGAACGGCGCCACCAGGGGGACCGCGGAGACGTCGACGGGCGACGCGAAGGCCGTCACCGACCGGATGGGCGCCCCCGACACCCCGCTCGCCGCCGTGAGCAGCGTGAACAGGCCGCCGAGGCTCCAGCCGGCGAGGTGCACGGGGGCGTCGTCGTGCTTCGCGGCGACGGCGTAGAGGGCGGCCGGGAGGATCTCGTCGACCCACAGCTCCAGCCCGCGACGGCCCGCGCCGGGCCCCGTGGCGTCGTAGGTGACGATGAAGATCTCGCGCCCGGTGGCGAGCAGGTCCTCGACGAGGCTCGCGCCGCGGCGCAGGTCGAAGGCGAAGTCCGGGGCGCCGAGCGGCGGCACGAGCAGCAGCGGGGCGAGCGCGGGATCGACGGGCACGGTGGGCTCGTAGCGGTGGACCGTGTAGCCGTCGCCGAGCAGGACCGGCAGGCGCGGCATGCGGCGGGTGTCGGCGAGGTGGCCGTGGGTCACACAGTCCCACAGGTTCTCGCCGATCCGCGACACGGTGCGCGCCGGCCCGTCGGCGAGGGCGGGCAGCGAGGGCCCGGACGTCGGCGCGGGCGGCTGCTGCTCGGCGGTCACGCGCGGAGATGCTAGGGCCGTCCGGGCACCCGCGGCGGCCGCCGTCACTCACGCGTCGTGAGGTGCGGTCACGATCGGTGACTCCCGGCGGGTGCTCCGTGGCGAGTTCCCGCAGGTCGGGCCGGCATCACCGGCCCAGCGCGTTGGGCCGTCTGGGCCTCGGTCGTTCCGCCCGATCGTCAGAACGACGATCACACCGATGCCGCGTTGGATCGGGTGGCGCCGCCCCGGGTCGATCGTCCGGGGCGGCGGGGCGCCGTGGCAGAGACGCGGCGCGCGCCGGTCCGGGCCGCCGAGGGACGAGGAGACCGATCACCGTGACGCCGTCCGAGCCGGTCCCGGAGACGCCCAGCGAGGTCGACTCGGGGGACCGGCGACGGGAGCGGCGGACCCGGGTCCTCGCGGGCCTCGGCGTCGGGGTCGTCGGCGCGGCGTCGCTGTCCACGGCGGTCTACCAGACGATCACCCAGTCCTCGACCAGCGTCGGCCTGCCGGTCGCGGAGGCCGAGCACGACAGCCCCCTGCCCTGGGCGGCCCCCGCGCTCGCGCCGATCGGCGCGGTGCTCCCGTCCGCCACGACGATCACCCCGACCGTCGCGGACCTCGACCTGCGCGCCGACCAGCAGCCCCTCCCGGTGCCGCCGGCCCCGGCCGCCACGGCGGACCCGGGCCCGGCCGCACCGGCGCCGGCCCGCGTCGACGCCGCGCACCGCTCGGCGCCCGTGGCCCGGGGCGACGACCGGCCTCGCCCGACCTCGTCGACCGGCGGGCGCCCGACCACCCGGCCGGGGACGACGACGCCGAGCACCACGCCCAGCACGACCCCGAGCACCACCCCGACGACCGGGTCCTCCACGGAGCCGACCACGGAGCCGACCACCGAGCCGACCACCGAGCCGACCACGGAGCCGACCTCGCCCTCGACGGAGCCGAGCAGCCCGTCGTCGGAGCCGTCGTCGGGCACCCCCACGAGCGGGTCGGCGGGCGACGGCTGAGCCGACCCGCACCACGGGGCTCCCCGGCCCGGAACGCCGACGGCCCCGCCCCCTCGTGGGGAGCGGGGCCGTCGGTGCGGGACCCGGGGCGCGCCGGTCAGCCCAGGGGGCGACGCAGCGCGGTGCGGCGCTCGGGGCGCAGGTGGAACACGACCGCCGGCAGGACCACGAGCGCCACGAACGGCAGCCCGACGGTGGGCAGGACGAAGAGCAGCGCGAGGCCGAGGAGCATGACGACCAGCGCGGTGAGCGGGCTGGTCGCGATCTCCCCGAGGCGGACCAGCGCGGGGTGGCGACGCGCGGCGGTGCCGACGCGGTCGGTGAGCGCCGCGGCGCGCGCGGCCGGACTCGGCGCGGGGACGGGACGGGGCAGGGTCGGGGTGCTGTGCGGCCAGGGGAGAGCCATCGCGGTGCGTCGGTCCTTCGAGGTCGTGAGGGTCCAGGCGGGGGCGCGTCGGGGAGCCGCGCCGGCGCTCGCGGCCGGGCAGGCCGGCGAGCTCCGGGGCGTCGCGGGGATCGACACCGGTGATGACGCCCGTGGGGGCCGGGAGGTTCCCCGCCTTCGGTATCGATTCGGCAACGGCGGGTCCCCGTCGTCGCCGATCATCATCCCCGGGTCACCCGGATGGCGGGGATGACCCGAGCAGGTGAACCTGCGCCGAGTCCTAGGGTGGCGCCGATGAGCGCCGTACCCGACGGACCCGAGGCCGACACCGACCGCGCGCCCCTCGACCCGGGCGTGCGCGCGCTGCTCGACCGGTGGGCCGACCAGCCCGCCATGTTCGCCGGCACCGTGCCCGGGTCGACCGGCGGCGCGGACGGTGTCGAGGGTGTCGAGGGTGTCGAGGGTGTCCGCGAGGCCCGGGCCCGGTTCGCCGCCCAGATGATCGAGGCGGCGGGCCGCCCGGCGCGCGCGCCGGAGGTCGACGAGGCGGGCGGGGTCGCGGTGCGGTGGCACCGGGCGGCTGACCGGACCTCGGACGCCCTCGTCGTGTTCGTGCACGGCGGCGGCTGGGTGCTCGGCGGGGGCGACGCCTACGACGCCGTCGCCGCCCGGCTCGCCGGCGACCTCGGCGCCGACGTCGCCGCCCTCGACCACCGCCTCGCGCCCGAGCACCCGTTCCCGACGCCGCTGGACGACACCCTCGCCGCCGTCCGGGCCCTGCACGACGGGACGCGGCCGCTCGCGCTGGTCGGGGACAGCGCCGGCGCGAACCTCGCGGCGGTCACCGCACTGGCCCTGCGCGACGAGGGACGGGCCCCGGCGGCCTGCCTGCTCGTCTACCCGCCGCCGGACTTCGAGGGCCGCTACGCCTCGGTGCGGGAGAACGCCGAGGGCTACTGGCTCACCGCGTCCGACGTCCGCGCCTGCTCCAAGCTCTACCTCGCCGGTCACGACCCGCGCGGCGACGTCCGGCTCTCGCCGCTGCGCGCGGGGACGCTCGCCGGGTTCCCGCCGACGATCGTCGCGACGGCCGGCTACGACCCGCTGCGCGACGCCGGTCACGCCTTCGCCGACGCGCTCGCCGCCGCCGGCGTGGACGCCCGCCGTCGCGAGCACCCCGCCCTCGTGCACGGCTTCTACGGATTCACCGCCGCCGTGCCGGCCGCCGACGCCGCGGTCGCGGCGCTGCACACCGAGCTCGCCGGGATGCTCACCGGGTTGGTCACCGGCTGATCGTGGTAGAGACCGTCCGTCCTGACCGTTCGTGCTGGGAGCCCGCACCGTGAACGCACCGACCTCGTCCGACTCGTCCTCAGACGGGGCCGTGGACCCGACCACCCTGACCGTCGGCGTGCTCGGCGGCACCGGCAACCAGGGCCAGGGGCTGGCGCTGCGCTGGGCCCGCGCGGGCATCGAGGTCATCGTCGGCTCCCGTGCGGCCGAGCGCGCCGAGAACTCGGCGCAGGAGTACTGCCAGGCCGCGGGCGTCGACCACGTCCGGGGCGCGGACAACGCGACCTGCGCGGCCGAGGCCGACGTCGTCGTCGCCGCCGTGCCGTGGGAGTCGCACGCCGAGACGCTGCGGGGGCTCGCCGAGCAGCTCAAGGGCAAGATCGTCGTCGACTGCGTCGTGCCGATCGGGTTCGACAAGAGGGGCCCGTACCCGCTGCCGGTGGAGGAGGGCAGCGCCGCGCAGCAGGCCGAGCAGCTGCTGCCCGAGTCGCGGGTCACCGCCGCGTTCCACAACGTCTCCGCGGTGCTGCTCGCCGACCTGGAGCAGGACGAGGTCGACTGCGACGTCCTCGTGCTGGGCGACGACCGCGAGGCCACCGACGTCGTGCGCGCCCTCGCCGACGCGATCCCGGGCGTGCGCGGGATCTACGGCGGGCGGCTGCGCAACGCCTATCAGGTGGAGTGCCTGACGGCGAACCTCATCGCGATCAACCGGCGCTACAAGGTGCACGCCGGCATCAAGATCACCGACCTGCAGTGAGGTGCGCGCAGCGCAGGTGAGCAGAAAGAAGTGCTCCAGCCCTCCTTTCTGCTCACCAGCGCGCAGCGCACCTCATTTCAGGGGGTCGTGGCCCCAGTTCATGAGCGAGTAGCGCCACTTCGAGGTCTCGATGTCCTCCTTCGAGGGCTTCTGCTTCGTGTGCCGCGCGACGTAGCCGTGGACCTTCTTCATCGCCGCGAGGTCGTCGTCGTCGAGCTCACCCTCGTCCTTCTTCTGGATCTCGACGATCCGCCGGCCCATGAAGTGGCCCGTCGACTCGTCGTCGTCGCCCGACGACTGGCCTACCGACTGCGACTCGTCGGTGCCCAGCCAGTCCTCGAGCTCCTTCGCGCTCATGTTCACGACGTCGTCGAACTCGGAGCGGATCTGCTCGCTGCTCTTCTCGGCCATGGCCGCGGTTACCCACACTGGGTCGATGCAGGCCGGGCCGGGTGCGGCACCGCTGATCGGGCGTGACGACGAGGTCGCGGCCCTGGTCGCGGCGGCGCTGTCCGGGCCCGGCGGGGTGACGCTGGTCGCCGGCGAGGCGGGCAGCGGCAAGACCCGACTGCTCGACGAGGTCGCCGTGCGCGCCACGGCCGCGGGCGCGCGCGTGCTGCGCGGGCACGCCGTGCCCGGCGGCGGGCCCTACCGCCCGCTCGCCGAGGCGCTGGCCGCCGTCGCGAGCCCGGCGCTCGCCGACCAGCCGCGCCTCGCCCCGTTCCGCGCGGTCCTCGCCCGGGTGCTGCCCGCGTGGACGGCGGGCCCGGCGATCACCGCGACCGCCCCGTACCTCGTCGACCCGGTCCTCGTGCTCGGCGAGGCCGTCGTCGAGCTGCTCGGGGTGATCGCGGGGGAGGGGCGCGCGGTCGTGGTGCTCGACGACCTGCACTGGGCCGACCGCGACACCCTCGCCGTGCTCGAGTACCTCGCCGGCCGGCTCGGCGGCGGCGTCCGGGTGCTCGGCTCGGTGCGCTCCGACGAGCGGCCGCCGGAGGGCTTCGCGCCGCTGCGTCGCGCGCGGGTCCCGGTGGTGGAGCTCGGGCGTCTGGCCCGCGACGACGCGGCGTCGCTGGCGGGCGCGGTGCTCGGGGCCGCGCTCGCCGACGACGTCCGCGACCACGTCGTGGCGGCCGCCGACGGGCTGCCGCTGCTGGTCGAGGAGCTCGCCACGCGCCTGGCCGACGCCGGCGCGATCACCCGGCGTGACGGTCACTGGCGCGCGTCGGGGCCGCTGCCCGTCGAGGTCCCGGAGGCCTTCGCCGAGGCGGTGGCCGCGCGGGTCGCCGCCCTGGACGCGGGCGACCGGGACGTGGTCCGGGTGGCGGCCCTGCTCGGGCGCGACCTGGCGTGGGACCTGCTGCCGACCGCCGCCGGCGTCGACGACGCTGACGCGGCCGCGGCGCTGCGCCGCGCGGTGGAGGCCCGCCTGCTCGTCCCGGACGCGGACGGCGGGCTGCGCTGGCGGCACGCGCTGACCCAGGACGCGGTGCTCGCGGCCCTCACCGGCCCCGAGCGCGCCGTCCTCGCCGCCCGGGCCGCCGCGGCCCTCGACGCCGACGACCTCGCCGGCCCGCGGCTCGCCCGCGTCGCCGAGCTCCACGCCCGCGGCGGCGATCCCGACCGCGCCGCCGAGCTCCTGCTGCGCCACGCCCGCGAGCACCGGGCCGCGGGCGCGCCGGCCGCGGCCCTCGGTGTCCTCGAGCAGGCGACGGCGCTGGCGGGGGAGGCCCAGCGGCTGCCGGTCGCGCTCGAGCGCGTCGAGGTGCTCGCCCTGGCCGCCCGCACCGACGAGGCGCTGGCCGTCGGCGGGCACCTGCTCCCCGGCGCCGCGGAGCCGGCGCGCACCGCGCTCGCGGTCGCCCTGGCCCGCGCGTGCGTCGCCGCCGAACGGTTCGACGAGGCCCGGGCCCTGCTCGCCCGGGGGCGGGACGACGACCCGCGCGTGCTCGCCCTCGCCGCCCACGTCGCGCTGGGCGTCGGCGAGGTCTCCGAGGCCCTGCGCCTGGCGGAGCCCGCCGTCGCGGCCGCCGAGACCCGGGCGCCGGAGGCGGCCTGCGAGGCCCTCGAGGTGGTCGGACGGGCCCACCGCCGCGACGACCCGGAGCGGTCGGCGGCCGCGTTCCGTCGCGCCGCGGAGATCGCCGAGCGGCACGGCCTGACGGCGTGGCGCCTCCGCGCGCTCTCCGAGCTCGGCGTGGCCGACATGTTCGGCACGGGCGGCGGCGAGTCCCTGCGCCGCGCCCGGGAGCTGGCGCAGGAGGCGGGCATGGTCGGGACGGCCGTCATGCTCGAGCTGCAGCTGGTGGCGGTCGACAACGGGAGCGCGGGGCCGGTCGCGAGCGCGGTCGCGGCCGAGCGCGTCGCGGAGCGCGCCGGCCGCCTCGGCTTGCGGGGGTTTCGCGGGCACGCGCTGGCCTTCGTGGCGCGTGGGCGGGTGTTCGCCGACCGGTTCGACGAGGTCGACGCCCTCTTCGCCGAGGCGGCGGCGCTCTCGGCGAACCCGGTGCACGTGGAGAGCGCGGAGGCGCTGGCCCGGGCCCACGACCGCTGGCTCGCGGGCGACGTCGCCGCGGCCCTCCCCTGCTACGACGCCGCGATCGACGTCCTGCGCCGCGCCGAGAGCGCGAACCCGACGCCGTCGTGGGGCGAGCGCGCCGTGCTGCGGACCGCGCTCGACCCCGACGACCCCGCGCCGCGCGAGGAGCTGCGGGGCTCGGACGTGCTGGTCCAGGTGCTGAACCGGGCGGCCCTGCACTTCTGCGACGCGATCGCCGCGGCGCACCGCGGCGACGACCCGTCCGCCGAGCTCGCCGCCGGCGACGCCCTCGTGACGTCCCGGCCGTTCTTCCGCCACCTGCTGCGCGGCCTCCTGCTCGAGCACGGTGGGCGCGTGCTCGGCGACCCGGTCCCCGTCCTGCACGAGATCCTCGCGTGGACCGCGGGCACCGGCGAGGACCGGCTCGCCGCGTGGTCCCGGGCGCGGCTGCGCGCGCTCGGGGCGCCGGTGCCGCGCCCGCAGCGCGACCTCACCGACGTGCCGCCGACCCTGCGCGCGCAGGGCGTCACGGGTCGCGAGATGGAGGTCCTGCGCCTGGTCGGCGAGGGGCTCGCGAACCCGGAGATCGCGGAGCGCCTGGTCGTGTCCCGGCGGACCGTCGAGACGCACGTCGGCAACCTGCTCGCCAAGACGGGCGCGACGAGCCGGGGTGAGCTGCGGAGAGCGATCCCGCCCTGACCCCGCTGGATCCGTGCGGCGCACGGAGTCGCGGGCCGCGCCCGGCGAGCACCGTTCCGGGCATGACGCACACACACCAGATCACCACCGACGTCGTCGACCTGGGCGACGTCCGACTGCGCTACCGCGAGCGCGGCACCGGGGCCCCGGTCCTGCTGCTGCACGCCGGCGGGTCCGGGGAGTGGTTCGCCCCGGTGTTCGACGAGCCCGCCCTCGACGGCGTGCGCCTCGTCGAGGTCCAGCGCGCCGGCTACGGCGACAGCTCGACCCCCGAGGGCCACCTCACCTTCGCCGACCACGCCCGGCACGCCCGCCGGCTGCTCGGCGAACTCGGGATCGAGCGGGCGACGTGGGTCGGGCACTCGTCGAGCGCGAGCATGGCCCTGCAGGGCGCGCTCGACGCCCCCGAGGCCGTCGCGCGGCTGGTGCTCCTCGAGCCGGCGCCGAGCCCCGCCGGCCCGTCCGCGGAGGAGCTCGTCCGCACGTCCGTCGGCCCCGCCATCGGCGCGGCGCAGGCCGGCGACGTCCGCGGCGCCGTCGACACGTTCATGACGGGCGTGTGCGGGCCGGGCTGGGCCGCCCTCGCCCGGCACCGCCTCGGGGGCGACGCGATCGAGCGCATCGTCCGCGACTCGCGGTTCTTCCTCACCGACGAGGTCGTCGCCGCCATGGAGTGGCCGATCGACGAGGCCACTGCGGGCCGGATCGCGGTCCCGACGACGTTCGTCTACGGGCTGGAGGGCGCCACGCGGTCCCACGAGGAGACCACGCGGATGCTCGCCGACTGGGTGCCCGGCGCCGAGCTGATCGCCCTGCCCGGCGTCGGGCACGCCATGCCGCTCGAGGACCCGTCCGCTGTGGCGCGCCTGATCGCCGACCGGGTGGCGACCTAGTCGAAGCTGTGCTCGGGGCCCGGGAAGACGCCCTCGCGCACCTCGCGGGCGTAGGTGCTCGCGGCGTCGGCGAGCACCGAGCCCATCTCGGCGTAGCGCCTGACGAAGCGCGGGGTGCGCCGCGACGGGTCGGAGAGCCCGACCATGTCGGTCCAGACCAGCACCTGGGCGTCGCACTCCGGGCCGGCGCCGATGCCCACGGTCGGGATCGGCACCTCGGCCGTCACCCGCTTGGCGACGTGCGCGGGCACCATCTCGAGGACGACCGCGAACGCGCCGGCCTCGGTGACCGCGCGGGCGTCGGCGAGGAGCTTCTCGGCGGCGTCGTCACCCCGGCCCTGCACGCGGTAGCCGCCGAGGGCGTGCTCGCTCTGCGGGGTGAAGCCGAGGTGCGCCATCACCGGGATGCCGGCGTCGACGATGGCGCGGATGCGGTCGGCGTAGTGCGCGCCGCCCTCGAGCTTGACGGCGTGCGCGCCGCCGGACTTCATGAAGTCGACGGCGGTGGTGACGGCCTGCTGGACCGAGACCTGGTAGCTGCCGAACGGCAGGTCGGCGACCACCAGCGCGTGCGGGGCCCCGCGCACCACGGCGCGGGTGAGGATCAGCAGCTCCTCGGTGGTCACCGGCACCGTGGTGTCGTAGCCGAGCACGGTGTTGCCCGCCGAGTCGCCGACGAGGAGGACGGGCACGCCCGCCTCGTCGAAGATCCGCGCGGTGTTCACGTCGTAGGCCGTGAGCATCGGCCAGCGCTCGCCGCGGGCCTTCATCTCCTGCAGGTGGTGCACGCGGGTGCGCCTCGGACGCCCAGAAGGAGTCGACGCAGCGGTGCCCTGGGGTGACGTCATCGTCGTCCGTCCTTGCCTCGAGGCCCGCCGGCTGCGGCGGGTCCCCGGGTCGTCGGGGTGGATGAGCACACCGTGTCACCGCGCGGACGCGGCGGCCGCCCGCTGGGACCAGCCTCACAACGGGGAGCGGGTCAGGACGGATCCCACGTCACCGGGAGGTCGGTGAGACCACGGAACACCCAGCCGAACCACGCCTCGTCCCGGCGGGTGTCGGTGCGGAGGCCGGGCAACGCCGCGTACAGCAGGGGGACCGCGATCTCCCCGATCGCGATGCGGGCCGCCCAGTGCCCGGGGCAGAGGTGGACCCCGCTCCCGAAGCCGAGGTGCGCGCGCTCCGACCGCGCGATGTCGAAGCGCTCGGGGCGGTCGAACACGGCGGGGTCGCGGTTGGCGGCGCCGACCACGACGCCGAGCACCGCCCCCGCCGGCAGCTCGACGCCGTCGAGCACGGTGGTCCGGGTCGTCTCGCGGGGGTACATCCCGATCGGCGAGAGCCACCGGAGCGCCTCGTCGAACACGACCGACCAGAGCGAGGGGTCGGCGAGGACGCGGTCGCGCTGCTCGGGGTGCCGGCTCAGCGCCCAGACGATGTTCGTGACCATGTGCTGCGGCTCGTTGAGCCCGCCCGAGATCGTCAGCTTGACGTTCGCCCGCACCGCGGACTCGGGGAGGTCGGCGTTGACCAGCGCCGAGGTCATGGAGGCGTCCGGGTGGCGGCGCAGGTGGGGGAGCAGGGCGTCGAGGTGCTCGTCGACCTCCCGCCGGGCGTCCTCGCACCGCGCCCAGATCGCCGGGTCGTGGCCGAGGTTCCCGACCCCGGCGATGAAGGCGTGCGACCAGCGCGCCACGTCGTCGGGCGTGGCCTCGGGGAGCCCGAGGAGGTCGACGAGGTTCCGCGCGGCCACCGGCGCCGCGTAGTCGCGGTTCAGCTCGGCCCGGTCGGGGCCGTGGTCGCGGAGGACGTCGAGCTGGACCCGCGCGTTGTGCTCGAAGCGCGGCGCCCAGAGCGCGCGGATGCTCTTCGCCCGCAGACCCGGCGTGATCGGCGCCCGCTCCACGGCGTGCCGGGGGCCGTCCTTGCGCAGCATGGGCTTCGCGCCCAGCGCCCGGGCCATCGTCGCCCCGCTGCCGCCGACGTCGGCCGAGTACGTGTCCTGGTCGGCCTCCACGGCGCGGCACGCGGCGTACCCGACGACGAGGTGGCGCTGCAGGGCCGCACCCGGACGACGGGTCCCTGCTCCCGCAGCCGGGCGTAGGTCTCGTAGGGGTCCCGGAGCATCGCGTCGACGTCGACCCGGTCGGCCGTGGGCGCCGTCGCGGTGGTCGTGCTGTCGGCCATCGCGCGCTCCTCGGGTCGCACCACCACGGCGTCGACCAGCGTCGGGGCAGCACGCCGCCGGTGTAAAGCGACGCAAGGGCGCGGCTCACCCGGCGATGAGGTCCAGCAGCTCCGTGCGGTCCGGGCCGGGCGGTGGCTCGGGTGCCTGGCCACGTCGTCGGGCGACGGCGGCGCCGATGTGCGGCCGGGCGAGGACTTCGGAGGGCAGGGCGAGGCACGTGAGGACCTCGAGGAGGGCGCGGAAGACTTCGGGGTCCTCCATCGCCGCCGCGGCGAAGGCGGCGACGTCGGGATCGGGGGCGGGCGGTGCCTCGCCGCGGCGCAGGGCGTCCATCTCCGCGACGCGGGCCCGGTCGGCGCGCAGCTGGTTCCGCACGTAGGGCGCGACCCGGTCGTCCCCGAGCTCGTGGAAGGCCGCGGCGAACGCGGTCGGCTCGTCGGGGTGGACGCGCAGGACATCACGGAGCAGCTCGGCGTGCATCAGTCCGACGCTGATGCCCTTGCCGGCCGACGGGTTGGTGCAGGCCCAGGCGTCCCCGACCGCGGTGAAGCCCGTGACGACCGGCGAGCCGTCGACGACGAGCGAGCGGGTGCGGTCGAGCACTCCCGCCATGACCTCGACACCCGGCTCCGCCGGCGCGTCCACCCAGTGCGCCTGGAGCGGGAAGCCGTGAAGGACGCGGTCGAAGCAGTCGGGGCGTCGCAGCTCTTTGACCGGCACGTCCCCGGAGCTCCCGAACACCGTCACCGACCACGTGTCGTTGTCGGACGGCAGCGTCAGGACCGTGACCGTCCCGTACGGCGTCAGGGGCCCCGACTGCCACTCGGGCAGCGGGCCCGAGAAGTAGCGCGTGTAGTAGGCGAAGCCGCTGTCCTCCGCGACGCGTTCCGGCGGGACGGCGCCGAGGTCGGCCAGCCAGGCGTCCGCCGGCGTGCGGCGGCCCATGGCGTCGACGACCAGGTCGGCGCGGAGGCGCTCGCCGCGATCGGTGATCACACCGGCGACGTGGGGGACGCCCTCGAGGACACGGGGTCCGTCGAGGAGGCCGGTGACCCGGACCCCGCGGCGGACGGTGAGCATCGGCTGGTGCTCGGCCCGCTGCGCCAGCACGGCCTCGAGCACCGGGCGACGGCCGGTGACCCATCGGAGCCGGCCGTCATCGGGTCGGGGTGCATGGTCGCCGAGGGACGGCGGGGAGGCGTCCAGGGGGTCGAAGGCTCGACAGCCGACGCCGAGGAGCGCGTCGGTCACGCCCGGGAGGCCCTCGTCGCAGATGTGGCGGAACCGGGGGAAGACGCAGTGCGGCTGGTGGAACTGGGCCACCCCGCGCCGGGACCACGCCGACCACGCCGCCGCGGCAGCGTCGGGTGCCGGTGCCGGGTCGGACTCCAGCACGGTCACGCGGCGGCCGTCACCCGCCAGCATCATCGCCAGCGCGAGACCTACGACGCCCGCGCCACACACCACCACATGCCCGTCGTCCATGGCCCGAGCCTCGGCCGGGCCCGCAGGGGTCGCGTCGGGGTCGGGCACCGAGAAATGCTCATCCGCACACCGGGAGCCGGCTGCCGAGCCCGTCACCGGACGATCACGGGCCGCGTGGGAAGGTGGCCGCCGTGCGCCCCGCCCCCGTCCGACACCGCCGTCGCCCGAGTGCCCTGGTCGCCGCCGTCCTCGGGGTCGCCGCGGTCGTGCTGGGGGCGTGCGCGCAGGTGGTGCCCGGGGTCGCGGTGCCCGACCCGGCCGCCGCGGCGCCGCCGGGGCTGGAGCGGTTCTACGGCCAGCAGCTCGCGTGGGGACCGTGCGTGCCGTTCGCGGCCACCGACGAGGACCGGCAGATCTACGCCGACCCCGCGCTGCAGTGCGCGCGCCTCGAGGTGCCGCTCGACTACGCGCGGCCGGACGAGCGCACCGGGACGATCGCCGTGCTGCGCCACGCGGCGCCGGCGTCGCCGGAGCGCATCGGCTCGCTGGTGATCAACCCGGGCGGGCCGGGGGCCTCGGGCGTCCAGACCGCCGCGTACCTGTCGACGTCGCTGGCGCAGACCGACGTCGGCCGACGCTTCGACGTCGTCGGCTTCGACCCCCGCGGCGTCGGGGCGAGCGAGCCCGCGATCCGCTGCCTCGAGCCCGCCGAGCGCGACGCCGACCGCCGCGACGACGACACCGACGCCTCGCCCGCCGGCGTCGCCCAGACGGAGGCCGAGGAGCGCCGCACCGCCGAGCTCTGCGCCGAGCGCAGCGGTCTCGACCTGCTCGCCAACGCGGGCACCCGCGACGTCGCCCGGGACATGGACGTGCTGCGGGCGGCGCTCGGCGACCCGCGCCTGACCTACCTCGGCTACTCCTACGGCACCCGGATCGGCTCCACGTACGCCGAGCAGTTCCCGGCGAACGTCCGGGCGATGGTGCTCGACGGCGCGCTCGACCCCGACCAGGACCCGACCACCGAGCTCATCGAGCAGGGCCGCGGCTTCCAGGGCGCGTTCGACGCCTTCGCCCGCGACTGCGCGTCGCGGCCGAACTGCCCGCTGGGCCAGGACCCGGCGCGCACCACCCAGGCCTACCAGCAGCTCACCCGGCCGCTGATCGACGCGCCGCTGCCCCTGCCCGACGGGCGCGTGCTGTCCTACGCCGACGCGCAGCAGGGCACCATCAACGCGCTCTACGTCGAGACCTACTGGCCCCGGCTGGTCCGCGCGCTGAACGACCTGCGGGCCGGCCAGGGCGGCGCGCTGATGACGCTCGCCGACGAGTACTACGAGCGGAACCGCGACGGCAGCTACGCCTCGTCGCAGGACGCGTTCGAGGTGGTCCGCTGCGCCGACGACCCGCGCGTCACCGACCCGGCCCAGTCCCTGGCCCGCGCCGAGGCCTACAACGAGGCCGCGCCGTTCCTCGACAGCGGGCGCGGGGTCTCCTCGGCGCGCGACAGCTGCGCGTTCTGGCCGACCCCGCCGACGAGCCAGCCGCACGTGCCGCAGGTCCCGGGCCTCGCGCCGCCGCTGGTCGTCTCGACCACCGGCGACCCGGCCACGCCGTACCAGGCGGGCGTGGAGCTGGCCCGCGCGCTGAACGGCTCGCTGCTGACGAAGGTCGGCGACGAGCACACCGCGGTGTTCCAGAGCTCGCCGTGCGTCGACGACATCGCGACCCGCTACCTCGTCGACGGCACCCCCGCGCCGCCCGGCGCGACGTGCCCCGCGTCCTGACGTGACCAGGCCCCGTCTTTCGAGGATCTGTACCCGGACCTAGGGTCGGCGGCATGGATCGCCAGCAGGAGTTCGTCCTGCGCACGCTGGAGGAGCGCGACATCCGCTTCGTGCGGCTGTGGTTCACCGACGTGCTCGGTTACCTCAAGTCGGTGGCGGTCGCCCCGGCCGAGCTCGAGGGCGCCTTCGCCGAGGGCATCGGGTTCGACGGGTCGGCGATCGAGGGCTTCGCGCGGGTCTACGAGTCGGACATGGTCGCCAAGCCCGACCCGTCGACGTTCCAGGTGCTCCCGTGGGAGACCGCGGGCGGCGGGCACTACTCGGCGCGCATGTTCTGCGACATCACGATGCCCGACGGCTCGCCGTCGTGGGCCGATCCGCGTCACGTGCTGCGCCGCAGCCTCTCGCGGGCCGCCGAGGCGGGATTCACCTGCTACGTGCACCCGGAGATCGAGTTCTACCTGCTGCGCGACCTGCCCGGGGACGGCACGCCCCCGGTGCCCGCCGACACCGGCGGCTACTTCGACCAGGCCAGCCACGACGTCGCGCCGCACTTCCGGCGCCGCTGCATCGAGGCGCTCGAGGCCATGGGCATCTCGGTGGAGTTCAGCCACCACGAGGGCGGGCCGGGCCAGCAGGAGATCGATCTGCGCTACGCCGACGCCCTGACGATGGCGGACAACATCATGACCTTCCGCTACATCGTCAAGGAGGTCGCGATCACCCAGGGTGTGAACGCGTCCTTCATGCCCAAGCCGTTCACCGAGCACCCCGGCTCGGCGATGCACACGCACGTCAGCCTCTTCGAGGGCGACCAGAACGCCTTCCACGACGCGTCCGAGCCCTACGAGCTGTCCAAGACCGGCAAGGCGTTCGTCGCCGGCGTGCTGCGCCACGCGCGCGAGATCTCCGCGGTGACCAACCAGTTCGTCAACTCCTACAAGCGCCTGATCGTCGGCGGCGAGGCCCCGACGACGGTGTGCTGGGGCCACGCGAACCGCTCGGCGCTGGTCCGCGTGCCGATGTACTCGCCGGGCAAGGCGTCGTCGCGCCGGGTCGAGGTGCGCACCATCGACACCGCCGCGAACCCCTACCTGGCCTACGCGGCGATCCTCGGCGCCGGCCTGCAGGGGGTGGCCGAGGGCTACGAGCTGCCGCCGGCCGCGGAGGACAACGTGTGGATGCTCTCCGAGGGCGAGCGCCGCGCGATGGGCTACGAGACGCTGCCCCAGAACCTCGACGGCGCGCTCGCGGCGATGGAGCGCTCCGAGCTCATGGCCGAGGTCCTCGGCGAGCACGTCTTCGACTTCTTCCTGCGCAACAAGCGCGCGGAGTGGGACGCCTACCGGCGCAACGTCACCCCGTACGAGCTGGCGACGTACCTGCCGACGCTGTGACCGGCGCTGTGACCGGGTCGGTGACCGCATGACCCGCGCCCACCGCGCACCGGCGCGCCTCGGGCTGACCGACCCCGACGCCGGCCCCCGCCTCGGGGCGCTCGGCTGGTGGGACGAGGACGCCCCGGTCGCGGGCGCCGAGCTCGTCGTCTGGGCGCTGGCGCGCAGCCCCGACCCGGACCTCGCCCTGCTCGCCGTCGAGCGGCTGCGCGAGGCGATGGGCGAGCAGGATTGGTCGGCGCTCGACGAGGCCCTGCGCACCGACCAGGGCCTGCGCGGGCGGCTGCTCTCGGTGCTCGGCGGCTCCACCGCCCTCGGCGACCACCTCATCGGCCACCCCGACCGCTGGCGCACCCTGCGCACCGAGCACACCCCCGGGCGCACCTACGACGCCTCGCAGCTGCCCGACCTCGAGCAGCGCACGCAGACGCTGTTCGCCGCGGTCGGGGCCGAGCACGCCCGTGACGCCGCGGGCGCGCCCCGCGCGACGGTGCTCGAACCGGCCGGCATCGGGGTGCTGCGCCTGGCCTACCGCGACGAGGTGCTGGCGCTGGCCGCCGCCGACCTGCAGTCGGTGTGCGAGCCGGACCTGCCGGTCGTGCCCGTCGAGGTCGTCGCCTCCGCGCTCGCCGACCTCGCCGCCGCCGGCCTGCGGGCCGCCCTCGCGGTCGCCGACGCGACGGTCGCCGACGCGCTGGGCAGCAAGGACGACCGCCAGCCCGACGATCCGCTGCCCTGCCGGCTCGGCGTCATCGGTATGGGTAAGTGCGGCGGCCGCGAGCTCAACTACGTCAGCGACATCGACGTGATCTTCGTGGCCGAGGGCCCCACCGACGTCGCCACCCGGCTCGCCTCGACGATGATGCGCGTCGCCACCGAGGCGTTCCTCGAGGTCGACGCCAACCTGCGCCCGGAGGGCCGGCAGGGCGCGCTGGTCCGCACGCTCGACGGGCACGTCTCCTACTACGAGCGCTGGGCGAAGACCTGGGAGTTCCAGGCGCTGCTCAAGGCCCGCCCGGTGGCCGGCGACGAGGACCTGGCCCGCGAGTACTGCGAAGCCCTCGCGCCGATGGTGTGGAGCGCCGCCGACCGCGACGACTTCGTCGCCGACGTCCGCGCCATGCGCCGGCGGGTCGTCGACCACATCCGCGCCGAGCACGCCGACCGCGAGCTCAAACTCGGCCGTGGCGGGCTGCGCGACGTCGAGTTCGCCGTGCAGCTGCTGCAGATGGTCCACGGCCGGGGCGACGAGACCATCCGCAGCCAGAACACCCTCGAGGCGCTCGCCGCCCTCGCCGACGGCGGCTACATCGGCCGCGACGACGCCGCGAACCTCGCCGCCTCGTACCGCTTCCTGCGGCTGCTCGAGCACCGCGTGCAGCTGCAGAAGATGCGCCGCACCCACCTCTTCCCGCCCGACGACGACACCGCGGGCCTGCGCTGGCTCGCGCGCGCGGCCAAGCTGCGCGCCGACGGGTCCCGCGACGCGGTCGGGGTGCTCCAGCACGAGCGTTCGCGGCACACGGTGCGCGTGCGGCGCCTGCACGAGAAGCTCTTCTACCGCCCGCTGCTCGAGTCGGTGGCCCGCGTGCCGGGCGAGGCCCTCGTCCTCACCTCCGAGTCGGCGATGCGCCGGCTCAAGGCGCTGGGGTGGACGTCGCCGCAGGGCGCGCTCGGCCACCTGCAGGCCCTGACCAGCGGCGTCAGCCGCGCGAGCCGCATCCAGCGTGCGCTGCTGCCCGTCCTGCTCGACGAGCTCGGCCACTCCGCCGACCCCGACCACGGGCTGCTCGCCTACCGCAAGGTGTCCGAGGCCCTCGCCGACACGCCCTGGTTCCTGGGCTACCTGCGCGACGAGGGCGTGGCCGCCGAGCGGCTGATGCGCGTGCTCGGGACCTCGCGCTGGGTCGCCGAGATGATGCCGCGGACCCCCGAGGTGCTGCGGCTCCTGGCCGGCGACGGGCCGAACGCCGAGCTCGTCGCCCGCCGCCCCGACGAGGTCGCCGCGTCGCTGCGCCGGGCCGTCGCGCGGCACACCGACCCGGGCTCCGCGGGCCAGGTCGGGCGGTCCATGCGCCGCATCGAGCTCGTGCGGGTGGCGTGCGCCGACCTGCTGGGCCTGCTCGACGTCCCCGCCGTCTGCGGGGCGCTGTCGAGCATCTGGGTCGCGGTGCTCCAGGCCGCCCTCGCCGCCGCCGAGCGCGGGCAGATGGGCGGTGTCGACGGGGGCCCGGCGCCCGCCCGGATCGCCGTCATCGGGATGGGGCGGCTCGGGGGCGCCGAGCTCGGCTACTCGTCGGACGCCGACGTGCTGTTCGTGTGCGAGCCCGCCGACGGTGTCGAGGACGCCGAGGCCGTCCGGTACGCGAAGGCCGTGGCGGAGGCGGCCGTGTCGGCCCTGGGCGCGCCGAGCCCCGACCCGCCGCTCGAGGTGGACACGAAGCTGCGGCCGGAGGGCAAGAGCGGGCCGCTCGTGCGCACCCTCGACTCCTACCGGCAGTACTACGCCAAGCTCGCCGACACCTGGGAGTACCAGGCGCTCCTGCGCGCCCGCCCGGTCGCCGGCGACGAGGCGCTGGGCGCGGCGTTCGTCGAGGCCATCGACCCGTACCGCTACCCGGCCGACGGGCTGCCCGACGAGAAGGCCGTCGAGATCCGGCGGATCAAGGCGCGCGTCGACAACGAGCGCCTGCCGCGGCGCGCCGACAAGGCCCTGCACACCAAGCTCGGCACCGGCGGCCTCTCCGACGTCGAGTGGACCGTGCAGCTCCTGCAGCTCCAGCACGCCGGCGCGGTGCCGTCCCTGCGCACCCCCTCGACGCTCGAGGCCCTCGACGCGGCCGCGAAGGCCGGCCTCCTCGACGCGGGCGACGCCGAGGAGCTCGTCGCCGGCTGGACCATGGCCACCCACGCCCGCGCCGCCGCCACGCTCGTGCGCGGGCGGCCGACCGACGAGGTCCCGCGCTCCGGCCGCGACCTCGCCGCCGTTGCCTCGGCGCTGGGCCACGACCCCGACGACGACCCCGGCGAGTTCCTCGACGAGTACCGCCGCGTCACCCGCCGCGCCCGGGCGGTCGTCGACCGGGTCTTCTACCTGGTGGACTGAGCCACGGCGCTCCTGGCGGGGAGATCAGGAGGACGCCAGGCACCTCGAGGGGCCCGTCGAGGTGCTTGACGTCCTGGTGATCTCCGGGTCGGCGGACACACCCGGCCGTGTGGGTGGCGTTCGGGCCGTCCATCCCCGACGATCGAACACGTGTTCGATGAGCGAGGTCCGGCGCAGCGCCGCAACGACCGGTCCGGCGCGCTGCAGCGCGACGAGGTCAAGCGCGTCTGGGTCGACCTCGCGATCGCCTACCCGCGCCCGCGGGAGAGCCCCGTCCGCCCGATGCCCGAGGGCGTCGACCTCCAGAGCCGGGTCCCCGGCGAGCTCCTGGCCTGGCGGCGCACGACGACGGGGGAGTGGGTGGGCTGGGTGTGCCTGCCCGTGCGGCGCGGCGAGGAGATCCGCTACGTCTACCAGTACGTCGTCGCGGCGGCGCTGTCCCCGCGGGAGGACGTGCCGGACAGGAGATCACCCGACGGTCCGTCCGGGCGCTGACCCGGCCGTGCCAGCATGGCGTCCATGCTCTCGGCCCTCGGTCTCACCACCATCCGCCGCTGCGTGGTCGGGTGGGTGATCAGCGCCGTGCTCCTGGTCGCCGGGCTGGTGCTCACGTTCACGCCGCGGCCGGCCATCGGGATCGTGCTCTTCGCCCTCGGCGTGGCGGGGATCGTGCTGGTCACGTTCGCGGTCCTGCAGATCCGCCGGAACCCCCGCTGACGCACGACGACCCGGCACCCCGGTGACGGGGTGCCGGGCCGTCGTGGCTCAGCCGCTGATCAGCAGTTGTAGTACAGCTCGAACTCGTACGGGTGCGGACGCAGGCGCAGGCCCGTGACGTCGTCGCGCTTGAGCTCGATCCACTTCTCGATGAGGTCCGAGGTGAACACGCCGCCCTCGAGCAGGTAGTCGTGGTCGGCCTCGAGGTTGTTCACCGCGGCGTCGAGGCTGGCCGGGACCTGCGCGATGTTCGCGGCCTCCTCCGGGGGCAGCTCGTAGAGGTCCTTGTCGATCGGCGTCGGCGGCTCGATCTTGTTCCGGATGCCGTCGAGGCCGGCCATCATCATGGCGGCGAAGGACAGGTACGGGTTGCCCGACGAGTCGGGGCAGCGGAACTCGAGGCGCTTGGCCTTCGGGTTGTCGCCGGTGATCGGGATGCGGACGCAGGCCGAGCGGTTCCGGTTCGAGTAGACCAGGTTGATCGGGGCCTCGAAGCCGGGCACCAGGCGGTGGTACGAGTTCGCCGTGGCGTTGGTGAACGCGACCAGGCTGGGGGCGTGGTGCAGGATGCCGCCGATGTAGTGGCGGCCCAGGTCCGACAGCCCCGCGTAGCCGTTGGCGTCGTAGAACAGCGGCTCGCCGCCCTTGAACAGCGACTGGTGGCAGTGCATGCCCGAGCCGTTGTCGCCGGCGAGCGGCTTCGGCATGAAGGTCACGCTCTTGCCGGCCTGCCACGCCGTGTTCTTGACGATGTACTTGAACAGCTGCAGGTCGTCCGCGGCGTGCAGCAGCGTGTTGAACTTGTAGTTGATCTCGGCCTGGCCGCCGGTGCCGACCTCGTGGTGCAGCTTCTCGAGCTCGAAGCCGGCGTTGATGAGGTTGGTGCCGATGGCGGCGCGCAGGTCGGAGCTCTGGTCGGTCGGCTCGACGGGGAAGTACCCGCCCTTGAAGGCGATCTTGTTGCCCTTGTTGCCGCCCGGCTCGTCGCGTCCGGCGTTCCAGGCGCCCTCGACCGAGTCGACCTCGTAGAACGTCCCGTTGGCCTTCGACTCGTAGCGCACCGAGTCGAAGATGTAGAACTCCGCCTCGGGGCCGAAGAAGCAGGTGTCGGCGACGTCGACGGTCGAGAGGAACTTCTCGGCCTTGCGGGCGACGTTGCGCGGGTCGCGGCTGTAGGCCTCGAGGGTCAGCGGGTCGTGCACGAAGAAGTTGACGTTGAGGGTCTTCTGCGCGCGGAACGGGTCGATGCGGGCCGTCGCGATGTCGGGCAGCAGCGACATGTCCGACTCGTTGATGCTCTGGAAACCGGTGATCGACGAACCGTCGAAGGCGAAGCCGGTGGTGAACACGTCCTCGTCGAACTCCGACGCCGGCACGGTGAAGTGCTGCATCTGCCCCGGCAGGTCGCAGAAGCGGACGTCGACGTACTTCACCCCCTCGTCGGAGATGTACTTGAAGACCTCGTCCTGATTGTTGAACACCCTCGGTGGCTCCTTCACACGCTTGCCGGTGACGACGGGGGTCGAGTGGTCAGCGGATCGCACCGTACCCACTGATCGGGGGCATCGACCGTGACCGGTCCAGGTGATCCCGACGCTAGGTGGGTGCTGTTGCTCGGTCGTCACCAGCATGTTTCACAGCAGTTAACGCGCACCGGGTGCTCGGGCGGCGACGCAGCGGTACCGCTGCGGTCTCGCCGTCGTCTCCAGCCCGCCCGCGCTCCCGGTCCGCCGTAGCCTGTCACGGTGTCGTGGTTCCGTGAATGGCTGGACGGCTCCGCCCCTCCCGCCGACACGCCCTCCCGCACTCCGTCCGACGCTCCCGGCGACACCGCCGAACGCCGCGCGACGCGGCCGCCGGAGGCACGCGGGTCGGCCCCACGCGGGGCGCCGGAGTCCGAGGGCCACCCCGGCGAGCGCCTCGGCCTGCCCGAACGCGGTCCCGGCTCGGTGGCGACGCTGGGCCGCCGCGGCGCGCAGTTCCTGCTCGACGCGCTGATCGCCAGCCTGCTCGCGGGCCTGTTCACCTACCCCGCGCTGCCCCAGAACTGGAGCCTGCTGACCTGGGCGCTGATCATGGTCGTGCCCGTGGCGATCGTCGGCGCGACGCCCGCGATGGTGCTGCTCGGCCTGCGCGTCGTGCGCCTCGACCGGCCGGAGAAGGCGGGCGTCGGGCTGCTGTGGACGCTGGTGCGGACCCTGTCCGTGTTCTTCGTCATCCCCGCGCTGATCGTCGACCGCGACTCCCGCGGTGTGCAGGACCGCGCGAGCCGGACGGTGGTGGTCCGGACACGGTAGGCGGATGCGGTCGGTGGGCGCGCTCAGCGCCGGCGGGCGGTGCGCTGCATGCCCTTGAGCTGCTGCGCGTTCTTCGGCACCGGGCCCTTGGGCATGGCCGGGCCGCTGCGGTTGGCGAGCGCGGCGAGGCGCTTCTCCACCGTCTCCATCTGCTTCTTGTCGATGTTGCGCGGCAGCTTCGTCATGTGCCGCTGCAGCTTCGCCAGCGGGACCTGGCCCTCGTCCTCGCCGACCATGACCTCGTAGATCGGCACCTGGCCGACGATCCGGGCGACGCGCTTCTTCTCCTGCGCGACGAGGCTCTTCGTGCGGTGCGGGGCGCCCTCGGCCACGAGGACGACGCCGGGGCGGCCGATCACCCGGTGCACGGCGTCGAGCTGCGTCGTGCCCGCGACGGCCTGGCTGACCCGCCACTGGCCGCGCATGGTGTCGAGCGCCCAGCCGGCGGCGCCGGGCTGGCCGCTCGCCTTGGCGTAGACGTTCCGCTGCACCCGGCGACCGAAGATGATCACCGCCAGCAGGACGCCGAGCAGGATGCCGGTGGGCAGCAGGAACCACTGCTGGCCGATGAGCAGGCCGACCAGGAACAGCACGAGGCCGGTGCCGAGCACCGCGCCGATCATCAGCGGCAGGAGCAGCTTGTCCTCGCGGCGCTGCATCTGGAACGCCTGCCAGATCTGGCTGAAGCGCTCGCGACGCGCCGCCCTCGCGGCCTGCTTGGCGGCCTTCTTCTCTTCCTTGCTCGCCGCGCCGGAGCCCTGCTTCGCCATGCCCCCATCCTGCCCTATGGGTTCACGTGCTCGTCACCGCAACCGTGCGAGCACCTCGCCGACCTCCTGGCGGGCCGGGCCCTCCTCGGCGAGCTCGGCCATGCCCTCGGGCAGCGCCTCGCCGCGCGCGAGCTTGGCCTGCGCGTAGAGCCGTCCCGCGCGGTACGACGAGCGCACGAGCGGGCCGGCCATCACGCCGGGGAAGCCCATGGCCAGGGCGGCGTCGCGGTGCTCGACGAACTCCTCGGGCTTGACCCAGCGCTCCACGGGGTGGTGGCGCAGGCTCGGGCGCAGGTACTGCGTGAGCGTCAGCAGCTCGCAGCCTGCGTCGACGAGGTCCTGCATCGCGCCGGTGACCTCCTCGGGGGTCTCGCCCATGCCGAGGATCAGGTTCGACTTGGTGACCAGCCCGGCGTCGCGGGCCTGGCGGATGACGTCGAGCGAGCGCTCGTAGCGGAACCCCGGGCGGATGCGCCGGAAGATGCGCGGCACGGTCTCGAGGTTGTGCGCGAGCACCTCGGGGGCGGCGTCGAACACCGGCCCGAGCTGGTCGGCGCGCCCGTCGAAGTCGGGGATGAGCAGCTCGACGCCCGTGCCGGGGTTGAGCTCGTGCACCTGGCGGACGGTCTCGGCGTAGAGCCACGAGCCGCCGTCGTCGAGGTCGTCGCGGGCGACGCCGGTGATGGTCGAGTACCGCAGGCCCATCTGGCGGACCGACTCTGCGACCTTCCGCGGCTCCATCGTGTCGAGCGGCGAGGGCTTGCCCGTGTCGATCTGGCAGAAGTCGCACCGGCGGGTGCACTGCTCGCCGCCGATGAGGAACGTCGCCTCGCGGTCCTCCCAGCACTCGAAGATGTTGGGGCAGCCGGCCTCCTCGCACACGGTGGCGAGGCCCGAGCCCTTCACCAGGCCCTTCAGCTCGGTGAAGTTCGGTCCGGTGGCCACACGCGTGCGGATCCACTCCGGCTTGCGCTCGATGGGCGTCTGGGAGTTGCGGACCTCGAGCCGCAACATCTTCCGCGGGCCCGACGGATCTTGGCTGGGGGCGACCGTCACCCCCCCGACCCTACGCCGCACGGGCGACGGCGTCGGGCGGATGTGACCCCCGGGGGACGGTTCGGATGTGCACCGCCGGACTACCCTGATCGTGTGGACCTCCGGATCTTCACCGAGCCGCAGCAGGGCGCCGCGTACGATGACCTGCTCCGTGTGGCTCGTGCGGCGGAGGACGCGGGGTTCGACGCGTTCTTCCGGTCGGACCACTACCTGGCGATGGGGGAGGCCAACGGCCTGCCCGGGCCGACCGACGCGTGGGTGACGCTCGGGGCGCTCGCCCGCGAGACCACCACCATCCGGCTCGGCACCCTCATGACCGCCGCGACGTTCCGCCTGCCCGGCCCGCTCGGGGTGGCCGTCGCGCAGGTCGACCAGATGTCTGGCGGGCGCGTCGAGCTCGGGCTCGGGACCGGCTGGTACGAGGCCGAGCACCGCGCCTACGGCATCCCGTTCCCGTCGACGTCGGAGCGCTTCGGGATGCTCGCCGAGCAGCTGGAGATCCTCACCGGGTCCTGGCTCACCCCGGTCGGCGTCCCGTACACCCACCACGGCGAGCACTACACCTTCGCCGACAGCCCCGGCCTGCCCAAGCCGCTGCAGACGCCCTACCCGCCGATCATCGTCGGCGGCAACGGCGCGCGGCGGACGCCGCAGCTCGCCGCGACCTACGCGACCGAGTTCAACATGCCCTTCGCCGGGCTCGACGACCTCGTCGCCGGCCGAGAGCGCGTCGACGACGCCTGCCGCGAGCGCGGGCGCGACCCCGCGACGCTCGGCCGCTCGACCGCCCAGGTCGTCTGCACCGGCAAGGACGACGCCGAGGTCGCCCGCCGCGCCGCCGCCATCGGCCGCGCGCCCGACGAGCTGCGCGCGAACGGGCTCGCGGGCACGCCCGCCGAGGTCGTCGACAAGCTCGGGGCGTTCCGCGAGGAGGCCGGGCTGCAGCGCGTCTACCTGCAGATCCTCGACCTCTCCGACCTCGACCACCTCGAGCTGGTGGCCTCGGCGATCGCGCCGCAGGTGTAGGTCAGCGGGCGGCGTCGAGGAAGCGCTCCAGCTCACCACGGGTGTCCGGGCCGCAGGGCAGGAAGACGATCTCGGTGACGCCGCGGGCGGCGAGATCGTGGAGCCGGTCGCGGATCTCGTGGCGGGTCCCGGTCAGGGTCGCCTCGCGCACCATGGCGTACCCGCCGGCCCGCCAGGCCGCCTCGTCGGCGTCGTTGAGCTCGACGCAGTGCCCGACGTGCACCGCGAGGTGCCGCTGCTTCTCCGGCGTCTGCTCGACGGTGTCCATCCACACGTCGCCGCCGACGAGCCCGCGCGCGGCGTCGGGGCCGCCGAACTCGTAGGCGCCGTGGTAGGCGAGCGCCCACCCGGGGCCCGCGGCCTCACGCGCGTGGTCGGAGTCCTGCTCCTCGTCCTCGTCGAGCACCGTGCCCCACGCGAGGTAGGGCACCCAGGAGTACGCCGACATGAACTCCGGCTGCGCGAGCGTCACGAACAGGCCGTCGCCGAGCTCGCGGGCGACGGCGTCACCCTTCGGGCCGAGGGCCCCGACCAGCACGGGCACCTCGATCGGCCGCGCCGGCGCGTGGCCGTCGGGGTGGAGCATCCGCATCGACGCGCCCTCCCACTCGACGACCTCGCCGCGCAGGAGACCCCGGTAGGCGCGGATGTAGGCGTCCATGAAAGACCACGGGATCGCGCGGTAGCCCATCGCGCGCCGCCCGGTGAAGCCCGTGCCGAAGGAGATCGCGACGCGCCCCGGGGCGAGCGCGGCCAGGGTCGCGGTGGCGGCGGCGTTGACCATCGGGTGGCGCAGGGTGGGGACGAGGACGCCGGGACCGAGCCCGATCCGCTCGGTACGCGCCGCGGCGAGAGCCAGCGTCATCCACACGTCGGGGCTCTGCTGCGGGGTGTCGTAGATCCACGCCCGCTCGTAGCCCACCCAGGTGCTCGGCGACGGCGATGTCCTCGGGTGTGCTCAGCGCGGTGGGGAAGGCGACGGACACGTCCACGGCGAGCTCCTCGGGGCGGCGATGTGATCCAGCGCACCGTCGCGTCGTCGAGGAGAGGGTGTCAAGCGATCAGCGCGCGGCGCCGACCCGCACCGTCAGCCCGCCGACCGTGACGTCCTGCGCGGCGTCGGGCGCCGCGTCGGGCGGCGCGGGCAGCGTGCGCTCGGTCAGCGCGAGCGAGCCGTCGAGGGCCGCGAGGACGGCCTCCCGGGTCGCGTCGCGGACGTCGTCGACACCCACGTGGCGCCCGAGCTCGGCGGTGAGGCTGGTGACGCCGGCATCGCGGATGCCGCACGGGACGATGGCGCCGAACGCCGCGAGGTCCGGGTCGGCGTTGAGGGCGAACCCGTGCAGCGTCACGCCGCGGGCCACGCGCACGCCGATCGCGGCGATCTTGCGGGCGGGGCCGCGGTCGTCGGCGGGCAGCCAGACGCCGCTGCGGCCGTCGATGCGGCCCACCGCGAGGCCGTAGGCGTCGCACACCGCGATGAGCGCCTGTTCGAGCCGCCGCACGTGGTCGACGACGTCCACGGGCTGCGCGAGCCCGATGATCGGGTAGCCGACGAGCTGCCCCGGGCCGTGCCAGGTGATCTTGCCGCCGCGGTCGACGTCGATCACCGGCGTGCCGTCGACCGGCCGCTCCTCGGGCCGCGTGCGACGCCCCGCCGTGTAGACCGACGGGTGCTCGAGCAGCAGCAGCGTGTCCGGGCCGCCCGCGACCCGCGCGTCGGCGTGCGCGCGCTGGCGCTCCCAGGCCTCGAGGTAGTCGACGGTGCCGAGCTCGTGGACCTCGACGGGCTCGCTGGCGGCGCGGCTGGAGCGGCTCACGGGGCCGACGCTACCCCTGCCGGAGGTGCGCCAGCGCCTCCTGCGCGGTCCGCCGCCCGCTGACCAGCGCGCCCTGGGTCGACGGGGTGTCGCGGTGGTCGCCGGCGACGAAGAGGCCGTCGCCGAGGTCCACGGGGCGGCGCAGGCCGACCGGGGTGGGCGGCACGGCGGCGGGCAGCGCGCGCGGGACCCGGACGGTCGCGAGCTCGTCCCACGCGCCGACCGGCGTGCCCCAGAGGCGGGCGAGCTCGCCGCGCAGCTCGCGCTCGGGCAGGGGGTCGGGGCCGAGCACGGTGCTCGCGACGAGGTGCCGGTGGTCGGGGGAGTAGGAGGGCGCGCCGGCGGTGAGCACCGTCGTGTTGACCACCGGCCCGCCCGCCCCGTCGAGGTGCAGCAGCGCCTGGCGGGTCGGGGGCTCGGCGGTGACGTGGTAGTGCGTGGTCAGGGCGAAGGTGCGCGGCGGCGGCACGCGCCCGGCGAGGAGCCCGGCGGCGGCGGTGCCCTCGGTGGCCACGACCACGACGCCGGCGCGGACCCGCCCGCGCGCCGTCTCGACGACGCCGGGCGCCACCCGCTCGACGGGCGTCCCGAGGTGCACGGTCCCCGCGGGCAGCCGGGCCGCGAGCTGGGCGGGCACGGCGCCGATGCCGCGCGAGGGCAGCGTCAGGTCGCCGAGGGCGAAGCTGCGCCAGAACAGGGAGAACACCCGCGAGGAGGTCTCGAGGTCGCGGTCGCCCAGCACCCCGTTGAGGAAGGGCCGCAGGAACGTCTCGGTCGGCCGCCCGCCGAGGCCCCAGCGCGCGAGCTCGTCGGCCGTCGAGCGCTCCGGGGCCCGGGCCTGGCGCGACGGCGGCACGAGCAGCGAGCGCAGCGTCACCGCGGCGACGCGGGCCTTCTCGCCCGGCCCGAGCAACGGGTCGACGGCGGTGCGCGGCGCCCAGGTGGGCACGCGGCGCGGGTCGGCGAGGCGGTGCAGGCGCCCGTCGGCGTCCCGGACCGCGGCGCCGGGCACGAAGCGGCGCAGGTCGAGGGCGTCGAGGTCGATCGCCGCGCGCAGCGCCGGGTACGAGGTGTTGAGGATCTGGAACCCGCGGTCGACGAGGAAGCCGTCGACCACGTCGGTGCGCACCCGCCCGCCGACCCCGTCGCCGGCCTCGCACACCACGACCGAGCGCCCGGCGCGCGCGACGACCTGGGCCGCGCGCAGGCCGGCGAGCCCGGCGCCGACCACGACGACGTCGACGGCGTCGGGCAGCTCGGCGGGGTCTTCCGCGGTCATGAGCCGTCGAGGACCGCGTGCAGCGCCTCGGACAGGGTGCGGTGGCGGAAGCGGAACCCCTCGCGCTCCAGCACCCCCGGCAGCACCCGCTGGCTGACCAGCACGCCCTCGTCGGCGAACTCGCCGAGCACCGTGCGCATCGCGAACCCGGGCACCAGCCACGGCGCGGGCCGGTGCATCTGCTCGGCGAGGACGCGGGTGAACTCGTCGTTGGTCACCGGGTCGGGGCCGGTGGCGTTCATCGGGCCGGCGACGCTGTCGTGCTCGAGGGCGTGGAGGATCGCGTCGACCTCGTCGTCGATCGAGATCCACGGCATGTACTGCGTGCCCGAGCCCAGCTTCCCGCCCAGCCCGAACCGGAACAGCGGCTTGAGCTGGCCCATCAGTCCGCCGTTCGGGGCGAGCACCAGGCCCGTGCGCAGCAGCACGACCCGCGCGCCCGCGTCGTCGGCCGGGCGGGTCGCGGCCTCCCAGTCGCGGCAGAGGTCCGAGAGGAAGCCGGAGCCGCGGCGGGCGGTCTCGTCGACGGCCATCGCCCCGGTGTCGCCGTACCAGCCGACCGCCGACCCGCTGACCATGGTCGGGATCCCGTGGTCGGCGACCGCCCGGGCGAGCACGTCGGTGGGGATCATGCGGCTGTCGCGCAGCTCCTGCTTGCGCGCGCCGGTCCAGCGCTTGTCACCGATGCCCGCCCCGGACAGGTTGACGACGGCGTCGGCACCCTCGAGCGCGCCGGGCGCGAGGTGCCCGGCGGCGGGGTCCCAGCCGCGCTCGTCCGGGGCCTGCGGGGTGCGCCGCACCAGCCGGACGACGTCGTGGCCGGCCTCCCGCAGCCGGGGGACCAGGGCGGTGCCGATGAGCCCGGAGGACCCGGCGATGACGACGCGCATGGGGTGATCGTCGCGGAGTGTCCTGCTCGCCGCGACCCGGGGTGGGGCGCCCGTCCCGAGCGAAGGGCCCCTCCGCGCCGTCTCGTCGCGCGGAGGGGCCCTTCGGTCAGGCGAGGTGGTCCGGGCTCTACAGGCCCAGCTCACCCTCGAAGGCGCCGCCCTCGAGGCGGTCCTTCATCGTCGTGAGGAAGCGGGCGGCGTCGGCGCCGTCGACGATGCGGTGGTCGTACGACAGGCACAGGTACGCCGTCGAGCGCACCGCGATGACGTCGCCGCCCGAGTCGTCCTGGAGCACCATCGGCTTCTTCACCACGGCGCCGGTGCCGAGGATGCCGACCTGGGGCTGGTTGATGATCGGCGTGTCGATCAGCGCGCCCCGCGAGCCGGTGTTGGTGATCGTGAACGTGCCGCCCGAGAGCTCGTCCGGCGTGATCTTGTTCGCCCGGGTGCGGTCGGCCACGTCGGCGATCTTGCGGGCGAGCCCGGCCAGGTTGAGGTCCCCGGCGTCGTGCACGACCGGCACGATCAGCCCCGCCGGCGAGTCGACGGCGATGCCCAGGTGCTCGGCACCGTGGTAGGTGACCTCGCTCTTCTCGGTGTCGATCGAGGCGTTCACCGCGGGGTGCGCCTTGAGCGCCTCGACCGTCGCCAGCGCCATGAACGGCAGGAACGAGAGCTTGACGCCCTCGCGCTTGGCGAAGTCGGCCTTCGCGCGGTCGCGCAGGCGGGCGATGCGCGTGACGTCGGCCTCGACGACCGTCGTGAGCTGCGCGGAGATCTGCAGCGACTCCACCATGCGCTTGGCGATCGTCTGCCGGCGCCGCGACATCTTCTGCGTGGTGCCGCGCAGCCCCGAGGTGTCCGGGGCGGGCGCGCCCGACGAGCCGCGCGACCCCGACGCCGACGGCTTCTGCACCTCGCCGCCGTGCACCGCGCCGCCGCCCGAACCGCCCGTCGGGGCGGCCTGGGCCGGGACGTCGGACGAGCCGGCCGCGGCGGGCGCGGCCGACGCGGCCGACGCGGCGGCGTCCTGCTCGTCGGCGGCCTTGACGACGTCCTGCTTGCGGATGCGCCCGCCGACGCCGGTGCCGGTCAGCGACGACAGGTCGACGCCGCGCTCGGCCGCGAGCTTGCGCACCAGCGGCGTCACGTACGGCGAGCCGGTCTCGGTCGTCCCGCCGGTGCTCGGCGCCGAGGCGCCGTTGCCCTGCGAGGTGTCCTCGCGGGGCTGCAGGGCGCCGGCGTTGGCCGGGCCGCTGGCCGTCGTGGGCTGCTCGGTCTCGGTGGAGACGTAGTCGCCGGCCCCGGACGCCGCCTGCGCACCGCTCGGCGCCTCGGCGGGCTCCGGCTCGGCCGGGCGCTCGGGCTCGGGGCGCGGGTCCTGCTGGGTCTGCTGCTGGGGCTGGGCCTGCTGCGGCTCGGGCTGCGGCTCCGGCGACCCGCCGCCGCCCCCGGCCTGCGACGCGTCGCCGATGACGGCGAGCGCCCCGCCGACCTCGACGGTGTCGTCCTCGCCGGCGCGCAGCTCGAGCACCGTGCCGGCCACCGGCGACGGGATCTCGGTGTCGACCTTGTCGGTGGACACCTCCAGCAGCGGCTCGTCGACCTCGACGGTGTCGCCGACCTGCTTGAGCCAGCGCGTCACCGTGCCCTCGGTGACCGACTCGCCCAGCGCCGGCATCTCGACGGTGGTGCCCCCCGACGACCCGCCCGACGAGGCCGCCGGTTGCGCCGGCTCCTGCGGCTCGGGCTCCGGGGTCGGCTCCGGCTCCGGCTGGGACGCCTGGGGCTCGGGCTGAGCGGCCTGCGCCGGCTCGGCCGCGCCGCCGCCGTCACCCCCGGACGCGCCGGCGGACTCGCCCTCGTCGCCGATCACGGCGAGCTCGCCGCCGACCTCGACGGTGTCGTCCTCCTGCGCCACGATCCGCTGCAGCACGCCCGCCTGGGGCGAGGGGATCTCGGTGTCGACCTTGTCGGTCGAGACCTCGAGCAGGGGCTCGTCGACGTCGACGTGGTCGCCCTCCTGCTTGAGCCACCGCGTCACCGTGCCCTCGGTGACGCTCTCCCCGAGAGCAGGCATCTGGACGGTGTAGGCCATCGTGCTCGTACTCCTCGCGCCGGGTTCTCGGGGTCAGCTGTGGCTGTGCAGGGGCTTGCCGGCGAGCGCGAGGTGCGCCTCCCCGAGGGCCTCGTTCTGCGTCGGGTGGGCGTGGACCAGGTTGGCCACGTCGGCGGGCAGCGCCTCCCAGTTGTAGATCAACTGGGCCTCGCCGACCTGCTCGCCCATCCGGGAGCCGATCATGTGGACGCCGACGACGGGGGCGTCGTCAGCGGTGCCGCCCTTGACGAGCTTGATCGCCCCGGCGGTCTTGAGGATCTGCGACTTGCCGTTGCCGGCGAGGTCGTAGGTCATCGTCTGCACGTCGCCGTAGAGCTCCTTGGCCTGGGCCTCGGTGAGCCCGACCGACGCGACCTCGGGCTCGCAGTAGGTGACCCGCGGGATGCCCTTCTCGTCGATCACCGGCGGGTGCAGGCCCGCGATCTCCTCGGCCACGAAGATGCCCTGCTGGAAGCCGCGGTGGGCCAGCTGCAGGCCGGGGACGATGTCGCCGACGGCGTAGATGTTGCCGACGCCGGTGTGCAGGCGGTCGTTCGTCGGGACGAAGCCGCGGTCGAGCGTGACGCCGTTCTCCTCGTAGCCGAGGTCGGCGGTGTTCGGGCCGCGGCCGACGGCGACGAGCAGCAGGTCGGCCTCGATCTGCTCGCCGGTCTCCAGCGAGATCGTCACCGAGTCGGCGGTCTGCGAGACGCCGGTGAACTTCGTGCCGGTCTTGAACGCGATCTTCCGCTTGCGGAACTGGCGCTCGAGCTGCTTGGAGAGGAACTCGTCCTCGTTGGGCACGAGGTGGGGCAGCGCCTCGACGATCGTCACCTCGGAGCCGAAGCTCTTCCAGACGCTGGCGAACTCGACACCGATGACACCGCCGCCGAGCACGACCACGCGGTCGGGGACGTAGTCGAGGTTGATCGCCTCGGTGGAGGTCAGCACCCGGCCGCCGAGCTCGAGCCCGGGCAGCGTCTTCGAGTACGAGCCGGAGGCCAGCACGATGTTGCGGCCCTGGTAGCGCTGCCCGTCGACCTCGACGGTGTCCTGCCCGACGAGCTTGCCCGCGCCCTCGATCAGCGTGACCTTGTTCGCCTTCACCAGGCCCTGCAGGCCCTTGTAGAGGCGGGCGACGACGTTGTCCTTGTAGGAGTTCACGCCGCTCATGTCGATGCCCGACAGCGAGCTCTTCACGCCGAACTGCTCGCCCTCGCGCGCCGAGTCGGCCACCTCCGCCGCGTGCAGGAGCGCTTTCGTGGGGATGCAGCCGCGGTGCAGGCAGGTCCCGCCGACCTTGTCCTTCTCCACCAGCGCGACCGACAGGCCGAGCTCGGCGGCCCGGAACGCGCAGGCGTAGCCGCCCGATCCGGCTCCCAGGATGATGACGTCGTACGTGTCGCTCACTGCTGCTACTCCCGCGTCGGCGTGTGGCGTGCGGTGTCCCCGGCCCGGGGCTCCTGGCCCCGGGGAGGCGATGTCGGGTTCATCCTTCCACCCGTGTCATCACCTGTGTCCTATCCGTGACGCGCGATGTCGTCCAGCACGGCGGCGATGGTCCGGACGGGCACACCGGTTCCGCCCTTGGGCGTGTACCCGTGCGGGCCGCCGGTGTTGAAGGCGGGCCCGGCGATGTCGAGGTGCACCCACGGCACGCCCTCGGCGACGAACTCGCGCAGGAAGATCCCCCCGACGAGCATGCCGCCGAAGCGGTGGTTGGTGACGTTGGCGAGGTCGGCGACCCGCGAGTCGAGGTCGGAGCGCAGCTCCTCGGGCAGCGGCATCGCCCACCCGCCGTCGCCCGCGGCCCGGGCCCGGCCGGCGACGCGGTCGCGGAAGTCGTCGGTGCCCATGACGCCGGGCGTCCGCGACCCGAGGGCGACGAGCTGGGCGCCGGTGAGCGTCGAGGTCTCGAGCAGGTAGTCGGGGGAGTCCTCGCAGGCGCGCGCGATGGCGTCGCCCAGGATCAGGCGGCCCTCGGCGTCGGTGTTGAGGACCTCGACCGTCGTCCCGCCGTACATCGTCAGCACGTCGCCGGGGCGGTAGGCCGTGCCCGACGGCATGTTCTCGGCCATCGGCACGGTGGCGACGACCTCGACGTCGAGGCCCAGCTCGGCGGCCAGGCAGGTGGCGGCGACGACGCCCGCGGCCCCCGACATGTCCGAGGTCATGTGGTCCATGTTCGCGGCCGGCTTGATCGAGATGCCGCCGGTGTCGAACGTGATGCCCTTGCCGACGAGCGCGACCTTCTTCGCCGGGTTCGCGGGGGAGTAGGTGAGGCGGACCAGGCGCGGCGGGCGCGACGACCCGCCGCCGACGCCCAGCACCCCGCCGTACCCGCCGTCGGCGAGCTGGTCCTCGTCGAGGATCTCCACCGTCACGCCGGCGGACTCGGCGAGGCCCTTCGCGCGCTGCGCGAAGGCGTCGGGGTGGAGGTCGTTGGGCGGGGTGTTGACGAGGTCGCGCGCGGCGGCGACCCAGCGGGCGACCGCGGTGGCGCGGGTGACGACGTCGCCGTCGCCGTCGCCGACGAGCCCGACCCGCGTGAGCTCGGTCGGGGCGGTCTCCGGGGTCTTCTTGTAGGCGGTGAAGGCGTAGTCGCCCAGCAGCGTGCCCTCGACGGCGGCCGCGAGGTCGATCGTCGCGAGCGTGGTGACGACGTGCGCGGCGTGCCCGTGCAGGGCGCGCGCCGCCGCCCCGGCCGCCCGGCGGACCTGCTCGGCGAGGTCGGGGGCCTCGCCCGCCGACGCCGCCGCCTCGGCCGGCTCCGCGCCGAGACCCACCGCGACGACCAGCGGCACCCCGATCGCCCCGCGCGTCGGCACCCGGGTGACCTCCTCGGCCTTCCCGGTGCCGCCCAGCAGGGTGACCAGGCCCGGGAGCTCGCCGGCGAGGTCGCCGAGGACGGCCGTGTCGCCGGCGAGGACCGGGTCCCCACCGCCGTCCCCACCGCCGGCGCCGGGCCGGACGCCGACGACGAGGGCGTCCGCGTCGGCGAGGGAGTCGGCGCCGGGCTGCGCGCCGAGGACCTCGAGGTGGGGGGTGCTGCTCACGTCGCGTCTCTCCCTGTCAACGGTGTCGATCACATGCTAGGACCGGCCGCCCTCCACTACCGTGCCGCGGGTGTCGGAGACCGTGAGCGAGACCAGACGCAGCCCGCTGCACGATCACCACGTCGCCCTCGGGGCCTCGTTCGCCCCCTTCGGCGGGTGGGAGATGCCGGTCCAGTACAGCCGTGACGGTCGTGGGGGCACGGTGGCCGAGCACACCGCCACGCGCGAGGCCGTCGGGCTCTTCGACGTCAGCCACCTCGGCAAGGTCCGCGTCCACGGGCCGGGCGCGGCGGCGTTCGTCGACCGGTGCCTGACGAACTCGCTGGAGCGCATCGTCCCCGGCAAGGCGCAGTACACGCTGTGCTGCGCCGAGGACGGCGGGGTCGTCGACGACCTGATCCTCTACCTCGTCGGGCCGGACGAGGTGTTCGCCGTCCCCAACGCCGCGAACTCCGCGGGCGTGGGCCGGCGGCTGGCCGAGGTCGCGCCGGACGGGATCGCCGTCGACGACGAGCACGACGCGCACGTGGTGCTCGCGGTGCAGGGCCCGGCGTCGCCCGCGGTGCTCGCGGAGGTGGGGCTGCTCGCAGAGGATGCCGAGCTGGACTACATGGCCTTCGTCGACGCCGAGTGGCAGGGCGGCTTCGTGCGCGTGTGCCGCACGGGCTACACCGGCGAGCGGGGCTACGAGCTCATCGCGCCGGTCGCGGGAGCCGGCGAGCTGTGGGACGCGCTGGCCGCCGTCGTCACCGAGCGGGGCGGGCTGCCCGCCGGGCTCGGGGCCCGCGACACGCTGCGCACCGAGGCCGGGCTGCCGCTGCACGGCCAGGACCTGGGCCCGGACATCACGCCGCTGCAGGCGCGGTGCGGGTTCGCGGTGGGCTGGAAGAAGCCGGAGTTCTGGGGTCGCGAGGCGCTGCTGGCCGAGCGCGAGGCCGGGCCGCGGCGCCGCTCGTGGGGGCTGCGGGCGACCGGGCGCGGGGTCCCGCGGGGGCACATGACGGTGCGTCGGGGCGACGACACCGTGGGCGAGACCACGTCCGGCACGTTCTCCCCGACGCTGAAGACCGGCATCGCGCTGGCGCTGCTCGACACCGCCGCCGGGCTCGACGAGGGCGACACCGTCGCGGTCGACGTGCGCGGCCGGACGCTGGAGTGCGAGGTCGTCAGCCCGCCGTTCGTCCCGTCGCACGTGCGATGAGCTTCCCCACCGAGGTCCCCGACGCCGACCCCGGCACCTACCGCTTCCGGGCCGACACCGAACAGGCGGGACCGGCCATCTTCACCGCGCCTGGCCACGTCGTCGGCGGCGGCTACGGCCTCTTCGAGACCTCCGCCCAGCCCGGCCGCTGGGGTGCCATCCCGCATTACCACACGGGCTTCACCGAGGCGTTCTGGGTGATCTCCGGACGGCTCGCGGTCATGAGCGGGCGGGAGTGGGGTGTGCTGGGCGAGGGCGACTTCGCGCACGTGCCGGTGAACGGCGTGCACGGTTTCCACGCGGTCGGGGACGAGCCCGCCCGGTTCCTCATCCTCTTCGTCCCCGGCGCACCCCGGGAGCACTACTTCCGCGGCCTCGCCGAGCTCTTCGCCCGCGGCGCCCCGCCCGAGGAGATCGACGCGTTCGCCCTCACCTGCGACCAGGTCAACCTCCGCGACTGGTCGCACGACCCGGTCCCACGTGAGTGAAGTTCTGAGCTATGGCTCCGAACATCACTCACGTGAGGACGCGACGCTGACGTGCACGTGGTCGAAGTGGCCGCCGGTGGCGTCGTCGGGGTCGTAGACGCCGCCCCCGCCGTAGGCCCGGCCCCAGCCGTCACCCGCGTCGGCGCTGCCCCGGTACCAGATGCGGCCCTGCCAGATGACGTACCGGACGCCGAGCTCGTCGGCGTGCTCGCGGGTCCACTGCGCCACGGCCCAGCCGTCGGCGAGGTCGTCGCCCTCGGCGAAGGCGCCGTACGCGGCGGGGAAGAAGTCGCAGGCCCGGCCCTCGGGGTGGTCGCTCGACGGGTTCCACGCGTGCTCCGACCAGCACGTGATCGAGCGGATCGGGGCGCCGCGGCCCGGCTCCCCGAACCGGGCGACCGCGGCGTCGTGCAGGCGCAGCGCCGTCGGGGTGAGGCAGCCGGACGTCGTCGGGTCCTCCTGGGAGCACGGCTCCGGCGGCGGCGGGTCGACGACCTCCCAGAACGCGCGCGGCACCCGCTCCGCCGCGGCGTACCAGAGCAGGCCCCCGAGCAGCGCGAGCACCAGCAGCACGCCCACCGTGACGGCGGCCCGCGTCCCCGTCCGCACGGTGATCACGGTACGGGCGGGGACGCGTGGTGACGGTGAGTCAGCGGCGACCGGGGCGCTCGGCGGCGTCGTCGAGGTCGACCCCGACGTGGTCGTCGAGCCAGCGGTTGAGGGGGTCGAGGCGGCGCCAGGTCGCCGCGACCCGGTCGGCGAGGCCCGGCTCGTGCAGCTCGTCCGACGGCGGCCAGGAGCGCCAGGCGAACAGGCTCTTGTGGCGCATCAGCTCGAGGCGCGGGTGGTCGGGGTCGACGCCGCGGGGCCGCGACTTCAGCTGCTCGCCCGCGATGGTGAAGCCGTCGGCGCGCAGGTCGTCGACGATCCCCACCAGCTCGGGGCCGAGGCGCTCGTCGTCGACCGCCGCCCGGTAGCGCGCCACCTGCGCCGAGGACATCCGGTAGTAGCCGCCGGCGGCCATCAGCCCGTCGGCGGAGACCTGCACGTACCGCCCGCCCGCGGTGGCCCCGCACTGGACCTTGTACGGCGTCTTGTCGGCGGAGAACCGCACGTCGCGGTAGGGGCGGAAGACCTTGCCCGCGCCGAACTCCGCCTCGAGGTCGGCGAGCAGCGCCAGCATCGGCGCCCGCACCTGCTCGTCGTAGACCGCCTTGTTGTCGGTCCAGTAGGCCTTGGTGTTGTCGGCCTCGAGACCCTCGTAGAAGTCGACGACCGCGTCGCCGAAGCCCGGGAACGTCACGGCGCCATCCTGACGTGTAGAGAGGAGGCGTGTCCGGAGCGGTGCACGAGTCGGTGCTCGACGCCATCGGCGCCACGCCCCTGATCCGGCTGCGCCGGGTCACCGAGGGGCTGGCGCCGCGCGTCTACGTCAAGGCCGAGTGGCAGAACGCGGGCGGCAGCGTCAAGGACCGCGCGGCGCTCGCGATGGTGCGCGCCGCCGAGCGCTCCGGGGCGCTGGGGCCGGGCGGGGTGATCGTCGAGGGCACGTCGGGCAACACCGGCATCGGGCTCGCGCTGGTCGGCGGGGTGCTGGGCTACCGGACGATCATCGTCGTCCCCGACACGACGGCCGCCGAGAAGGTCGCCGCGCTGCGGGCGTACGGGGCCGAGGTGGTGCTGACCCCGGGCGGGCTGACCCGCGAGGACCCGCGCCACGTCACCAACCTCGCCGCGCGGATCGCCGACGGGACGCCGGGCGGCTGGCTCGCCGACCAGTACGGCAACCCCGCCAACCCGCAGGCCCACCGCGACACCACCGCGCCGGAGATCTGGGAGCAGACCGGCGGCGCGGTCACCTGCTTCGTCGCCGCCATCGGGACCGGCGGCACGCTGTCCGGCACCGGCGCGGCGCTCAAGGAGCGGGGCCCGGTGCGCGTCGTCGGCGTCGACCCCCTGACCTCGGCCTACGGCGGCGGGGACGGCAGCCCGTACTACGTCGAGGCGATCGGGCACTACCGCCACCCCGACACCGTCGACGACCCCTGGCCCGCCAACTGGGACCGGGCGGTGGCCGACGAGGTCGTGCGCGTCGACGACCGCACCACCATGGCGACCGCGCGTCGCCTGGCCCGCGAGGAGGGGCTGCTGCTGGGCGGGTCGTCGGCGACGGCGGTCGCCGGCGCGCTGCGCGTCGCGGCCGACCTCGGCCCCGACGACGTCGTCGTGGTCGTCGCGCCGGACTCGGGCCGGGCCTACCTGTCGAAGTACCACGACGACGGCTGGTTGCGCCGGCTCGGGTTCCTCGAGGAGCCCGGGTCGGTCGGGGAGCTGGACGTCGCCGACGTGCCGGTGCTCCGCGCGTCGTGGACCGTCGCCCGGGCCCGGGAGGTGCTCGACGGCGTGCCGGGGCCCGCGCCGGTGGCCCGCGACCGCGAGTCCGGTCCCGCGGCGCCCTCGGAGATCCTGGGCGCCCTCACGGCGACCGACCTCGACGGCCTGCCCGACGGCGACCCGGTCGTCGCCCACGTGCGTCCCGCGCCGCCGAGCGTCGGGGCGGGGGAGACGCCCGCGGACGCCCGCGCGGCGCTCGGGGACGCGCCCGCCGCGTGGCTGGTGCGGGACGGGCGGGTGGCGGGGCTGGTGACGCGGGCGGTCCTGGCGCCGGAGCGCCCGGCCCCGGTCGGCCCGGACGGTCGGGAGTCCTGACGCCGTCAGCTCACGGCGGCGGACCGAGCCGGCCGGCCACCCGGACCTCGCGGCGCACGGCCTCGAACGCCGCCGGCGAGGACGCGACCCGCCAGTCGGTCTCCTTGTCGTGGTCGAACCAGACCAACGCCCGCACGTCGTGCTCGACGGCCAGCTCGAACAGCCGGTGGATCCACCGGGCCTTGTCGCCGCCCTGCTCGGCGCAGGCGACCTCGGCGATGACCAGGGGCCGGCCGGACGTGCGGCGGAGGTCCGTGAGCGCGGGCAGGAAGACGTCGTCGGGGCTGCGCCAGCCTCCCCACGGCATGGCGGAGCCGCCGTTGTAGCCGTCGACGGCCACCCAGTCCACCCACTCGTCGCCCGGGTAGAGCGGGCGGTACGGGACGCTCCCGGGCGCGTTCACACACCAGATCCAGGTGACGTCGTGGGCGCCGACCGCCCGGAAGAGCCGGCGGACGTGGCGCCAGGCGGCGACGGCGTGGTCGGGAGTGTTGCCGTTCACGCCGGCACCCCACGGGTAGTGCGGGGCGTCGAGCTCGTGCAGGAAGCGCAGCGCGAGGTGCCCGCCCCAGTCCCGGACCTGTTCGGCGACGGCGGTGACACGGTCGTCGTGGTCGCCCGCGGCGATCCGGGCGAGCGCGTACTCCGGCTGGTCGGGACCCCGGCCGGCGGTCCACGGCTCCCACGTCACCAGGGGCAGGGCACCGCACCGCCGCGCGGCGTCGGCTCGAGCCGCGTCGAACGCCGGCTCGCCCGACCAGTCGCGGAACCACGCCGAGATCGAGGGCGTGACCCCCGTCGCCGCCGTGAAGGCGCCGAGCGCCGCGGGGTCGTCGGCCGTCAGGCCGAAGGCGAGGGACACCGCTCGACCCTGTCGCAGAGCCCGTCCGGTGACCAGTGCCGGGCACCCAGGTGCGTTCTCGCCGCCGTACCGGGTAACCCGGCGCCAAATACTGGGCCATACGATGTAGCGGACAGGTCTGTACGGGGGGACTGTTGGAGACGGACGAGATGGATGTGGAAGCGCGCCGGGTCCGCGCGGCGGAGGACGTCGTGGAGCTGGCCTCGGCTCGCGGGACGGCGCAGCTCGACCGCCTGATCCGGCTCGCGCGGCGACTGTTCGACGTGTCCGTCGCGACGGTGACGATGCTCGACCGCGACACGCAGTGGTTCCTCGCCCGTGCGGGGTTCGACGCCGACGCGGCGCCGCGCACCCACTCGCCGTGCAACGCCACCATCGCCGAGGCCGACACCTACGTGCTCGAGGACCTCAGCACCGACGCCCGGTTCGCCGGGCACCCGATGGTGGCGGGCGACCCCCACCTGCGCTTCTACGCCGGCCACCCGATCACCACCTCCGGGGCGGACCGACCGGTGGGCACCCTGTGCCTCCTCGACGAGCAGGCGCGACCGTTCTCCGACGCCGACCGGGCGCTGCTCGCGGAGCTCGCCGGGTGGGCCCGTGACGAGCTGACCCGCTCCGAGGAGCTCGACCGGGCCGCCGAGGTCCAGCGCTCCCTGCTGCCCACCTCACCGCCGCAGGTGCCGGGGTACGAGTTCGCCGCGCGCTGCCGCCCGGCGCGCGCGGTCGGCGGCGACTTCTACGACTGGTACCCCACGCCCGGGGGCATCGGGTTCGCGCTCGGCGACGTCATGGGCAAGGGCATCGGCGCCGCCATCCTCATGGCCACGGTCCGCGCGGCCCTGCGCACGGCGGCGTCGTCGCCGGACCCCGCCGCGACGGTCGCCACGGCGGCCACGGCCCTCGAGGCCGACCTCGGACCCACCAACACGCTGGTCACCCTGCTCCACGCCCGCCTCGACCCCGATCGGGCGCGCCTGCGCCACGTGGACGCCGGACACGGGCTCGTCCTCGTCCTGCACGCCGACGGGACCTGGACACCGAGCCGGGGAGGGGGCATGCCCCTCGGGGTCCTCCCGCAGCAGACCTGGGACACGGTGGAGGTCGAGCTCGCGCCGGGCGACCTCTTCGTCGTCGTCAGCGACGGCGTCCTCGACCTGCTGGGCGACCCGCTCACCGGACTCGAGCAGGTCGCCGATCTGCTGCGCGGTGCGCGATCGGCCCAGGAGGTGGTCCGGCGCGTCGAGGCCCTCGCCGCCGCGGACGACCTGGGCGACGACGTCACCGTGCAGGTCGTCCGCCGACAGGAGGCCGGGTGAGCAGGCACGGCACGCGCGTGCCGCTGTGGAGCAAGCAGGCCCTGATCCGTCTCCTGATCCTGGCCACGCTGGTCCTCGGCGGGAACTACATCGTCTGGCGCTACCTGTACTCGGTGAACTGGGAGAACTGGTGGATCGCCGTTCCCCTCGTGCTGGCCGAGACCTACAGCCTCATCGACGGCTTCCTGTTCGGCCTCGCCATGTGGCGCATCCGGGACCGCGGTGAGCCGCCCCCGCCACCACCGGACGCGACCGTCGACGTCCTCATCACCACCTACAACGAACCGATCGACCTCGTGGCCACGACGGCGCGCGCGGCCGCGGCGATCCGGTACCCGCACCGCACCTGGATCCTCGACGACGGCGCCCGTCCCGAGATGCGCGAGGCGGCCGAGGCCCTCGGCGTCGGCTACCTCACCCGCAGCGACGACTGGGCCGACCGTCCCCGTCACGCGAAGGCCGGCAACCTCAACAACGCCCTGTTCGCCACGGAGGGCGAGTTCCTGCTGATCCTGGACGCCGACCAGATCCCCGACCCGCGCATCCTCGACCGGACCCTGGGGTACTTCGACGACCACGACGTCGCCCTCGTCCAGACCCCGCAGTGGTTCTCGAACGTCACCGAGGCCGACCCCTTGGGCAGCCAGGCGCCGTTGTTCTACGGGCCGATCCAGCAGGGCAAGGACGGGTGGAACGCCGCGTTCTTCTGCGGCTCGAACGCCGTGGTCCGCCGTGAGGCGCTCATGCAGCTCGGCATCGTCGGCTACGTCCGCGAGGTCGAGCGCGGCGTGCGGCGGGCGCTGCGCAGCGGGCGAGACCTGCTGCGCCAGGCCCGTCGCGACGCCCTCGCCGCCGGCTCGGACGCCGTGGCCGCGCTCGACCGCGTGCGGGTCGCCGTCGACGACGCCATGGCCGCCCTCGACGCCGGTCACCCGGTCGCCGAGGTCACCTACCGGTTCCAGCGCACGGTCGACGACGCCGCGCGCGGGCTGGTCGCCTCCGACGTCGACCGGATGCGCGCGGACCTCGCGGCCATCGGCGAGCTGCCCACCGGTCGCCACGGGCTCGACGTCGCCGCCGTCGACGACGAGGTGCTCGACCAGCTGAGCGCCCGGGAGTGGTCCCCGCTCGGGGCGATCGAGTCGGTGCGCGCGCTCGTCGGGTCGGTCGACGTCGACCGCGGCGACGAGGCCCAGCCGGTGATGCCGATGGCGACCATCTCGGTGACGGAGGACATGGCGACCGCGATGCGTCTGCACGCGTTCGGGTGGCGGTCCGTGTTCCACCACGAGATCCTCGCCTCGGGCCTGGCCCCCGAGGACCTGGGGACGATGCTCCACCAACGGCTGCGGTGGGCCCAGGGCACGCTGCAGGTGATGCTGCGCGAGAACCCGCTGGTCCAGCGGGGCCTGAGCTGGGGCCAGCGCCTCATGTACTTCGCGACCATGTGGAGCTACCTCTCCGGGTTCGCGGCCCTCGTCTACATCGCGGCACCGGTGATCTACCTGTGCTTCGGGGTGAAGCCGGTCCAGAGCTTCGGCGGCGACTTCCTCTCCCGCCTCATCCCGTTCCTCGTCGTCAACCAGCTGCTGTTCCTGGTCGTCGGCTGGGGGATCAAGACGTGGCGCGGCCAGCAGTACAGCCTCGCGCTGTTCCCGCTGTGGATCCGCGCGACCACGACCGCGGTGGCGAACGTGCTCTTCGGGCGGAGCCTGGGCTTCGTCGTCACGTCGAAGGAACGACGGACCGGTGGCCCGTCCTGGGGCCTGATCCGTCCGCAGCTCATCGCGATGGGCCTGCTCGTCGCCGCCGCCGTCATCGGCACCGTCCGGGCGGTCCTGGGGTTCGCCCCGACCGTCCAGGGCACCGTCGTCAACGTCGCCTGGGTGATCTACGACCTCGTGGTGCTCAGCGTCGTCGTCCAGGCCGTGCGATTCCGCGGATCGGACGCGGAGGTCAGCGAGGAGGAGAGCACGTGATCGACGTGGAGACGGAGGGCGTCGCCCCGGACACCGCGGTCCTGCGGCCGCACGGGCGGCTGAACATGGTGCTGGCACCGCGGCTGCGCGAGGTGGTGGCCACGACGGTGCAGGGCGGCCGGTCGCGCGTCGTCGTCGACCTCAGCAGCACCGACTTCATGGACTCGTCGGGGCTGGGCGCCCTCATCGCGGGGCTGAAGACCGCGCGGCAGGCCGGCGGGGACCTGCGGATCGCGAGCGTCCCCGAGCAGGTGCAGACCGTGCTGTCGCTGACGAACCTCGACCGGGTGCTGCGCCCGCACGGCACCGTCGAGCAGGCCGTCGGTGAGCGCTGACGGAGTCCACCACCGCAGGCTCCGGGTCCCGGCCACCCCGGAGTGCCTCGAGCAGGTCCATGCCCTGCTCGCCGATCTCCTCGTCGACGTCGACGGCGTCGCCGACGCCGACCGGACCAGTTTCGAGATCGCCCTCGCCGAGCTGGTCGCCAACGTCGTGGAGCACGCGGGGGCCCACGGCGCGGTCGGCCTGACCGTCGAGCTCGGCGCCGGACCGGCCGACCTCACCGCCGACCTGTACGACGACGGACCGCCCGTCGACGTCGACCCGGGGGCGGCCGTCCTCCCGGACGCGCTGGCCGAGAGGGGCCGGGGCCTCGCGCTCGCCCGCGCCGCCGTGGACGACGTCAGCTACGCCCTCGAGGCGGGGACCAACCACTGGTCGATCACCCGTCGCCGGCGGGCCTGAGACCCCGGAGGCGCCTCCGCCCGCCGGTGTCGGGGGCGCGTCCGACCCGCCCGGCGGACTAGTCTGGCGCCATGAGTACGACCTTCGCCCACACCCCGCACCCCGCCCCGGCGACCGCGGAGCGTGTGGCGGAGGTACTCGCCGCGCCCGGGTTCGGGAAGTTCTTCACCGACCACATGGTGACCATCTCCTGGGACGCCGCCCGCGGGTGGCACGACGCCCAGGTCGGCCCGTACCAGCCGCTGGCCATGGACCCGGCCTCCGTCGTGCTGCACTACAGCCAGACGATCTTCGAGGGGCTCAAGGCCTACCGCTGGGCCGACGACTCGGTGCACGCGTTCCGCCCGCAGGCCAACGCCGCGCGCATGCAACGCTCGGCCGAGCGCCTCGCGATGCCGCCGCTGCCCGAGGAGCTGTTCGTCGACTCGCTGCGCGAGCTCGTCGCGGTCGACAAGCGGTGGGTGCCGGCCGCCGGCGGCGAGGACTCGCTCTACCTGCGGCCCTTCATGTTCGGGTCGTCGTCGGGGCTCGGTGTGCGGCCGAGCGAGGAGTACCTCTACCTGCTCATCGCCTCCCCGGCCGGCGCGTACTTCCCGCGGGGGCTGGCCCCGGTGACGGTGTGGCTCTCGACCGACTACGTGCGCGCCGTCCCCGGCGGCACCGGCGAGGCCAAGTGCGGCGGCAACTACGCGGCCTCGCTCGCGGCCCAGGCCCAGGCGTCGGCCCAGGGCTGCGACCAGGTGGTGTGGCTCGACGCCCTCGAGCACCGGTGGATCGAGGAGATGGGGGGCATGAACCTCTTCTTCGTGTTCACCGACTCCTCGGGGGCGACGGAGGTCGTCACCCCGGAGCTCACCGGCTCGCTGCTGCCCGGCGTCACCCGCCGCTCGCTGCTCGAGCTCGCGGCCGAGGAGGGGGCGACGGTCACCGAGCGCCGCATCTCCACCGACGAGGTGGAGAAGGAGGTCGCGTCCGGGCACCTCACCGAGGTGTTCGCCTGCGGCACCGCCGCGGTGATCACGCCCGTGGGCACCGTCAAGCACGAGGGCGGCGGCTACGACATCGGCGACGGCACCCCGGGCCCGGTGACCCACCGGCTGCGCGATCGCCTCACCGCCATCCAGCGCGGCGCGGCGCCCGACACCCGCGGCTGGATGTGGCGGCTGGCCTGAGGCCGGCGCGCCGGGTGCCAGCGCCTGATGCAGCGAACGCGCTGCTCGCTGCCTCTAGGCGAGCGAAGTCCCCGTTGATCACGACGGCGCGCTCGCGGTGCCTGCCGCGCGCGCGCCGTTCGTGCGCGTAGGAGCAGCGAACAGCGCGTTCGCTGCTACCCCGTCGCCAGCACGACCAGGCCGGCAGCGACGGCGAGCTCCGCGCACGCCCCGAACACGTCGCCCGACACGCCGCCGAGGCGCCGGCGGGCGTGGGCGGCGACGAGCACGACGACGAGGGCGGCGAGCACCGCGGCCACCCCGGCGCGCCAGCCCAGCACCGGGATCGCGGCCGCGCCGAGCACCACCGCCCACACGGGCGCCACCCACGCCGGCTGGGTGCCCGCGACCAGCGCGCCGAGGCCGTCCGGCGACGCCGCGGGCACCCCGCGCCGCGCCACCCACGCGAACGCCGCCCGCCCGAGGCCCAGGGCGAGCGCGCCGCCCACGACGGCCACGAGCAGGCCCCGCTCGGCCAGCGCCCCGAACGCCGCGGCCTGCACCCCGAGCACGACGACCAACCAGACGACCGCGAAGGCGCCGACCCCGGGGTCCTTCATGATCGCCAGCGTGCGCGCGGCGTCACCGTGGCTCCCGAGGCCGTCGGCGAGGTCCGCCAGCCCGTCGAGGTGCAGCCCCCGTGTCGCCGCCGCCCCGAGCCCCACAGCCACGAGCCCCCCGAGCAGGCCCGGCGCGCCGGCCGCGACCAGCCCCGCCGCGACGGCCCCGAGCAGCGCGCCGAGCACCACCCCGAGCAGCGGCACCACCGCGAGCGCCACCCGCGCCGCCGGCCGGTCGATCCGCGGGGCGCGCACCGGCACGACGGTGAACATGGCGACCGCGAGCGCCAGGCCGGCCCTCACCCGGCGGCGTGCACGGCCGCCCGCACCAGCCCGACGGCCGTGAGCGCGCCGGTGCCCTGACCGGCGCGCATCTGCAGGTCGAGCAGCGGGTCCAGCCCGAGCAGCTCGAGGGCGACGGCCTGCGCGGGCTCGGTGCACCGGGACCCGGCCACCCACCAGGCGCGGGCGCCGGGGGCGTCGGTGTCGGCGAGCAGCGCGGCGACGGCGGTGGCGGCGCCGTCGAGGACCACCGGGGTCCGCCGCCGCGCGGCCTGGGCCAGGAAGCCCGTGAGCGCGGCCAGGTCGGCGCCGCCGGCGACCCGCAGCAGGGCCATCGGGTCGCGGCCCAGCGACCGGGCCCGCCACAGCGCGTCGCGGACCGCGGCCGCCTTGACCATCCACACGCGGTCGTCGATCCCGCTCCCGCGGCCCACGACGGCCACCGGCTCGCGACCGGTCATGGCCGCGGCGAGGACGGCGGTCGGGGTGCTGACGCCGACGGCGAGCTCGCCGGCCACGAGCAGGTCGGCGCCCTCGTCGACCTCCTCGTCGGCCACCTCACGGCCCGCGCGGACCGCCGCCGCGGCCTGCTCGGCGGTCATGACGTCCTCGACGTCGAGCCGCCCGCCGCCCCGCAGCGCGGCGCGGTCGTCGCGCGCGTCGCCCTCGACCGGGGCGCCGAGCCCGACGTCGATGACCCGCAGCCCGGCGTCCGCGGTCTCGGCGAACCGGCACACCGGCGCCGACCCGTCCCGGACGGCGGCCACCCGCACCTGGGTCTCGCCCGGGGCGTGCGCCGACACCCCGGCCGCGGCGATCCCGTGGTCGGCGGCGAAGAGGACCGCCCGCACCCGGCGCGGCGCGCGGGCCGGCGCGCGGCCCTGGCAGGCGGCGAGCCAGGCGGCGAGATCCTCGAGCCGCCCGTAGGTCCCGCCCGGCAGGGCCGCGAGGGCCTCGCGCCGGGCCGTCTCGTCGGGGGGCGCGACACCGGACGCGGAGGCGACGGGGTGCACGCGCGGTCCTCCCGGGACGGGCTCGACGGGGTCGCGGTGACGGTATCCGGTGGGGCTCACCGCAGGCGCAGGGGCAGCCCGGCCACGAGCAGCCACACCTCGTCGCAGACGGCCGCGAGCTCCTGGTTGAGCGCGCCGAGCTCGTCGCGGAACCGCCGGCCCGCGCTCGTCGACGGCACGACGCCCAGCCCCACCTCGGCGGACACGAGCACGAGCGTCCCGTCGTGGCCCGCCACCGCGGCGACGAGGTCGTTCCGCGCCGCCGCGACCGACGGGGCGTCGCGGGCCCACCCGGCGTCGTCGAGGAGGCCGGTCACCCAGGTGGCGAGGTCGTCGACGAGCACCGGCTCGGCGGGTGCGCCGGCGAGCACCGCGGGGAGGTCGGCGTCCTCGACGGTGCGCCAGGTCGCGGGACGGCGCTGCCGGTGCGTCGCGACCCGGTCGGCCCACTCCGGGTCGGTCGCCGGGTCGACGCCGCGGGCCGTCGCCACGTACAGCGCGGGCGCCTCGGCGTCGAGCAGGGCCTCGGCGTGCGCGGACTTGCCCGAGCGCGTGCCGCCGAGGACGAGGGTGCGGGGGATCGGCGCGCCTCAGTCGATGGTGGTGCCGCGCGCGACGCGCGGGGCGGGCATCCGCAGGCGCCGCAGCTGGGTCGCGCGGGTGAACGCGTACCAGCCGTACGACAGTCCGCCGATCTGCTCCTTCGGGAACCTCGACCGCACCCGCGTCACCACGTACCGCCCGAGCAGGACGCCCTCGAGCGCCATCATCACGAGCATCACCAGGCAGATCAGGCTGCCGGCCGTCTGCACCGCGGGCACCGGGACGATCACCGTCACGAAGATGACCACCGCGAGCGGCATGAACAGGCCCATGAGGTTGCGGCGGGCGTCGACGAGGTCGCGGGCGTAGGCCCGGGCGGGACCCCGGTCGCGGGGGAGGAGCACCGAGTCGTCCCCGGCCATCATCCGCTTGCGACGGTCGGCCGCGGCCTGCTTGCGGTCGGCGGAGGACTTGCGGCGGTCCTCCTTGCTCCCGCGCAGCGCCCGCGCGCGCTTGATCGCCTCGCGCTGCGTCTTCGGCGCCGGCGCCACGGGCCCGCGGCGGCGGCCCTCCGCGTCGCGGCGCGACGGCGTCGGGCGGCCCTTGCCGGCGGTCTGCGAGCGGCCCCGCTCGCCGACCACCACGGCCTCGCGCTCCGCGGCCTCGTCCGACGGGCCGTCGACGGACTCGGGGGAGGTGGCGGAACCGCGGCGCAGGAACTTCACGCCGACCAGGATAGGGCACCGCGCCCACCCCCTACCGTGATCCGCATGCGCGTCCTGTTCGCTCCCGACTCCTTCGGCGGCAGTCTCACCGCCGCCGAGGCCGCCACCGCGATGGCGGAGGGCTGGGCGCGTGCCGTCCCGGCCGACACCACGGTCCTGCTGCCGCTGGCCGACGGGGGGACCGGGTTCGTGGAGGTCCTGCACACCGCGCGCGGCGGGACCCGCCACGACCTCGAGGTCACCGGTCCGCTCGGGCTCCCGACCACGGCGACGTGGCTGGAGCTGGACGACGGCGCCTACGTCGAGTCGGCGTCGGCGTGCGGGCTGCACCTGGTGGCCGAGCGCACGCCGGCCACGGCGGCGGCCGCGACGAGCCGGGGGGTGGGCGAGCTGGTCGCGGCGGCGGTCGCGACGGGCCCGGCGCGCCTGGTGGTCGGGCTCGGCGGCTCGGCGTGCACCGACGGCGGCGCCGGCATGCTGGCCGCGCTCGGGGCGATCCCCCGGGACGGTGACGGCGCGGCGGTGGCCGACGGCGGCGGCGCGCTGGCGGCGGTCGCCGGCCTCGAGGGCCTGGACGAGGTCGTGACGCGGCTGGACGGCGTCGACCTCGTCGTCGCCGCCGACGTCGACCACGTCCTCACCGGCCCGGAGGGGGCCGCCGCGGTGTTCGGGCCGCAGAAGGGCGCCGACGCGGACACCGTCACCGCCCTCGACGCGGCGCTGACGACGTGGGGCGCCGTGCTGGGGGCGGCGTGCGGGCGTCCGGACCTCGCCGAGCAGCACGGCGCCGGGGCGGCGGGCGGGCTCGGGGCGGCCCTGCTGGCCCTCGGCGCGCGGCGGGTGCCCGGCGGCGAGCTCGTCCGCGACGTCGCCGGGCTGGACGCCGCGCTGGACCGGGCCGACCTGGTCGTCACCGGCGAGGGACGCCTCGACGGCCAGTCGCTGCACGGCAAGCTCGTCACGGTGGTGGCGGCGCGGGCCCGGGAGCACGAGGTGCCGTGCATCGCGTTGGCCGGGCAGGTCGACATGACCGCCGGCGAGGCGCTGGGGGCCGGCATCGAGGGCGCGTACTCGGTGGCGGCGGACGCGGGGTCGGTGGAGGCGGCGCTGGCCGAGCCGGCGGCGCGGCTGGCCGACCTCGCCGAGGGCGTGGCCCGGCGGTGGGGCGCCCGCCCCGCGTGAGGTGACCCGCCGGTACGGGTGATCTCGCGCACGCGTGAGGCACCGGCCGCGGTGTGCGAGCATGGAGGCACGCCGCGGGGCGGGTACACCGGTCCCACGGGAATACACGGCACCGCGACCAGTTGTGCCGAGTGAGTGCACAGCGTCCCGGGAGCTCAAGGGAGAACCATGACCGTCGAGAACCCTGCCGCGCCGACCGACGTCGAGGCTCCGTCCGCGCAGCCGCACGGCGTCGAGCTGACGGACTCCGCGGCCGGCAAGGCGAAGGCCCTGCTCGACCAGGAGGGCCGCACCGACATGTCCCTGCGCATCGCCGTGCAGCCCGGTGGCTGCGCGGGCCTGCGCTACCAGCTGTTCTTCGACGACCGCAGCCTCGACGGCGACCTCGAGCGCGACTTCAACGGCCTGACCGTCGCGGTCGACCGCATGAGCGCGCCGTACCTGCAGGGTGCGGTCATCGACTTCGTCGACACCATCGAGAAGCAGGGCTTCACGATCGACAACCCGAACGCGGGCGGCTCGTGCGCCTGCGGCGACAGCTTCAACTGAGCTGACACGACGAAGGGCCCCGGACCAGCAGGTCCGGGGCCCTTCGTCGTCGGCGGGTCACCTCAGGGCGGGCACCTCGGCGGCGACCTTGTCGCGCAGGCCCTCCGGCGGCTGCGCGCCGAGCTGGGCCACGACGTGCGACGCGGCGACGGCGCCGATGCGCCCGGACGTCGCGTGGTCGAGGCCGCGGGTCCACCCGTAGAGGAAGCCGCCCGCGTAGGCGTCGCCGGCGCCGGTGGTGTCGACGAGCTCGTCGGCGTCGCGGATCCCGACCTCCTCGACGCTGTCGTCCGCGTCGTACACCGTCGAGCCCTTCGGCCCGTGGGTGACGACGACGACCTCGCAGTTGCCACCCCGGCCGCGCAGGAGCGAGGTGACCGGGTCGTCGCCGACCAGGGCCGCGACCTCGTCCTCGTCGGCGATGATGATCTCGACGTTCTCGCGGGCCAGCTCGCGGAAGTACTCGCGGTGGCGCTCGACGCACCCGGCGTCGGACAGCGTCATGCCCACGCGGGCCTCGCTCTTCGCGGCCGCGTCGACGACCTTGCCGATCGTCCGGCGGGCGTGCTCGGTGTCGGCGAGGTAGCCCTCGATGAGGCTGACCGTGGAGCCCGCGACGTCGTCCTGCTCGATGTCGTCGGGGCCGAGCGCGGTGCACGCGCCGAGGAAGGTCGACATGGTTCGCTCGCCGTCGGGCGTGACCATCACCAGGCACCGCGCGGTGGCGGGGCTGCCCGAGAGGGCCGGGGTCGTGAAGTGCACCCCGTGCGACCGGATCGACTCGGTGAACGAGGTGCCGAGCCGGTCGTCGGACACCTTGCCGACGTAGCCGGCGTCGGCGCCCAGGGCCGCGGCGATGGCGATCGTGTTGGCGACGCTGCCGCCCGAGCGCTCCGTCGTCTCGCCGGCCTCGGTGTAGAGCTTCTCCGCCTGGGCCTCGTCGATGAGCGTCATGCCGCCCTTGGGCAGCTCGTGCGCGCGGATGGTGTCGTCGTCCGTGCGGAACAGCACGTCGACGATGGCGTTGCCGATCCCCAGTACGTCCATGGATGCCTCTCGAATCGCGCTACGTCCTTCGGACCAGCGGTCGAGACTAGGTGACTCGGGGCGTCACCGGGACCGAACCGTTGCGTGGCGCACGTTCAGGCATACACCGGGTAGTCGGGCTCCGGGATCTCCGGGCGGATGCGCTCCTCGACGAAGATGCCGTGCCAGAGCATGAACACGAGCAGTGTCCAGATGCGCCGCGAGTGGTCGACGGGGCCGACGCGGTGCTCGTCGATGAGCCGCAGGACCGCCGCCTTGTCGAGGATCGCGTCGGTCTGCGACTCGCGGACGATCTGCCGCGCCCAGTCGAGCATGTCGTGGGCGAGCCAGTAGCGGATCGGCACCGGGAAGCCGAGCTTGCGCCGGTGGAGCACGTGCGGCGGGACGATGCCGTCGATGGCCCGGCGCAGCGCGTACTTCGTCGTGCCGTGCGCGACCTTCTGCTCGGTGGGCAGGTGCGACGCGACCTCGAAGACCTCGCGGTCGAGGAACGGCACGCGCAGCTCGAGCGAGTTGGCCATCGTCATCTTGTCGGCCTTGACGAGGATGTCGCCGCGCAGCCAGGTGAAGAGGTCGACGTGCTGCATGCGCGCCACCGGGTCCCAGCTGCCCGAGTCGGCGTAGATCGGCGCGGTGACGTCGGTGTAGGAGAGCTCGGGGTCGTGGCCCCGCAGCACCGCGGCGAGCTGGTCGTTCCGGAAGATCCGCGCGTTGCCGTAGTAGCGCTCCTCGAGGGGCAGCGCGCCGCGCCGCAGCAGGTCCTTCCCGCGCACCCCGTCGGGCAGCCGCGTCGACAGCGCCCCCGCCAGCTTGCGGACGGCGCCGGGCAGCTTCTCGAACGGCGCGAGGGAGAGCGGCTCCCGGTAGATCGTGTAGCCGCCGAACAGCTCGTCGGCGCCCTCGCCGGAGAGCACGACCTTGACGTGTTGGCGCGCCTCGCGGGCCACGAACCACAGGGGCACCAGCGCTGGGTCGGCGACCGGGTCGTCGAGGTACCAGACGATGAGCGGCAGCGCGTCCATCATCTCCTGCGCGCTGACCGTGCGGACGATGTGCCGCACCCCGATCGCCTCGGCCGACTCGCGGGCGACGTCGGCCTCGGAGTAGCCCTCGCGGGCGAACTCGCTGGTGAAGGTCATGAGGTCGGGGTTGTGCTCCCGGGCGAGCGCCGCGATGACCGTCGAGTCGATGCCGCCGGAGAGGAACGAGCCCACGGTGACGTCGGCGCGCATGTGCTTGGCCACCGAGTCGCGCAGCACCTCGGCGATCTCGGCGTGCAGTCGCGTCTCGTCGTCGACGGGCTTGGCGTCGAACTGCGGCTCGAAGTAGCGCTCGGCGAACACCGTCTCGCCGGGGGAGACCGTGAAGCTGGTCCCCGACTCGACGCGGCGGATGGCGCGGTGCAGCGTCAGCGGCTCGGGCACGTACTGCAGCTGCAGGTAGTGCTGGAGAGCCGTGGGGTCGGGCGCGGTGGTCGGCTCGTCGAGGGCCTTCGCCAGCTGGAGGAGGCTCTTCTTCTCGCTGGCGAACGCGACGCCGTGCGGGCCCGCGGAGACGAAGAGCGGCTTGATGCCGAACGGGTCGCGGGCGCCGAAGAGCACCTTCTCGTGGGTGTCCCAGATGAGGAACGCGAACATGCCGCGCAGCCGGCGCACCGCGTCGGCGCCCCAGACGTCGTAGGCGGCGACGATGGCCTCGGTGTCGCCCTCGGTCACGAACTGCACGCCGTGGTCGCGGGCGAGCTGCTCGCGCAGCTCGAGGTAGTTGTAGATCTCGCCGTTGAAGACGATGCGGTAGCGGTCGCTCGCGTACGTCAGCGGCTGGTGCGAGCCCTCGACGTCGATGATGGACAGCCGGTTGAACCCGAGCACCACGTCCTCGTCGTGCCACTCGCCGGACTCGTCCGGGCCGCGGTGGCGCATGCAGGTCAGGCTTTCCTGCACCGCGCCGGCGCGGGCCGCGCCCGCACCATCGGACGTGATCAATCCCATCAGGCCGCACACGCGTCCGCTGACACCTCCGGTTCCGGGGACGGGCCGGCCCAGTATGACGACCGGGCGGGATCGATCCGGTGACGCCCTCCGGGCCCGGCCGGGGGCCGTTCCCGACCGACCCGCCGCGCCCCTCCGACAGCGCGTAGTGGCTCGCTCGGATAGTCTCCGCAGCGACGTCGGGGCCCGGGTCCGCCGGGCCGCTCGCCGCGTCGCCGCCGGGTCCGATGACCTGGGCGGACACCGGCGAGCACCGCCCGAGGAGGAAGGCAGCCAGCAGTGCGCCGAGATGGGACGCCGGTCCGGAGCCGCACCGGTCGTGCGCGCCGGGCCGTGGGCCTGGCCCTCGCGGCCGTCGCCGTGGCCGTGACCACCTCCGGCTGCTCCGTCGACGAGGTCCTCCGCTTCGGCTGGCCGGTCGGCGTGACGCCCGAGGCCACCCAGATGCGCACGCTCTGGACCTGGTCCGCGGTGGCCGCGCTCGTCGTCGGCGTCCTGGTGTGGGGGGCGACGGCCTGGACCGTGGCGTTCCACCGCCGCCGCGCCGGCGCGTCGGACCTGCCGCGCCAGTTCCAGTACAACCTGCCGCTCGAGCTCGTGCTCACGGTGATCCCGCTGATCATCGTCGCGGTGCTGTTCTACTTCACCGTCGTCGTGCAGAACGTCGTCGACCGGAACGCGCAGGGCAACGAGCTGCAGATCCAGGTCACCGGGTTCCAGTGGAACTGGGAGTTCACCTATCCCCAGACGCCGGGACCGAACGGCCTGCCGGCCTCCGTGGTGGGCACGACGGAGTCGGTGCCGATCCTCGTGCTACCGACCGACCGGCCGATCCAGTTCACCCAGGAGTCGAAGGACGTCATCCACTCCTTCTGGGTGCCGGAGTTCCTGTTCAAGCGGGACGTCATCCCCGACCCCGCGGCGAACGACCAGAAGAACACCTGGGTCATCGACCGGATCGAACGGCCCGGCGCCTTCGTCGGCCGCTGCGCCGAGTTCTGCGGCGCCTACCACTCGATGATGAACTTCGAGGTGCGCGCGCTGCCGCCGGCGCAGTTCGACCAGTTCCTCCAGCTGCGCACGCAGATCAACCCGCAGACCGGCCAGGGCTTCACCACCAACGAGGCCCTCGCCACGCTGAACTGCGGCGAGCTCTGCAACCCCGAGTCGATCACCACCCGCGTGATCAACCCGGACCCGACGGCCCAGCTCGCCGTCCGATGACCTGGCTCGCCCGCACCACCCCGACGTCAGCGAGGACCCGATGAGAGTCGAATCCCGCATCTTCGAGATCCTCACGGTCTTCTGCTTCGTCTGCGCGATCGTGTACGGCATCCTCTCCGCGGAGGAGGTCGGCATCGTCGCCCTGACGCTGACCGGTGGCCTCACCCTCATCGTCGGGACGTACTTCCGCTTCGTGGCCCGCCGCCTCGAGGAGCGCCCCGAGGACAACCCCGAGGCCGAGGTGTCCGACGGCGCCGGCGACGTGGGCTTCTTCAGCCCCGGGAGCTACTGGCCCCTCGCGGTCGCGGGCGGCACCGCGATGACCGGCCTCGGGGTCGCCCTGTGGCAGTGGTGGCTGATCGTCCTCGCCGGCATCGGGCTGCTCATCGCCATCTGCGGCCTCGTGTTCGAGTACCACGCGGGTCCCGAGGCGCACTAGGCGCCGCTCGCCCTCCCGCCCTCCTCAAGGCCCTCCACGGCCCCGTCCCGGTGCTCCGGGGCGGGGCCGTGGTGTGCGTGGGTGGTGGCGTGGTGGGGCGGCGTGCGTGGGGGCGGCGTGCTGGGGCAGCGAACGCGCTGTTCGTGGCTTCTAGGCGAGCGAACGGCGCGTTCGTGTCCATCGTCCGGCGTTCTGGGGCGTACGGCGGCGTGGGTGCGGGTGGCGGGCGGCTGGCGGGGGAGCGAGGGACGCCCTGGCTGCGTCCGAGGCAGCTGGTGGCGCCCTCGGTCCGCGTCGCCGGGGTGCGCGTGCGCGGCTGGTGGGGGAGCGAGGGACGCCCTCGCTGCGTCCCAGGCAGCCGGTGACGCCCTCGGTCCGGTTCGCGGGCCCTTGGGCGCAGCGCCCCGGCATCGAGTCGGGTGCGCCAGTCGCTGTGGGGCAGGAGCGCGGCGCGGGTGGTGCTCGGCGCAGCACACGGCGTGTCGCGCGATCGAGGATGTGGCGATCCTGGCGTTGAACGCCAGCAAGGACGCACCGCTGGCACACCCCGTGCGCCGATGAGGCCTGCGAGAACGCCCGCCCGGAGGCCCGCCGTCGAGCCGCAGAGCGCCCGTGCGGCGCCGGCGACGAAGCATAGGCCCCGAAACCACGACGGACCGGGAGCGTCGCGCTGACGCTCCCGGCCCGTCGAGGGTCGTGCTGGCTGCCTACTCCTGGATGTCGCGGGGACGTCCCGCGTCCGGACGGCCCGCGAGCTCGCGGGTCTCGCCCGGCTCGACCTGGAGCGGGTCGCCGCCGTGGGCCCCGCCGGTGAGGGCGTCCTGCTCCTCGGGCGGGTCGGGGCGGAACCAGCCGCCCTTGAGGGGCGAGCCTGCCGAGCCCAGGTCGTTCATGCGCTTCGGCACCTTGGCGCCCTGGTAGGCGAGCGGGACCGCGTGGCCGTGGTCGTCCACGCCGCCGAGGGGCTGGTGCACCTCGACGAACTCGCCGTGCGGCAAGCGCTTGATGTGGCCGGTCTCGATGCCGTGCTCGAGCACCTCGCGGTCGCTGCGCTGGAGGCCCAGGCAGATCCGGTAGGTCGCGAAGTACACGATCGGCGGTCCGACGAGCAGGCCGATGCGCCCGACCCACGTCATCACGTTCAGGGAGATGTCGAACGTGTAGGCGAAGATGTCGTTGCCGCACGCCAGCAGCAGCCAGAAGTAGAAGAACATGGCCATCATGCCGGTGGCGGTGCGCACGGGCACGTCACGCGGGCGCTGCAGCAGGTTGTGGTGCGCCTCGTCGCCGGTCAGCTTGCGCTCGATCAGCGGGTAGAGCGCGAGCAGCGTGGTGAGGATGCCCATCCCGATCACGGCCGGGAAGAAGATCGCCGGGATCGTGTACTGGCCGAACAGGTACATCTCCCACGACGGCCACAGGCGGACCGCCCCGTCGAAGATGCCCATGTAGAAGTCGGGCTGCGACCCTGCCGACACCTGCGTCGGGTCGTACGGGCCGAGCTTCCAGATCGGGTTGATCTGGAACGCGCCACCCATGATCGCCATGACGCCGACCGAGACGATGGTGAAGCCGCTGGCCTTCGCCGCGAACGTCGGCAGGATGCGGACGCCCACGACGTTGCGCTCGGTCCGCCCCGGGCCGGGGAACTGGGTGTGCTTCTGGAACCACACCAGCGCCACGTGCAGCGCGATCACCGCCAGGATGATCCCGGGCAGCAGGAAGACGTGGACGATGTAGAGGCGCGGGATGATGATGTCGCCCGGGAACTCGCCACCGAGGATCGCCCAGTGCAACCAGGTGCCGATCACGGGGATCGACATGATGATCGCCGAGAGGCCGGTGCGCAGCCCGGTGCCGGAGAGCAGGTCGTCGGGCAGCGAGTAGCCGATGAAGCCCTCGATCATGCCGGTGAGCAGCAGGACGACGCCGAGCACCCAGTTCGTCTCACGGGGGCGGCGGAACGCTCCGGTGAAGAACGTCCGCATCATGTGCGCGATCATCGCCGCGACGAACAGCAGCGCCGCCCAGTGGTGCACCTGGCGGATGAACAGGCCGCCGCGGACGTCCATCGAGATGTTGACGGTCGACTCGTACGCCATCGACACCGTCACGCCGCGCAGACCGGGGTAGACGCCCTCGTAGGTCGTCTCGGCCATTGACGGGTCGTAGAACACCGCGAGCCACGTGCCCGACAGCAGCAGCACGATGAACGCGTACATGTTGATCTCGCCGAGCATGAACGACCAGTGCGTCGGGAAGACCTTGTTGATCTGTCGCCGCAGCGGTCCGGCCGGGTGGAAACGGCTGTCCGCCTCGTCCGCGGCCGTCCCGGCCAGCTTCATCGCCAGGCCGCCGCCCTTGCGGGTCGGTGTGGTGATCGAGCTCATGAGTTCCGCTCCCAGAACGCCGGACCCACCGGTTCGATGAAGTCACTGCGTGCGTACAGGTAACCCTGATCGTCCACCGCGATCGGCAGTTGCGCCAGTGGACGGGCAGCCGGGCCGAAGACGGGCTTGGCGTACTCGTTGGCCTGGAACTGCGACTGGTGGCAGGGGCAGAGGATGCGGTTCGTCTGGTCCTCGTACAGCGACGTGGGGCACCCCATGTGGCTGCAGATCTTCGAGTAGGCGAACAGCGTGCCGTAGTTGAAGTCCTCCTGGCCCTCGCGCTTGATGACCGCGACGTTCGGGCGCAGCCGGATGAGCATGACCGGCGAGTCGGCCGACCGCAGGACCTCGGCGAGGTGCTCGGGGTCCTCGCGCTCCTCCTCGCGGAAGGGGAAGACCGTCTCCATGGAGCCGGGCTCGAGGTCGCCGGCCTTGACGAGGACCACGTCGCTCGGGACGCCGGAGTTCTTCCGCAGGTAGACCCGCTCACCGTGCTTCGACTTCCACTCGGTGACGAGCAGCGCGGACTCCGGGCCCTCCTTCCACGGGTTCTTGACCAGGCCGCCGAACGCGGCGACGAGGACACCCAGGCCGAGCACGCCGCCGGCGGCCCCGAGCGACCGGTAGATGAGCTTGCGGCGGGCGATCCCGCTCTGCTGCCCGGTCTGCACGAGCCGGGCCGCGGCGGTGCGGCGGTCGATCTCTTTGGAGCGCCCGTCGTGGCGCTGCTGGATGGTGAGGTCCTCGGGCAGGAGCTTCTTCGAGTAGGCGATGACGCCCATGCCCACGCCGAAGACCGACAGGCCGAAGGTGACCCCGATGATCGGCGTGTAGAGCGCGTACACCCACGCGCCCTCCTCCTCGGGCGACCGGTACTCCCACGGCCACCAGATGAAGGCGACGAGGAAGGCGATCCCCGCGATGACCGCCAGGATGAACCAGCCGGCGACCTGGCGCTCGGCGCGCTTCTCGGCGCGCGTGCCGGGCACCGGGAAGCGCTCGCGCGACGAGACGACCTCGAGGTCGTCGATCTGGTTGCCCAGGCGGACGAGGTCGTCGGTGCTCATCCGCGCGAGCTCCTCGTCCGAGGGGATGCGCGGCGTCGCGTCCGACGGGTGGGGCTCGGTGGGGGCGTTGGCGCCGTGGTCGGCAGGGCGCGTGCTCACTGGCGGGATCCGATCCAGAGGGAGATACCGATGAGGGCCGCGAGACCGACGAAGAAGGCCACGATGCCCTCGGGCACCGGGCCGAAGCCGCCGAGGCCGTTGCCGCCCGGGTTGACGCCGGTGTTGTTGCTGGAGACCGACTTGATGTAGCCGATGATGTCCCGCTTCTCCTCGGGGGAGAGCTGGGAGTCGGCGAACGTGGGCATGTTCGCCGGGCCCGACAGCATCGCCGCGTAGATCTGCTCCTCGGACGCGGGGTCGAGGTTCGGGGCGAACTTGCCCGAGGACAGCGCGCCGCCGCGGCCGGTGAAGTTGTGGCAGGAGGCGCAGTTGAGGCGGAAGAGCTCGCCGCCGCGACCGACGTCCTCGCCGCGCAGCTCCTCGCCGTTGGCGACCACGGGCGTCTGCGGCCCGCCGCCGTTGGCCTGGATGAACGCCCCGAGGGCGTCGATCTGGGCCTCGTCGAACCGCGGGGGCTTGCGCTCCGCGGCCGCGCCCTGGGCGGCGAGCGGCATGCGGCCGGTCGAGACCTGGTAGTAGACCGAGGCCTCGCCGACGCCGATGAGGCTGGGACCGCGCCCCTGGACGCCCTGCAGGTTGGTGCCGTGGCAGGTGATGCAGGAGTTGTCGTAGATCTGCTGGCCCTCGCGGACGATCGCGGGGTCCGCGGCGACGGCCTGGTCGGGCTGCGGGGTGAACACCGTGTAGAGGCCGCCGACGGCGACCAGCGCGACGCCCAGCGCGAGCAGCCCGGACAGGCGCCGGCGCATCTTCGACCCGCGCCGTGCCCGCGGACGGGCGGGGCGGGGCTTCTCGTCAGTCATGGGGTGCCCAACCTCGAGCTCTCCTCGCCGTGGGTGGTGGTCCTGGCGGTGGTGCGGGGTGTCGCCCGTGGTGGCCATCAGCGGATGAAGTAGATGACGGCGAACAGGCCGATCCAGACCACGTCCACGAAGTGCCAGTAGTACGAGACGACGATGGCGGCGGTCGCCTGCGCCGGGGTGAACCGGCTCAGGAACGTCCTCGCCACCAACAGGACGAAGGCGATCAGGCCACCTGTGACGTGCAGCGCGTGGAAACCGGTCGTGATGTAGAAGACCGAGCCGTAGGAGCTGCTCGCGATCGTGGTGGCGTGCTCGGTGACGAGCGTGTGGTACTCGACGACCTGGCCGAGCACGAAGATCAGACCCATCACGAAGGTGATGGCGTACCAGCGCCGCAGGCCGAAGACGTCACCCCGCTCGGCCGCGAACACGCCGTACTGACAGGTGAACGACGAGGCCACCAGGATGATGGTGTTCACCAGCGCGTACGGGACGTCGAGCTCGGTGGGCGGCGGGGGCCACTCCTCGGCGTTCGCGCGCGCGACGAAGTACATGGCGAACAGCCCGGCGAAGAACATCAGCTCGCTGGAGAGCCAGATGATGGTCCCCACGCTCACGACGTTGGGCCGGTTGAGGGAGTGAATCCTCGCGCTGAAGGAAGGCGCCGGCGCACCCTGGGCGGTCGTCACGGGCGTCATGATGACACCTCCGGCCGACACCAGCCCGCTGGGGCGCGGCGTCGCACGGACCCCGGCGCGTCGATCCGCGGCCGTCGTCGCGACGGGGTGCGGACCCGCGCCGACCTGCACCGCCCCTCACCTGCGGGTTCTCCTACCCGCCGTCGTACGTCGGGCCGTCGTACCGATCCGTGAACCGTCGGCGGGCGGGCCGTGGCGGGGGCGCCCGGTGGTCGTGACGTTCCGTGCCGACGTCCCGTGCCGACCGCTAACATCCGGCGCATGCAGGACACCGAGCGCGACGGAGCCACGCGATGACCGCCCCGGCGACCACGCTCACCGTCGTGGTGATGAGCCACCGCCCGGAGGTCCGCGAGGCGATCACCGGCGCCGTCGGCCGCCGCCCCGCCCCGGACCTGCCGCGGCTGCGGTTCGTGGAGGCGAGCAACGTGGCGGAGGTGCTCGGCGCCGCCGACGCGGGCGAGATCGACCTCGCGGTGCTCGACGGCGAGGCGCAGCCCACGGGCGGGATGGGTGTGTGCCGCCAGCTCAAGAACGAGAGCGACGACCCGCCGCCGGTGATCGTCGTCGTGCGCCGTCGGGACGACCACTGGCTCGCGACGTGGTCACAGGCCGATGCCGTCCTGGTACAGCCGCTCGACCCGGTGACCGCGGCCGAGACGGTCGCCACCGTGCTGCGCGAGCGCGCTCGTCCCGTCGTCCGCGGGTGACCGCACCGAGCTGGCCCGGGCTCCTCGGGCGCCTGCTCGCGGGCCGGGACCTCGCGGCGGACGAGACCGAGTGGGCGATGGACCAGGTGATGTCCGGCGAGGCCTCGCCCGCGCAGGTCGCCGGGTTCGTCGTCGCGCTGCGGGCGAAGGGCGAGACGGCCCCGGAGATCGCCGGGCTCGCGACGGCGATGCTCGCCCACGCCCGGCGGGTCGACGTGCCGGGGCCGGTCGTCGACATCGTCGGCACCGGCGGCGACGGGGCGCACACGGTCAACATCTCGACGATGTCCGCCGTGGTGATGGCCGCCGCGGGCGCGCGGGTGGTCAAGCACGGCGGGCGCGCGGCGTCGTCGCAGAGCGGGTCGGTGGACGTGCTCGAGGCGCTCGGCGTGCCGGTGGACCTCGGGCCGGACGCCGTCGCGCGCTGCGTGGACGAGGTGGGGATCGGCTTCTGCTTCGCGCAGGTGTTCCACCCCGCGATGCGCCACGCCGGCCCCGTGCGCGGGCAGCTCGGCGTCCCCACCGCGTTCAACCTGCTCGGACCGCTGACCAACCCGGCACGCCCGGGCGCGGCGCTGATCGGGTGCGCCGACGAGCGCTTCGCGCCGATCCTCGCCGAGGTGCTCGCCGCGCGCGGCGACCGCGCGGTGGTGGTGCGCGGCGACGACGGGCTCGACGAGGTCACCACCGCCACGACCACCACCGTCTGGCACGCCGGGCCGGGCGGGGTCCGGGTGGAGACCCTGGACCCGACCGCGCTCGACGTCCCCGTCTCCGGGCCGGGCGACCTGCGCGGCGGCGACGCCGCCCACAACGCCACGGTGGCCCGGGCGGTGTTCGCCGGCGAGCCGGGGCCCGTGCGCGACGCGGTGCTGCTCAACGCCGGCGCGGCGCTCGCCGCCTACGAGGAGGCCGTCACCGGGACGGCGATGACCGATCTGCACGAGGGCGTGGCGGCCGGGCGGCGCCGGGCGGCCGAGGCCGTGGACTCGGGCGCGGCGACCGCACTGCTGGAGCGCTGGTCGGCCGTGGCCCGCGCCCTCCGCGACTAGTCCGACGCGCCCTCGAGAGTTGACGACCACGGCCGGTCGTCACCGGAGTCAGTCGAGCCCCACCGCGAACGCCGACGCCTCGTCCCGGGACGAGTAGGACCGGAAGGCGATGTGGGTGGTGGTGCTCTGCACGCCCTCGACCTTCGACAGGCCGCCGGCGATGGCGTCGGCGAGCTGCTCGTGCTCCCGGACGCGGACCACGGCGACGAGGTCGACGTCCCCCGCGCAGGAGTAGACCTCGGCCACGCCGTCGAGGTCGGCGATGGCCTGCGCGGTCTCGGGGATGCGGTCGGCGTCGGCGTGGACCAGCACGAAGGCCGTGATCACGGGTCCTCCTCGTCGCGGCGGGAGCGTTCGACGGGACCTGTGGTCCCCGGCTCCGCGGAGTCTAGGGCGGCTCGCCCGGAGCGTTCACCGCCTCGCCCGCACCGCGGCGCGCCTCCCGGGCGCGGCCGACCCAGCCCGCCCACGCCCCGGCGCCGGCGGCGGGCATCGCCCAGGGCGTGGTGGTGCGGACCATGCGCGTGCCGGGCCGCTCGAGCCACCGGGTGACGACGGCGACCTCCTCGGGCGGCGCGCCCCGCAGCGGCCCGTCGCCGGGCAGCACGGTCTCGGCCGAGGCGACGAGGGCCTCGACCACCGGCATCGGCGGCGTCCCCCGCCGAGCGCGCCCGGCGCTCGCGAGGCGGCCGTGGCGCACGACGGCGAGGTCCCACCCGCGCGCGCCATCGGGCCGCGCCGCGATCATCTCCGGCGCCGCGGCCACCGCGGAGAGCCGCTGGACCCGGCCGAGCGCGGCGGCGAGGTCGGCGAGGCGGTCGCGGTGGGCGGCGGCGTCCTCGAAACGCTCGGCCGCCGCGAGCTCGCCGACCGTCGTGGACAGGCGGCGCAGCCCGGCGTCGTCGGCGCCTCGGACCAGGGCCCGGGCGTCGGCGACCACCGGCCGGTAGGCCTCCACGTCGAGGTGCCCGGCGCACGGCGCGGCGCAGCGGCCCATCTCGTGCAGCGCGCAGGGCGTGCCCGCCGCCCCGCGCGCCGGGATCCGCTGGGTGCACGGGCGCAGCGGCAGCGCGTCCTGCAGCGCCTCGACCGCGCGGACGGCGTCCGGTCGCCGCCCGAACGGCCCGACGGCGTCGGCGCGGGGGGTGCGCACCACCGACAGGCGCGGGAACGGCTCGTCGGTGAGCGCGACCCACCAGCCGCGGTGGGGGAAGCGCGAGCGGCGGTTGTAGCGCGGCGCGTGCCCGGCGAGCAGGCGCAGCTCGCGGACCTCGGCCTCCAGCGAGGTCGCGCAGACGACCCAGTCAATGCGCTCGACGAGGCCGATCATCTCCTTCATGCGCGCCCGCTTGTCGCCGCCGGTGAAGTAGGAGCGCACGCGGCGGCGCAGGTCGGCGCTGGTCCCGACGTAGAGCACCTCGTCGCCGGGGCCGCGGAACAGGTACACCCCGGGCTCCTCGGGGACGGCGTCGGCGAGGTGGCGCTTGGCGCGCTGGGCGGGGCTGACCTCGACCTGGAGCGCCAGGAGGTCCTCGAGCGTCGAGACCCCCCGCCCGCCGACGCGTTCGAGCAGCCCGTGCAGGACGTCGACGGTGGCCTTCGCGTCGTCGAGGGCGCGGTGGACCGGGCGGGTCCGCGCGCGGAACAGGGTCGCGAGCGCGGAGAGGCGGCAGGACGGCGCCTCGTCGCGGCTGAGCACCCGCCGCCCGAGCCGCGCCGTGCACACGACGGCGGGGCGCGCCCAGGAGGGGCCGTGGCGCCGGCAGGCGGCGCGCAGGTGCCCGATGTCGAACGGGGCGTTGTGGGCCACGAGCACCGCGCCCGCGCAGAACTCCAGGAACGCGCCGAGGACCGCCGGCAGGCGCGGGGCGTCGCGCACCATCGCCGTGGTGATGCCGGTGAGCTGGACGATCTGCGGGGGCACCGCGACCCCCGGGTCGACCAGCGTCGCGAACTCCCCGATCACCTCCCCGCCGCGCACCTTGACCGCCCCGATCTCGGTGATCGCGTCCGAGTCCGGCGGGCCGCCCGTGGTCTCGAGGTCGAGCACCACGAACGTCACCGCGGACAGCGGCGTGCCGAGCTCGCCGAACGAGAGCTGGGGGTCCGGGCCGGTGACCGGACGGGCGGGGGCGTCCATCGCCGTCGGACGCTAGGGGCGACCCCCGACAGTCCGTTCCCGTGCGCCCCGTCCGTGCGCGGCCGACGCCCGGTCCGTCGCGCGCCACGGGTCTAGCCTCACCGGTCATGGACGAGGGCGGCGGCGACGCGGAGGTCGAACCGCCCGTCGCCGTGGACGTCCCGGAGCCGGGGGAGTCGGGGGAGCCGGGGGACACGGGGGACGACGCGGCCCGCGCCGCGGTGCGGGTCCGGCTGCTCGAGGCCGCGCCGGAGGCGGTGCGGGCGAAGGTCGCGGAGCTGGTGGCCGTGGCCGTCGGGAACCTGCCGGTCTCGGAGCTCCCGCCGCCCGTGCGTCCGGTCGCGCGCTTCGCGCCGGCCAAGCGCGCCCGCGTCGGCGCCGGCCCGCTGCTCGGGGCGCTGGGCTCGGCCGGGGGGTTCGCGGCCCAGGTCGTCGAGTGGTGGGCCGAGGAGCGCCCGGGGGACTGGCAGCCGCCCGTGCCCGACCCGGTTCACGCCGCCGCCGTCGCCGTCCTCGAGGGCCGGGAGGAGGGCTCGGGGCTGGTCCGCGACGTGGGCGAGCGCGCGGACGCGGGACGCGCGCGGGCGGAGCGCGACGCGGCGGTCGCGCGCGCCGACCGTCTCGAGGCCGACGTGGAGCGCCTGACCGCCGAGCGGGACGCGGCGCGCGCCGCCGTCGACGCCGCGGCCGAGGAGGGTCGCGAGGAGGTCGCCAAGCTGCGCGCGCGCCTGCGCGAGCAGGGCGTGCGGGTCCGCCGGGCCGAGGACGAGGCCGCCGCGCTGCGGGACGCCCAGGAGGCCGGCCACGGCGGGCTGCGCGCCGAGCTCGAGGAGCTGCGCCGCGACCGCGACCGCCAGCGCGAGCTCGCCGCGGCCGCCGACGACCGGGCCCGGCGCGCCGCCGACGACCTCGCGAGCGCCCGCCGCGCGTCGGTGGAGGCCCGGCGCGCCGACGACGCCCGGCTCGCGCTGCTCGTCGACACCGTCGCGGGCGCCGCCGAGGGCCTGCGCCAGGAGCTCGGGCTGCGCCGCGTCGACGCCGGTGCGCGGCCCGCCGAGCTGGTCGGCGCCGGGTCCGGGACGTCGCCGAAGGCCCGCGTCACCGACCCCGCGGCGCTCGACCGGCTGCTCGCGCTGCCCGAGGTGCACCTCGTCGTCGACGGCTACAACGTCACGAAGACGGGCTGGCCGGAGCTCTCGCTCGCCGCCCAGCGGGAGCGCCTCGTGGCCGCCCTGGCGCCACTGACGGCGCGGACCGGCGCCGAGACCACCCTCGTGTTCGACGGCGCCGGGATCACGGGGGTGCCGACGCACTCGGTGCGCGGGGTGCGGGTGCTCTTCAGCGACCCCGGGGTGCTCGCCGACGACCTCATCCGTTCGCTGGTGGGCGCGGAGCCCGAGGGTCGCCCGTTGGTGGTCGTCACCTCGGACCGCGCGGTCGTGGAATCGGTGCGCCGGGCTGCGCACCCGGTCCCGTCGAGCGTGCTGCTGGCGCGCCTGTCCCGCATCTGACCTGCGGAACCACCGTCGTCGGCCCGACGTTGTCGGGGGTCGCTCCTAGCGTGCGTGCCACGACCCCGGACCGGCCGGGGAGCGAGGCCCCGGAGGCCCCCGTGCTCATCGATTGCGACACCTGCGCCGTCCGCGACGTCGCCTGCCACGACTGCGTCGTCGGGGTGCTCCTCGGCACGCCCGGCGTCCCGGCCGGCGCCGGTGCCGGGGTGCGCCCCTCCGACGCCGCGCCCGGCGGCCCGCTGCCGCTGGAGTTCGGGCCGGTCGAGCAGCGGGCGCTCGAGGTGCTGGCCGACCACGGGCTCATCCCGCGGCTCCGGCTGGTGCCGCCCACAGCGCCCGGGGCGCCGCCCCGTCAGCGGGACGGGCGGGCCGAGCGGCCGCGCCGGGCCCGGGGCGTCGGGTGAGCGCGCACCGCCCACCGCGCGCCGGGCCCTCCGCCGCCCGGGCGCCGACCGTCCGGCACGGGTCGGTCGGGGCCGTCGGTTACGGCTTAGTAGGGTGCGCTCGCCGGGGCGGCGAGGCCGCGTCGGACACCGGATGGAGGCCGTCGGGGGCCGACGCGTCCGGCGCGGGGGCGGCGCCCGAGGCCCGCCCGCGGGTCCGGGGGTGCGGCGGGGCCGGGCTGCGCAGAGAGGACCCGACGAGGACGTGGTGTCGCCCCGAGCCGCTGGTGTGCGTCCCGGTCCCGGGTGGACGGCCCGGCTCGTCACGGTGCTGGTCACGCCGGTGGTGGGCGCCCTGCTCGCCGGGGTCGCGGGCCTCGGGGGCCCGGCCGCGTGGGCCGACCCCATCGTCCCGCCCGGAGCCCCCGACGCCGTCACCGAGCTCGCCGAGGCCAACGCCCGCGCGGCCGACGCCACGGAGGCGTCGCTGGACGCCGAGGAGCAGCTCGGGGTCCGGCGCACGGAGGCCGACCGCACGCGCCGCGAGGCCGAGGGCGCCCGTGAGGCCGCCGACGGGGCGCGCGCCGAGCGCGACCGGGCGTTCGTCGACATCGACCAGGTCTCGCGCGCGGCCTACCAGGGCGGCCAGCTCGACGCGCTCGCCGCGCTGCTGGGCAGCGAGTCCCCGCAGGCCTACCTCGACCGCACCTCGCTGCTCGACACCATCTCCACCGAGAACCAGCGCTTCGTGCAGCGCTTCCTCGACGCCACCGCGGTCGCCGAGACCGCCGAGCGCGACGCCGACGCCCGCGCCCGCGACGCCGACCGTGCGGCCTCCGACGCCCAGCGCACCGCCGACGACGCGGAGCGGCGCAAGGCCGACGCCGACCGTGAGGTCGCCGCGGCCGAGGAGGCCCTCGCCGACGCCTCGCCGGCGACGCTCGCCGCGCTGCGCCGCGGCGGCACCACCGACTTCCCGACGAACATCCCCGGCGCCGGCATCGCGATCGAGGCGCTGCGGGTGGCGCTCACCCAGCAGGGCAAGCCCTACCTCTGGGGCGCCACCGGTCCGAGCACCTACGACTGCTCGGGCCTCGTGCAGTGGGCCTACCGCCAGGTCGGTGTCGGCATGCCCCGGGTCTCGCGGCAGCAGGCGCTCGTCGGCATCCCGGTGCCCTACCAGGACGCCCGCCCCGGCGACCTGCTGTTCTTCAACCAGCCGGTCAGCCACGTCGGCATCTACGTCGGCGGCGGCCAGTTCCTCGAGGCCCCGCAGTCCGGCGACGTCGTCAAGGTCTCCCAGGTCCGCAGCAACATCAGCGGGGTCCGTCGGATCGTCCTCGAGCGCCGTTGACAGGATCGTGGCCCCGATCACACGATCGGGGCATGACCTCCCCGCAGACGATCAGCGTGCCCCACCTCGGCGGTTCGACCATCGGGTACGCCACCAGCGGGCCGGTCGACGCCTCGCGCCCGACGCTCGTCATGGTCAACTCCTTCACCACGTCGGCGGATCTCTACCGGCCACAGTTCGCCGACGAGGAGCTCGCGCGGACCGCGAACCTCCTCGCGATCGAGCCCTACGGCCACGGCCGCACGCGCGCCCGGTACGCCGACTTCACCTACTGGGACACCGCGATCGCGGCGCTGCAGGTCCTCGACGCCCGCGACGTCCGGCGGGCCTTCGTGCTGGGCACCTCGCAGGGCGGGTGGATCGCGGTGCGGATGGCGCTGCTGGCCCCGGACGTCGTGCAGGGCGTCGTCGCGCTCGGTACGTCGATGGACTCCGAGAGCCCCCGCAGCCGCGAGCTGGGGTGCTGGGACGGGGTCACCTTCTGCACCCCGGCGATCGACGCGCTCGCGACGCCCGTCGGCGACGACTGGGTGATCCCGACCGACCTCGTCGACGCCGTGCTCGCGGAGGGCCTCGGCGACCAGGTGGACGAGGAGACCCGCGCGTTCTGGCACGCGACCCACCAGCAGCACTACACCGGCGACGACGGGCGCCGCCGGCTGCGCACGAGCACGATCAACCTGCGCGACCGCGACGGGCTGCACGGACGCCTCGACGAGGTCCGCTGCCCGGTGCTGTGGCTGCACGGCACCGAGGACCGCGTGTACTCCGTGGCCAACGCGCAGGACGAGATCGGCCGCTTCACGAGCTCGCCGCACGCGGAGCTGCAGGTCGTCGACGGCGGGCAGCACTTCCTCAGTGCCTCGGACCCCGCCGCCGTCGACGCCGCGACCGTGGAGTTCGTGCGGCGCTGGGGCTGACGGGCCGGTCGCGGGGCCCCGCCGGGCCGCGTGCAAGGCTCCCGCGGTGGCGCGCACGCTGCTGGTCACCAACGACTTCCCGCCCCGGCCCGGGGGCATCCAGTCCTACCTCCACGCGCTCGCCACCCACCTGCCGGCCGACGAGCTCGTCGTCCTCGCGTCGACGTGGCGGGACACCGACGAGGGGCGCGCGGCGTGCCGGCATTTCGACGCCGAGCAGCCGTTCGAGGTCCACCGCCTGCCGACGACGATGATGCTGCCGACGCGCGGGGCGACGCGGCGGGCCGCGGAGCTGGTGCGCGCCCACGACGCCCACACCGTCTGGTTCGGGGCGGCCGCACCGCTGGGCCTCATGGCGCCGGCGCTGCGGCGGGCCGGCGCGGCGCGGGTGCTGGCGAGCACCCACGGGCACGAGGTGGGCTGGTCGATGCTGCCGGGCAGCCGCCAGGCGCTGCAGCGCATCGGGCGCGACAGCGACGTCGTCACCACCGTCAGCCGCTACACGCGCGGGCGGATCGCCGCGGCGCTCGGCCCGGACGTCGCCCTGGAGCCGCTGCCCTCGGGCATCGACACCGCGTGGTTCCGTCCCGACCCGGCCGGGCGAAAGGCGATCCGGCGGCGCTACGGGCTGGGCGAGCGGCCGGTCGTGGGCTGCGTGTCCCGCCTGGTGCGCCGCAAGGGGCAGGACGTCCTGATCGCGGCGCTCCCACGGCTGCGCCGCGCGGTTCCCGGCGCCGCCCTGCTCATCGCCGGCGACGGCCCCGACCGCGATCGCCTCCGGCGGCTCGCCCGCACCCACGACGTCGCCGACCACGTCGTCCTCACCGGGCCCATGACCCCCGACGAGGTCCCGGCCCACCACGCCGCCGCCGACGTGTCCGCGCTGCCCTGCCGCACGCTCGGCGGGGGACTGGACGTCGAGGGCCTGGGCATCGTGCTGCTCGAGGCGCAGGCGTGCGGCGTCCCCGTGGTCGCCGGGCGCGCGGGCGGTGCCCCCGAGACCGTGCGGCCGGGCGAGACCGGGCGCCTCGTCGACGGCCGCGACCCCGCCGACGTCGCCGACACCCTCGCGGACCTCCTCGCCGACCCCGACAGCGCCGCCGCCATGGGCGAGGCCGGGCGGCGGTGGATGCGCGCCGACTGGACCTGGGATTCCCGCGCCGCCCGCCTGCGCGCCCTCGCCGCCGGCTAGATCAACGGGGAGTTCGCGCGCGTAGAAGCAGCGAACAGCACGTTCGCTGCCTCCACGCGCGTCGAGTTCAGCCCTGGTAGACCGCCTCGATGTCGTCGGCCCGCTTCTCGGCGATGACGTTGCGCTTGAGCTTCATCGTGGGGGTCAGCTCGCCGCTCTCCTCGGTGAAGTCGCTGGCCAGGATGCGCCACTGGCGGATGGCCTCGGCGCGCGAGACCGCCTTGTTCGCCTCCTCGATGGCGCCGGAGATCTCCGCTTGGACGTCGGGGTCCTCGGCGAGGGAGGCCGCGTCGGAGGCGTCCTTGCCGTGCTCGGAGCTCCAGCCGGGCAGGGCCTCGGGGTCGAGGGTGATCAGCGCGCCGATGTAGGGCCGGTTGTCGCCGACGACGAGGGCCTGGCTGACGAGACGGTGGGCGCGCACGCGGTCCTCGAGCACCGCGGGGGCGACGTTCTTGCCGCCGGCGGTGACGATGAGCTCCTTCTTGCGCCCGGTGATCGAGAGGTAGCCGTCGTCGTCGAGGCTGCCGAGGTCGCCGGTGTGGAACCAGCCGTCGACGATCGTCGACTTCGTCGCCTCCGGGTTGTTCCAGTAGCCGCGGAACACGACGTCGCCCTTGGCGAGCACCTCGCCGTCCTCGGCGATCGCGATGGTCACGCCGGGGATCGGCTTGCCGACCGTGCCGATCCTGACCGCCCGGTTGGGGTTGGCGGTGATCGCCGCGCTGGTCTCGGTGAGCCCGTAGCCCTCGTGGATCGGGACGCCGACGCCGCGGAAGAAGTGCCCGATCCGGGCCCCGAGCGCCGACCCGCCGGACACGGCGCCGACGCAGCGCCCGCCGAGCGCGGCCCGCAGCTTGCCGTAGACGAGCTTGTCGAACAGGGCGTGCTGGAAGCGCAGCGCGATGCCCGGGCCGCCCGTGTCCAGGGACTCGCTGTAGGAGACGGCGGTGGCCTCGGCCATGTCGAAGATCCGGCCCTTGCCCTCGTTGTGGGCCTTGGCCTTCGCGCCGTTGTAGACCTTCTCGAACACCCGCGGCACCGAGAGCAGGAAGTCCGGCCGGAACCGGGGCAGCTCGGTGGTCAGCTTCTTGGTGTCGGCGAAGTGCCCGATGACGTAGCGGTACTCCATCGCGGCGCACTGGATCACGCGCGCGAAGATGTGCGCGAGCGGCAGGAACAGCAGCGTCGAGTTGCCCGGCTGCATGAGGTCGCTGAACGTGTCGGCCACCGCGCGCACCTCGAAGAGCAGGTTGCGGTGGGTGATCTCGCAGCCCTTGGGGCGGCCCGTGGTGCCCGACGTGTAGATCAGCGTGGCGAGGTCGTCGGCGTGCACCGACGTGCGCCGCTGCTCGAGCGTCGCGTCGTCGACCCCGGCGCCCGCCTCGCGCAGCGCGTCGACGGCACCGCCAGCACCGCCCGTGCCGCCCGAGCCGTCGATCTGCCACACGTGCCCGAGGTCGGGCAGCTTCTCGCGCAGGTCCTCGACGATGGACCGGTGCTCGTCGGACTCGACGACGACGCCGCGCGCGCCCGAGTCCGAGAGGCACCACTCGACCTGGTCCGCCGACGACGTCTCGTAGATCGGCAGGGTCACCGCGCCGGCCGCCCAGAGCGCGTAGTCGATCAGCGTCCACTCGTAGCGGGTCTGCGAGATGAGCCCGACACGGTCGCCCGGCTGCAGCCCCGCGGCGAGGAAGCCCTTCGCGACCGCGGCGACCTCGTCGCGGAAGGCGGCGAAGGTGACGTCCTGCCAGTCGTCGCCCACCAGGCGGCGGTAGGCGACGTCGCTGCCGTGGGCCTCGGCGTTGCCCCACGGCGCGGCGGTGAGGTTGTCGTCGTCGGCCACCTTGGCGGTCGCCGGCTCCGTGTACTGCTGCATCTCGTCCCACACTCCTGCCCGCGCCTCGCTGCGTCGGCTGTGACCATAGTCGCGGGGTCTACCTCTCGGTAGCCGGACAATCCGCCCACCGGACCGCCCGGGAGGGGTCACGGGCGGGCCCTGCCACGCTGGGTGGGTGGCGAGCGTCGACGTGGTGGACGAGACCTTCCTCGCGGTGCCGCCCGAGCGGCTCGCGGCCGAGTTCGCCGACCCGGCGGCCTGGCGTCGCCTCTGGCCCGACCTCGCGCTGCAGGTGTTCACCGACCGCGGGGTGCAGGGCGTGCGCTGGAACGTCGTCGGCGACGCGTGGCGGGGCAGCATGGAGGTGTGGCTCGAGGCCGTCGGCGACGGCACGGTGCTGCACTGGTTCCTGCGGGTCGACCCCGTCGGCGCCGCCCTCTCGCGGCGCGCGGCGACGCGGGAGGCGGTCCGCCGTCAGCGAGCCGCCAAGGCCGTCGCGTTCGCGCTCAAGGACCGGCTCGAGGCCGGGCGCCCCCCGGGGGTGCCGCCGGAGCAGTGGTCGGGGGACCGGTCGGGCACCCGGCGGATCTGAGCGCCCGGTCACGCCGGCGCCGGCACGTGAGGGCCCGGTCACGGCGGGTCGTCGGGGGGAGCACCGGGCGTGCCGCCCACGCCGGGGGCGGCGGTAACCTTCCGCGCCATGGCCGACGAGTCGACCCAGTCCATCACGATCGCGGCGCCGGCCTCGGACGTCCTGGGGGTCATCGCGGACTTCGACTCCTACCCCGAGTGGGCGGACTCGATCACCGCGGCCACGGTGCTGACCCACGACGACGAGGGACGCCCCGAGCAGGTCCGGTTCAACCTCGACGCCGGGCCCATCAAGGACAACTACGTGCTGGCCTACGACTGGGTGGACGACGGCGTCACCTGGGACCTCGTGTCCGGGCAGATGCAGCGTCAGCAGCGGGGCCGCTACCGGCTGGCCGAGGCCGGCGACCGCACCGAGGTCACGTACACCCTCTCGGTGGATCTCGCCGTGCCGCTGCCCGGCCTCCTCAAGCGGCGGGCCGAGAAGCGCATCATGGACCAGGCGCTGACCGGGCTGAAGCGTCGCGTGGAGGGCTGAGTGCGGGTCCTGCTGTTCACCGGCAAGGGCGGGGTCGGGAAGACGACGACGGCGGCGGCGACCGCCGTGGCGCTGGCCCGTGGCGGGCGCAAGGTGCTCGTCCTGTCCGCCGACCCCGCGCACTCGCTGGGTGACGCGTTCGCCGCCCGCCTCGACGGCACCGCGCGCGAGGTCGCGCCCGAGTCGTACCCGGGGCTGTTCGCGGCGCACATCGACACCCGCGCGCTGGTGGACGACGCCTGGGAGCCGCTGCGCGCCCAGCTCCGCACGCTGCTCGCGGGCGCCGGCGTCGACGAGATGGTCGCCGACGAGCTGACCGTCCTGCCCGGCGTCGAGGAGCTGCTCGCCCTCGAGGACGTGCGCCGCGCGACCGTCGACGGGCCGTGGGAGGTCGTCGTCGTCGACTGCGGCCCGACGGCTGAGACCCTGCGCCTGCTCGCGCTGCCCGAGGCGCTCGGCTCCTACCTCGAGCGCCTGTTCCCGACCCACCGCCGTGCGGTCCGCGGCGTGCTCGCGGGCCTCGCGGGCAGCAGCGCCACGGTGGCGAAGTGGGACGCCGCGGCCGCGTCGCTCTCCCGGCTCGCCGAGCAGCTCGCGGGCCTGCGCGACCTCCTCGCCGACCACCGCACCACCACCATTCGCCTCGTGCTCACCCCCGAGCGGATGGTCGCGGCCGAGACCCGGCGGACCCTCACCGCGCTGGCGCTGCACGGGCTGCACGTGGACGGGATGGTCGCCAACCGGCTCGTGCCCGACGCCGGCAAGGGCCGGGGCGAGGCGGCGACGTGGGTGCGCGCCCGCCGCGCCGAGCAGGAGGCGGTGCTCGCCGAGCTCACCGGGGCCGGCGGCGACGTGCCGGTACGCCGGGTGCCCCACCGGGCCGGCGAGCCGGTGGGGGTCGAGGGCCTCGCCGACCTCGCCGACACCCTCTACGGCGACGACGACCCGCTCGACGGGCCGGTCGGCCGCGCCCTCATCGCGGTCCGGCGGACCGCCGGCGTCGGGACCGCGACCGACTCCGAGTTCGTGCTCGACCTGCACATCGCGGGCATCGGTGACGCCGACGTCGACCTCGCACGCATCGGCGACGAACTCGCCGTCACCGTCGACGGCCGCCGCCGCGCGGTCGCGCTGCCGCCGGTGCTGCGCCGGTGCGAGGTGACGGGCGCCGACCTCGACGACGACCTGCTCTCGGTCGTCTTCCGGCCCGACCCCGCGGTGTGGATGCGATGAGCACGCCGGGGGGAGGGGCGGGAAGAGACTTCTCGGCCGGGCGTGCCGCCCAGGAACGGCTCACCGAGGAGGCGCGCGCGACGGCGTCGGCGCTGATCGACTGGCTGGGCACGCGCGTGGAGGCGCCGCGGGCGACGCCGCCTGCCGGTGCTGGCTCCCGTCGCTCCCGGCTCGGGATGCGGCCGCCGCAGAGCCCCGGACCGTGCTCGTGGTGTCCGGTCTGCGCGCTGGTGGCGGCGCTGCGCGGCGAGCAGCCCGAGCTCACCGCGCGGCTCGCCGAGCAGGCCTCGGGGCTGATGATGCTGCTGCGGCTGATGGTGCAGGCGCACCAGGAGCCGGGCCACACCCACGCGCACCACGCCCCGCCGCCACCGGGCGGGGCGGCGCGGCGGGCCGACGACGGCCCGCCGCCCGGGTGGCCCCGGGAGTGGGGTCCGTGGGACGGGTGGGGCGGCATCCCGCCGGACGGGCCCGAGCCCTCCCGCGCCGACCCGCCCCGGGGTGGACGGGATCGCGAGGACGGCGTCCCCACGGACCCCGCTGTCCCTGTGGCGCCGGCGAGCGCGGCCGGCCCCACACCGGAGTCCCCGTCCGTCGACGAGGTCGGCGGGGGCGAGCACGTTGCCGAGCACGAGGCCGAGCACGAGGCCGAGCACGGGGCCGAGCGCGCCGATCGGCCGGCTGGTCGCGGTGCCGGTCGGGTGGAGCGCGAGCCGGGCCCGCCGGCGGGCGCGCGCGGGCCCCGACCCCGGCGACCCGCGGCCGGTGGCCCGCCCGGCGGCCGGCGTGTCCCGATCCGCCGCGCCTCGCCCCGCTCCGCGACCTTCCGCGACGCGACGCCCGGCACCGCGGGGTCCGCGGCCTCGGCCGAGCCGGCCGGGTCTCCGGGACCCGCTCCGACCGCCTCGCCGACCTCACCCGTGGCCGGCGCGCCCCGTCCCGCCGCCGAGCCCGCGGCCCCGCCCGGCCCGGCGACGACGGGCAGCGCGGCGCGGCCGTCGGTCCAGCGCATCGCCATCCGCCGCCCCGCGCGCGGGCGCGAGCACGGGGCGGACGGGCCCGGCGGCGACGCGTCGTGCTGACCGTCGGCGTCGACATCGGGGGGACCTCGGTGCGCGCCGCCGTCGTGCACCCCGACGGCTCGATCGTGGCCGAGGTGCGGGCCGCCCCGACCCCCGACCGCGCGGCGGTCCTCGACGACACCGTCGCCGAGCTCGTCGGCGGCCTCGCCGCAGCGCACCCCGTGACGGCGGTCGGCCTGGCGGTGGCGGGCTTCGTCGACCCCGACCGGCGCACCGTCGCCTTCGGCGCCCACGTGCCCTGGCGCGACGACCACGTCGTCGACCGCCTCACCGAGCGCCTCGGGCTGCCCGTCGTCCTCGAGCACGACGCGAACGCCGCGGGGCTCGCCGAGCACCGCGTCGGGGCGGCGGCGGGCGCGTCGGTGGCGGTCCTCGTGGCGCTCGGCACCGGCATCGGCGCGGCGCTGCTCGTCGACGGCGCGGTGTTCCGCGGCGCGTACGGCGTCGCCCCCGAGCTCGGCCACCTCACCGTCGTCCGGGGCGGGCGTCCCTGCCCCTGCGGCAAGCGCGGGTGCCTCGAGCGCTACTGCAGCGGGACGGCGCTCGGGCGCTCGGCGGAGGAACTGATCGCGGCGTCCGAGGACTTCTCGCTGCTCCGGGCCGCGTGGGAGCGCGCCGAACCGGTCACCGGGCGCGACGTCGCCCGCGCCGCCGAGGCCGGCGACGGGCTGGCCCGGCGGGTCGTCGACGAGTTCGCCGAGTGGCTGGGCCAGGGGCTGGCGCTGGTCGCCGACGTGTTCGACCCGGACGTGGTGGTGATCGGCGGGGAGGTGTCGGCGTCGGCGTCGCTCTACCTCGACGGCGCGCGGCGCCGGTACGCCGACGAGGTCACCGGCGGCGGCCACCGTCGCCTCGCCGAGATCCGCCCGGCGGTGCTCGGCGGGCACGCCGGCATGGTCGGCGCCGCGCTCGACGCGCGGGAGCGGGCCGGGGTCCAGGGCTGAGGCTTTTCCGGGCGCCTCGGGCCGACCCGACAGCGGGACCGCCGACGACGACCCGTGTCCCGAGGACACGGGTCGGGCTCTGCTCGGCTCCCGCGGCGACGCCTTCCCCGACCGACGTCGGGGCCGCCGACGACGACCGTGTCCCGAGGACACGGGTCAGGAACTGCTCGGCCCCCCGGCGACGCCCTTCCCGACCGACGACGGGACCGCCGACGACGACCCGTGTCCCGAGGACACGGGGCGGCCGGGGAGTCGGGCCCCCTAGAGCACCGCGCCGTCGTCCGGGCCCTCGGGCTCGCGGCCCCGGCGCAGCCCGAACACCAGCCAGCCCAGGCCGGCGGTCATCGCCAGCAGGCCCGGGATGATCCCGAGGCCCACGGGCCCGCCCAGCAGCCCGGGCACCGCGAGTAGCACGACCCCGACCACCAGCAGCGCCAGCCCGAGCAGGCTGCTCAGCCCCAGGCGCGGCAGGGGCGGCGGCTCCGGCGGCACGAAGTGCTCGTCCTCGGCCGGGCGCGGCGGGGTGGGGCGCTGACCCCGCGGGGGCCCGGCGGGCGGCCCGGCAGCCGGCCCGGCCGGCGGCTCGGGACGTCGGCGCACGCCCGGGCTGGGGGTCTCGGGGGCCGGCGGACGGGCGTCGTGGGGCGGGGTGGCCGTGCCGAGCCCCGAGGACGGCCCGTCCGTGCGCGCCTCGGGCGCCTCCGGAGCCTCCTCGTCGGGCCAGCGCGGGGCGCCTTCCGCGGCCCAGTCGGCGACGATCGAGGCGAAGGCGGCGTCGACGTCGTCGGGCAGGTCGGGACGGCGGGTCGCGTCGGGTCCCTGACCGGCGGGACCGGTGGGGCCCGCCGTGTCGGGTCGCGCCGGGTCGGGGCGGGCCGGGTCGACGGGGTCCGGATCGGGCGCGGTCATGCGGGGGTCCCTGGGGTCGAGCGGGCGGCGCCGGAACGGTCGGCGCGCGCGGCGTGCACGCGGCGGACGAACGCCGTGCTGTCGGCGAAGATCCGGGGAGCGTCGTTGTCGAGCGTGGCGACGTGGTGGCTCTCGTGGAGCACCACGTCGGTGACGTCGTCGGAGCCCACGCCGTCGAGGACGAGCTCGCTGTTCACGGGCTCCACCACGTGGTCGGTGGGGGACCGGAACAGCAGGACGGGGCAGCGGACCCGCCCGAGGTCGGCGCGCACGAGCCGCCACAGCGCGGTCAGCGACACGGCCGCGCGGGTGGGCAGGCGGTCGTAGGCGAGCTCGACGGAGCCGGGCTTCTTGATGTCGTTCGCGACGCCGGGCACCCAGGGCACGACCCACTGGATGTACGGCGCGACCAGGGCGTCCTTGCGCAGCGTCGTCACCGAGGGGTTGACCAGCGCGATCCCCGCGAGGTCGTCACCGCGCTCCTCGGCGAGGCGCAGCGTCAGCGTGCCGCCCATCGACTGGCCGAAGACGAACACCGAGCGGTAGTCGCGGCGCAGGTCGTCGACCGCGCGCTCGACCTCGCCGTACCAGTCGGGCCAGCGGGTGCGGTTGAGGTCCTGCCAGCGGGTGCCGTGCCCGGGCAGGCGGGGCCCGCGCACGCCGATGCCCTCCGCGGCCAGGTGCTCGCCCCAGGCCCGCATGCTCTGCGGCGTGCCGGTCAGCCCGTGGCTGAGCACGACGCCGATCTCCCGCGAGCCCTCCTCGGGATCCGAGGCGAAGGGCTCGGCGCCGGGCAGCACGGGCACGGGGTCCTCCGGGGCGCGGGTGGCGCCGCGTCAGGCCCGCCTCGTGGTGAGGCGGGGGAGAGCGGACTCGGGAACCCCATCGTGGCACGTCCCACACGGTCGGGTCACGCGGTGGGGGTCGTGTCGCGCCGGACGGTTCCGTCGAGGGGTCCGAGGGGTACCGGACGCCCCCGAGAGGACGCTCGTAATCGGGTGATCGGGCGCCGGGAGAGACGCCCACGTCACCGGTGTGACGCCGCCGCGCGACGGTGCCGCGCACGCGGACGGGCCCCTAGGCTCCGGCGCGGCGGGCGGCGAGGGACGGGAGGCCCCGGGTGCTGTACTGGATCATGAAGTACGTCCTGCTCGGGCCGTTGATGCGCGTGGCGTTCCGCCCGCGGGTCGAGGGGGCGCACCACCTGCCCCGCCGCGGCGGGGCGCTCGTGGCGTCGAACCACCTCGCGGTGCTCGACTCGTTCGTGCTGCCGCTGATGGTGCCCCGTCGGATGGCGTTCCCCGCGAAGTCCGAGTACTTCACCCAGCCCGGGGTGGTCGGCACGCTCAAGCGCTGGTTCTTCACCGGCATGGGCCAGGTGCCCATCGAGCGGGGCAGCGGGCGGGCCGCGCGCGCCGCGCTCGACACCGGCATCGGGATCCTGCGCGAGGGCCGGCTGTTCGGCATCTACCCCGAGGGCACCCGCTCGCCCGACGGCCGCCTGTACAAGGGGCGCACCGGCGTCGCCCGGATGGCGCTCGAGGCGGGGGTGCCGGTCGTCCCGGTGGCGATGATCGACACGGACCGGGCCAACCCCGTCGGCTCCCGGTTCTGGCGCCCGTGCCGCATCGGCATCCGCATCGGGGAGCCGCTGGACTTCTCGCGCTACCACGGCATCACCGACGACCGGCAGGTCGAGCGGGCCATGACCGACGAGATCATGGACGCCCTGCGCGTGCTCTCCGGGCAGGAGTACGTCGACGTCTACGCCAGCACCGTCAAGGACCGCGGCACCCCGCAGGCCGCCTGACCGGTCGTCCGCGACAGGATGGACCCGTGGCCCGGTACTTCTACGACTGCGAGTTCATCGAGGACGGGACCACGATCGAACTGGTCTCGGTGGGCGTGGTGGACGAGCACGGCCGCGAGTTCTACGCGATCTCGACCCAGTTCGACCCGATGCGCGCCGGGCCGTGGGTCCGCAGGAACGTGCTGGACAAGCTGCCCTCGATGTCCGACCCGGCGTGGCGCAGCCGCCTGCGGATCCGCGAGGAGTTCTACGAGTTCGTGACCGCCGGCGAGGGCCCGGTGGAGCTCTGGGCCTGGTACGCGGCCTACGACCACGTGGCGATCGCCCAGCTCTGGGGCGCCATGCCCGACCTCCCGCGCGCGCTGCCGCGGTTCACCCGTGACCTGCGCCAGCGCTGGGACGACGTCGGTCGCCCGGAGCTGCCCACGCCCCCGGCCGACGCCCACGACGCCCTCGCCGACGCCCGCCACAACCTCGCCCGCTGGCGCGTCATCGACGAGCACTGGCGGCGTCTGCACTCCGCTGGTCCGTCCGCGACGGGCTGAGCGCCCGAGCCCCGACGGCCGTCACGGGGAACACGTCGGTGGGCCACAACCGCACCAGTAGGCTTGTGACCCGTGTGGTCCGTCGACCTTCCCGTGGAGGCCCTGCCCGGCCTGCCCCCGCTGCCCTCGCACCTCCGAGAGCGGCTCGACGACGCGCTCGCGCGCCCTGCGGCGCAGCAGCCGGACTGGCCCGACCCGCAGGCCGTGACCGACGTGCGCACCGTGCTCGAGCACGTGCCGCCGATCACGGTGCCCGCGGAGGTCGACCGGCTGCAGACGCAGCTCGCCGCCGTCGCCCGGGGTGAGGCGTTCCTGCTCCAGGGCGGCGACTGCGCGGAGACGTTCGCCGACAACACCGAGCCCCACCTGCGCGGCAACATCCGCACGCTGCTGCAGATGGCCGTGGTGCTGACCTACGGCGCGTCGATGCCCGTGGTCAAGATCGGCCGGATCGCGGGGCAGTACGCCAAGCCGCGCTCGTCGGGCACCGACGCCCTCGGTCTGCCGAGCTACCGCGGTGACATGGTCAACTCGCTGGCCGCGCACGCCGAGCGCCGCGTGCCCGACCCCGGCCGCATGATCCGCGCCTATGCGAACTCCGGCGCGGCGATGAACCTGGTCCGCGCGCTGACCTCGGGCGGCATGGCGGACCTGCACGAGGTCCACGAGTGGAACCGTGAGTTCGTGCGCACGTCCGCAGCCGGCGAGCGCTACGAGGCGGTGGCGGCGGAGATCGACCGGGCGCTGCGGTTCATGAACGCCGCCGGCGTCACCGACCACTCGCTGCGCGGCACCGAGATCTTCGCCAGCCACGAGGCGCTGGTCCTCGACTACGAGCGGGCCCTGCTGCGGCTGGACTCCCGCGTCGAGGCGACGAGCCGCGAGGACGCCCGCCTGTTCTCCCTCGGCGCGCACTTCCTCTGGATCGGCGAGCGCACCCGCGCCCTCGACGGCGCGCACATCGCCTTCGCCGAGCTGCTCGCGAACCCGATCGGCCTCAAGATCGGGCCGTCGACGACGCCGGAGCAGGCCGTCGAGTACGTCGAGCGCCTCGACCCCCACCACCAGCCGGGCCGCCTGACGCTGATCTCGCGGATGGGCGCGGGCAAGGTCCGCGACGTGCTGCCGGGCATCGTCGAGAAGGTCACGGCGTCGGGGCACCAGGTCATCTGGCAGTGCGACCCGATGCACGGCAACACCGTCGAGGCGTCCACCGGCTACAAGACGCGGCACTTCGACCAGGTCGTCGACGAGGTGCAGGGCTTCTTCGAGGTCCACCAGCGCCTGGGCACCCACCCGGGCGGCATCCACGTCGAGCTCACCGGCGAGGACGTCACCGAGTGCCTGGGCGGCGCCCAGGACATCTCGGACACCGACCTCGCCGGCCGCTACGAGACCGCCTGCGACCCGCGGCTGAACACCCAGCAGTCGCTCGAGCTGGCGTTCCTCGTCGCGGAGATGCTCCGGGGCTGACCCCGGCGGCTCAGCCCGGCAGCCCGAGCCCCCAGCCGGCCGCGCCCGCCGCGACGACGGCGATCGCCTCGAGCAGGAGCCAGGCGGCGAGCAGCCGGCGGGAGCGGGCCCGGGCCCGGCGGCGCTCGATGCGCTCGATGGCGACGTCGATGTCGTCGACGCGGTCGTCGGGGCCGCGGCGGCGGGTGGGCGGGGGGTCGTCGTCGGGCTCGTCGTCCCGGTCGTCGAGGTCGTCGTCCTCGTCCCAGGCGTCCCAGCCCCCGTCGGCGTCGTCGTCCGCCTCCTCGACCGGCGGCGGGGCGGGGCGGTCGGCGTCGAGGTCGAGCAGCCGCGTGCCGCGCAGCGGGCGGGAGCCGGCGGCGGCGCGCCGGCGCGGCGGGGGCACCGGGTGGAACGGCAGGTCCGCGTCGATCCGCACACCGCGGGCGGCGGCGAGGAAGGCGTCGGCGTCGGCGATGCGCGTCTCGGGGTCGCGGCTCGTCGCGGCCAGGACGAGGCGGTCGAGGGCGCGCGGGACGCCGCCGACCACGGCCGAGGGCGGCGGCACGTCCTCGGTCACGTGCCGGCGCGCGACGGCCACCGGGTCGTCGCCGCCGTCGCCGCCGTGGGGCGGGACGCCGGTGAGCAGCTCGAACAGCACCACGCCGGTGGCGTAGAGGTCGGTGCGGGCGTCGGCGCGGCCGTCGGTGACCTGCTCGGGCGCGAGGTACGCGACCGTGCCCAGGACGACCTCGCCGGACCCCTCGGGGTCGTCCGGGTCGTCGGTGCCGGCCTCCCACGCGGCGGCGACCAGCCCGAAGTCGGCGACCTTGACCGCCCCGTCCCGGCCGACCAGCACGTTCTCCGGCTTGACGTCGCGATGCACGAGGCCCCGGTCGTGGGCGACCTGCAGCGCGGTGACCACCTGCTCGGCGACCGTCAGCGCCGCCGCCGGGTGCAGGCGCCCCTGCTCGCGCAGCACGTCGCGCAGCGTCCCGCCCTCCACGAGCTCGAGGACGAGGAAGACGGTGCCGTCGGGGTCGCGCCCCTGGTCGTGGACCGCCACGATCCCGGGGTGCGCGAGGCGGGCGGCGGCCCGGGCCTCACGCTCGAAGCGGCGGATGAACGCGGGCTCGCCGGCGAGCGCGCCGTCCAGGACCTTGATCGCCACCGGGCGCTCCAGCCGCAGGTCGACGCCCCGGTGGACCACCGACATGCCGCCGCGCGCGAGCACCCCGTCCACCCGGTACCGCCCTTCCAGCACCGTCCCCTCGGGGTGGGCGGTGGGTGCGGCCATGGCGCCGATGCTACGAGGAGGGCGGTGACCTGCGGGGATCCTCGGATGCGACGCGCGGTCCCTGACGGGTGACGAGGGCCCTACCCTCGGCGCGGTGACGACGTGGCTGCTGCTGCCCGGCGCCGGCGGCGCGGGCTGGTACTGGCACCTGGTGGCGGAGCGGCTGCGGGCGCGGGGCGACGACGTCGTCGCCCCGGACCTGCCCGCCGACGACCCGGCCGCGGGCATCCCGCAGTACGTCGAGGTCGCGCTCGCGGCGCTGGGGGACCGGTCCGACGTCGTGGTGGTGGGCCAGTCGCTGGGCGGGCCGAGCGCGGCCGAGATCGCCCGGCGGATCCCCGTCCGGCGGCTCGTGTTCGTCAACGCCATGATCCCGGCGGTCGGCGAGTCGCCGGGCGACTGGTGGACGGCGTCGGGCCACCAGGAGGCCAAGGAGGCCGCCGTCCGCGCCGCGGGCCGCGAGGACGCGGGCTTCGACGAGCACTGGGAGTTCCTCCACGACGTGCCGCCCGACGTCGCGGCCGCGGGCGCCGAGCACCAGCGCGAGCAGACCGACGGCCCGTTCGCCGACGGCTGGGCGCTGCGGGCGTGGCCGCAGGTCCCGGTGACGGTGGTCGTCGGTGCCGACGACCGCTTCTTCCCCGCCGACTTCCAGGTCCGCCTGGCCCGCGAGCGCGCCGGGGTCGAGCCGGTCCTCGTCCCCGGCGGTCACCTGCTGGCGCTCGCGAACCCGGACGGACTGGTCGCAGCCCTGGTGTGAGCGCGTTTCGGGCTCCGCGCCGACGCCCTCCTCTGGCACAGTGACGCGCGTGTCCGAGTCCGCCGTCACCGCCATCGTGGGCCACGACATCGAGGTCGTCACGCTCGCCCAGGTCGCCGAGCGCCTCGGCGTGCCCCGTACGCGGGTCAGCCAGATGATCAAGCAGGGCCAGCTGCTCGGGATCCGCGAGGACGACCGGTGGCTGGTGCCCGCCGCGTTCCTCGTCGCCGACGGGGTGGTCAAGGGCCTGCCCGGCACCATCCAGGTGCTGCGCGACGGCGGCTACGCCGACGGCGAGATCCTGCGGTGGCTCTTCGCCGACGACGAGTCGCTGCCCGGCATGCCGATCGATGCCTTGCGCTCGGACCGCGGGCGCGAGGTCAAGCGCCGCGCCCAGGCGATGGCGTTCTGAGCGGACCGGGCAGGCCGGCGCGGACGGCGTCGCCCAGCACCCCGTGGGTGCGCAGCGCGCCCAGGAGCCGCGCCGAGCGCCGGGGCCCGAGCCGGCGCAGCAGCGCGGGCGCCAGTGCCGCGCCGGTCCACGCCCGCACGCGGTCGTTACCGTCGGTCGGCGTGACCTCCACCAGCGTCGGCGCGTCCCCGGCCACGCCGGCCTCGGCGCACCACGCCCGCACCCGGTAGTCGCCCAGCGGCAGCACCTCGAGGCCCGTCCCGGCGACGGCCGCCGCGACCGCCCGGCACCGCGCGCAGGCGGCGTCGAACGCGAGGACGAGCTCGGTCACACGGGAAGGGTGTCAGGCCTGCGGACGAGGCGCGTGCCGACCGCGCGGGCCAGGTGGGGCAGGGCGACGGCGGCGCGGCGGGCGTTGCCGACGGCCACGCGGCGGTCGAACACGTCGTAGTCGGCGGCCACGATCTCGTCGAGGATGCCGCCGTAGAGCACGTACGCGGTGCGCACGCAGGGCCGCGAGACGGGGTGGAGCATCGGGATCCCGCGCTCGGCGCGCCGGTAGACCGCCCTGGTGCGGGCGACGAGGTGCGCCAGCGCCCGGCGGACGCGGGGCTCGGTGCGCCCCGCGGCCCGGCAGTGGTCGAGCAGTTCGCGGTCGACGCCGAAGGCCGCGAGCTCGTCGCGCGGGAGGTAGACGCGCCCGCGGTCGAGGTCCTCGGCCACGTCGCGCAGGAAGTTCGTGACCTGGAACGCGACACCGAGGTCGGCGGCGTACGGCGCGGCCTCCTCGCGGGGCCCGACGGTGCCGAGCACGGGCAGCACCTGCAGCCCGATCACCGCGGCCGAGCCGTGCACGTAGCGGGCGAGGTCGTCGAAGGTGGCGTAGTCGGTGACCGTGAGGTCCATGGCCATGGCGTCCATGAAGTCCTCGAGGTGGCGGTGGTCGATCGCGTAGCGCGCCACCGTGTCCGCCAGCGCCGCCACCACCGGCTCGCCCTCCGCGACCAGCGTGCGCGGGTCGGTGCCGTCGAGCCCCCGGCGCATGCGGCCGCGGACCTGCTCCAGCCGCGCGGCGACGGCGGCCGGCGAGGCGTCGGCGTCCCGGTCGTCGACGACGTTGTCGGCCATCCGCGCGAAGCCGTAGAGGGCGTGGATCGCGGGCCGTTGGGCGGGGGCGAGCAGGCGGGTGGCCAGGAAGTACGTGCGTCCGTGCACGGCGTTGAGCGCCCGGCACCGCGCGTACGCCGTGCGCAGCGCCGGGTCGGTGATGCCCGCGGCGTCGAGCTCGGTGGTGCTCATGCCGTGCTCAACCGGTGATCCGCGCGGCCGCGAGCTTCCCCGACACCAGCACCGTCGGGACCCCGACCCCCGGCGTCGTGCCGCAGCCGGCGAGCACGACGTTGCCCTCGCCGCGCACGAGGTTGCCGGCGCGGAACGGTCCGGTCTGGGAGAACGTGTGCGCCGCGGAGAACGGGGTGCCCGCGGCGAGGCCGAGCGCCGCCCAGTCGTCCGGGGTGATGACGTGCTCGGCCACCGGCTCGCCGAGCTCGATCCCGCGGCCGGCGAGCACCCCGCGCAGCTCGTCACGGTAGCGGGGCCCGACGCGCGCCCAGTCCATCGGCGCGACCTCGGTGTTCGGGCTCGGCGCGAGCACGCTGACCAGCTCGTGGCCCGCGGGGGCGAGCGAGGGGTCGGTCGCGGTCGGGTGCGTGACCAGCAGCGACGGGTCGCTCATCAGCCGGCCCTCGGTGATGATCTCGTCGAACGTGCTCGCCCAGGCGTCGCCGAACGAGATCGTGTGGTGGCCCAATCCATCCAGCTGCCCGGTGCCCGCCGGGACGCCCGCGTGCCACACGTACGCCGAGGGCGACCATCGCGTCGGCACCGCGCGCCGCGGGGTGCGCCCGATGAGCGCGTAGGCGGCGGGCAGGTCGCAGCTCAGGACGACGGCGTCGGCGTCGAGGCGGTCGCCGTCGGCGGTCGGGTCGTCGGTGGCGACGGTCCGCAGGCCCCGCACCCGCCCGCCCGCGCGCTCGAGGCCGGTGACGGTGGTGCCGTAGCGGAACTCCGCGCCGGCGTCGGCCGCGGCGTCCGCGAGCGCCTGGGGGAGCGCCCGGACCCCACCCATGGGGAAGGAGACGCCGGCGATCGTGTCCATGTAGGCGATCACGGCGTAGGCGGCGAGCGCCCGGGCCGGCGGGACCCCGGCGTAGAGCGCCTGGAAGGAGAAGATGCGCCGCAGCCGCTCGTCGTGCAGGTACTTCGCGATCCGCGGGCCCAGCCGCCCGAAGCCGCCGAGCGTGCCGAGGCGGGCGAGCTCGGGGGACAGGACGTCGAGCGGGGAGTCGAAGTTGGCGTCGATGAACGTCGCCATCTGCACCCGGTAGAGCTCGGTGAGCCAGGCGCGCAGCCGCCGGTAGCCCTCGGCGTCGGCGGCCGAGACCTTCTCGCGGATCTCCTGCTCCATCGCCCCCGGGTCGGTGTGCACGTCGATCGCGGACCCGTCGGCGAACCGCGCGTGGTAGGCGGGGTGCAGGTCGACCATCTCGAGGCGGTCGCCGATCTTCTCCCCGACCGCGGCCAGGGCCTCCTCGATCAGCTCGGGCATCGTGATGACGGTCGGGCCGGTGTCGAGGCGGAAGCTGCCGTCCCCGTGGGCGAGGTCGAGGCGTCCGGCGCGCCCGCCCGGGGTGGGGTCGCGCTCGACGACGGTGACCCGGCGTCCCGCGCCGAGCAGGTGCAGGGCCGTGGCGAGGCCGGCGAGGCCGGCGCCCACGACGACGACGTGGTCCGTGGGGGACCGGACGGTGCGGGTCATGCGGCGATCCTCATGCGGTGGTGCTCCTGGGGGTCGCGCTCAGCGCACACGGCGGGTGGCCGCGACGGCGAGGTCGGCAAGTCGCTCGGGGGCGGGCGGGGCGAGGACCGGGGCCTGGGCGTCGCCGCTGCCCCGGACGGCGTCGAGGGCCGACGCGGTGAGCTCGGTGATGCGCCGCTCGACGTCGTCGACGACGCCGAGGGCGACCAGCGCCTCGCGGGCGGCGGCCACGGCGTCGGCGTCGAGGTCCGGGTCGCCGACGGCGCGCTCGACGACCGCGGCGGTCTCCCGGTCGGGGTGGGCGCGGGCGAGCGCGACGAGCAGGGTCAGCTTGCCCTCGCGCAGGTCGTCGCCCGCGGGCTTGCCGGTGACGGCCGGGTCGCCGAACACGCCCAGCAGGTCGTCACGCAGCTGGAAGGCGATGCCGAGGTCGCGGCCGTAGTGACGCAGGGCCCGGACCGTCGCGTCGTCGGCCCCGGCGAGCGCGGCGCCGAGGTGCAGCGGGCGCTCGACGGTGTAGGCGGCCGTCTTGTAGCGGCTGATGCGCAGCGCGGTCTCCGGCGAGGAGTCCGACGAGGCGTGCCCCTGGACGTCGAGGAACTGGCCGCCGAGCACCTCGGTGCGCATCGCCTGCCACACCGGGCGCCCGCGGGCGAGGACGGCGGGGTCGAGGCCCGACTCGTGGAGCATGTCGTCGGCCCAGGCCAGCGCCACGTCGCCGAGCAGGATGGCGACGGCGGCCCCGAAGCGCCCGGGGTCGCCGGCCCAGGCGGCGTCGACGTGGCGCGAGGTCCACCGCGCGTGCACGGTCGGCTGCCCGCGACGGGTCGCGGAGTCGTCGATGAGGTCGTCGTGCACGAGCGCGCAGCCCTGGATGAGCTCGAGGGCGCTCACCGCGCGCAGCACCGGGCCGGGGTGCTCGAGCCCGCCGGCGGCGCGCCAGCCCCACCACGCGAACGTGGGCCGCAGCCGCTTGCCGCCGTCGAGGACGAAGCGGGCGAGGTCGTCGGTGGCCTCGGCGAACTCCTCGGCGACGTCGAGCGTGCCCTTGCGCCGGCCCGCGAGGTAGTCGGCGAGCTCCGCGGTGACGGCGGCGGGCAGGTCGGCCTCGATGGCCGCGAGGTCGTCGCGACCTGCGGCAGCGGCCCTCCCGCCGTTCACGCCGTCCCGGGTGCCCCCGTGGCCGTCCAGCGGAGCCGGCCCGACCGGGTCCCCGGGCCCGGACCCCAGTGTCGTCGAGGCCCCGGTAGCCGTCATGCGCGCTCTTCCCTTCCGACGGTTGCCACCTCCGGCACCGAGCGTAGGGGCGGACGGCGGAACCGGCTGATCGGGCGGTCCCGGTCACAAGGGACCTCCTTGTGGACGCCCCGTCACCGTAGGGTCGGCGGATGGCAACTGTGACGGAGCGCATCCAGCGCGGGGTGCCCACGTTCTCGGCGGAGTTCTTCCCGCCCAAGGACGACGAGGGTGAGGCGACCCTCTGGCGCACCATCCGTGACCTCGAGCCCCTCGACCCGGCGTTCGTGTCGGTGACCTACGGCGCGGGCGGTTCCAGCCGGGACCGCACCGTCCGTACCACCGGACGGATCGCCACCGACACCACGCTCACCGCGATGGCCCACCTCACCGCCGTGGACGCGTCCCTCGAGGACCTGCGCCAGGTGATCGGGTCGTACGCGGCCGCCGGGATCAGCAACGTGCTCGCCATCCGCGGTGACCCTCCCGGGGACAAGGACGCCGACTGGGTGCCGCACCCCGCGGGCCTGAGCTACACCGAGGAGCTGGTGCACATGGTGCGCCGCCTCGGGGGCTTCTGCGTCGGCGTCGCCGCGTTCCCGTACCTGCACCCGCGGTCGGTCGACGAGGACTCCGACACCCGCTTCTTCATCCAGAAGGTGAAGGCGGGCGCCGAGTTCGCGATCACCCAGATGTTCTACGACGCCGACCAGTTCCTCCGGATGCGCGACCGCATCGCGGCGGCGGGCTGCGACATCCCGATCATGCCCGGCCTCATGCCGGTGACCACGCCGAAGTCGGCCGAGCGCGGCGCGGACTTCGCCGGCGCGCCGCTGCCCGCGGCGATGCTCGAGCGTCTCGAGCCGCTGGTCGAGGACAAGGTCGGGTACCGCGACGCGGGCATCGACCTCTGCGTCGAGCTCTCGCAGCGGATGTTCGACGAGGGCGTCACCAACATCCACTACATCAGCATGAACCGGTCGCCCGCGGTGATGGACGTGGTGCAGCGCCTCGGGATCGCCGCGCGCCCGGGCGCCTGACGCCCGCCCCGCGCCCCGCCGCCGGCCCGGCCGGTGGTCAGCGGCGGGCGCGGGTGCGCAGGTGGGTGCGGCTGGACATCGCCAGCAGCACCACGATCGCCACGGCCACCGCGACGACGGCGAAGAGCAGCAGCGACCAGAGGATCCAGGACGGCGCGTTCGGGTCCGGGTACTCGACCACCGCGTTGACGTCGGTCACCGCGCCGGGCTGGAAGGTCCAGCTGATGACGCCCTGCGACGCCGTGCCGTCGGTCTGGCGGATGGTGCCGGGGAACGCCATCTTGAGCTGCACGTCCGAGCTCTCCGGCGACACGCGGGTGAGGTCGACCTGCCCCGAGACGACCACCCGGTCGCCCGCGCGGCGCATCTGCACCCGGACCGCCGTGCCGGTCGACGGGCTGATCGCCGGCAGGACCCGCGTGACGTCGTCGAACGACAGGTCGTCGAACTGCAGCCGCGAGCCGATGTAGCCGTCCTGCTCGTAGCGCTCGACCGACACGTCGCCGCTGAGGTCGTCGGGCACCTGCAGCGGCGGACCCTGCCCGCCCGGCGACCCGTCCGGTGTCGCGATGTCGACGACGCCCGAGACCCGGTCGTCGGGGGAGACCGCCAGGCCCGCGCGGACCCGCACGCAGCCGGCGCCCAGCACCCCGACCAGGGCCAGCAGCACGGCGAGCAGGACGAGGCTGCGGCGGGTCCTGGTCGGGGTGCTGGGCGGGGCGGGGGCGGCGTCGGGCACCCGCGCATGGTGCCAGGCGGCCCCGACGGCGTCGGTCAGGTGCGTCCCGGATCGGCGTCCCCGGCCGGGCGCGCGTCGGGCGGGTCCAGGGGCAGGGTGCGCCCGAGCACCGCGAACGGGCGCGGGTCGCTGGTGAAGCGGTGGTGGCGCAGCACGTCGCGGAACCCGAGGCGCCGGTACAGCGACCAGGCGCGGGTCGGGTCGTCGGCCTCCGGGGTGGACAGCAGGACGTTGCGGTCCGCGGGGTGGGAGAGCAGGCGGCGGGCCAGCGCCTCGCCGATGCCGCCGCCCTGGACGTCGGGGCGCACGTGCAGCTCGGTGAGCTCGAAGTAGTCGCCGAGGACCGAGTCGGCCAGCTCACGGCCCCGCGGCCCGGCGGCGAGCAGGCCGCGGCGGACCTCCTCGAACCACCACTGGCCCCGCGCCCCCGGATAGCCGTAGGCGATGCCCCACAGCGACCGGTCCGGGCCGATCGCGCCGACCGCGTGCCAGCCGGCGCGCCGGGAGTGCTCGACCCACATGGGCCGGCGCTGGCGCACGGTGCCCGGCGGGTAGGCCATGGCGCGCACGTAGACGGTCAGGGCCTCGTCGAGCCGGGCCGCCAGGTCGTCGGGGGTCAGATCGACGACGGAGGCCTGGGCGGGCGCGGCGGTCACCGTCCGGCCCCCGGGCCTGCGGAGGCGGCGGGGTGGGGCACGCCGTCATCTCACCACGTGCGCGTCCCGGGGCCACCCGTCCGTCGTGCGCCGGGGTGTGACGGGGCTTCGGGACCGTCGCCGCGGGGGCGGTCCCGGGGTGTTCCCGGGCGCGTCCCCGGGGTGTTCCCGGGACACGCGGCGCGCCCGTCGGGGCGACTTGACGGCGTCGGGTCGAACGGGTTCACTGGTCTGCATCGAACACATGTTCGATCGCTCGGACGGCGGGGCGGGGGAAGCGCCCCGCCGTCCGGGAGTGCCGCCGGCTCCCCACGGTGGCAGGCACCCCGCTCGGCCCGAGCCACGGGCCGACGAGCACGAGCCGCCGTGGAGGACGCATCGTGGTTCGCAGTCCCTCGCCGGTCCAGGTCCGCTGCGCGGACGGTGACCCCGTCGAGTTCCATCGTCGCCCCAACCGGCGCGACAGCCACTACCTGGTCACCGAGGTGCAGGAACGCTGGATCGAGGAGTCCCGGTGGCCGTTCCTCTCGGCCATGCCGGTCGGGGGAGACCGGTGCCGGTGCTGGCGGGTGCTCGCCCGCCGGTCGGACGAGCCGCACCTGCCGCCCGGCGAGTTCGTCCTGCGCATGCGCTCCGGCCCCGGCGTGTGGGACCTGCGCTGGGCCGGCGCCTGACCCCTGCCCGCTCCCGCCCGCTCCTGCTCGGAGGAGGACCACCGTGACCAGCGCACTCGCCATGCCCGGACTGTTCGACACCACGTCCGCCGACACCGACCCGCCCGTCCCGGACCAGGGGGCGCGCGACGTGCCGCGCTCCGCCGTGCGCGGCACGACGGCCCGGTCCACGAGCCCGGCCGCCCCGCCCTCGCCGCCGCCCTCGCGCACGGTGGTGCAGCTGCTCGGGGCCGCCCGCGACGAGCTCCGGGCCGCCCAGGCCGAGGACGACCCGGCCGAGCGCTTCCGCTCCGCCCACCTCGGGGCGCTGCGGGCCGCCGCGGCAGTGCTCGCGCTGCGGGCCCGCGCGAGGCGGTCGTCCCGGCCCACCGACGCCTGGACGCTGCTCGCGTCCGTCGCGCCCGAGTACGGCGAGTGGGCGGCGTTCTTCGCGGCCCACTCGGCCACGCGCTCGGCCATCGAGGCCGGCGTGCGGGGACGGGTGTCCCAGCGCGACGCCGACGACATGGTGCGCCAGGCCGACCTGTTCCTCGCCCTCGTCACCCGCACGGTGGCGGGCCGGGGACGCTGAGCCCGGCGTGCTCTAGGCGTCCGGGCCCTGACGCGCCCGGGCGCGGAGCGACCGGCCCGAGCGCGCGCGGACGATCCGGCCGAGCAGCGAGTCGAACTGGCTCGCGATCTCCCGGGCGCCCGGGGTGTCCCACCGCTGGATCGGCACCCCGGCGCCCTGGGCCTGCTGCACGGCGCTGCGGTCGGGCAGCGCGCCGGAGAGCACCAGCGGGCCGAAGAGCTCGCGCAGTTCGTTCACGCGGAACTCGTGCTCCGACGAGCGCGACCGGTACTTGTTGACCAGCACGCCCAGCGGCTGGAGGTCCGGGTTGTGCTCCCGCTCGGCCTGGACGGCCTCGAAGGCGCGCTGGACACCGGAGACCGCGAAGATCGTCGGCTCGGTCACGAGCACCGCGCGGTCGACGGCGACCAGGGCCGAGCGGGTCAGCTGCCCCAGCGAGGGCGGGCAGTCGATGAGCACGAGGTCGTAGCCCGCGAGGCCGAGGTCGGTGTCGTCGTGGCCGTCGCGGGGGAGGGAGGCGAGCAGGTGGGCGAGCCGCCCGAGGCGCTGCGAGCCGGGGTCGGGGTGGTTGTGGCGCTCGATGTCCTCGGAGCCGACGAGCACGTCGACGTCCTCGCCCCAGGCACTCGGCGCGATCGACGAGGCGAGCAGCGCCGCCGACGGGCGCTCCATCGCCTGCGCGATCGTCGTCTCGGTCGCCCCGGGCTCCAGCGCCGTCGTCGCGTTCCCCTGGGGATCGAGGTCGACGACGAGCGTGCGCAGCCCGGCGCGCAGGGCCGACCCGGCCAGCCCCAGGACGACCGTCGTCTTGCCGACACCGCCCTTGAGGCTCAGCACCGCCGTGACGTGCACGGGGGGAACCTACCGGCCGGACGACACTGGTGGCCCCGTGCGTCCGTCACACGTTCTACGGTGTCTCGGTGACCCGAGCCGCGTCGTTCGCCACGCTCGACGTCGTCGCGCGCACCCTGCGGGTCGAGCTCACCGCCGCCCGGGCCCGGCGCGGCGGTGCGGCACCCCGGGTGCTGGACGTGGGCGGGGGGAGCGGCACCTGGGCGGTGCCCCTGGCCGCGGACGGCTGCGAGGTCACCGTCGTCGACTCGAGCGCCAACGCCCTGGCGGTGCTGCGCAGCCGCGCGCGCGAGTCGGGCGTGGCGGCCGGGGTGCGGGCGGTCCAGGGCGACGTCGACGCGCTGGCCGACGCGGTCGGCGACACCGAGGCCGACCTGGTGCTCGGTCACGGCCTGCTCGAGTACGTGGACGACCCGGCCGAGGCCTGCCGGGCCATCGCACGCGCGGCCGCGCCCGGTGGGGCGGTGTCGCTCCTGGTCGCGGGCCGGTTCGCCGCGGTGCTCTCGCGGGTGGTCGCCGGCCGGCTCACCGAGGCGCGCCAGGTGCTCGTCGACCCGTGCGGGCGCTGGGGCGAGGGCGACCCGTTGCGGCGGCGCATGGACGTCGAGGAGATCCGCACGCTGGTCGAGGCCGGCGGGCAGCTCGCGGTCGAGCGGGTGCAGGGCCACCGGGTGCTCGCCGACCTCGTCCCCGACGGTGTCCTGGAGCACGGTGGCCCGTCTCCCGACGCGCTCGCCGAGCTCGAGGACGTCGCCGCCGGCACCCCGCCGTTGCGCGACATGGCCTCGAAGCTGCACGTCCTCGCCCGGCGGCCGGACTGAGCGCCACCCGCCCGACCCCTCCGCCCGAGGGGCGCGACGCCGGCTGCGGCGTCCTGCACGTCGACATGGACGCCTTCTACGCGGCGGTGGAGATCCGCTCGCGGCCCGAGCTGCGGGGCCGCCCGGTGGTGGTCGGGGGCGGGCCCGAGCGCGGCGTGGTGCTCTCGGCCAGCTACGAGGCGCGCGCGTTCGGCGTCCGCTCGGCCATGCCGTCGGCGCGCGCCCACCGGCTCTGCCCGCAGGCGGTCTTCCTGCGTCCCGACTTCACCACCTACGCCGAGGTCTCCCGCGCCGTCATGGCGGTGTTCCGGTCGGTGACGCCGCTGGTCCAGCCGCTGAGCCTCGACGAGGCGTTCCTCGACGTGTCGGGTGCGCTGCGCCGGCTCGGCACCACCCCGCTCGGCGTCGCCGCCTCGATCCGCGAGGAGGTGGCGGCGTCGCAGGGGATCACGTGCTCGGTCGGCGTCGCGTCGACGATGTTCGTCGCCAAGCTCGCCTCGCGGGTCGCGAAGCCCGACGGGGTGCACCTCGTCCCGGCCGACGGCGTCCGCGCGTTCCTCGACCCGCTGCCCGTGGGTGCGCTGTGGGGCGTCGGCGCGAAGACCGAGGAGGTGCTCGGGCGCCACGGCATCAGCACCGTCGCCGACGTCGCGGCGGCCGGGCCGTCGACGCTGCGCCGCGCGGTGGGGGAGGCGCACGCCGCGCACCTGCTCGCGCTCGCGCACGGGATCGACGAGCGCCGCGTGGACCCGCACGGCCGCGAGAAGTCCGCCGGGGCCGAGGAGACGTTCGACCGGGACCTCGTCGACCCGGCCCTCCGCCGGCGCGAACTGCTGCGCCTCGCCGACCGCACCGCGCGGATGTTGCGGCAGCGGGGCGTGCGCGCGCGGACGGTCGCGCTCAAGGTCCGCTTCGACGACTTCACGACGATCACACGCGCGCGGACGCTGCCGGCACCGACGGATCTCGCCCGCGATCTCCACGCCGTCGCGGTCGAGCTCCACGACGCGCTGGGGGAGGTCCCGCCCGTCCGGCTGCTCGGCGTGCGCGGCGAAGGGCTCGTCGACGCCGACCGCGCGCCCGAGCAGATCGTCCTCGGCGAGCCCGAGCACGGGTGGTCCGACGCGGAGCGCGCCGCTGACCAGGCCCGTTCCCGGTTCGGCGTCGCGGCGGTCCGCCCGGCGAGCCTGCTCGGCGATCCCGATCCGCAGCGTGCGCGATCACCGTCCGAGGCCGGAGATCCGGCGCGCGGTCGTCACCGACAGCATCCGGATGCATGCCGAGCGGGATCCCGACCGGAGCCGAACGGATGATCGAGACGGCAACACGCCGGTCCGGGTAGTGGGGACGACGGCGGACTCGTACGATGGTGCACAGGTCATCAGGACGATGCCCGCCGGACCCCCACGGGTCGGGCGAATTCCCTTTCGGTGCCGGAGGAGAACCATGCCGCTCTCCGAGCACGAGCAGCGTCTGCTCGAGCAGATCGAGCGCGCTCTCTACGACGAGGACCCGAAGTTCGCGTCCACGGTTCGGGGAGGCAAGCTCCGACGCCCGTCGCGTCGCCGGCGCATCCAGGGCGTCGCGCTCTTCGTGATCGGCGTCGTGATGCTGGTGCTCGGGGTCGTCTTCAGTTCGTCCACGATCGGCATCGCCGTCAGCGTGGTCGGCTTCCTCGCGATGTTCGGCGGTGCCGTCCTCGCGATCACCTCGTTCGGCGCCCGGAAGAAGGAGGCCGCCGCCGGGGGCGAGGCCCCCGCCGCCGGCGCCTCGGAGAAGGAGCGCAGCCGCTTCACCTCCCGCATGGAGGAGCGCTTCCGCCGCCGCTTCGAGCAGGAGTAGCCCCCGCACCACCGACGTCCCCGACGCGCCGTCGACCTCCGGGTCGGCGGCGCGTCGTCGTCCGCTCCGACGTCGGTCGGCGAGGGCACGTCCCGCATGATCGACCGCCCTCGCGGCCTGCTGGACGTGCCGCTCGCAGCGACCCCGTCGCCCGCTGCCCCCCACTCCGCCCCAAGCCCGGAACGAACGGGGACTTTGCGCGCGTAGAAGCAGCGAACAGCGCGTTCGCTCCACCCGCCCCACCTCGCCCCACCGGGTCGCCCCACCTCGCCCCACCCGGTCGCCGAACCAGCGGCCCCGGCGCGCTGTTGGTGATCAGCAGGCGGAATAGCACCTCCGAGACCCCTCGCGGGGTGCTCTTCGACCTGCTGATCTCCGGCCAGCCCCACCTCGCCCCACCGGGCCGCTCCACCTCGCCCCACGGGCCGCCCCACCTCGCCCCACCGGGCCCCCGCCCGCCCGCCACCACGCCTCGCGACCCCCCGGAACGACCCGAGAACGCCCGGAACGGCGTGTCGGCGAGCCCTGGGCGCCCCGCGCCCGTCATGGTCAGGCGAGCTCCCCCCACCTCGCCCCACCGGCGCTGACCAGGCACGACTCCCCCGAACGGGGCGCGCGACACCCACAGGATGGTTTGGCTGTGGGGCAAGGTGGGGTATGGTGGTGAGCAGTGGGGCGAACGGGGCCTCACCGGGGAGGTGGAGCCGTGTTCCTCGGCACCCACACCCCGCGATTGGACGACAAGGGCAGGTTGACCCTGCCCGCGAAGTTCCGGGACGAGCTCGCAGGGGGGTTGATGATCACGAAGGGCCAGGACCACTGCCTCTACGTGTTCCCCCGCGACGAGTTCGAGCAGATGGCCCGCAAGGTGGCCGAGGCGCCGTTCACCGACGAGCGGGTGCGCGCGTACCAGCGCTACCTGTTCGCCGGCACCGACGAGCAGCGTCCCGACTCCCAGGGCCGCATCCCGATCACGGCCGAACTGCGTCGCTACGCCGGGCTGGACCGTGAGTGCACCGTCATCGGGGCGGTCAGCCGCCTCGAGATCTGGGACAGCGCCCGGTGGCAGCAGTACCAGGACGCCCACGAGGACGACTACGCGCAGGCTCAGCAGGAAGTGCTGCCCGGCGTCTTCTGACGCCGACCGCACCGACGACAAGCGAACAGGCGGCGCCCCCACGGGGCGCACGGTCCGGTGCCGTGAGGCCTCGGTCCGCAGGGCGACGGCCCTGGCGCACCTTCCCCGGCGCCAGGTCCGTCGATCTGCGGGCCGGGACGTGACGGCACCGGACCCTGGAGGACAGGGACCGCGACCGGTTCGCTGTCCGAGCGAGACGGCGGGCCGCCCGGCCCGGTCGACGAGTCGGTGTGGAGGCGTCGGTGGACGAGCACGGGGCGGGGCCGGAGGCGCCGGGCGCCGACGGCCAGCGGCACGTCCCGGTCCTGCTCGACCGCGTCCTCGCCCTCTTCGAGCCGGCCCTCGCCGACCGCGACGCGGTGCTCGTCGACGCCACCCTGGGGGCTGCCGGCCACTCCGCCGCGCTCCTTTCTCGGCACTCCAGACTCACTCTTGTAGGTGTTGATAGAGACGAGTCGGCGCTGCGACTTGCCCGAACGCGCCTCGCGCCCTACGCCGAGCGGACGCACCTCGTGCACGCCGTCTTCGACGCGCTGCCCGAGGTGCTCGACGACCTCGGCCGCGAGCGCGTCCAGGGCGTCCTGTTCGACCTCGGCGTCTCCTCCATGCAGCTCGACGAGGACGAGCGCGGCTTCTCCTACGCCCGCGACGCGCCCCTCGACATGCGCATGGACCCCTCGACGGGCCCGACGGCCGCCGACGTCCTCAACACCTACGCACCCGGCGACCTGATCCGGGTGCTCCACGACTACGGCGAGGAGCGAGCGGCCCGACGCATCGTCGAGGCCGTCGTGCGTGCCCGGCGACGGGCTCCGTTGCGCACCAGCGCGGAGCTCGTCGCCCTCCTCGAGGACGCGATCCCGGCCGCCGCCCGCCGGACGGGCGGCCACCCCGCGAAGCGCACGTTCCAGGCGCTGCGGGTGGAGGTCAACGGCGAGCTCGACGCGGTGTCCGCGGCCGTCCCGGCGGCGGTGCGCGCGCTCGCGGTGGGCGGCCGGGTGGTCGTCATGTCCTACCAGTCCCTCGAGGACCGGATCGTCAAGCGCGTGCTCGCCGAGCACACCCGCTCGAAGGCGCCGCCGGACATGCCGGTCGTGCGCCCCGAGGACGAGCCCGACCTGCGCCTGCTCACCCGCGGCGCCGAGAAGGCCGACGACGACGAGATCGCCGCCAACCCCCGGGCGGCGTCGGTGCGGCTCCGGGCCGCGGAGCGAGTGCGGGAGGCGGCATGACCCGGGACAGGACTGCCGCGACGACGGTGCGGAGGGCAGCATGAGCACGGCGACCCTGTCGGAGCCCCGCACCAGGACGGGCACCCGCAGCACCCCGCGGCCCGCCGCCCCGCCTCGCGGGACGACGACGAGCGCGCCGCGTCCGAGCCCGGCCAGGACGACCCCGGTCGCGCCGCCCGCGTCGTCGGGCACCGCGCCGTTCGTGCTCCTGATCATGGTGCTGCTCACCGGCGGCCTGGTGGCGACGCTGTGGCTGTCCACGGCCGCGGCCGCCGACTCCTACCGCCTCGACGAGGCCCGCCAGGTGGCGCGCGACCTCTCCGAGCAGTCCGAGCGCCTGCACCGCGACGTCGAGGCCGCCCAGTCGGCCCCGGCGCTCGCCGCCGCCGCCCGCGCGCAGGGGATGGTGCCGGCCGGGGATCCGGCGGTCCTCCTCGTCGCGCCGGACGGGACCTCGCAGGTGATCGGCGACGCCCGCCCCGCCCAGCCGACCGCCCCGCCCGCGCCCACCCCCGCCCCGGTCCCGCCGGCTCCGGGCGCCGCCGGCACCACCGGCGCGCAGGCCGCCACCGACGGCCAGCAGGCCCCGGCCCCCGCCGGCGCCGCGGCCGCCGAGGACCGCCTCGTCGCGGTGCCGAGCGGTCAGGACCAGCCGGAGCAGGCACAGCCCCAGCAGGCACAGCCCCAGCAGGCACAGCCCCAGCAGGCACAGCCCCAGCAGGACCCGGACGGCGAGACCCCGCAGGACGACGCCGCGGTCACCGAGGCCGGCCGCTGATGGCCCGGAGCCCGGCGACGCTGAGCCGCCCGCCGGCGCGCGCACCCCGCGGCCGGGCCCCGAGCGGCCGGCGTCCGGCCCCGCCGCCGCCCCCGCCGCGCCGCCCGGCCCGTCGCCCCGCGTCGCGCCCGCCGGACCCGCGCCGGCGCCTGCGGGTCGGCCGCGTGATCCTCGTGGCCGTCCTGCTGCTGTGCACGCTGAAGCTGGTCGAGGTCCAGGGCCTGCGGGCGGGGGAGCTGTCCGCCGACGCCGCGCAGCAGCGCACCACGCGCCTCACCGTGCCCGCCGAGCGCGGCGCGATCCTCGACCGCTACGGCACCCCGCTGGCGTTCAGCGTCGAGGCCAAGGCGCTCGTCGCCAACCCGCGCCGGATCAGCCAGGACTGGAACGACCCGGCCGTCCGCTCCCAGCCCGGCTCGCCGACGCCGGACCAGCGCAAGTCGGCCATCGCCCTCGGCATGGGCCGCATCCTCGGCCTCGACCCCGGCCCGATCTTCGCCGCGCTGACCTCCGACCGCAGCTACGTCGTGCTCGCCCCCCTGGTCGACCCCGGCGCCGCGCGGCAGGTCCGCGAGGCGTTCCCCGAGATCGCCGAGGAGGACCGCGAGTCCCGCCAGTACCCGGCGGGCGACGTCGCCGCGACCGTCGTCGGCAGCGCCTCGTGGAACATGGACCGCCAGAAGATCCGCGGCTCCATCGGCCTGGAGAGCGCGCTCGACACCACCCTCGCCGGCACCGACGGCTTCCGCGTCGTCGACACCGCCGAGGGCAGCGACGCCGTCATCCCCGGCACCACGCGCGCCGAGCAGCCGGCGCAGGCGGGCCGCGACGTCGTCCTCACCCTCGACACCGACCTGCAGTACGCCGTCGAGCAGCGGCTGCGCGAGTACACCGCGCGGGTCGGCGCCAGCAACGGCAGCGCGGTCGTCCTCGACGCCCGCACCGGCCAGGTCCTGTCGATGGCCAGCTCCGGGGGCTTCAACCCCGCGGCGCCCGGAGCGCCGGGCGCGCAGCTGTCGAACCCGGCGGTCACCTCGCCGTTCGAGCCGGGGTCGGTCAACAAGCTCGTGACGATGGCCGCCGCGATCGAGGCCGGTGTCGCCCGCCCCGAGGACGTCCTCCAGGTGCCGGGCAGCATCCGCGTCGCCGACCGCACCATCGGCGACGCCTGGTCGCACGGCACGATCAACCTGACGCTGAACGGGGTGCTCGGGCGCTCGTCGAACGTCGGCACGCTGATGACCGCCCAGCGGGTCGGCCCCGACCGGTTCGCCGACATGCTGCGGGCGCTCGGCGTCGGCACCCGGACCGGCATCGAGCTGCCCGGCGAGAGCTCGGGGTCGGTGCCGGCGCGCGAGGACTGGTCGGGCTCGACGTTCGGCAACCTGCCGATCGGCCAGGGCCTGTCGATGACGACCCTGCAGATGGCGAGCATGTACCAGGCGGTGGCCAACGACGGCGTGCGCGTGCCGCCGCGGCTGGTCGAGGCCGAGGTCGGCGCGGACGGGGTCCGCATCCCGTCCGCGGCACCCGAGGGCGTGCGGGCGATGAGCCCGGAGACCGCGCGGACGATGCGGGACATGCTGCAGTCGGTGACCCAGGACGGCCGCGGCGGCAACCGCGGCACCGGGCCGCAGGCCGCGATCGCGGGCTACCCGGTCGCGGGCAAGACGGGCACCGCCCAGCAGGTCGACCCGGGCTGCGGCTGCTACTCGCAGTCGAACTACTGGATCACGTTCGCCGGCATGTTCCCGGCGCAGGACCCGCGCTACGTCGTCGCGCTCATGCTCGACCGGCCGCCGGGCGGGGACTCCGCCGCACCGCTGTTCCACGAGATCGGCGCGTACCTCGCCCAGCACGGCGCGGTGCCCGTGTCGACCGCGCCGCCGCGCCAGGTGCCGCTCACGCTGCCCTGACGCGGGGCGCCGGGGAGCACCGCAGGCCACAGGGGCTGCGTGGGACTCGCGGGGACGGTGAGTAGCCTTCGCGCTCGTGCCCGCCGCACCACCGAGGACCACCGACGACGCCGCCGGACCCGTCCGGGGGCGGGCCGTCGACGGCGGCTCCTCCGGCGACGACCACGGCCCCCTGCGGCCCGCGCGGACGGTCCCCGTGGTGATCACCGAGGTGGCCGACCGGATCGCCGGGGCGCTGCCCGTCCAGGCCCCGGTGGAGATCGTCGGGGACGCCGGCGTGCGCGTCACCGGCGCGACGCTGCGGGCCCACGAGGTGCGCCCGGGCGACCTGTTCGCCGCCTTGCCGGGGTCCCGCGCGCACGGCGCCGACTTCGCCGACCAGGCCCTCGAGCGGGGAGCCGCGGCGGTCCTCACCGACGCCGACGGCGCCGCCCGCCCGGCCCTGCGCGCCGCGGGCGTCCCCGTGCTCGTCCACGCCGACCCGCGGGGTGCCCTCGGCCCGGCCTCGGCCTTCGTCTACGGCGACCCCTCGACGCGCCTCGACGTCCTCGGCGTGACCGGGACCAGCGGCAAGACGACCACCGTCTACCTGCTCGAGGCCGCGCTCGCGGCGGCCGGCGCCCGCACCGGGCTCATCGGCACCGTCGAGACCCGCCTCGCCGGGCGGCGCCTGCCCAGCGCGTTCACGACGCCCGAGGCACCCGACCTGCAGGCCCTGCTCGCCCGCATGGCCGACGAGGGCGCGACGCACGTGGCGATGGAGGTCTCCAGCCACGCCCTCGCGCTCGGCCGGGTCGCCGGCACCCGGTTCGCGGTCGGCGCGTTCACCAACCTCTCGGCCGAGCACCTCGACTTCCACGCCGACATGGAGGACTACTTCGCCGCCAAGGCGAAGCTCTTCGACGGGCGCTCGGCGGCCGAGGTGGTCTGCACCGACTCGCCGTGGGGGCGCCGCCTGGTCCGGGAGCACACCGTGACCGTCGGCGCGCCCGACGCCGACTGGCGCGCCGAGGACGTCGTCGCCCTGCCCGACGGCACTCAGCGCTTCACCGTCCACGGCCCCGACGGCCTCGTGCTGCCGGCGACGCTGCGGCTGCCCGGCGCCTTCAACGTCACCAACGCCCTGCTCGCGCTGGCCTGCGGGCGCGCCGCCGGCCACGACCCGGAGGTCCTCGTCCGGGGCCTCGCCGAGGTCCGCGTGCCGGGCCGGATGCAGCGGGTCGAGGCGGGCCAGCCGTTCCTGGCCGTCGTGGACTACGCGCACAAGCCCGCCGCCGTCGCCGCCCTGCTCGAGACGCTGCGCGCGCAGACCGAGGGCCGGGTACTGACGGTGCTGGGCTGCGGCGGGGACCGCGACCGCGCCAAGCGCCCGGTGATGGGCCGGCTGGCCGCCCAGCTCTCCGACCACCTCTGGGTCACCGACGACAACCCGCGCAGCGAGGACCCGGCCGCCATCCGTGCCGCGGTGCTCGAGGGCGCCCGCGAGGTCGCCGACGCCGCCGTCGACGAGATCGGCGACCGGCGCGCGGCCATCGGTGCCGCCGTCGCGGCCGCGCAGCCGGGCGACGTCGTCGTCGTCGCGGGCAAGGGGCACGAGACCGGGCAGCAGGTGGGGGACGAGAAGCTCCCGTTCTCCGACGTCGAGGAGCTGGAGCGGGCGCTGCGCGCCGGTGGTCCGGCGTGATCGAGCTGACCCTCGCCGACGTCGCCCGGGCCACCGGCGGGCGGCTGCACCAGGCCACCGGTGACGAGCGCGTCACCGGCACCGTCGAGTTCGACAGCCGGGCGGTCACCGCCGGAGGGCTGTTCGTCGCCCTGCCCGGCGAGCGCGTCGACGGCCACGACTTCGTCGACGCCGCGGTGGCGGCCGGTGCGGCCGGCGTGCTCGCCGCCCGCGGGGTCGACGCGCCGGCGGTGATCGTGCCGTCGGTGCACGAGGTCTCGGGCTCCTACGTCCTCGCCGCCGACGCCGGCGGTGCGGGCGCCGGTGTGCTCGCGGCGCTGGCCCTGCTGGCGCGCCACGTCGTCGACGTCCTCACCGACCCCCGGACCGGCAGCGGGCTGCTCGTCGTCGGGATCACCGGCTCGTCGGGCAAGACGTCGACCAAGGACCTCACCGCGCACCTCCTCGAGGGGCTGGGCGAGACCGTCGCCCCGCCCGGCTCGTTCAACAACGAGCTCGGCCACCCCTGGACCGCGCTGCGCGCCACGCGCTCGACCCGCCACCTCGTCCTCGAGCTCTCGGCCCGCAACCGCGGGCACGTCGCCGCGCTGTGCCGGGTGGCGCCCCCGCGGATCGGGGCGGTGCTCAACGTCGGCTCGGCGCACCTCGGCGAGTTCGGCTCGCGCGAGGCGATCGCCCAGGCCAAGGGCGAGCTGGTCGAGGCCCTCCCGGCGGACGGCGTGGCCGTGCTCGGCGCCGACGACCCGGTCGTCGCGGCGATGCGGGAGCGCACCGTGGCCCGCGTCGTGCACACCGGCCGCGCGCCGGAGGCCACGGTCCGCGCCGCCGACGTCGTGGTCGACGACACCGGGCGCGCGACGTTCCGCCTGGTCACGCCCATCGGCGAGGCCCCGGTGCGCCTGGGCCTGCACGGCGCCCACCACGTCGACAACGCCCTGGCCGCCGCGGCGATCGCGCTCGAGGCCGGCATGGACGTCGCGACCGTCGCCGAGCGCCTCGCCACCGCCGCGCCGCGCTCGCGCTGGCGCATGGAGCTCACCGAGCGCCCCGACGGCGTGCGGGTGCTCAACGACGCCTACAACGCCAACCCCGAGTCGATGCGCGCCGCGCTGGCCACCCTGGGCGCGATGGGTGGACGGCACACCGCGGTGCTCGGCGTCATGGCCGAGCTCGGCGACGACACGGCCCGCGCGCACACCGAGATCGGGCGCGAGGTGGCCCGCACCGGCGTGGCGCGCCTGGTGGTCGTCGGGGACGGGGCGCGCCCGCTGCACGAGGCGGCGGCCTCGGCGGGTGTCGACTCGCAGCTCGTGCCCGACGCCGCGGCCGCCGCCGAGCTCGTCCGCGCGGGCGTGGCGCCGGGTGACGTGGTGCTCATCAAGGCCTCCCGGTCGGCGGGTCTGGAGCGCGTCGCCGACGTGCTCGTCGACGCTGGGTCGGCACCGACCGCAGACGGGGGAGGAGCTCCATGAGGGGCGTGCTGGTGGCGGCGGGGGTCGCGCTGGCCGTGTCGATCCTCCTGACCCCGTACGTGATCCGGCTGTTCATCCGCCAGGGGTTCGGCCAGGAGATCCGCGAGGAGGGGCCGCAGAGCCACCGCGGCAAGCGCGGGACGCCGACCATGGGCGGCGTCGCGATCCTCACCGCGGTCTGGGTCGGCTACCTGGCCGCGCACCTGGTCGGCGACGTCGCCATCTCGGCGTCGGCCCTGCTGGTGCTGATGCTGATGACGGCGCTGGGGGTCGTCGGCTTCCTCGACGACTTCATCAAGATCCGCCGGCAGCGGAACCTCGGCCTGAACAAGACGGCCAAGCTCGTCGGGCAGTTCGTCAGCGCGGTGGTCTTCGCCGTGCTCGCGATGCAGTTCCCCGACGAACAGGGCCTGAGACCGGTCTCGACGAACCTCTCGTTCGTCCGGGACATCGCCGTCGTCGGCTTCGGCGCCATCGGCTTCGTGCTGTTCTGCTACCTCATCGTCACGGCCGCCTCGAACGCCGTGAACCTCACCGACGGGCTCGACGGCCTCGCCGCGGGGACGTCGGCGATGGTGCTCGCGACCTACCTGATCGTCTCGTTCTGGCAGTTCCGCAACGCGTGCGGCGTGCAGATCGAGGCGGGCTGCTACCAGGTCCGGGATCCCCTCGACATCACGTTGGTGGCGGCCGCGGCCATGGGGGCGTGCATCGGGTTCCTGTGGTGGAACGCCGCGCCCGCCCGGATCTTCATGGGCGACACGGGCTCGCTCGCGCTCGGCGGGCTGTTCGCCGGCCTGGCCATGGTCACGCGCACCGAGCTGCTGCTGGTCGTGCTCGGCGGGGTCTTCGTCGTCGAGGCGCTGTCGGTGGTCATCCAGGTGGCGGTCTTCCGGACGACGCGACGGCGGCCGTTCCGCATGGCCCCGTTCCACCACCACTTCGAGCTCGCCGGCTGGGCCGAGACGACGGTGATCATCCGGTTCTGGCTGCTCGCGGCGATCTGCTGCGCCCTGGGTCTCGGGCTGTTCTACAGCGAATGGTTGGCGGCGTCGGGTGGTTGAGTGGCGTGACCGCCACGTCCTCGTCGCCGGGGCGCGCCGGACCGGGGTCTCGGTGGTCGACGTGCTGCTCGACCTCGGCGCCCGGGTCACCGTCGGCGACGGCGACCCCGCCCAGCTCGACGCGCTGGGCGACCGGGACGTCACGCGCACCCGGGACCTGACCGCCCTGCCCGACGGTGTCGACCTCGTCGTCACCAGCCCGGGCTTCCGCACCGACGCCCCGCTCGCGCTCGCGGCCCGCGCCGCCGGGGTGCCGATGGTCGGCGAGCCCGAGCTCGCGTGGTGGCTCGGCGACGACCCGGCCGTGTGCCCGGACGGCCCGCCGCGCTGGCTCGCGGTCACCGGCACCAACGGCAAGACCACCACGACGACGATGCTCGAGGCGATCCTGCGCGCGGCGGGGGAGGACACCGTCGCCTGCGGCAACATCGGCCTGCCGGTGGTCGACGCGCTGCGCGCCGGGCACCGGGTGCTGGCCGTCGAGCTCTCGAGCTTCCAGCTGGAGTGGTCGCCGTCGGTGCGCCCGTACGCCGGGGCGGTGCTCAACCTCGCCGAGGACCACCTCGACTGGCACGGGACGATGGCCGCCTACGCCGCCGCGAAGGCCCGGGTGCTGCGCGGGGAGATCGCCGTCGCGGGCATCGACGACCGCGCGGCGGCCGGGCTGCTCGTGGCCGCGCCGGCGCCGGTGCACGTCGGCTTCACCCGGGGACGGCCCGGTCCGGGGGAGCTGGGGATCGTCGACGGCACGCTCGTCGACCGCGCCTTCGGCGAGCGCGACCGCCACGGCACCGGGCTCGCCGACGTCGTCGACATCGCCCCGCCCGGCCCACCCGGCGAGGCGAACGCGCTGGCCGCCGCCGCCCTGGCGCGCGCGCACGGGGTGCCGTCGGAGGCCGTCGCCGCGGGCCTGCGGTCCGTCGCGCCGGGCGCGCACCGGGGCGCCGTGGTCGCCGAGGCCGGCGGGATCCGGTGGGTCGACGACTCGAAGGCCACGAACCCGCACGCCGCCGCCGCGTCGCTGGCCGCCCACGACCGCGTGGTGTGGGTCGCGGGCGGGCTGCTCAAGGGTGCCGACGTCGCCGACGTGGTCGTCGCCCACCGCGGGCGGCTCGCCGGGGCGGTGGTGCTGGGCCGCGACCGCGCCCTCGTGGCCGCCGCGCTCGCGCGACACGCCCCGGATGTCCCCGTCCGGGACGTGGGCGGGGGCGACGATGGCGGCATGGTTGGCGGCATGGACGACACCGGGGACGAGGGCATGCTCCGGGCGGCGCGCGCCGCGGCGGAGCTCGCCCGGCCGGGCGACACCGTGCTGCTCGCGCCCGCGGCGGCGTCGATGGACATGTTCCGCGACTACGCCGCGCGCGGGGACGCCTTCGCGGCCGCGGCGCGCGCCGTCGCCGGCGGGGTCGGCCCGCACGGCGCGGCGACGGTCCCGGACGGCCCGCCGGACACGCCCGGTCCGTCCGGCACGCCCGGCACCCCCGGCGGCGGCGCGGCGTGAGCGCGCCGACCCGGCGGGGAGCGGGATCGCGCGGGTCGGGTCGGGGCGGGCGCCCCGGTGTCCTCGCCTCCGCCCGCTCCGCGCTGCACCAGTGGCTCGAGCGCCCGCTGACCTCGCTGCACCTCGTGCTCGCGGTGTTCGGGCTGCTCACCGCGCTGGGCCTCGTCATGGTGCTCTCGGCGTCGGCGGTCTCGGCCTACGCGGCGGGCGGCTCGTCGTACGGCGTGTTCTTCCGCCAGTCCGTCTTCGCGCTCATCGGGCTCGGCCTGTTCTGGCTGGGCCTGCGGGTGCCGCCGCGCCGGCTGCGCGCCGCCAGCCCGTGGCTGCTCGCGGGCTGCCTCGTCCTGCTCGTGCTCGTGCTCGTCCCCGGCCTGGGGGCGATGGTCAACGGGTCGCGGAGCTGGTTCCGGGTGGCCGGGCTGTCGCTGCAGCCCTCGGAGCTGACGAAGATCGCGCTCGCGCTGTGGGGCGCGCACGTCCTCGTGCGCCACCGCCCGCACCCGCGGACCTGGCGCGCCGCGCTGATGCCACTGCTGCCGGTGTCGCTGCTGGTGCTCGTGCTGGTGCTCCTCCAGCCCGACCTCGGCACCACCGTCTCCTTGATGATCATCGTCTTCGCCCTGCTGTGGTTCGCGTGCGCGCCGCTGGGGCTGATGGCGTTCATCGTCTCCAGCGGCGTCGTCGCCGCGGTGGTGCTCGGCGTCGTCGCCACCTACCGGCAGAGCCGCATCACCGCGTTCCTCAACCCGGACACCGCCGACCCCCTCGGCCCGGCCTACCAGGCCCGCCAGGCGCTCTACTCGCTCGCCGACGGCGGGCTGTTCGGCGCCGGGCTCGGGCAGGGCCGTGCGAAGTGGGACTACCTGCCCAACGCCGACAACGACTTCATCTTCGCGATCATCGGCGAGGAGCTGGGGTTCGTCGGCGCCGGCGCGGTCATCGCCCTGTTCGCCACCCTGGCCTACGTGGGCCTGCGGATCGCCGCGCGCAGCGTCGACCCGTGGATCCGCGTCGTCGCGGCGACGCTGACGGTGTGGCTGGTGGCCCAGGCCTGCATCAACATCGGCTACGTCGTCGGCCTGCTGCCGGTCACCGGCATCCCGCTGCCGCTGGTGTCCTCGGGCGGCACGTCGCTCGCGCTCGCCCTGCTCTCGGGCGGCCTGCTGGCCAACTTCGCGCGCCACGAGCCCGAGGCCGCGCGGGTGCTGCGCGCCCACGGCCAGGGCCGGCTCGCGCGCACCCTGCGCCTGCCCGAGCCCGAGGTCGCCGCGCGGCCCGGCCCGCGCGACGGGTCGCGGGGAGGGGGCCGGTGAACGCCGGCACCCCGGACCCGGACGATGGGCGGATGGACCACCCGCTCTCCGTCGTCGTCGCCGGCGGTGGCAGCGCCGGGCACGTCGAGCCCGCCCTCGCCACCGCCGACGCCGTGCGCCGCCTGCGCCCCGACGCCCTGGTGACCGCGCTCGGCACGGAGAAGGGCCTCGACACGCGCCTGATCCCCGCGCGCGGCTACCCGCTCGAGCTCATCCCGCCGGTGCCGCTGCCCCGCAAGCCGGGCGCCGACCTCGCGCGCCTGCCCTACCGCGTCGTCCGCTCGGTGCGCCGCACGCGGCAGGTGCTGCGCGAGGTCGGCGCCGACGTCGTCGTCGGGTTCGGCGGCTACGTCGCGCTGCCCGCCTACCTCGCGGCGGCCTCGATGCGCCTGCCGATCGTCGTGCACGAGGCGAACGCGCGGGCGGGGATCGCGAACAAGGTCGGGGCGCGGTTCGCGCGCGAGGTCGTCGCCGCCGTACCGGGCAGCGGGCTCGCCGGCGCGCGCGTCATCGGCATCCCGCTGCGCCGCGCCATCGCCGACCTCGACCGCGCCGGGCTGCGCGCGCAGGCCCGCGAGCACTTCGGGCTGGACCCGCAGGCGCCGGTGCTGCTCGTGTTCGGCGGCTCGCAGGGGGCCCGCTCGCTGAACGAGGCGGTGTCCGCCGCGGTGCCCACGCTCACCGCGGCCGGGGTGTGGGTGCTCCACGCGCACGGCCCGACGCACGAGCCCACCGTCGAGGCGCCCGGCTACGTCCCCGTGCCCTACCTCGAGCGGATGGACCTCGCCTACGCCGCCGCGGACGTCGCCCTGTGCCGGGCCGGCGCGATGACGGTGGCGGAGGTGTCGACGGTCGGCCTGCCCGCGATCTACGTGCCGCTCCCGCACGGCAACGGCGAGCAGGCGCTCAACGCGCGACCCGTCGTCGACGCCGGCGGCGGGGTGCTGGTGCCGGACGCGGAGCTGACCGGGGAGAAGGTCGCGTCGCTGGTCACGGGCCTCGCGACGGACCCCGACCGGCTCGCCGAGACCGCGGCGGCAGCCCGGCGTTCGGGGCACGCGGGGGCGGACGAGACACTGGCGCGGACGGTGCTGGAGGTGGCGGCCCCCGGAGGACGGGCGGGTCGTCGCGCGACCGCGAGCGGGAGGCGGGCATGACCGAGCAGGTGGAGCAGGAGCAGCACGTCGCGGCGGACTCCGTCGTGCCGCCCTTGCCCCGCCTGCTCTCGCGGGTGCACTTCATCGGGGCGGGCGGCGCCGCGATGAGCGGCATCGCGCGCATCCTGCTCGCGCGCGGGGCGATGGTGTCGGGGTCCGACGCCAAGGACTCCCGGGCGGTGCTGGCGCTGCGCACCCTCGGCGCCGAGGTGACCGTCGGCCACGACGCGCACAACCTCGACCTGCTGCCCGGCGGCCCGACGGCGCTGGTGACGACGAAGGCCGTGCACCAGGCCGACCCGGACAACCCCGAGCTCCTCGAGGCCGCGGCGCGCGGCATCCCGGTACTGCACCGGTCCTCGGTGCTCGCCGAGCTCATGGCCGACCACCGCGCGGCCTGCGTCTCGGGCAGCGCCGGCAAGACGTCGACCACCTCGATGCTCGTCGTGGCGCTGCAGGCGTGCGGCGAGGACCCGTCGTTCATGATCGGCGGCGACCTGCTGGCCTCCGGCTCGAGCGCCCACCACGGGCTGGGCGACGTCTTCGTCGCCGAGGCCGACGAGAGCGACGGCTCGTTCCTCGCCTACTCGCCGGCCGTCGCGATCGTCACCAACGTCGAGCCCGACCACCTCGACCACCACGGCACCGCCGAGGCCTACATGGCCGTCTTCGACGCCTTCGCCGCGCGCGTCGAGCCGGGCGGCGCGCTGGTGGTGTGCGCCGACGACCCGGGCGCCGCCTCGCTGGGCGACCGCGCCGGGCAGGGCGGGGTCCGGGTGCGCCGCTACGGCCGCGCCGCCACCGGGCGCGAGGACCTCCACGTGCTCGACTACCGCGCCGAGGGCTCGGCCGGGGTGCTGCGGTTCGCGCTCGCCGGGCAGGAGCACGAGCTGCGCCTCGGCGTCCCCGGCGAGCACCAGGCCCTCAACGCCTGCGCCGCCCTGCTCGCGGGCCTCGACCTCGGCGCGCCGCTCGACGGCCTGCTCGCCGGCCTCGCCGGGTTCGACGGGGTGCGCCGGCGCTTCGAGTACCGCGGCACGGCAGCCGGGGTGCGGGTGTACGACGACTACGCCCACGCGCCCACCAAGGTCGCCGCGCAGCTGCGGGCCGCGCGCCCGGTGCTGGGGGAGAGCGGACGGCTCGTCGTCGCCTTCCAGCCGCACCTCTACTCGCGCACCCGGGACTTCGCCGCGGAGTTCGGGGCCGCGCTCTCACTCGCCGACGAGGTCGTGGTGCTCGACGTGTACGGCGCCCGCGAGCAGCCCGAGCCCGGCGTCAACGGCGAGCTCATCGCCCGCCAGCTGACGCTGCCGCCCGAGCAGGTGCACTACGAGCCGTCCTGGGGCCAGGTGCCGGCGCTGCTCGCCGACCTCGCCCGCCCCGGCGACCTCGTCGTGACCATGGGGGCCGGCGACATCACCGTCCTCGGCCCCGAGGTGCTCAGCGAGCTCGAGCGCCGGGTGGCCCAGGCCGCGGCCTCCGAGCAGCCCGACAGCCCGGGAGCCGGGTCACGGTGAGCGGCTCCGCCCGACCCACCGGACGTCCCGGCCGCACCGGCCGGGCGAGCCGGTCGGGGCGGGCGGGACGGGCTGGTCGCACGGCGTCGGGCGCCCGCGCCGAACGCCGCACCGGGGCCGCCGGAGCGCGCCCGGAGGGCCCGGCCGCCGGTTCGCCGGGACGGACCCGCCGGCCGCGGACGCCGGTCGCCGCGACGGCCCGGCGCCGCCGCGGGGTGTGGGCGGGCGTGGCCGCGGGCCTGCTGGTGGTCGCGGCGCTGGTGTGGCTGACGGTCTTCTCGCCGCTGCTCGACGTCCGCGAGGTACAGGTCGTCGGCGCCGCGGACGACCAGGTCGAGGCCGTGCGCACCGCCGCGGCCGTGGCTCCCGGCACCTCGCTGCTCTGGCTCGACGGCGACGACGTCGCCCAGCGCGTGCGCATCCTGCCCCGCACGGCGTCGGTGGACGTGTCCCGCGACTGGCCCGGCACCCTCGTCGTCACCGTCGCCGAGCGCGAGCCGGTGCTCGCCACGCCGGCCCCGGGCGGCGGGGTCGTGCTCGTCGACGCCACGGGCTTCGGCTACCGCACGATGTCCGAGCGCCCGGAGGGCGTCCCGGCGCTGGTGCTCCCGCCCGGGATCCTGCCCTCGCCCGACGAGCCGGGCACCCGCGCCGCCGCCGACGTCGTCGTCGCCCTGCCCGTGTCGCTGCGCACCGACCTCGTCGAGGTACGGGCCACGGGGCCCTACGACGTCGGGTTCGTGCTCACCGGGGGCCGCGAGGTCCGCTGGGGCGCCGACGCGGACAACGAGCGCAAGGCCGCGGTGCTGGGCGCCCTGCTCACCCGCCCCGGCACGGTCTACGACGTCTCCACCCCGGACCTCGCCGTCGTCCGCTGACCCTCGAGCGCTGGTCGAGACTTCGCGCCTGGGTGACGACCACCCGGCGAACGGGTGTCCCGAGGTCGGGACACGCCCGGCGCGCCTCGTGGAAATGCGCTGCTCCGCCTGCCTACCGTGCGCACGTCGCCGAGAAGCCCTCACCGTAAACCTCCACTCGAGGTCGAGGGTTGCGACACGCCGGACCCGGACGAGGACCGTCGCCAGACCCAGCACGAAAGGCGGATCGCATGACGCCCCCGCACAACTACCTGGCCGTGATCAAGGTGGTCGGCATCGGTGGTGGCGGCGTCAACGCCGTCAACCGCATGATCGAGGTCGGCCTCAAGGGCGTCGAGTTCATCGCGGTGAACACCGACGCGCAGGCGCTCCTCATGTCCGACGCCGACGTCAAGCTCGACGTCGGCCGCGAGCTCACCCGCGGGCTGGGCGCGGGCGCGGCGCCCGACGTCGGCCGCCGCGCCGCCGAGGACCACCGCGAGGAGATCGAGGAGGTCCTCAAGGGGGCCGACATGGTCTTCGTGACCGCCGGCGAGGGCGGCGGCACCGGCACCGGCGGCGCGCCCGTCGTGGCGAGCATCGCCCGCAAGCTGGGCGCGCTGACGATCGGCGTCGTCACCCGCCCCTTCAACTTCGAGGGCAAGCGCCGCGCGACGCAGGCCGAGAACGGCATCACCGAGCTGCGCAACGAGTGCGACACGCTCATCGTCATCCCCAACGACCGGCTCCTGCAGCTCGGCGACGTGGGCCTCTCGCTCATGGACGCCTTCCGCAGCGCGGACGAGGTCCTGCTCTCCGGTGTCCAGGGCATCACCGACCTGATCACCACGCCGGGTCTGATCAACCTCGACTTCGCCGACGTCAAGAGCGTCATGTCCGGGGCGGGCAGCGCCCTCATGGGCATCGGCTCCTCCCGCGGCGAGAACCGCTCGGTGGAGGCGGCCGGCAAGGCCATCAACTCCCCGCTGCTCGAGGCCAGCATGGACGGCGCGTACGGCGTGCTGCTCTCGATCGCCGGCGGCTCCGACCTCGGCCTGTTCGAGATCAACGAGGCGGCGTCACTGGTCCAGGAGGCCGCGCACCCCGAGGCGAACATCATCTTCGGGACGGTCATCGACGACTCGCTCGGCGACGAGGTGCGCGTCACCGTCATCGCCGCGGGCTTCGACTCCGGCACGCCGACCCACAAGAAGCTCGAGCCCCAGGCGCTCGGCTCCGCCTCGGCGAGCTCGACGGTGTCCGCCCAGGCCGGCCAGGTCCAACGACCCGGCGCCAACGGCGCGGGCCACGGCAGCGGGCACGGCGCCGGGCACGGCGCCGGTCACGGCAACGGCGCGGCCAACGTCGGCGGCCCCACCCCGGCCGTGTCCGCGGCGCCGACCATCCCGGCCGCCCCGGCCGTCGACCGCAGCGCGGTGGAGCGACCGGCCGCGAGCACGCCCGCCGCCGCCCCGACGAGCGCCGCGCCGGCCGCGCCGGCCACCCCCGCCGCCCCGGAGGCACCGAGCACCGGGACCGCGGCGTCGTCGACCCCCGCCCCGGAGGCGCCGGCCGCCCGCAGCACCGACGAGGACGAGGTCGACGTCCCGTCGTTCATGAGACGCTGAGGACGTGGCTGCCCCTTCCGGCTCCCGGTCCTCCGCCGCGCCCGACGCGGGCCCCTCGGTCCGCGTCCGGCGCGTCCTGACCACCCGGGCCGGGGGCCGGTCGGCGCCGCCCTACGACCGGTTCAACCTCGGCGACCACGTCGGCGACGACCCGGCCGCCGTGGCCGCGAACCGCCGGCGCCTGGGCGAGGGGATCGGCCTCGGGCCGGAGCGCGTGGTGTGGATGCACCAGGTGCACGGCACCGACGTCGTCACCGTCACCGCCCCGGGCGGGGAGACGCCCACCGCCGACGCGCTGGTCACCGACCGGCCGCGCCTGGCGCTCGCCGTCGTCGTCGCCGACTGCGTGCCGGTCCTGCTCGCCGACCCGGCGGCCGGTGTCGTCGCCGCCGCGCACGCCGGCCGGCGCGGCGCCGAGGCCGGGATCCTCGAGCGCACGCTCGAGGCGATGGCCGCGCTCGGCGCCGAGACCCCGCGGGTCGAGGTGCTCCTCGGCCCGGCGATCTGCGGGCAGGACTACGAGGTGCCGGCCGCCATGCGCGACGAGGTCGAGGCCGTCCTGCCCGGCAGCGCGGCGACCACGCGCATCGGCACGCCGTCGCTGGACCTGCGGGCGGGCCTGCGCCGGCGCCTCGACGACCTGGGCATCACGCGCGTGGACGTCGACGCGCGCTGCACCTTCGAGGACGACCAGCTCTTCAGCCATCGCCGCGCCCAGCCGACGGGACGCCTCGCGGGCGTGACGTGGTGGGAGTACGCGCGGCCGTGACGGTCCCGTCCTCGTCCTCGGACCTGCCCTCGGCACCGTCGTCGGACCCCGGCACCCGCCGGGCAGAGCTCGAGGACGCGCTCGCCGCCGTGCGGGCGCGGGTGGCCGACGCCGCGCGCGCCGCCGGGCGCGACCCCGGCGAGGTCGGCCTCCTCGCGGTCACCAAGACCTGGCCGGCGCAGGACGTCGCCCTGCTCACCGACCTCGGCCTCACGGCGTTCGGGGAGAACAAGGAGCAGGAGGGGGCGGCGAAGGCCGCCGAGCTCGCCGAGCTGCGCCCCGAAGCGGCGCCGCGCTGGCACATCGTCGGGCGCCTGCAGCGCAACAAGGCGCGCAGCCTCGTGCGGTGGGCCCACGCGGTGGACTCCGTCGACTCCGCGCGCCTCGTCGACGCGCTGGAGTCCGCCGCGGCGAAGGCCCTGGACGCGGGGGAGCGGGAGGGACCGCTCGAGGTGCTGGTCCAGGTCAGCGTCGACGCCGACCCCACCCGCGGCGGCGCACCCGTGGCGGAGGTCCCCGAGCTCGCCGACCGGGTCGCCGGCTGCGCGCACCTGCACCTCGGCGGCCTCATGACCGTCGCCCCGCAGGACGTGGCGCCGGAGGAGGCGTTCGCCACGGTGTCGGATCTCGCGGCGCGGGTACGCGCGGCGCACCCGCACGCGACCGCACTGTCGGCGGGGATGTCCGGGGATCTCGAGGCCGCCGTGGCACACGGGTCGACCTGCGTGCGTGTCGGAACGGCGTTGCTCGGCCGTCGGTAGCTAGCGTTCCGTGTGAGTGAACGACACGGATGTGACTCACGGGCCGGATGGTGCGGGGTCTCGTCGGACAGGGAGAGGCCATGACCACTCTGCACCGGGTGAAGGCGTACTTCGGCATGGTCCCGGCCGACGAGCTGGACGACTACGACGGCTACGACGACGACCGCTACGACGCGCGGGACCGCCGGCCGGCCGAGCGCCACTCCGGCGACCGCCACCGCTACGGCACCGATCGCTACGACGACCGGTACGACGACCGCTACGACAGCCGCGGCGACGGCTACGACGGCGGGTGGTACGGACGCGGGCGCACCGACGACCGGGCGGACCGCGCCGAGCGCGACGACCGCTACGACCGGTTCGACCGCGCCGATCGTGGCGACCGCTACGAGGACTCCCGCGAGCGCCGCACGCCCCGCCCGCGCGACCCCGAGCACACCGAGGTGCGCCGCGAGGACGACGCCGCCACCGAGTCGGTGCCGCGCGCCGGCCGCGGGCGCAGCTGGGCCGCGAACACCGGCCCGAGCCACACCTCGGTGCGCCCGACGACCCACCGCACGCCGCCGTCGCTCTCCTCGCCGTCGTCCGCTGCGTCGACGGCGGGGGCGGGCTCGACGGGCAACGCGGTCGGGACGTCGTCCGCCACGCCGCCGACCCCGCTCGCGGCGGCCCCGGCGCCGCCGGCGAGCACGGCCCCGACGGCCTCGGTGCGGGCGGCGGCGAAGCCCGAGCCGGAGCCCGACCCGCAGAGCGGGCCGACCGAGATCACGTCGCTGCAGCCGAAGAGCTACAACGAGGCGCGCGTGATCGGCGAGCGCTACCGCGACGGCATTCCGGTGATCATGAACTTGACCGAGATGGACGACGCCGCCGCCAAGCGGCTCGTCGACTTCGCCGCGGGCCTCGCGTTCGCCCTGCGCGGGTCGATCGAGAAGGTCACCAACCGCGTGTTCCTGCTCTCACCGCCGAACGTCGAGGTCTCGGCCGCGGACCGCCGGAAGCTGGCCGAGTCGAACTACGCCACGACCTCCTGACGCCACGACCTCCTGACGCCAGGGCCTCCTGACGCCGCGCCCGCGGCGGACACGGCCACGGGGGTGACGACCGTGGGCGTGGTGGCGATCAGTGAGTACGGTGCCGACATCCGCGTGTCCCGGCCCGCCACGCGGCCGATCGGGCGACGCAGCGTGTGGGGCGCCGGATGGCCCGTCCCGTGCGCCGAGCGTGCCCCTGTGGTGACGGAGAGCCCGGCCGACCCGCCCAGCCCTCCTGTCACCGCACGTAGAGGGACACGAACCGTCACGACCCGACCGGCGGATCGCCGCTCGACCCGGGAATCGGTAGGTCTGTGGGTTCCCGACCGGCCTCTCGTGGCTCTGCGTCACCATTTGGGCGGCGAGGGCAGCGCGTCACTGGACCCGTCCATTATGGTTCTGTCGCTCGCGGAGGTCATACTCTGCGGGTGGCGGAGCTCGAAGAGCCCGAGGTACCTGGGGTTCCGCAGCCGAGGAGTGCTTGAGGAGATCCGATGCCGCTGACCCCCGCCGACGTCCACAACGTCGCGTTCAGCAAGCCGCCGATCGGTAAGAGGGGCTACAACGAGGACGAGGTCGACGCATTCCTCGACCTGGTCGAGGCCGAGCTCGGCCGTCTGCTCGAGGAGAACAACGACCTCCGCGAGCAGGTCGAGCAGCTCGAGCAGCAGCTCTCGTCCGCCCACGCCGATCTGGACGACGCACGCAGCAAGGCGAGTGCCGCCCCGAGCAGCTCCGGGCCGGCGACGCAGGTCTCGGCCCCGCCGCCGAGCCGTCCCGTCGAGGACGCGCCGCGCACGGTGCAGCAGCCCATGCCGCCGCAGCAGCCCCAGCAGCCGCCGATGGCCCCGACGCAGCAGGCCGTCGTGCCGCCGCCGTTCGGGATGTCGGAGCAGCAGGGCGGTGGCGCCGCCGCCGGTGGGGGCGACCACCACGTGCAGGCCGCGAAGGTCCTCGGCCTGGCCCAGGAGATGGCCGACCGGCTGACCGCCGAGGCCAAGTCCGAGGCCGACGGGATGCTCGCCGACGCGCGCACCAAGTCCGAGCAGCTCCTCTCCGAGGCGCGCACCAAGTCGGACAGCATGGTCAACGAGGCCCGCACCCGGGCCGAGACCATGCTCAACGACGCGCGCACCCGTGCCGAGACGCTCGAGCGGCAGGCGCGCGACAAGGCGTCGACGCTCGAGCGCGACGCCCAGCGCAAGCACAACGAGACGATCAGCCTCATCGAGCAGCAGAAGGGCGGGCTCGAGAAGAAGATCGACGAGCTGCGCACCTTCGAGCGTGAGTACCGCACCCGCCTGAAGACCTACCTCGAGTCGCAGCTGCGCGACCTCGACGGCCGGGGCTCCGCAGCACCCGACAACGGGCGCAACGGCAGCGGCGGGTACGCGACCAGCGGCTACGGCTCGCGAGCCGAAGCCGGCAGCTGACGGCCGCCGCCGGCCCGCGCGCCACGAGGCGCGCGGGCTCGTGGCCCTGAGTCGGGGGTCCGATCGTGCTGCTCCTCGTCCTGCTCTGCGTGCTGGTGGCCTTCGGGCTCCTCGTGGTCGCGGTGGTCACCTCGGTGGCCACCTGGGCCTGGGGCTCGGTCGTCGCCAGCGTGCTGGCGGCCGCGCTCCTCATCGCCGACGTCGTCCGCCGACGTCGGCGCGAGCGCGACGGCCGCCGTTCCTCCGCCACGTCGGCCGCACCCGCGGCACCGGCCGCGTCGACCTCGTCGCCCTCCGGGTTCGCCCCGGGCGTGCACTCCTCGGGCCCGGGACAGGGCTCCTCGGAGGCGGCGGCGCCGACGGCGGTCGGTCCGGGTTCCGGTCCGGTGGCCGCGGGCGGGCAGGGCGGACCGGGCGGACCGGGGGGACAAGGCCCGGGGCCGCAGAGCGGCCCGCAGTACGCCGGCGCCCCGGCCGGCCCGCAGGGTCCGGGTCAGCAGGGTCCCGGTCAGCGCGATCAGGACGGCGCGGCGAGCGGCCCGCAGGACCGGGCCGGCCCTCCCGGTGCCTCCGCCCCGGGCGGCTCCGCCGAGCGCGACGGGCGTGAACGACCGGGTGGCGAGCGCTCCGGCGCCGCCGCGGCCGGACTCGCCGGTGCCGCGGGCGCCGCGGGCGCTGCCGGAGCCGTCGCGGCGGGCGGCTCCGGCTCGTCGGGACCCGGAGCGTCGGGACCCGGCTCCTCGGGACCCGGTGGACGACCCGGTGGGGCGGGCCAGCAGGGTCAGGGCCGACCTGGTCAGGCGGGTCCGCAGGGTCCGGCCGGACGCCCCGGCCCCTCGGCCCGCTGGGCCACCACGAACGCCCGCCCGGGCGCCGAGCCGTCCCGCGTGCCGGGCGCCCCGTCCGGCGCGCGCGTGCTCGGCATGCTGCCCATGCCCGGGACGCCGGCCGAGGCCCGCCTCGATGGGGCGTCGGCCGCCACCGCGGCTCCCGGCGCCCCGACCGGCGCGCCCGCGGGCCGCGCGGGCGGGGGCGACGACGCGGCGACCACGCGCATCGACATGAACGACATCTCCCGGGCGCGCCAGGCCCCGCCCGACGGGGGAGCGCCCGGTGCGGCCGCGGCGGCCGGTGCCGGCGCCAACGGCGCCCCGAGCCGCCCGCCGGCCGGTCAGACGCCGGGTCAGAGCGGTCAGGGTCCCGGCCAGGGCGGCCAGCCGCCGATGGGTCAGGGCCCAGGAGCACCGGGTGGGCCTGCCGGGCAGGGTGGCCCCGGCGGACGTCCCCCGGGTGGCCCGCCGCCCGGGGCGGCCCCCCCGCCCCCGCCGCCGGCCGCGCAGCCGGAGGAGGAGGTCGTCGACGACGCCGCCCGCCGGGCGGTGGCGGGCATCGACGAGGAGGTCCTCGTCATCGACGAGGAGCCGCTGTTCCACCTCGGCCGGTGCAGCTACCTCTACGGCCGCGAGGTCATCCCACTGCCCGCGTCCGAGGCGGTCGAGCTCGGGTTCACGGGATGCTCGTGGTGCACGCCGGTCGCGTCGCTCACCGGCGTGAGCGCCGACAGCCGCCGCTGACCCCCACCGGGACACGGAGATCACCGCCGCCGCGGTGAACCGCCTCACCGACCGGAGATCCGGGCCGGTCCGGGCCCTGCCTGCTCGCTACTGTCGTCCCCTCCGCGAGAGGAGGGTGGACGAGGCGTGGACCAACTGCCCCTCCTGCTCGGGATCGGCGCGGGCGTGGTGCTCGTGTCCGTGCTCGCGGTGCGGGTCTCCACGCGCGTCGGGCTGCCCTCGCTGCTGATCTACCTCGCGATCGGGGTGGCGCTCGGCGAGTCGGGGCTGGGCATCAGCTTCGACGACGCCGCGCTCACGCAGGCCCTCGGGGTCGCGGCGCTCGTGCTCATCCTCGCCGACGGCGGCCTGTCCACCCGCTGGACGACGGTGCGCCCGGCCCTCGGGCTGGGGCTCGCGCTCTCGACGGTCGCCGTCGCGGTCAGCATCGGCGTCACCGGCCTCGCGCTGTGGGCGCTGCTCGGGCTCGACCTGCGGATCGCGTTCCTGTGGGGCGCGGTGCTGTCGTCCACCGACGCCGCCGCGGTCTTCAGCGTCCTGCGCAACCTCGGCCTGCCCGGGCGGCTCACCGGTGCCCTCGAGCTCGAGTCCGGGCTCAACGACGCGCCCGTCTTCCTGGCCGTCGTCATCCTGTCCTCGACGGCGGCACTGAGCTGGCTCGACCCGCTGCTCGTCGTCTACGAGCTGGTCCTGGGCGGGCTGCTCGGCGGCGCGCTCGGGCGGCTCGGCGCCCTCGGCCTGCGCCGCGCGGCCCTGCCCGCCACCGGGCTCTACCCGCTCGCCACGCTCGCGGTCTGCATCCTCGCCTTCGCCTCGGCGCAGCTGCTGCACGCGTCCGGGCTGCTCGCGACCTACGTGGCCGCGCTCGTCCTCGGCAACTCCACGCTGCCCCACCGCGAGGGCTCCCGGTCGTTCGCCGAGGGCCTGGGCTGGCTCGCCCAGATCGGGCTGTTCGTGCTCCTCGGGCTCTACGTCTCGCCCGGGCGGCTCGTCGACGCCGTGGTGCCGGCGCTCATCGCCGGTGCGGTGCTCGTGGTCGCGGCGCGGCCGCTGTCGGTGGCGGCCGCGTCGATCGGCTTCCGGGTGCCCTGGCGCGAGCAGGCCTTCCTGTCGTGGGCGGGCCTGCGCGGTGCGGTGCCCATCGTGCTCGCCCTCATCCCGCTCACCGAGGGCGTGCCCGGCGCCCAGCCGCTCGTCGACGCCGTGTTCGTGCTGGTGGTCGTGCTCGTCCTCGTCCAGGGCACGACGCTGCCGCTGGTCGCCCGGTGGCTCGGGCTCGCCGGCGACTCGCGGGTCGAGGAGATCGAGGTCGACGCCGCGCCCCTGGACACCCTGCGCGCCGACCTCCTGCAGATGACCGTGCCCGTCGGCTCGCGGCTGCACGGCGTCTACGTCCGCGAGCTGCGGCTGCCCGAGGGCTCCGGGCTGAGCCTCGTCGTCCGGGACGGCGCGAGCTTCACCCCGCAAGGCGCGAGCCGCCTCCAGGAGGGCGACCAGCTGCTCGTCGTCACCACCGAGACCGCCCGCGACGCCGCCGAGCAGCGCCTGCGCTCGGTCGACCGGTCCGGCCGCCTGGCCCGCTGGCGCGGGGACACCGGGGGCACGCCGGACCTGCGCGGCGGGCGTGACGACGGCGGTACGCGGGGCCGGCGCGCCACCCCGCCGGGCGGCGGGACGGGTCCTGGGACGATGGACCGGTGAGCAGCGCACCCACCGAGCCGGACAGCGCGCCCGAGGCGCCGGGGGAACAGCCCCCGAAGCGGATCGGGATGCTGGTGGCGATCACGGCGGCGATCGTCGTCCTCGACCTCGTCACCAAGGTCCTCATGGTGTCGTGGCTGGCCGACGGCGAGCGGGTGCCGCTGGTGGGCGACCTCGTCTCGTTCACGCTCGTCCGCAACCCGGGCGCGGCGTTCTCGCTGGCCACGGGCTTGACGTGGGTGCTGACGCTGGTGGCGCTCGCGGTGGTCGTCGGCATCGTGCGGTTCGCGCGGCGGCTGCGCTCGCGGGGGTGGGCGCTCGCGCTCGGGCTGGTGCTCGGCGGCGCCCTGGGCAACCTCGTGGACCGCTTCTTCCGCGGCCCCGGCCCGCTGCAGGGCCACGTCGTCGACTTCGTCTCGGTCGGCTGGTTCCCGGTGTTCAACGTGGCCGACTCGGCCATCACGGTCGGCGGCGTGACGCTCGTGCTGCTGGCGCTGCTCGGGCGCGACCTCGACGGCACCCGGGCCGGGGCGGGCGACCCGGGGGACACGGGGGAGCGGGCATGAGCCTGCGCACGCTGCCCGTCCCCGACGGCCTGGACGGCATGCGCCTCGACGCCGGTCTCGCCCGCATGCTCGGGTTGTCGCGCACGGTGGTCGCCGAGCTCGCCGCCGACGGCGCGGTGCGCGTCGACGGATCGGTGGTGGGCAAGTCCGAGCGGCTCGTGGCCGGCGCCTGGCTCGAGGTCGAGCTGCCCGAGCCCGCCGAGGCGACGCCGGTGGTCACCGCGGAGGCCGTCGAGGGCCTGGTCGTGCTGCACGAGGACGCCGAGATCGTCGTCGTCGACAAGCCCGTCGGCGTCGCCGTGCACCCGAGCCCCGGCTGGACCGGCCCGACCGTCGTCGCGGGGCTCGCCGCGCTCGGCATCCGCATCGCCACCAGCGGCGCCGCCGAGCGCCAGGGCGTCGTGCACCGCCTCGACGCCGGCACCACCGGGGTGATGGTGGTGGCGAAGTCCGAGCGGGCCTACTCGGTGCTCAAGGAGGCCTTCCGCGAGCGCACGGTGTCGAAGGTCTACCTCGCGACGGTGCAGGGCCACCCGGACCCGAGCGAGGGCACCATCGACGCGCCCATCGACCGGCACCCGAAGCACGACTGGAAGTTCGCGGTGATGCGCGACGGGCGGCCCAGCGTGACCCACTACCGCACGCTCGAGGCGTTCCGGGCCGCCTCGCTGCTCGAGGTCGAGCTGGAGACCGGGCGGACCCACCAGATCCGCGTGCACTTCGCCGCCGTGCGCCACCCGTGCGTCGGCGACATCACCTACGGCGCCGACCCGGTGCTCGCGCGCACGCTGGACCTGACGCGGCAGTGGCTGCACGCCCACCGCCTCGGCTTCCACCACCCCGCCGACGGCCGGTGGGTGGAGTTCACCAGCGAGCCCCCGCCCGACCTCGCCCGCGCCCTCGACACGCTCCGGGCGGCGAGCTGAGCACGCCCGGCAACGAGCACGACGAGCGGGACGGGCACGACGAGCCGCGCCTGCGGTGGCCGACCGTCGCGATCGTGCTCGCCGTCGTCCTCGTCGTGGTGCTGGTGACGGCGTGGGCGGCCGGGTCCGGGAGCCGTCCCGGCCCGGGCGGCGTCCCCGGCAGCACCGACGCGACGCGGCTCGGGCCGACGGCGGGCGAGACCGTCGCCGGGTATCTCGACCGCGTGCGCACCGCGCCGCCCGGACCGCCCGGACCGCCCGGACCGCGCCCGGCCCTGGTCACGCTGGCCACGGAGCAGGACGTGGGCGCGGCGGCCGCGGCGGTCGGGGGCGTGCCGGCGCGCGAGGTCGTCCTGCGCGTGCCCCTGCCGCGCGTGCAGACCGCGCTGCGCCAGGTCCGGCTCGACGACTCGGGCACCGTCGACCCCGTCGCCGCCCTGCGCCTGGCCGAGGCCCAGGCCGCGAACCGGGCGGGGGAGCAGGCGCGCTCGGCGTCGGGACGGGCGGCGGCGGTGGCGGCCACGGAGTCGGCGCGGCTGGCGGCGGGGTGCGCGTGCGTCCTCGCGCTCGTCGTCGAGATCGACCCCGCCGCGGCGCCCGCGCTGGCCGCCCGGCCGGGGGTGCGGGCGGTCGAGGTGGCGCCCGCCGGCGCCCGGATCGGTGCGCTCTCGGTGTCGCCGCTGCTGCCCGAGCAGACCGGCGTCGTCGGCCCGGTCCCCGACGACGGCCCCGTCCCACCGCCCTGATCGCTACCCCACGTGGCTGTGAGCGGGCCGACAGGTGACGCAGCGCCGTCGGACGGACCGGCGCGGCGTGGCGGAGGACCATGACGGGTAGAGCCAGAGTGAACCGCTCGCCGGCCGGTCCTGAATCGTCACGGCCAGCACCGACGGGCACCCCGCGAGAGGAGAGCGGCAGCCATGACCGCCGATCCGTCGCCCCGGCAGCAGCCGGGGAGGTCGATCGAGGACGTCGATACGCGGCCGCACGTCGTCGTCCTCGGTGCGGGCTTCGCGGGCCTCGCCGCGGTCCGCAGCCTGCGCAAGGCCCCGGTCCGTGTGACGCTCGTGGACCGGCACAGCTACAGCACCTTCCAGCCCCTGCTCTACCAGGTGGCGACGGGTGCGCTGAACCCCGGCGACATCACCTACGGCGCCCGCGGCTTCGCGGCCCACACCGGCGCGTCGTTCCGCAAGGGCGAGGTGACGACGATCGACCCGGAGACCCGCACGGTCTCCCTCGACGTCGGGCCGGACCTGCGCTACGACTACCTGGTCATCGCCAACGGCGTGACCACGAACTACTTCGGGGTCCCGGGCGCGGCCGAGCACGCGTTCCCGATCTACACACGCGCCGAGGCCCTCGCCGTGCGCGACCGCATGACCGGCTACCTCGACCACATCGCGGCGACGGGCGAGGCCCGCGGCGCCACGGTGGTCGTCGTCGGCGGCGGCGCCACCGGTGTCGAGATGGCCGGGACGCTCGCCGAGCTGCGCAACACCGTGCTGCCCGACCGGTACCCGGAGCTGGACCCGGACGAGGTCCACGTCGTGCTGGTCGAGATGACCGACAAGATCCTCCCGCCGTTCGCCCCGCGGCTGCGTGACTACGCCGCCGAGCAGCTGCGCCGGCGCGGCGTCGAGCTGCGCCTCGAGGCCGCGGTCAAGGAGGTCCGGCCCGACTCGGTGCTGCTCGCCGACGGCACGGAGCTCGACGCGCACATGACCGTGTGGGCGACGGGCGTGGCCGCGCACGACCGGGTGAAGAGCTGGGGCCTGACGCAGGGCCGCGGCGGGCGCATCGTCGTCGGCGGCGACCTGCGCGTGCCCGAGCACCCCGAGATCTTCGTGGTGGGCGACATCGGGGTCATCGACGACGACCCGCTGCCCCAGCTCGCGCAGCCCGCGATCCAGACCGGCCAGCACGCCGGCCGCACGATCACGCGGCTGCTCGCGGGCGAGTCCACGGAGCGGTTCCACTACAAGGACAAGGGCACGATGGCGACGATCGGGCGGGCCTCGGCCGTCGCCGACATCGCCCACGGACCCAAGCTCGTCGGCGTCCTCGCGTGGCTCGTGTGGATGTTCGTGCACATCTTCGCGCTGCTGGGCAACCGCAACCGCGTGTTCGTCACGCTCGGGCTCGCCTTCCGGTACCTCGCGCAGCGCCGCGGGCAGATCGTCGTCGGCGACGACCCGGGCTGAGTGCGCAGGGCCGGCGCCGACGTGCGAGGCTCCGCCCCCGAACGACCCCGGACGAGAGAAGCAGGAGCGAAGGCATGGCGCCCACCCCCGTCAACGTCACCGTCACCGGCGCGGCCGGACAGATCGGCTACGCGCTGCTCTTCCGCATCGCCGCCGGCGACCTGCTGGGGGAGGGCGTGCCGGTCCGGCTGCGGCTGCTGGAGATCCCGCAGGCCGTCAAGGCCGCCGAGGGCACCGCGCTCGAGCTCAACGACAGCGCGTTCGAGCTGCTCGACGGCATCGACGTCTACGACGACGCCGCGCAGGCCTTCGACGGCACCAACGTCGGCCTGCTCGTCGGCGCCAAGCCCCGCAGCAAGGGCATGGAGCGCGCCGACCTGCTCGAGGCCAACGGCGGGATCTTCAAGCCGCAGGGCGAGGCCCTCAACGGCGCGGCCGACGACGTGAAGGTGCTGGTCGTGGGCAACCCGGCCAACACCAACGCCCTCATCGCGCAGTCGAACTCCGACGTGCCCGCCGACCGTTTCACGGCCATGACGCGCCTGGACCACAACCGCGCGCTCGGCCAGCTCGCCACCAAGTACGGGGTGCGGGTCGGCCAGGTCTCCAAGGTGACGATCTGGGGCAACCACTCGGCCACCCAGTACCCCGACGTCACCTACACCGAGATCGACGGCAAGCCCATCGGCTCCGAGGTCGACCGCTCCTGGCTGACCGAGGAGTTCATCCCGCGCGTGGCCAAGCGCGGCGCGGAGATCATCGAGGTGCGCGGGGCCTCGTCGGCGGCGTCCGCGGCCGCGGCGGCCATCGACCACGTCCACACCTGGGTCAACGGCACCCGCGAGGGCGACTGGACCTCGGCGGCGATCGTCTCCGACGGCTCCTACGGCGTGCCCGAGGGCCTCGTGTCGTCGTTCCCCGTCACGGCGTCGAACGGGAAGTTCGAGATCGTCCAGGGCCTGGAGATCAGCGACTTCTCCCGCGAGCGCATCGACGCGTCGGTCAACGAGCTCGTCGAGGAGCGCGAGGCGGTCCAGAAGCTGGGTCTCGTCTGACACCCGCCGTCTGACACGCTGTCGCGGGTGAGCAGCGAACCGGTCGAGGTCTTCCGCGGCGACGAGCTGACCGAGGGCGACCCGACGCCCGGGATGCGGCGTCAGGTGGCCTTCGAGGGCCGGCGCGAGGAGGGCCGGGGGCTGTGGGCCGGGCTCGTGCACACCGAGCCCGGCGCCTCGTCCGGCTGGCACCACCACGGCGACCACGAGACCAGCCTCTACGTGGTCCGCGGGGCGATGCGCCTGGAGTTCGGCCCCGGTGGCGCCGACGCCGTCGAGGCCGGGCCCGGCGACTTCCTGCGGGTGCCGCCGCACACCGTGCACCGCGAGTCCAACCCCACGGCCGAGCGCTCGACGGCCGTCATCGGCCGCGCCGGCGACGGCCCGCCGACGGTGAACGTCGACGGGCCCGACCCGGCCTGACCCCGCCATAGACCTCTGCCCGGCCGGTGGGGCAACCTGAGGTCATGAGCCTCGGAGCCGTCCTCACCGCCATCGTGACCCCCTTCGCCGCCGACGGCTCGGTCGACGAGAAGGCGTTCGTGGACCTGATGGCGCACCTGTACGCCCACGGCTCCGACGGCCTCGTGGTGTGCGGGACCACCGGCGAGGCGTCGACGCTGTCCACCGAGGAGCACCTGCGCCTCGTCGAGCTCGCCCTGGAGCACCGGCCCGCGGGCGCGACGGTGATCGCCTCCACCGGCTCGAACGACACCCGCCACGCCTGCGAGATGACCGAGCGGGCCACCGAGCTGGGCGCCGACGCGATCCTCTCGGTGACCCCGTACTACAACAAGCCGAACCGGCGCGGGGTGCTCGCGCACTTCGGCGAGGTCGCGCGGGCCACCGACAAGCCCGTCGTGCTCTACAACATCCCCTCGCGGGTGGTCATCGACCTGCCCAACGACCTGCTCGCCGAGCTCGCGCAGATCGAGCGGATCGAGTACGTCAAGCAGGCCAACAACGCGAACCTCGCGCCCGTCGACGGCCTCGGGATCTACGCCGGCAACGACGACCTGTTCGGCTCGGTGCTCGAGATGGGCGGCTGCGGCGGCATCCTCGTCGCCAGCCACGTCGTCGGGGACCAGATGCGCCGCATGGTCGACGAGCCCGACCAGCGCGCCGAGATCGAGGCCTCGCTCAAGCCGGTCTTCGACGCCCTCGGGGTGACGACCAACCCCATCCCGGTCAAGGCAGCGCTCGAGCTCCTCGGCCTCCGGGCCGGCGGCCTGCGCCTCCCGCTCGTCGAGGCCGACGACCACGAGCGCGAGGTCGTCCGCGGGGCGCTGGCGGGGGTCGGGCTGCTGCCCGCTCCGTGATCAGCAGGCGGAAACGCCCGTCCCGGGCCACCTCCGCGGTGCCTTTCCGCCTGGTGATCTCCGCGCGCCCCGGCACTGTCGGGGGTCGGAGGCATGCTCGCCCTCGGGACGACGCGAGGAGGAGCCATGGGTGGGCGCAGGCACGACGGTCGGCGGCGGGCGGCGGTCGAGGCACGGCGGAGGCGGCGCTCGCGGCCGCCGGTGACGCGCCCGCCGCGCGGCCCGCGCCCCGTGGAGGCGGCCGTCGAGCGGGTCGGCGCGCCGATGCTGAGCGACTGCGAGCTCCTCGAGCAGTTCCCCCACGCGTTCGACGACGCCGCCGATGACGACGCCGACGACGACGTGTGGGAGGAGGACCTCGACCCCTGGGACGCGGACGACGACCTCGACGCCGCCGACGAGGACGACGACCTGCCCGACGTGGTCGGCGCGGTCCAGGACGCCCTCCGCGCGGCCGTCATCGCCACCGTCGAGCACCGCGACCGAGGCGCCGCCGGGGCCCTCGTCGCCCGGGGCGACCGGATCCTGCTCGGCGTCGTCGTCGGCGCGTGGCTGGCGAAGGCCCGCCGGCGCCACCCGCAGCCCGACCTGCCGGCCCGGGCGGCCGCCTGGGTCGTCGGCACGCTCGGCGAGCACGGTCCCGCGATCGACGACGCCGTCCGCGCGCTCGGCCCGACGACGGGGGAGGCGCTGCACACCCCCTTCCTCCGGGTCCCCGACGACGTCCTGGTCGCGCGGATCCAGGTGCTGGCGGCGGTGGTGGCCGTCGGGGCGGGCGGGGCCGATCGGGGGTCCGATGACCTCCTGCTGGCCGACGAGCACCGCGGCATGGGACGGCTGTGACGCCTGTGACGGCCCCGGATCCGGGCGACACGCCGGGCCGGCGGAGGTGAGCAGCGACGACGGCCGCGGGGTGCGGGGAGGGGCGGCGCTGTCGGGGGGCGCGTCTACTCTGGGGTGGCTCCCGCCGACCACGTCCCGCACCCCGGGGCCGGTCGACGGCACCCCGTGCCCGGCGCCCCAGGGAGGTCCCGCGACGTGACCGGCGACTCGTTCGTCCACCTCCACACGCACACCGAGTTCTCGATGCTCGACGGTGCCGCGCGGCTGGACGACCTGTTCGCCGAGGCCGCGCGCATGGGCATGCCTGCCCTGGCGATGACCGACCACGGCAACACCTTCGGCGCCTACGAGTTCTGGAAGAAGTCGCAGGCCCACGGGGTCAAGCCGATCATCGGCATGGAGGGCTACCTCGCGCCCGGCAGCCGGCACGAGCGCAAGCGGGCCACGCTCGGCGGGCAGGTCATCTCGGACGACAACCCGGGCCAGATGTACACCCACATGACGCTGCTGGCCGAGAACACGGAGGGGATGCACAACCTCTTCCGGCTCTCGAGCCTCGCCAGCCTCGAGGGGTACTACTACAAGCCGCGCATGGACCGCGAGCTGCTCGAGACCTACGGCAAGGGGATCATCGCCACCACCGGCTGCCCGTCGGGCGAGGTGGCGCGCTACCTGCAGCAGGGCGACTTCGACGGCGCCTGCCAGGCCGCGAGCGACTACCGCGACATCTTCGGCGCGGACAACTTCTTCTGCGAGCTCATGGACCACGGCATCGAGATCGAGCGCCGGGTCCGCGACGACCTCTACGACCTCAAGAAGAAGCTCGACCTGCCCGGCCTCGCGACCAACGACCTGCACTACACGTACGCCAAGGACGCGAAGCCGCACGAGGTGCTGCTCTGCGTGCAGACCGGCAAGACGATGAACGACCCGAACCGCTTCCGGTTCGACGCGCAGGACTTCTACCTCAAGAGCGCGCAGGAGATGCGCGCCCAGTGGGACGGCGTGTTCCCCGAGGCCTGCGACAACACCCTCGCGATCGCCGAGCGGGTGAACGTCGAGTTCGTCGAGGGTCGCGACCTCATGCCCGGCGCCCCGGTGCCCGAGGGCGAGACCGAGGCGTCGTGGCTGGTCAAGGAGGTCGAGCGGGGCCTCAACCAGCGGTTCGGCGGCCAGGTCCCCAAGGGCCACCGCAAGCAGGCCGCCTACGAGATCGACGTCATCGTGCAGAAGGGCTACCCCGGCTACTTCCTGGTGACGGCCGACCTCGTCCAGCACGCGAAGTCGGTCGGCATCCGCGTCGGACCCGGCCGTGGCTCGGCCGCCGGCTGCCTCATCGCCTACGCGCTGGGCATCACCGACCTCGACCCGGTCAAGCACAACCTGATCTTCGAGCGGTTCCTCAACCCCGAGCGCAAGTCGATGCCCGACATCGACCTCGACTTCGACGAGCGCCGGCGCGGCGAGATGATCCGGTACGTCACCGAGAAGTACGGCGAGGCCCGGATCGCCCAGATCATCACCTACTCCACGATCAAGGCGAAGGCCGCGATCAAGGACTCGGCGCGGGTGCTCTACGGCCAGCCGGGCTACGCCGTGGCCGACCGCATCTCCAAGGCGATGCCCCCGGCCGTCATGGGCAAGGACATCCCGCTCTCGGGCATCTTCGACCCGAGCCACAAGCGCTACTCGGAGGCCACCGAGGTCCGCGCCCTCTACGAGGCGGACCCGCAGGTCAAGGAGATCGTCGACACCGCGCGCGACCTCGAGGGCCTCAAGCGCCAGTGGGGCGTGCACGCCGCCGGCGTCATCATGTCGTCGACGCCGCTGATCGACGTCATCCCGATCCAGCGCCGCGAGGCCGACGGCGCGATCATCACGCAGTTCGACATGGGTGTCTGCGAGACGCTCGGCCTGCTGAAGATGGACTTCCTGGGGCTGCGCAACCTCACGGTCATCGACGACGCGCTGCACAACATCACGCTCAACGGCAAGCCGGCGCTCGACCTCGACAACCTCGAGCTCGACGACCCCGAGGCCTACAAGCTGCTGGCCCGCGGCGACACGCTCGGCGTCTTCCAGCTCGACGGCGGCCCGATGCGCGACCTGCTGCGCCGCATGGAGCCCACGACGTTCGAGGACATCTCCGCCGTCCTCGCGCTCTACCGCCCCGGCCCGATGGGCGCCAACGCGCACAACGACTACGCCGACCGCAAGAACGGCCGGCAGGAGGTCAAGCCGATCCACCCGGAGCTGGCGGAGCCGCTGGCCGAGATCCTGGGCGAGACGTTCGGTCTGATCGTCTACCAGGAGCAGGTCATGGCGATCGCCCAGCAGCTCGCGGGCTACTCGCTCGGCACCGCCGACCTGCTCCGCCGCGCGATGGGCAAGAAGAAGAAGGAGATCCTCGACAAGGAGTTCGTGCCGTTCTCCGACGGCATGAAGGCCAACGGCTACTCGCAGCAGTCGATCCAGACCCTGTGGGACATCCTCGTCCCGTTCTCCGACTACGCCTTCAACCGCGCCCACACCGCCGGCTACGGGCTGGTCTCCTACTGGACGGCGTACCTCAAGGCGAACTACCCCGCCGAGTACATGGCCGCGCTGCTCACCAGCGTGCGCGACGACAAGGACAAGGCGGCGGTCTACCTCGCCGAGTGCCGCAAGATCGGCATCACGGTGCTCCCGCCCGACGTCAACGACTCGGTGCGCGACTTCGCCCCGGTCGGCAAGGACATCCGCTTCGGCCTGGGCGCGATCCGCAACGTCGGCACCAACGTCGTCGACGCGATCGTGGAGACCCGGCGCGAGAAGGGCGGGTTCACCGACTTCTCCGACTTCCTGCGCAAGGTCCCCCAGCAGGTGTGCAACAAGAAGACGGTCGAGTCGCTGATCAAGGCCGGTGCCTTCGACTCGCTGGGCCACCCGCGCAAGGGCCTCGCGCTGGTGCACGCCGAGGCCGTCGACGCGGTGATGACCACGAAGAAGGCCGAGGCCGACGGCCAGTTCGACCTGTTCGGCAGCTTCGACGCCGACGGCGGGGACGGCGCCGAGGAGTCCGCCGACACCACGGGCATGTTCGACGTCAAGGTGCCCGAGGGGGAGTGGGAGCCCAAGCACCGGCTCGCCCTGGAGCGGGAGATGCTCGGCCTCTACGTCTCGGGCCACCCGCTCAACGGCATCGAGCAGGTGCTCGCGAGCCGCGCCGACACCCCGATCACCAAGATCCTCGAGGGCGACGTCGCCGAGGGTGCCGCGGTGACGGTCGGCGGCATCCTCGCGAGCGTCACGCGGCGGGTGAACAAGAAGGGCGAGCCCTGGGCGTCGGCCCAGATCGAGGACCTCGCCGGCGGCATCGAGGTGCTGTTCTTCCCGCGCACCTACGCCGCGGTGTCGATCGACGTCGCCGAGGACGCGATCGTGCTGGTCAAGGGCAAGGTCAACAAGCGGGACGACCGGGTGAGCCTGTTCGTCGAGGACCTCGCGGTGCCCGACCTGTCGGGCGGGGTCGGCGGCGCGCCTGTCAAGGTCGTCATCGAGAGCGCGCGGTGCACGCCGGAGCGGGTCGGGAGACTCAAGGAGGTCCTGGTCGCGCACCCGGGCCCGAGCGAGGTCCACCTGACGCTGCTCGCCGCCAACGGGGCGAGCCACGTGCTGCGGCTCGACGACGGGCTGAAGGTCCAGAACTCGGGCGCGCTGATGGGTGACCTCAAGGCGCTGCTCGGGCCACGCTGCCTGGGCTGAGCCGTCGCGGCTGAGCAGGCACCGGGAGGAGCACGGTCATGAGCGGTCGGGTCGTCCACTTCGAGGTCCCGTTCGACGACGGCGAGCGGGCGCGGGCGTTCTACGGCGCGGTGTTCCGGTGGACGCTGCAGGACATGCCCGGGATGGACTACACGATCGCCCTGACCGGGCCGGTCACCGAGGACGGGGCGCCCGCCGACCCCGGCTACATCAACGGCGGCATGTTCCGCCGCGGCGACGACGAGCCCCGCAGCCCCGTGATCGTCGTCGACGTCGGGGACATCGACGAGACGCTCGAGCACGTCACCCGCTACGGCGGCACGGTGCTCTCGGCGAAGCAGCCCGTCGGCGAGATGGGCTTCGCCGCCTACTTCCGCGACCCCGAGGGCAACGTCATCGGCCTGTGGGAGACCGCGTCCGGATCGTGATACCGGCGGTATTCGGATACCGTTGACACTCGAATACCTCGGGTATTCCATGCTCGTGTGACCACCCGGATGACCCGTGCGGAGCAGACCGAGCGCAACCGCGACCTGGTGCTCGCGGCCGCCCGGCGGGTCTTCCTCGCGCGCGGCTACGCGGGCGCCCGCCTCGATGTGATCGCCGAGGAGGCCGGCTTCTCCAAGGGCGTCGTGTACTCGCAGTTCGCGGGCAAGGCCGAGCTGTTCCTCGCCCTCCTCGAGCAGCGCATCGCCGAGCGGGCCGCGGAGAACGAGGACCTCGCGGCGGGGCGGGCCGGGCTCGCGGGCCTGCGCGCGCTGCTGCTGGCGAACGCGCAGCGCTCGGAGGAGGGCCCCGGGTGGACACAGCTGGTCGTCGAGTTCCGGGTGGCCGCGGCGCGCGACCCGGAGCTCAACGCCCGTTACGCCGCGCTGCACGTCCGTGCCCTGGAGGAGTTCGGCGCGACCGTGGCGGCCCTCCTGGACCGGGGCGGCCTCGTCCCGTCGTACTCCCCGCGCGTGCTCGCCGAGCTGATCTTCTGCCTCGACGCCGGGCGCGTGCTCGAGCGCGCCGCCGGCACCGCCCAGCTGGAGGTCGACGTCGTGGTCGACCTCGTCGCCCGGCTCGTCGAGCCCCTGTAGGAACACCCGCACCGAGGACACGCCATGCCCGCCACCACCGCCCCGCCGTCCCGCCTGACCGCCTACCGCGACCGCGTGCAGCCCGCCGTCGTCGCCGCGATGCCCGAGCTGATCGCCCGGACGGCGTGGGACCGGGACGAGATCGTCGCCCACCAGCGCGCCCGGCTGCGCACCCTGCTCGCGGACGCGGTCGAGCGCTCGCCCTTCCACGGCCGGCGGTTGGCGGGCGTCGACCCGGACCGCGTCGATCCGCGCGACCTGTCGGCGCTCCCGACGATGACGAAGGCCGACGTGGTGGACCGCTTCGACGAGGTCGTCACCGACCGCCGGCTGACCGCCGACCTGGTCGAGGGCACGCTCGCCCGCACCGACACCGAGCCCCGGCCGATCCTCGACGAGTACGTGGCCTTCGCCTCGGGTGGCAGCTCGGGACGACGCGGGGTGTTCGTGCTCGACGTCCCCGCGGTGGTCCAGTTCGTCGGCTCGCTGTGCCGCAACCTCGTGGCCCGGATCGAGCAGATGGGGGGCCCGCCCCCGGGCGGCCTCCCCGTCGCGATCGTGGCGGCCGGGTCGGCGGTGCACCCGACCGGCGGCGCCATCCACCTCGCCGGCGGCCCGCTCCCGTTCCACTTCCTGCCCGTCCCGGCCACCGCGCCGCTGCCCCACCTCGTGGACCGCCTCAACGCGCTGCAGGCGCCCCTCCTCTACGGCTACCCCTCGGTGCTCGCGCGCCTGGCCGCGGAGCAGCGGGCGGGCCGACTGCGGATCCGGCCGATGACGGTGACGAGCACGAGCGAGACCCTGACGCCCGAGCTGCGCGCCGCCATCCGCGAGGGCTTCGGCGTGCCGATCGTCAACACCTTCGGCTCCACCGAGGGCCTCGTGGGCACGAGCGCCCCGGACGACGAGGACGTCGTGTTCGCCGAGGACGGCTGCATCGTGGAGGTGGTCGACGAGCACCACCGCCCCGTGCCGCCCGGGACCCCCTCGGCGGCGGTGCTCGTCACCAACCTCGAGAACCACCTCCAGCCGTTGATCCGCTACGAGCTCACCGACGTGCTGACCGCCGCACCGCCGCGCCGGGGCCACCTGCGCGCCCTGGTGCGGGGACGCCGCGACGAGGTCTTCCGCTACCCGGGGACGGCGCTGCACCCGCACGTCGTCCGGTCGGTGCTGGTCCGGAGCCCGGAGGTCGCGGAGTACCAGGTGCGCCAGACCCCGACCGGGATCGCCGTCACGGTCGTCCCCGCGGAGGCCGGCGGCCGTGTCGACGAGGACGTGCTGGCCGAGCGGCTCGCCGACGCGCTCGCCGCCGCGGGCCTGGCCCGCCCGGAGGTCGCCGTGACCCGCGGTGTGGCGCTGGACCGCGACCCGCAGACCGGGAAGCTGTGCCGGTTCGTCCCGCTCGCCGACAGGTCACGATCCCTTGACCCGGGGACGTGACGCGGCGCACGGTCGAGGCATGGCCGCCCCCACGCAGGACACGCCCAGCCCCGAGACCGAGATGACGGGCTTCCGCCCGTCGCAGGAGGGCATCGAGATGCCCCAGCCGCCGAGGTTCGCGACGAGTGCGGAGGAGCGGCTGCACCGCAAGCAGCAGCTCGCCGGCGCGTTCCGCGTCTTCGGCCGCTTCGGGTTCGGCGAGGGGATCGCCGGTCACATCACGGTGCGCGACCCGGAGGACCCGCACCTGTTCTGGGTCAACCCGTTCGGCATGAGCTTCCGGCACATCCGGGTCTCCGACCTCATCGCCGTGAGCCACGACGGCCGGGTCGTGCACGGGAACAGGCCGGTGAACCAGGCCGGGTTCGTCATCCACTCCGCGGTGCACCACGCGCACCCGGAGGTCGTGGCCGCCGCCCACGCGCACTCGGTGTACGGCAAGGCCTGGTCGTCGCTGGGCCGGCCGCTCGACCCCATCACCCAGGACGCCTGCACGCTCTACGAGAACCACGGCGTCGTCACCGAGGGACGCGGCGCCGTCGTGCTCGACCCCGAGGTCGGGCGCGCGCTGGCGACGGGGCTGACGGGCCGCCGGATGGTGTTCCACCAGAACCACGGCATCTTCACCGTCGGCGACACCGTCGCCGAGGCCGCCTGGTGGTTCATCAACACCGAGCGCAACTGCCAGGCCCAGCTCCTCGCCGAGGCCGCGGGCACGCCGACGCAGATCGACCACGTGAACGCGAAGTTCACCGCCGAGCAGACCGGCACGCCCTACGCCGGCTGGTTCGCGTTCCAGCCGATCTGGGACGAGATCGTGCGGACGGACCCGGACCTCTTCGACTAGTCGGTCGCGCCGACGCGGGCGCACCGCACCTGCGGGACACTGTCGCGGTGATCGTCGACGCCCACGTCCACGTCGCCCACCTCGCCCGGCTCAAGGTGCCGTGGGCGCAGTGGATCGGGCCGGCCGGGCCCGAGGAGGCGTGGTCGGCCTGCTACGACAGCGACGGCGCCGCGATCCCCGAGAAGGTCGCGGCGCTGTTCGCGGGCGCCGGCGTCGACCGGGTGCTGCTGTTCTGCGAGTACTCGCCGAAGGCCACCGGGTGGCAGACGATCGAGGACATGCTGCCGCTGGTCGACGCCGACGCGGAGCGGTTCCGGATCGTCGCCAACGTCAACCCGCACGTGCACCACCCGGTGGCCGCGGAGCTCGACCGCCAGCTCGACCTCGGCGCGGTCGCGCTCAAGGTGCACCCGGTCCACGCGGGGATCGCGCCGAACGACCCGCAGCTCTACCCGGCCTACGCCCGCTGCCTCGAGCGCGGGGTGCCGGTGATCGTGCACACCGGCCCGTCGAACTTCCCCGGCGCGACCGCCCGCCACGGCGACCCGGTGCTGCTCGACGACGTCCTGCGCGACTTCCCGGGCCTGCGGCTCGTCCTCGCCCACGGGGGCCGGGGCTGGAGCTACGAGGCCGCGGCGTCGCTGGCGCTGACCCGCGAGGACGTGTGGCTCGACGTCGCCGGGCTGCCGCCGCGCAAGCTGCCCGTCTACTACGAGCGCTTCGGCTTCGAGCGGGTCGCGGCCAAGTGCATCTTCGGCACCGACTCGCCGTCCGCCGACGTCGCCCGCAACATCACCGCGATCCGCGAGCTCGGGTTGGGCGACGACCTCACCGACGGGCTGCTCGGCGGGAACGCCCTGACGGTCTACCCCGGCCTGGCCGAGCCGCCGACCCGCGTCTGACGCTCGCCGTCCGCCGGCGCGAGGTGTAGCGTCCTGTCACGGACCGACTGGTCCGGGACCGGTCGGTCCTCGACGGAGGGAGCCCCCGTGGCACGGACGCCCGCCCCCGGCACCCGGGAGCGCATCCTCACCACCGCGTCCCGCCTGTACTACGAGCACGGGGTGCGCGCGGTCGGGATGAACCAGGTGATCACCGAGGCCGGCACCGGGAAGAACCTGCTCTACTCCCACTTCCCCACGAAGAACGACCTGGTCGCGGCCTACCTCGAGCGCGCCCGCGCCATCCGGTCGGCGGCCGCCCGCCGCGCCCGGGAGGCGGCGGACGACACCCCGCGTGCGCAGCTGCTCGCCCTCGTCGCCGAGGTCGCGAGCACGACGGCGCGTCCCGGCTTCCGCGGCTGCGCCTTCCGGAACTACCTCACCGAGTTCCCCGACGACGCCGACCCGGGCGACGCCGACGGCCCGCCGACCCCGGTCGGCGTGGCCCGCGACTTCCTCGCCGCGACGCACGACGAGCTCGCCGGCCTGGTCGCCGGCCTCGGCGTCGCCGACCCCGAGCGGCTGCTCGAGGAGCTCTGGCTGATCGTCGACGGCCTCTACCTCCAGGCCGCCTACCGCGACCGCCTGGACCGCCGGGTCGCCGCCGACACCGCCGTCGACCTCGCCCGCCGGCTGGTCGAGGACCGGACGGGGACCGTGGCGTGACGCCGCCGAGCCCGCGCGCGGTCCTGCTCGTCACGTCGGCCGCGGCGTTCCTCTCGAGCCTCGACCTCTTCATCGTCAACCTGGCCTTCCCCGACATCCGCGCCGACTTCCCGGGCACCGACCTCGGCCAGATGTCCTGGGTCCTCAACGGCTACACGGTCGTCTTCGCGGCGTTCCTCGCCCTCGCCGGGCGCCTCGCCGACCGTGTCGGGCACCGCCGCGTGTTCCTCGTCGGGCTCGCCGTCTTCACCCTCGCCTCGGCGGCGTGCGCCGCGGCGCCGTCGGTGGGGCTGCTCGTCGCCGCCCGGGCCGTCCAGGCCCTCGGCGCCGCGCTCGTGACGCCGACGTCGCTGACGCTGCTGCTCGCCGCGTTCCCCGCCGAGCGGCGGGCGCACGCGGTCGGCGCCTGGGCGTCGATCGGGGCGATCGCGGCCGCGCTCGGGCCCCCGCTGGGCGGGCTGCTGGTCGAGGCGTCGTGGCACTGGGTCTTCCTCGTCAACGTGCCGGTCGGGCTCCTCGCCCTGGTCGCGGGCCTGCGGGTCCTGCCGCGCACCACCCCGACCGGGACCGGCCGGCCCGACGTCCTCGGCGCCGTGGGCCTCGTCGTCGGCGTCGGGGCGCTGGCCTACGCGCTGGTGCGGGCGCCCGACCTGGGCTGGGCGGCGGGCCCGGTGGTGGCGGGGCTCGTCGTGGCCGTGCTGGGCGTGGCCGGCGTGGTGCTGCGCTCGCGCCGTCACCCCGTTCCGGCGCTCGACCTGACCGTCGTGCGCACCCCGGTCGTCGGGCTCGCGGCGCTGTCGATGCTCGCGTTCACCACCGGCTTCGCCGGCATGCTCGTCGTCAACGTCCTCTACCTCACCGGCACGTGGGGCTGGTCGGCGCCGGTGGCGGGGGTGGCGCTCGCGGTGGGCCCGCTGGTGGTCGTCGTGGTCTCGCGGCTCACGGGCCACCTGACCGGCCGCTTCGGGATCGGGCCGGTCGTGGCGGTGGGCGCGCTGCTGTTCGCGGCGGGCCCGGCGTGGTGGGCGCTGCGCCTCGGCGTCGCCCCCGACTACGCCGCCGGCATGCTGCCCGGCCAGCTCCTGACGGGACTCGGCGTCGGTCTCGTGCTGCCCGGCCTGTCGTCGGTCGTCGGCGCTGCCCTGCCGGCGGAGCGGTGGGGCACCGGGTCGTCGGTGATCACGACGGCCCGGCAGGTCGGGTCGGTGCTGGGGGTGGCGCTGCTCGTGTCGGTGATCGGCACGCACGCGACGGGACGGCCCGACGAGCTCGGGCTGCTGCGTGGCGGGTGGGTGATGCTCGCGGTCGCCGGGGTCGTCGCGGCGGGTCTCGCCGTCGCCCTCGCCCGGGCCGAGCGGGTCGCCGCCCGTCCGGTGCCGGAGTCGGCGCCGGTCGCTGATTGCCCGGCGGGGCGGGCGGGGTAGTCGACCGTCATGGCCATCGCAACGACGAACCCTGCCACGGGGCAGACCGTCGAGGAGTTCGAGTCCCTCACCTCCGAGCAGCTGGAGGAGAAGCTCCAGCGCGCCTGGGACACCTTCGAGAGCTATCGCGACACGACGTTCGAGCAGCGCGCCGGCTGGCTGCGCGCGGCGGCCGACATCTTCGACGCGGAGACCGACCGCCTTGCCGAGCTCGCCACCCTCGAGATGGGCAAGACCTTCACCGCGGCGAAGGCGGAGATCGCCAAGTGCGCGCTGGGCTGCCGCTGGTACGCCGACCACGCCGCCGAGGACCTCGCCGACGTCGAGTGGCCGAAGCCGAAGAACGCCCCCGAGAACGCGCGGATCTTCACCCGCTACCAGCCGCTGGGCCCGGTGCTCGCGATCATGCCGTGGAACTTCCCGTTCTGGCAGGTCCTGCGCTTCGCCGCGCCCGCGCTGATGGCCGGCAACGTCGGCCTGCTGAAGCACGCGTCGAACGTGCCGCAGGTCGCCATGGCCATCGAGGACGTGCTGAACCGCGCCGGCTTCCCCGAGGGCGCCTTCCAGACGCTGCTCGTCGGCTCCTCGGTGATCGAGGGCATCATCGACGACCCCCGCGTGCGCGCCGTGACGCTGACCGGCAGCGAGCCCGCCGGCCGCGAGGTCGGCGCCCGCGCCGGCCAGAACGTCAAGACCAGCGTGCTCGAGCTCGGCGGCAGCGACCCGTTCATCGTCATGCCGTCGGTCGAGGACCTCGACGCGGTCGTCGACGCCGCCGTGTCGAGCCGCATGCTCAACAACGGCCAGAGCTGCATCAACGCCAAGCGCTTCATCGTCCACCAGGACATCGCCGACGACTTCACGCAGAAGCTCGTGGCGAAGATGGAGTCGCTGACGATCGGCGACCCGATGGACGAGAACACCGACCTCGGGCCGATGTCGCAGGGCAACGGGGTCACCGACCTCGACGAGCAGGTCCAGGACTCGATCAAGGCCGGGGCCCGCCTGCTGACCGGCGGCGAGCGCATCGACAAGCCGGGCAACTGGTACCCGCCGACGGTGCTCACCGACATCCCGAAGGAGTCGCGGGCGTACTCCGAGGAGCTGTTCGGGCCGGTCGCGCTGGTCTTCCGCGCCACCGACGCCGACGACGCCATCCGCATCGCCAACGACTCCGACTTCGGCCTCGGCGGCAGCGCCTGGACCTCCGACGAGGACGAGAAGATGCGCTTCGCCACCGAGGTCGAGTCGGGCATGGTCTACATCAACAAGATCACCGAGTCGACGCCGGAGGTGCCCTTCGGCGGCGCGAAGAACTCCGGCTACGGGCGCGAGCTGGCGAGCTTCGGGCCGCAGTCGTTCGTCAACGCGAAGACCATCTGGATCCAGTGACGAGCTGACCGGCCGCGGCGCCGGCGGGCGGCGACGGGCGACCGGGTCTACAGGCCCAGCGCCGTCGCGGCCCGCAGCGCGCCGTCGGCCCAGGCGGTGTGGCGGCCGTGGAACACCTCGGCCGCCCGGTGCCCGACCCACGGGGCGGGCAGCAGGGCGTCGGGGAGCCCGGGGTCGAGGAACGGGAAGCGCCGCCACGCGTCGACGAGGCGGACCTGCGCCGCGAGCGTCGCCGGGTCCTCGGCGGGCTCGAGGGCGGCGAAGCGGTCGACGAACTCCTCGTAGCGCGCCTCGAGGTCGCCGAGGTCCCAGGCCCGCGTCGCGAGCTCGCCCGCCGTGAGCTCGCCGTGGTACTCGCCGGTGACGACGTGGGCGTCGGCCGGCCCGTGCTCGGCCAGCACCTCGCGGACCTCCTCGAGGCGCTCCGTGTCGGGGGAGACCCACATGCCGGCCGCGGGGGAGCCGAGGCCCGCCCACGCCAGCCGGGTGCGCAGGCGGTGGCGCCGGGCGCGCTGCTGCTCCGGGACGCTCGCGACGACGACGAGCCAGCGCCCGTCCCACGCCGTCCGGGTGCGCCCGTGCGCGTAGATGCGGGCGGCGCCCTCGGTGAGCAGGTCGCGGCCCCAGGGCGTCAGGTCCCAGCGGACCCGCCGGCCGACCCGTTCCGAGACGAGCATGCCGTCGGCGGCGGTGCGGGCGAGGGCCTGGCGGGCCGACTTCTCCTCGACCCCGACGAGGCCCAGGACGTCGACGACGGTCTGCGTCCACACCGGCGTGCCGCGGGGCAGCACGAGCTCGCCGAGCACCGTGACCAGCAGCGAGCGCGCGCTGGTCGCCGCCACCTCGCGCCGCCGGGAGAACGGGTCCGGCCGTGCGTCGGGGGCGCTCTCGTCGAGGGTGGACATCACGCCCGATCCTAGGGCTCGCGTCCGCCGACGCCGTTACGGTGCGCGGATGACGTCGCCGGAGACCGCGTCCCTGCCGCCCGCCCCCACGCTGCGGGACCGCGACCGGGCGCACGTCTGGCACCCCTACGGCCCGATGCCGGGGCGGACCGACCCGCTCGTGGTGCGCTCGGCGCGCGGCGTGCGGCTCACCCTCGACGACGGCCGCGAGCTCGTCGACGGCATGTCGTCGTGGTGGGCGGCCGTGCACGGCTACCGGCACCCGGCGCTCGACGCGGCGGTGACCCGGGCGACCGGCGCGATGAGCCACGTGATGTTCGGCGGGCTGACCCACGACCCGGCGGTGACGCTCGCCGAGCGGCTGGTCGCGCTGACCCCGGAGCCGCTCGAGCACGTGTTCCTCGCCGACTCGGGGTCGGTGTCGATCGAGGTCGCGCTGAAGATGTGCCTGCAGTACCAGCGCGCCCGCGACCGTCCCGGGCGCACGCGGATGATGACCTGGCGCGGCGGCTACCACGGCGACACCTTCGGCGCGATGAGCGTCTGCGACCCCGAGGGCGGGATGCACGCGGCGTGGAGCGGGTTCCTGCCCCAGCAGGTGTTCGCCGACCGCCCGCCGTCGTCCTACGACGCGTCCTACGACGAGCACCTGCGCGCGGTGGCCGACGCCCACGCCGACGAGGTCGCCGGGATCGTCGTCGAGCCCGTGGTCCAGGGGGCGGGCGGGATGCGCTTCCACGACCCGCGCCACCTGCGGGCGCTGCGCGCGATCGCCGACGCCCACGACCTCGTGCTGGTGTTCGACGAGATCGCCACCGGCTTCGGGCGCACCGGCACCCTCTTCGCCGCCGAGCAGGCCGGGGTCGCCCCGGACGTCCTGTGCGTGGGCAAGGCCCTGACCGGCGGCTACCTGACGATGGCCGCGGCCCTGTGCACGCCGGCCGTCGCCACGGCGATCAGCGGCGGCGAGGCCGGCGGCCTCATGCACGGGCCGACGTTCATGGCCAACCCGCTCGCCGCGACGGTGGCGGGGGCGAGCATCGACGAGCTGCTGCGCCGCGACTGGGCGGGCGAGGTCGCCGCGCTGGGCGCGGGGCTGCGCGAGGGGCTCGCCCCGGCGCGGGACGTCCCCGGGGTGGTCGACGTGCGCGTGCTCGGCGGGATCGGGGTCGTCCAGCTCGACCACCCCGTCGACGTCCCCGCCGCGCAGGCCGCCGCCGAGGCGCACGGTGTCTGGCTGCGCCCGTTCCGCGACCTCGTCTACGCGATGCCGCCCTACGTCACGCCCGCCGACGACGTCCTGCGCATCGGCGCCGCGATGGTCGCCGCGGCCCGGGCCGCGTGAGGAGCCGCGGCGCCCGCTGCGTGAACGCAGCGTGACGAGCGTGTGAGACGACGACGAGACCGGCGTGAGGCCGTGTGACGCGCCGTCCCGGAGCGCCCGATTCGCCCGAATCCACCCGGGTGGGGTAGCCGGCGGCGCGTCCCGGTTCGGACCGAGCGTGGTCGTGTCGACCGGGATGTCCAGCTCAGGGCCGGGTCACACCCGGACGAGGGACCGCGGGCACCGCTCGACGGGGGATGATCAGAACGCTCGGTGACGATCAACCGGCGGTGGACCCGTCCTGACCCGCGTACGTGCGTGATCTTCTGAGCTATGGCTCAGAAAATCACGCACGTAGCCCGGTGTCGTCGCCCAGGCCGGGACGTCGTCGGCGGCCCGTAGGGTGGCCGCCGTGGGCTGGCTGGGTGCGTGGCTGGAGCAGACGGCGGCGTCGCGCGCGGAGGCGGGGCTGCGGCGCACGCTGCGCCCGCGGGAGGTCGCCGACCCGGTCGTCGACCTCGCCTCCAACGACTACCTGGGCCTCGCCCGCGACCCGCGCGTCGTCGAGGCCGGGGTCGACGCGCTGCGGGCGTGGGGCGCCGGGTCGACCGGATCGCGCCTGGTCACGGGCTCGACGCGGCTGCACGGCGAGCTCGAGGACGCCCTCGCCGCCTTCACCGGCAGCGACGCCGCCCTCGTCTTCTCCTCGGGCTACACCGCGAACCTCGGGGCGGTCACGGCGCTGTCGGGGCGCGGCGCGCTCGTGGTCTCCGACGTCGCCGCGCACGCCTCGCTCGTCGACGCCGCCCGGCTCTCGCGGGCGCGGGTCGAGGTGGCCCGCTGCACCGATCCCGCGGTCGTCGACCAGGTGCTCGCGGCCCGGGCGGAGCCCCGCGCGCTCGTGGTCGTCGACGGCGTCGACAGCGTGGACGGGCGGATCGCGCCGCTCGCGCAGCTGCACGCGGTGTGCCGGGCCCGCGACGCCGTGCTGCTCGTCGACGACGCGCACGGGCTCGGCATCCGCGGCCCCGGCGGGCGCGGCACGCTCGCCGAGGCGGGGCTGGCCGGCGCGCCGGACGTGGTGCTGACCGCGACGCTGTCGAAGTCGCTCGGCAGCCAGGGCGGGGTGGTGCTCGCGGAGCGGGCGGTGGTCGAGCACCTCGTCGACACCGCGCGGCCGTTCATCTTCGACACCGGCCTCGCCCCGGCCGCGGCGGGTGCGGCGCTCGCGGCGCTGGAGATCGTGCGCGCCGAGCCGGACCGGGTCGCGGCCCTGCACGCCGCCGCGGCCTCGGTGGCGGCCTCCGCGCGCGCCGCCGCGCCCGGGCTCGACGTGCCGGTGCCGACCGCGGCGATGGTGCCCGTCGTGCTCGGCGACCCCGAGGTGGCGCTCGGTGCCGCGGCGGGCTGTGCCGAGCACGGGCTGCGCGCCGGCTGCTTCCGCCCGCCGTCGGTGCCGCCGGGCACCTCGCGGCTGCGCCTGACCGCGCGGGCCGACCTCACCGCCGACGACCTCGCGCTCGTCGACCAGGTGCTGCACAAGGTGCTCGGGCCGATCGTCGCCCCGCGCTGATCAGAGGCGCGGGAGCCGCAGGGCGACCACCACCGCCGCGAGCGCGGCGACGGCCGCAGCGACCGGCTGGACGACGTGCACAGCCGTGCCCACGACGAGGAAGCAGGCCATCGCCACCGCGTAGACGACGCCCGCCGCGCGCAGCACGGCGTCCGCCCGAGCCACCCGGGTCACCGCGACCCCGAGGGCGACGCTGCCCGCGAGCAGCAGGAGGACCCCGGTGATCGCGGTCAGCACGAGCGGCAGGCCGTAGACGTCGGCGTCGATCGCGGCTGCCTCGGCCACCCCGCGCAGGTGGGCGCGGCCGATGGCGGGCTGGGCGAACGCGGCGGCGCCGAACACGGCCGAGGTGACGACGTCGCCGGCCACGACCAGGACGACCTGCTGCGGGCGACCGTCGTCGACGGCTGCCGCTACTGGGCCACCGACCCGGTCCTCGCCCGCCGCGTCCTGGGTCTCACCGCCGCGGATCCGGAGGCCGCCGCGCTGGTCGCCCGGCACGACGACGGCCGGCTCGCCCTCCTGCGGACCGTGGTCGGGCGTCTCGACGAGGCCGGCCTGCTCGCGGTCGGGAGACAGGAGGCCCTCGACGTCCTCTGGCTGCTGACCGGGTTCGACGCCTACGACGCGCTCGCGCGGGGCCGGGCACGGTCGACGTCCACGGTGGCCGCCCTCCTGGTGGACCTCGCGCACGCCCGATTGGTGGTGTCCGCGTTCCTCTGAACTACGCAGCGTGGCCGAGGTTCACGCATCGTGGTTCCCGGGTACTCATCTCGCCCCGCGGTGCGATCCGGGGGCAGGCCGGAGCCGGGACGGGCGGAGGGAGGTCGCGTGGCGACGCTCCTGCGCGCGGATCCCGGCCTCCAGGAGGTCCGGTCCCGGCACACGCTGCTCGTCGCCGACGGCGTCGAGCAGGGCCGGCGCGGCACGGCGTCGTGGATCGAGCGCGAGCTCGCGCACGGGGCCAAGGTCTTCTACAAGGGCTGGCTGCCGGGCGGTCAGCGTCCCGACCAGCACTGGCTCGCCGGGCCCGCGGGCCCGCGCGGGGCCCGGGACGCGCTCGCGTCCGGCCAGATGGAGTTCCTCGACCTCCCGACCGTCGTCGAGCGCACCGGGGCGACGGCCGAGGGCGTGACCGCGCTCTTCCGCGACGAGGTGGCGCGCGCGGTCGCGGACGCCTGGCCGACGGTCGCGTTCACCCAGGAGAGCCCGGGGCTCCCGCTGGCCGACGAGGCCGTCCTCGCGGCGTACACCGAGTGGGAGGGCGGGTTCGACGTCCTCGCCGACGAGGGCCCGGTCCGCACGCTGTGCCAGCTCAGCGTGCCCGACGAGGACGAGGCGGCGGTGTGGGAGACGGTCGCCGTGCACCACCGCGACCTCGTCGACGACGTCTGGTCGGCGAGCGCCGGCTACGGGCGGTGGCGCCCGCGCGGCGACCTCGACGCGCACGTCGCCCGCCGCTTCGGGGCGGCGGTGCACGGGGCCCTGCGGGCCGCGCGCGCCCTCGCGACCGGCCCCGACCTGCACCTCGACCTGTCGGCCGTCGACTTCATGGACGTCGCCTGCGCCGACATCCTCATGCTCGCCGCCCGCTCCGCGCCGGAGGGCCAGCACGTCGTCCTGCACGGCGGCTCGCGCTTCCTGCGCCGGCTCTTCGACGCGGTGGGCCGACCCGCCTCGGTGCGGGAGAGCGAGGACGGGCCGTGACGGGCAGCGAGCGGGAGGGCGGTCTGGTCCACCTCGCGCTGCTCCACGACGGTCCCGACGACCTCGTGTTCGGCGCGCTCGCCGAGGTCCGCCGGGCGCTGGCCGACGGCGACGAGGTGCTCCTCGTCGTCGACCGCGCCACCGTGCGGGCCTTCCGCGAGGCCCTGGGCCACGACGCCGCGCGCGTCGGGTTCCCGCCGCCGTCGGCGATGCTCCCGCCGTCCGACCCCGGCTTCCTCGCCGCCGCCCGCGACTGGGTCCGGCCCGGCCGCCGCACCACGGTCCTCGGCCAGTACCCCGCGGCCATGCCGGCGCCGGCGTGCCGCGTCGGCGAGGACGGGCTGAACGCCGTGCGCCGCGACCTGCCGCTGACGGTGATCTGCTGCTGCCGCCGCGACGCCGACCCCGAGCTCGTGGCGGTCGCGCGCAGCACCCACCCGCACCTCGCCGCGATCACGGGACGTGCCGACAACCCCGACTTCCGCCCGCCCGCGACGTCCGACCCCGTGCCCGCCGACCTGTGGGGCGCGGTGGCGGCGCGGCTCGGCGTCGACGGCACGGGTGACCTCGCCGAGCTGCGCCGGCGCGTCGGCGAGATCGCGGCGCGCGCCGGGCTGGAGGGCGACGCGGTGCGGGCCGCCGTGCTCGCCGTCCACGAGGCGGCGGTGCTCGGGTGCCGCGGCGACGTCGGGGCCGGCCTGACCCTGGAGGTCCGAGCCCGCCCCGGTCAGCTGTTCGCCGAGGTCGTCGGCCCGCCGCGCTCCGGCACGGCGTCCACCGGGGACCTGCTGTCGCACCTGCGGCCGTTCTGTACCTGCGCCGCCGTGCACGAGGACGCCGGACGCCGCGCGGTGCGGGTGCTGGCGACCGTCTGACCGCGCCCCGACCGCGGCCCATGAGGCGGGTCTACCCTCGCCCGCCGTGCGGATCCTCGTCGTCACCGGCACCGGCACCGACGTCGGCAAGACGGTCGTCGTCGCGGCGATCGCCGCGCTGGCCCGGGCGGCGGGGGAGCGGGTCACGGTCGTGAAGCCGGCCCAGACCGGGGTCGCGCCGGGGGAGGACGGGGACCTCGCGGCCGTGGCGGGGCTGGCCGGTCCCGTCGGGGCGGTCGAGCTCGCCCGCTACCCCGAGCCCCTCGCGCCCGCGACCGCCGCCCGCTGCGCGGGCACGCCGCCGGTGATGGCCGCCGAGGTCGTCGACGCGGTGCGGGCGCAGGACGCCGACCTGGTGATCGTCGAGGGCGCGGGCGGGCTGCTGGTGCGGTTCAACGACCTCGCCGAGACCCTCGCCGACGTCGCCGCGGGCCTCGCGGCGCCGGTCGTGCTCGTCGCGAGCGCCGGGCTCGGCGTGCTCAACACCGCCGCGCTGACCGCCGAGGCGCTCGCCCGCCGCGGACTGACCCTCGCCGGCACCGTCGTCGGCGCCTACCCGGAGCACCCCGACCTCGCCGAGCGGACCAACCTCGACGACCTCCCGACCGTCACCGCCGCCCCGCTGCTCGGGGTGCTGCCGGCGGGCCTCGGGGCGGCGAGTCCGGAGGACCTCCTCGCGGCCGCGCGCTGTGGCCTCGGTCCCGTCCTCGGCGGTGGGTGGTCCCCCCGGCGCGCACCGTGAGGCACACTGCGGCGAGCCCGACCGTGCCAGACCGAGAGTGCCCGACGAAGGGAGCCGTGCGTGACGGCCGTCGATCCCAGCACCACCCCGCAGGACGCCGGTGGGGACATCCTCGCCGTGGCCCGCGAGCAGGTGCTCGAGCGGGGCGAGGGCCTCTCGCAGGAGCAGGTCCTGGCCGTGCTGCAGCTCCCGACCGAGCGGTTGGAGGAGGCCCTCGGGCTGGCCCACGAGGTGCGGATGCGCCACTGCGGGCCGGAGGTCGAGGTCGAGGGCATCGTCTCGCTCAAGACCGGCGGGTGCCCCGAGGACTGCCACTTCTGCTCGCAGTCGGGCCTGTTCGACTCGCCCGTGCGCGCCGCGTGGCTCGACGTGGACCGGCTGGTCGAGGCGGCCAAGCAGACCGCCAAGACCGGGGCCACGGAGTTCTGCATCGTCGCCGCCGTCCGCGGCCCGGACGCCAAGCTCATGGAGCAGGTGCGTGCGGGCATCGCCGCGATCCGCGCCGAGGTCGACATCAACGTCGCGTGCTCGCTGGGGATGCTGACCCAGGAGCAGGTCGACGAGCTCGCCGCGATGGGCGTGCACCGCTACAACCACAACCTCGAGACCGCGCGGAGCCACTTCCCCGAGGTCGTCACCACGCACTCCTGGGAGGAGCGCTGGGAGACCCTGCAGATGGTGCGTGCGGCGGGCATGGAGGTCTGCTGCGGCGGCATCGTCGGCATGGGCGAGACGCTCGAGCAGCGCGCGGAGTTCGCGGTGCAGCTCGCCGAGCTCGAGCCCGACGAGGTCCCGCTGAACTTCCTCATCCCCAACCCCGGCACCCCGTTCGCGCACCTCGAGGTGCCCCAGGGTGCCGACGCGCTGATGACCGTGGCGGCGTTCCGGCTGGCGCTGCCGCGCACGGTGCTGCGCTTCGCCGGTGGCCGCGAGCTGACCCTGGGCGACCTCGGCGCGGAGCAGGGCATGCTCGGCGGGGTCAACGCGATCATCGTCGGCAACTACCTGACCAACCTGGGGCGCCCGGCCGAGCAGGACCTCGACATGCTCGAGACCCTCAAGATGCCGATCAAGGCCCTGAACGACACGTTGTGAGCGCCGTGGTGGAGCCGTCCGCGGACCCCGTGGAGCGGCCGTTCTGTGCCTGGTGCGGCGCCGCGCGGGCCGAGGGCGACCACACCGCGTGCGAGCGCCGGCTCGCCACCGTCGACCCGCCGCGGCACTGCCCGGTGTGCGCGCGCCGGATGGTCGTGCAGGTCGACCCGGTGGGCTGGACCGCGCGCTGCAGCCGGCACGGGGAGTCGGCGGGCACCCACGGCTTCCGGCGATGACCGCCGTCGACGACGACTTCCTCCCCACCGAGCCCTCCGGCCGACTCGAGCGGGCCGAGCTGCGCGACGACGTGCCCGCGGCCCTGCGCCTGGGCGCGATCCTCGCCGTCGTCGGGCTCCCGCTCGGCGCGCTGTGGGCGCTGCTCGCGCCGGTCGTGCACGTCGTGGCCCTGCCCGGCGGAGGCAGCGGCTCGCCCGCGGGGGAGGCTGACCACGCCTTCGACGCCGTCGCGATCCACCTGCTGCTCGTCGCGTCGTACGGGGTGATCGCCGGTGCCGTGGCGTGGCGCCGCCGCCACCGGCGGGGCCCGGTCGTGCTCGTGGCGCTGGTGGCCGGTGCGCTGCTCGGCGGCTGGCTCTGCGGGCGCGTCGGCGCGATGCTGGCGTGGGCGGCGTCGCCGGTGCCGGTGCTCGTCGACCCCGCCGCGATCGGCACCGCGGGCGTCCCCGGCGCGCCGGTGCCCGCGGTGCTGACGAGCCTGCCGCCGTCACCGGGACCGTGGTGGATCGCGCTGGTCGCGGGCCTGGGCGCGGCACTGGCCTACGTGCTGGCCGCGATCGTCGACGGCCACGAGGACATGGGGAGGGACACCGGATGACGACCCCGGGCACCGCGCTCGACCTGGCCTGCGAGCTGGTCCGCCTCGACACCCGCGGGAGCGGGGAGCGGGTCGCCGCGGACCTGGCGGCGAACCGTCTCGAGGACGCCGGGCTCACCGTCGCGATGCACGAGACGCGGCCCGGGCGCGCCAACCTCGTCGCCCACCACGGCGACGAGACCCCGGTGACGCTCACCGGGCACCTCGACACCGTCCCCGCCGACGAGGCGGTGTGGTCGTTCGACCCGCTCGCCGGCGACGTCGTCGACGGGCGGCTGCGCGGGCGGGGCGCGAGCGACATGAAGGCCGGGGTGGCGGCCGCCGTCGTCGCGGCCGCCGAGCACGTGCGCGCCGGCGGGACCGGGGTGCAGGTGGTGCTGACCTTCGGCGAGGAGACCGGCTGCGAGGGCGCCCGCGAGATCCCGGCCGACGCGCTGCGGCCGTCGGGCACGCTGCTGGTGGCCGAGCCGACCGCGAACCGCGTGGTGCTCGGGCACAAGGGCGTGCTCTGGCTCGTGCTGCACGCCCGCGGGGTGCCGGCGCACGGATCGCGCCCCGACCTGGGGCACAACGCGCTGGTCGACCTCGCCCGCGCCGCCGTGCGCATCCACGAGCACGACGCCTGGCCGACCAGCTCCACGCACGGCGCCACCACCGCCAACGTCGGGATGATGCGCGCCGGTGTCCAGCCCAACGTCGTCCCGGACCGCGCCGCGCTGACCGTCGACCTGCGCCTCGTGCCCGGCGACACCGCCGACGCGGCCGAGGCGACCGTCGTCGACCTGGCCGGGGTGCCCGTCGAGACCGAGCGGCTCGTCGAGCTGCCGCTCATCGACACCGACCCGGGGCGGGTCGCGCGGGCGGTGGATCTGCTGGGCGGTGGGGGCGGGCGGGGTGAGCCGCAGTACGCGACCTACTTCACCGACGCGAGCGTGCTCGCCGGTGCGCTCGGGGGCGCCGACACGATCGTCTGCGGCCCCGGCGAGCCCGAGCAGTGCCACGTCACCGACGAGTGGGCGCCCGCGGGGCTCGTCGACCCGGCGGCCGCGGCCTACCGGCAGGTGCTGGCGGCGCTGACCTGAGGCCGCGGTCAGCCCACCGTGTAGGCGTCGTAGACCACGGCGGAGGGGGCGCGCCGGGCCGTGGCCACCGTCAGGACGCGGGTCATCCACCGGTACTGCGGCGCGGACGTCTCGAACGTCGCGGCGACGCGGAAGTAGTACGTCGAGGGGTCGACGTCCTCGCCGCGGGCCAGCGCGGCGAGGACCTCGGGCGGGCCGGCGCGCACCCCGGCGGTGCGGATGTGCACCAGCGGGCCGTCGTCGGCCCGCAGCGTGTAGCGGGTGTCGACGACCACCGCGCCGTCGTCCTGGACCACCTGCCAGTCGGCGCCGCCCGGGACGACGACCCCGGAGAAGCGCTCACCGGTCACCGTGCCACCGACGATGGGGACGATGCGCCGGTGGCCCGCGTCGGTGGTGCCGAGGTCGAGCAGCTCGCCGAGCTCGACCTCGACGTGCGCGAGGAACTCCAGGCCGGGGACGGGCAGGCTCATCGACCGGGCTCCCGGGCGCCTAGTTGAGGCTGTGCTCGACGGCGTACTTCACCGAGGGCGCCCACACCGCGCGCAGCTCGCCGAGCAGCACGGCCTCGCGGGTCATCGACCGCCGGACGATCTGCAGGCGCTCCATCGGGCAGGTCTCCTCGAGCAGCTCCTGCCGGTCGGTGAGGGGGAGCAGGCAGTCGCCGGCCAGGATGTGGGCGAGCTCGGGGTCGGCGACGTCGGGCGCCGGCTCCTCGGAGAGCTCGGCGGGCATCTCGCCGTCGCCGCCGCCCTGCTGGCGCCAGGCGGTGGTGCAGTAGCGGCGGTGCGCGGCGCGGGCGGCCATCGCGAGCGGCGCGAGGTCGGTCGCGTCGTCGCCCTCGTCGTCGGGCAGCCACTCCACGTTCGCGACGAGGTACGGCGCCGCGGTGTCGTCGACGTCGATGAGCCGGAAGCGCCGGTCGCCGGTGGTCTGGATGTCGAAGCGGCCGTCGGGCAGGCGGCGGACCTCGCGCAGCGTCGCGGTGCACCCCACGTCGTGCAGGCCGTCGCGGCCGTCGTCGGGGCTCCACCCCTCGCGTACGGCGACGACGCCGAACTGCTTGCCCGGGAGCGTGCCGGTGACCAGGTCGATGGTCAGCTGCCGGTAGCGCGGCTCGAAGATGTGCAGTGGCAGCGACGCACCCGGCAGCAGCACGGTCCCCAGGGGGAACAGGGGCAGCGTCTCGACCACGTCGCCCACGCTACGACTCCGGGGCGTACCCCGCCGTGTGGACGCGTACCCCCTGCTCAGCCCGTGTCGCCCGGTGGGCGCAGCGCGGCGAAGGGGTCGGTCACGCGCAGCACGTGCTCGGAGAACCGGAAGACGGCGGCCGGGCGCCCGCCGGCGGGCCCGGGCGCGGCGGTCGCGCCGGTGGGGACGAGCACGCCGCGGCGGGTGAGCACGCGCTGCAGGTTGGTCGCCGAGACGCGGTGGCCGAGCGCGGCCGCGTAGAGGTCGCGCAGCTCGGAGACGGTGAACGCGTCGGGGGCGAGCGCGAACCCGATGTTGGTGTAGGAGAGCTTGGCGCGCAGGCGGTCGAGGCCGTCGCGGGTGATGGCGCCGTGGTCGAAGGCCGTCGGGGGCAGGCGGTCGACGCGGTGCCAGGCGGTGTCGTCGGGGACGGCGGGGTCGGCGTCGGTGGGCACGAGCCCGAGGAACGCCGTCGCGACGCGGCGCGGGGGCGGGCCGCGGTGGGGGTCGGAGAACACGCCGAGCTGCTCGACGTGCGCCACCTCGGCGAGGTCGACCTTCTCGGCGAGGTGCCGGCGCACCGACGCCTCGACGTCCTCGTCGGCGCCCAGCCGGCCCCCGGGCAGGGCCCAGCGCCCGAGGTGCGGCTCGCGGGCGCGCTGCCAGAGCAGGACGCTCGGCACCGGCCCGGTGATCCGCAGGACCACCGCCAGCACGTCGTGCGCGAACGTCCCCGCCTCGCCGCCCGCGCCGCCCTCGTCCACGGAGAGTGATCGTAGGGGGTGCGAGCGTGGCGTCCACGCTGGCACTGGACGCCAGGAAACCCACATCCTCGCGAGCGGGCAGGTGGTGCTCGCCACCCCGCGTGACCGGGGGCTGGCGTCGCCCCGGCGTGCGGGGGTACGGTCGGCCATGTTTTCGACCACGAGGCGAAAACTAGTCGAGCGAACCGGACCGCGCCGACGACGACGCGGCAGCCCGGGGGAGGAGACGGCGATGACCGTCCTCAGCGCCACGGAGACGACCGGCGAGACGGGGCTCCACGCCCCGCCGACCGACCTCGTCGAGCCCCGGGACGCGGGTCCCGGCTGGGCCGACGAGGTCCGCCGGCTCGCCCGCGAGCGCGACGCCGTGGTGCTCGCGCACAACTACCAGCGCCCCGAGATCCAGGACGTCGCCGACCACACCGGCGACTCGCTCGCGCTCTCCCGGATCGCTGCGGCCAGCGACGCGAGCACGATCGTCTTCTGCGGCGTCCACTTCATGGCCGAGACCGCGAAGATCCTGGCGCCGGAGAAGACCGTCCTCATCCCCGACGCCCGCGCCGGCTGCAGTCTCGCCGACTCGATCACCGCCGACGAGCTGCGCGCGTGGAAGGCCGAGCACCCGGGCGCCGTCGTCGTCAGCTACGTCAACACCACAGCGGCGGTGAAGGCCGAGACCGACGTCTGCTGCACGTCGTCCAACGCCGTCGAGGTCGTCGAGAGCATCCCCGCCGACCGCGAGGTCCTGTTCCTGCCCGACCAGTTCCTCGGCGCCCACGTCAGGCGCGTCACCGGCCGGGCGAACCTGCACATCTGGGCCGGCGAGTGCCACGTCCACGCCGGCATCAACGGCGCCGAGCTCACCGCGCAGGCCCAGGCCGACCCCGACGCCGACCTGTTCGTGCACCCCGAGTGCGGCTGCGCCACCAGCGCGCTCTACCTCGCAGGCGCTGGCGCGGTGCCCGCCGAGCAGGTCCACATCCTCTCCACCGGCGGCATGCTCGACGCCGCCAAGAACACGACGAAGCAGAGCGTCCTCGTGGCCACCGAGGTCGGCATGCTCCACCAGCTGCGCCGCGCCAACCCCGACGTCGACTTCCGCCCGGTCAACGAGCGCGCCGCCTGCGGCTACATGAAGATGATCACCCCGGGCGCGCTGACGCGGGCGCTGCGCGAGGGCCGCGACGAGGTGCACGTCGACACCGCGACCGCCGCCCGGGCGCGCGGCGCCGTCCAGCGGATGATCGAGATCGGGCAGCCCGGGGGCGGGGAGTGACCCGCTGGGAGACGACCGCGGACCTCGTCGTCGTGGGGTCGGGCGTCGCCGGGCTCACCGCGGCGCTCACCGCGGCGCGGGCCGGGCTGCGGGTCGTCGTCGTCACCAAGGACGCCCCGGACGCCGGGAGCACCCGGTGGGCCCAGGGCGGCATCGCGGTGGTGCTCGGCGACATCACGGGCGACTCCGTGGCCGCACACCTCGCCGACACCCTCGCCGCCGGCGGGGGACTGGTCGACGCCGGGGCCGCGGGCACGATCCTCGCCGCCGGCCCCGCGGCCGTCGCCGCCCTGCGGGGCGAGGGCGCGGTGTTCGACGGCCCGCCCGACGCCCTCGCGCGCACCCGCGAGGGCGGGCACTCCGCGCTGCGGGTGGTGCACGCCGGCGGCGACGCGACGGGCGCCGAGGTCGAGCGCGCGCTGCTCGCGGCGACGCGGCGTGCCGAGCTCGTCGTGCTGCCCGGCCACGCCGCCTCCGCCGTGCTCACCGGCCCCGACGGCGCCGTCGAGGGCCTCGAGGTGCGCGACGAGGACGGGCGCGCGGGCCTCCTCGCCGCGCCCGCGGTCCTGCTCGCGACCGGCGGCGTGGGCGCGCTCTACGAGACGACCACGAACCCCACCGTCGCCACCGCCGACGGCTGGGCGCTCGCCCTGCGCGCCGGGGCGACGCTCGCCGACGTCGAGTTCGTGCAGTTCCACCCGACGGCGCTGCACGTGCCGGACGCCGGGAAGGGCCGGGCGCCGCTCGTCACCGAGGCGCTGCGCGGCGAGGGCGCGGTGCTGCGGGACACCGGCGGGCGGTCGGTGACCGCCGGCGTCCACCCGCTCGGCGACCTCGCCCCCCGCGACGTCGTCGCCGCCGCGATCACCCGGCGGCTCGGCGAGCTCGGGGCCGAGCACGTCTGGCTCGACGCCACCGGCGTCCCCGACGTCGCCGCGCGCTTCCCGACCGTCGCCGCCGCCTGCGCCGCGATCGGCGTCGACCTCGCCCGCGACCCCGTCCCGGTCCGCCCGGCCGCGCACTACGCGTGCGGCGGCGTGGTCACCGACGACCACGGGCGCACGGGGGTGCCCGGGCTCTGGGCCGCCGGCGAGGTCGCCCGCACCGGCCTGCACGGCGCCAACCGGCTCGCCTCGAACAGCCTGCTCGAGGGCCTGGTCATGGGCCGGCGCGCCGCGGAGGACGTCGCCCGCGCCCTGGCGGGCCCGCGACGCCTCGCGTCGCCGACCCCGCCGGCGGCGGTGCCCGTCCCGATCGCCGACCGCGCCGCCCTGCAGGCCGCCATGACCCGCGGCGCGGCGATCGGGCGCGACGCCGCCGGGCTCGCCGCCGCGTCGGACGCCGTCGAGGCCGCGAGCACCGTGCGCGCCCCGCGGACCCGCGCCGACGTCGAGGACGCCGCCCTGACCCTGGCCGCCCACGCCCTGCTCGCCGCCGCCGGCTCGCGCACCGAGACCCGCGGCTGCCACGTCCGCGCCGACCACCCGCGCACCGACGACCACTGGCAGCGCGCCTCGTCCACGGTGGTCCTGTCCGGGGACCGCCTGCACGTCGGGACCACCGACGCCCGTCACGGAGGTGTCGCGTGACCGCCTCGCTCGCCCTGCCCACGGGCGTCGACCCCGCCGAGGTCGACGCCGTCGTCGCCCGCGCCCTCGACGAGGACCTGCGCGACGGCCCCGACGTCACCACCGCCGCGTGCGTGCCCGAGGGCGCGGTCGCGGTCGGCGAGTTCCGCACGCGGCCCGCCGGGACGCTCGCGGGCGTCGGGGTGGCGGTGCGGGTGCTCGAGCGGGTGTGCGGGCCGGAGCTGGAGGTGCTCGACGCCCGCGCCGACGGCGACCGCCTCGCCCCCGGCGACGTCGCCCTCGCCGTCCGCGCGCCGCTGCGGACCCTCCTGACCGCCGAGCGGACCGCGCTCAACCTGCTCTCGCAGCTCTCCGGGGTCGCGACGGCCACCGCGGCCTGGGTCGACGCGGTCGCCGGCACCCGCGCGCGCATCCGTGACACCCGCAAGACCGTGCCGGGGATGCGGGCGCTGCAGAAGTACGCGGTGCGCTGCGGCGGCGGGGTGAACCACCGGATGTCGCTGGGCGACGCGGTCCTCATCAAGGACAACCACGTCGCGGCGGCGGACTCGGTCACGGCGGCGCTGGCGGCGGCGCGGAGGATCGCCCCGCACCTGCCGTGCGAGGTCGAGGTCGACTCGTTGGAGCAGCTGGACGAGGTGCTCGGGCTGGGTGTCGAGCTCGTCCTGCTCGACAACGTGACGCCGGCCGAGTCGGCCGAGGCGGTCGCCCGGCGGGACCGCCGCGCCCCCGACACCGGCCTCGAGGTCTCCGGCGGGCTCACCCTCGACGTGGCGGCCGCCCACGCCGCCGCCGGCGTCGACTTCCTCGCCGTCGGCGCCCTCACCCACTCCGCCCCGGTCCTCGACCTGGGCCTGGACCTCGCCATGTGAGTGAAATTCCCGGCTATAGCCGGGAAGATCGCGCACATGGAGGTGGTGGTCGTCGGCGGCGGGATCGCCGGGATGTCGGTGGCGGCGGAGCTCGCCCGGGACGCGTCGGTGCTGCTCGTCGAGGGGGAGACCGAGCTCGCCCGGCACACCACCGGGCGCTCGGCCGCCAGCTACATCCCCGGTCACGGCGCGCCGCCCGCCCGAGCGCTGATCGCCGCGTCGAAGGACCGGTTCGCCGCGCTCGCCGACGAGGCCGGGCACCCGTTCCTGCGCCCGCGTCCCGTCCTCCACGTCGCCCACGACGAGGCCGAGGAACGGACGCTGCGCGCGGAGCTGCTGGTGCTCGACGCCGTCGACGAACTGACCCCCGACGAGGCCGTCGCCCGCTGGCCCGCGCTGCGCCGCGACGTCCTGCGCGCCGCCGGGGTGGTCGAGGACGCCCAGGACGCCGACCCGCTCGGCCTGCACCAGCACTACCGCCGGCTCCTGCGCGCCCGCGGCGGGGAGATCCGCACCGGGACGCCGGTGACGGCGCTGCGGCGGGACGGATCGGGCTGGCGGGTGACGCTGCGCGACGACCACCTCGTCACCGCCACCGTCGTCCTCGCCGCGGGCGCCTGGACCGACACCCTGCTCGCCCTCGCCGGCATCACCCCGGTCGGTCTGCGCCCGCTGCGCCGCACCATCGCCGTGGTCCGCATCCCCGACGGGGCACCGGTCCGTCGCGACGACCCGTTCGTCGTCTCCGTCGGCGAGCACTGGTACGCCAAGCCCGAGGGCGAGCACCTGCTCGTCTCACCGTCCGAGGAGACCCCCGCCGAGCCCGGCGACCCGCGCCCCGACGAGCTCGACGTCGCCCGCGCGCTGGAGACCGTCAACGCCGTCACCACCCTGGGCCTGCGCTCGGTGGCGACGAGCTGGACGGGCCTGCGCACCTTCGCGCCCGACCGCGACCTCGTGGTCGGCGACCGCCCCGACCACCCCGGCCTGCACCTCTACGCCGGGCAGGGCGGCTCGGGCATCGAGACCGCGCCGGCGGCCGCCGCACTCGCCGCCGCCGTGATCCGCGGGGAGTCGCCGCCCGCCGACGTCCTCGACGCCCTCGCGGCGCACGGGACGGGGCTCGACGCGGTGCGCGCGACCCGCTTCGGGACGCCCGCGGACGCTCGCTAGCCTCGCCCGTATGGGGGACACACGATCGCGGCGTCTGGTCGCCGCACTCCTGGCCGCGGTCGCGCTCGTGGCCGTCGGGTGCGGCGGGACCGGCGAGCCGCCGACGGCCCCCGCGACCCCGACCGCCGCCGCTCCGGCGGGCACCGGCGACCCGGCCCGCGGCGTGCTCGCGCCCCTGCCCGTGGAGGGCCCGCGGGAGGGCCCGCGGATCTGCGGGAGGACCGAGTCGGTGCCGGTCGCGGGCGGGCGCTACGAGGTCCAGAACAACGCCTGGGGCGCCGACACGCCCCAGTGCACGACCGCGTTCGACACCGGCTTCGTCGTCTCCGCGCGTCACGACAAGGACTCCGGCCCGGCGGCGTACCCCTCGATCGTCGTCGGCTGCAACTACGGCACGTGCACCCGCGACTCGCCGTACCCGCTGCCCCTGGCGGAGATGGGCGACATCCGCTCGAGCTGGGCGGTCACCGTGCCCCGCCGCGGCGACTTCAACGTCGCCTACGACGTCTGGCTGGACCCGACCCCGCGCCGCGAGGGCGCCAACACCGGCGCCGAGCTGATGATCTGGCTCGACCGCACCGACCGCGTCCAGCCCATCGGCGCGGAGCGCGCAACCGTCGCGATCGCCGGCGCGGACTGGGAGGTCTGGACGGGCGAGAACCACGGCACGCCGGTCATCTCCTACGTGCGCGCGGAGCCGACGACGACCGTGATCGACCTGCCGATCAGCGAGTTCGTCACCGAGGCGACGCAGCGCGGCGTCGTCGAGCCGACCTGGTTCCTCACCAACATCCAGGCCGGCTTCGAGCCCTGGATCGGCGGCGAGGGCCTCGCCACCGACGCCTTCTCGCTCACCCGGAACGGGGTCTGACCGTCCCGATCGAGGGAGACGGCTCGTCGTCACCCACACGCTCACCGTACGTTTCAGCGCGACGAACGGTCGAGGGCGAGGACGGCAGCGGATGAACGGTCGGGATCGGGCGATGAGCGGAGTGGTCGTGGCGGTCCTCGCCGTGCTCGCGATGCTGGTGGGGGGCAGTCCCGCGCTGGCCACCGACCCGGACACCCCCCGGGTCGAGGGCAAGCGGGTGTGCGGCAAGACCGAGTCCACGCCGGTGGCCGGCGGGCGCTACGAGGCCCAGAACAACCTCTGGGGCGCGAACACCCCGCAGTGCATCACGGCCTTCGACACCGGCTTCGTCGTCGACCCGGCCGACCACCGCAAGGAGAGCGGGCCCGCCTCGTACCCGTCGATGGTGTGGGGCTGCAACTACGGCAACTGCACGAAGGGCACGCCGTTCCCGAAGCGGGTCTCCGAGCTCGCCGGCCTGCGCTCCTCCTGGGCCGTCTCGGTGCCGCCGACCGGCGACTACAACGTCTCCTACGACCTCTGGATGGACCCGACGCCGCGGCGCAACGGGCGCCCGACCGGGCTCGAGCTCATGATCTGGCTGAAGAACACCCCGCGCGTCCAGCCCATCGGCAGCAAGAAGGCCGAGGTCACCATCGCCGGCGCCACCTGGGACGTCTGGCTCGGCGCCATCGACCTGCCGACGATCAGCTACGTGCGCCGGCAGCCGACGCTCGAGGTCCGCGACCTGCCCCTCGACCAGTTCGTCGCCGACGCGCAGCGCCGCGGCGTCGCCAAGCCCGAGTGGTACATGACGAGCGTGCAGGCCGGCTTCGAGCCGTGGATCGGCGGCCGGGGGCTCACGACCCGCTCGTTCTCCGCCGACATCGGGACGCCCGCCCCGGCGCCCTGACGCTCACTCCTCGCCGGCGCGCTCCCGCAGCGCGTCGATCATCCGGCGGTCGCGCTTGGTCGGTCGCCCGGCACCGCGGTCGCGGACGGCGACCGCGGCCGGGCGCTCCTCCGGCGGCGGGGGCGGCGGGGTGTGGTCGACGTAGCAGGTCACGGCCACCGGGGCGCCCACGCGCTTCTCGATGACCTTGGCGACCTCGACGATCCGCGGGATCTCGTAGACCCGCGTGCGCACCGTGTCGCCCGGCCTGACCGGCGTCGCCGGCTTGGCCGGGGTGTCGTTCACGCGCACGTGACCGCCCCGGCACGCCGCGGCGGCGTCGGCCCGGGTCTTGGTCAGCCGCACCGCCCAGAGCCAGCGGTCGACGCGTGTGGACTCCATCGGGGCCCAGTGTGCCGTCCCCGGCGACGGGATAATCGGGTGAACGTGCACCACGGCATCATGATGTTCCCGACGGACTACGCCATCGACCCGGCCACGCTGGCCAAGGAGGTGGAGGACCGGGGCTTCGACTCGCTCTGGTTCCCCGAGCACAGCCACATCCCGACGAGCCGGCAGTCGCCGTACCCGGGTGGCGGGGACCTGCCGCGGATGTACGTCCACACCTACGACCCGTTCGTCGCCCTCACCGCCGCCGCGGCCGCGACGTCGACGCTGAAGATCGCCACCGGCATCTGCCTGGTCATCCAGCGCGACACCATCCACACCGCCAAGGAGGTCGCGAGCCTCGACCGGCTGTCGGGCGGGCGCTTCCTGTTCGGCATCGGCGGCGGCTGGAACCGCGAGGAGATGGCCCACCACGGCACCAACCCGAAGACCCGCATGCGCCTCATGGGCGAGCAGGTCAAGGCGATGAAGGCGCTGTGGACGCAGGAGGAGGCCGAGTTCCACGGCGAGTTCGTGGACATCGAGCGCAGCTGGGCATGGCCCAAGCCCCTGCAGGAGCCGCACCCGCCGGTCTACGTCGGCGGCATGGGCCCGGGCGTCGAGGACCGCGTCCTCGACTTCGGCGACGCCTGGCTGCCCCAGCGCGTCGGGCCGGACAACATCGGCGAGTTCGAGCAGCGCGCGAACGCCCTCCAGCAGCGTGCCGCCGACGCCGGGCGCGGCCCGATCCCGATGTCGCTGTTCGGCGCCGAGACGTCGCCGGAGGCGATCGAGGGCTACCGCCGCATCGGCCTCGAGCGGGCCATCTACGGCGTGAGCTCGGCCGACCGCGACACGGTGCTCAAGGAGCTCGACGACCTGGCGACGCTGGTCGACTGATGCCCACGCTCGACGTCGACGACGCGCGCCGCCGGTTCGCCGCGGCGCGCGTCGCGCGTCTGGCCACGGTGTCGGGCGACGGGCAGCCGCACCTCGTCCCCGTGGTGTTCGCGGTCGAGCAGGACACGGTGCTCATGGCCGTCGACCAGAAGCCCAAGCGTCACCGCGACCTCAAACGGCTGCGCAACGTCGACGACGACCCGGCGGTCTCGCTGCTCGTCGACCACTACGACGACGACTGGAGCACCCTGTGGTGGGTGCGCGCCGACGGGACGGCGAGCGTCTCCGACGCCGAGCCGGTGCTCGCCCGTGTCCGCGCGGCGCTGGGGGAGCGCTACCCCCAGCACCGCGAGGACCCGCCGGAGGGCCCGGCGATCACGGTCGAGGTCGGCCGGTGGTCGGGGTGGTCGGCGACCTGAGCGTGCCCGGGACGGGACCGCAGGCCCTGGTCGGGAGCCGGTCGGCCCTGGGGCGTCGCCCGGCGGGTCACGAGGATTGGGAGGCGCCCCGCGCGAGAGGAGCCTCCGCCATGTCCGAGCACGCCGCTCCGCACGCCGCCGGGGCCGTGCCGACCCGGAGGGCCGACATCGCCGCGATGACGTCGGCGCCGGTCGGACGGACCGCGGGGAGGACGGTGGATGTCCACGCCTCGGTGGCCGTCCCGGTCACCACCCCGGACGCGCGGTGCCGGGAGGTCCTCGACGGGATGCGGGGGCGTCGGTTCGAATCCGCGTCGACGGTGGCGGTCTGTGCCGCGGACGGGACGCTGACCGGGATGGTCACCATGGAACGGCTGCTGGCGGCCGCTGCCGACACACCCGTGCGCGACGTCATGGACGCCGAGCCGCCGACGGTCACCCCGGCGACGGACCAGGAGCAGGCCGCCTGGCGGGCGGTGCACCGTGGGGAGTCGGCGCTGCCCGTCGTGGACGAGGCGGGGAGGTTCCGTGGGCTGGTCCCTCCGGACCGGCTGCTGGCGGTGCTCCTGGCCGAGCACGACGAGGACGTCGCCCGGCTCGGCGGGTTCCTGGGCTCGTCGTCCGAGGCGCGGTCCGCGGCGCTGGAGAGCGTGGGGCGACGGTTGTGGCACCGGCTGCCGTGGCTGCTCCTGGGCCTGGTCGGCGCGTTCGTGGCGGCGGGCATCGTCGGTGCCTTCGAGCACCAGCTCGAGGAGCAGGTCCTCATCGCCTTCTTCCTCCCCGGAGTGGTCTACCTCGCCGACGCGGTGGGCACGCAGACGGAGGCGCTCGTCATCCGGGGTCTCGCCGCGGGGGTGAGCACCGGGCGGATCGCCCTCCGCGAGGCGGTGACCGGTCCGCTGCTCGGTGTCCTGTTCGCGGCGGTCACCTTCCCGGTCGTCCTGCTGCTGTGGGGCGACCTCCGGGTGGCCGCCGCGGTGGCGGTGGCCCTGTTCGCGGCGTCGTCGATCGCGACCGTCGTGGCGCTGGCCCTGCCCGCCCTGCTGCACCGCCTCGGTCGCGACCCCGCCTTCGGCTCGGGGCCGCTCGCCACCGTCGTCCAGGACCTGCTCTCGATCGTCATCTACTTCCTCGCAGCGTCCGCCATCCTGACCTGATGCGCGGGCCGACCGGCCCTGGCGGCGGCGCTTCGGTCGCGGTCTCCTCCGCCCGACCCCGGCGGAGGAGCGACGCATGGACACGGGCGACGACGGGCTGGAGGTCCTCGACCCGACGGCGTGCCGCGCGTTGTTGGGCACGGTCCCGGTGGGACGGCTGGCCTGGGCCGAGCCGGACGGGCACGTCGAGCTCCGGCTGGTGAACGTCGGGGTCGACGGGGACGACCTGGTGTTCCGCGTGGCCGACGGGCCCCTGCTCGACGCGGTGCGCGACGGGCGCCCGCTCACCGTCGAGGCCGACCGGATCGAGCCGGCTCTGCGCACGGGGTGGAGCGTCGCGGCCGTCGGGTACGGCGTCGAGGACCCCACCGGCGCCGCGGAGGGGCGGGTGACACCGTGGGCCCGCGGGCCGCACCCCTGGACCGTCCGGCTGCGACCCCAGCAGATCACCGGCCGGCGTGTGCGCCTCGTCCCCGGGGAGGTCGTGGTCGTGCGCCTGCCCCGGGAGGACGGGGACGTGGAGCCGTGACGGATCGGCTCACCCCTTGCCGACGTGCAGGTGCTCGACGAACCAGTCGCGCGCGGCGGCGGAGCTGACCTCGAAACCCGGGCCGGTGTAGGCGTCGAAGTGCCCGCCGGGCACGATGACCAGCTTCTTCGGGTGCACCGCGCTCTCGTACGCGGCCGCGGCGGCCTCGCCGGCGACGAGCCGATCGTGCGGGGCGACGACCATCTGCAGCGGCGTCGGTGAGATCAGCGGCAGGAAGCGGCCCGGCTCGTAGCCCTGGAAGAGCTCGATCGACCGGAGGGTGACCTCGTTGCGCCAGGACGGTGCCCGGTCGGACTGCGTGCGCGTGAAGAACTCGTACGAGTCCGGGGTCGGCAGGGCCGCGGGCGCCGTCGGGTCGTCGCTCACCACCGGCATCATGGCCGGCTCGCCGCCGCGGGCGCGCTCGAGGCGGTCGGCGGCGAACGCCTCCCACGTCGGCCCCCACTGGTCGATGCGCACGAGCGACGCGAACGCGTCCCGGCCCGACACCAGCGGCACCTGGCCGGACACCGCCTTGACCCGCCGGTCGATCGCGCCGACCACGTAGGAATGGGCGCCCGAGTAGCTCGAGCCCCACACGCCGATCCGGTCGGCGTCGACGTCGTCACGGCCCTGCGCGTAGGTGATCGCGTGCTGGTAGTCGCGGACCTGCTCCCACGGGTCGATCTCCTGGCGCGGCTTGCCCGGCGCCGCGTCCGACGCCCCGAACCCCCGGTTGTCGTACACCACGCACGCCAGCCCGGCGGCGGCGAAGACCTCGGCGTAGTCGTCGAGGTGCTGTTCCTTCACCGCCGAGAAGCCGTGGGCCATGACCACGCAGGGGTGGCCGCCGTTCGCGTCGCCGTCGGGTCGGTAGAACCACCCGCGCAGCGTCACGCCCTCGGCGTCGAAAGAGATGTCCTCGCGCATCGTCGCGCTCCTGTCGTCGTCGGCTCCGACGACGCCTCAGCCTGGTGTGCCGAGGGGTGGGCGCGCATCCGTCGCGAGGTCACGGTCCGGCAGAGATCAGCGCGCGGCGAGGTCGATCCGGCACTCGGGGACACCGGGGGCGATCGGCTGCACCGCCGTGATCTCGAAGGCCCCGGTCAGCGCCACCCCGCCGCCCTCGCCGGCGGGCCGGACCCGGACGTGCGCGGGGTCCGCTCCGGTGATCGTCAGGCGCGCGGGCGACGCGGGGCTGTTCGCGCCGGGGCAGCTGTAGGAGCGCAGGACGATCGTCGCGGGCTGCGCCGCGGGGTCGCCGCCCTTGACGGCGGTCTGGTCGATCTGCACCCCGAGGTTGACCCGTCCGGCCGCGAGCGTGCCGCCGCGGAAGGAGTCGCGGTACGTGGTCAGGCTCGCGACCAGGCCGCTCGCGTCGACGTCGGTGCGGACCGTGCGGTCGACCTGCCGCGCGAACAGGCTGCTCGCGACGCCCGTGAGCGCCAGGGCGAACAGCAGGACGACGACGATGACGACCGCCGCCACGATGGCGAGGACCGTCCGGGTCCTCCCGTTGGCGGAGCGATCCTGCGTGCTGGTCATGGAGGGTCCCCCGAGCTGGCCGCGACCGACGTGTACCGGCTCGATCGCACCAGCACGACGCAGCGTTAGCGAATCTCGGCTCCGAACGGGTGATGCCGGGCCGGCCTCACCAGCCCCGCTCGCGCCACTCCCCGAGCTTGGGGCGCTCGGTGCCCAGCGTCGTGTCGTCGCCGTGGCCGGGGTAGACGACGGTGTCGTCGTCCAGCCGGCCGAAGACCTTGGCCTCGAGGTCGTCCATCAGCGAGCGGAACTCGTCGGGGCCGGCGGTCTTGCCGGGGCCGCCGGGGAAGAGGGAGTCGCCGGTGAAGAGGTGCCCGGAGCCGGCGGGGTCGCGGTAGAGCAGCGCGATCGAGCCGGGGGTGTGGCCGTCGAGGTGGATGATCTCCACCTGCGAGCCGCCGAAGCCGACGGTGTCGCCGTCGCCGACCGTGTGGTCCGGCGCCACGGGCAGCTCGGGGGCGTCGCGCTCGCCGGCGTAGGTGGTGGGGGAGAGGGCGGCGACCGCGTCCTCGAGCGACTGGATGTGGTCCCAGTGCTTGTGGGTGGTCGCGAGGCTCGTCACCTTGCCGCGGTCGGCGACCGTGTCGACGGTGTCGAGCAGGCGCTCGGTCTCGTTCGCGGCGTCGATGAGCAGCGCCTCGCCGGTGCCGCGGTCGACGAGCAGGTAGGCGTTGTTGTCCATCGGCCCGACCGACACCTTGGTGATCGAGACGTCCTGCAGGTCGCGCCGCGCGGCGGGGCCGCCGGGCTCGACGTGGCCGGTGTAGTCGTCGAGGAGGTCCACGCGCGGAAGACTAGCGCCGCTCGGGCTTGTAGCCGGCCCTGCGCAGCGCATCGGGGCTGAGGACCTCGCCGCAGTGCTCGCACCGGGGCGGCTCGTCCTGCGTGATCACCACCGCGAGGTGCCCGGCGCGGCTGGCGGCGCACTCGGCACGGGCCGTGTCGGCGTCGGTCGCGGAGCTCCACGTCCGCCGCGCGCGCAGCCTCTTCAGCTCGGCGGGGTCGATGTCACCCATGCCGACCATGGTGCCCGCGTCAGGGCGTCCAGAGCGGATCGCGGCCCGCGAGGGCGACGACGCGGTCGAGCAGCGGCGCATCGTGGGGCACGTCGACGGCCGGCCCGAACGCACCCATCTGCCGACCCAGCGGGGTCAGTTGCGCGAGCGCGGCGTGCGCCTCCTCGAGGAGCGCGTCGTCCCACGTCACCGGCTGCCCGAGCCCGCGGCCGAGGTCCCAGCCGTGCAGGACGAGCTCGCAGAACGTCATCGTGCCCACGACGGCCGCGGGCAGCTCGGTGCTCGTCATCGTGGTCGTGCCCGCCCACGACGCCGGGTCGCTCCACACGGCGACGAGGTCGTCGCGGGCGGCACCGAGCTCGGCGGGCCAGTCGCCGACGGCCTGCGGCGCGCCGGGCTCGGGCGGGGTCCCGCGGCCGGCGCCCGCGAGCACGGGCGTCCAGGTCATCATGTGCTCGACGAGGTGGCGCACGGTCCAGCCCGCGCAGGGCACGGGCGCGTCGAGGTGGTCGGCGGCGGCCGCGACCAGCTCCTCGTGCGGGGCGGCCGCGGCGGCGACGAGGTGCGGGCGGGGCGTGAAGTCGGGGAACACGGGCCAGGACGCTAGCCAGGGCGCCGCAGCGGGTCATGGAGGAACGCGACAGGTGCCGGAGCGGGATCCACGCGAGCTCGGCGGGCACTGGCGCACCGCGCAGACGATCGCCGTGCACGAGCCCGACGCCGACCTCGCGCCCTGGGTCGAGCGGCTGTGGACCGCGTCGTGGGAGTACGCGGAGCCCTACCGGCAGAAGATCGTCCCGCTGCCGCAGGTGCACGTGTCGGTGATCGACGCCGGCGGTGGGCGCGCCGAGGGGGGAGCGAAGGTCACCTCGGCGGCCTCGGACGCAGCGGGGGTGACCTTCGCTCCCCACCCCCGGGTCGTCGGCCCCCGCAGCCGGCACATGGTCCGCGTGCTGGCCGGGCGCGGGTCGGTGGTGGGCGCGGCGTTCCGGCCCGGGGTGTTCCGGGTGGTCGCCGGGCGGCCGGTGGCCGAGCTGGTCGACTGCGAGCTGGACGTCCCCGACGTGCCGGGCCTCGCCGGCGCGCCGCCCTTCGCCGGGGACCTGGCGGCCTGGCTGCGCGCCCACCTGCCCGCCGGGGGGCCGCCCCGCGCGGCACGGGAGGCCGCCGAGCTCGTCGCGCACGTCGCCGCCGACCCGACCATCGCCCGGGTCGACCGGCTCGCCGCGGCCGCCGGCACCAGCATGCGGACGTTGCAGCGGCTGTTCGCCGAGCACGTGGGGCCCGGGCCGAAGTGGGTGATCCGGCGCTACCGGCTGCAGGAGGTCGTCGGGCGCCTCGAGGCCGGGGGAGGGGTCGACTGGGCCGACCTCGCCGCGACGCTGGGCTACGCCGACCAGGCGCACCTCTCCCGTGACTTCGCCGACCTCTTCGGTGAACCGCCCACCTGGTACGCCCGGCGCTACCCGGCGACCTGACGTCCGGTCGGACCACCCCGACGGCGCAACCGGTCGTCGCCCCGGACCCTCGCCCGGTCGCGCGGGACCCGGGCGGGACGGCCGCTGTCGGGGGTCGTCCCTAGCATGGAGTGGACCGGGGGAAGAGACATTCGTCGTCGCGTGTTCCCATCCCGGTGCGTCTCGCCCGGAGCCTGGAGGCCTCGCACGTGGTCGATCGTCTCGTCGTCCAGGGCGCCCGTGAGCACAACCTCACGGGCGTCGATCTCGACCTGCCCCGCGACAGCCTGGTCGTCTTCACCGGTCTGTCGGGCTCGGGCAAGTCGAGCCTGGCGTTCGACACGATCTTCGCCGAGGGCCAGCGCCGCTACGTCGAGTCGCTGTCGGCCTACGCGCGCCAGTTCCTCGGGCAGATGGACAAGCCCGACGTCGACTTCATCGAGGGCCTGTCGCCCGCGGTGTCGATCGACCAGAAGTCGACCAGCCGCAACCCGCGGTCGACGGTCGGCACCATCACCGAGGTCTACGACTACCTGCGGCTGCTCTACGCGCGCGCCGGCACGCCCCACTGCCCCACCTGCGGCGAGATCATCTCGAAGCAGACGCCGCAGCAGATCGTCGACCAGGTGCTCGAGATGGAGCCGGGCCGCCGGTTCCAGGTGCTCGCGCCGGTCATCCGCGGGCGCAAGGGCGAGTACGTCGACCTGTTCAGCCAGCTCCAGGGCCAGGGCTACTCCCGCGTGCTCGTCGACGGTACGGTGTATCCGCTGTCCGAGCCGCCGACGCTGAAGAAGCAGGAGAAGCACGACATCGCGGTCGTCGTCGACCGGCTGTCGGTGAAGTCGAGCGCCAAGCAGCGCCTCACCGACTCGGTCGAGACGGCGCTGCGCCTGGCCGAGGGCATCCTGGTGCTCGACTTCGTCGACCTCCCCGACGACGACCCGGACCGCGAGCGCCGCTTCTCCGAGCGCATGGCCTGCCCGAACGGCCACCAGCTCCAGGTCGACGACCTCGAGCCCCGCGCCTTCTCCTTCAACTCGCCCTACGGCGCCTGCCCCACGTGTGCGGGTCTGGGCATCAAGAAGGAGGTCGACCCCGAGCTGCTGGTGCCCGACGACGAGCTCTCGCTCGCCGACGGGGCCATCGCGCCGTGGGCGATCGGCCAGTCCGCGGAGTACTTCACGCGCCTGCTCACCGCGCTGTCCGAGCAGGTCGGCTTCCGGATGGACACGCCGTGGCGCAAGCTGCCGGCGCGGGTCCAGAAGGCGGTGCTGCACGGCTCGGACGACCAGGTGCACGTGCGCTACCGCAACCGCTACGGCCGCGAGCGCTCGTACTACGCCTCGTTCGAGGGCGTCGTGCCCTTCCTGGAGCGCCGACTCGACCAGGCGGAGTCCGACAGCGCCCGCGAGCGCTACGAGGGCTACATGCGCGACGTCCCGTGCCCGGCCTGCGGCGGGACGCGGCTCAAGCCCGAGATCCTCGCGGTGACGCTGCGGCACGAGACGCTGGGTGACCGCTCGATCGCCGACCTCACGGCGCTGTCGGTCGCCGACTGCGCGGAGTTCATGAAGGGCCTGGTCCTCGGCACGCGCGAGCAGGTCATCGCGGGCGCGGTGCTCAAGGAGATCGACGCCCGCCTGGGCTTCCTGCTCGACGTCGGGCTCGACTACCTGTCGCTGGCGCGCGCCGCCGCGACGCTGTCCGGCGGCGAGGCCCAGCGCATCCGCCTCGCGACGCAGATCGGCTCCGGGCTGGTCGGGGTGCTCTACGTCCTCGACGAGCCGTCGATCGGGCTCCACCAGCGCGACAACCGGCGGCTCATCGACACGCTGTCCCGGCTGCGCGACCTCGGCAACACGCTCATCGTCGTCGAGCACGACGAGGACACCGTCCGGGCGTCGGACTGGGTGGTCGACATCGGGCCGGGCGCCGGCGAGCACGGCGGCCGCGTCGTCTACTCGGGGCCGGTCGAGGGCCTCGAGGAGAGCGAGGAGTCGCTCACCGGGGCGTACCTGAGTGGCCGCGAGCAGATCCCGGTGCCGCAGATCCGCCGGCCGATCGACAAGAAGCGCCAGGTCTCGGTCGTGGGCGCCCGCGAGCACAACCTCCACGACGTCGACGTGTCGTTCCCGCTGGGCTGCCTCGTCTCGATCACCGGGGTGTCCGGGTCGGGGAAGTCGACGCTGGTCAACGACATCCTCGCGACGGTCCTCGCCAACAAGCTCAACGGTGCGCGCCAGGTGCCGGGCCGGCACACGCGGGTCACGGGCCTCGAGCACCTCGACAAGCTCGTGCGGGTCGACCAGTCGCCGATCGGCCGCACGCCCCGGTCCAACCCGGCCACGTACACCGGCGTGTGGGACCACATGCGCAAGCTCTTCGCCAGCACCAACGAGGCGAAGGTGCGCGGCTACGGGCCCGGGCGGTTCTCGTTCAACGTCAAGGGCGGGCGCTGCGAGGCGTGCGCCGGCGACGGCACGATCAAGATCGAGATGAACTTCCTGCCCGACGTCTACGTGCCGTGCGAGGTCTGCAAGGGCGCGCGGTACAACCGCGAGACCCTCGAGGTGCACTACAAGGGCAAGAACGTGGCCGAGGTCCTCGACATGCCGATCGAGGAGGCCGCGGAGTTCTTCAAGCCGATCGGGGCGATCCACCGCCACCTGCAGACGCTCACCGAGGTCGGGCTCGGCTACGTCCGCCTGGGCCAGCCGGCGCCGACGCTGTCGGGCGGCGAGGCGCAGCGCGTCAAGCTGGCCTCGGAGCTGCAGAAGCGCTCGATGGGCCGGACGATCTACATCCTCGACGAGCCGACCACCGGCCTGCACTTCGAAGACATCCGCAAGCTCCTCGGCGTCATCAACGGCCTGGTCGACAAGGGCAACACCGTCCTCGTCATCGAGCACAACCTCGACGTGATCAAGGTGTCCGACTGGGTCGTCGACATGGGCCCGGAGGGCGGCAACAACGGCGGCACCGTCGTCGCCCAGGGCACGCCGGAGCAGGTCGCGGCGGTCGAGGGGAGCTACACGGGCCAGTTCCTGTCGAGCCTGGTCACCCCTGACGCCGGCCCGGTCCGCAAGAGCCGCGCGAAGAAGGCCGGCTGATCCCTCGGGCGTCGGCGCAACGACCGCGCAACGCCGCGCGTCACCGTGTCCTCGGCAGCGCACGAGCCGAGGACACGGAGGGCGAGATGGCGACGTTCGTGCTGGTGCACGGAGGATTCACGGACGGCTCCTTCTGGGGCGACACCGCCGCGGGGCTCACCGCGGCCGGCCATCGGGCGCTCGTCGCCGAGCTGCCGAGCACCGGGCGCACGCCCGAGGAGCTCGGCGGGCTCCGGGACGACGTCGCGGAGGTGCGGCGGCTGGTCGACGCCGCCGACGGTGCCGACGGCCCGGTGATCCTCGTCGGCCACTCCTACGGCGGCGCGGTGCTCACCGAGCTCGCCGACCACCCCGGCGTCGCGCGGTCGGTGTACGTGGCCGCGGCGCGACCGCCGCGCGGCGCGTCGATGATGGACCTGTTCGGGGGCGTGGCGCCGACCTGGACCGTCGCCCATCCCTCGGGGCTCGCCGCCGGCACGGTCGACGACGCGGAGACCACCCGCCGGATCTTCTGCGCGGAGATGACCCCGGAGCAGTGGGCGCCGTGGCACGCCCACCAGATGGGGATCCTCAGCTCGGCCGCGGCGATCACCGAGGTCGCCACGGCCCCGGACCCCACCCACCCGGCCACCTACGTGCTCTGCGAGCGCGACGCCGCCCTGCCCCCACCCGCGCAGGAGGCCATGGCGGCGTCCGCGGACCGGGTCGTCCGCGTCCCGACCTCGCACTGGCCCATGTACGTCGACCGCGACGGCTTCCTCGCGCTCCTCGAGCGGGAGGCGGAGGCGGCGGGCGCCTCGCGCGCCGCGGGGGACGTGCTCAGCCCGTGATCTCGGTGTGGTGGGCGCGGTAGAGCGCCCGGACGATCTGGGGCGCCGGCTCCGGGTCCCGCTCGACGAGGGTGTGGACGGCCTCGACGAGGCGGGTCGCCTCCGGTGTGGTGATCACCAGCATCCGCGCCGGCTCGGTGCCCGGGTTGGCGAAGGCGTGCGCGGAGCCACGGGGCACCGAGACCACCGAGCCGGGGCCGCAGTGGTGCGACACGCCGTCGAGCTCGAACGCCACCGTGCCCTCGAGGACGTAGAACGCCGCGTCGTCGCTGAGGTGCCGGTGCGGCGGCGGGCCCTCCCACGCCGGCGGGAGCACGGACTCGAACACCGCGAAGCCGTCGGCGTCGCCGGGCTCGACCTTCATCCGGATGCGGGACCCGACCGGTCGTCCGGCGCCGGGAAGATGGACGAGCGACGACATGGCGACCCCCGGGACGGCGCGGACGAGCACTCCTGACGTGGGAGAAGTGTCGCCGGACGGCCCGGCCCGTCAAGGACGGCGCGGGGGCCGCTGACCGGGAACACCGCGGTCCGGTGGTACGTTGTGCGGTGAGCGACCAGCTCGGTGAACGTCTTGCGTCCGTCGAGCGGCAAGTGGAGCCCCGGCTCCCACCCGTCCACCGCACAGGTGAGCGGGTCCCGGTCCGGCCGTCGCGGCGCGCGAGCGCCGCCGGCGGCAGCGTTGCCGCGAGGGGACGTGGATCGGTCGACCGTGGGCCCTGCCGCCACCTCGCGTGGCGCGGGGCCCGACGTTCATCGGGGCTCCGACTGCCGGGTCGCAGAGACTGTGTCACGGACCCGAGGAGAGCTCATCAGCACAGAGACCCGCATCAACGAGCGCATCCGCGTTCCCGAGGTGCGACTGGTCGGCCCCAACGGCGAGCAGGTCGGGATCGTCCGCATCGAGGACGCCCTGCGCCTGGCCCGCGAGGCCGACCTCGACCTGGTCGAGGTGGCCGCCCAGGCCCGCCCGCCGGTCTGCAAGCTCATGGACTACGGCAAGTTCAAGTACGAGAGCGCGCAGAAGGCCCGCGAGTCGCGGCGCAACCAGCAGCAGACGGTGATCAAGGAGCAGAAGCTCCGGCCGAAGATCGACCCTCACGACTACGAGACGAAAAAGGGTCACGTGACCCGCTTCCTCGGGCAGGGTCACAAGGTCAAGGTCACCATCATGTTCCGTGGCCGCGAGCAGTCGCGCCCGGAGCTGGGCTTCCGCCTCCTGCAGCGCCTCGCCGAGGACGTCGGTGAGCTCGGCTACGTCGAGGCGACGCCGAAGCAGGACGGCCGGAACATGACCATGGTCCTGGCGCCGAACAAGAAGCCGCAGAAGGCCCAGCGCCCCCAGCAGGAGGCGCAGGAGCCGGCCCCCGAGCCGGCGGGCTGACCGGGCTGAGCACGACCGGCCGCACCCACCCTCCGGGTGCGGCCGGCTTCCCGGGCGCCCGTACCGTCGTCCCGAGACGGCGGACGGGCGTCGACCACCCCGGCGGAGCACGTCGATCCGCACGAGGAGCAAGGACAGGACATGCCGAAGAACAAGACGCACAGCGGCGCCAAGAAGCGCATCAAGGTGACCGGGAGCGGCAAGCTGCTGCGCGAGAAGGCCGGCAAGCGCCACCTGCTGGAGAAGAAGTCCAGCCACAAGACCCGCGCGCTCTCCGGCAACGACGAGGTCGCGCCGCAGGACAGCTCGCGCATGCGCCGCCTGCTCGGCCGCGCCTGAGCCCCCGCCCCACCCCGCGACCCCATCCGGACCGGATCCGCTCCGCTCCCTGATCTGATCGAAGGCAGGACCACGTGGCACGCGTGAAGCGCGCGGTCAACGCGCAGAAGAAGCGTCGCACCACCCTGGAGATGGCCAGCGGCTACCGCGGCCAGCGCTCCCGGCTCTACCGCAAGGCCAAGGAGCAGACGCTCCACTCGCTGACGTACGCCTACCGCGACCGCAAGCAGCGCAAGGGCGACTTCCGGCAGCTGTGGATCACCCGCATCAACGCGGCCGCGCGCTCCAACGACATGACCTACAACCGGTTCATGCAGGGCCTCAAGCTCGCGGGCGTCGAGGTCGACCGCAAGAACCTGGCCGAGATCGCCGTCTCGGACCCGGCCGCGTTCACCGCGCTGGTCGAGGTCGCGAAGGCCGCGGTGCCGGCGGACAAGAACGCCGCCGGCAAGAACGAGGGCAAGAGCGAGGACGCGGCCTGACCGCTGGGCCCACGGTCCTCACCGAACGCACGCCGCGCGTCGCAGCAGCCCGCAAGCTGCTGCGGCGCGCGTCGCGTCTCGAGGCCGGGCGGTTCCTCGTCGAGGGCGTCCGCCCGGTGCACGACGCCCTGACGTGGGCCGCGGACGGCCCGTCTGACCAGGCCCGACGCGTGCACGACCTCTTCCTCACCGACGCCGTCGCCGACCGGGACCCCACGCTGGAGGACCGGGCGCGCTCGATCGGCATCCGTGTCGCGCGGGTCACCGAGAAGGCCGCCGCCGGGCTGTCCGACACCGTCACCCCGCAGGGCGTGGTCGTCGTCTGCTCCACGGTCACCGTCGGGCTCGACGAGGCCCTCGGCGACCGGCCCCGGCTCGTGACGGTGCTCGCCGGCGTCGCCGACCCCGGCAACGCCGGCACGGTCATCCGCACCAGCGACGCGGCCGGCGTCGACGCCGTCGTGCTCGCCGGGGACAGCCGCAACCAGCCGGTCGACCCGCACAACGGCAAGTGCGTGCGGGCGACGATGGGCAGCCTGTTCCACCTCCCGCTCGCGGTGTCCCGCGACGTCGACGCGGTCGTGACCGCGCTGCGCGAGCGCGGGCTGACGCTGCTCGCGGCCGCCGGCGACGGCGAGACGGTGCTCGACCCGTCCGCCGACGCGCTGCTGGCCGCCCCGACGGCGTGGCTGTTCGGCAGCGAGGCCCACGGGCTCGACGACCACGCCGCGGGCCTCGCCGACCACCGCGTCCGCGTGCCGATCCACGGCCGGGCCGAGAGCCTCAACCTCGCGACCGCCGCCGCGGTGTGCCTCTACGCGTCGGCCCGCGCCCAGCGCTGACCAGCCGTCAGAGCTCGCCCGGCATGGCGACGCGGTAGAAGACACCGCCGGGCGGCCGAGCGCCGAGGAGCAGCCAGACGGCGCCCTCGAGGTCCCGCGCGCGCGACAGGTCGCCGACCAGGACGGGGTCGTAGCCCGCGTCGCGGATGAGGGTCTCGGTGACCTCGACGGCGCCCTCGTCGGCCACGTACCAGTTGCTCGGCCGCACCCGCTGCTCGCGCACCCGGTCGAACAGGCTCGCGAAGTTCGCGTTGAAGGCCTTGGCCACCGGCGCGCCGGTGAAGGTCTTGACCTCCTCGGCGTTCGACGGGCCGCCGCCGGCCCGCTCGCCGAAGACGTTCGTCGCGTCGATCGCAATCTTCCCGGCGAGACCGGCGACCTTGCCGAGGGCCGGTGAGATCCGGTCGCCGGGCACCGCGACGAGGACGACGTCCGCGTCGGCGACGTCGCCGCCGTCCCGGCCCAGCTCCTCGACGTCGTGGCCCGCCTCGCGCCACAGGCGGGCCAGCCCGCCCCCGATGTTCCCGCGCCCGATCGTCACGATCCTCATCCCGGTCTCCTCCCGAGGTCGGCACCCCGCTGGTTGAGGTGTGAACAAAAAGCTAGGCGTGCCTGGTTCACACGTCAACCAGTCCGCTAGGCTGCGGGTCGTGGGCGAGCCGCGGTGGCTGGACGAGCGCGAGGCGCGGGCCTGGCGCGGCCTCATGGCGATGCAGGTCGACCTCGCCGAGTTCCTCGACCGCCGTCTCCGGACCCGGTGCGGGCTGTCGGGCGCGGACTACGAGGTGCTGGCCCACCTCTCGGAGGCGCCGGAGGGGTGCGCCCGGCCGTTCGTCCTCGGGCGCTACCTGGGCTGGGAGAAGGGCCGGCTCTCGCAGCACCTGGGCCGGATGGAACGGCGCGGCCTGGTGACCCGGGACCGGTGCCCGACCGACCAGCGCGGGGCGGTCGTGGCCATCACCCCCCGCGGCCGCGACCTCATCGAGGCGGCGGCGCCGAGGCACGTCGCCGACGTCCGCGAGGCCGTCGTCGACCACCTCACGCCCACCGAGCTGGAGGCGCTGGCCGCCATCGGCGAGACGGTGCGCGCCCGGTTGGCGGCGCTCGACGAGCGGCGCGCGGAGCCCTGAGCCGGGTGCACGTCGGCAACGCCCTCGACCTGCTCCGATAGGATCGTCGCGCACCCGAGAGCAGCAGGAGCGAGACGACCTCGATGTCCGGCACCAACGACCTCTACGACCCCAAGCAGGTCGCGGCGCTCGACCCCGAGACCCTCGACGCCGCCCGCGCCGACGCGAGCGCGGCGTTCGCGGGGGCCACGACGCTCGACGCGCTGACCGCGCTGAAGCCCGCGCACCTGGGCGACCGCTCGCCGGTGCTCACCGCGCGGCGCGAGATCGGGGCGCTGCCGCCGCAGGCGCGCTCCGCGTCCGGGAAGCGGGTCAACGAGGTCCGCGTCGCGATCCAGGCCGCGTACGACGAGCGCCACGCGGTGCTCTCCGCGGAGCGCGACGAGCGGGTGCTCGCCGAGGAGGCCGTCGACGTCACGCTGCCCGGCGACCGGCACCCGCGCGGCAGCCGGCACCCACTGACGCAGCTCTCCGAGCGGATCGCCGACATCTTCGTCGGCATGGGCTACGAGGTGGCCGAGGGCCCCGAGGTCGAGTCGGAGTGGTTCAACTTCGACGCCCTGAACTTCCTGCCCGACCACCCGGCGCGCACGATGCAGGACACTTTCCACGTCGAGCCCGCGGCGGCCCGCCAGGTGCTGCGCACCCACACCTCGCCGGTGCAGATCCGGGCGCTGCTCGAGCGCGACCTGCCCGTCTACGTCGTCTGCCCCGGGCGGACGTTCCGCACCGACGAGCTCGACGCGACGCACACCCCGGTCTTCCACCAGATCGAGGGCCTCGCCATCGACAAGGGCCTGACCATGGCCCACCTCAAGGGCACGCTCGACGCCTTCGCGCGGGCGATGTTCGGCGAGGAGTCGACCATCCGGCTGCGGCCCTCGTACTTCCCGTTCACCGAGCCGTCGGCCGAGCCCGACGTCTGGTTCCCGCAGAAGAAGGGCGGCGCGGGCTGGGTCGAGTGGGGCGGCTGCGGCATGGTCGACCCCAACGTCCTGCGCGCGTGCGGCGTCGACCCCGACGTCTACTCCGGGTTCGCCTTCGGCATGGGCCTCGAGCGCACCCTGATGTTCCGCAACGGCCTGCCCGACATGCGTGACATGGTCGAGGGCGACGTCCGGTTCACCTCGGCGTTCGCCGTCGAGCCGTAGCCGCGGCCCGGCACCCACCCCGTCAGCAAGGCAGAAAGGCTCGTCCGTGCGCGTCCCCGTCTCGTGGCTCCTCGAGCACGTCGACCTGTCCGCGGACTCCCTCAGCGCCGAGGCGGTCGGTGAGGCGCTGATCCGGGTCGGGCTCGAGGTCGAGGACGTGCTCCCGATCCCGGCCACGACCGGCCCGCTCGTCGTCGGCCGCGTCGCCGCGATCGAGGAGCTCACCGAGTACAAGAAGCCGATCCGCTACTGCCGGGTCGACGTGGGGGCGGAGCACAACGAGGACTCCGGCACCCGTGGGATCGTCTGCGGGGCGACCAACTTCGCCGAGGGCGACCTCGTCGTCGTCGCCCTGCCCGGCGCCGTGCTGCCCGGTGACTTCGCCATCGCCGCGCGGACGACCTACGGCCACGTCTCCGACGGCATGATCTGCGCGCTCGACGAGCTGGGCCTCGGTGACGACCACAGCGGCATCCTCGTGCTGCCGCCGGGCACCGCGGACCCGGGCGACGACGCGGCGGTGCTGCTCGGGCTCGACGACGCGGTCCTCGACATCGCCGTCACGCCCGACCGCGGCTACTGCCTCTCGGTGCGCGGCCTGGCCCGCGAGCTCGCCTGCGCGCTCGACGTCGCGTACGGCGACCCGGCCCTCGTCGGCCGCGACCTGCCGGAGCCGCAGGGCGAGGCGTGGCCGGTGCGCCTGGACCCGTCCTCGCAGTGCCGGCGCTTCGTCGCCCGCCGCGTCACCGACCTCGACCCGACCGCCCCGTCGCCGTGGTGGCTGCGCCGGCGGCTGCTGCTGTGCGGGGTGCGCCCGATCTCGCTGGCCGTCGACGTCACCAACTACGTCATGCTCGAGCTCGGCCAGCCGATGCACGCCTACGACGCGACGACGGTGCGCGGCGACGTCGTGGTCCGGCGGGCCTCGCAGGACGAGAAGATCACCACGCTCGACGACGCCCAGCGCGTGCTCGACCCCGACGACGTCGTGGTCACCGACGACTCCGGCCCGATCGGGCTCGCCGGCGTCATGGGCGGCGCGAGCACCGAGGTCGGGCCCGCCACCGCCGACGTGCTGCTCGAGGCGGCGACGTGGGACGCGCCGTCGGTGGCGCGCGCCGCGCGGCGCCACCGGCTGCCCAGCGAGGCCGCCCGGCGCTTCGAGCGCGAGGTCGACCCGGGCGTCGCGCGCGCCGCGACCGACCGCGCCGCCTGGCTGCTCGCGAACTACGGCGGCGCGACCGTCGACCCGGGCGTCACCGACGAGGGTGGGGTGCCCGCGCCCGAGCCCGTGGCCATGGCCCTCGACCTGCCCGACCGCGTCGCCGGCACCCGCTACGAGCGTGGCGCGGTGGTGCGGCGGCTGAGCCAGATCGGCTGCCGGGTGGAGGTCGCGGGCGCCGACCCCGGCGACGGCGGCAGCGCGGGGCTGCTCGCCGTGCCGCCGACGTGGCGCCCCGACCTGACCCGCCCGGCCGACCTCGTCGAGGAGGTCCTGCGCCTCGAGGGCTACGCCGGCATCCCGTCCGAGCTCCCCGCCGCGCACCCGGGCACCGGCCTCACGCTGGCGCAGCGCCGGCGCCGCCAGGTGTCGCGGGCGCTCGCCGACGCCGGGTACGACGAGGTGCTGCCCTCGCCGTTCATCCCGCCGACGGTGTTCGACGCCTTCGGCCTCGACGCCGACGACGACCGCCGGAACGCCCTGCGCCTGGCCAACCCGCTGGACGCCGACCGCTCGCTGATGGCGACGACGCTGCTGCCCGGGCTGCTCGACGCGGTGGTCCGCAACGTCTCGCGCGGGCTGCGCGACCTCGCGCTCTACCAGGTCGGCCAGGTCGTGCGGCCCGGTCCGGAGGAGCCGCCGGCGGCGCCGGTGCTGCCGGTCGACGCGCGCCCCGACGAGGCGGCGGTCGCGTCGGTGCTCGCGGGGCTGCCGCGCCAGCCGCTGCGGGTCGGCGCGGTGCTCGCGGGCGCCTGGGAGCGCGCTGGCTGGTGGGGCCCGGGGCGGGCCGCCGACTGGGCGGACGCCGTCGAGGCCGCGCGGATCGTGGGCCGGGTGTACGGCGCCGAGCTGACCGTCACCGCCGACCGGCACGCGCCGTGGCACCCGGGACGCTGCGCGGCGCTGACGCTCGGGGACACGCTCGTCGGGCACGCGGGCGAGCTGCACCCCACGGTCCTCGAGGCCCTCGGCCTGCCCGCGCGCACCTCCGCGATGGAGCTCGAGCTCGACCGGCTCCCGCTCGCCGAGGACCGTCCGCGACCCGAGGTGTCGTCGTTCCCGCCGGTGCTGCTCGACGTCGCGCTGGTGCTCGACGAGGACGTGCCGGCCGCGTCGGTGGTGACGGCGCTGCGCGACGGCGGCGGCGACCTCGTCGAGGACGTGCGCCTGTTCGACGTCTACACCGGCCCGCAGGTCGGCGAGGGCAAGCGGTCGCTGGCCTTCGCCCTGCGCCTGCGCGCCCCCGACCGGACGCTGACCCTCGAGGAGGCCTCGGCGCGCCGCGACGCCGCCGTCGCCACCGCCGCCGAGCGCCACGGGGCGCGGCTGCGCTGACGCGCGCACCGCAGCCATGGCGGCCACCGGGGGAGGGGACCACCGCGCGGAGATCGTGCGGGCGGCGACGCGCACGATCGCGCGCGACGGCCTGCCCGCGGTCCGCGTGCGGGCGGTGGCGCGCGAGGTCGGCGTCAGCCACGCGACCCTGCACTACTACTTCCCGACCAAGGCCGACCTCGTCACCGCGGTCCTGCGCGAGCTGATCTACGAGGGCCTCGCCGTGCCCCTCGTCGAGCGCTCCACGGCGACGACCGTACGCGACGAGCTGCGCGGCCTGCTGCACGGCGTGGTGGCGGGCTACGGCGACGACGAGCGCACGGCGGCGATGATGGAGATCCTCCGGCACGGCGACGCCGACGAGGTCGCGGGCCCGTTCGGCCGGTTCCTCGACACCTGGCGCGGCTACCTCGTCGACCTCGTCCGCCGCGGGCAGGCCGTCGGCGAACTGCGCGCGGACCTCGACCCCGACGCGACCGCGGGCCTCCTCATGGAGTTCTGCCTGGGCGCCCAGACGCGCACGCCCCTGCCCCCCGGGCTCGCGACGGGCGGCGCCGACCAGCTCGTCGCCCTGCTCAGCGCCTGAGCTTGTCTACCAGTTGGTTGACGCGCCCCGTTCGCGCGGGCACGCTGTCTACCAGGTGGTCGAGAGGGGTCCGGGGATGTCGGGTCGGTCGTGGCGCCAGCTGCTCGTGTGGCTGCACGTGGTGTCGTCGGTGAGCTGGATGAGCCAGGCCGCCGCGCTCGCGGTCCTGCTGGTCACCGCGATCGGCCCGGCGTCCGTCCCCGTGCGGGTCGGCGCGGCACAGTCGGCGAAGCTCCTCGACATGACCGTGCTCGTGTACTCCGCGAACATCGCCACCGCGACCGGCCTGCTGCTCGCCGCCACGACGAGCTGGGGCTTCTGGCTGCACCGGTGGGTCGCGACGAAGCTCGTGCTCACCACCGGGCAGCTCTACCTCGGCATCGCCGTCCTGTCCCCGCGTCTGGACGTCGCCCCCGCGACGGTGCAGGCCGGTGGCACCGAGGGCGTCGGCGCGCTCGCCCTCGCCGCGACGCTGATGGCGTCGGCGTTCGCCGTGCAGGTGTGGCTCTCGATCGCCAAGCCGGGCGGGCGGACCCGGCGGGCGGCGCGGGTCACGCGCCCCGGGACCGCGCCGGCGTGGCTGTTCGCGCTCGCGGTCGGCGCGCCGATCGCCGAGACCGTGCTCGGCGTCGCGGTCACCGGCCCGTTGCCGTTGCTCTCGCTCGCGGTGCTGGTGGCGGCGCTGGTCGTGCGGCGGCGGGCGGCGCGCCGTCCCCCGCTCAGGACCGCGGAGCCTCGACCGCCCCGCGCAGCAGCCAGTCGAGCGTGACCTCGAGGTCGGCGCGCAGCTCGGGCGGGCGGAGGTCGGCGTCGTCCGCGGTGGCAAGCGCCGCGTAGCCGAGGGTGTGCACGATGAGCGCCCGCACGACCCGTCCCGCGGCGTCGTCGCCGACGCCGAGCCGCGCGAGCAGGACCGTCATCGCGGCGCCCAGCGCCCGGGCCCGCGGGCCGCGGGCGCCCTGGCGCGCGAGGTAGAGCGGCACCATGTCGGGGTGGCGGCCGAGCAGGTCGTAGGTCGCGAGCATGACCTCGCGCAGCCCCGTGAGCGGCTCGGCGTCCGGGGGCGGGGGGTCGAGGGCGGCGAGCTGGTCGTCGAGCAGGGCGTCCACCAGCGCCGTCTTGTCGGCGACGTGGCTGTAGAGCGCGTTGGGGGCGACACCGAGCGCGGCGGCGACCGCGCGCATCGAGAGCCCGGCCAGTCCGCGCTCGGCGAACACCTCCCGCGCCGCGGCGAGGACCGCCTCGGACGTCAGTCCGGCACGCTGACCGGGGGAGCGGGGCATGGACGAACTGTACAGCGTCCAGTAAGCTGTACACCGTACAGCTCGCCGTGGGAGGAGTCGCCGTGATCGCCACGAACGCCGAGGTCGGGACCGTCGCCGGGGTGCCCTTCCTGCTGGAGCCGCCCGAGAGCGGGCGGATCGACGCGCCGGTGCTCGTCGGCTGGCACCTCATGGACGCGCCGCGCAGCGAGGCCGCGTTCGCCGCCGCGCTGCCGCTCGCCGGGCTCGACGCGTGGAAGGTCTACCTCGGCCTGCCGATGACGGGCGCGCGGCTGCCCGAGGGCGGGATGGACGAGGTCATGCGCCGCGGCTACGAGGACGCGGTCATGCTCCTGCACGGGCCGGTCAACGCGCAGGCCGCCGACGAGTTCGACGGTGTGCTGGCCGCGCTGCGCGAGCGCGGCCTCACCGGTCCCCTCGGGCTCTTCGGCGGCTCGGCCGGCGCCGGTGTCGCCCTCGAGGTGGCGACGCGCCGCGCGGACGTCGCCGCGCTCGTCGCGGTGAGCCCGATGGTGCAGTTGCGGCCGGTCGTGTCGGTGCTGGGCACGCTCTTCGGGGTGGACTACGCGTGGACGCCGGAGTCGGACGCGGTCGCCGCGCGCATGGACTACCCGGCGCGCGCCGCGGAGCTGGGCGCGACGCCGGTGCGTCTGGTCGTCGGGTCCGAGGACGACGCCGGCGCGTTCCTCGCGCCGGCCCGGGACCTCGCGGGCGCGACCGCCGGGCCCGCCGACGTGGTGGTGGTCGACGGCATGGGCCACGCGCTGGCCGAGGAGCCGGGCCTCGCGCCCGCGCCGCAGACGCCGCACGCCGCGGAGGTCGACGCCCACGCCGTGGCGTGGTTCCGGCAGCATCTCGGCGCGTGAGGGTCTCCGAGGTCGGGCTGCTGCGGCTGGTCGCGCTGGGGCTCGTGGCGCCGCGCACGGACGACGTCGCCGCGATCGTCCGTCACCTCGGGGCGGTGCAGGCCCAGGAGCTCCCGGGCGCGCTGACCTCGCTGGCGCTGCGCACGGCGTCGCGCTCCCGGGACGCGGTGACGGCGGCGTGCGACACCGAGGCGGTCGTCCGCAGCTGGCCGATGCGCGGGACGCTGCACCTCGTGCCGGCCGAGGACCTCGGCTGGATGCTCCCGCTCGGCACCCCGCGCCCGCGGGTCCAGGCGGCACGCCGGCGCGGCGAGCTGGGCCTGGTCGACGCCGACCTCGACCGTGCCCGCGAGCTCGCCCTCGCCGCCGTCCCCGCCACGCGCGCGGAGCTCTTCGCCGCGTGGGAGGCCGGGGGACTCGACCCGGTCAAGGGCCGCGGCTACCACCTGCTCGCCGAGCTGGCGTCCACCGGCGTCCTGTGCTTCGGCCCGCTGCGCGACGGCGAGCCGGTGATCGTCGACGTCGCGCGCTGGATCCCGTCGCCGCGGGTGCTCGAGCGCGACGAGGCGCTGGGGGAGTGGGCGCGGCGGTACTTCCGCTCGCACGGCCCCGCCACGCGCACCGACTTCGCCCGCTGGACCGGCATCCCGATGGCCGACGTCGACACCGGCATCGCGCTCGCCCGTCGCGAGCTGGCGTCGATGGACGTCGACGGCACCGAGCACCTGCTCGACCCGGCGGTCCCCGACCGCCTCGCCGCGCACCGGCGCGCCGCGCTCGGGGTGCACCTGCTGCCCGGCTTCGACGAGTTCGTGCTCGGCTACGCCGACCGCGGCCACGTGCTCGCCCCCGACGAGTTCGACCGGATCGTCCCCGGCGGCAACGGGGTGTTCCGCCCGACGATCGTCCAGCGCGGGCGGGTCGTGGGGACGTGGACGGCGCCGCGCGGTCGCCTGGAGGTCACGCCGTTCACGGCCCTGGACACCCGCACCGACGCCGCCGTCGCCAGGGCGCACGCCCGCCTTCCCTGAGGACCGTTCGTCGCGGACCTGAGAGCCCGGCGGTCGATCACTGACCCGTTCGGGCGATCACCTGACCGGTGACCGCGCGGTAGGGGGTGATCGACGGTCGGCGGCGCGCCGCGTTCTCAGCTCCGCCCCGCGTGGTCGTCCGTCTCCGTACCGTGACCTGGTCGTGACCCGGGGGCTCCCCCCTCGCCCGGGCCGGCACCCCTCGACCCCGTACCGCGAGGAGCCCTCACGCATGTCCAGCGCGCCCGGTGAGCCGCAGGAATCGTCGCACCCGGCCCCGTCCGAGGAGGCCGAGGAGGCCGGCGGCACCTGGTCGACCGCGGACTTCGTGGTCGGGCGCGGCGTGCTGCTGGTCATCGGGCCGGTCGTCGTCGCGCTGTTCTGGGTGTTCGGCGCCCTGCCCGCGTGGGGCGCCGCGGCGCTCGGCGGGTTCCTGTGCGCCGTGGCGGTGGTGTTCCTCGTGCGGCTGCGCGTCCGCAGCGCCGCGGCGGCCGCCGAGGGTGCGCGGGTGCTCGTCGTCGGCGGCGGCTACGCCGGTCTCGTCGCCGCGCGGGCGCTGCAGGCGCGCCTGCCGGGCGGGACGCGCGGTGGGCGCCACCTCGGCCCGGGCGACGCGTCGACCGCCATCGCCGGCATCACGGTCGTCGACCCGCAGGCGCACATGACCTACCAGCCGTTCCTGCCCGAGGCCGCCGCCGGCGCCATCGAGCCGCGCCACCTCACCGTGCCGCTGCGGCGGGTCCTGCGCCGCTGCGACGTCATCACGGGCTCGGTCGCCGCGATCGACGACGCCTCCCGCCGCGCCGTGGTGAGCCTGCCCGACGGCGGCACCCGCGAGATCGGCTACGACGTCCTCGTCGTCGCCCCCGGCACGTCGCCGCGGCGCCTGCCGATCCCGGGTCTCGACGAGCGGGCGCTGCCGTTCCGGTCGGTCACCGACGCGCTCGCGCTGCGCGACCACGTCCTCTCGCGCCTCGACGCCGCGTCGTCCACGACCGATCCGGCCGAGCGCCGGCGCCTGCTGACCTTCACGGTGATCGGCGGCGGCTTCGCGGGCCTCGAGGTGCTCGGCGAGCTCGAGGACATGACGCGCCGCGCCGCGAAGCACCAGCCCGGGCACATCGCCGAGGAGATCCAGTGGGTGCTCCTCGAGGCCGCCGGGCGGATCATGCCCGAGGTCAGCCCGGCGCTCGCCGCCCGCGTGCACGCCCAGCTGCTGCGCCGCGGCATCGAGGTCCGGGTCGGCGCGAAGATCACGTCGGCCGAGGGCGGGCGCGTCGTGCTCGCCGGCGGGCCGACCTTCGCCACCGACACCATCGTCGTCGCCGCCGGCTCCGTGCCGAACCCGCTGCTCGAGCGCACCGACCTGCCCCTCGACCCGCGCGGCCGCGTGCGCTGCGCGACGACGCTGCAGGTCCGCGACCGCGCCCACGTCTTCACCGCCGGCGACTGCGCCGCGGTGCCCGACGTGACCGTGCCCGTTCCGCGCGACGGCGAGCCGGTGACCACCGCCCCGACCGCCCAGCACGCCGTGCGCCAGGCCCGGCTGCTCGCGCGCAACGTCGACGCCTTCCTCGCCGGCCGGCTGCTGCGCGGCTACCGCCACCAGAACGCCGGCGCCGTGGCCGGTCTGGGCCGCCGGCGCGGTGCGGCCCAGATCGGCCCGCTGCGCGTGACCGGGTGGCCCGCGTTCGCGCTGCACCGCGCCTACCACCTGTGGGCCGTGCCGACGGCCGACCGGACCGTGCGCATCGCCCTGGACTGGGTCGTCTCCGGGCTCCTCGGCCGCGACCTCGTCGCCGTCGGCCGCCGCGACGCCGCCCCCCTGCCCGACACCGACGCTCCGCCGACGGTGGCGCCGCGCGTGGCGGACGCCGCTCCGGACGCCGCCCCTGACCCCGCCCCGGCCACTCGCGGCGAGGGGGCCGAGGACCTGCCCACCGGGGCCACGCCGGTGGTGCCGACCTGGGGCGCCGACCCGTCGGTGACAGGCCCGCGGCGCATGCCGTCGGTCCCGTCCGCGCCGTTCGTGCCGCCGACGCCCCCGTCCGGGACCCGCGTCCCGACCGGCAGCGCCACCGACTCCCAGGGCATCCCCGCGATGCAGATGACGCGGTCGGGCAGCTTCGAGAGCATCCGCGAGCCGCACCCGTCGCTGCCGTTCGGCGAGCCGTTCAGCGTGCCGTTCAGCGAGCCGTTCAGCGAGCCCCTGCCGTCGGACCCCTTCCGCGAGCCCACCCCGTCGCTGGCGTTCGGGGAGCCGTCGGGCGCGTTCCGCGAGCCGCACCCGTCGTTCCCGTCGGCGCCCCGCGGCAGCGCCGGCACCGGCGTCGACGCTGGCCCCCGCGCGCCCTACCCGTCGACCACGAAGCCCCGGCACTCCCTGCGCGACACGAACTGACGGCGGTTACTGGCTCGTATCGCTCGCCCACCGAGCGATACGAGCCAGTAACCGGGCCCACCCGACCCCGCGTTGCATGGGTTTCCGTGAACATGCATAGTGATGCGTATGCGCGTCGCGGTCGCCGGAGCCAGCGGGTACGTCGGGGGTGAGGTGCTGCGGCTCGCCCTGGGCCACCCCGAGGTCGAGATCGGGGCGGTGACGGCGGGGGAGTCCGCAGGCACCGCCCTGGGCGCCCACCAGCCCCACCTGCCCTCGCTCGCCGATCGCGTGATCGCCGAGACCACGCCCGAGCAGCTCGCGGGGCACGACGTCGTGTTCCTCGCCCTGCCCCACGGGCGCTCGGCCGAGCTCGCGGCCCAGCTGCCGGACGACGTGCTCGTCGTCGACTGCGGCGCCGACCACCGGCTCACCGACACGGCCGCCTGGCAGCGCTGGTACGGCGGCGAGCACGCCGGGGCGTGGCCCTACGGGCTGCCCGAGCTGCCCGGCGCCCGCGAGGCCCTCCGGGACGCCCGACGCATCGCCGTCCCCGGCTGCTACCCGACGGCGAGCACCCTGGCCGCCTTCCCGGCCGTCGCCGCCGGGCTGGTGGCGCCCGAGGTCAGCATCGTGGCGTTCTCCGGGACCTCCGGCGCGGGCAAGGCCGCGAAGCCGCACCTGCTCGGCGCCGAGGTCATGGGCTCGGCCACCGCGTACGGCGTCGGCGGCGGGCACCGGCACACCCCGGAGATCACCCAGAACCTCGCCACGGTGAGCCCGCAGCCCGTGCGCGTGTCGTTCACGCCGGTCCTCGCGCCCATGCCGCGCGGTATCCTCGCCGTCGCGAGCGCCCCGCTGGCCGACGACGGGATCACCGAGGAGCAGGCCCGCGAGGCCTACGCCAAGGCCTACGACCCCGAGCCGTTCGTGCACCTGCTCCCGGCCGGCGTGCAGCCGCAGACCAAGTCGGTCGTGGGGTCGAACAGCGTGCAGATCCAGGTCGCCGTCGACCCCGACGCCGGCCGGCTGGTCGTCACCGCCGTCATCGACAACCTCACCAAGGGCACCGCCGGCGGCGCGTTCCAGTCGGTCAACCTCGCCCTCGGCCTCGACGAGACCCTCGGTCTCCCGACGACGGGACTGCACCCGTGAGCGTCACCGCGCCCCAGGGCTTCCGGGCCGCCGGCGTCCGCGCCGGCCTGCGCGCCCACGGAGAGCGCCCCGACCTCGCCCTCGTCGTCAACGACGGCCCCCAGCAGGTCGCGGCCGGCGTGTTCACGCGCAACCAGGTCAAGGCCGCGCCCGTGCTGTGGTCGCAGCAGGTGCTCCAGGAGCACGACCTGCGCGCCGTCGTCCTCAACGCCGGCGGCGCCAACGCCTGCACCGGGCCCGACGGGTTCGGCGACACCCACCGCACCGCCGAGCACGTCGCCGAGGTCCTGGGCTGCGGCGCCATCGAGGTCGCCGTCTGCTCCACCGGCCTCATCGGCGAGCGCCTGCCGCTCGAGAAGCTGCTGGCCGGGGTGGACGCGGCCGCGGGTGAGCTCGCCGACGGAGAGGAGGCGGGCACGCGCGCCGCCACCGCGGTGCTCACCACCGACACCGTCGACAAGCAGGCCGCCGCGAGCCGCCACGGCTGGACGGTCGGCGGCTTCGCCAAGGGCGCCGGGATGATGGCCCCGAGCCTGGCGACGATGCTGGTCGTGGTGACGACGGACGCGGTCGTGGACGCCGGCACCGCCGACGCCGCCCTGCGCGACGCCACCGCCCGGACCTTCGACCGCCTCGACATCGACGGCTCCACCAGCACCAACGACACGGTGCTGCTGCTCGCCTCCGGCGCCTCGGGGGTCGAGGCGGACGCCGACGCGTTCACCGAGGTCGTCACCGAGGTGTGCGCCGACCTGGCGCGCGGCCTGCAGGCCGACGCCGAGGGCGTCACCAAGCGGATCGCGGTCACCGTCACCGGCGCCCGCGACGACCACGACGCGCTGGTCGGCGCCCGCGCGATCGCCCGCGACAGCCTGGTGAAGACCGCGCTGTTCGGCTCCGACCCGAACTGGGGCCGGATCGCCGCCGCGGTCGGGGCGAGCGAGGCGACGGTCGAGCCCGGGACCCTGTCGGTCACCGTCAACGGCGTGCTGCTCTGCGAGGCGGCCACGGCGGTGGGCGACCGGTCCAAGGCCGACCTCTCGGGGCCCGAGGTCACCGTCGAGGTCGACCTCGGGCTCGGCGACGGGCAGGCCACGGTGCTGACGACGGACCTCTCGCACGCGTACGTCGAGGAGAACAGCGCGTACTCCACATGACCGACATCGATCAGGCGCTCACGAGCATCCCCGTCCCCGCCGACGTGCCCGACCGCTACCACGAGGCCGCCGCCAAGGCCGGCGTCCTGGCCGAGGCCCTGCCCTGGCTGCAGCGCTTCCAGGGCGCGGTCGTCGTCGTCAAGTACGGCGGCAACGCGATGACCGACGACGCGTTGCGCCGCGCGTTCGCCGAGGACATGGTCTTCCTGCGCCTCGCCGGCATCCGCCCGGTCGTCGTCCACGGCGGCGGCCCCCAGATCACGAGCATGCTCGGCCGGCTCGGCATGGAGGGCGAGTTCCGCGGCGGCCTGCGGGTCACGACGCCCGAGACGATGGACGTCGTCCGGATGGTGCTCGTCGGGCAGGTCGGCCGCGAGCTCGTCGGCCTGATCAACGCCCACGGCCCCTACGCCGTCGGCCTCTCCGGCGAGGACGCTCGCCTCTTCACCGCCGCGCGGCGCACCGCGACCGTCGACGGCGAGCAGGTCGACGTCGGCCTCGTCGGCGACGTCGTCGAGGTCAACCCGGCCGCCGTGCTCGACCTCGTCGCCGGCGGGCGCATCCCCGTCGTCTCGACCGTCGCCCCCGACGTCGACGGCGTCGTGCACAACGTCAACGCCGACACCGCCGCGGCCGCGCTGGCCGAGGCGCTCGGCGCCCGCAAGCTCGTCGTCCTCACCGACGTCGAGGGGCTCTACACCGACTGGCCGGACCGCTCGAGCCTGCGCTCGACGATCGACGACGTCGAGCTCGCCGCGCTCCTGCCGACGCTGGCCAGCGGCATGATCCCGAAGATGGAGGCCTGCCTGCGGGCCGTGCAGGGCGGCGTGCCGCGGGCGCACGTCATCGACGGCCGGGTGGCGCACTCCGTGCTGCTCGAGGTGTTCACGAGTGCCGGTGTCGGGACGATGGTCGTGCCGGCCGACGGGAAGGAGGCGTGACGGATGACCACGACGATCTCGGGTGAGGACCTCCGCCGCCGCTGGAGCGCCTCGCTGATGGACAACTACGGCACCCCGCCGATCAGCCTCGTGCGCGGCGAGGGCGCGCGGGTGTGGGACGCGGACGGGCGCGAGTACCTCGACCTGCTCGGCGGCATCGCGGTCAACCTGCTCGGCCACGCCCACCCGGCCGTGGTCGAGGCGGTCTCGCGGCAGGTCGCGACCCTCGGGCACACCTCCAACCTCGTGATCAACCCGCTCACCGTCGAGCTCGCCGAGCGCCTGCTGGACCTCCTCGGCCACCCGGGCCGGGTGCTGTTCTGCAACTCCGGCGCCGAGGCGAACGAGACCGCGTTCAAGATCACTCGGCGGACCGGGCGGCAGAAGGTCGTGGCGGCGGAGAACGCGTTCCACGGCCGGACCATGGGCGCGCTCTCGCTGACCGGGCAGCCGGCCAAGCGCACGCCGTTCGAGCCGCTCGTGCCCGGCGTGGAGTTCGTGCCCTACGGCGACGTCGAGGCGCTGCGCGCGGCCGTCGACGACGACACGGCCGCGGTGTTCCTCGAGCCGATGCAGGGCGAGGCCGGCGTCATCGTCCCGGCCGACGGCTACCTGCGCGCCGCCCGCGACATCACCACGGCGCGCGGCGCCCTGCTGGTGCTCGACGAGGTCCAGACCGGGGTCGGGCGCACCGGGCGGTGGTTCGCCCACCAGCGCACCGACGTCGTGCCGGACGTCGTCACCCTGGCCAAGGGCCTGGGCGGCGGGCTGCCGATCGGCGCCTGCATCGGCGTGGGGGCGGCCGGCGACCTGCTCGGCCCCGGCCAGCACGGCACGACGTTCGGCGGGAACCCCGTGTGCTGCGCGGCCGCGCTGGCGGTCCTCGACACCATCGCGTCCGAGGGGCTCCTCGACCGCGCCACCGCCCTGGGCCGGGACGTCGCGACCCGGGTCGAGGGCCTGGGCCACGGCGCCGTGGACCACGTCGACGCCGTCGGCATCCTCATCGGGATCGCGTTGAACGAGCCCGTCTCCACCCAGGTCGCCGCCGCGGGCCGCGAGGCCGGCTACCTCATCAACAACGCCGTCCCGGAGCGCGTCCGGCTCGCCCCGCCGGTCGTGGTGACCGACGAGCAGGTCGACGGCTTCCTCACCGCGCTGCCCGAGATCCTCGACCAGGGCGTCGCGGCCGCCGAGGCGGCGGGCTCGTGACCAGCACCGAGACGCGCGTCCGCCACCTCCTGCGCGACGACGACCTCACCCCGGCCGAGCAGGCCGAGGTGCTCGAGCTGGCGGCCACGATGAAGGCCGACCCGTTCCGCTTCCGCCCGCTGGACGGGCCGCGGGCGGTGGCGGTCGTGTTCGACAAGGCCTCGACCCGCACGCGGGTGTCGTTCGAGGTCGGCATCGCCGCGCTCGGCGGCACCCCGGTCATGATCGACGGCCAGGCCGCCCAGCTCGGTCGCGGCGAGACGATCGCCGACACCGCGCGGGTGCTCTCGCGCTACGTCGACGCCATCGTCTGGCGCACGGGCGCCGAGGAGCGCATCCAGGAGATGGCCGCGCACGCGACCGTCCCGGTGGTCAACGCGCTGACCGACGGCTTCCACCCCTGCCAGGTCCTCGCCGACCTGCAGACCGTCGTCGAGCGCCGCGGCCGCACCGCCGGCCAGGTGCTCGCCTACCTCGGCGACGGCGCCAACAACATGGCCCACTCGTTGCTGCTCGGCGGGGTGACCGCCGGGATGCACGTGCGGGTCGGCGCGCCGGCGGGCTTCACGCCCGACCCGTCGGTCGTCGAGGACGCCCGGGCGCGGGCCGCGGAGACCGGCGGCTCGGTCGTCGTCACCGACGACCCCGCCGCGGCCGCCGCGGACGCGGACGTGCTCGTCACCGACACCTGGACCTCGATGGGCCAGGAGTCCGACGGCCGCGACCGCGCCACCCTCGAACCGTTCCGCCTCGACGAGGAGGCGGTCGCGCGGGCGGCGTCCGACGTCACCGTGCTGCACTGCCTGCCCGCCCACCGCGGCGAGGAGATCACCGCCGGCGTGATCGACGGCCCGGCGTCGGCGGTCTGGGACGAGGCGGAGAACCGCCTGCACGCCCAGAAGGCGGTGCTCACGTGGCTGCTGGAGCACTCGTGACCGAGACCGCGAAGGGTGTGACGAGCCGGGCCTCCCGCCAGGCCCGGGTCGTCGCGCTGCTCACCGAGCGCGAGGTGCACAGCCAGGCCGAGCTGGCCGCGCTGCTCGCGTCGGAGGGCGTCGAGGTCACGCAGGCGACGCTCTCGCGCGACCTCGACGAGCTGGGCGCGGTGAAGCTGCGCGGCGCCGACGGCGGCGTCGGGCGCTACGTCGTCCCCGACGACGGGAGCCCGGTGCGCGGCATCACCGGCGGCACCGACAGACTGTCCCGGCTGCTCGCCGAGCTGCTGGTCTCCGCCGACCACTCCGGCAACCTCGCGGTCCTGCGCACCCCGCCCGGGGGCGCGCACTACCTCGCCAGCGCCCTGGACCGGGCGTCGCTGGCCGAGGTGGTCGGCACCATCGCCGGCGACGACACGGTGCTCGTCGTCGCCCGCGAGCCCCTCGACGGGGCCGGGCTCGCAGCCCGCCTGCGGGCCCTGGGCACCAGGACGACGGCGCGGTCGTCCTCCGCACACGAGAACGAGACGGAAGAAGGACAGCAGTGAGCGAGCGCATCGTGCTGGCGTACTCCGGGGGCCTCGACACCTCGGTCGCCATCGGCTGGATCGCCGAGGAGACCGGCCGCGAGGTCGTCGCGGTCGCCGTCGACGTGGGCCAGGGCGGGGAGGACCTCGAGGTCATCCGCAAGCGGGCCCTGGACTGCGGCGCGGTCGAGGCCGCGGTCGCCGACGCGCGCGACGAGTTCGCCGAGGAGTACTGCCTCCCGGCGCTGCGCGCCAACGCGCTCTACATGGACCGCTACCCGCTGGTCTCGGCGCTGTCGCGGCCGCTGATCGTCAAGCACCTCGCCGAGGCGGCCCGCGCCCACGGGGCCTCGACCGTCGCCCACGGGTGCACCGGCAAGGGCAACGACCAGGTCCGCTTCGAGGTCGGCGTCGGCGCGCTGGCCCCGGACCTCGACGTCATCGCCCCGGTCCGCGACTTCGCCTGGACCCGCGAGAAGGCGATCCAGTGGGCCGAGGAGCGCTCGCTGCCCATCGACGTCAGCAAGCGCTCGCCCTACTCGATCGACCAGAACGTCTGGGGCCGCGCGGTCGAGACCGGCTTCCTCGAGGACATCTGGAACGGGCCCATCGAGGACGTCTACTCCTACACCGCGAACCCCGCCGAGCCGCGTGACGCCGACGAGGTCGTCGTCGGCTTCGAGGCCGGCGTGCCGGTGACCATCGACGGTCAGAAGGTCTCGGTGCTGCAGGCCATCGAGCAGCTCAACCAGCGCGCGGGCGCGCAGGGCATCGGGCGGCTCGACATGGTCGAGGACCGCCTGGTCGGCATCAAGAGCCGCGAGGTCTACGAGGCGCCGGGCGCGATCGCGCTGATCACCGCGCACCAGGAGCTCGAGAACGTCACCGTCGAGCGGGAGCAGGCGCGGTTCAAGCGCCAGGTCGAGCAGCGCTGGGGCGAGCTGGTCTACGACGGCCTGTGGTTCTCGCCGCTGCGCCGCAGCCTCGACGCCTTCGTCGACACCACCCAGGAGCACGTCACCGGCGAGGTCCGGATGACGCTGCACGGCGGGCGCGCGGTCCCGACGGGCCGGCGCAGCGCGCAGTCGCTCTACGACTTCAACCTCGCCACCTACGACGAGGGCGACCTGTTCGACCAGTCGCTGGCCAAGGGCTTCGTGCAGCTCTGGGGTCTCCCGTCGAAGATCGCGGCCAAGCGGGACCTGAAGTAATGCCGGAAGGCTCGGCCCTCTGGGGCGGGCGGTTCGCCTCGGGCCCGGACGCGGTGATGGCGGCGCTGTCGAAGTCGACCCAGTTCGACTGGGTGCTCGCGCCGTACGACATCGCCGGGTCCCGGGCCCACGCGCGGGTCCTCCACGGCGCGGGGCTGCTCACCGACACCCAGCTCGAGGCCATGCTCGACGGGCTGCGCCGGCTCGCCGACGACGTCGAGTCCGGCGCGTTCCAGCCCGCCGAGGACGACGAGGACGTGCACACCGCCCTCGAGCGCGGCCTCATCGAGCGGGCGGGCGAGGACGTCGGCGGGCGCCTGCGCGCCGGGCGCTCGCGCAACGACCAGATCGCCACGCAGCTGCGGATGTGGCTGCGCGACGAGCTGCGCGACGTCGTGCGGGGCGTGGCGGGCGTGGTCGACGCGCTGCTCATCCAGGCCCGCGCCCACCCGGACGCCGCCATGCCGGGGCGCACGCACCTGCAGCACGCCCAGCCGGTGCTGCTGGCCCACCACCTCGGGGCGCACGCCCAGGCCCTGCTGCGCGACGTCGGCCGGTGCCGCGACCTCGACCGGCGGCTGGCGTACTCGCCCTACGGGTCGGGGGCGCTCGCCGGCACCTCGCTGGGCCTCGACCCGGCCGCCGTGGCCCGCGACCTGGGCTTCGTCGACGCCGTCGACAACTCCATCGACGGCACGGCGTCGCGCGACCTCGCCGCCGAGGGCGCGTACGTGCTGGCCCAGATCGCGGTGGACCTCTCGCGGATCGCCGAGGAGGTCATCCTCTGGGCGACCGCGGAGTTCGGATACGTGACGCTCGCCGACGCCTGGTCGACCGGGTCGTCGATCATGCCGCAGAAGAAGAACCCGGACGTCGCGGAGCTCGCGCGCGGCAAGGCGGGGCGGCTCGTCGGGAACCTCGCCGGGCTGATGACGACGCTCAAGGCCCTCCCGCTCGCGTACAACCGCGACCTGCAGGAGGACAAGGAGCCGCTGTTCGACTCGGCGGCCCAGCTCGCGATGGTGCTCCCGGCGATGGCCGGCATGATCAGGACGCTGACCTTCCACACCGACCGCCTCGCCGAGCTCGCCCCGGCCGGCTTCACGCTCGCCACCGACCTCGCCGAGTGGCTGGTGCGGGAGGGCGTCCCGTTCCGGCGGGCCCACGCCGCGGCGGGGGCGTGCGTGCGGGCGGCCGAGGAACGCGGCGTCGGGCTCGACGAGCTCACCGACGACGAGCTCGCCGCGTGCGACCCGGCGCTGACCCCGGACGTCCGCGCGGTGCTCACCGTCGCCGGCTCGATCGCCTCGCGCGACGCCCACGGCGGCACGGCCCCGAAGCGGGTCTCCGAGCAGCTCGACCGCGTCTTCGCCGCCGCGATCGAGGCCCACGCCTGGGCCGGCCGCCCGATCGAGCGCCGCTGACGCTCGTGTCAGCGAAGTGGCGTCGCTGACATCGGACGTCCGTATCGGTACGTGGATCACCCGGCAGATCAGCTCGGGGATCTCCCGACGCCTAGGCTGGATCCCGTGGGCGGGGGCCGTGCGTGGGTGGGGGTCGTCGCGCTGCTCGCCGCCGTGCTGACGGCCCTGGGCGGGTGTGCGAGCGGCCCCCCGTCGCCCGCCGCGAGCACGCCCGCCACCCCGTCGCCGGCGTCGTCGCCCCCGTCGTCGATCTCGTCGTCCGACCCGATCGGCCCCCACGGCCCGAGCGTCCCCACCGAGCCCGCCGCCCTGGCCGCCGTGCTCGAGGAGGCCCGGCGCACCGTCGCCGACCCCACCCGCTCGCCCCAGGACGTGGCGGCCGCGGGGCGCACGGCCCAGGTGGCGTACGAGGAGCTCGCCTTCCACCCCGAGCGGCTCCCGCCCGTGCTCGCGGCCCTGTCGCCGGAGACCGCCGAGGCCACCGGGCGCATCGTCGGCGCCGGGCGCGACCTCCTCGCGATGGCGAAGCGCGGGCCCGGCGAGATGCTCCCGGCCTGGCGCATCGCCGCGCCGCTGCCGCCCGAGCGCCTGCGGGCGCACTACGCCGAGGCCCAGGAGCGCTTCGGGGTGCCGTGGACGGTGCTTGCGGCGGTGAACCTCGTCGAGAGCCGCATGGGCCGCATCGCCTCGCACTCCGAGGCCGGCGCGCGGGGGCCCATGCAGTTCATGCCCGCGACGTGGGCGAGCTACGGGCTCGGCGGCGACGTCACCGACCCGCACGACGCGATCCTCGGCGCGGCCAACTACCTGCGCGCCAACGGCGGCGCCACCGCGGACGGCCTCGATCGGGCCCTGGAGCGCTACAACGACGACGAGCGCTACGTCCGCGCCGTCCGCGCCTACGCCGCGGTGATGCAGGACGACGAGCGCGCCTACCTGGCCTTCCACGCCTGGGAGGTCTACTTCCGGACCACGGCCGGGCGCGTCCACCTGCCCGTCGGGTACGACGAGGCGGAGCCGGTGCGCGCGGTCGACTACCTCGCGCGGTGACGGTGGGTCGCCTGGGGCAGGATCGCGGCCGATGCTGCTCGACCGGTCGGCGCTGTCCGACGACGTCCTCCCCGCGGCGCGCCGGCTGCTCGGCTGCGAGATCGCCGCGGACACGCCACAGGGCGAGGTCCGCGTCCGGCTCGTGGAGGTGGAGGCCTACCGCGGCGCCGACGACCCCGGCTCGCACTGCTACCGCGGGAAGACCGCCCGCAACGCGGTGATGTGGGGCCCGGCGGGTCACCTGTACGTCTACTTCGTCTACGGCATGCACTTCTGCGCGAACGTCGTCTGCCTGCGCGACGGCGTCGCGGGTGCGGTGCTGCTGCGGGCGGGGGAGGTGCTCTCCGACGCCGGCGCGGCCCACGCCCGCCGCCCGACGGCCCGGGGCCGCGACGCCGAGCTCGCCCGGGGCCCCGCGCGGCTGTGCACGCTGCTCGGGCTCGACCGGAAGGCCAACGGCGTCGACGTCCTGTCCCCGTCGTCGCCGGTGCGGCTGCTGGCGGGGGAGCCGGTCGGTGACGACGACGTCCGCACCGGCCCGCGGGTCGGCGTCGCCGCGGGTCAGGAGCGGCCGTGGCGGTTCTGGGTCGCCGGCTCCCGGGCCGTGACGCCGTACAAGGCGGGCCGAGCCCGGGCCGAGGGACCGGACTGGTGACGGGGTTCGGCAGACTGGACGCGTGACCGGACCGCACATCCTCGACGACCTCGCCTGGCGGGGCCTCATCGCCCAGAGCACCGACCTCGACGCGCTGCGCCGGGACCTCGACGCGGGGATGGTCACGCTCTATTCCGGGATCGACCCCACCGCGCCCAGCGCGCACATCGGGCACCTGCTGCAGTGGCTCACGCTCGCCCGCTTCCAGCAGGCGGGCCACCGCCCGATCGCGCTGGTCGGCGGGGCGACGGGGCTCATCGGCGACCCGAAGCCGACGTCGGAGCGCACGCTCAACGACCGCGACGTCGTCGTCGGCTGGGTGGACAAGCTCGGCGCCCAGCTGCGCCCGTTCCTCGACTTCTCGTCCGGGACGCCGAACGCCGCGCTGCTGGTGAACAACCTGGACTGGACCGAGGGCCTCTCGGCGCTCGACTTCCTGCGCGACGTCGGCAAGCACTTCCGGGTCGGGCGGATGCTCGCCAAGGAGGCCGTGAGCCGGCGTATGGAGTCCGAGGAGGGCATCAGCTACGCCGAGTTCTCCTACCAGCTGCTCCAGTCCTACGACTTCCTCGAGCTCTTCCGCCGCTACGGCTGCACGTTGCAGACCGGCGGGAGCGACCAGTGGGGCAACCTCACCGCCGGCACGGACCTCGTCCACCGCGTCGAGGGACGGTCGCTGCACGCGCTCGGGACGCCGCTCGTCACGAAGGCCGACGGCACCAAGTTCGGCAAGACCGAGAGCGGCACCGTCTGGCTCGACCGCGAGCTGACCAGCCCGTACGCCTTCTACCAGTTCTGGATCCAGGCCGAGGACGCGATGGTGGGCACCTACCTGCGCGCGTTCACCTGGCTCTCCCACGACGAGATCACCGAGCTCGAGCGCCACACCGAGGAGAAGCCGCAGGCGCGCGAGGCGCAGCGGGCGCTGGCCCGGTCGGTGACGGCGCTCGTGCACGGCGAGGACGAGGTCGAGCGGGCCGAGGCGGCCAGCCGGGCGCTGTTCGGGCGGGGGGAGCTGGCCGCGCTGGACGCGTCGACGCTCGCGGCGGCCGTCGCGGAGATCCCGTCGTTCACCGCCACGCGGTCGGAGAAGCCGACGATCGTCGACCTGCTCGTGGGCAGCGGCCTGTCCGCCAGCCGGGGCGCGGCGCGGCGCACCGTCGCCGAGGGCGGCGCCTACGTGAACAACACGAAGATCGAGACCGAGGACTGGGAGCCGGCCGACGGTGACCTGCTCCACGGCCGCTGGCTCGTCGTCCGGCGGGGCAAGCGCAACACCGCCGGCGTGGAGCTCGTGGGGTCCTGACGGGCGGTTTCGGCCCCGTCCGGGGCGGGAACCAGGTGTGACCAGCAACGACGCGGAGATCGACCCCCCGGTGCAGGGCGGGTTTCGGGCGTGTGTAGAGTTCTGGTCATCGCAAGAACGGGGTTGCCCCCGGGTCCTGCGGACAACTAAGCTAGGAGGTCGCCCTACCGGCGGGTCCACCACGGTGGATCGTGTAGGGTGGGATCACCGCGATGAACTCGACCGAATCGGTCGTGGCGAGGCGCGTGTGGTTGTCCTTTGAGAACTCAACAGTGTGCTGAATGTTTGGTGTGTTTGTCC
>NZ_JAQZAN010000005.1 GCF_028737255.1 Actinomycetospora straminea | reverse complement strand
TCCGCAGGGGGAATCCTGCGGGGGTCCGTGACGTTGACGCCCACGTGAGCGACCAGACCATCCACGACGTCATCATCGTGGGCTCGGGACCGGCTGGGTACACCGCAGCGGTGTACGCCTCGCGCGCCCAGCTCGACGTGCTCGAGTTCGAGGGCAGCCAGTTCGGTGGCGCCCTCATGACCACGACGGGCGTCGAGAACTACCCGGGGTTCGCCGAGGAGATCCAGGGCCCCGAGCTCATGGACCGCATGCGCCGGCAGGCCGAGCGCTTCGGGGCGGACCTGCGTCCCGAGGACGTCGAGTCGATGGACCTCACGGGTGACGTCAAGTCGGTCCGGGTCAACGGCACCGACCACCACGCCCGCGCCGTCATCCTCGCCATGGGCGCGCAGGCCCGGTACCTGGGCGTACCCGGCGAGGAGAAACTGCTGGGCCGCGGGGTCAGCGCCTGTGCGACCTGTGACGGCTTCTTCTTCCGCGAGCACGACATCGTCGTGGTCGGCGGCGGCGACTCCGCCATGGAGGAGGCCACGTTCCTGACGCGGTTCGCCCGGTCGGTGACGATCCTCCACCGGCGCAGCGAGTTCCGGGCCTCCGGGATCATGCTGGAGCGCGCCCGCCAGGACCCGAAGATCACCATCCGGACGGACACGGTGGTCGAGGAGGTGCTCGGCGAGAACACCGTCGAGGGCGTCCGGGTCCGCAACACCGTGACCGGCGAGGAGGACACGCTGGCCGTCACCGGCATGTTCGTCGCCGTGGGTCACGACCCGCGCTCGGGGCTCGTCCGCGACGTCGTCGACACCGACGACGAGGGCTACGTCCGCGTGGCCCTGCCCGGCACCGGCACCAACATCCCCGGCGTCTTCGCCTGCGGCGACCTCGTCGACCACACCTACCGCCAGGCCATCACGGCCGCCGGCAGCGGGTGCCAGGCGTCCATCGACGCCGAGCGCTGGCTCGCCGAGCAGCCCGACAACACCCGCGACACCGCCCCGCCGCCCACCCCGGGCGTCGACGGTGCCGAGGTGGACGACTTCGCGTCGATCCACGCTCGCGACGGGGGTCCGACCGCCCGCGCGGGTTCGGTGGACGAGGGATCGTCCGAGCCCGCCGGCGACGCCGTCCCCGCCCCGTCCTGATCGCCCGAGCAGTCAACCGCAACACCCGAGGAGAGCCGCGATGAGCGCGCCCGTGAACGTCACCGATGCCACCTTCGCCGACGAGGTCCTGGGCAGCGACAAGCCCGTCGTCGTCGACTTCTGGGCGACCTGGTGCGGCCCCTGCAAGATGGTCGCCCCGGTCCTCGAGGAGATCGCCGCCGAGCACGGCGACAAGCTGACCGTGGCCAAGCTCGACATCGACCAGAACCCGGCCACCGCGCGTGACTACCAGGTCATGTCGATCCCGACCCTGCTCGTCTTCCAGGGCGGCAAGCCGGTCAAGCAGATCGTCGGCGCGAAGCCGAAGTCCGTCCTGCTCGACGACCTCTCGGACGTCCTGGCCTGACGGAGCCCGGACACCGATCCGTTCGTCGCCGCGGCGCCGGGCGGTCACCCCTCGTGGTGACCGCCCGGCGCCGTCGTGCGTGCGCTGGGCGAGCCCGAACCGTGACCCGCGACGACGCCCCGCTGCACGGCGTGACCCGCGCGGCAGGGCACAATGAGGCCTCAGTGAAGCGCGACGAGGTGTGGAGTCCGGACCCCGGACGCGGACGATCGGGAGCGAAGTGCATGCAGCTGCTCAGCCGCGGTGACGCCGGCCCGCCGGTCGCCGAGGTCCGGGCAGCACTCGAGGAGATGGGGATCCTCGAGCCGACGGGCCCCGGTCCCGCCCTGTTCGACGACCAGCTCGAGCAGGCCGTGCGCATCTTCCAGCAGCGGCGGGGCCTCATCACCGACGGCATCGTCGGCCCCGCCACCTACCGGGCCCTGCGGGACGCCCGCTGGGCGCTGGGCGACCGCATGCTGCTGCTCAACACCCAGCAGCCGCTCACCGGCGACGACGTGTTCTCGCTGCAGGAGCGGCTCCTCGAGCTCGGGTACGACTCGGGCCGCGCCGACGGCGTCTTCGGCCGCCAGACCGAGCAGGCGCTGCGCAGCTTCCAGCGCGACTACGGCATGAGCCCCGACGGCATGTGCGGGCCGCGCACCCTGCGCCACCTCGGCTACCTCGGCCGCAAGGTCACCGGCGGGCGCCCGGGCCTGCTGCGCGAGCAGGAGCGCCTGCACCGTGCCGGCCCGCGGCTCTCCGGCAAGCGCATCGTCATCGACCCGGGCCACGGGGGCGCCGACCGCGGCGTCTCGGTGGGCACCGGGGCGGACCAGGTCACCGAGGCGGGTCTCGTGGGCGACATCGCCCGCCGCCTCGAGGGCCGCATGGCCGCCGCGGGCATGGAGGCGCTGCTCTCCCACGGTCCCGACGACTGCCCCACCGACGCCGAGCGGGCCGGTTTCGCCAACTCCGCGGGCGCCGACGTCGTGCTCTCCCTGCACGTCGACGCGAACGCCAGCCCCGCCGCCAACGGCCTCGCCGCGTTCCACTTCGGCACCGGAACGGGCGCGACCTCGACGGTCGGCGAGGCCCTGGCCGGCTTCATCCACCGCGAGCTGCTGGCCCGCACCCGGATGCTCGACTGCGGCGTGCACCCGCGCCCGTGGGAGCTCCTGCGGCTCACGCGCATGCCCGCGGTGCGCGTGGAGATCGGTTACCTCACCAACGACCGCGACCGCGCCGCGCTGCTGGACCCGGGCTTCCGCGACGTCGTGGCCGAGGGGATCCTCGTCGCCGTCAAGCGGCTCTACCTGCTCGGGCAGGACGACAAGCCGACCGGCACGTTCACCTGGGCCGAGGTGCTCCAGCGCGAGAGCAACCGCCCGGCCGCCGCCCGCTAGGACGACGGCCGGTCCGACGAACGCAACGGGCTCGCCCGTCCTGCCTCAGCCGCACCCCACGCGCGCCGGGGGCGCGGCGGCCGGGGCCGTCGAGATGGTCACCGAGCCCAGGAGCTGGGCGATGGCCGCCTCGACGTCCTCCTTCCAGTTGAAGCCGGTGCGCAGCTCGTAGCGCATCCGCGGCCAGCGCGGGTGCGGCGCGACCGTCTTGAAGCCCACGGCGCGCAGGAACGCCGCGGGCAGCACGCAGGTCGGGGTGTCCAGGTCGGTCCGGCCGTGGCCCTCGGCGCGCGGGCGCTCGGTGTCGTCCGCGAACGACTCGACGGCCTTGACGCCGCGGCGGGTGAGGTCGCGGACGACGTCCTGCACCAGCAGGCGCCCGACGCCCTCGCCGGCGAAGTCGGGCAGCACGTGCAGCCCGCACAGCAGCACCGCGTCCGGGGACACGGGCGCGGTGGGGAACGCGGCGGCGCGCGGGACGGCGGTGGGCGGGGCGTAGAACGCGAAGCCGGCGGGGACGCCGTCGACGTGGGCGATCCGTCCGCACGAGCCCCACTCGAGGAGCACGCCGGAGACCCAGGCCTCCTTCTCGAGCTCGACGGTGCCGAAGTCCTCCGCCTGGTCGCTCAGGTGTGGGGGGATCTCCCAGTAGACGCATCGACGGCACGGCTTCGGCAGCTCATCGATGTTGTCGAGGGTGACCCCGACACAGGTCCGCGACACGCGTTCCGCCTTCCCCGACGATGGTCGAGCTCGTCCGCGATGTGTCCCGGCGGACCGATGCCCGCGAGGAGGATACGGGCACCGTCCCGCGTCGTCTCCGGCGCGGGGTCCCCCAGGTGGACGAACCGGCTGGGCGATCTACGCAGTGACCCCGCGCTCTCCGTCGATCTCAGGGCGCCCCCAGATCGACGCTGGGGGCCCCGACGATCAGTCCTGGTGTCAGGAGCCCGGGGAGGGCCCCGAGTCCATCAGACGCGCGATGCGCTCCAGATCGTCCACCGATCCGAACTCCACGACGATCCGTCCCTTGCGCTGGCCCAGCTCGACCTTCACGCGGGTGTCGAACGTGTCCGACAGGCGCTCGGCGAGGTCCTGGAGCCCCGGCGCGTGCATCGGCCGGCGGGCCGGCGCCTTCTTCGCCGGCGGCTGCCCGCCCCGGGCGAGCGTCACCGCCTCCTCGGCGGCGCGCACCGACAGGCCCTCGGCGACGATGCGCGCGGCGAGCTCCTCCTGCGCGCCCGGGTCGTCGAGACCGAGCAGCGCGCGGGCGTGCCCGGCCGAGAGGACGCCGGCGGCGACGCGGCGCTGCACCGCGACGGGCAGGCGGAGCAGGCGGATCGTGTTGGTGATCGCCGGGCGGCTGCGCCCGATGCGGTCGGCGAGCTGCTCGTGCGTCACGTCGAACTCGGTGAGCAGCTGCTGGTACGCCGCCGCCTCCTCCAGCGGGTTGAGCTGGACGCGGTGGATGTTCTCGAGCAGCGCGTCGCGCAGGAGGGTGTCGTCGGGCGTCTGCCGGACGATCGCCGGGATGTGCTCGAGCCCGACCTTCTGGGCCGCCCGCCAGCGCCGCTCGCCCATGACGAGCTCGTGGGTCAGCGACGGCCCGCCGTCGGGTCCCGGCTCCGGCGCGGGCAGCTCGCGGACGACGATCGGCTGCAGCAGCCCGAACTCGCGGATGGAGTGCTCGAGCTCGGCGAGCGCCTCCTCGTCGAACACCTGCCGGGGCTGGCGCGGGTTGGCGCGGATGCCGTCGAGGCGCACCTCGCGGTACACCGCGCCGGCGACCTCGCCGGACACCTCGGCGCCGGCCGCCGACCCGGTGCTCGCCGTGGCGTCCACCGGCGGCTCCGGGGTCCGCCGCGACCCGAACACGACGTCCGCGGCCTGGTGGCCGAGACCGGGCCGCGACGGGGTCGGGGCGCCGTCGGTCTCCGGGGGACCGGTCGGGATGAGGGCCGCGAGCCCGCGCCCCAGCCCGCCGCGACGTTCGGTGCGCTCGCTCATCGGACTCCCTCACCCTCGCGCTGGCGACGCACGACCGCGCGCGCCGCGAACTCCCGTGCCGCATCGAGGTAGCTCATCGCTCCCCGCGAGCCCGGGTCGTAGGTGAGCACGGTCTGACCGAAGCCGGGCGCCTCGGAGACCTTCACGCTGCGCGGGATGACGGTGCGCAGGACGACCTCGCCGAAGTGCGCCCGGACCTCGTTGGTCACCTGGTCGGCGAGCTTGGTGCGGCCGTCGTACATGGTCAGCAGGATCGTCGACACGTGCAGCTCGGGATTGAGGTGCGACTGCACGAGCGCGATGTTGTTGAGCAGCTGGCTCAGGCCCTCGAGCGCGTAGTACTCGCACTGGATGGGGATGAGCACCTCGGGCGCCGCCACCATCGCGTTCAGCGTCAGCAGGCCCAGCGACGGCGGGCAGTCGATGAGGACGTAGTCGACGTCGAGCCGGTCGAGCGCCTCGCTCGTCAGCGCGTTCTTCAGCCGCGACTCCCGGTTGAGCATCGAGACGAGCTCGATCTCGGAGCCGGCGAGGTCGATCGTGGCGGGCACGCACAGGAGGTCCGAGGAGCGCTCGCAGACGGCGGCCGCCTCGTCGATCGTCATCTCGCCGAGCAGGACCTCGTAGATCGACGGGGTCCCGCTGCGGTGGTCGACGCCGAGCGCGGTGCTGGCGTTGCCCTGCGGGTCGAGGTCGACGACGAGCACGCGCGCGCCGTGCAGCGACAGGGCGGCGGCGAGGTTCACCGCGCTCGTCGTCTTGCCGACGCCGCCCTTCTGGTTGGCGACGGTGATGATGCGGCGCTCGGGGGGCCGGGGCAGCCGGTGGTCCTCGGGGTGCAGCACGCGCGCGGCGCGGGCGGCCTCCTCGGCGATCGGCGTCAGACCCTCGTCACCGTGGGGGTAGAGGACCTCGCCGGCGCCGAGCACGCCCGCCCCGACACTCGCCGCGGCGTCGCTGACGGCCTCGCGCACCTTCTCGGCGGAGGGACGGTCGGCGGGTGTTCCACGTGGAACAGAGCGGCTAGGTGTCGGTCGGTCGGTCACGGGCTCGATCCTTCCTGCCGCGCGCGCGGCGTCCGGAACCGGGGGAGGGGCCGCGTCGCTCGCTCCGGCTTACCAGCACGACGGTGGTCGCGGCCTCTCCCACGCCGCAGTGCACCACCCGGGGGTCGTCCCCACCCGCCGCAAGGATCTCCTTGAGGTCGCGCTCGACCTCGCTCGCGGCGCTCGCACCCTTCATCGCCGCCAGGATCCCACCCGGCCGGACGAGGGGGAGCGTCCAGGTGGTGAGTCGCCCGATCGGTGCCACGGCGCGGGCCGTGACGACGTCGCTCTCCCCGCACCGCCGGCGGGCCTCGCGCTCCTCGGCGCGCCCCCGGACCACGGTCACGCCCAGCCCGAGCTCCTCGACGACCCGCTCCAGCCACGCCACCCGGCGCGCCATCGGCTCGAGGAGCGTGATCGTGAGGTCGGGGCGGGCGAGGGCGAGCGGGATGCCGGGCAGGCCGGCACCGGACCCGACGTCGACCACCGAGGCGTCGGCAGGCAGGACCTCACCGACCGCGGCGCTGTTGAGGACGTGACGGTCCCAGAGCCGGGGGAGCTCGCGGGGACCGATGACCCCCTGCTCGTGACCGGGCCCGGCGAGCAGAGCGACGTAGCGCTCCGCGGCCGCGAGACGGTCACCGAACACCGCCGCGGCCGCCGCCGGGGTCTCCGGGACCACCGGCGCCTCGACGGGGCCGCTGCCGTCGGCGGCCCCGTCGTGGGTGGTGCTCATCGCCGTGTTCCACGTGGAACGTCGCGGCGAGTCGGACCGATCACCGGTCTCAGCCCGCCGGGTGGACCACGACGCGGCGGCGGGGCTCCTCGCCCTCGCTCTCGCTGCGCACCCCGCCGACCGCCGCGACCGCGTCGTGCACGATCTTGCGCTCGAACGGGGTCATCGGCCGCAGGCGCTGCGCGCGGTTCGTGTCCTTGGCCTCCTGGGCGGCGGTGCGCCCGAGGTCGGTCAGCTCGGAGCGGCGCTGCGAGCGCCAGCCGGCGACGTCGAGCATGAGGCGGTTGCGGGCGCCGGTGGACTGCTGGACCGCGAGGCGCGTGAGCTCCTGGAGCGCCTCGAGGACGTCGCCGCGGGCGCCGACGAGCTTCTCGAGGTCCTTGCCCCCGTCCACGCTGACCACCGCGCGGCCGGCCTCCACGTCCAGGTCGATGTCCCCGTCGAAGTCGAGGATGTCGAGCAGGCGCTCGAGGTAGTCGCCCGCGATGTCGCCCTCACGGACGAGCTGGTCCTCCGAACTGCGCTCGGCCCGCGACGCGTCGTCGGCCGGGCCGGTGCCGGACGCACGGTCCTGCTCCTGCTCCTGGTCCTGCTCCTGGTCGTGCTCCTGCGACGCCACCGTCTCCGACACGCCGTCTCCTTCCGCCGGGCCCCTGGGGGCCGTCTGGCACGCGCTGCGCCGCTCCACGCGCGCGTGCGGGTCCGTGTCCGGCTCGCGCGGCCCGGGGGGCGTGCGCGGTGGCCGGGGCCCGCGACGGCGGGGGACGGCCTGGCCGTCCGCACCCGCCGTCCGCCGGCTACTTCTTCTTCTTGCCGCGCTTGCCCTGGCCCGAGGACGCCAGCTGGCCGCCCTTGCCACCACCCTTGCCGCCGGCGGTGCCGTGGGAGCCGTTGCCGCCCGATGCCCCCGACCCGTTGCCCGCGCCGTTGGCCGCACCGCTCGCGCCGCGGGCGACCTTGCCCGGCGTCGCGCTGCCGGACCCCTGGCGGGCGCCGCCACCGTTGCGGGCGGGGCCGACCTTGCCGGGCGCCCGCCGGCCCGAGCCCTTCCCGGGCTTTCCTCCGCCGGCGGCCCTCGCCCCACCCGCCGTCGAGCCCGCCGACCCGGCGGCCGGCTGCGCGTCCGGCACGTCGGCGTCCGCGTCGGCGACGGCGTCCGGGCCGTCCCCGTCGACGACCTCGTCGGCCGTCCCCTCCGCGGCGGTCTCGGTGGTCCCGGCGGGACGCTGGCGCTGCGGCTTCTGACCGACCTGCGGCTTCTGGCCCACCTGCGGCTTCTGGCCGGGCTTCGGGGCCAGCGCGTCACGCTGCTCGCGGGCCTGCTGGCGCAGCTCCTCCTCCTCGCGGGCGATCTTGCGGTAGATGAGGAACTGCTGCGCGAGCGTCCAGGTGTTCTGGCTCAGGAAGTAGATGAGGATCGCGATCGGGAAGAAGGCACCGAAGACCAGCAGACCGGCGGGGAACAGCCACATCGTGATCTTGCCCATGATCGCGGCCTGCGGGTTCGCCGCGGCCGCGGGGCTCGGGTGCTGCTGCGAGACGCGTGCGGTGAAGTGGGTGGCGACGGCCGCGAGGATCATCAGCGGCAGCGCGACCGGCAGGACGTGGGCCTGGAACTCGCCGAAGTTGAAGCTGAAGGTGCCCAGCGACTGCATGCCGCCGGCGATCGCCTCGTTCAGCCGGACACCGAAGATGTCGGCGTTGGTGAACGACTCGATGTCGGCCCGGTCGAAGACGTAGTTGTACGGGTAGTTCGGCTGGAACCCGCGCAGCACGTGGAACAGACCGATGAAGACCGGCAGCTGGACCAGCAGGGGCAGACAGCCGCCGAGGGGATTGACCCCGTGCTCCTTCTGGAGCTTCTGCATCTCCTCGGCGAGCTTCTGCCGGTCGTTCTTGTACTTCTCCTGCAGCTTCTTGATCTGCGGCTGGAACTCCTGCATCTTCCGCATCGAGCGGACCTGGCTGATGAACGGCTTGATCAGCAGCGCGCGCAGGGTGAAGACCAGGAAGATCACCGACAGCGCCCAGCCGAGGCCGCTGGCCGGCCCGAGGACGAAGCCGAACACCTCGTGCCAGAACCACATGATGGCCGACACGGGGTAGTAGATGAAGTTCAGCACGACTCTCGCTCCTCGTGGTGGGGGGTCTCGGCCCCCGTGTCGGCGGCGCGGCGGGGCCACCCGCACCGCGTCCGGTGCCCGCGGGGCGGCACCGGGTCCAGGCCTCCAGGGTGCCAGGGGGCGCACTTGGCCACCCTGACCAGGGTCAACCCCGTGCCGATCACGACCCCGTGCGTCCGCAGCGCGCCGACGGCGTAGGCGCTGCAGGTGGGGTGGAAGCGGCACGACGGCGGGAACATCGGCGAGATCCAGCGCTGGTAGAAGCCGAGCACGGCGACCAGCGCGCGCACGGCGACCGAGGGCCGGCGCCCGGCGTCCGGCTGCCGGGCGTCACCGGCGGGCGGCTCCGCCGCCGCGCCGTGCACCGGTGCCCGGTCCTCCACCGATGCCGTCCTCCTCGTCGCGACCACGGTCGACCGCCGTGGGGATGCCGGGAGCCCGTCACGCGCCGCTCCCGGTCGTGCGCTCCATGGTGCCCGTCCGCGCCCCGGGAAGCGACCGCCCGCGGGGCTCCGGCGGTCGCCCGTCACCACCGTGGGAGCATCCGCGCCGTGTCGATCGTCGGAGGGCCGGCCACCGAAGGACGCAGTGGCGGGGCGGACGGACCGTCGCCGGGTGGGCGCCGTGTCACCCGACGCTCCCGCGCCGTCCACCGGGTCCTCGCGGCCGCCGCGCGCCGGGGCACCGCCGTCGAGAAGGAGATCCTCGGTCTCGCGGACCTCGTCGACCCGGGCGACGTGTGCCTCGACGTCGGCGCCGAGTTCGGTCTCTACACCCACGTGCTCGCCGACCTCGTCGGACCGGGCGGCGCGGTCCACGCCTTCGAGCCCCAGCGCGGCGCCCACCGGGCGCTGCGGCTCGGCGTCCGTGCCGCCGGGCTCACGTGGGTGCACCTGCACCGGGTCGCCCTCGGCGCCGTCCCCGGGACCGCGGAGCTCTCCGTCCCCCGCCGCCGCGGCCTGCCCGTGCACGGCCGGGCGTTCCTGACGGCCGGGGCGTGCGACGACGGACCGAACCGGGAGTTCCCGCGGCAGCGACTCGAGACCGTGGCGGTCGAGACCCTCGACACGGCCGTCGCCGACCTCGTGCCGGGCCGGCTCGCGCTGGTCAAGGCCGACGTCGAGGGTGCGGAGGGCGCGCTGCTCGACGGCGGCGCCGCGACGCTCGCGGATCACCGCCCGCACCTGCTGCTCGAGATCGAGGACCGGCACACGCGCAAGTACGGCGTCGGCGCCGACGCGCTGTTCGCCCGGCTCACGGGCGAGCTGGGGTACCGCGCCCACACCTGGTCGGCGGGCTGGCGGCCCGTCACGGGGATCGTCGACACCGAGCGCAACTACCTGTTCAGTCCGTGAGCCGCAGGCGGGCGAGGGCGGCGTCGAGGTCCTCGCCCAGCTCGGCGGAGGTCGCGTCGGCGGCCGCCGGCTGCGCGCGGATCACCAGGTCCGTCCCCGCCGGCAGCGCCTCGAGGCGCGGGCGCAGGAGGTGGCGCAGCCGCCGGCTGACCCGGTGCCGCGTCACGGCCGGGCCCACGCCGCGGCCGACGACCAGCCCCGCCCGGGCCGGCCGGTCCGGCGTCGGGGGGACGTCCGAGGGCGGCAGGGCGTGCACGACGAGGCGGCGGCGCCCGGCCCGCCGCCCGCGGCGCAGCACGAGGCGGAAGTCCTGGGGCCGGGTGATCCGGAGGGGGCGCGGGAGCACGGGGGAACCGGCGGGGAGGGACGCGGGGACCCGGCACACGACGACGGGACCGCGTCCTCGCGAGGAGCGGTCCCGTCGTGGGGTCGTGCCGGCGGGTCGGACCCGCGCGCGATCAGGCGCTGAGGGTCTCGCGGCCCTTGCGGCGACGCGCGGCGAGCACCGCACGGCCGGCGCGCGTCCGCATGCGCAGCCGGAAGCCGTGGGTCTTCGACCGCCGACGGTTGTTCGGCTGGAACGTGCGCTTGCCCTTGGCCACTTTCGGGTTCTCCTGCTCCAACGCGTCGCGTGAGGGCGACGCCACGGTCAGTCACGGATCGGATCCGGCCACCCGCACGGCAGCGGCTCCGCTTCGTGACCAGGGTAGCCGGTGCTGCGACCGGGCCGTGCACCCCGGGTCGCACCGCCGTCCGGGGGAGGTTGTGGGCGCCGTGGGGTGCTTGTTAGCGTCCACCACTCGCCGAGGGCGCGGCCTCGGCGCGGGGCCGGTGGATCGGCTCCAGCGGGGGGTGGAGGACCCGGGCGTCGGGGGGCGTCCGTCGCACCCGCTCGCCACCCTCAGCGCGCCGTCGTGCACAGTTGTGGACAGGGCTGTGGACACGTGTGCCCATCGACGGGTCGGCGGTACCCACGACGGTGTCAGGGGACGGAGGGGGTGCGCGGTGTCGGACCAGCTCTTCGACCTCGACGAGACCTGGGGCCAGGTCGTCGCCGAGCTCACCGCCGGCTCGGGCGACGGGGCCATGCTCTCCCCCCAGCAGCGGGCGTGGGTGCGCGTGACCCGCCCGCTCGGGCTGCTCGACGACACCGCACTGCTCGCCGCACCCAGCGAGTTCGCCAAGGAGGCGATCGAGCGCGCCCTGCGCGACCCGATCGTCGCCTGCCTCTCCCGCCACATCGGCCGGCCCGTCTCGCTCGCGGTGCGCGTCGACCACAGCGCCCGCCCGACGCCGGACGTCGGCCCGAGCACCTCGCCGCTGCCGCGGGTGTCGCTCTCCGCCGACGGTGGTCACCCGTCGGGCGACGGTCACCACCCCGACACCGGGCCCGACACCGGCTACCTCGCCGCGACCTCGTCGCCGAGCGCACCCACGTCGTCCCACCGCGCCGAGGCCATCGCCGCGGCCGCCGGCGTCGGGCGGGTCACGCACAACCCGGACCGGGCCCACCCCGAGGAGGAGGTCGACGAGGTCCGCGACGGCCTCGCCGCCGTCCACGAGATCTGGGCCCCGCGCACGCCGGGCGAGCCGGTCGGCGAGATGCGCGACACGGGCCCGGACCCGGCCCGCGGCGCCCCCCGCTCGCAGACCCGCCTCAACGAGAAGTACACGTTCGACACGTTCGTCATCGGGGCCTCGAACCGCTTCGCGCACGCCGCGGCCGTCGCGGTGTCCGAGGCGCCGGCCCGGGCGTACAACCCGCTGTTCGTCTGGGGCGACTCCGGGCTCGGCAAGACCCACCTGCTCCACGCCGTCGGCCACTACGCCCAGCGCCTCTTCTCGGGCATGCGCGTGCGCTACGTGTCGACCGAGGAGTTCACGAACGACTTCATCAACAGCCTGCGCGACGACCGCAAGGTCGCCTTCCAGCGCCGCTACCGCGACGTCGACGTGCTGCTGGTGGACGACATCCAGTTCCTGGAGGGCAAGGAAGGGACCCAGGAGGAGTTCTTCCACACCTTCAACACCCTCCACAACGCGAACAAGCAGATCGTCGTGTCGTCGGACCGCCCGCCCAAGCGGCTGGAGACGCTCGAGGACCGGCTGCGCACGCGGTTCGAGTGGGGCCTCATCACCGACATCCAGCCCCCCGAGCTCGAGACCCGCATCGCGATCCTGCGCAAGAAGGCCGCCGGCGAGCGGATGGCCGCCCCGCCCGAGGTGCTCGAGTTCATCGCCGACCGCATCGAGCGCAACATCCGCGAGCTCGAGGGCGCGCTCATCCGCGTCACGGCCTTCGCGTCGCTCAACCGGCAGCCGATCGACCTCCAGCTCGCCGAGATCGTGCTGCGCGACCTCATCCCGGACTCCCGCCAGTCCGAGATCACCGCGCCGACCATCATGGCGGTGACCGCCGAGTTCTACGGCGTCTCCATCGACGACCTCTGCGGCCCCGGCAAGACGAAGGCCCTCGCCCTGGCCCGCCAGATCGCGATGTACCTCTGCCGCGAACTCACCGACCTCTCGCTGCCCCGCATCGGACAGATGTTCGGCAACCGCGACCACACGACGGTCATGCACGCGGACAAGAAGATCCGCAAGGAGATGGCCGAGCGCCGCCGGACCTACGAGCAGGTCCAGGAGCTCACCGCGCGCATCAAGCAGCGCGCCCGCGGCTGAGGGCCCGGGGGGAGCAGCGAACGTCACCCTCGCTGCCTCCGACGCAGCCAGGGACGCCCTCGCTGCTCCTCCGCGTGCACTCCCCGCTCGAACCGGCGCCCCTGCTCGCCCTCGGCCGCCCGCTTCCCGCGCAGCGAAGGTCACCCCCGCTGCCTCCCACGCAGCCGACGACGCCCTCGCTGCTCCTGCACACCCCTCGCGCTCGCCCGCTGCCGCCCCGCTTCCCGCGCAGCGAACGTCACCCTCGCTGCCTCCCACGCAGCGAGGGACGCCCTCGCTGCCTCTCCCCGCGCGCCCTCCCCGCGCGCCCGCGACGCCCGCCCCGAGGACGCCGACCCGCGCCGCAGACGCCGACATCTCACGCTGCGTCGAGATACGGCGTCACGTTGAGCGACGCAGAGTGACCACTGGAGCAGGGCCGACGCGCCGAGACGACGGTGCCGCGCGCCGGGCTCCGTGTGCGGTAGCACACGGCGATCGTTCGACTCCCGATCGACCCACAGCTGGGGACAAGTCTGTGGACATCCGCCGCTCGCCGGTGGAAATGGGCGGGACGAGCAGGCCCGGGGCGCGGTCCGTCCACCGGACACGCCGCTGCGTCCCCGGATCCGGGTACCGCCGACGCCGAGGTGTCCACACCGGATCCGGCCGCCCGACCTGCGGCGATCGCCCCGATCCACACCACGCACAGGACTTACTGCTTCTACTGTTCTTCTCTCTTCAGGGAACTCCAAGAGAACAGGTGGTGTGGACGCGTGGAGCGCGCCACGCCGAGGACGCGACAGGACGACCCGGAGGGCCACCCGATCGGCTCGCACCGAGACCGGGCCCGGAGTGTCGGACCCCTCCTGCACGCTCTACCGTGATGCACCCGCGCCGGGGGCGCCTCCGTTCGACGGCACCCACGCCGGACGGACTCAGCCACCGGCCCAGCAGGGGGAGGACCCGCGATGAAGTTCCGCGTCGAACGCGACGCCCTCGCCGACGCCGTGGCCTTCGTCGCCCGCAGCCTCCCGAGCCGCGCGCCCGTCCCGGTCCTCGGCGGCGTCCTGCTCGACACCGAGGGCGACGGCACGCTGACGGTCTCGGGCTTCGACTACGAGGTCTCCGCCCGCGTCGAGGTGCCGGCGATGATCGGCGACGCCGGCCGCGCGCTCGTCTCCGGTCGCCTGCTCGCCGACATCACGCGCGCCCTCCCGCCGCACCCCGTGGACGTCACCGTCGACGGGCCGCGCGCCGCCATCGCCTGCGGCAACGCGCGGTTCAGCCTCCCGACGATGTCGGCCGAGGACTACCCGCAGCTGCCGGACATGCCGCCGGTCGCCGGCGCGCTCGCGCCCGAGGTGTTCGCGCAGGCCGTCTCGCAGGTGGCGGTGGCCGCCGGCCGCGACGACACGCTGCCGATGCTCACCGGCATCCGCATCGAGATCGACGGCTCGACGCTGACGCTCGCGGCCACCGACCGGTTCCGCCTCGCGGTCCGCGAGTTCTCGTGGGAGCCGGGCGAGAGCGCGGGCGGCGGCGAGTCGGGCGAGGTCGCGCTGCTCGCCCCGGCCAAGACCCTCGCCGAGGCCGCCAAGACGCTGACCTCGTCGGGCTCGCGCATCGAGCTCGCCCTGGCCCGCGGCGACGGCCTGCTCGGGCTGGCCGGCGGCGGCCGTCGCTCGACGACGCGGCTGCTCGACGCCGAGTTCCCGCGCTACCGCCAGCTGCTGCCCAAGGAGCACACCTCGGCGGCGGTCATCGAGATCGCGCCGCTGGTCGAGGCGATCAAGCGCGTCTCCCTGGTGGCCGAGCGCGGCACGCAGGTCCGCCTCGAGTTCGCCGACGACACGCTGCGCCTCACCGCGGGCGGCGACGACGAGGGCAGCGCCGAGGAGGAGCTCGCCTGCCGCTTCGTCGGCGAGCCGCTGACCATTGCGTTCAACCCGGGCTACCTGCTCGACGGCCTCTCCGCGCTGGGCGCCGAGCACGCGCACCTGTCGTTCACCACGCCCAGCCGCCCCGCCCTGCTGCGCCCGGCCTCCGCGCCCGGCGGGTCCGGCGACGACGCGGGGGCGGCCGATGCGCCCGCCGAGGCCGGGGCCACCGCCGTCGAGCCCGGCCCGGGCGACCAGGTGGACGACCTCCCCGAGCCCCGTCCGGGGTACCTGTACCTCCTCATGCCGGTGCGTCTCCCGGGCTGAGCCCCTACGGTTCGGCGCGTATCCCGACCCGTGCGCAGGTGCCGCCCCGTCCGGGGGTGGCCGACCGAGAGGAACGCGACGTGCAGCTGGGGATGGTCGGACTCGGCCGGATGGGCGGCAACATGGCCGAGCGGCTGCGTGCCGCCGGCCACGAGGTCGTGGGCTACGCCAACGACGGGTCCGGTGACGTGGCGTCGCTGGACGAGCTGGTCAAGGCGCTCTCGGCGCCGCGCACGCTGTGGCTGATGATCCCGGCGGGCGAGCCCACGCACTCCACGGTCCGCAGCCTCGCGGACCTCCTCGACGAGGGCGACCTCGTCGTCGACGGCGGCAACAGCAAGTTCACCGACGACACCGTGCACGCCGAGCTGCTCGACGCCCAGGGTGTCCGCTACGTCGACTGCGGCGTCTCCGGCGGCGTGTGGGGGCGCACCGAGGGCTACGGCCTCATGGCGGGCGGCGACGCGGCCGACATCGAGCGGATGATGCCCGTCTTCGACGCGCTGCGGCCCGAGGGCCCGCGCGAGGAGGGCTTCGTGCACGCCGGCCCGGTCGGCGCGGGGCACTACGCGAAGATGGTCCACAACGGCGTGGAGTACGGCCTCATGCAGGCCTACGCCGAGGGCTACGAGCTGCTCAACGCCGGCGGCCCGGTCACCGACGTCGGCGCGGTGATGAAGGCGTGGAGCCGCGGCACCGTCGTGCGCAGCTGGCTGCTCGACCTCATGGTCCGCGCGCTCGAGGCCGACCCGCACCTCGACGAGATCACCGGCTACGCCGAGGACTCCGGCGAGGGACGCTGGACGGTCGACGAGGCGATCCTGCACGCGGTGCCGCTGCCCGTGATCTCGGCGGCGCTGTTCGCCCGGTTCGCCTCGCGGCAGGTCGACTCGCCCGCGATGAAGGCCGTGGCGGCCCTGCGCGCCCAGTTCGGCGGGCACGCGACGCACAAGGCCGGCGAGGCGGCGAACGAGCCGCCCACCGGGGGCTGAGCGGTTCGTCCGGGAAGATCCGGGAAGAGCGGAGCGACGGGAGGAGCAGATGTACGTCCGGGCGCTCTCGGTCACCGACTTCCGCTCCTGGGAGCAGGCCGACCTGACCTTCGCGCCCGGGGTCTCGGTGCTCGTCGGGGCCAACGGCCAGGGCAAGACGAACCTGGTCGAGGCCGTCGGCTACCTCGCGACCCTCGCCTCGCACCGCGTCGCGGGCGACGCGCCGCTGATCCGGCGCGGCGCCTCGTCGGCGACGGTGCGGGCGGTGGCGGTGAATGAGGGCCGCGAGCTGACGGTCCAGGTCGAGATCGCGAGCGGGAGGGCCAACCGGGCGCGGGTCAACCGCGCGCCGGTGCGCAGCCCGCGCGAGGTGCTCGGGATCGTGCGCACCGTGGTGTTCGCGCCCGAGGACCTCGCGCTCGTCCGCGGCGACCCCGGTGAGCGCCGGCGCTTCCTCGACGAGCTGCTGGTCGCCCGCGCGCCGCGCTGGGCCGGGGTGCGCGCCGACTACGACAAGGTGCTGCGCCAGCGCTCGGCGCTGCTCAAGACCGCGAAGAACGCCCGCGGCGACACGAGCACCCTCGACGTCTGGGACGCCCACCTCGCCCGGGCCGGGGCCGCGCTCGTCACCGGCCGCCTCGAGCTGACCGCGGCCCTCGCGCCCCACGTGACCCAGGCCTACGCCGAGGTGGCGCCCGAGTCCGAGCCGGTCGGCGCGCGCTACCGCTCCCGCGCCGAGAGCGTGGACGCGCTCGGGGCGCCGGCGGCGGGCGTCCCCCGGGCGGCGGAGGTCGAGGCGCTGCTGCTCGAGGAGATGCGCCGGCGGCGCCACCAGGAGATCGAGCGCGGGGTGTGTCTGGTCGGCCCGCACCGCGACGACCTCGAGCTCACCCTCGGCGAGGGCCCGGCCAAGGGCTACGCCAGCCACGGCGAGTCGTGGTCGCTGGCGCTCGCGCTGCGCCTGGGCGGGTTCGAGCTGCTGAGCGGCGAGGGCTCGGAGCCGGTGCTCGTGCTCGACGACGTGTTCGCCGAGCTCGACGTGCGGCGCCGCCGGGCGCTCGCGCGGACCGCCGCGCGCGCCGAGCAGGTCCTCGTCACTGCGGCCGTGGACGACGACGTGCCCGACGACCTGCAGGGAGCACGCTACGTGGTCGATTCCGGCACGGTGCGTGAGATGACGGCGGTCGGTGGGACGACAGGGGGTGGTTCTGGTGGCCCGGACGCGTGACATCGGTGGAGGTCCTGGGGACAGACCTGTGGATGCTGTGGACAACTCGGGCGACGTGGGCCGGCCGGCGGGTGCTCCGGGTCCGGATCCGGGCCGCGACCAGCAGCGCCGTCCCGACCACGCTGTCCACACCCCCGAGCCGGATGATCCGGGTACGGACGGAAGCGCTGCGCCGAGCGGTCACGACGGCCCGCGCCGGGGCGCCGACCTCGCCCGCGACGCGCTCGCCGCGGCCCGGGCCGCGTCGGCCGAGCGCCGGGCGCGGGAGGGCGGTCCGGGCGGCGGGGCTGCGGGGGTGCGGCCGGTGCGCCGCGGCGGCGGCCTCGGCCGACCCCGGCGTCGTGGCTGGTCGGGGTCCGGCGCCGACGACCGCGACCCCCAGACCCTCGGCCGCCTCGCCTCCCGCCTCTCCGGCGACCGCGGCTGGGCGCCGAAGCTGGCGAACGGCTCGGTGTTCGGGCGCTGGGCCGAGCTGGTGGGTGCGGAGGTCGCCGAGCACGCCCGTCCCGAGTCCCTCCGTGACGGCGTGCTGACCGTGCAGGCGGACTCGACGGCGTGGGCGACCCAGCTGCGCCTGCTCCAGCGCCAGCTCGTCGCCCGCCTCGCCGCCGGGCTCGGCGACGGCGTCGTCACCTCCATGCGCATCCACGGCCCCGCGGCCCCCAGCTGGCGGCGCGGGCCGCGCCACGTGTCGGGCCGCGGGCCGCGCGACACCTACGGCTGAGCGCGTCGGGAAGCCGCGTCAGAGCCGCGAACGAGCCCCGAACCACCCTTCCCGGCCGGTCGCACCCTCCGACGGTCGTTTCGTGCGCCGTGTGACGCGCTGAGCCGCGTGCCCGGGCCGTTTCTGCACGAGCGACCCGGTAGACTGGAGGAAGGTACGGACCCGCCCGCGCGCCTCGCGCTCGGGCACGCGCCCACGCGAGGGAGACACCGGAGCTCGTGGCAGCCGCACAGAACTCGGCCCAGAAGAAGAACAACGGGGACTACAGCGCCTCGTCCATCACGGTCCTCGAGGGCCTCGAGGCGGTCCGCAAGCGGCCCGGCATGTACATCGGCTCCACCGGCGAGCGCGGTCTCCACCACCTCATCTGGGAGGTCGTGGACAACGCCGTCGACGAGGCCATGGCCGGCTACGCGACGCGTGCCGAGGTGACCCTGCTGGCCGACGGCGGCATCTCGGTCGTCGACGACGGGCGCGGCATCCCGGTCGACACCCACCCCGTGGAGAAGAAGCCGGCCGTCGAGATGGTCCTGACCATGCTCCACGCGGGCGGCAAGTTCGACGACAAGTCGTACGCCGTCTCCGGTGGCCTGCACGGCGTCGGCGTCAGCGTCGTCAACGCGCTGTCCACCGCGCTCGACGTCGAGATCCACCGTGACGGCCAGGTCTGGACCCAGCACTACGACCACGCGCGCCCGGGCCCGCTCACCGAGGCCGGCAAGACGCGCAAGACCGGCACCACGATCACGTTCTGGGCCGACCCCCAGATCTTCGAGACCACGACCTACAACCTCGAGACGATCTCGCGGCGCCTGCAGGAGATGGCCTTCCTCAACAAGGGGCTGACCATCGTGCTGCGCGACGAGCGCAAGCCCGAGAACGCCGACGAGTCGAGCGAGGTCGACGAGGCGCCCGACGCCGAGGGCTACGTGTCCAAGGTCAAGGAGCGCACGTTCCACTACCCGGGCGGCCTCGAGGACTTCGTCGCGTACATCAACCACGCGAAGGAGCCGATCCACCGCAAGCCGGTGGGGTTCCAGGCCGAGGGCACGGGCCACCAGGTCGAGATCGCGATGCAGTGGAACTCCGGCTACTCCGAGTCGGTCTACACCTTCTGCAACACGATCAACACCACCGAGGGCGGCACCCACGAGGAGGGGTTCCGTTCCGCGCTCACCGCGACGGTCAACCGCTACGCGCGGGACAAGAAGCTCATCAAGGAGAAGGACCCGGCACTCACCGGTGACGACATCCGCGAGGGTCTCGCCGCGATCGTCTCGGTGAAGGTCGCCGAGCCGCAGTTCGAGGGCCAGACGAAGACGAAGCTCGGCAACACCGAGGTCCGCTCGTTCGTCCAGAAGGTCTGCAACGAGCACCTGGCCGACTGGTTCGAGGCGAACCCGGCCGAGGCCAAGACCATCATCAACAAGGCGGTCGGCTCCGCCCAGGCCCGCCTCGCGGCGCGCAAGGCCCGCGAGCTCGTCCGGCGCAAGACCGCCGGCGACCTGGGTGGTCTGCCCGGCAAGCTCGCCGACTGCCGCAGCAACGACCCCGAGCGCAGCGAGGTCTACATCGTCGAGGGCGACTCGGCGGGCGGTTCGGCGAAGTCCGGCCGCGACTCGATGTTCCAGGCGATCCTCCCGATCCGCGGGAAGATCATCAACGTCGAGAAGGCCCGCATCGACCGCGTCCTCAAGAACAACGAGGTCCAGTCGATCATCACGGCGCTCGGCACGGGCATCCACGACGAGTTCGACCTGACGAAGCTGCGCTACCACAAGATCGTGCTGATGGCCGACGCCGACGTCGACGGCCAGCACATCCGCACGCTGCTGCTGACGCTGCTGTTCCGTTTCATGCGCCCGCTGATCGAGAACGGCCACGTCTTCCTGGCGATGCCGCCGCTCTACAAGATCAAGTGGGGTGGCCGGAACGCCGAGCCCGAGTTCGCGTACTCCGACCGCGAGCGCGACGCGCTGCTCGAGGCCGGCCGCGCGGCCGGGAAGAAGATCAACAAGGACGAGGGCATCCAGCGGTACAAGGGCCTCGGCGAGATGAACGCCAAGGAGCTCTGGGAGACCACGATGGACCCGGAGACCCGGCTGATGCAGCAGGTGACGCTGGACGATGCGGCCACGGCCGACGAGCTGTTCAGCGTGCTCATGGGCGAGGACGTCGAGTCGCGTCGCTCGTTCATCACCCGCAACGCCAAGGACGTGCGGTTCCTCGACGTGTAGTCGTGCCGGGGATCGCAGGACAGCGCGACGAAGGAGTGCTGGCGTGCGCATCCCCTTGGCGCGGCCAACGAGTCGAGGTCGAGGGCGGGTGGCGACGTTTCCCGTGGAACGGAGCCCTCGCCCGCGACCCGGACGGCCCGGTGACCTGCGTGGACACGCCGGCACGGGCCGACCGGGGAGCCGGGGGAGCACCCCCGGCCCCGATACAGTGCGAAAGGTGAGAGCCGCGTGACCGAGACGACCCTGCCTCCCGGTGGGTCCGGCGACCGCATCGAGCTGGTCGACATCCAGCAGGAGATGCAGCGCTCCTACATCGACTACGCGATGTCGGTCATCGTGGGTCGCGCGCTGCCGCTGGTGGAGGACGGCCTCAAGCCGGTCCACCGCCGCGTCCTGTACTCGATGTACGACTCGGGCTTCCGGCCCGACCGCAGCTACGTCAAGTGCGCCCGCGTCGTCGGCGACGTCATGGGGAACTACCACCCCCACGGCGACTCGGCGATCTACGACGCGCTCGTGCGCCTCGCGCAGCCGTGGTCGATGCGCTACCCGCTGATCGACGGGCAGGGCAACTTCGGCTCGCCGGGCAACGACCCGGCCGCGGCCATGCGCTACACCGAGTGCCGCCTCACCCCCCTCGCGATGTCGATGCTCGCCGACATCGACGAGGAGACCGTCGACTTCATCGACAACTACGACGGTCGCACGCAGGAGCCGTCGGTGCTCCCGAGCCGCGTGCCCAACCTGCTGATCAACGGCTCGGCCGGCATCGCGGTGGGCATGGCGACGAACATCCCGCCCCACAACCTCCGTGAGGTGGCCGCGGGCGCGACGTGGGCGCTGGACAACCCGGAGGCCTCGGAGGAGGAGACCCTCGAGGCGCTCATGGAGCGCATCAAGGGCCCGGACTTCCCCACCGCCGGGCTCGTCGTCGGCACCGACGGCATCCAGTCGGCCTACCGCACCGGACGCGGCTCGATCCGCATGCGCGCGGTGGTCGAGGCCGAGGAGGACGCCAAGGGCCGCACGATCCTGGTCGTCACCGAGCTGCCCTACCAGGTCAACCCGGACTCGCTCATCGAGTCGATCGCGACGCTGGTGCGCGACGGGAAGCTCCAGGGCATCGCGGAGATCAACGACGAGTCGTCGGACCGCGTGGGCCGGCGCATCGTCATCACGCTGCGCCGCGACGCCGTCGCGAAGGTCGTGCTGAACAACCTCTACAAGCACACCCAGCTGCAGTACAGCTTCGGCGTCAACATGCTCTCGATCGTCGACGGTGTGCCGCGCACCCTGCGGCTCGACCAGATGATCCGGCACTGGATCCGCCACCAGATCGACGTCATCGTCCGGCGCACGCGCTACCGCCTGCGCAAGGCCGAGGAGCGGGCCCACATCCTGCGCGGCCTGGTCAAGGCGCTCGACGCCCTCGACGAGGTCATCGCGCTGATCCGGCGCTCGGAGACCGTCGACGTCGCGCGCACGGGCCTCATGGAGCTGCTCGACGTCGACGAGGTCCAGGCCCAGGCGATCCTCGACATGCAGCTGCGGCGCCTTGCCGCCCTCGAGCGCCAGAAGATCGTCGACGAGCTCGCCGAGATCGAGGAGACGATCCGGGACCTGCAGGACATCCTCGACCGGCCCGAACGCCAGCGGCAGATCGTCCGCGACGAGCTCGGCGAGATCGTCGAGAAGTACGGCGACGACCGCCTGACCCGCCTGGTCGGCTACGACGGCGAGGTCGCCGACGAGGACCTCATCGCCGTCGAGGACGTCGTCGTCACCATCACGCGCACCGGCTACGCGAAGCGCACGAAGACCGACCTCTACCGGACCCAGAAGCGCGGCGGCCGCGGCGTGCAGGGCGCGACGCTGAAGCAGGACGACATCGTCTCCCACTTCTTCGTCTGCTCCACGCACGACTGGCTGCTGTTCTTCACCAACCGCGGCCGGGTGTACCGGGCGAAGGCCTACGAGCTGCCCGAGGCCACCCGCAACGCCCGCGGCCAGCACGTCGCGAACCTCCTCGCGTTCCAGCCCGAGGAGCAGATCGCGCAGGTCATGCACATCCAGGACTACGAGGCCTCGCCCTACCTGGTGCTCGCCACCAGGTCCGGGCTGGTGAAGAAGTCGCGGCTGACCGACTTCGACTCCAACCGCGCCGGCGGCCTCATCGGCATCAACCTGCGCGAGGGCGACGAGCTCGTCGGCGCCGTGCTCTGCTCGGGCGACGACGACCTGCTGCTCGTGTCCGCGGAGGGCCAGTCGATCCGGTTCTCGGCCACCGACGACGCGCTGCGCCCGATGGGCCGTGCGACGTCCGGCGTCACCGGCATGCGCTTCAACAGCGGCGACGAGCTGCTCTCGCTCGGCGTCGTCCGCGAGGGCACGTTCCTGCTCGTCGCCACCGGCGGCGGCTACGCGAAGCGCACGCCGATCGAGGAGTACCCGGTGCAGAACCGGGGCGGCAAGGGCGTGCTGACGCTGCAGTACGACCGCCGGCGCGGGACCCTCGTGGGTGCGCTCATCGTCGAGCTCGACGACGAGCTGTACGCGATCACGACGAGCGGCGGGGTGATCCGGACGACCGCCAAGGAGGTCCGCAAGGCGGGCCGCCAGACCAAGGGTGTGCGACTGATGAACCTCGGTGAGGGTGGCACGCTGCTCGCGATCGCCCGCAACGCCGAGAACGCCGTCGACCCCGACGCGGGCGGCGCGACCACCCAGCCCCAGCCCTGATCGGCCCCGGTCGTCCCCCGACGCCCCCGGCCCCGTCACCGAGCGACGAGACGAGTCCTGCCGTGAGCACACCCAGCAAGCCGGACGAGCCGAACCCCGCGACGTCGGAGACGTCGGGCGGGTCGCGGACGGGCACGCAGGAGGCCGATCGGTCGGGGGACCCCGGGACCCGTGAGGCGGACTCGACCACGCAGGTCGGGACCGTCGACGAGGGCAAGCCCGGCAAGCCCGGCGAGCCGGCGGACGGCGAGCCGGGCGCGGCGTCCGGGTCGGGCGCGGACGGCGGCGAGTCGCCCGCGGGTGGCCCGGCGGGCCCGCCCCCGCCGTGGCAGCGCGGCGGCGTGGCGACCGGCCCGCCGTCGGGCCCGGTGCCGGCGGGACGTCCCGGCGGTGCGCCGTCGGGGCCGCCGCGGCCCGGACCGGGCGGCCCGGGGGGCCCCGGTGGCCCGGCGGGTCAGGGCCCCGGAGCGGGTGGCCCGGCCGGCCCCGCGGGTCCCGGCGGCCCGGGCGGCTCGCAGCCGCCGTCGGGCCCGTTCCCGCGCCCCGGCGGCCCCGGTCCGCAGGGTGGCGGCCCCGGCTACGGGCGCCCACCCGGCGAGGGGTCGGGGACGCCGTCGGGCGGCATCCCCGTCGCCGTGCGGACGGCGCCGGCGTCGGGCACCGCACGGCCCGACAGCACGGGCGCGCCGAGCGGATCCGGCATCGACGCGCCCACCAACCAGCTCACCCCCGAGCAGCTCGGGATGCGCCGTGACGACGACGAGCCGCGCCGCGAGCCCGACGACGTCACGGAGCTCTCGGCGGGCCGTCCGCGTACGGCCAAGGCGCCGCGGCGGGCGAGCCTGCAGGTGCGCCGCTTCGACCCGTGGTCGGTGCTCAAGCTCGCGCTCGTGCTCGGCGTGGCCCTGTTCTTCGTGTGGATGTTCGCCGTCGGTGTGCTCTACGCGGTGCTCGACGGGATGGGCGTCTGGGCGCAGCTCAACGGCACCTACCAGGACCTGACGTCGGACTCGGGCGGTGGCGGCGAGCTCATCACCGCGGGCGGCGTGTTCGGCGTCGCGGCGGTGATCGGGGTCGTGAACATCATCCTGTTCACCGCGCTGGCCAGCGTCTCGGCGTTCATCTACAACATCTCCGCCGACGTCGCCGGCGGCATCGAGGTCACCCTCTCCGAGCGCGACTAGCGCGGCGGGAGGGCAGGGGCCGGGTGTCCGGCGCCGCGTGACCGTCCGGTACCGTGGCGCCCGCACCGGTTGGTCGCCGCGAGGGCCCATAGCTCAGTTGGTTAGAGCGCGTCGCTGATAACGACGAGGTCGCTGGTTCAAATCCAGCTGGGCCCACCCCCACGGGTGCACCCCACGACACGACGGCCCCGGAGCATCGCGCTCCGGGGCCGTCGTCGTGCTCGGGGGTCGTGCTCAGCCCGAGAAGGTCGCGGAGTGGTCGGAACCCTTCCGCTGGGCCTCCCACGCCTCGACCACGTTGTTGGGCACGCGGCCGCGGTCGGACACCTCGAAGCCCTGGGCCTTGGCCCACTCGCGGATCTGCTTGGAGGTCTCGCGGTCGTAGCCGCCGGGCGAGGTCGCGCGCGGCGTGCCCGTCCCCGCGCCCGAGCGACGGCGACCGCCGCTGCCCGAGGAACGCCGGCCGCCGGTGCGGCGGGCCGCGGCGACGTAGTCGGCGAGCGCGTCGCGCAGCTTCGCGCTGTTCTTGTCGTCGAGGTCGATCTCGTACGTCACACCGTCGAGAGCGAACTCGACCGTCGTGATGTCCTCGGCCTCCTCGCCGGTCAGGTCGTCGACCAGGGTGACGATGGTCTTCTGCGCCATGGCGGGCGTGACTCCTCACTACTTCATCGAACCGATGAGGTGCCGTCTATTCGTTGCTCTCGCGAGATTAGCAAAGAAATGACGAGGTGTTCGCACCGGTCCCGATTCGTGCCGTGCGCGTCACGCTGCCGAGGACAAATGCGCCGCGAGGCCCTCCAGTCCGCTGGCGAACACATCCCGGGAGAAGAACGCCATGAGCCGTTCGGCGTCACCGGGGTCACAGTCGAAGAGGACCGACCAGGAGACGAAGCATTCGCCCGAGGAGGTCACGGGGAACACGCGGATGGTCGCGCGGTAGTCCTGCACGGGGAAGGGCGATTCGAGGATGGCGTACGTGAGCGTCCGCTCGCGGTCGTCGAGGGCGACCAGCTGCTCGACGACCGTGCCGCCGTCACCGTCGAGGGCGAGCCGGCGGACCGCGCCGACCTGGTCGGCCGGGACGTCGCCGTCGAGCCGGCAGGCGGCGACCGCGGGCACCCAGGCGGGCAGGCTGTCGAAGTCGCGCACCACGCGCCAGACGGCGTCGACGTCGGCCGGGATGACCGTGCTGCTGCGGGTCTCGGGCATCAGATCTCCTCCAGGGGGGTGGGGCGCAGGTCGACGAACGCGCGGGTCGTGGCCGTGAGGGCCTGTTCGGTGGGGAGGCGCTCCATGCTGCTGGCGCCGTAGAAGCCGTGGCAGGTGCGCGTGCGGGACAGGACGTACGCGGCGTCGTCCGGGGACGAGACGGGCCCGCCGTGCACGAGGACCAGGACGTCGTCGCGCACCGACAGCGCCGCCTGCGCCCACTCGTCGACGAGCGCGACGCAGTCGTCCAGCGACTTCGCGGTCTGCGCGCCGATCGAGCCGCCGGTGGTGAGTCCCATGTGGCAGACGACGATGTCGGCGCCGGCGTCGGTCATCGCGCGGGCGTCGTCGGCGGAGAACACGTACGGGGTCGTCAACAGATCCTCCTCGTGCGCGGCGGCGATGAGCTCGACTTCGCGGTCGAACCCCATCCCGGTCTCCTCGAGATTCACCCGGAAGGTGCCGTCGATGAGGCCGACGGTCGGAAAGTTCTGGACGCCGGCGAACCCGAGCTCGCGCAGCTCGCGCAGGAAGCGGGGACGGATGAGGAACGGGTCGGTGCCGTTCACCCCCGCGAGCACCGGGGTGTGCCGCACGACGGGGATGACCTCGCGCGCCATCTCGACGACGATGTCGTTGGCGTTGCCGTAGGCCAGCAATCCCGCGAGCGAACCGCGGCCGGCCATGCGGTATCGGCCGGAATTGTAGATGACGATGAGGTCGATCCCGCCGTCCTCCTCGCAGCGGGCGGACAGGCCGGTCCCGGCCCCGCCGCCGACGATCGGCTCGCCGCGGTCGACCTTGGCGCGCAGGCGATCGAGGATCTCGGCGCGGGTCACGGGCGTCCTCCGGGGTTCTCGGTGACCTCGGCGAGCGCCGCGACGAGCGTCGCGGCGAACTCGGGGTCGTTGACGTGGTGGGGGCTCTCGACGATGCGGTGGTCGTCGCTCTCCCGGAACTCCCGCCGCAGGGTGTCGAAGAGCGCGGCGTCGGCCTCGGCGTCGGCGAAGGGCATGCCGGGGGCGTCGAGGGCCGAGACGCCGCCGGTCGGCAGCACGAGGCGCACGGGGCCGGGGCAGGTGTTGAGCTGCCGCGCGAGGAACTCACCAGCGGCCCGGTTCTCCTCGGGCGTGGTGCGCATGAGCGTCACCTGCGCGTTGTGCTCGTAGAAGGTGCGCCCGCGGAACTGCTCGGGCACGGTGTCGGGCGCCCCGAAGTTGACCATGTCGAGGGCGCCGACCGACCCCACCCACGGCACGCCGGTCCGCGCGACAGCTCCGAGGCGGTCCTCGGTGGCGGCCATGACGCCGCCGACGACGAGGTCGGCGATCTCGGTGGTGCTCACGTCGACGACGGCCTCGACCAGCCGGTCGTCGACGAGCTTCTCCATCGCCCGCCCGCCGGTGCCGGTGGCGTGGAAGACGAGGCAGTCCCAGCGGTCGCCGACGGCCTCGGCCACGGCGGTGACGCACGGCGTCGTCACCCCGAACATCGTCAGGCCGAGCGCGGGCCGGTCCTGCGCCGGCGGCGTCTCAGCCGCGATCATCCCGCCCAGCGCGTGCGCGGCGTTGGCGAGCACGCGGCGGCTGATGCGGTTGAGCCCGGCCACGTCGGTGACCGAGTACATCAGCGTCATGTCGACCGCGCCGACGTACGGCGCGACGTTGCCCGACGCCACCGTCGACACCACGACCTTCGGCACGCCGACCGCCAGGCGCTGCAGCGCCGGCGTGGTGATCGCGGTCCCCCCGGAGCCGCCCAGCGCGAGGACGCCGGCGAGGTCGTCGCGCGCCGGCAGCCACCGCTCGAGAGCCGCGGACATCGCCGCGACCGAGCTCCCGCGGTCGCCGGTGAACGCGTCGTCGCCGGCGACCTCGCGCGACGTGACGTCCGCGGTGCTCCCGTCCGGGTCGCTGGTGCCGACGTCGACCGTCGTCACCGCGTGCCCCGCGTCGCGCAGGAGCCCGGCGACGTAGCGCAGCTCCTCGCCCTTCGTGTCGAACGTGCCCACCACGTAGGCACGATCCGTCCCGGCCATCCGCGCTCCCGTCCACGAGACCTCGTCGTCCGACGGGTGAGTCCTACCGCCCGCCCGCCACCCGGCGATACCCGTGGACGATCACCGGGGCAGGTCCGAGCGACGGGTCCCTCGAGGGATGTCGTGCGAGTGCCTCGCGGCGGCGAGGAGCACGTCCGGCAGGTCCGCGAGGCCGTCGATCATGCGCAACGTGCCCGTCGCGTGCTCGGGGACGAGTGTGGGTGCTGCGGTACCGTAGGCCTGGTCGTCGTCGGAAGGGGTGCAGTGAAGGCACTCGTGACGCTCGCCCTGGCCGCCGGTGCCGCCCTGCTCCTCCGGCGCCACCGCGATCAACGACCGACGCGAGACGTCTGGCGCGAGGCGACCACCTCGTCCTGACCCTCGGGGACGTAGCTCAATTGGCAGAGCACCGCCTTTGCAAGGCGGGGGTTGAGGGTTCGATTCCCTTCGTCTCCACCCACTGTGACCTGAAAAACGCTCAAGTACGTGATCGTCCGTGCCCGGACGTGGCACGAAATCGAGGCGGTGCTCTTCCGCTCGATACGTCGCCCAGCGAGCTCGAGCGCGCTACGGCGAGCGGAAGAGACGCGTGAAGTGCGCGAAGGCCACTGCGCGACGACGATCACGACCAGCACGAGCCACCGCCACCACGTCGGGTTGGTCAGTGTCGCGAGCACGAAGACGAGGTCGAAGGCGATCAAGCTGCCGACGAGGACTTGCCCGGCGGCGCGCTCGGCCCTTGGGCTGAGAGCGGCGCCGGGGACAGCTGTGTCGCGGTCTGGGCTGTCGGTCCCGGCGGGCTCCGGCCGGGATTCACGAGGGCCCTGCTCCCGATGCTGTCGGCGGCTCCTTGATCCCGAGCACCTGGTGAAGGGCGTCCTCGAGCGCCCGCTGCGCGTCGTCGTCGTCCCACTGGGCGTCGAGGTGCCGCCAGGCGACGAACCCGTCGGGTCGCACGAGGACGGCGCCGGCCTCGTGGACCTCACGCAGGCGGTCCCAACCGCGGTAGGGGTCCTCGGTCCCCTTGGCGCCGACGACGACCGCGTCGAGGAACGGCAGGTCGAGCTTGCGGACCGCGGCGACCCACGCCTGCCCGGCGAATCCGGTGAGCAGGCTGAACCGGCCGTGCCCAGTGACATCAAGGGTCGAGGTGCGCCGTCCGCGCGCGTCGACCAGCCAGGTGTGCGGAACCTTGGCGCCCGGCCTGGTCGTGGCCTGCAGGTAGAGCTCGGGGTCCCGAGGCCACTCCTCCGGGGCGGCATCGGGATCGGGAACGACGGCGGTGGAGGTGTAGCGCTGGTTGAGCTCGACGCCCTGAGCGTTGAACTCGTGGTTCTTGAGCTCGAGGGCCTCGGTGAGCGCAGCGCGCACCTCGACGCCAGCCGGGGAGGGGTCGCGCAGCTTGGCGAGTCCGGCGGCGATGGGGTCCGCCTCGCCCTCGGTGCGGAAGCACTCGTTGAGCGGGGCGTAGTCGACGCGCGACTTGTTGGCGCGAGCGACGATCTGCTCGCCGACGGGGCGGCGCTCGTCGTTGTAGGTCTCGAGCAGCTCGGGTCTGGCCCAGCCGCGGACGACGTAGGCGAGCTTCCAGGCCAGGTTGTGGCCGTCCTGGATCGACGTGTTGGAGCCCAGCCCGCTCGACGGTGGGTGGCGGTGCACGGCGTCGCCGCCGCAGAACACGCGGCCCTTCGACCACTGGGTGACGTTGGCCTGGTTCACGTACCAGGGCGCGCAGGACACGATCTCGATGTCCTGGTCGGGGTCGCCGATCAGCTCGCGAATCTTGGCGGTGACGCGCTCGGGGTCGGTGTCGGGGTCGCCGTCGGCCATGTCGTAGCCCCAGCCGGCGATCCAGTCGTCCCACGGGCGGATGGCGCGCAGCAGGCCCATGCCGATCTCGCCGAAGCTGGCGCCGGGGCGCATGAACCAGTGCAGGATGCTCGGCCGGTGCTCGACGTGACGTGAGAGGTCGGCGCGGAAGCGGGTGTAGAGGGTGCCGGCGCGGGCGATGGTGCCCTCGATGGGCAGGTCGAGGTCGGCGACGACCTGGGAGCGTGCGCCGTCGGCGCCGACGACATAACGGGCGCGCAGGTCGTAGATGCGTCCGTCGAGGGCGTTGGCGAGGTGCACGGTGACGCCGTCGTCGTCCTGGTCGAGGCCGCAGTACTCGGTGTTGAAGTCGAAGACGCAGCCCCGCTCCGCGGCCGCGGCGACCAGCACGGGCTCCATGTAGGGCTGCGGGATGTCGGCGAGCGGACAGGGGCTGCCGAGGACGTAGTCGCCGTGGCGCTCGTCGCCGGTGCCCCAGGTGCGCAGCCGGGCGATCTCGTCGCCGGTGAGGCTGCTCGCGAACAGGGTGTCGCCCATCAGCTCCCACGGGGTGGCGTGCTTGAGCGCCTCCTGCTCGACGCCGAGGTCGCGCAGGACCTCGAGGGTGCGTTGGTTGGTGATGTGGGCGCGGGGGCCGTTGGCGACCCAGTTCCAGCGGGTGACCGTGCGGACCCGGATGCCGTAGGTGGCCAGGGCGAGAGCGGTGGCGATGCCGAAGGGTCCGGTGCCGATGACCAGGACGTCGGTGTCGAAGCCGTCCGCGTCCGGTCCGGCGACGACGCGGGCGCCGGGTGCCTCGGAGGTGAGGGCGCCCTGGGGCAGTCGGCCGGTGTAGGTGCTGGGAGTGGTGGCTGGCGTTGACATGACGTCTCCAGGTCGTGCTCGAGGAGGTCTTCGGAGGTGGCGCGGCGCTGATGGCGTCGCAGCTCAGAGGTCGGTGATCTTGATGCCGGCGTGGACCTTGTAGCGGCGGTTGATCGCGATGAGGTTCGCGGTCAGGCACTCCACCTGGTAGGCGTTGCGCAGCCGCCCGCCGTAGATCCCGCGCATGCCGGGGATGGCGTCGGCGAGGGCGCGGACGACGTCAGTGGCGTCGCGGTCGTCGCCCAGGACGAGGACATCGCAGTCGACCTCGGACTGCTCGAGGTCGGCGAGCAGCACCGCCGAGACGTTGTGGAACGCCGCCGTGACCCGGGACTGCGGAAGGAGGTGCTCGGCCTGCTGGGCGACGCTGCCCTCCTCGACCGGCAGCGGGTACGGACCCTTCTTGTCGAACCCGATCGGGTTGACGCAGTCGACAAGAATCTTGCCCGTTAGTGGTGCAGCCAGGCTGCGCAGCGTCTCGGCGTGCGACTCCCACGGGATCGCGGCGAGCACGACGTCGGACTCGGCGGCGCAGGTGGCGTTGTCGGTGCCCCGAACGTGGTCGACACCGGTGGCCTCGCGGTACTCCTTGGCGGCGACCTCGGCGCGACCGGCGTCGCGGGATCCGATGACGACGCTGATGCCGGCACAAGCCCAGCGCAGGGCCAGGCCCTTGCCCTGGGCGCCGGTGCCGCCCAGCACCCCGACGGTGAGCGTCGTCGGGTCGATCTGTGCCGTCATGCGGCACCCCGCTCGGTCACGAGGTCGAGCGCGACGTCGACGATCATGTCTTCCTGGCCGCCGACGAGCCCGCGCCGTCCGATCTCGGCGAGGATGTCGCGGGTGTCGAGCCCGTAGTGGGCGGCGGCGTTCTCTGCGTGGCGCAGGAAGCTGCCGTAGACGCCCGCGTAGCCGAGGGTCAGCGTCTCGCGGTCGACACGCACCGGCCGGTCCTGCAGCGGGCGAACGAGGTCGTCGGCGGCATCCTGCAGGGCGAACAGGTCGCAGCGGTGGGTCCAGCCGTGGATGTTCGCGACGGCGACGAAGGCCTCGATCGGGCAGTTGCCGGCGCCGGCGCCTTGACCGGCGAGGGAGGCGTCGACGCGGGTGACGCCGTTCTCGACGGCGACGACGGAGTTGGCGACCGAGAGCGAGAGGTTCTCGTGGGCGTGGATGCCGATCTGGGTGACCGGCTCGAGGACGTCGCGGTAGGCGCGGATGCGGTCGCGGACGTCGTCCATGGTGAGGCGGCCGCCGGAGTCGGTGACGTAGACGCAGTGGGCGCCGTAGGACTCCATGAGCTTGGCCTGCCGGGCGAGCTCCTCGGCGGGAGCCATGTGGCTCATCATGAGGAAGCCGGAGACGTCCATGCCCAGCTCGCGGGCGGTGGCCACGTGCTGGGCGGCGACGTCGGCCTCGGTGGCGTGGGTGGCGACCCGTACCGAGCGCACCCCGAGGTCGTAGGCGCGACGCAGCTCGGCGATGGTGCCGATGCCGGGCAGCAGCAGCGTGGTCAGCACCGGGCTGTTCTCGGCGGCGTCGATCGCCTCGGCCGCGGCGCTGATCCATTCCCAGTCGGTGTTCGAGCCGGGCCCGTAGGTCAGGCTCGCGCCGGCGAGCCCGTCGCCGTGGGAGACCTCGATGGCGTCGACGCCGGCGTCGGCCAAGGCGCGGGTGATGGTGCCGACGGTCTCGGGGGCGAGGCGGTGGCGGATGGCGTGCATGCCATCCCGCAGGGTCACGTCCTGGACGTAGAGGTTCGGGGTGCTCATGAGGCGCTCCGGGTGGCGAGTTCCTCGCCGACGCGCAGGGCGGCCGAGGTCATGATGTCGAGGTTGCCGGCGTAGGCCGGGAGGTAGTGCGCGGCGCCCTCGACCTCGAGGAACACCGACACCTGGTGGGTCGGGCGGTGCTCGGAGGCGGCGTGCTCGCCGATGAGCGTGTGCAGGGCCTGGTCGTCGGGGACGGGCCGGACCTGGACGGCCTGCTTGAGGCGGTAGCCGGGCACGTACTCGGCGACGGTCTTGACCATCGCCTCGACCGCTGCCGTGATCTCCGCGGCGAGGACCTGCTCATCCGGCGGGTTCGTGGCGTCGCCGACGAGGCAGAGCACCGTGTCGCGCATGATCAGCGGCGGGTCGGCGGGGTTGAGGACGATGATCGCCTTGCCGCGCTCCGCGCCGCCGACGTGCTCGATCGCGGCCGCGGTGGTCTCGGTGAACTCGTCGATGTTCGCCCGGGTGCCGGGGCCGGCGGACTTCGAGGCGATCGACGCGACGATCTCGGCGTACGGCACCGGGGCCACCGAGGAGATCGCAGTGACGATCGGAATCGTGGCCTGGCCGCCGCAGGTCACCATGTTGACGTCGGTGACGTCTCCGGCGTCGACCAGCGATTCGAGGTTCACCGGCGGCACGACGTAGGGGCCGATCGCCGCGGGCGTCAGGTCGACCAGGCGCTTGCCGTGCGGGTGCAGCAGCTCGGCGTTGGCGACGTGCGCCTTGGCGGACGTGGCGTCGAAGACGATGTCGATGTCGTCGAAGCCCTCGAGCTCGACGAGCCCCTGCGCGCCGGTGTCGACCGCGGCGATGCCGAGGCGCCGGGCCCGGGCGAGTCCGTCGGAGTCGGGGTCGATGCCGACCAGTGCCGCGACCTCGAGCTTCTCGGAGAGCCGAACGATCTTGAGCATGAGATCGGAGCCGATGTTGCCCGAGCCGATGATGGCGACCTTCGTGGTGGTCATGAGTGCTCCCGGGAGGAGGGGGTGAAGCGGGCGGCGACGGAGCCCAGGCCGGTGATGTCGGCCCGGAAGGTGTCGCCGGCGGCGACCGGCACCATCGGTCCGAGGGCGCCGGCGAGGACTACCTGGCCGGCGCGCAGCGGGTCGCCGAAGCGGACGGCCGTACTGGCGAGCCAGGCCAGTGCCCGGAGCGGGCTGCCCAGGCAGTCGGCGCCGTGTCCGGCGGAGACCTGCTCCGCATCGGCCGCGTCGCCGCGCATCATGGTCATCGACACTGCGGCGAGGCCGGCGTCGAGGTCGGGCCCAAAGAGGTCAGGCTCTGCACGGTCAGTGCCGAGCACGTAGAGCCCGGACGAAGCGTTGTCGGCGACCGTGTCCCCGAAGGAGATGTCCCACCCGGCTACGCGAGAGTCCACGATCTCCAGCGCCGGGACCACCGCGGCGATGGCGTCGGCCAGCTCCTCGGCTCGGAAGGTCCCGTCCGCGGTGGGGCTGTGCAGGTCCTTTGCCAGCACGAACGCGACTTCGGCCTCGATCTTGGGTTGCAGCAGCCTCGTGGTCTCCACGCCGCTGCGCGTGGCGTCGGCGGTGACGTCCATGTCGGCGTAGAGCACGCCGAAGTCGGGCTGATCGACTCCGAGCTGGGCCTGGACGGCCGGCGCGGTGAGACCGATCTTGCGGCCCGCGACGCGCCGTCCGGCAGCCAGTGCGCGCTCGTGGAGGACGCTCTGGACCGCGTAGGCGGCGCGCACGTCGTCGCGCCCGATCAGGTCGCGCACCGGCGGGCACGGCCGGCGCTCGTCGGCGGCCGAGATCAGTCGGGCGGCCGCGTCCAGGACGGCGGCCTGGTCGACATGCGCGGCGGAGCTGGGGGACGACACCGAGGCGTCCTTCCTGACAGATATCGGGTGGGACCGGCGCGGCCAGTCCCCGGTGTGGAGCGACCGGGGACGGGCGGGTCCTGGTCAGTCCTCGAGGAACGCCAGGACGAGGTCGGTGAAGTGCTCGGACTGCTCCCACTGGGGCCAGTGGCCGGCCCCGGTGATGACCTCGAACCGTGCGTCAGGGATCTTCTCGGCCATGTCCATGCCGGTCTTGGCCGGTCCGGACGGGTCGTCGCTGGTCCAGACCACGAGGGTCGGTCCGGGCACGGCGGCGAGGTCCTCGTCGGTGACCATGTTGCGGCGGCGAATGTCGGGGTCCTGGAGGCACAGGATGTGCCGGGCGGACTCGGCGTAGCCGGGGCGGGCGTAGAGGGTGCGTCGGACGTCGACGAGCTCGTCGGTGACGGTGGCGTTGTCGGCCATCAGCCACTCGAGCCGGGCCCGCACCTGCTCAGGGGTCGGGTCGTCGGCCGCGGCCTGGGACAGGCTGCGGATGCGCTCCATGACCTCGGGGGTGGCCATGGTGCCGCCCGGGGTGTTGAGCACGCTCTTGGCCACCCGCTGCGGGTGGGCGGCGGCGAACTTGATCGCCACCCAGCCGCCGAGGGACTCCCCATTCAGGTGGGCCTTCTCGACACCCAGCTCGTCGAGTAGTCCGGCGAGGTGCTCGACGTAGGTGTCGAGCTCGAGGTCGACCTTGGCGTGAGTCGTGCCGCCGTGACCGGGGAAGTCGTAGGCGATGACGTGGTAGCGCTCGGCGAAGCGGGCGATGTTGTGGGTGTAGGCCTCGAGGTGCCCACCGGTGCCGTGCATGAGCACGAGCGCTTCCGGGTTGCCCTGACCGGCTTCGAGGACACGGGTGTCCCAGTCGCCGACCTGGACCCACCGCACCGTGTGCGGGACGAGCTTGAGGGTGTTCCAGATGGAGAGCTTCTCGGTGTCCGCTGCGGTCACGCCGGCACCGCCGCCCTCTCCAGCGCCGCCTCGACCTCGTTGACCGTGACGACCTCGCCCAGCAGGCCGAAGGTGTCGAGGGTGGCCTGGTGGGCCTCATCGGAGGCCGCGGAGCAGGCGTCGGAGACGACGATGGTGCGGTAGCCGAGGTTGACTGCCTCGCGGGCGGTGCCCTCGACCGAGACGTTGGTGGCGACACCGGCGAGCACGACGGTCGTGATGCCCTTGCCGCGCAGCAGGACGTCGAGCTCGGTGCCGTGGAAGCCGGTGAGGCGCTGGTGGTCGACGACGTGCTCGCCGGCCTGCGGAGTGAGCTCGGGGACGATCTCGGCTCCGGGCTTGCCGTCCTCGACCGCGCCGGTCTGGGCGACGACGCCGAGCAGCGGGCAGTTGACGACGAGGTCGGGGTGACCAGGCTTGAACACCACGCGGGTGTAGACCGGGGTGGCGCCGGCGCCGCGTGCGGCGTCGAGCAGCCGGCCGACCTGGCGGATGATCTGCCCGCGCTCCACGCCCTCGCCGAAGAACTGCCCGAAGGCGCCCTCGTGGGTGACGACGTCGTTGATCATGTGCACGGCCACCACGGCGGTCGTGCGGGGGTCGAGTTCCATCGTCGGACCTCTTTCTGCTGGTGGTGGGTCGGCCGGCTCAGAGGCGAGCGATGATCGAGTTGCCGATGTTGTCGATGTCGGTGGTGGCCCGGAACGGGTTGGAGATGAACACCGAGACGATGTCGACGCCGTTCTCGTACATCAGCTGAGTCTTCTCCAGCAGCTGGTCGGGGGTGCCGTAGAGGCACCAGTAGTCGACGAGCTCCTTGGTGATCAGCGGCCGGTGCGAGGGGTCGAGGCCGCGCAGGTACTTCGACCACACGTCGAGGTGGTGCGGCGGGTTCGGGTCGTTCGGGTCACCGAGGTAAGCCATCGCGGCCTTGGTGGAGGCATCGACGATGGGCTGGCCGAGCTCCTCGACGTGCTGGGCCATCAGCCCGGAGTTGGTGATGCAGGAGCTGATCGGGCCCGAGCCGAAGCCGTTGTCGACCGCGTCCTGCCAGTCCTCTCCGTTCTCGAGCTGGTAGAACCACGCCAGCCCGGCCAGCTTCACCGAGCCCGGGGGGCGGCCGGCGTCGGCGACGCCCTTGTCGATCTCGCGGCGGATCAGCTGGATCATCTCGGGCTGCGGACCCAGGCAGTAGCAGATGACGTCCGCGGTCTGGGCGGCCAGCCGCAGGCCGCGCGGCCCGCCGGCGGCGATCCAGGTCTTGATCGGGTCGGAGTCGTTGTACCAATAGCCGTTGTGGTCGAGGAACTCCACCTCGCGGGTCTCGCCGCGCCAGGTGAACTCGGTCCGCTCGCCGGCCATGAGCTTCTGACCGACCCGGATCGCCTGGTCGAGGTCCTTGATCGTCGCCGGCTTCGAGCCCATCGAGCGCAGCGCGTTGTTCGCGGTACCGATGCCCATGAACGTCCGGCCCGGGGCCAACGCGTTGAGGGTGGCGTGGGAGTTGGCGGTGACCGGGGCGATGCGGGTCAGCGGGTTGGTCACCCACGTCCCCAGGTTGATCGTCGAGGTCTGCTGGGAGGCCAGGGCCAGGTACTGGTAAGGGTCGGAGAACAGCAGCGGGCCGTCTCCGACGCCGAAGTGGGTGGCGCCGGCGTCTTCGGCCTGCTTCACGAGCCCGACCGAGTCGATCTTCGCGCAGGTTCCTACGCAGAACTCCATGACTGCTCCTTCGCCGGTCCGCTCGTGGTGAGTGGCCCGTCCTGAGATGGGAGATCGGCGCGTCAGGCGCCGGTGGTGGTGCTGTGGGCCCTGGCCATGGCTAGGTGGGCCTGGCCGGCGGTCGGGGTGGCGGTGGTGACCGCGAACCCGGCGATCCACTCGCGGATCGGTTCGTAGAAGCGGGTGCCGACCTCGTAGGGGCCGGCGGCGGCGAGCGCGGCGTAGGCCGCGATCCAGGTGCGGACCTCGTGCGAGGAGTTGCCGGCCTGCTCCTGGAACCAGGCGTTGGTCCAGCGGTCCACGTCGGCGAGGCGGCCCGAGACCAGGGTGTCGAGGACGAGCTGGTCCCACTCCGGGTTGAGGTCCTGCAGCGTCGTGGGGTCCTCGGCGAAGCGCTGACCCGCGACGATCACGCGCTCCTGCCGAGCGGCACGCGCTTCCGGGGTCGGGTTGCGGCCGTCGATCAGGCCCTCGGCCACCTCGGGGGTGGCCGAGGCGAGCTGGGGGACCGGCGGGTCGTGCGACAGGCCGCCGGAGGCGAGCAGCAGCACGCGGCGGTCCAGACCGGCGGCGAAACCGCCTATCGCGTCGCCCAACAGGCGGGCACGGCGCGCCGGTCCCAGCGGTACTGCCACCCCGTTGATGAACACCGGGATCACCGGCGGGCAGCGGTGGAAGCTACCGAAGAGGAACTCCAGGGGCTGGACCAGCCCGTGGTCGACCTTCATCCGCTCGGAGACCGCGACGTCGACCTCGGCGTCGAGCACCGCGCCGGCCATCGCCAGGGCGGTGTCGTGCTCGACCGGCAGCGGGCCGGCGACGGTGTCGTAGTCGCCGATCGAGGTCGCCGCGGTGCCGATGCAGAACGGCGGCATCAGGTCGTAGAAGAAGCCGTTGTAGTGGTCCGGGCCGATCACGACCACCAGGTCCGGCTCGTAGGCGGTGACGAACGCCCGGGCCTCTTCGCGGGCCACGTCCACCCGCGCCCGCACCTCGCTGCGAGGCTCGTTGAGGCTCAGCAACGGCGAGTGGGACATCGCGCACAGCGCCAATGCCATGGCGGCCACCTCCACAAACGGGAGCCGAACGCTCCCCGTCGAGCAGCTGAAATGCTAGCGTGCCAATGCAAGGTAGCGCGGGCCTCTCCAGGCCTACAACCCCCACGTTGCGAGGAGCCGCGATGCCTGCCGATGACACCGAACCGGCCTTCGGTCGTCGCTACGGTGGGCTCGTGAGCGTTCCTGATCCCTCGCCGTCACCGGGCTCGACCCGGCGCCCGAGGCTGGCCTCAGCAACGACGGGTGGTCGACGCCCCACGGGCTCCCGGCTTTCGTCGGTGGTCTACGACGGGATCAAGGAGAGCCTGCTCGAGGGCGACCACGAGGCCGGCGAGCGCCTCTCGGTAGAGCAGATCGCCCAGGCGCACGGAGTCAGCAAGCAACCGGTCATGGACGCGCTACGGCGTCTGTCGATCGACGGTCTCGTCGAGATCATTCCCCAGGTCGGGGTCGAGGTGGCCCGCTACGCCCCCGAGGAGATCGACGACTTCTTCGAGCTCTTCGCCAGCGTCGAGTCGACCGCCGCCGGCCTGGCGGCTACCCGCCGTACCGAGGCTCAGCTCCGTGAGCTCGACACGGTCGGCGCCCGCATCGAGGCCCTCACCCACGACGACGACCCCGCAGCGAGGTCCCACGGCTACCGCGTCGCCAACCGGGAGTACCACGGCGTCATCCACACCATGGCCCACTCGCGAATCATCGTCGACTACGCCGCGCGCCTCTGGGACCTCAGCGACTTCCTCATCAACACCGGCCCCTCGGACCTACCGCTCCACAGTGCCCTCGAACAGCGCCATGCTGACCACGAAGCCGTCCGCGCCGCGCTGCACGAGCAGGACCCGGACGCCGCCGCGTTGCACATGAAGCGGCACATCCTCGACACCGTCGGCATCATCCGGAGCGAGCGCGCCGGCACGGCCTGATCGGCCGGCTTCCACGCGGGCGAGAACCTGTTGAGACACACACGTGACACGCCTCGTGACACGAAACGAGGGTCAGTGGCGTGCTCTGTGAGCACGAAGTGACGTCTCGCGAGGACGTTGGTGCTGGTAGAGGCCCTGGTCGACGTGGTCGATTCCCTTCGTTTCCACCCACTGTGACCAGCGAGAACCTGCGCCGAAACGATCGTACGTATCCGGACGTGGTACGAGATGACGGCGGTGCTCGTCGCCGACTCCCGTCACATCCGTTGACGGAGTTCACGGTTCGGCCGCCATGGCCGGCATGTGCGCGGCCGACGACGACGAACACCAACAGGGCGGTAGGGGGAGCCGTGGATTCGGTTCCTCCTGCACTACCTCCCATACCCACACGTTGTCTGCGCCGCCGGCGGCCTCCAGAGGTCGGCCCCTCGATCGCCCCCATGACCACTCCACAGCGGCCGAATGCGGCACGGTGTGCGATCAACGTGTGCAGCGCCCGCCCAGCCGCGGTTCGATCATCTCTTGCCGCTCCCTGGTCTGCCGGGTGCGTGTACTCGTTGCGCCTCCGGTCTCGTCCTCAGCACGAACCGCCCCGCTCCGACCCGCAGAAAGGGATGGTGAACTCGGGATGTGCCATATCGCAGCCGCGACGTCGACCGAGTAGGTCCCGTCGTCGGCCGTGTCCACAGGGGTCTTCTCCTCGAGGAAACGCTCGTACGCGGCGTGCTCGGCACCAGGAGCGGGACGACCGCTCGCGGTGACAACACGCCACCACGGCACAGCATGACCATCAGTCCTGAGCGCGTGACCCACGCTGCGCGCGGTCGCGCCCTCGACGACGTCGGCGATCGACCCGTAGGTCGTCACCCGCCCCGCCGGTATCGACTCCACGATCGCGAGAATCTGCTCCATCGCAGTCACGACATCTCCTCCGGGTCCATGAGTCGAAAGGTGTCGCGGCCGTAGGGTCGCCCGTTGACCTGCAGCTCGATTGCGTGTTCGCCGAGGTGGAAGGCCCGGGTCGTCCGAGCCCGGAACGAGTACGACGTGTCGACGAGGACCGTTTCAGCCGGTGCGATCGACCGAGACATGATCTTGAACACCTTGGGTCGCAGCACCCCGCGCGCTTTCCGGAAGTACATGATGTAGTCGATCGCGGTCCGCGCCGCGACGGTTCCGGTGTTGGTGATCCGCGCGGTGAACCGGACCTCCGCGCCCACGGGGACGTCGTGCTCGATGACCGACGGTCCGTCCACCTGGAAATCGGAGCCCTCGAACCCCATCAGCTCGAGGGCTCTCGGATGGCCCTTCTTGATCAACGTGCGCATCGCGTGACGGGCAACACGAGGCGTGTTCTCGTCCGGGTGGTCCAGCCAGCCCGCCACGATGTCGGCCGCGAGGTCGGGATCGTCTCGCGCGAGGTCGTTGACGTGGTTGGCCACCGACCGGCGCACGTACTCCGACTCGTCGGTGTAGAGCGCGTCGACGACGGCGCGGGTGACCCCGGGCCGGCGGACCAGCTCGGGGACGCCCCGGGCCCACGGCAGGTGGGAGCGCGTCCCCTCGCTCGCGAGTCGGCGCACGTGCAAATCCGGGTTCCGCGTCCATGCCGCGGCCACCTCGAGCGTCCGCTCGAGCCGGGCGTCGAGCATCCTGCGGATGGCGAACTCGCCGGACAACCGGGTGGTGAGCAGGGCGAGGACGTTCAGCGCGTCGTCGAAGCTCCGCGCGGACCCCGACGCCAGGGTCCGGTCGACGACGGCCTCCGAGACCGGCCACAGCATCCAGCCGGTGAACGTCTCGTCCTCGAACGCCGCGCGCACCATCGCGGCCGCCTCGTCGTACCCCGGAGGGAGATCGACCAGGAGGGCATCCCGCACGACGTCGACCCGTCGACGGAGCTTCTGATCCGCGACGCGACACGCCTCGAGCGCCGTCGGCTCGACGCCGACCTGCCTCAGCAGCCGCGCGAGCTGTCCGACAACGGCCCCGTCGATCATCTCGTCCATGGCTCCCACGACGATCAGCCGACCCGGAAGACCGGCCAGCCGATCTCGGTGCGCCACGCGCCCGGGTCGGGGGTGTCGCGCGGCCCGACCAGGTAGCGCTCCCGGACTCCGGCCGCCGACATCGCGTTCTCCACCACCCAGGTCCCGAGCTGGCCGTAGGTGACCTCGATGCCGTCGTGCTCGCCGACGTGGGTGGTGACGGCCAGTTCCACGGGCGGCAGGTCCGCGGGGTGCACGCGTCCGGTCCGAGGTGGCGCAGCGGTCGGCAGGTAGAGGAGCGCGTGACCGCGTTCCTGTTCGACGAGGGCGTCGTCATAGCTGCCGCCCGGTGGCCCGGTCGCAGCGGCGCCGACGGCCGCCTCCAGTTCGGCCATCGCGCCCTCGTACCAGGCCGCCACGTCGTCAGGCCCGACGACGCCCTCTACCGCCGCGACCGTCCGGGCGGGCTCCGCCCGCAGCTCGACATCGATCGGGGCGGGGTCGGGCCGGAGCAGGCGGCGCAGCGAGACCACCGCAGCCCGGGTGCGGGCGAGCTCGTCCTCCAGGCGTTGCAGGTGGTCCGCGACCAGCGTTGCCCGAACGCCGGGGTCAGGAGTCCGCAGGATCCGCTGGACGTCGCTCAGGGGGACGTCCAGTTCGCGGAGCCGGTGGATGACCGGGGCGGTCGGGATCTGGTCCACGCCGTAGTAGCGGTATCCGGTGGCCTCGTCCACGACGGCGGGTTCCAGCAGGGTCGCCTCGTGATACCGACGCAGGGTGCGCACGCTCAGGTGCGTCAGCTGCGAGAACTCCCCGATGGTCAGCACCCCTGCAGCCTGGACCCTCTCCCCGGGGGAGGGTCCACGGCTTGACCTTCCCGCGCCGCGAACTCGCACGGTGGGCGCATGACACAGCACACCGACGTCCCGTCCGAGGCAATTCCGGCCACCGTGCGCGACTTCATGGCCGCCCACGTCGTCCACGACGACGACACCGCCTCGTCGTTCTTCACCGACGACGTGGTCCTCGTCGACGTGGGCGAGACCGTCCGCGGCCGCGAGCAGGTCCACGCGTTCCTGCGGGACGCCGGGTCACAGTTCGAGTTCACGACCGAGCAGATCGGGGCCCACCGCGTCGACGACACCCACGCCGTGGTCACCGTGCGGCTCGAGGGGACGTTCCCGGGCGGCGTCGCCGAGCTCGACTACCGGTTCACGCTGCGGGACGACCTCATCGCCGAGCTCGTCATCGCCAACCACGAGGACTGATCGTCAGTGGAGAGAACCGATCGCGATCGCCTCGACGGTCGCCGGGCCCTCGTCACGGGCGGCTCGAAGGGCACGGGGAAAGCCGTGGTCGAGAGGCTGCGCGAGATGGGGGCCGACGTGTACACGACGGCCCGGACGATGCCCGACGGCTACGACCGACCCGACCGCTTCATCGCGGCGGACACGTCCACGACGGCCGGCACCGACGCCGTGGCGGCTCGCATCGCCACCGGCGGCGCACTCGACATCCTGGTGCACGTCGTCGGAGGTGCGTCGACGCCGCCCGGTGGCTTCGCGGTCATCACCGACGACCAGTGGCTCGTCGAGCTGAACCTGAACCTCCTGGGTGCGGTGCGGCTCGACCGGGCGCTCCTGCCGGCCATGGTCGAGTCCGGGTCGGGCGTGGTGGTGCACACCACGTCGATCCAGCGCGAACTACCGCTCTACGACGCGTCGCTCGCGTACGCGGCGGCGAAGGCCGCCCTGCGCACGTACAGCAAGGGACTCGCCAACGAGCTCGCACCACGGGGGGTCCGCGTCAACGCCATCAGCCCGGGCGGGATCGAGACCGAGGCCTACGAGACCTTCGTGGACCGGATCGCCGAGGGCAACGGCCTCACCCGGGACGCCGCCAAGCAGACGATCTACGACTCCCTCGGGGGCGTGCCCCTGGGACGGTTCGCGCACCCCGAGGAGATCGCGGATCTGATCGGGTTCCTGGTCTCGGACCGCGCCTCGGCGATCGTCGGCGCCGAGTACGTGATCGACGGCGGAACCGTTCCGACAGTCTGAGCCCGGTGCGACTCACTTTGGGCGCACAACCGCTTGCACAGCGATAGAGGGTCGAACCTTGCCATGCGCGTTGATCGCTGACCTGCGACCTGGACAGTCGCGGTCGATCGCCATCAGGGAGCCCGAGAACGTAGGGCGAGATGCCGACCAGGTGGAGGATCTGCATGTGGTCACCGGGTCTCCTGGCGGCGAGTGGACGCGCCAACCCACCGCTTCGTGGCACGCCTCGTGGCACGAAACCAGAGCTACCGGCGATGCGGAGGAGCACCGAGTGACGGCCCGCGCGGACATCGTCGCTGGCAGAGGCCCTGGTCAACGTGGTCGTCCATCTTTGCGAGGCGGGGGTTGAGGGTTCGATTCCCTTCGTCTCCACCCACCGTGATCTACCAAGCGCTCTGACGGCGACGTCGCGGAGGGTCATGTCGGCTGTGGCGTGACGCGGAACGGGACGCCATTCGGTGGCACGGCCACCCCGTGCGAGCGAGTTCTGGTCGCCCGACCAGCACCTTCTCGATGCGCGACCGCCGTCGAGGGTGCGCTGACCGGGACGCACCCCGTGACGCGGGATCGAAACGGTGCCGGGAGCCGGGACAGGTGGATGGAGCGCGGACACGAGGTCGGGCGGCCGTGGCCGTCCCGCGCTGCTGCTGTCCGGACTGCCGACGCGAGAGGCCGGCGGCGAGCTCCACGCCGGAGCGGAGTCCGAGCTTGCTCTGCCCGCCCACGTCGCCGCCCGACCAGCGCAGCACCTGATGACGCTGCGGCCAACACTCCGCCACCATGCGCTCGCCGTCGCGCCGGTGGGGGCTTGCCGCGATGTTGTTCACCACGGTCCTCAACAAGAGCTCGGGTCGGAGGGAGCTGAGGTGCGGGCCCCGACAGGTGGGTGGCGCAGGGTTGCTACGCGTCCTCGGGCAGGGGCAGGTTCTGCAGCCTCAGCTGTCCCCGGGCTACCAGCTTGCCGTCCCTGAGGCGGGTGATGGAGACCTGCCACAGCTGCTGGGTTCGGCCTTGGAAGACGGGCTCGGCGAGCACCTCGACCTCGTCGGCGGTGACGGGGCGGAGGAAGTCGGTGGTGTTGCTGGTCCCGACCGCGTACATGCCGCGTTCGGCCACCGCGGCACACGCACCCTCGCTGGCTACCCCCTCCACGGCGATGGCGTAGATCCCTCCGTGGACACGCCCGAACGGTTGGTGGTGCGCCTCGCCGAGGCTCAGCGTCGCCCGGACGCGCGAGCCGGAGCGTTCGTGGAGCCGGTAGCCCATCGACGTGCGGATCTGCTCGACGATCGGTCCCGACGGCAGCGGTTCGATCATGGCCTGACCGTGCCCCTCTCCCGGCGCTCGGGACCGACCCCCGCGCGCTCGCGGCGGCGCCGAATCCCCGTCCGGGCCAACTGGTCGCGGGCGGTCTCCTCGGGGACCAGGCTCACGACGCTGATCAGCCGTTCCCGGCGGTTGCGGGCGATCATCGTCCACAGCCAGCGGGCGACCGCTTCGAACCGGTTGCCCCAGCCCACCAGGTAGGCCAGGTGCACCACGCCCCACACGAGGAAGGCCGGGAATCCCGTGAGCCGGATCTTGCCGATCTGGGCGACGGCATGGGTCCGGCCGACGATCGCCATCGCCCCCTTGTCCCGGTACCGGAACGGCCGCGGAGTGGGGGCGCCGGCCAGGCGAGCGCCGATGACCTCGGCGACATAGCGGCCCTCCTGGATCGCGGGTTGTGCCACTCCGGGTACTCCGGGGAGGGAGACCATGTCACCGATGGCGAAGATCTCGGGGTGGCCGGGGACCGTGCAGTTCGGCGAGACGAGGAGGCGTCCGGCTCGGTCGGTCTCGGCTCCCGCGGCTTCGGCGAGTCGTTCGGCCAGGGGCGAGGCCTTCACACCCGCCGCCCAGATGACCGTCTTTGCGGTGATCCGGTGGTGGCTCCCGGTGTCGTCGGCGATCTCGATGCCCTCGGGATCGATGGTCGTGACCGGGGCGGACGTCTGCACCTCGACGCCGAGCTCGTGCAGGTCTTCCCGGGCACGCTGTTGCAGCGGCCGGGCGAACGGACCGAGAACGGTGGGCGCCGCGTCGAGCAGCAGGACCCTCGCGCTGGTGGTGTCGATGCTGCGGAACTCGGCCGGCAGGAGCCGGTGGGCGAGGATTCCGACCTGCCCGGCGAGCTCCACCCCGGTGGGGCCGGCGCCGACGATGGCGAAGGTGAGCCACGCCTCCCGCTCGGCCGGTGTGTCGGCCTGCTCGGCCATCTCGAAGGCACCCAGCACCCGGCTGCGCAGGCGGTTCGCGTCGTCGAGGCTCTTCATGGCGAGCGTGTGTGCTTCCCACTCGTCACGACCGAAGTAGGAGTGGGTCGCTCCCGCCGCGACGATCAGGGTGTCGTAGGGCACCTCGATGCCGTGGTCCGCGACACCGTGCACGACCCGTCGGTCGAGGTCGAAGCCGTCGACCTGTGCCAGCTGGACGCGCACGTTGGGCCTGTTCCGGAAGATGCTGCGCAGGGCCGGGGCGATCTGACCGGGGGAGAGGACACCGGTCCCCACCTGGTAGAGCAGCGGTTGGAAGAGATGATGGTTGGTGCGGTCGATGAGGGTGATGTCGACGGGGAGGTGGCTGAGGGCGTGCGCGGCGCGCACGCCCCCGAACCCGCCACCGACGATCACGACCCGGTGTCGGTCTCCGGAGGGCGGCTGGGACACGATGTTCCTGCCTCCTCAGGTGACGCGCTCGAAGACGGCCGCGAGACCCTGCCCACCGCCGATGCACATCGTCTCCAGGCCGTAGCGGGCGCTGCGGCGGTCCATCTCCCGGGCCAGGGTGGCGAGGATGCGCACACCGGTGGCCCCGACGGGGTGACCTAGCGAGATGCCCGAGCCGTTGGGGTTGACCCGCTCGTCGGCGACCGGGTCGATGCCCCACTGCTGGGCCACGGCCAGCACCTGGGAGGCGAAGGCCTCGTTGAGCTCGATGACGTCGAGGTCCTCGAGCCCGAGACCGGCGCGGTCGAGGGCGGCCGCGGTGGCGGGGACCGGCCCGATCCCCATGGACTGGGGGCGGACGCCGGCCAGGCCCCACGAGACCAGCCGCACGAGGGGGCGCAGCCCCAGCTGCTCGGCGCGCTCGGGGGTGGTCACCAGACAGGCGGCGGCGCCGTCGTTCTGGCCGCTGGCGTTGCCGGCGGTGACGGTGGCCCCCTCGTCGCTCCGCCCGAGGATCGGGCGCAGCGCGGCCAGCTTGTCCAGCGAGGTGTCGGGCCGGATGTGCTCATCGGCGTCGACCACGGTGTCCGACTTCCGCCCCCGCACCGTGACCGGCACCAGCTCGTCGGCGAAGCGCCCCTCCTTCTGGGCGGCCGCCGCGTTCTCGTGCGAGCGCACGGCGAGCCGGTCCTGGTCCTCCCGCGAGATGGCGAATTCGCGACGGACGTTCTCGGCGGTCTCGAGCATGCCGCCGGGCACCTCGTGGTGGCGCCCGCCCGCGGTCACCCGGCCCACGGACAGCGCGTCCTTGAGCTCGATGGTGCCCGCCTTGACACCCCATCGCGGCTGGTGCGAGTAGTGCGCGGCACCGGACATGCTCTCGGCGCCGCCGGCGAGCACCAGCGACGCACCGCCGGTCTGCACCGCCATCGCCGCGTAGAGCACGGCCTGCAGGCCGGATCCGCAGCGCCGGTCGACCTGGATGCCGGGGACGTCGATGTCGAGTCCCGCGTCCAGCGCCGCCACCCGGCCGATGGCCGGGGCGTCCATGGTGGGGTAGCAGTGGCCGAAGACGACGTCGTCGACGTCCGTCGACGCGATCCCGGTGCGCGCGACGAGCTCGCGCACGACCGTCGAGGCCAGGTCCTGGACCGGGACGTCGCGCAGGCCGCCGGCGAAGGCGCCGACCGGGGTGCGGACGGGTTCGCAGATCACCGCGTCGGTCATGAGGGAACCCCTGAGGACTGCGCTGCAGCGGAGGGGAAGCGGGGTTCGCGCTTCTCGCGCAGTGCGGCGGCACCCTCGACGACGTCGGGGCCCATGAAGCAGAGCATCTCGTAGGCCGCGGACGCGTCGAAGGTCGGTCCGGCGGTGCGCAACCAGCTGTTGAGCGAGCGCTTGGTCAGCCGGATGGCCTGCTGGGCGCCGGTGGCCAGGGTCTGCGCGACCCGCAGTGACTCGTCGAGCACCTGGTCGCGCGGCAGCGCCTTGGCGACCATGCCGATCCGCTCGGCCTCGGCGCCGGTGAGCATCTCGCCGGTGAGCAGGTAGTAGCGGGCCTTGGCCATCCCGGCCAGCAGCGGCCAGATGATCGCGGCGTGGTCGCCGGCGGAGACGCCCAGCTTGACGTGGCCGTCGCCGAGCTTGGCGTCCTCGGCACAGATGGCGATGTCCGCGAGCAACGCGATCACGACGCCGGCGCCGACGGCGACCCCGTTGATCGCCGACACGATCGGCTTCTCGCAATTGATGATGTTGTAGACGAGGTCGCTCATCTCGGTGAGCATGTGGGAGACCCGCTCGTGGTCGCCGGCCAGCCGCTCGACCATGGCCAGGTCCCCGCCGGCGGAGAACGCCTTGCCCGCGCCGGTGATGACCGCGACGCGTGTCTCGGGGTCGGTGGAGACGTCGTTCCAGACCCGGGCGAGCTCGCCGTGGAGCTGCTCGTCGGTGGCGTTGTACTTGTCGGGACGGTTGATGGTGATGAGCAGGACGCCGTTGTCCTGGCGCTCGAAGTCGAGCTGCTGGTAGTCGGAGAAGGTCATGGCAGTGCTCCTCTGCGGTCGTCGGGTCGGTCAGGGGGTCTCGAACAGGCCCTGGGCGTCGTCCTCGACGGCCTGGGCCCGGGCGCGGTAGTGGACCTTCTTGCCGGTGGCGGTGAGCGGGAGCTCGTCGACGAACCGGTAGGCACGAGGCCGCTTGTAGGGGGCCAGCATCGGGTGCGCCCGGCAGTGGGCCTCGCAGTCGGCGGCGGTGAGGGACGGGTCGGCGCGGATGACATAGGCGACGACGCGCTGTCCCCAGGACTGGTCGGGAACGCCGATCACGAGGGAGTCGGTGATGCCCGGGTGCTCGTTGAGCGCTTCCTCGACCTGCACCGGGTGCACGTTCTCGCCCCCGGAGATGAGCATGTCGTCCTTGCGGCCGACGATCGTCACGTACTCCTCGGCGTCCCAGACGGCGAGGTCGCCGAGGTGGACCCAGCCGTCGTGGAACTTCTCCGCCTCCTGGGCCGGCGAGTTGACGTAGGCGTAGCCGGCCTTCGGGGACCGGACGATCACCTCGCCGACCTCCGTGCTGTCCTGGGCGACCCGCTCGTCGGGCCGACCCGGGCGGTCGTCGTGGACCTGGACGACGCGGACGTCGTCGTCGGTGGACGCGCGGCCCGCGGCACCGGCGTGGTCGGGCAGGTCGACCGGGCGCAGGAAGGTGTTCCAGAACGTCTCGGTGGTGCCGTATCCGTTGAAGATGCGGGGCGTGAGCAGCTCCTGGTAGCGCAGGCACGCCTCGCGCTCGAGCGGGGCGCCCATGGTGACGATGCCGCGCAGCGCGGAGAGGTCGCGGGGCCGGTCGGACTGGGCCCGGGCGAGCATCGCCAGGTTGGTCGGGGCACCGATGAGGTAGGTCAGCCCGTGCTCGGCGACCAGATCGAGGCAGCGCTCCGGATCGAACGCGCGCATCGGCACGACCTCGGCGCCCAGGTAGAACACAGGGTTGGGCCCGCCGGAGTACAGCCCGCCGCGGTGGAACCAGGGCGTCATGTTCAGCGTGCGGTCCTCGGGGGACAGCGGGAAGTGCATGATCACGTCATGGGCGCTGAAGATCTCGACCATGCTGTTGAGCGGGACGCCCTTGGGCATGCCGGTGGTGCCGGAGGTGTAGAGCCGGGTGGTCTCGTCGTAGACCGTGCGCGTTGCTGCCGGCACGGGCTTGCCGGGCGTGACCAGCTCCTCGAACGGGATCGCTCCCGGCAGGGGCGCGCCGGGACCGACCGCGGCGATCACCGCGGGACGGTGCCGGGCGCGCTCCAGTGCGGCCGCGACCATGTCCGAGAGCTCGGTGTCGTACACGAAGACGGTGGGTTGGCTGTCGTCGAGGACGTGCGCGGTCTCGCCGGCGGCGAGTCGGAAGTTGACCGGCGAGCCCACCGCGCCGCAGGCCTGGGTGGCCAGGTAGAGCTGGGCGAACTCGGGACCGTTGAAGAGCTGGTGGACGACGACGTCGCCGGGGCGCACGCCGGTCGCGGCCAGCCCGGCGGCCAGGGCGTCCACCCGGTGGCCCAGCTCGGCGTAGGTCCAGCGGTCGCCGGTCGCGGGGTCGGTCATCGCGACCCGGCCGGCGTAGCGGCGGGTGTTGCGGCGGAAGCCGGCGAGGTAGGTGAACTCGCGTTCGAAGTAGTTCCGGTAGGCGGTCGGGTCGTAGGTGAACATGGCAGCGTCTCTTCGTCGAGGGTGGTCCGGGTGGAGCGGGCGGGTCAGGTGAAGGCGGAGATGCCGGTGAGGTCGCGACCGACGATCAGGGACTGGATCGAGTCGGTGCCCTCGTAGGTGTGCACGACTTCCATGTCGGTCAGGTGCCGGGCGACGTGGTGCTCGATGAGCAGCCCGTTGCCGCCGAGGATGTCGCGGGCGTCGAGGCAGACCTGCCGGGCCTTGCGGGCGTGGTGCATCTTCGCCAGCGAGGCCATCGGGCCGGTGAGACGGCCCTGTTCCTGCAGGTCGGCCATGCGGAAGCAGTAGAGCTGCATCGCGGTGATCTCGGCGAGCATCTCGGCGAGCTTGTGCTGGACGAGCTGGAAGCTCGCGATCGGCTTGCCGAACTGCTGGCGTTCCCCCGCGTACGCCAGCGCGATCTCGTAGGCGGCGATCGCGTGACCCAGCGATTCCCAGGCGGCCCCGCCACGGGTGGAGGTCAGGACCCGGGTGGCGTCGCGGAACGACCGGGCCTCGTCGAGCTTGTTCTCCACCGGGACCCGCACGCCGCGCAACGTGATGTCGGGCTGCCACACGGCACGCTTGCCGATCTTGCCGGTGATGAGGTCGGCGGAGTAGCCGTCGGGGTAGCGGCCGTCGGTGTCCTTCTCCACCACGATGGCCTTGACCCGGCCGTCCTCGACGTCCCGGGCCCACACGACGACGACGTCGGCGAAGCTGGCGTTGCCGATCCAGCGCTTGGCGCCGTCGAGCACCCAGTGGTCACCGTCGCGGCGGGCGGTGGTCTCGAGACGGACGGCGTCCGAGCCGTGCCCGGGCTCGGTCAGGGCGAACGCCCCGATCACGTCCAGGGCTGCCATGCCGGGCAGCCACCGCTGCTTCTGCTCCTCGCTGCCCAGCAGCGCGATCGAGCCCATCGCGAGCCCGGTCTGCACACCGAAGAAGGTGTTGACACTCCCGTCGCCGCGCGCCAGCTCCCGGGTCAGGACGCCGGCCGCGAGGCGGCTGAGCCCCGGGCAGCCGTAGCCGGAGATCGTCGACCCGACGAGCCCCAGCTGCGCGATCTTCGGCACCAGCTCGAACGGGAACTCGGCCCGGTCCCAGTAGTCGTTGATGACCGGCAGCAGGTCGCGGTCGACGAACCCCCGCACGCGGTCGCGGACGTCGCGCGCCTCGTCGGTGAGCAGCTCGTCGAGCAGGTAGTAGTCGCTGGAGGAGATCTCCGGAGAGCCGGAGGTGATGGTCGTCATCGTGGGGTCCCGTCGTCCTCGCGGGGGTACTGGGTGCCGTCGTCGGCGTAGCGGTAGAAGCCCAGCCCGGTCTTGCGGCCCAGCTCGCCGCGCTCGACGAGCTCGGTGACCGTGCGGCTGGGCCGGTCGGCCGGGTCCTCGGTCTCGGCGTAGCGGGCGAGCTTGGCCCGGTACCCGATGTCGATCCCGGTGAGATCCATGAGTTCGAACGGGCCCATCGGGTGGCCCAGCGCGGTGCGGCAGGCCGTGTCGATGTCCTGGACCGATGCGACGCCCTGCTCGAGCAGGGAGACCGCCTCGTCGCGGGCCGCACCGAGGATGCGGTTGGCGACGAAGCCGGGGACCTCCTTGCGCAGCACCACCGGGTCCTTGCCGAGCCGGCGGGCGAGCGCGGTGGTCGTGGCCACGGTCGCGGCGGACGTCTCGGGCCCGCCGACGACCTCGACGCAGCGCATCACCAGCGCCGGGTTGAAGAAGTGCATGTTGGCGACGCGGTCGGGCCGGGCGGTGGCGTCGGCGATCCGCGACGAGGCGATGGCCGAGGAGTTGGTGGTCAGGATCGTGTGCGCCGGCGCAAGGGCGTCGAGCCGGGCGAACACCTCGCGCTTGACCTCGAGGTCCTCCGCGGCGGCCTCGATGACGAAGTCGGCGCGCCGCGCCGCCGCGTCGAGATCGGTGGTGAAGCTCAGGCGCTCGAACGCCTCGGTCACGGCATCCGCGTCGCGCCGGCCCTTGGCGACGTCGCGGTCGAGCCGACGGCGCAGCTCGGCCGCGGCGCGGTCGAACGCCCCCGCGTCGAGGTCGAAGGCGGTCGCCCGGTAGCCCGCGAGCGCGCAGGCCATGGCGATCTGCGAGCCCATCGCGCCGCAGCCGACGACGAGGACGTCGTGCACCCCCGGTGTGTCCTGGCTGCTCATCGTCGTCACCTCCCCCGGAAGTCAGGTGTGCGCTTCTCGAGGAACGCCGCGGCGCCCTCGCGCTTGTCGTCGGTCGTGTAGAGCAGCGACTGGGCGAGGCGTTCCACGACCTGCCCCGTGCGCTGGTCGGCGTCCATCCCGGTCCGGATGACGAGCTTGGCCAGCCGGACCGCCAGCGGGCCCTTGGCGAGGATGCGGTCGGTGACGGTGCGGGTCTCGGCGAGCAGGTTCTCCGGTGCGACCACGGAGGTGACGAGCCCGGCCGACCTGGCCTCGTCGGCCTCGAGGAAACGGCCCGTCAGGATCAGCTCCATCGCCCGTCCGGTGCCGACGAGCCGGGCCAGCCGCTGCGTGCCGCCCGCTCCGGGCAGCACCGAGAGGTTGGTCTCGGGCAGGCCGAAGCGTGCGGTGTCCACCGCGATCCGGATGTCGCAGGACATCGCGAGCTCGCAGCCGCCGCCGAGGGCGAAGCCGTTGACCGCGGCGATGGTCGGCTTCTCGAACGCCTCGACGTCGTCGAAGAGCCGCTGCATCTCGGCGTCGAGTCCGGTCTGCGCCGTGTAGTGCTGCAGCTGGGTGATGTCGGCGCCGGCCACGAAGGCCCGCTCACCCGCGCCCGTGACGGCGACGACGCCCACCTGGTCGTCGTCGGCGAGTGCGGCGAGCGCTACCCGTAGGTCGGCCAGGACCTGGCGGTTGAGCGCGTTGCGCGCCTCGGGCCGGTCGACCGTGATCACGGCGAGTCGGTCGGCGACGTCGACGGTGATCGTCTCGTAGCTCATGGCTGGTGTCCCGCGCTGAAGGCGGGGATGCCGGTGATGGCTGCGCCCATGATCAGGGTGTGCACCTCGTCGGTGCCCTCGTACGTCCGCACGCTCTCCAGGTTGTTGGCGTGGCGCAGCGGGGAGTGGTCGAGGGTGATGCCGTTGCCGCCGAGCACCGTGCGTGCCTCCCGGCAGATGGCGATCGCCTCGCGCACGTTGTTCAGCTTGCCCAGCGAGATCTGCTGGGGACGCAGGGTGCCCGCGTCCTTGAGCCGCCCGGTCTGCAGGGCGACCAGGACGCCCTTCTGGATCTCCAGCACCATGTCGACGAGCTTCTGCTGGGTGAGCTGGAAGGCGGCGATCGGGACGCCGAACTGGCGACGCTCGAGGGCGTAGGCCAGCGCGTCCTCGTAGGCGTCGCGCGCCGCGCCCATGGCGCCCCACATGATCCCGAAGCGCGCCTCGTTGAGGCAGGAGAACGGCCCGCGCAGTCCTCGGGCGTCGGGGAGCACGGCGTCGGCGGGGAGCCGGACGTCGGTCAGCGTGATCCCGGCCTGGATCGAGGCGCGCATCCCGAGCTTGGGCTCGATCGCGGTGGCGGAGAACCCGGGCGTGTCGGTCGGGACCAGGAACCCCCTGATCGATGCTGCCCCCTCGCCGGCACCGTCGCCCTCGTTCGTCTTCGCCCAGATGACGGCGACGTCGGCGATCGTGGCGAGGCCGATCCAGCGCTTGGCTCCGTGGAGCACCCACCCGTCCTCGACGCGCTCGGCGTGCGTGGTCATGCTGCTCGGGTCGCTGCCTGCACCCGGCTCGGTGAGCCCGAAGCACCCGATGAGTTCCCCGGCGGCCATGCCGGGCAGCCAGCGCTGCTTGTGGTCCTCGGAGCCGAACTTGTGGATCGCGCTCATGGCCAGCGATCCCTGCACGCTGACGAAGGTGCGCAGCCCGGAGTCGCCGGCCTCGAGCTCCATGGCCGCGAGGCCGTACTCGACGGCGCTGCGGCCGGGGCAGCCGTACCCGCTCAGGTGCATGCCGAGCAGGCCGGCCTTGCCCATCTCCCGGGCGATCTCGCGGGAGAACTGGGCGTTCTCGTACCACTCGGCGATGTGGGGCTTGATGCGCTCCTGCACGAACGCGCGCACGCGGTCGCGGAGCTCGAGCTCGTCGGCCGAGAACAGGCCGTCGAGGTCGAGGTAGTCGTGGGCCAGCTCCGTCATGGTCGGTCTTCCTCCTCGCTGCCGGGACGGTCAGCTCATGGACAGGCCGCCGCTGACCGACAGCGTCTGACCTGTGATGTAGGCGGCCTCGTCGGAGGCGAGGAACGCGACGGCGTTGGCGAGATCGGCCGGCTGCGCGAGCCGGCGCAGCGGGATCGCCTTGATCAGGGCGTCGCGCAGCTTCGGGTTGCCCTCGACGACAGAGGCGAACAGGGCCGTGTCGGTCGGACCGGGGCACACGCAGTTGGCGTTGACCTGGTGGCGGGCCATCTCCCGCGCGGTGGTCTTGGTGAACGAGATGACCCCGCCCTTGGCCGCGGAGTACACCGCCTCACCCGCAGACCCGACCCGACCCGCGTCGGAGGCGAGGTTGACCACCGAACCCGAGCCCTGCTCCGCCATGATCGGGAGTACGGCCTTGGAGGTGTTCAGGACGCCGTAGAGGTTGATCTGGATGGCCCGGTCCCAGTCGGCGGGGTCGGAGTCGACGAACGGCCCCGCCTTGTCCCAGCCCGCGTTGTTGACCAGGACGTCGATCCGCCCGAACCGCTGGTGGGCCTGGGCGACCATCGCGTCCACCGACTCGCGGGAGGTGACGTCGGTGTGCAGCCCGACCGCGACTCCGCCCAGGGCGTCGGCGGTCTCCTTGGCCGTCGCTTCGTTGATGTCGGTGACGACGACCGTGGCGCCCTCGGAGGCGAGCTTCTCGGCGATACCTCGCCCGATGCCCTGTCCCGCCCCGGTGACGATCGTGATCTTGTCCTGCAGCTTGCCCATGGCTGTTCCTGGTCCTTCCTCGAGAGTTGGTGTCGTCACGGTGCGAGCTCGCGGCCCAGGTACTGCCGGGCGATGACGAGCTTCATGATCTGTGCGGTGCCGTCGCCGATCTGCAGCCCGAGCACGTCGCGCAGTCGCTGCTCGATGGGGAGCTCGGTGCGGTAGCCGTACTGGCCGTGCAGCAACAGGCACTGGTTGATGACGTCGTAGGCGGTCTTCGGGGCCCACCACTTGCTCATCGCGGCGTCCGCGGTGTGGGGCCGGCCGACGTCCTTGAGCCAGAGCGTCCGCAGGCACAGCAGCCGCGCCGCCGACAGCAGCGTCTCGGCCTCGGCCAGCGGGAACGCCACGCCCTGGTTCTTGCTCAGCGGACGGTCGAACGCGGTGCGCTCGCCCACGTAGCGCCACGTCTCGTCGACGGTCTGCTGCGCGCACCCGAGGCACTGCAGCCCGATGAGGGCGCGGCTGAAATCGAACCCCTGCATCACCTGGGTGAAGCCCCGGCCCTCCGCGCCCAGGAGGTGGTCGGCGGGGATGCGCACCCCGTCGAGGTGGGCCGCTCCCCGGCCGACCGCCGTGGTGCCCATGTCGGAGTACGGCTCGCGAGAGACTCCGGGTGCGTCGAGCGGTACCAGGAAGGCGCTGATGTCCTTGCCCCGGGACGGTGATGGTCCGGTCCGGGCGAACACGACGACCGCCGCCGCCTCCCCGGCGAACGACAGGGACTTCACGCCGTCGAGCACCCAGTCGGCGTCCTCCCCGGAGCCGTCGCGGCGGGCCGTGAGCGCAGGCATGCCCGCGTCCGACCCCGCCTGCGGCTCGGTCAGCCCGATCCCGACGATCTCCTCTCCGGCGCAGATCCGCGGTACCCACGCCTGAGCGATCTCCGGCGTCGCGTTGCCGGCGAGGATCTGGCCGACCAGCGACCCGACGACCTGCAGGTAGGCGACGTTGATGTCGCCCCGGCCGATCTCCTCGGTGACCACGCCGGCGGTGAGCCGGTCCAGACCTCGGCCACCGAGCTCTGTCGGCAGCTCCGGCGCGATGAGGCCGAGCCGGCCGATCTCACGGCGGAGCTCGGGGTCGATGCGCCCGCTGCGCTCCCGCGCCCGGTAGCCGGGCAGCAGCTCCTTCTCGGCGATGCCGCGAGCACGGTCGCGGTACTCGCGCTGCGTCTCGGTGAGCTCGAAGTCCATGGGGTGCCCCTTCGGTGTGTCTGATTGACGACCGTGGCAAACTTTGACCCGAGAGTCAATATAGTAGTCAAGATTTGACTTGGAAGTTAATGATCGCGATACTGTGGGGCATGGACGAGGAGGGCCGATGAGCAGTCAGCCGGTGGAGGACGCTGCGCCGGTCGGCCGTGTGCAGCGCAAGCGGGGACGCCGGGTCCAGGAAATCCTCTCCACGGCCGCCGAGCTGTTCGGCGAGCGCGGGTACGACGCGGTGAGCCTCGACGACGTCGCCGAACGGCTCGACGTCACCAAGGGGTCGCTCTACTACTACTTCCCCGGCAAGGACGAGCTGGCCGTGGCGGCGATCGAGACGCTCGGCGCCGACTGGACCGGGCGGCTCGAGCGGCTGGCCGCGACCGCCGAGGGCCCGCCCCACGAACGGCTGCGGGCCCTCATCCGTGAGCACGTCGCCATCGCCGTCGGCGAGTACCCGGCCGCGCTACGGCTCTTCCTCGTGCCGAGCACCTGGCCCGATGACCCGCGCGAGCGCATCAAGGAACTTCGCCGGCGCCACGACCAGGTGTTCCGCGGCGTCCTCGAGGAGGGCCTCGCTTCCGGGGAGTTCGCGGTCACCGGGTTGGAGACGACGCTGCAGTGCATGCACGCCGCGATGGCCCAGGCACCGCTGTGGTGCGGCGGGCTGGAGAGCGATGCGCGGGAGCGTGCTCTCGACGAACTCGCCGACACACTCGTGAAGCTCGTCGCCGCGGCGCAGTGAACGAGACGCGAGCCGAGGTGGGTATGACTCCTGGTCGTAGAACTCCCGGAACGCGGGCACGTCCCGAGCGACCACCCGTCGCAGGTGGAGAACGACGGTTTGACGACAGTGCTCATCAGCGGTGTTGTTGCGCGCCGGTGTCCTGACGATCCGCGGGCCAACCAGTCCGGAACGCCAGGTCCTCTAGCTCGGACCGGTCGCCGCCCCGCCGCCGTCGGAGGCTTCGATCCGGTCCGGGTCGCTGGTGGTGTGCTCGAACCCGACCAGGGTCAGGACCTGGTCGGCCTCGCTGCCCGCCGGCGCGTACAGCTGCAGCGTGTCGGCAGGGGCTGCCGCGCGGGCGGCGGCCAGCGCGGCGACGCCGGCACTGGCGAGCAGGGTCACCTCGCTCAGGTCCACGGTGAGGGTATGGGTGTGGCTGGCGGTGCGGCGGGCGAGCTCGGTGCGCAGCTTGGTGGCGGTCTCGGCATCGACGGGTCCGGCGAGGCGGATGCGCGGGCCCCGCGGCGAGGGCTCGTCGAGGATCAACAGGAACTCAGCTGGTGCGCCCGGTGCCGGGACGGGCGACGGGGCGCCGCGTACGTCGTCGGCGATCAGCAGCCGCGCCGGGCGGGAGAGCCGGTGGGCGATGCGCGCGGTCATGCCGGGTTCGGCCTGCTCGAGTTCGAGGACGTCGACCAGCCGCTGGCTCATCGCCAACCCCCGGCCACGCTCGAGATGCGACGGTATCGCGGCGAGGTCGTCGACGCTGATCAGGTCGGCCGTGCCGGGCGTCCGGCCCAGGTCGGTGACCGAGGCGTGCAGCGTCCCGGTGGTGTCCACGCTGGCCCGCATCCACATGGGGCCGCGGCGGGGATAGGCGTGGTCGACGGCGTTGGTGACCAGCTCGTTCACCGCGTGCGTCACGCGGAAGAGATCGTCCGGGCTCACCCCCAGTTCGGCGATCCAGGTGCGCAACCGTGTGCGCAGGACTCCGATGGCGCCGTACTCCGCGGTCAGCCTCACCTCCAGCGGCGGAAGGGGCTCGCGGCGCTGGACGGCCAGCAGGGTGATGTCGTCGCTGTGTCCGGTCGCGCGCACCAACAGCTCCAGGGTGTGGGTGCACACCCGTTCGACCGCGGAGAACTCGCCGGTGCGCAGGCCACGCCCAGCGGCCGCGTCCGCGGCGACCCGGGAGAGCTCCGCGCCGCTGGCCGCACGCGCTCGGCCGGGCCGCTCGATGATCCCGTCGGTGTAGCACAGCAGCACGTCCCCGACCTCGAGGGTGGCCTGGGCCAGCGGGAACCCCGACCCGGTGCCCAGCGGGCCCGCCCCGGAGGTGGGCAGGTACCGGGGTTCGTTCGACACGGGGACGACCAGCGGCGGCGGGTGCCCGGCGGTGCAGTAGGACACGGCGCCGGAGGCCGGATACAGCACGACGACGCACACGGTCGCTGCTCGCGCGCCCGGGATCCGGCCGGCGGCGGCGTCGAGCGCGGCCAGCGCATCGGGGAGGTTCGCGCCGCTGTGGAGCCGCTCGGCCGCGATCGCGCGGAGCTGTCCCATCACCGCCGACGCCGCGACCCCGTGCCCGACGACGTCACCGACGACCAGCCCCACGCGGCCGTCGGAGAGTGGCAGTGCGTCGAACCAGTCGCCGCCCGCGGCGGTGTCGGCGTCGGCGAGCAGGTAGCTGGCAGCGACCCGTAGCCCCGGGAGCACCGGCAGTCCAGGCGAGAGCAGCTCCCGCTGCAGCAACGCGATCACGTCGCGCGCCTGCTCGTAACGGCGCTCGACCTCGGCAGCCTTGCTCTGTGCGGCGAGCCGCGCCATGACCAGCGCCGTGACGTCGGTGATGTAGCCGACCACCCCGCGCTTCTCTCCCCCGGCCGTGAAGCGCGGCACCAGGTGGACGTCGAGGTACAGCTCTTTGGGCTGCCCACTGTCGTCGATCCCGAACTGCATCCGCCACTCGTGCATCGAGTAGGGCTCGGCGGTGGCGTAGACGCGCTCGACCGCTTCGAAGACCTGTTGCCCGCCGACCTCGGGGAAGACCCCGCGCAGCGGCTCACCGATGAATGCGGACCCTCCGGCCAGAGCCCGATAGGCCGCGTTCGCCGCCACGAACCTCAGCTCCGGGCCGTCCATCGCTGCCATCATCAGCGGCAGGTCCTCGAACGCCGCGCGCACCTCCTCGGCGTCCCCCACGCTGCGCCGCAGCTCGTCCTCGCGGTCCGACATCTCGCTCCAGTTCATCGCCGCACGGCTGCGAAGTCCGCTCCGCGCGAGCCCGCGAGCGGCGCCGGCGAGAGCGCCGCTGCCCCAGAGCGTAGATCGAGCCGCCGTTCACACCGACACCGTTGACCTCCGGGTCTTCCGCGGCGTCTCGGTGGCGCGAGGAGATGACCCGCTCAGGGACCGGGGAACGTCGACGAGTGGAGCGTGGTTCGGGACGGCATCGGCGCCGACGTCACCGAAGCGGTCCCCTCGCGGGCCCGGTGCCACCCGGCGCTGATCGCCACCCCTTGCGAGGAGGACCCGTCGGCTCGCCAGCCGGGCCGCGGCCGTCGTGACACGGCTCGTGGCACGAGACGGGGTGCACATCGTTGCTGGGGAGCCCGGAGTGACGGCCGTCGTGCACGGTGTTGCTGGTGGAGGCCCTGGACAGCGTGATCGTCCATCTCTGCAAGGCGGGGGTCGAGGGTTCGATCCCCTTCGTCTCCACCATGTGTGACCTGCGATGACGATCCACTGACGTGATCTTCCGTCGACAGGGTCCTGATCGCCGACCCCGACGGCGACCTGGTCGAACCGTTCCGCCCGGCGAGCCCGCGCGAGGTCACACCGACGACCGGGACCGCGTGCGGGCGAGCCCCCCGAGAGCGGCGCCGATCAGCCCCAGGACCACGGCGACGAGGGCCCCGGCCAGACCGTTGCCGGTGCCGAGGCCGCCCGCGGCGTTCATCGCGTGCAGCCCGCCCACGAGCGCGGCGACCAGCCCGAGCACCAGGGCCGCGACGGGCCTGCCACGCGCGCCCGGGCGAGCCAGGGCCAGCACACCCACGACCACGGCGGCCAGTCCCACCACCGCCGCGATGGTCGGCACGGTCCGCCCCACGCCGAGCTCGTAGCCGGCGCCGGCGATCGGGGAGTCCGTGCCCCGGAGGGCGGTGATCACATCGTGGAGCATCAGGGGTCCTTCCAGGTCGGGAGCAGGACGCCGAGAGTGCGCGCCCGGGGACCCCGCCGGCATCGGCTCGCGATCGTCTGTCCGGTCTGCCGTGCCCGCCGTACGGTCGGCTCCTGGACGTAGGACCTACGGCGGGAGCGCTGGGGCCGGAGCACGTCCCCGGGTGGACGCGTGCTCCCCCGGTGACGCGCAGGATGAGGGAGGGGACGCGTGCCCCGAGCTCGAGCGGGGAGGCGGACCGATGGGCGACACCGCGCTCGGGGCCGCGCGTCGGTGCCCGGCACGGGCGGTGGTCGACGTGGGTCTCGGCGTCACGGTGGCCGCGGTGGTCCTCGTCGCCGCGCTCGCGGGGATCGGCCCGGTGTCGACGACGGATGCCCGCGCGCTCGACGTCGGAGCGTTCGCTCTCGCGGCGGCGCTGGCCGCCGCGGTCGGCATCCGGCACCGATACCCGGTCGCGGCGCTCGCCGGGCTCGACGCGGTCGTCGTCCTCTGGTTCGTCGGGCCCTATCCCGGGCGGCTCGTCGCGTTGGCTCCGTTGCTCGGCTGCTACGCCCTCGCCGCGGACCGTGGCTGGCGCTGGGGCCTGGCGGGCGCGGCGCTCACGGCCGGGGTCCAGATCCTGGCGATCCGCGTCGTCCTCGGGGATGTCGCGACCGTCGGCGTGGTGCCGATGGCGGTCCTGCTCGCCGCCACCGCGGGGAGCGCGGGCGCGGCCGTCGGCTACTACCGGGCCCTGCTGGCCAGCACGCGTGCCGAGCTCGCGAGGGAGACCTCGTTCCGCGAGGAGCGGACCCGCCGCCTGATCGCCGAGGAGCGGCTGCGCATCGCGCGGGAGCTGCACGACGTGGTCGGACACTCGATGGCGACGATCAGCGTGCAGGCCGGCGTCGGTCTTCACGTCCTCGAGCAGCGCCCCGGCCAGGCCGGGGAGGCCCTCGCGGCGATCAAGCGCATCTGCGACACCGGCCTGACCGACGTGAAGGCGGTTCTCGGGGCCCTGCGCACCGAGAGCGGAGAGGTCGAGCAGTCCTCGGGGCTCGACCGGCTGCCCTCGCTCGTCGAGACCGCCGAGGACGCCGGGCTCCGCGTCGATCTCGACATGAGTGGCGACCGACGACCGCTGCCGGTCCCCGTCGACCTGGCCGCCTACCGGATCGTCCAGGAGGCGCTCACCAACGTGATCCGCCACGCCGGGGCCCACACCGTGTGGCTGGCGGTGGAGCACCGGCCTCCCCGGCTGACCCTCCGCATCCGGGACGACGGCACCGCGCATCCGCCGACCGACGGCTGGGGACAGGGCATCGACGGCATGCGTGAGCGCGCCCGCGCGCTCGCCGGTTCGCTGACGGCCGGCCCGCACCCCGACGGCGGCTTCGAGGTCTGCGCGGAGCTCCCGGTCCCGGAGGTCCGGTGACGTCCACCGACGACGTTCTTCGGGTGCTGATCGCCGACGACGAGGCGCTGGTCCGGGGCGGCTTCCGTGTGTTGATCGACGCCGAGCCCGGGATGACCGTCGTCGGCGAGGCGGGGGACGGCGAGGCCGCGGTCGCGCTCGCACGCCGGACCCGTCCCCACGTCGTGCTCATGGACATCCGGATGCCCGGGGTCGACGGGCTCGCGGCCACCCGCGAGATCACCGCCGATCCCGCGCTGGCCGGTGTCCACGTCCTCGTCCTCACCACGTTCGACCACGACGAGTACGTCATCGAGGCCCTCGGCGTCGGAGCCGCCGGCTTCCTGGTCAAGAACACCGAACCCCGCCAGCTCCTCCACGGGATCCGGGTCGTCGCCGGAGGTGAGGCCCTGCTGTCCCCGGGGCTGACGCGCCGCCTCGTGGCACGCCTCGTCGATCGTCCGGGAACCCCCCGTGTCGACCACGCGGTCCTGGACCAGCTCACGGCACGCGAGCGGGAGATCGTCGGACTCGTCGCCCACGGACTGAGCAACGAGGACATCGCGGAGGCGCTCACGATCAGTCGGGCCACCGTGCGGACCCACGTCGGGCGGGCGATGGTCAAGGTGGGCGCCCACGACCGGGCCCAGCTCGTCGTCATCGCCTACCAGAACCACCTCGTCGATCCGCCCGACCCCTCGTGATGTCCTGCGAGGACGTCGTTGCGGGTAGAGGCCCTGGTCGACGCGGTCCGGCCGCCGACGGCGGATCCCCTGCCCTCCCGCGGTCGGGTGCCGGGTCGGCTGTCACGCCGCACACCGGGCTCCCGTGGTGCCCGGCCGGGTCGCCGGTCCGGGTGATGTCCCTAGGCTCATCCCATGTCGTCCCCCGACCTCCGCGCGCTGCTGGAGCGCGTCGAGGCAGCATCACCGGTCGACGCGATCGACGTCGCCGCCGAGGAGCTCGCGACGAGGCTCGGGGCGCGTGAGGTCACGCTCCTGGTGGCGGACTACAGCGGCCGGGACCTCGTTCGACTCGGACGGACGCCGGCTGCGGTGCAGGGGCGGACGTGGGGCAGCGAGCACGCCGAGTCGGTGCCCGTCGCGGGGACCGTGTACGAGGAGGTGCTGCGCTCCCAGCAGGTCGCGGTCCGCGAGGTCGAGGACGGCGTCCGGATCACCGCCCCCGTGACCGTGCGTGGAGACGTCATCGGGGCGATGGACCTCCTGCTCACCGGCCGACCGAGCACCGAGCAGACGGCGGACATCGCAGCGATCGGGCACCTGCTCGGCCACATCGTGGTCGTCAACCGGCGCTACACGGACCTGTTCGAGTGGGGCCAGCGCACGACCGCCCTGTCGCTGTCCGCCGAGATCCAACGTCGGCTCCTGCCGCCCGCGTTCACGTGCGAGGCGGATCAATTGACCATCGCCGGCTGGCTCGAGCCCGCCAGCACCGTCGGCGGCGACACCTTCGACTACGCGCTCGACCGCGGAACCCTGCACGTGTCGATCACGGACGCCGCGGGTCACGACGTGCAGGCGGCGATGCTGGCGACGGTCCTCGTCGGCGCGCTGCGCAACGCCCGACGTGCGGGGGCCGACCTGCGTGCCCAGGTCGCCAGCGCCAACGACGAGCTCGCGGCGCACTCTCCGACGGGCTGGTTCGTCACGGGGCAGGTCGTACGGGTCGACCTGGAGCGGGAGACCGCGTTGATCGTCAACGCCGGTCATCCGCCTCCTCTCCGGCTGAGGGAGGGTCGGGTCGAGGCGATCGAGCTGGCTGTCGACCTGCCGTTCGGGATCGAGCCGGGCCGGTCCTTCGAGGTGCAGTCCCTCGCACTCGAACCCGGCGACCGCATCGTGTTCGTCACCGACGGGATGCTCGAACGGCATGCGGCGGACCTGGACTTCTACGCGACGCTGCGGGACACCGCCCATCTGCATCCGCGGGAGGTCGTGCACGCGCTCGGCGATGCCGTCCTGCGGATCACCGATGGCAACCTGCGCGACGACGCCACGGTGCTCTGCCTGGACTGGTCCGGCAGATCGGCGGACCGGGCGTCCCGCCACGGGGCCAACCAGGAGCCGTCCTCGTCGTGAGGAGGTGACCTCCTCCGCCTCGTCGCCCGGATCGTCCGACGCCGATCCACCGTCGGGACCGACGGACGACGAGGTGTGTGCCAACGCCACGCGAATCGCTGTATCCGGTCACCGAATTGATCGTCATGCTGACGGCACAAGCCCGGGCCGGGACGCGCGCCGGGGCCGGCGACACCCTCTCGGAGAGACGACATGGTCGAGCTGACGGCCGACGAGCCGCCCCAGGCCTCCCGGACCGGGTCCCGCGCGCAGCCGCCGTCGCCGCCCGCGGCCCGCCGTGACGCACCGGCACCGGCGGGCGGGTCGGCGACGGCGCGCTTCGCCGACCGGGTGCCGGATCTCCTCGCCGGCTACCTCGCGTTCGTCGCGGTCTTCTGCGCCGTCACCGCCGTCGTGCCGCCCCTGCGCGCACCCCTGGAGTGGCTGCGGACCGCGATCGAGGTCGTGTCGGTCGGGGCGCCGCCGAGCCTGGCCACCGCGACGTTCCTGGGCATCCTCGCCGCCGCCGTGCGCCGGCGGATGCGCGCGGCGTGGTGGTTCGTCGTGGCCTACGTCGTGCTGAGCCACGTGCTCGGCGGCGTCGAGCTCACGATCGACACCGACGCGCCCGACCCGGTCACCCTCCTCGTCGGGGGCACGGGGACGTGGCTGCGGCTGGTGTTCGGCGTCGCGGCGCTCGCGATCCTGCTCGTCGCCCGTCCGCGGTTCACCGCGCGGACGCAGCGGCACAGCGGGTGGCGTGCGCTCGGGACGTACCTCGCCGTCGTCCTCGCCGGCACGCTGCTCGGCTGGGGCCTGCTGGCACTGTTCCCGGGCACGCTGACCAGCGCCGCGGACCGGCTGGGGTGGGCGGTCACCTACGTGCTCGGCGGCCTCGGCGACCCCGGCGCGGTGGGCATCGACGGCGCCGCACCGCGCGCGGTGACGTTCCTGTGCGGGCTCTTCGGCGCCCTCGCCGTGCTGGCGGCCGCGTACGTGCTGTTCCGGCCGCGGCCCGACCGCCGCCGGCTCGACCCCGCCGACGAGCAGCGGCTGCGGGTCCTGCTCGACCAGTACGGCGAGGACGACTCCCTGGGCTACTTCGCCACCCGCCGCGACAAGGCCGCCGTGTTCTCGAGGACGGGCAAGTCCGCGGTGACCTTCCGGGTCGTCTCCGGCGTCAGCCTCGCCAGCGGGGACCCGATCGGCGATCCGGAGGCGTGGCCGGGCGCGATCGAGGCGTGGCTCGACGAGGCGCGCCGGTACGGCTGGCTGCCGGCGGCGATGGGCGCGAGCGAGCGCGGTGCCCGCGCCTACGCGGGCGCGGGGCTGAGCGTCGTCGAGCTGGGGGACGAGGCGGTCCTCGACGTCCGGGAGTTCTCGGTCGAGGGCCGGTCGATGCGGGTGGTCCGCCAGGCCGTGAGCCGGGTGGAGCGGGCGGGCCACACCGTCCGCGTCCGACGGCACGCCGACCTCTCCCCGGACGAGATGAAGGAGGTCGTCGAGCGCGCCGACGCGTGGCGCGACACCGACGCCGAGCGCGGCTTCTCGATGGCGCTCTCCCGCCTGGGCGACCCGGCCGACGGGCAGTGCGTGCTGGTCGAGTGCTTCGACGGCGCCGGGGAGCTGCGCGCGCTCCTGTCGTTCGTGCCGTGGGGCCGCCACGGCCTGTCCCTGGACCTCATGCGCCGCGACCGCAGCGCCGAGAACGGCCTGACCGAGTTCATGGTCGCCTCACTCGTCGAGCAGGCGCGCACCCTCGGGGTGGACCGCCTGTCGCTCAACTTCGCGATGTTCCGCGCCGCGTTCGAGCAGGGCGAGCGGATCGGGGCCGGCCCGGTGGTCCGGCTGTGGCGGCGCCTGCTCGTGCTGGGGTCGCGCTGGTGGCAGCTCGAGTCGCTCTACCGCGCGAACGCCAAGTACCAGCCGATCTGGACGCCGCGCTACCTGTGCTTCCGCGCCGCCCGCGACCTCCCGCGGCTCGGTCTGGCCGCCGCGGCCGCGGAGGGGTTCCTCACCACCCCGAGCCTGCGGACCCTGCAACGCCGCGGCCTCGCCGCCGAGGGTGGTCCGGCCGTCGTCCTCCCCGCGCCGTCCCCGGCCGAAGCGGAGGATCCCGTGGCGGCGACGCTCGCGGCCCGCCGCTCCCGGCTGCCCGAGCAGGTCCGCGTGCGGCACGCGAAGTACGACCGGATGCTGGCCGACGGCGTCGACCCCTACCCCGTCGGGCACCCGCGCACTGCGAGCCTCGCGGAGGTCCGGGCCCGTTCCGGGGACCTCGAGGCGGACGCCGCGACCGGCGAGCGCGTGTCCGTGACCGGCCGGGTCGTGCGCGTCCGCGACTTCGGCGGGCTGTGCTTCGCCGTGCTGCAGGAGGGCGACACGCAGCTGCAGGTGATGCTCGCGGCGGACCGGCTCGGCCGCGACGGCGTGCGCGACTGGGCGCGGCAGGTCGACCTCGGCGACCACGTGGGCGTCACCGGCGAGGTCGGGACGTCGCGCCGCGGGGAGCTGTCCGTGCTGGCCACCGAGTGGGCGATCACCGCGAAGTGCCTGCGCCCCCTGCCCGACAAGCGTCGCGGCCTGGCCGACCCCGAGGCCCGGGTCCGGCAGCGCTACCTCGACCTGGTGGTCAACAGCGGGGCCCGCCGCATGCTGCGGCAACGGTCGGACGCCGTGCACGCGGTGCGCGAGTGCCTCACCGGGCGGGGCTACCTCGAGGTCGAGACCCCGATGCTGCAGCCGGTGCACGGCGGCGCCAACGCCCGGCCGTTCACCACCCACATCAACGCCTACGACATGCGCCTCTACCTGCGCATCGCCCCCGAGCTGTACCTCAAGCGGCTCATGGTCGGGGGCGCGGAGAAGGTGTTCGAGCTCAACCGCAACTTCCGCAACGAGGGCGCGGACGCCACCCACAACCCCGAGTTCACGATGCTCGAGGCGTACGAGGCGTACGAGGCCTACGGCGACTACAACACCATGCAGACGATGGTGCAGGACATGATCCAGCAGGCCGCCCGCGCCGCGCTGGGCGGCACCGTCGTCGTCCACCAGGGCCGCGAGTACGACCTCGGCGGGACCTGGCGCGCGACGACCGTCAACGCGGCCATCTCGCACGCCCTGGGCGAGGAGGTCACCGCCGACACCACCATCGAGGAGCTGCGCCGCCACTGCGATCGCGTCGACGTCCCGTACGACCCGCACTGGGGCCGCGGCGCCGTCGTCCTGGAGCTCTACGAGCACCTCGTCGAGGACCACACCCTCGAACCGACCTTCTACCGCGACTTCCCGACCGACGTGTCCCCCCTCACCCGCCAGCACCGCGACGACCCGCGGCTGGCCGAGCGCTGGGACCTGGTCTGCTTCGGCGCCGAGATCGGGACGGCCTACTCCGAGCTGGTCGACCCGGTCGAGCAGCGCAAGCGGCTCACCGAGCAGTCGCTGCTGGCGGCCGGTGGGGACGCCGAGGCGATGGAGCTCGACGAGGACTTCCTGCTCGCCCTCGAGTACGCCATGCCGCCGTCGGGCGGGCTGGGGATGGGCGTCGACCGCATGGTCATGATGCTGACCGGCAGCACCATCCGCGAGAGCCTGCTGTTCCCGATCGTCCGACCCGGGCGCTGACGCCGGGCGGCGACGTCGCGAGCACGCGCTCCATCTGCCCCCCTTCAGGGGCCTCGCTGTGGTCGACCCACCCGAAGGGGTGGGTCGAGGCACCTCGAGGTGAGAACGTGGTGTCCGTCACTCGGTCGAGGACGGGGGCTGCGGATGACGGTCGCGCAACGGCGTGCGGTGCCGCAGGACGCCTCGGTCCGGTTCCGCGCACCGACCCACGTCCACAACGTCATCGAGCGGAGTCGGCTGCTGGGGGTGTTGCAGGACAGCGGGGTACGCCGCCTGACGGTGATCCACGCGCCGGCGGGGTACGGGAAGACGACGTTGGCCGTGCAGTGGCTCGAGCGGCTGCGGGCTGGTGGTGCGGTCGTCGCCTGGCTCGGCCTGCACCGGGACGACAACGCGTCGCACTGGTTCCTGTCCCACCTGCTCGAGGCGGTCCGGCGCGCCGTGCCGGCCGAGGAGGACGTGATCGGCGATCTCGTCGAGCTGATCGAGCAGAACGCCGAGGACATGCAGGGCTACACGCTCTCGGTGCTGCTGGAGCGGATCGCCGCCCAGGACCGGTCGGTCGTGCTGGCGTTCGACGACTGGCACCTCGTCGAGGACGCGGATGTTCATCGGGCTCTGGTGCACGTGCTCGACTTCGCGCCGCCGAACCTGTCGGTCGTGCTGACCAGTCGACGTCGCCCGGAGTTGCCGATGAGCCGGCTACGGGTCCGGGGGCAGCTCATCGAGCTCGACGCGCAGGTGTTGCGGTTCGATCTCCCCGAGACCCGCGAGTTCCTCGTCGAGCTCAACGGGTTGCGGCTCGACGGTGACGACGTCGCGCGACTCTCGGAGGGCACCGACGGCTGGGTCGCCGCGCTCCAGCTCGTGTCGTTGTCGTTGCGCGCGGCCGCCGACCCGGCGGAGCTGATCCGCGGGTTCTCGGGCCGTCACCACTCGGTGGGGGAGTACCTCGCCGAGAACGTCCTGGACGCGCTCCCTTCCGAGATTCTCGACTTCCTCCTGGCCACGTCGGTCGCGGACCGGCTCTGCGGCGAGCTCGCCGGTGCACTCGCCGGCCGTGCCGACGGTCAGGCGATGCTCGAGGAGCTCGAGCGCCGTGACCTGTTCCTGCGTCCTCTCGACGATGATCGTGAGTGGTTCCGCTACCACCACTTGTTCGCCGACCACCTGCGGCGGCGGCTGGCGCGCGACCAGCACCCCCGGGTCGCGGCTCTGCACGTCACCGCCTCGGCGTGGTTCGCCGAGCACGGACTCGTGACCGAAGCGGTGACCCACGCGCTCGCCGCCGGCGACGTGGTGCGGGCGACGGATCTCGTCGAAGCGCACGCCATGCCGTTGGTCGAGCACAGCCGCATGGTCAGCCTGCTCGGGTTGATCGGGCGGCTGCCGGCCACGGCCGCGGACGACCGCCCTGCGCTCCTGATGGCCGTCGCGTGGGCGAACTGCCTGCTCCAGCGCACGCGTGAGGCGCAGGCGGCTCTCGACCTGTTGCGCCCCGTCCTGCCGACCCCCGACCGGGACGACGACCTGCACAACGAGGCCGACGTCGTCCAGGCCTGCATCGACATCTACGGAGACCGGACCGAGCGCGCCGAGTCGCTCGTCCGGCGCAGCCTGGACCACCCCCGCAGGTTCCGGCCCTGGGTGGTCGCCGTCGCGGCGAACATCCAGTCCTTCTGCGACATCTACGCCCGGCGCCACCACGCCGCGCAGGAGCGCCAGCGGTGGGCGCGCCCGTTCCACGACCGCACGACGGGACCTTTCGCCGGCGTGTACGGGCGCTGCTTCGCCGGGATCGCGGCCCTCGAGCAGCTGGACGTGCGCGGCGCCCAGGAGCACTTCCGGGACGCGGTCGAGCTGGCCCGGGCCTCCGCCGGACGCCGCTCGCACGCCGCGCAGCTCGCCGGGGCGTTGCTCGGAGAGCTGCACTACGCGCGCGGCGAGATCGACGCGGCGGAGAACCTGCTCGTCGAGAGCGGCGAGCTCGGCGCCGAGAGCGGCGTCGTGGACTTCATGGTCGCGAGCTACGCACTGCTCGCGCGCATCAAGGCCCACCGCGGCGCGCCGACCGAGGCCGCGGAACTGCTCGCGGAGGGCCACCGCGTCGCCGAGCGCCTGGACCTGCCGCGGTTGCGTGCGGCGGTCGGGGTGGAACGGATCGACCAACTGGTCGCGGCGGGCCGCGTGCGGGAGGCGCGCAGGGTCGTCCGCGACCTCCCGGAGGGCTCGAACCAGCGGGGCGGTATCGGCGTCGTCATCGAACAGCTGCGGACGACGGGGTTGGCTGCCGTCCACGCCGCCGAGGGCGAGTACGACCGGGCCGCGGGGCTGCTCGAGGGCGTCGTCGCCGACGCCGCGACACGCGGCCAGCGCCGTACCGAGGCAGCGATGAGGGTGCGCCTGGCGGCGATCCAGGAGCTGGCCGCACGCCGGCTCGCCGCGGAGCGCACGCTGGCCGCGGTGGTCGGACCCGTCCTCGAGGCCGGCGCTCCGCAACTCGTCCTCGATGGCGGGCCCCCGGTCGCGGCGGTGGTGGATCGCCTGCTCGCACGGAGCCGCACCGGCGCGTGGCCCGTGCCCACCGAGGACCCGTGCTCGCCGGAGGCGCTCTCCGGGCTGGCCGCGCTGGCTGCGCTCGACGACCCTCCCACGACCGGTGGGCTCGACCTCAGCGGCCGCGAGGTCGAGATCCTCGGGATGCTCGCGGTCGGCCGGACCAATCAGCAGGTCGCGCGGTCGTTGGCCGTCACCGTCAACACGGTCAAGTGGTACCTGAAGACCATCTACACCAAGCTCGGGGCAGCGAACCGCACGGAGGCCGTCGCGGTCGCACGGCGCGCCGGCGTCCTCGCGGACTGACGGCGGACGGGGCGGCCCGATCCGATCGGTGCCGCCCCCGTCGCCGTCCTCAGCGGCGGGTGAAGGCCGGGTAGCCCGCGGCCGCCTCGTCGTCGCACTTGCGGCGGTAGGTGCCGACCCCGCCGATGTAGGACAGCAGGCGCCGTGGCTTGCCCGGGACGTTCGAGCCGAGGTACCAGGAGGTGGTCCGCGGCACGATCGTGGCGCTCGCGACCTCCTCGTGGTGCTCGACCCACGCGTCCTCGCCCTCGGCGGTGGGCTCGATGGTCGTCTTGCCCTCCGCCCGCAGGTCCTTGACGGCGTTGGTGATCCACTCGGTCTGCTGCTGCAGGCAGGTGGTCATGTTGCACAGCGCCGCCGAGGGCGCGAGGGGCACGGCGGTGGTGAGGAGATTCGGGTAGCCGTACTTGGCCAGACCCATGGTGGTGCGGATGTCGCGCCCCCACTCGTCGGCCAGGGACCGGCCGTCGCGTCCGCGGATGTCGATGCGGGTCAGGGCTCCGGTGCCGGCATCGAAGCCGGTCGCGAGGATGATGACGTCGAGCTCGTGGTGCGTGCCGTCCTCCAGCTCGACACCGGTCGGGGTGATCTGCGCGATCGGGTTGTTCCGCACGTTGACCAGGTCGACGTCGTCGCGGTGGTAGACCTCGAGGTAGCCGTTCTCCAGCGGGACGCGATGGGTGCCGAAGCCGTAGTCGGTCGGCACCAGGGTGTCGACGAGGTGCGGGTCGTGGCGAAGCCGCTCGCGCATCTTCCCGCGCACGAACTCCGAGACGACCTCGGAGACCTCCTCGGAGAAGAACATCTCGCCGAAGCCCGCGAGCCAGAGCTTCAGCGAGCCGTCCTGGTAGATCTCCTCCAGGATCGCCTCGCGCTGTTCCGGGGTGCAGTCGGCCCAGGCGTGCTCGAAGTCGTACTCGAACCCGGTGAAGGTGTGCGGGATGGTCTCCCGCAGCTCCTCGAAGCGCGCCTTGTAGGCCTGCTGGTCCTCCTCGCTGTAGGTCGGGTTCTTCATCGGCAGCACGTACTGCGGGGTGCGCGCGAACACCGTGAGGTGCCCGGCCTCGCCGGCGATGGACTGGATGATCTGGATGCCGGTCGCGCCGATCCCGACCACGCCGACGCGCTTGCCGGCCAGCTCGAGGCCCTCGGCGGGGTAGGAGGAGCTGAAGACGAGCTCTCCCCGGAAGTCGTCGGTGCCCTGGATGTTCTTCAACGGTGCCGACAGCATCCCCGCGCACGAGATGAAGAACTGGGTGTCGACGACGTCGCCCTGGTCGGTGTGCACCAGCCACCGTCCGCGGTCCTCGTCGTAGTTCGCGACCGTGATCCTGGTGTTGAACTGGATGTCCTCCCGCAGGCCGAGTCGATCGGTGACGTAGTGCATCCACCGCTCGATCTCGGGCTGACCGGGGAACTTCTGGCTCCACGACCAGTCCTTGTAGAGGCTCTCGTCGAACAGGTACTGGTAGATGTAGCCCTCCGAGTCGAACCGGGCCCCGGGGTAGCGGTTCCACCACCACGTCCCGCCGACGTCTCCGGCGGCGTCGAACGCCCGCACGCGCAAGCCCTGCTCGCGCAGCTGATGGAGCTGGTAGAGCCCGGCGACCCCGGCGCCGAGGACGACAGCGTCGACCTCCGATGTCGCGGTGGGTTCCCTCGTGTTCCCAGGAGCTGATGTCGTCACCGTGAGGTCCTCTCGTCAGGTGGTCCCGATCGCCCTGCACGGAGGCTGCGGGCGTCCGGGCCCGAGACGACCACCCGAAGGGGTGGGAGACCTGGGTCACTCCGGGGTTGTCATGGGGAGCGACACCGACCGAGGAGGCCGAGGTGCCCAGATCGATCGACGGAGCCGGGATCGACAGAGTGCTGTCGTCCGCGGTGGAGCGCGGCGGCGTGCCGCACGTGGCCGCCATCGCGGCCGACGCCGACGGAGTGATCTACGAGGGCGCGGCCGGCGTCCGTCTGACCGACGCCGGCCCGCAGCCGGTCTCCACCTCGACCCACTTCCGGATCATGTCCATGACGAAGATGGTCGCGACCGCGGCGGCGCTGCAGCAGGTGGAGCGCGGCGAGCTGGACATCTCCCAGCCGGTCGCGGACTACGTCCCCGAGTTCGCCGACCTCCCGGTGCTCGACGGCTTCGACGGCGACACCCCGAGGCTGCGCGCGCCGACGTCGCAGGCCACCGTCAAGCATCTGATCACCCACACCTCGGGGCTGTCGTACTGGTTCTGGAACGCCGATCTCAAGAAGTACGAGGACGTCACCGGTCTGCCCAACGTCGTGCCGGGCGATCTGGCGGCGTTCGGGGCGCCCCTGGTGGCCGACCCGGGCACGAAGTTCGAGTACGGCATCAACACCGACTGGCTGGGCAAGGTCGTGGAGAAGGTCGCCGGCACGACCTTGGACGTCGTGATCAAGGAGGGGATCACCGGACCGCTCGGGATGGACGACACGATGTTCGCCCTCGACGACGGGCGCCAGGCCAACAAGACCGCCGTGCACGTGCGGGGTGAGGACGGCACCTGGGGCTCTGCCGGGAACGTGCTGCCGGACGATCCCCAGTGGTGGGCCGGCGGCCACGGGCTGCACTCGACCCCCCGCGACTACATCCGCTTCGAGCGCGCGCTGCTGCGCGGCGGCGAGCTCGACGGGGTCCGCATCCTCGACGAAGCCACGGTCGACGCGGCCTTCACCGACCAGCTCGACGGCGCCCCCATGCCGACCGTGATCGAGAGCGCCGACGCCTCGATCACCGGCACCCTGACCCTCGGTGAGGGCTGGACGTGGGGCTACGGCCTGCTGCTCAACACCGTCGACCTGCCGGGCGCCCGCCGGGCCTGGACCGGCGCCTGGGCGGGGCTGTTCAACACGCACTTCTTCGTCGACCGCTCGACCGGTGTCTGCGCGTCGATCTACACCAACTCGCTGCCGTTCATCACCGACGAAGCCTGGCAGCTCTACGGCGACGTCGAAGCCGCCCTCTACTCGAGCCTCTGAAGGAGGACCCATGTCCGACACCATGAAGGCGCTCGCGATCCTCGGCACCGGCAAGTTCGGTCTGGTCGAGCGGGACATCCCGAGGGCCGGGCCGGGCGACGCGGTCGTGAAGACCACGCGGGCGCTGATCTGCACCTCCGACGTGCACACCGTCGCCGGGCTGCTGCCGGTGCCGGAGGGGCGGCTGCTCGGGCACGAGAGCGTGGGGATCGTGCACGAGGTCGGCGAGGGCGTCACCTCGATGAAGGTCGGCGACCGGGTCGCGGTCAACGCCGTGACGCCCGACGGCACGTGCGACAACTGCCAGGCCGGCTACACCTCGCAGTGCGGTGGGCCGCTGGGCGGCTACCGGTTCACCGTCCAGAAGGACGGCAACATGGCCGAGTACTTCCACGTCAACGACGCCGACTACAACCTCGCGCCGATCCCCGAGGGGCTCTCCGACGAGGCGGCGGTCTACGCCTGCGACATGCTCTCCACCGGCATCATCGGCTCGGAGAACGCCAACATCCCCGTCGGGGGCACGGTGGCGATCTTCGCGCAGGGCGCGGTGGGCCTGTCGGCGACGATCGGGGCCAAGCTGCGCGGCGCCGGGCTCGTCATCACCGTCGAGGGCATCCCCAACCGCCAGGAGATGTCGCGGCGCTTCGGCGCGGACGTGGTCATCGACCCGGCGTCGGGCAACGTCGCCGAGCAGATCGTCGAGCTGACCGACGGCGGGGCGGACTCCACGGTGGAGGCGCTGGGCAACCAGGTCACCTTCGAGGCGGCGCTCTACGCCACCCGGCCCGGCGGGACGTTGTCCAACGTCGGGTACCACGGGGAGTCCGGGCCGACGGTGACCATGCCGCTGGACGCGTGGGGGCTGGGCATGGCGTCCAAGAAGATCGTCACCGACCTGTGCCCGGGCGGGCGGCTGCGCATGGAGCGCCTGATGCGCCTGATGGTGAACGGCAAGATCGATCCGACCCCGATGACCACCCACCGGATGGCCATCGACCAGGTCGAGGAGGCCTTCGACATGATGACGCACAAGCGCGACGGGATCATCAAGCCGCTCATCACCTTCTGACCGAGCGCGCCCCGTGTGTGCGTTCCTGGTGCCCCGGGGGAGCGCACGCACGGGGTCGGTCGCGCCACTGCCGGACCGCGAGCACCAGCATCACCGCCCCGAGAAGAATCTTCACGATCGAGACCCAGGCGGCCGGTCGTTCGTCGCCCTCGGCGGCGCCGGCTCCGGCGGAGAGCGCCAGGACGACGGCCCCGACGACGGCGAGTCCGAGGACCCAGCCGGTGATGAACGCTGGCCCGTTGACCCGTCCACGAGGTGTGGCGAGCATCAGCACCACGGCGATGATCGGTACCGGGCTCAGTGCCACGCCGATGCCGAGGGGCAGGACCGCTCCGATGGCAGCACCCACGTCGCGCTCCTCGGTTGATCGGGGTCAGGGCGTGACGATGGCGAAGCCGGGGTCCGGGGGGTCGAGGACGCCGAGAACGGTGGTCAGGACGTCGCCGGCTCCGTCGATGGTCAGGTCGCCGGACGTGGTGAGGGCCTCGGGTGTGGTGGCGCCGCTGAGCAGGGCGAGCAGCCCGGTCCGGGCGACGGCGACGCGCGCGTCCGCGCCGCCGCGGACGGTGCCCTCGCCGTGGGTGAGCACGCCGTTGGCGAGCCGGGTCCAGTAGGCGGTGTCGTCGATGGTCCAGTCGACGGCGGAGGTGAGGTGCCAGGCTTTCGGTCCGTCGACCTGGATGGCGATGCTGTCGAAGAGCTGGTCGAGGGTGAGCTGGGCGATCATGTCGGGCGAGGCGGCGACGATGGGGGTGCCGACGGAGGTGCCGCGGAGCTCGAGGGCGCCGGTGAGGTAGAAGTTGCGCCAGGTGCCGTTCTCGGCGCCGTAGGCCAGCTGTTCGAGCGCGGCGGCCTCGAGCTCGCGGGCAGCGGTGTTGGCGGGGTCGGTGAACACGAGGTGGCTGACGAGCTCCGCGGTCCAGCGGAAGTCGCCCGCGTCGAAGGCGCGCCGTCCCGCGACGAGCACGGCGTCGGGGCCGCCCATCACCTCGACGTAGCGGCGGCCCGCCTCCTGCGGTGGGTGCTGCCAGAGGTGGGCGGGGTTGCCGTCGAACCACCCCATGTAGCGCTGGTAGACCGCCTTGACGTTGTGGCTGATCGACCCGTAGTAGCCGTGGGTGTTCCAGGCGGCCTCGAGGGCGGGCGGGACCTCGAGCATCTCGGCGATCTCGGCGCCGACGTAGCCCTTGTTGAGCAGCCGCAGGGTCTGGTCGTGCTGGTAGGCGTAGAGGTCGCGCTGCTCGGACAGCAGCGCCACGATGCGGTCGCGGCCCCAGGTGGGCCAGTGGTGCGAGGCGAACTCGACGTCGGTGTCGTCGGCGAACAGATCGATGGCCTCGGTCAGGTAGCGAGCCCAGGCGCGGGGGTCACGGACCAGAGCCCCGCGCAGGGTGAGCAGGTTGTGCAGGGTGTGGGTGGCGTTCTCGGCCATGCACAGGGCGCGCCGGTCGGGGAAAAGGAAGTTCATCTCCGCCGGCGCCTCGGTGCCCGGGGTGACCTGGAAGACGATCCGGACCCCGTCGAGGGTCTCCTCCTGGCCGGTGTGGGTGATGTCGGTGGTCGGCGGGATCAGGGTGACGGTGCCGGTGGAGGTGGTCATGCCCAGCCCGGCACCCATCTGGCCCGCCGGGCCGACGGGCAGCGCGGCCCCGTACATGTACGCCGCGCGGCGGCTCATCGCGGCGCCGGCGTAGACGTTCTCGGCGACGGCATGCTCGAGGAACCCCTCCGGAGCGAGGATCGGCACCCGCCCGGCGGCGACGTCGTCGCCCGAGACGATGCCGCGCACGCCGCCGAAGTGATCGACGTGGCTGTGGGTGTAGATCACCGCGCTGACCGGGCGGTCGCCGCGGTGCTCGCGGTAGAGCGCGAGGCCGGCGGCGGCGGTCTCGGTGGAGATGAGGGGGTCGATGACGATCACGCCGCGGTCGCCCTCGACGATCGTCATGTTGGACAGGTCGAGCCCGCGGACCTGGTAGATGCCGTCGGTGACCTCGAACAGCCCATGCATGGCCACGAGCTGGGCCTGGCGCCACAGGCTGGGGTTCACGGTGTCCGGGCGCGGTCCCGCGAGGGTCGGGGTCCAGGTCTCGGCGTTCCACACCACGCGGCCGTCGTCGGCGTGCACCAGCCCGTCGCGGATGGTGCCGAGGTAGCCGTGCCGGGCGTCGGCGAACGCCGCGTCGTCGGCGAACGGGAAGCGGGACTCCAGCGCGGAGGCCGCGTCGACGATCTCGGGGCGGGCGCGGGGAGCGGTGTCGTCGGCCACGGGGTCCTCGTTCTGTCGCTGGTGACGCCTCGCGTGCCTTCCACGCCAAGGCATGACGTGTGTCCACGGTGACGAGCAGGAGGGTTCCGCGCGTCACCCGGAGTGGGTGGATCGACGCCGAGCCGTCCTGCGGCCCGGCCGCGACGCACCGCCGACGGTGCCATTGCACGGCCGGCGGGTGGGACCGGTGGGCGGGCATGCCTCGTCCGGTGTGGGTGGCGCCGCGCCCGGTGCCGACGCCCACGCCGCGGAGGTGGCGGTGGTGGCCGCCGTCGCAGCGACGACCACAGGAAGCGACCCGGGGAGGTCACCATGTTCGCCACCCGCAGGATGGCGCGCCGCACCGCACGCCGCACCACGCGCCGCATGACGCGCCGTACCTGAGACCCCTGCCGAACCGTCCGACGGCCCCACGGCGCGAGGGGGCCGCCACGGCGGCTCGCGACGGTGGCCGAGGCGTTGCCGGGCCAGGTCGGGCACGAACCGAGGAGCAGCAATGCCGGACCATCACGACCGCACCAGGTTGCCGATCCGATGCCGTCCCTTCGGCGGCACGACGGCCCGCACCCTCGAGGGGTCGGTCCCGGACGGGCGGGCCGAGGGCGTGCCATCACCCACCGCGGACGAGGTTGGGGAGTCACGCGCGGAGAAAGAATCGGCGCCGAGTAGCTCACCACCCGGGAACCGGCCGGGGTGAGTCGAAGCGCCCAGCGATGTCACTCAGGTCGCGGACGGTTCCCGGCGCCATCGTGAGCGGGGGCGACGCCGACCAGCGCCGTCGCGACATCGTCGGAACCGGAGGTGGATCGGATGGTGGTGACAGCGGTCGCGCATCCCAGCACGGACGAACGAACCGCCATGGGCCGGGAGGCACGGGAGCGGACGCCGCCGTCGTGTCACTCCGGGTGGGAACCTGCGGGAGACCGCCCCGATCCGGTCGATCTGATCGAACGGCAGAACCGCACTCGCGAGCCCGACCTGGTGCCGGTGCGTCACGGGCGGATGATGGTCTCGCCGTTCACGTTCTACCGCGGCGGCGCGAAGATCATGGCCGCCGACCTCGCCGGCACACCGACCGCCGGATTGATCACACAGCTGTGCGGCGACGCCCACCTGTCGAACTTCGGGGTCTTCGCCTCTCCGGAGCGGAAGCTGATGTTCGATGTGAACGACTTCGACGAGACGCTGCCCGGACCGTTCGAGTACGACGTGGAGCGGCTGGCGGCGAGCGTCACGATCGCCGCGCGCAACAACGGGTTCTCGAGGTCGAACGCGCGGGAGGCCACGTTCGCCTCGGTGCGGTCCTATCGGGAGTCCATGGCCGAGTTCGCCCGGATGCGGACCATGGACGTCTGGTACTCCCACCTCTCCGACGACGAGCTGATGACGGCCGTCCGGACCTTCACCGGCGAGCTCGAGAAGGAGCAGAAGAAGGACAAGAAGGCGAAGAAGGCCGTGAAGGAGGCCAGGAAGGCGGAGAAGACGGCGGAACGGACCCGCGCGAAGGCCTACACACGGGACAGCCTGCAGGCGCTGTCGACGCTGGGCGAGGTGGTCGACGGGCGGTACCGGATCGTCAGCCAGCCACCGATCGTCGTCCCGGCGCGCGATCTGGCCTCCACGTTCGGCCTCTCCCGTGACCAGGTCGGACATGCGCTGCGCGAGCAGCTGCGCTCCTATCGCAGCACCCTTCCCGAGGACCGACGCCAGCTGCTGGACCGTTTCGAGGTCGTGGACTGCGCCCGCAAGGTGGTCGGCGTCGGCAGCGTCGGCACCCGGGCGTTCATCGTCCTGCTCGAGGGGCGCGACGCGCAGGATCCGTTGTTCCTCCAGGTCAAGGAGGCGACCGCATCGGTACTGGAGGACCACCTGCCGAGGAGCCGGTACCGGCAGCACGCCGAGCGGGTCGTGCGCGGACAGCTGATGATGCAGGCGGCCAGCGACATCTTCCTCGGCTGGACCACCGGGCTCGACGCGAACCGGCACTTCTACTGGCGCCAGCTTCGCGACATGAAGGGCTCGGTCGACGTCGAGACGATGGCCCCGGTCGGGCTCACCTTCTACGCCCGCACCTGCGGATGGACCCTGGCCCGGGCGCACGCCCGAGCAGGAGATCCGGTCGCCATCTCCGCGTACCTGGGCGACGACGACGCCTTCGACCGGGCCGTCACCGACTTCGCGGAGCGCTATGCCGACCAGAACGAACGGGACTTCCAGGAGTTCGTGACGGCGATCCGGTCCGGACGCCTCGAAGCGCACACGGGCACATGACCGTCGACCACGGAGGGACCATGACGCGGCGGCGCTGGCTGGCCCGGGCGGCCTTCGCGCTGATGCTCGCCGCCGCGGCGCTGATGATCGGTTTCGCGGGCCTGGCCAGCCTGGCGATGGTCGGTGTGGGAGCGGCCGGTGCGTGCCTGCTGGTGGCGGGCGCGTACTGGTTCCTGGCCCACCGAGGGCTGGTGCGATGGCTGGCGTTCTGTCTGATGATCCTCGCCCCGATCGCGGTGCTGGTGACCTTCGCCCTGAACCACCTCCTGTGGGTGGGCATCGTGGCGCCGGTGCTCGTCGTTGTCGCCATCGCGACCGCCCGGCTGGCGCTGACCCCAGTTGTCGCGGATCCGGGCATGCCGGTCCGCGAGGTCCCGCCGCCACGGCGCGCATTCCTGATCATGAACCCGAAGTCGGGCGGCGGGAAGGTCGCCGAGTTCGGCCTGAAGGAGAAGGCCGAGGCGCTCGGCGCCCAAGTCGCACTGCTGGAGGGCCCGGGCCAGGTCGACGCGGCGGAGCTGGCCGAAGAGGGGGTCGCCGCGGGCGCCGATCTGCTCGGGGTAGCCGGGGGCGACGGGACACAGGCGCTGGTGGCCGGGATCGCCGCCGAGCACGATCTCCCGTTCCTGGTCGTCAGCGCGGGGACCCGCAACCACTTCGCGATGGACCTGGGGCTGGACCGGGACAACCCGGCCGCCTGCCTCGACGCGCTCACCAGCGACGGGGTGGAGCAGCAGATCGACCTGGGCATCATCGGTGGGCGCACGTTCGTGAACAACGCCTCGTTCGGCGCCTACGCCGAAGTGGTGGAGAGCCCCGCCTACCGCGACGACAAAGCGGGCACGACGCTGCAGATGCTGCCCGAGATCCTGAGCGGCCACCGCGGCGCCAGGCTTGCGGCCTGCGCGGGTGAAAGCACGATCACCGGTCCGCAGGCGCTGCTGGTGAGCAACAACCCGTACCAGGACGGCGACATCGCCGGGCTCAGCCGCCGGGCGCGGCTCGACACCGGGACGCTCGGGGTCGTCGCCGTGACGGTGGACAGCGCACGGCAGAGCGTCGAGCTGCTGCGCGGCGGAAAGGGCCGGGGCTTGACCCGGCTGACCGTCGGCGAAGTGGTCGTCGACGCCGACACGGCCGAGATCCCGGTGGGGATCGACGGCGAGACCGTCCTGATGACCTCGCCTGTCCGCTGCGCCATCCGGCCGAAGGCGCTGCGTGTCCGGGTGCCTCGAGACCGGCCCGGAATCCGCCCGGCCAAGCCGGCCATCGACTGGCCGACCCTGCGGCAGCTGGCCTCATTCAGGGCCCGGCCAGCTCGTCGACGAACCGCACCTGCCCCGCGGCGCCCGCGGGGAGGCATATCCCGACCGTCGTGAGCAACTCGTCGCGCCCCAGCCACGTCCACGGATCGGGCAGCTCGCACGAGTGAGCCCAGCCGATCCTCAGGATCGCTGAGCGGCGGTGCGGCGGCGACCAAGTCCCGCGGGGCCCCAACTCGGGTGGCCCGACCCGTCGTCAGCGCCGCTCGAGAATGCTGCGAGCTCGGACGAGCGGCAGTCGGCGGGCGTGACCGTTGCCGGTCGTGGTGATCCCGTGCGGTCGGCGGCGGGGGCACTTCGCTGCCGCGCAGGTGTCGTTCGGCCCTCCCTCCGCGCTGGAGAGCACGGAACGGTGCACGGCGCGAGTCGCACCCGAGGAGCGTCGATGTCCACGAGGATCAGACCACCGACCAACACTTCGCTCACGCCGATCCTGCTCGCCTGCGGGGTCGCCTATGCCGTGGCGTACGTCGTCGTCAACGACGTCGTCGCGGCCGGCCTGTACGAGGGCTACGACCCGGTGTCGCAGGCCGTCAGCGAGCTCTCCGCAACGGGTTCGCCCGCGACGTCCTTCCTCACCGCCGTCTTTCCGATCTGGCCGCTGCTGTTGACCGCGTTCGGGGTCGGCGTGCGGCGGGCGGCCGGCGGACGACGGGCGCTGCGAGTGACCGGTGACCTGCTCATCGCGCACGCGATCGTCGGGCTGCTGTGGCTGGCGTTCCCGATGACGTCCCGGGCGGACATGGCGCCGGGCGCCCCAGCGACCGTCAACGACGTCGGGCACATCGTGATGACCGTCGTGACGCTGGTCTTCATCGTGTCGCAGATCGGGTTCTCGGCCGCGGCGTTCGGGTGGCGCTTTCGGCTCTACGCGACCGTCAGCGCCGTGGCGTTCGTGGTGTTCGGTGCCCTGACGGGCGTGCAGGCACGCACCGTCTCGACCGGAGGGCCCACACCCTGGATGGGCCTCTTCGAGCGGCTGAGCATCGCATCGTGGCTGCTGTGGATGGTCGTTCTCGCTGTCATGCTGATGACGCACGGAGACGCGGAGCGTGTCGGCTCCGGTGACACGGTTCGGTCCAGGGCGGTCGATGGCTGAGTGACGCCGTGGCCGCACGGCAGACGGGCCGTCCTCGGGACCGTCGGTCTCGGAGCCAGGCGGGGGGAGCCTTCAGTGTGAGCGAGCGCGGGCAGGCCGGCAGCAGCCGCATCGTCTCGCGGATACCCGGGCTCACGATGCTGCGGACGTACGAGGCGGCCTGGCTGTCGAAGGACGTGGTGGCCGGCCTGGTCCTGACCGCGCTGCTCGTGCCGCAGGGCATGGCCTACGCCCAGCTGGCCGGGCTGCCGGCGATCACGGGCCTGTACACCTCGATCCTCTCCCTGCTCGCGTACGCGGTGTTCGGTCCGTCGCGGGTCCTCGTGCTCGGCCCGGACTCCTCGCTCGGGCCGATGATCGCGGCCACGATCCTCCCCCTGGTCGTCGCCGGGGGAGACGCCCAGCGCGCGGTCGCGCTGGCCTCGGCGCTCGCGCTCTTGACCGGTGCGATCATGGCGATCGCCGGGCTCGGCCGCCTCGGATTCGTCGCGGACCTGATCTCGAAGCCGACGATGATCGGCTACATGAACGGGCTCGCCCTGACGATCCTCGTCGGACAGCTCCCGAAGCTCTGCGGGTTCTCGGTCGACGCCGGCGGGATCGGCGGCGAGGTCGTGGGTTTCGTCGGGGGTGTGCTGGACGGCGCCCTGGTACCGGCTGCGCTCGGGGTCGGTGGGGCGGGTCTGGTCCTGATCCTCGTGCTGCACCGGGCCATGCCTCGAGCCCCGGCGGTCCTGGTGGTCGTGGTGCTCTCGATCGCCGCTTCGGTGGGGTTCGGGCTGGGTGAGCGCGGGGTCGAGCTGATCGGGGTGCTCCCGCAGGGGTTCCCGCCGCTGACGCTGCCGCAGGTGTCGGTGTCGGACCTGCTGGCCCTGGCGGGAGGAGCGGCCGGCATCGCGGTGGTGTCGCTGGCCGACACGATCGCCACGGCCTCGGCCTTCGCGGCCCGCGCCGGCCGGACCGTCGACGGCAATCGCGAGATGGTCGGGGTCGGCGTGGCCAACATCGCCGCAGGCTTCTTCCAGGGGTTCCCGGTGAGCACGAGCGGCTCGCGGACCGCCGTGGCGCAACAGGCCGGCGCGCGGACACAGGTCACTGGCCTGGTCGGCGCCCTGGCGATCACCCTGATACTGCTCGTGGGCCCCGCCCTGCTGCGCAACCTGCCGCAGCCGACCTTGGCCGCAGTGGTGATCGCCGCGTCGATCTCGCTGGCGGACCTGCCGGCCACGGTGCGGCTGTTCCGGGTCCGCCGCACGGAGTTCGCCCTGTCGATGACCGCGTTCTTCGGCGTCGTCGTCCTCGGTGTGCTCGCCGGGATCGCGGTGGCCGTCGGTCTGTCGGTCATGAACGTCTTCCGCCGAGCCTGGTGGCCCTACCAGGCCGTGCTGGGGCGGGTCCCCGATCTTCCGGGGTACCACGATGTGCGCTTCCACCCCGAGGCCGAGCTGCTGCCGGGCTGCGTCGTGGTGCGCTTCGACGCGCCGTTGTTCTTCGCGAACGCACGGACCTTCCGTGACCGGCTGGAACAATGCGCCGCCACGGCTCCGGTGCCACGGTGGATCGTGGTCGCTGCCGAGCCGATCACCGATGTCGACACCACCGCGGCGGACATGCTGCTCGAGCTCGACCTGGCCCTGAACGCACGTCACGTGCACCTCATCTTCGCCGAGATGAAAGACCCCGTCCGGCGCAAGATCGACCGCTACGGCCTCACGCGCACCATCGACCCGACGCACCTCTTCCCGACCGTGGACGCAGCGATCGACGCGTTCCGACGGGAGACCGGGGCCGAATGGGGTCCTTCACCGGAGCCGCCGTGACGGCCGGGCGTCGTCGCGCCTGCCCGGGCCTCATCGAGCCAGGGCGGGAGCCCGTGGGGCGAGCACGACGCGCGCACCTCCGCGTCCGTCCCCGGCCGCGCGTCGAGCCGAGCGGTCCGTCGGCTCCGGACGGTGTCCACCCGCTGACACCCCGAAGTAGTCCTTGACCTCGGCGCCACCGGGCACTGTGCTTGGTTGGTCTACCAGTCAGAGGGGCGTGGGGTCATGGACGGTGTGCTCGTGGTCGGGGCCGGCCCGGTCGGGCTGACGGCGGCGTGCCAGCTGGCGCGTCTCGGCATCACGGTGCGGGTGGTCGACGCGCTGGCGACCCCGACGACCGAGTCCCGCGCGGTCGGCGTGCACGCGCGGAGCCTGGAGATGCTCGCGGCGCTCGGCGTCCTGCCCGCGCTCGAGGCCCGGGGCCGCCGGATCGGCGTCCTCGCCATGACCGACGGCCGCAGCGGCGACACCCGCGCGCGGATCCCCGTGGGCGACATCGCGAGCCGGCACCCGTACGTGCTGGACATTCCGCAGCCCGACACCGAGGCGGTCCTGGCCGACCGGGCGGCCGAGCTCGGCGTGGCCGTCGAGCGCGGCACCCGGCTCACGGCGCTCGCGCAGGACGGCGAGGGCGTCACGGTCACCCTGGCGGGACCCGAGGGGGAGCGCACCGAGCAGGTCGGCTGGGTGGTCGGCGCCGACGGTGGCCACAGCACGACGCGGCACCTGCTCGGCACGCACCTGGAGGGCGCCTTCCACGGCCAGCACTTCGCCATGGCCGACGTCGACGTCGACACGTCGCTGACCCGCGACACCATCTGGATGTTCACCCACCCCGAGGGGATGGGGATCCACTTCCCGCTCGCCGGGGACCGGGCGCGCGTCATGTTCCTCGTCGAGGAGCCCACCGCCGACGCCCCGACCCTCGCGGAGATCCAGTCCCTCGCCGACGCGCGGATGGGCGGGCGGCTCCGCGTCCGCGACCCCCGGTGGCTGGCGTACTTCGAGGTCCACCACGCCCAGGTCCCGCAGTACCGCCACGGGCGGGTCCTGCTGGCCGGCGACGCGGCACACATCCACAGCCCGGCCGGCGCCCAGGGCATGAACACCGGCATGCAGGACGCCGCCAACCTCGCGTGGAAGCTCGCCCTGGTCGTCCACGGCCGGGCCGACGCCCGGCTGCTCGACAGCTACCACGACGAGCGGCACCCGGTCGGGGCCGCGGTCGTCCGGAAGACCACGCTGCTCACCGACGTCGGCACCGCCTCCGGTCCGGCCGGCACCATCCGGGACGTCGCCCTGTTCCTCGTCGGCCACGTCCGGCGCGTGAGCGACGCCGCCGCCACGCAGATGGCCGAACTGACCATCGGCTATCGGGACAGCGCCCTGTCGGTGCGGCACGGGCGCCACCACGGCGACGTGCGCGCCGGTGACCACGCCCCGGACCCCGACGGCCTGCAGCGGCCCGACGGCACGCCCGTGACGATCGAGGAGCTGCAGGCCACCCCCGGCTTTCTGCTGCTCGTCCACGGTGGGCCGGGCGCCCTGGCCACGACCCTCGGGGACCTCGGCACGGTCGTGGCGATCGGCCGCGACGTCCTCGATCCCGAGGGCGCGCTCGCACGCGCGTACGGCAACCGGGACGGGATGGTGCTCGTCCGCCCCGACGGCTATGTCGGCCTGGTGGCCGACACCACCGACCCCCACGTCCTGCGCCGCTACCTCGCCGACACCCTCGGGGTCGCCGTCCCCGCCGTCGCGTAGGACCGGCGATGCCCGACAGGCCCGACAGACGGCGCGCCATCGTCGAGGCCGCCCTCGCGGTGATCGGGGAGACGGGGCCGGCGGGCTTCACCCAGCCGCGGGTCGCGGCGCAGGCGGGGCTGCGCCAGAGCCACCTCACCTACTACTACCCGACCCGCGACGACCTCCTCGTGGCCGTGGCCGAGGAGGCGGTGCGCCGTCGCGTCGCGCTGCTGCGCGAGGCGGTCGAGGGTGCCGACGGACCCGAGGAGCAGATCGCCGCCCTCGCCCGGGTGCTCGCGGCGCCCGAGCACACCCGGGTCCTGCTCGCCCTCACCCAGGCCGCCGACCAGAACGCGGCGGTCCGCGAGGCGTTCGGCGCCCTCGCCGCCGGCATCGGTCCGGTCGGCGCCGCGCTGCTCACCGCCGCCGGCGTCCGGGCCGACCCCGCGGCGGTCGCCCTCCTGCAGGCCACCTCCACCGGCATCGCGGTGCTCGCCCTCGCCCGCGGCGAGGACGTCACCGGCCGCGCCGAGCAGCTGCTCCACACCTTCGTCGACCGACTCTCCGGGAAGGACCCGTCGTGACCCATCACATCCCGCCCCAGCGGTCGACCGCCGGGCCGCCGTACGCCGATTGGGATCCCCGGGGGTGGCGACGGATGCGTCGGACCCCTCCCCGGGTGCACCCGTCGGTCGAGCAGATCGTGGCCGCGCTGGCGGGGGCGGGGGAGCGGGTGGTGCTGCGTCACCCCGACGGGGAGACCACGGGCGCGGAGCTGCTGGCCGCGATCCACCGGTGTGCGCGGGCTCTCGACGGGCTGGGGATTCGGCCGGGCGACCTCGTGGCCCAGTACGCACCGAACCGTTCCGCGGCGCTCGAGGTGCGCTACGCGACGCACCTGATCGACGCGGGTGCGGTGTACCTGTCGGCGCCGCCCGGGGCCGACCGGCGGGCGCGCCAGCTCGAGCAGATCGACCCGGCCCTGGTCGTGGTGTTCCCGCAGACCGCGCACTGGCTGCCGGAGACGACGGTGCCGGTCGCCGCGGTCGGCCCCGTCGAGGGCGTGCCGCTGCGCCTCGACGAGCTCGCCGCCGCGCAGTCCTCCGAGCCGGTCGTGTCGCGCGCGCGGCCGGGGGATCTGGGCACGGTGCTGTCGTCGGGCGGCACCACCGGCATCCCGAAGGCCAGCGTGCGCGACGTCGCGGCGTGGGCCGCCGCGGTCGCCACCCCGCCGCGCCCGGAGCGGCGCCAGCTCGCGTCGGGCGCGGAGGCGTACCTGACGCAGATCCTCGTCGCGCAGACGATCATCGGCGGGGGCGTGGTGGTGCTGCGCGACGACTCCGAGCCGGCCGCGCTGCTGGAGCAGATCGAGGCCGAGCGGATCACCGACCTGTTCCTCGTCGAGCCCCAGCTGGTCGCGCTCATGGACCACCCCGACGTCGCGCGCCGCGACCTGTCGAGCCTGCGGACGCTGACCCACATCGGGGCGTCGGCGCCGCCGGCCCTGCGCCGCCGCGCCCGCGAGCGGCTCGGACCGGTCATCCAGCACACCTACGGCGCCAGCGAGATGGGCATCGTCAGCGCGCTGCGCCCGGCCGAGCACGACCCCGACGACCCCGAGCGCGCCACCAGCGCCGGGCGAATCCTGCCCGGCGTCGAGGTCCGGTTCCGCCGCGACGACGGCACCCTCGACCCGACGTCCGGGCAGATCGAGGTGCGGTCGCCGGCGATGACCCGCGGCTACCGCAACCGCCCCGTCGAGCAGGCCGAGCACTTCGTCGACGGCTGGTACCGCACCGGGGACCTCGGCCGCCTCGGCGCCGACGGCCACCTGCACATCCTGGGGCGCGCCGCGGACTGCGCGGTCGTCGACGGTCGGCTGGTCACCCCGACCGGCATCGAGGACACGCTGATGGGGCTGCCGGCGGTGCGCTACGCCGTCGTCGTCGCCGACCTCCCGCGCGACCGGCGGGTGGCCGCGGTGCAGCCGTGGTCCGGCACCGACGTCGACGCGACGGCGTGCCGCGACGCGGTGGCCGCCGAGCACGGCAGCGACGTCGCCGCGACGCTGGTCGTCGTGCCGTGGCCGACGTCCCGCTCACCGAGCAGGGCAAGCCCGACCGCGCCGCGATCCTGGGTTCTCACGAAGTGTGATCAAGGATACTCTGATCGGGCTACCAGACCGATGATCGACCTCGTTCCTCGCAACACTCCGTGAGAGGTGTCCCATGCAGTGGTACCTGAAGGCGCTCAAGCAGTACGCCGACTTCGGTGGGCGCGCCCGGCGCACCGAGTTCTGGATGTTCGTGCTCTTCAACGTCCTCGCGAGCGCGGTGCTCGGCCTCGTCGACCGGCTGATCGGGACGGCGTCCGTCGTCGACGCCGGGGGGACGCTCGTGGTCACGCCCGGCCTGCTGCAGGGGCTCTACGGCCTGGCGGTGCTGATCCCGGCCATCGCCGTGGCCGTCCGCCGCCTGCACGACACCGACCGTTCCGGCTGGTGGGCACTCCTCTACGTCGTCCCGATCGTCGGGCAGATCGTCCTGATCGTCTTCTGGGCGATCGAGGGCACCCGCGGCGCGAACCGCTTCGGCCCGGACCCCAAGCAGGACGTCGCCGTCGGTCGCGCGCAGCCGAGCCCGCAGCAGCCGGCGTCCTGACCGGCTCCGCCGGCGATCTCATCCGCGACGGATGAGGTCGCCGGATCGGGCCGGGGCCAGCGTGGTCCCGTCCGGCGATCCGGTCGAGGACCGGGGAGGGGGTCCCGTGGAGGCAGCGCGGCTCGGCGTGGTCTACGACGTCGACGGCGTCCTGCGGCTCGCGCCCCTCTACCGGCAGTGGGGCCGCCTGCGGGTGCTGATGAGCCGGGGCCCGCGCGACCGCCGGTCACTGCTGGGCATGCAGCGGCTGCTGCGCACCGTGGCCGACGAGGGGGCGGCCGACGTCTTCTTCCTGACCACCCTGCCCCCGGCGCTGTCCCGGCCACTGCTGGCGGCACTGCGCCACGACCACTACCCGCCGGGCACGCTCCTGACGGCCGGCCGGGCCCTGTTCTCGGGGTGGCTGGTCGGCGCGGGGCTGGTGCGCAAGCGCGCCGCGCTCGACCGGCTGGCCGCGGAGCGCCCGGACACGTCGTGGGTCCTCGTCGGCGACGACGCCGGCCACGACCCGGAGCTGTTCGCCGGCTTCGCGCGGGACCACCCCGGCCGGGTGGCGGCGATCGCGATGCGCCGGCTGGTCGACGTCGACCGGGTCGTCCGGCACCTGCGCCCCGACGACCTCGGCGGCGGCGCGCCGCCGCTGGTGGAGGCCCCGAACGGGGAGGAGCTGCTGCCGCGGCTGCGCGCGGTGCTGGGCCTGGGCCGGGTGACCGGCCCGCCGAGGATCGAGGACTGGTTCCTCACCCCCGAGGAGCGCGGCAACCCGGCGACCCGCCTGCGGGCCTGGACCGAGGGCAACGCGGTCCGGCTGCGGGTGCACGGCGGCGCCTACTACGCCGCCCTCGCCGCCCGCCTGGCCGGCACCGGCGCCGGCGACCTGGTCCTGGTCGCGGGCTGGCGCGGCGACGGCGACCAGGAGCTCGGCGACGACGGGCCGACGGTGTCCGCCGCGCTCGCCGGCACGGCACGACGCGGCGCGCGGCTCGCCGTGCTCCTGTGGCGCTCGCACCTGGAGGCCTTCGGCTACCACGTCGCCCAGAACCGTCGTCTCGCCGCGGACCTCCTCGCGACCGGTGCGGAGGTGCTGCTCGACCAGCGGATCCGGCCGCTGGGCAGCCACCACCAGAAGCTCGTCGTCGTCCGCCGCGACACCGGCGCCGACGAGGACGTCGCCTACGTCGGCGGGATCGACCTCGTCCTCGGCGCCCGCGACGACATCGTCCACCGGGGGGACCCGCAGTCGGCCGCGAACGCCGACGAGTACACCCGCAGCCCTCGCCACGACGCCATGGTCGAGCTGCAGGGCCCGGTGGTCCGGGACCTCGAGGAGGTCTTCCGCGAACGGTGGGAGGAGCCGACCCCGCTCGCGCGCCTGCCCTGGCACGTCGTGCCCGACCTGGTTCACCGCCTGCCCCGGCGGGGGTCGCCGCTCCCCGCGCCGGTGCCCGATCCGGCGCCGGCCGGACGGTGCGCCGTCCAGGTCCTGCGCACCTATCCCCGCCGCCGCCCGCCGCACCCGTTCGCGCCCCGCGGCGAGCGCAGCATCGCCCGGGGTCTGATCAAGGCGCTCGGCCGGGCGGAGCGGCTGGTCTACATCGAGGACCAGTACCTGTGGTCCGCCGATGTCGCCCGGGTGTTCGCCGCCGCCCTGCGCCGCGCCCCGCGGCTGCACCTCATCGCGGTCGTGCCCCGGCCCGAGCACGACGACCGGCCCGGACCGGCCGTGCTCGGGCAGGGCGAGGCGCTGGCGATGGTGCACGAGGCCGGCGGCCCGCGGGTGCAGGTCCTCGACGTCGAGAACGACGAGCAGCGCCCGGTCTACGTGCACGCCAAGGTCTGCGTCGTCGACGACGTCTGGGCGGCCGTGGGCAGCAACAACTTCAACAGCCGCTCCTGGACCCACGACTCGGAGCTGGTCGCCGCGGTCCTCGACGAGGAGCGCGACGGACGCGCGCCGGCGGACCCCGCGGGTCTGGGCGACGGTGCCCGCGGCCTCGCCCGGCGCCTGCGCCTCGAGCTGATGCGCGAGCACCTCGAGCTCCCCGACGACACCGACCTGCTCGACCCCGACCGGGCCGCGCGCACCGTGCGGGCACGCGCGGCCGCGCTCGACGCCTGGCACGCGGACGGCGCGCAGGGCCCGCGCCCGCCCGGTCGCCTGCGCCGCCACGTCCCCGGCCACGAGCAGGTCCGGCTGACCCTGCAGCGCCGGTGGCTGATCGACCCCGCCTACCGGATGGTGCTCGACCCCGACGGTCGGCCGTGGGGCGCCCGGCTCCGCCGCATCTACTGACCCGGGGCGGGGCGGCCGGCACTCCCGGGGCCCGCGCCGGCCTCGTGCGGGCCGCGATCACCCGGGATGGATGAGGCCGGTCCGGCGTCGACGGCGCACGGTGCCATCACCGAGTCCCGACCGAGTCCCGACCGTGGGAGTGACCATGACGTCCGACGCCGCCACCCCTCCGCCGGCCCCGACGGGCGACCCGGAGGAGACCCCACCCCGATGGGAGTGGCACGTCGAGATCCCGTACATCGGTCCCGTGGGCTGGCCGCTGACGGGCAGCCTCAGCTACCTCATCACGGTCGGCGCGCTCGCCGCCTTCGAGATCATCCCCTGGCCGGTCGCCGGACTGCTCGGGCTCGGCCACGTCATGGCCCGCAACCGCGACAACCAGGTGGTCAGCGAGATCGGGAGTGGTCTGAAGGTGGTCGGCTGACCGTCGGCGCGGACGGGGCAGGCGAGCGGTCGGCGGGGATGCCATGGCCGGGACGTGGGTGGCGGGCGAGGAGGACCGCGGATCATGACCGTCGCGCTCACCGACCAGCCCGACCGCCACGACACCGGCGGGAGCGGCTCGCCGCCCCCGGGGCGACTCCGGCGTCCACGGCTGACCCTGCCGGGCTGCTGGGGCGCGACGCTGCTCGGCTGCCTCTCGTTCACCCCGTCCCTGCTCCCGCGGGGCGGGGTCGTCCAGGGACTGGTCTGGGGCATCACCGCGGCCATCGGGTACGGGCTGGGTGTCCTCGTGGCCGCGATCTGGCGCGGGTTCGCCGACCGGGAGGCCCGCGAGCCCCGCCGGAGGTCGTGGCGGGTGTTCGCGGCGATCGCCCTCCCGGTGACCGTCGTGGCCGTCGTGCTCGGCCAGGTGTGGCAGGCGGAGATCCGGCGCCTCGTCGGCGCGGAGCCGGCCGACCTCGGACTGCTGGTGGCGATGCCGTTCGTCGCGGTCGTCGGGTTCGGGGTGCTCCTCGCGCTCGGCCGCGGGGTGCGCTGGGTCTTCCGTCGGCTGGCGCGGCTGCTCGACCGCTGGGTCGGGCGGCGCGCGGCGACCACCCTGGGGTGGCTGGGGGCCGCGGCCCTGGCCTACCTGATCGTGACCGGCCTCCTGCTCGACGGGCTGGTCGACGCGGCCGACCGCGCCTTCTCCGTGCACGACACGACCACGGCGGAGGGCGTGGTGGCGCCCTCGAGCTCCCTGCGCTCCGGTGGCCCGGGGTCGTCGGTGCCCTGGGAGACCCTGGGCCGGGAGGGACGGAACTTCGCGGCGCTCGGTCCGACGCCGGCGGAGATCGAGGGCCTCGGCCGGCTCCCGGCCGTCGCCCCGATCCGGGCCTACGCCGGCCTCGACTCGGCGCCGGACGCCGAGGCGCGCGCCGCCCTCGCGGTCCGGGACCTGGAGCGGGCCGGCGGCTTCACACGGCGCGCCCTGCTCGTCGTGGTCACGACGGGCAGCGGGTGGGTCGATCCCGCCCTGGTCGACTCCTTCGAGTACCTCACCCACGGCGACGCGGCCACGGTCGCCCTGCAGTACTCCTACCTGCCGTCCTGGTTGTCCTACCTGGTCGACCAGTCCCGGGCGCGCGAGGCCGGTCGGGCCCTGGTCGACGCGGTCTACGGCGTGTGGACGACACTGCCGCCCGACGCGCGACCGCTGCTGTTCTTCGCCGGCGAGAGCCTCGGATCGTTCGGGGCCGAGGCCGGGTTCAGCGGCGAGTTCGACCTCGCCAACCGCGCCGACGGCGTGCTGTTCGCGGGGCCGCCGAACTTCAACCCGTTGTTCCGCGAGTTCACCGACCACCGCGATCCGGGGAGCCCCGAGGTCCAGCCGGTCTACCGCCAGGGGCGGATCGTGCGCTTCGCCCACGACCCGGCGGCCGCGATCCCGCCCGTCGGCGCACCGTGGTCCGGCGGCCGGGTGCTCTACATGGTGAACCCGTCGGACCCGATCGTCTGGTGGAGCCCGCGACTCGCCCTGCACGAGCCGGACTGGATCGCCGAACCACCCGGCGAGGACGTCCTCGGTGGCATCGTCTGGATCCCGTTCGTGACCTTCTGGCAGGTGACGGCCGACCTCCCCTTCGCCGTGGACGTCCCCGGCGGTCACGGGCACAACTACGTCTCCCGGTACGTCGACGGGTGGACCGCGGTCCTGCCGCCGACCGGCTACGCGCCCGACCAGCTCGCCGCCCTCCGCGGGGTGATCGGGTAGGTCGTGGGCCCGCGAAGGCGCGGTCCGGTCATGCCCGCGGGGTGAGGCCCGGGGCGCCCCTTCCCCCGACGCTGGGACTCCTCCCGGTCCTCGAGTCGAGGGGAAGTCGCGGCGATGGCCACCCTGACCGTGCGGACGTTCCCGCCCGCCGACGGCGCCGTGCGGCCGGCCCTCCCGGTGCCCGGCGGGCCGGCCGCCGGGTCGATCGCGGGACACCGACGGCGATGACCGGGAGCGGGACGCGCTGGCTGCCGCTGCTGACCCTCGGCGCGGCGCAGTTCCTCGTGGTGCTCGACACGTCGGTCATGAACGTGTCGATCAGCCAGCTGGTCGCCGACTTCGACACCGACGTCACCACGATCCAGCGGGTCATCACCGTCTACACGATGGTCATGGCGGCCTTCCTGCTCACGGGCGGGAAGATCGGCGACGCGGTGGGCCGTCGGCGGACGTTCGCGATCGGCCTGGTCGTGTACGGGGTCGGGTCGCTGATGACCGCCCTCGCCCCGACCGTCGCGGTGCTGACCCTCGGGTGGTCGGTCATCGAGGGCCTCGGCGGTGCCCTCGTGCTGCCCGCCCTCGCGGCCCTGGTGGGAGGGAACTACGCGGCGGGCCGCGAGCGCGCCCTCGCCTACGGCGTGGTCGGCGCGCTCGCCGGGGCCGGCATCGCGGTGGGGCCCCTGCTGGGCGGCTGGGTGACCACCTACCTCACCTGGCGGCTGGTCTTCGCCGGCGAGGTCGTGCTGGTGCTCCTCATCCTGGCCGGGCTGCGATCGGTGCACGACGCCCCGCTCGACGGACCCCGGCCCCGCCTCGACCCGGTCGGCGCCGCACTCTCGGTGCTCGGGATCGCCCTCGTCGTCCTCGGCGTGCTCCAGAGCACGACGTGGGGCTGGCTGCGTCCCCGCGACCCCGAGGTGACGGTGCTCGGGTTCGCGCCGACCTTCTTCGTCGTCGCGGCGGGCCTCGTCGTGCTCGCCCTCCTGCGCGCCTGGGTGCGCCGCCGGGAGGAGGCCGGACAGGACCCGCTGATCCGGTGGTCGCTCACCGCGGTGCCCCCGTTGCGGTCCGCCCTGTGGTGCCTGCTCGCCCAGAACCTCGTGCTGCTCGGGCTGTTCTTCGCCATCCCCCTGTACCTGCAGGTCGTGCTGGGGCTCGACGCCTTCCAGACGGGGCTGCGGCTCCTGCCGATCTCGGCGACGATGCTCGTCACGGCGCTCGTCGTCCCCCGCCTCGCCGGCCTCCTGGCGCCCCGTCAGGCCGTGCGGCTGGGCTTCGGCATCCTCGTGGTGGCCATCCTCTGGCTGCTCGCCACGGTCGAACCCGAGCTCGACGACGCCGCCTTCGCCGGCGCGACCGCCCTGCTCGGTATCGGTATGGGCCTGCTCGCGGCCCAGCTCGGCAACATCGCCCAATCGAGCGTGGGCGAGGACGACCGCGGCGCCGCCGGGGGGTTGCAGTACACCGCCCAGAACCTCGGGTCCTCGCTCGGCACCGCCTTCGTCGGGTCCGTCCTCATCGCCGCGCTGGGCGGCGCGGCGGCGCGCGGCATCGGCGGCGACCCGCGGCTCACCGCGGACCTGGCGGGGCAGGTCGGCGTCGCCATCTCCCGCGGACTGGACTTCGTCCCCGTCGGGCAGGCGGGGTCGGCGCTCGCGGCGGCCGGCGTCCCGCCCGACCAGGCGGCCGTGGTGCTCGAGGCCTACGCGGAGGCCCAGCTCCAGGCACTGCGGGCCGGGCTCCTGGCGGCCGCGGCGATCGCGCTGGCCAGCGTGCTGGTGACCGGTGCCCTCCCCGCCACGAGGGCACGGGAGGAGCAGGCGGGGCCCGCGCCGGTGTGAGCGGGCCGGACTCAGTGGAGCTGCGCCTTCAGGACGATGATGGCGACCCCGACGAGCACGGAGCCGACGACCGATCCCACCCGCACCAGGACCGACCGGTGCGACCCGTGCGCCTCGACGAGGCTGAGGCCGGTGAGCGTCAGGACCCCGAGCCAGAGCCCGATGTCGACGGCGGTCGGCACCGACAGCCCGAGGAGGTCGGCGAGGAGGAGGAAGGCGCCCGCGAGGACGCCTGGGGCGGCGGCCATCGAGCTGGCGCTGATCTCGTGGCGGACCTCGGCCCGCGGCACCTTCCGCTCCGAGGCCAGGGCCGTCGACAGCAGCCCGGCGTAGGCCTCACCCAGGAAGATCACGATCCCGGTCCCGGCCACCGTGACGACGGCCGTGACCAGGGCGGTGTCGTGGTCGCCGAGGTAGGCGAGCACGGACATCGCGAAGATCGACCCCGTCAGCGCGCTGCGCAGGTGCGCCCGCGCGACGGGACCCAGATCGCTGCGCGACGACACCGCCTCGTCGGACTCGTTCGTGGTCGCCACCCGGACCTCCACCCGCCTGCGTCGCCGATGCCGGTGGCGAGCGTGCGTGGCGCCGCGGCGGGGGGACCACGCCCGCGGAGGGTGAAGCGGCACCACGCCAGGGGCCGGCCACGCGGCTCACCCGGTCGGTCGATGCCGCGGTCGCCGGCCGAGCGGGACGGTCCGGGGCGTGACGGACGCGGCGCCAGGGCCCACCCTCGTCGAGGTGGCGCCCGGCCACCGGACGCGGGTCGTCGACGAGGGCGCCCGCGACGCCGCCGCGGTGGTCCTGCTGCACGGCACCCCGCTGGACCTGCGCGCCTGGGACGCCCTGATCCCGGCGCTGACCGCGACGCGTCGCGTGGTGCGCGTCGACGCGCGCGGGCACGGTACGGCGACGCCAGTGCCGGTGGCGGACGACGCGCGGCTGGCGGCGGACGTCGTGGCCGTGCTCGACCTGCTCGACGTCCGCGACGCCCACGTCGTCGGGCACTCGTGGGGTGGCCAGATCGCCCAGCGGGTGGCCGTCGAGCACCCCGACCGGGTCCGGCGCCTGTCGCTGCTGTGCACCCGGGCGTCGCCCTTCCCCCCGTTCGCCGACCTCGCGACGTCCCTGCGGGCGGGCGCGGTGGACCTCGAGACCCTGCTCGGGCGCTGGTTCACCCCGGAGGAACGCGCCGAGGTGGACGGCGTCGCGGCCACGGTGCGGGCGTGGCTCGCCGCCGCCGACCACGCGCGGTGGGCCGAGGCCCTCGACGGCATCGCGACCTTCGACGGCCTCGCCGACCTGGCGACGGTCACCGTGCCGGTGGACGTCGTGGCCGCGGAGCTCGACGCCGTCGCGACCCCGCCGCACATGGCCGAGATCGCCGCGGCCCTGCCCGACGCCACCGGGCACGTGCTGCCCGGGGCGCGGCACCTCGTCCCGCTGCAGCGGCCCGCCGAGATCGCCCGCATCCTCCTCGCGCCGGCGGTCTGACGCTCGTGTCGTCGCGGCAGCGCATGGAGGAGATGTTCACGCGCATGGTGGAGGCCGAGGACGCCTCGCTCGTGGACACCTCCTACGACCCGCAGTTCGTGCTCACGACCAACGGTCAGAGCCAGGACCTCGCGGCGTTCGGGGCCGGCCACGAGCGGGTGTACGCGGCCGCGATCTCCGACCGGGTGGAGTACGACGCGGACGCCTGGGTCGAGTCCGGGGACCGGCTCGCCGGACGGCTCTGGATCGCGATCGGCCGGCCCGGCGAGGAGCCGCAGCCGATCGAGGTGGTCTTCGTCGCGACCTTCCGCGACGGGCGGATCCTGCGGCTGCACGAGCTGACCTGGCCGGACTGGTCGACGAGGCCAGGCGTTCGAGACCTACGGGCCGCCGACCGGCACCGGATCGCCGCGCCCGTCCCCGGCGGGGGACCGTCGCTCATCTGCCGCGGGTGAGGACAGGCACCCGCGGCGCCCGCATCCTCCGGGGACGCGACCACTTCGTGTGCGGAGGAGCCATGAGCCACGAGCAGACATCGACGCCCACCGATCTGGCCGGGGCACCACCGCGGGCGCGGGGTGCGGGGTCCGACCTCGCCTCCTGGAACGCCTGGGTCGCCTTCGGCGGCATCCTGATGGCCGTCCTCGGCGTCTTCTCGGTGATCATGGGGATCACGGCGCTCCTCTCGCCCGACGTCTTCGTCACCGTCGAGGGCACGGTCCTGGCGATCGACATCTCGGCGTGGGGCTGGGTCCACATCGTCGTCGGCGCGGTCCTGACCGTCACCGGCGCCGCCCTCCTCAACGGCGCGCCCGAGTGGGCCCGCGGCCTGGGCATCGGCATCACCGGCTTCGGGATGCTGGTGCAGATGGCCTGGATCCCGGCCCACCCGCTCTGGTCGATCTTCATGATCGTCGTCGACGTGATCGTGCTGTACGCGCTCGTGGTGACCTGGGACGGCCGACCGGCCGGCCGCCGGGCGGCGTGAGGGTCCGCGTCACCTACCCCCGGTGCCCGCGGCGGGCGTCGTGCACGTGACGGTCCATCGCGTCGGTGTAGGCGCCGAGGAAGCGCGCGACGGTGTGCAGCTCGGCCGTGGTGAAGGTGTCGAGGACCTCGTCGGTGAGCCGGGTGAGCGGGCCGAAGAACTCGCCGGCCACGGCGCGGGCCGCGTCGCTGTAGCGCACGATGACCTTGCGGCGGTCGTGCTCGTCGCGGTGGCGCCGGACGTGCCCGGCCCGCTCCAGCCGGTCGATCACCGCGGTCGCGGCGCCCGTGCTCACGCCCAGGGACGCGGCCAGCGCGCCGGCGGTCGGCGGGTCGTTGCGCGCCTGGGCCTGCATGACGTGGAGCAGCGCCTCGAGGTCGGTGGCGTGCAGGCCCTCCCGGGCGGCGAAGACGTCGCCGACCCGGCGGGAGGCGACGCCCATCCGCTGGACCGCCGCGACGATGTCCTCGCCCAGCTGCTGACGCTCCTGGTCCTCGGCCCGCTCCACGGCGCCATCCTCGCCGACCGCTGCTCTTGTCACGCGCCGCTCCCCGGGTGACCATCTCTGTCGCCGAGAAGCTCGGCGGAGGAGGGGTCGTGAGCGCGCAGCTGTTCGCCTACCTGAGCTACGACGACGCGCCCGCCGCCCTGCGCTGGCTCGAGGCGGTCGGCTTCGCGGTGGTGCGTCGCCAGGACGGCGAGGACGGCCGGGTCGTGCACGCCGAGGTCCGGTTCGGCGACGTCGTGCTGATGGTGGCCAGCACCGACGCCGACTACGCCACACCACCGCTGCGCGGCCGCTCGACCGGCCGCGGCCTCTACCTGCTGGTCGACGACGTCGACGACTGCCACGCCCGCGCCGTCGCCGCGGGCGCGAGCAGCGTCATCGACCCCGAGGACACCGAGTGGGGCACCCGCCGCGCCCGCGTCCTCGACCCCGCGGGCCAGGAGTGGAGCTTCGGCACCTACCGGCCCGGCGAGGCGTGGTGAGGTGCCGGGATCCGGGTTCAGGCCGCTCAGGCCGCGGCGAAATCGGTGAGCGGGGCGCTGTCCCGCGTCGCGTCGAGGGTCGCGCGCAGGGCCTCCACCTTCGCCGTGAGGTAGGCGTGGGAGTCGGAGCCGAGCACCTGGCGCAGCTCGGTGTTCCCGGCGACGACGTTCGCGATCATCTGCTCGGCGCCCCGGACCGGGTCGCCGAGCTGGGTGCCGGGCATCTGCCGGTGCGCGGCGACCATCGCGCGGATGTCCGGGTACGCGTCGGTCGTGTCGGCCGGCAGGGCCAGGGAGTCGCTGCTGAGGAAGTCGGTGCGGAAGTAGCCCGGCTCGACGATCGTCACCGTGATCCCGTGCGCCGCCACCTCGCCGGCCAGCGACTCCGACAGCCCTTCGAGCGCGTACTTGCCCGAGCAGTAGAGGCCCCAGCCCGGCACCGAGGTGAGGCCCAGCACGGAGGAGACGTTCACGACGTGCCCGCCACCCTGGCCGCGCAGGACCGGCAGGGCGGCGCGCAGCACGTTGAACACGCCGACGACCTGCACGTCGAGCATGTCCCGCACCGCGTCGGGACCGGTCTCCTCGACCGCGGCGAGGTAGCCGTAGCCGGCGTTGTTGACCACGACGTCGAGCGTGGAGAAGCGCTCGGTCGTGCGGGCGACCGCCTCGTCCACCGCCCGCGGGTCGCGCAGGTCGACCTCGAGGGCGAGGAGGCGACCGGTGTCGGCCGAGCGCGCCGCCAGGGCCTCGGTCAGCCGCGCGGCCGACCGCGTCGTCGCGGCCACGTTCTCCCCCCGCTCGAGGAGCTGGGCGACGAGCTCGAGGCCGAGACCGCGGGAGGTGCCGGTGACGAACCAGGTGGCGGGGCGGTCGGTGGGGTAGCTCATGGGTGTCCTCTCGCCGGTGCGGCCGAGGGGCGGCCGCCGCGATCTCCACGGTGGTCGCGGCGGGGGCCGTGCGGGCCGCCATCGCGGGCCCTGCGCGACCCAGGACCCGGCGACCGAGGACGCGGAGGTCCAGGCAGGAAGCCCCGGGCCCGGCACACTGGAGCGGTGACCGGGCGGAACCAGGAGCTCGCGGACTTCCTGCGGCGTGCGCGCAGCCAGACCGACCCGGCCCGGGCCGGGCTGCCTCCCGACGCGCGGGTCCGGCGCGTGCCGGGGCTGCGCCGCGAGGAGGTCGCGCTCCTGGCCGGCGTCTCCACCGACTACTACGCGCGGCTGGAGCAGGGGCGGCGGATCGTCCCCTCGCCGGCCGTGGTCGAGGCCCTCGCGCGGGCACTGGACCTCGACGCCGCCGGGCGGACCCACCTCGAGCACCTCCTCGGGACGACCGGCACACCCCGACCCCGCTCGCGGGCCGTCCAGCGGGTCCGTCCCGGGCTGCGCCAGCTGCTCGACGCCCTCGACGGCGAGCCGGCGCTGGTCCTCGGGCGGCGCACGGACATCCTCGCCACCAACCGCATGGCACGGGCGCTGTTCGTCGACATCGAGGCGCGCCCGCCCGCCGAGCGCAACTACGCGCGGTGGATGCTGCTCGACGAGGACGCCCGCACGCTGTTCGTCGACTGGGAGGTCCAGGCCCGGGCCGCCGTCGAGAGCCTGCGGCTCGAGCTCGGCGCCCACCCGCACGACCGGGCGACGACGGAGCTGGTGGCCGAGCTGCGCGACGCGAGCGCGGAGTTCCGCGCCTGGTGGGACGAGCACCGCGTCCACCAGCGCACCCACGGCTCGAAGCGGCTGCGCCACCCGGTCGTCGGGGACCTCACCGTCGACTTCGAGACGCTCACCCTGCCCGGCGACGCCGACTGCACCCTCTTCGTCTACACGACCGAGCCGGGCTCGCCCTCCCGGCGGGCGCTGGATCTCCTCGCCAGCTGGACCCTCGCGCCCGGCCCGCGCGAGCCCGCGTCCTGATCACCGGAAGACCGCCCCGCGCAGGACGAGGAAGTTGATCGCCGTCCCCACGCCCTGGGAGACGACCCACGCCGCCACCGCGATCCCTGGCGCCGCGACGACCGCCGGGAGCAGGGCGAGCGCGATCCCGTGGGTGACCACGACGACCGCGAAGGTCGCGGCGTAGAGCAGCGCGGTCCACCCGAGCGCGCCGCGCACGCCGGCGGTGCGGAACGTCCAGCGCCGGTGGAGCACCGCGACGAGCGCCGTCCCGAGGAGGAAGGAGAGGGCCCGGGCGGCGATCGCGTCGACGCCGAGGGCCACCGCCGTGAGGTAGACACCCAGGCTCAGGGGGAGCACGACCAGGCCGGTGGCGAGGAACCGCGCGATCCCGCCCACGAGGCCGCGCCCGGGGTGACGTCGCCGCGACCCGGGCCCTGACACGATGCGCTCGTGGACGACGGCCGCCTGGCGATCGACACGCCGACGCGGCAGCCGGCGCCGGTGTCGCGGCTCCCGGTGCGGGTCGTCGCCCTCGTGCCGCCGATCGTCGCGCTGGCGGTCGGGGCGCTGATCCTCAGCCGTGGCACCGGTCTCTGGTACGACGAGCTCTTCTCCACCGAGGTGGCCCGCCGCCCGCTCGCGGAGATCCTCCGCGCGGCGTGGGAGGGCCGCGGCACCACCTGGTACCTCCGCGACATCCCGCCGTCGTACAACCTGCCGTGGTACGTCGTCGCGCACACCGTCCTGCTCGTCCCCGGCACCGACGGCGACCTCGCGCTGCGGCTGGTCGCGCTGGCGTGCGGCGCGGCCGCGTCGGGCGTGCTCGCCGCCGCGGTGGCGCGCCTCGCGGGCGACCGGCGGGTCGGGCTGGTCGCCGGGCTGGTCACGGCCCTGAACCCGCTGGTCCTCGAGTGGAGCGTCGAGGCGCGCTCGTACGGCCTCGCGCTGCTCGGGACCGCCGGGACGGCGTACGGGCTCGCGCGCTGGCTCGACCGCGACCGCGGCGGGCTGCTGGTCTTCGGCCTGTGCGCGGCCGGCGCCGGGCTGGCGCACTGGTACGCGCTGCTGCCGGTCGCGGGGCTCACGGTCGCCGGCATGCTGCTCGCGCCGCGGCGGGCGGTCTGGCTCGCGCTCGTCGCGCTGGTGGCCGCGACGCCGACGCTCGGGCTCGTGGCGCTGAACCTCGGGACCATCGCCGACCGCAACGCCGCGCTGCTCTACGACACCGCCGGGCGGCTGCCGCTGTTCGCGGCCTGGCGCTGGTCGGGCAAGAGCGTCGTCCTGGCCGCCGTCGTCACGGTGACCGCGGCGCTGGGGGTGTGGCGGGCGCCGACCCGGCTGCTCGTGGTCGTCACCGGCTGGCTCGCCCTGCCCGTCGTCGCGCTGCTCGTGGCCGAGACCGAGTACCGCCCGATCTACGAGCCCCGCTACGTCCTGCCCGCGCTGCTCGGCCTCGGGGTGCTCACCGCGGCCGGCGTCGCCTGCTGGCCGTGGCGGCTCCGCGGGCGGCGCGGGGGTCCGGCGGCCGTGCTCAGCGCCGTCCTCGTCGTGACCTCGCTCGTCGTCGCCGTCGGGCTGCGGCAGGCCCCGCCCCGCGAGCGCGCCGACGAGGTCGCCGCCATGATCGCCGCCGCCCACCGCCCCGGCGACGTCGTCATGGCCGGCGACCGGCAGTCGGCGCTCGGGCTCGAGCACTACGTCCGCACCCGCCACCCGCAGATGGGCCCCGACCTGCGCGTCCCGCCGGTCTACGCCGCGCCGGACGCGCCTGTGGTCTGGTACGTCCGGGTCCGGATCATCCACGGCGAGACCGGCCCGGTCGACGGCGACCACCTGCTCGCGGCGTCGGGGCGGCGGGTCGAGGGGCAGTGGTTCCTGCGCGCGACCTGGACCTCGCTCGTCGTTCAACGCTGGGTCCGCTGACGCACGCACCACCGCAGGGTCCGCAGGGACTGCCGCGCCCGCGCCCGCGAGGTCCACGCGGAGGTCCCGACGGCCCGGGCGGCGCGGACGACGGGACGGGACGCGACGCGCAGGCCCGCCCCGGCGCGGGTGCGCGGTCCCACCGCCACCACGACGCTCGGCGCGCCCGGCGCGGCGAGGACGGCCGACCGTGCCCGCGGGCCGAGGACGAGGAACGCGCCGGCGTCGCGCGGCAGGCCGGTGAGCGCGGCGACGAGCCGGCGGTGGACCCCGCCCGTGAGGCGGCGGCCCGACGACTCGTAGGCCCCGCGGCGTCCGGCGAACACGACGTCGCGGCCGGTCAGCGCGGCGAGCAGGGCGGGCAGGGCCTCCGGCGGGTCCTGGAGGTCGGCGTCGAGGCAGGCCCAAGCGGTGGCGTCGCGCTCGTCGGCGAGCCCGCGGCGCAACGCGGCGTGCTGCCCGACGTTGACGGCGAGCTCGCTGACGCCGACGCAGGGATCGCGCGCGGCGAGCGCGCGGGCCACGTCGCCGCTGCCCTCGGGGCACGCGTCGACCACGAGGCGCACCCGCCACGGCTGCCCGGCGAGGGCCGCGCCGACCCGGTCGACGAGCGCGGCGAGCGTCGCGGCGTTGCGGTGCACCGGGACGACGACCGCGACGGTCACGCCGCCACTACGTGGTCGGCGCGCCACGTCCGGCGCAGACCCTCGAGGAGGTCGACCGCCGGTTCCCAGCCGAGCAGGCGCCGGGCGCGGGCGGGGTCGGCGACCCAGTGCCCGGTGTCCCAGTCGCGGCCGGGGTGGGCGCCGACGTCGACGGGGACCGGGCGACCGGTGGCGCGCGCGGCCAGGGCGACGAGCTCCTCGTTGGCGGTCTGCACGCCGGTGCCGAGGTTGAGCACGGTCCCCGCGGGCAGGTCGTCGGCGCCGGCCGCGCGCACGCAGGCCTCGACGACATCGCCCACCCAGACCCAGTCGCGCCGGCGGCCCGGGCCCGTGAGCGGCACGCGCCGGCCGGCCGCCGCCGCGGCGAGCACGACGGGCACGAGGCGCCCGGGGTGGTCGCCGGGCCCGTAGACCTGGAAGGCGCGCAGGACCGTGGCCCGCACGCCACGCTCCGCGGCGCCCGCGAGCAGCAGCAGGGAGCCGGCGGCCTTGGTGCCCCCGAAGAAGCTCGCGGTGCTCAGCGGGGCGTCCTCGGTCAGCGGGCGCCCGCTCGCGGCGTACTCCGTGGACGACCCGAGCCGCACGACCGCCCGGCACCGCGGCCCGAGCGCGTCGACCAGCCACGGGCTCGTGTTGACGGCGGTGGTCGCCGCGCGCGCCCGGGCGTCCTCGCGCGCCCGCGCCGCGGCCAGGCTGAAGACGACGTCCGGGTCCGCCGCGCGCACGGCGGCGGTGGCGGCGACGGGGTCGGTGAGGTCGACCCGCTCGCGGGTGAGGGCGGTGACCGTCCAGCCGTCCGCGCGCAGCCGTGCGACGAGGTGGCGCCCGACGAACCCGCCGGCGCCCGTGACGAGCGCGTGCACGCCGTCAGACCGGGACGGGCGCGGGGAGCCCGACCGGCGCGGCCGCCGCGATCGCCCGCGCGAACGCCGCGCGGTCCTCGGCCCGCCGGCGGGCGTCGCGCGTGCTCGCCAGGGCGAGCGCGGCGTGGATGCGCCCGATCTCGGCGGCGGGGTCGCGGTCGGCGGTGTCGGCGTGGAACGAGCGCCGCAGGAACGTGAAGTCGACGCCGAGGCGGTCCATCTCGGCCATGAGCAGCGCGGACGGCACCGGGTGGCCGGCGTCGGGGCGGGTCAGCCCGGCGACGCCGAACGGGTGGCCGGCCGCGGCGACGCGCGCGCGGACGTGCTCGACGGTGCCGTCCACCATGGGCTCGAACAGGCCGGCGCGCGCCCCGCGGTCGATCCGCAGGTCGTTCAGCCCCACGTACACCCGCGCCAGCGGGCGGGCGACGAGGGCGTCGACCGCCTCGACGGCGTCCTGCGTCTCGACCATGGCGGCCACGCCGCACCGCCCGGCGGCGAGGTCCACGACGTGCGCGACCTCGTCGGGGCGGCGCAGCATCGGCACCAGCACCTCGTCGGCGCCGAGCGCGACGGCGCGCCGTACCTCGCCGGCGGTCCACCGGCCCACCGGGTTGATCCGGCAGACGACCCGGGCCGTCGTGGCGGCCCGGACCGCGCGCAGGTCCCGGGGCGTGTCGTGGTTGATCTGCGTGTCCTCGCCGAGCTGGCGGCGGGCCTTTCCGCGGCGCTCCCAGTCGATCACCGCTCCGGCGGCCCCACCCCCGACCAGGCGGGCCACGTCGGGCCCGGAGGTCGAGAAGACGAACAGGTCCACGGCTCTCTCCAGCTCCCGTGAGGACTTAGCGAAGCCTCACCACCCTTGACGCGTTCAGCGCAACGGGTCCACAACTTGGCACAGCCGAAAGGGACGAAAACGCCCCATTTTGGGGGTGTACGCGGGGGTGAGGCGACGGTTCGTTAGGTGAGGCGTGCCTATCGACCGCTCCCCAGGTCACCACGCCCCGAGGAGGCGTGCGTGATGGTGGTGCAGGGGCGGCGGATCGTCCGGGTCGTGCTCGCGGCGGTGGCCGGCGTGGCGCTGCTCGCCGCGGCCGCGTGCGGCGGTGCGCCGGCGCCCGAGGACCGCACGATCACGCTCTACAACGCCCAGCACGAGGACCTCGGCCGGCTCTGGGTCGACGAGTTCACGCGGCAGACCGGCATCCCGGTGCAGATCCGCAAGGGCGGCGACTTCGAGCTCGGCAACCAGCTCGTCGCCGAGGGCGCCGCGTCGCCGGCCGACGTGTTCATCACCGAGAACTCGCCGGCGATGTCGCTGGTCTCCGGCGCCGGCCTCTTCGCGCCCGTCGATCCGGCCACCCGGGCGCAGGTGCCCGCGCAGTACTCGTCGAACCGCGGCGACTGGGTGGGCATCGCGGCGCGGACCACGGTCGTCGTCTACAACCCGAGCCTGGTGCGCGCGGACCAGCTGCCCGCCTCGATCCTCGAGTTCGCCCAGCCCGCGTGGCAGGGACGGATCGCGTTCCCGCCGGGCGGCGCCGACTTCCAGGCGATCGTCTCGGCGGTGAACGCCCTCAACGGCGACGCCGCCACCCAGCAGTGGCTGGCCGGGCTCAAGGCCAACGGGCGGATCTACCAGAGCAACACCGCGACGATGCAGGCCGTGAACCGCGGGGAGGTCCCGGCCGGGATCATCTACCACTACTACTGGTACCAGGACCGCGCCGAGTCGGGCGCGAACAGCGCCAACACCCAGCTGCAGTTCTACACCGACGGCGACGCGGGCGGGTTCCTCTCGGTCTCGGGCGGCGGCGTCCTCGCCTCGAGCAAGCGCCCCGCCGAGGCCCAGCAGCTGCTCGCGTTCCTCGCCGGCGCGGCGGGGCAGCAGGTGCTCGCGCGGTCGGAGAACCTCGAGTACACCGTCGGCGCCGGCGTGCCCGCCAACCCCGCGCTCAAGCCCTTCGCCGAGCTGCGCCCGCCGCCCGTGGACCTCAACGCCCTCAACGGCCCGAAGATCGTGCAGATGATGCAGCAGGCCGGCTTGCTGTGACCGTCGTCGGTCGACGCGCGCGCGTGGGGGACCCGCTGCGCGTCGCCGTCGCCTCGGCGGCCGCCCTGCTCGCGCTCCTCCCGGTCGGCTACATCGCGGTGTCGGCGGTCCTCCTGGGCCCCCGCGGGATCGTGGACCTCGTGTGGCGGCCCCGGGTGGGCGAGCTGCTGGTCAACACCACGGTGCTCCTGGTCGCGACGGCCACGGCGTGCGCGGTCCTCGGCACCGCCACGGCGTGGGTCACCGAGCGCACCGACCTCCCCGGCGCTCCCGTGTGGGGCGCGCTGTTCGCCGCGCCGCTCGCCGTGCCGGCGTTCGTCACCAGCTACGCGTGGGTCTCGGTGCTGCCGGGCGTCGACGGGTTCGTCGGCGCGCTCGTCGTGACGACCATGTCCTACTTCCCGCTCGTGCACCTGCCCGTCGCGGCGGTGCTGCGCGGCCTGGATCGCGACCAGGAGGACGTCGCCCGCGCCCTCGGGCTCTCGGCGGGCGCGGCCGCGGTCCGCGTCGTGCTCCCGGCGATGCGTCCGGCGATCGTCGGCGGGGCGCTGCTCGTCGGGCTGCACCTGCTCGCCGAGTACGGCGCGCTGGCGCTGCTGCGCTACCCCACCGTCACGGTCGCGATCTACGACCTCTTCGAGTCCACCTTCGCGGGCCCGGGGGCGATCGTGCTGGCGGGGGTGCTCGTCGTGCTCTGCCTGGTGCTGCTGGCGGTCGACGTGGCCCTGGTCGGGCGGGCGCGCCGGGCGCGCGTGGGGTCGGGGGCGGCCCGCCGCCGGGCCCGGACCCCGCTCGGCGCCGCGCGGGTCCCGGCGCTGCTGGGCGTCGGGCTGCTCGTCGTCGCCGCGCTGGGGGTGCCGCTGGCGAGCCTCGTCCGCTGGCTGCTGGAAGGGCGCTCGACGACCCTGGAGGCCGGGCCGCTCCTCACCGCGACCGTGACCTCGATCGGGCTCGGCCTGCTCGCCGCGGCGGTGACGACGGCGCTGACCTTCCCCGTCGCCTGGCTCGCGGTCCGCCGCCCGGGCCGGCTCCCGCGCCTGCTCGAGCGCACCGCGTACCTCGGCAACGCGCTGCCCGGCATCGTCGTGGCCCTGGCGCTGATCATCGTCGCGATCCGGCTCGTGCCCGGGCTGTACCAGACCACGCCGCTGCTGATCACCGCGTACGCGATCCTCTTCATGCCCCTCGCGCTGGTGAACCTGCGCGCGGCGCTGGTGCGCCTGCCGCCGGAGCTCGAGGACGTCGCGCACGGGCTCGGCTCGCCACCGGCCGCCGTGCTCGTCCGGGTCACCGCGCCGCTGCTCGCGCGGGGCGCCGGGGCGGCCGCGGCGCTGGTGTTCCTCGCGGTCTCCACCGAGCTCACGGCCACCCTGCTCCTCGCCCCCACCGGCACGACGACGCTCGCGACGGCGTTCTGGGGCAAGGCGACGGCGCTGGCCTACGGCGCGGCCGCGCCCTACGCGGCGACGATGGTGCTCATCTCGGTGCCCGCGGCGTTCCTGCTCACGCGCCACGTCCACGCCGGGGTGCGGACGTGACCGGGATGGTGGTCGAGGGCGTCACCAAGGCCTTCGGCGCGACCCCCGTGCTGCGCGGCGTCACGCTGACCGCCCCGCCGGGCACGCTGACGGCCGTCCTGGGCCGGTCGGGGTGCGGCAAGACGACCCTGCTGCGCATCGTCGCGGGCTTCGACCGTCCCGACGCGGGCACGGTCGCGCTGCACGGGCGCACCGTCGCCGGCCCCGGGCGGGCGCTGCCCCCTGAGCAGCGCGGCATCGGCTACCTCACGCAGGAGGGCTCGCTCTTCCCGCACCTCACCGTCGCGGCGAACGTGCTGTTCGGCCTGCCCCGGCGCGAGCGCCGGCAGGGCGGCGCCCGGGTGGCGGCCCTGCTCGAGACCGTCGACCTCGCCCCGGAGCTGGCCGACCGCCACCCCCACGAGCTCTCCGGCGGCCAGCAGCAGCGCGTCGCCCTCGCCCGCGCGCTCGCGCCGGAACCCGCGGTCGTCCTGCTCGACGAGCCCTTCTCCTCGCTCGACGCCGGGCTGCGCGCCGACACCCAGCGCGCCGTCGCCAAGGCGCTCGCCGCCGCCGGGGCCACGGCGCTGCTCGTCACCCACGACCGGGCGGAGGCGCTCGCGCTGGCCGACCAGGTGGCGGTGATGCGGGACGGGGTCATCGCCCAGGTGGACGCGCCGGCCGCGATCTACCGGGACCCCGTCGACCCCGGGGTGGGCGCGCTCGTCGGCGACGCGGTCCTGCTCGACGGCCGGCGCGCGGCCGCCGGGCGGGTCTCCTGCGCGCTCGGGGACCTCGCGCTGCGCGGCGACGGGCCGGACGCCACGCAGGTCCGGGTGCTGGTCCGCCCCGAACAGCTCGTGGTGGGCCGCGACGGTCCGGGGGTGCCAGCGCGCGTCCGGACCCGCGAGTTCCGCGGCCCGGACCTCACGGTGGAGCTGGCCGTGGGCGCCGGGGCGGAGGACGCCGTGGTGGTCGCGGCCCGGCTCCCCGGCGACGCCGACGTCCTGCCCGGCGACGACGTCACCGTGGCCGTGCGCGGCGCCGTCACGGCCTACCGGGTCTGACGGCGCCGGGGAGCCCGCCGGCGCGCGGGGAGCCGGGACACCAGCAAGGACCGGGCGACGGGGCCCGGGACGACGACCGACCCGTGTGTCCCGGTGAGCTGCACGTCGCCCGTGCGGCGGTCGGCGCGCACGACCGCCACGGTCTCGCCGGGCAGCGCACCGGCGTCCTCGAGCGCGACGAGGAGGTCGCGGTCGGTCTGCAGGCGCTCGGGCACCCGGCGCAGCGTCACCCGGGACGTCTCGTCGCCCACGGCGTCGGCGAGCGGGACGAGGACCGGACCGACCTCCCCGGGGTGCTCGTGACCGGCGGCGCCCACCGGCGGGATCGGGGTGCCGAACGGGGTCCAGGTCGGGTCGCCCAGCCGCGCGGACATCTTCCGCTCGGCCTCGGCGCCGATGACGTGCTGCCAGCGGGACGCCTCGACGTGGGCGAGGTCCCAGGGCAGGCCCACCACCTCGAGGAGGAAGGTCTCGGCGAGGCGGTGCTTGCGGATCACCGCGGCCGCGTCCGCCCGGCCGCGCGGGGTCAGGACCAGGTGCTTCTCCGGGGTCACCTCGACCAACCCGTCGAGCACCAGCCGGTCGACCTGCTGCCACACGGTCGGCCGGCTCGCCCCGAGGCGTCGCCACAGCTCCTGGTGGCGTGCCGGCAGCCCCTCCTCCTCGAGCTCGAAGAGGATGCGCAGGTACATCCGCCCGGCGTCGAGGAACATCCGACGCCGGTCGTGGTGGGACGGCTCCGGGGGGACCGTCCGCAGGCGTGCCGCGCTCGCCATGACCGGACTCCGTCCCGGTGGTGACCGGCCGCTCCGACCGCCCGACCGGCCGCGCCGGAGCCTCTGCCGCAGGCGAGGCTAGCCTCATGACGACGGCCCCCGTCTCCCTACAATGAGGGGGTGCGCAGCGCGGATCCGGATGCGCTCGCGGCCCGCCCGGTGACCGCGAGGAGCGTCCTCGTGGTGGACGACCACCGCGTGTTCACCGACGCCCTCCGCCTCGGGCTCGAGCGTCAGGAGGACGTGGGGTCGGTGACGGTCGCCCACTCCGCGGGCGAGGCCCTGGCGCACGCCCGCCGCACCGCCTTCGACGCCGCCATCGTCGACCTCGACCTGCCCGACGCGTCGGGGCTGGACGTCGTCGCCGCGCTGACCGAGATCCGGCCGGGCGTGCGGGTGGTGGTCCTGACCGCCTACGGCCGGCCCGACCTCGTCGAGCGCGCCACCGCGGCGGGGGCGGACGCGTTCCTCACCAAGGAGGGCACCCTCGACCGGGTCCTCGACGCCCTGCGCATGCCCGGCGCCGCACGGCCCCCGGTCGACGCCGGGCACCACCCCGGGCAGACGGGCCGGGTCGAGCTGACCCACCGCGAGCAGGACGTCCTGCGGCTGCTCGGGCAGGGCCGCGACCCCGCGGGGATCGCGGCGGACCTGGGCATCTCGCTGCACACCGTCCGCGGGCACGTCAAGGCGGTGATGGCCAAGCTGGGCGCGCGCAGCCAGCTCGGGGCCGTGGTCGCCGCGCACCGCCGGGGACTCATCAGCATCGGTTCGAGGTACTGACGTGGCCGGCGGGCGCGGGGTCGTGCGGGCGGCGCTCGTCCGCCACGCGGTCGTCGCCCTCGTCGTCATCCTGGTCGCCGTCGCGGCCGTGACGTCCGGCGTCGCGCTGTTCGCCCGCGAGGACGCCTACCGGGAGGCCGAGGTCTCGGCGCGCCGGGTCGTGGCGGCGGTCGGCGGTGCGGTGTCCCGCCACGACCTGACGCGGCCCGTCGACGCGGCCACCCGCCAGGAGCTCGACGAGGCCCTGCGGCCGTTCCTCGCGAGCGGGATCATGTCGCGCGCGAAGATCTGGTCCCTGCGCGACGGCACCGCGCGGATCGTCTACTCCGACGAGCCGCGGGTGGAGGGCGCCACGGTCCCGCTGGCGCAGTTCCAGGACGGCGCGTTGCCGGTCCAGCCCGTGCCCGACGATCCCGAGCACCGGTTCGAGAGCTCCCGCTCGCACGCGCTGCTCGAGGTCTTCACGTCGTTCCGCGACGCGACGGGTACCGAGGCGTCGCTCGAGCTCTACGTCACCGTCGACGAGGAGACCGCGGTCTGGGACGCCGCCCGGCCCGTGGTGGCGGTGACCGTCGCCGCCCTGCTCGTGCTGGCCCTGGCCACGCTGCCCTGGACGGTCGCGTCCGCCCGCCGCACGGCGCGGCGACGCGCCGACGAGCAGGCGGCCCGCGACTACGCGCTCGCCGCCGCCGAGACCGCGCGCCGCGAGATCGCCCAGCGTCTCCACGAGGGCGTCATCCCCGACCTCGCCGGCGTCGGGCTGCTCCTCGAGATCGCGCGGGCCGAGGACGGCGAGCCCCGGGAGCGGTCGTCGGTGATCGGGCACGCGCACGACCTGCTCGCCGACGAGGTGGTGCGCCTGCGCGCGCTGCTCGACGACCTCGCCCGGCCCACCGTCGCGGCGCACGGGCTCGTGGCGTCGCTGCGCGAGCTGGCCGCGCAGCTGTCCACCCCCGGGACCGTGGTCTCCGTCGAGGGCCCGGACGACCCCGCGCTGCCCGAGGACGTCGCGGTCGTGCTGTACCGGGTGGCCCACGAGCTGGTGCGCAACGCCGTCCGGCACGCCGGCGCGTCGCGGATCGAGGTCACGGTCGACGACGTCGCGCGCGGCGACGGGATCGCGCTCACGGTGGTCGACGACGGCGCGGGGTTCGACGTCGCGGCGCCGGCCGGTCCGGGCCACGTCGGGCTGCTGCTCGTGCGGGGCGTCCTCGCCGACCGCGGGGGCGACCTGGAGCTCACCAGCGCGCCCGGCCGGGGGACGACGGCCGTCGCCCGGCTGCCGCGCACCGGCGCCCCCCGGCGCCCGCGGCGACGGCTCGCCGGGGCGGCCGGCTCCTGACGGGCCTCAGGCCGCGAGGTGGAACGTCCGCGCGAAGCGCCCGAGGAGGTCGCCCCGCCCGCGCAGCACCTCGACCGCGCCGGTGGCGATCGCGCGCTCCGGGGCCAGCTCACCGGAGATCAGCCGGTGGATGCTCGGACCTGCCGTGAAGGCGAGGTCCACGGGTCCGTCGCCGCGCGTGACGTCGAGGGTGGGGCCGTCGACGCGGATGAGCAGCTCGTCCGTGTCGACGCGCGCGGCGTAGGCGGTGGCGGGCTGGGTGGCCGCGACCTGCGGGCGGAAGGCGGTGCGCAGGGCGATGGTCACCGAGGCGGGGGTGACGATCTGCTCGTCCCGCGGCTCGCCCATCGCCTTCGCGCCCCAGGCCCCGAGCGCGAGCACGAGGGGCTCGAGCTCGCGGCCGTAGTCGGTGAGCTCGTAGACGACGACGCGCGAGCGCGGCGCCCGCCGCAGGATGCCGGCCTCCTGCAGCTCCTTGAGCCGGGCGGCGAGGATGTTGCTCGGGATGCGGGGCAGGCCCGCGGCGAGCTCGCCGTAGCGGCGCGGGGCGACGATCAGGTCGCGGACGATGAGCAGCGCCCAGCGCTCGCCCACGAGCTCCAGGGCGCGCGTGACGCCGTCGTACTGCCCGTACTCCCGGGCGGGCACCGCGTCAGCCCTGCTGGCCCACGGCGGCCCCGGGGCCCTCGGCGGCGGCGGCCGGGTCCATCCAGCCGAACTCGAGGGCGTTCCCGTCGGGGTCGGTGATCCCGCGCTGGTACATGAAGCCGTAGTCCGCCGCCGCGCGCGGCTCCGACCCCCCCGCGGCCAGGCCGTTCGCGGCGGTCGCGTCGACGTCCTCGCGGCTGTCGAGGAAGAACGCGGTCGACGCCGTGGGGCTCGCGGCCGGGTCGCCGAGGGGCAGGTCGGTGAAGGTCTGGAAGTACTCCCGCGTCAGGAGCATGACGGCGCTGTGGTCCTCCTCGACGACGACGCAGGCCGCGTTGTGGTCGCTGAAGGCCGGATTGATCCTGAACCCGACCGCGGTGTAGAAGGCCTTCGCCCGCTCCAGGTCGGTCACCGGCAGGCTGACGAACATCATGGTCATCTCGGGTCTCCCGCCCGTCGCTGCGTGCGGGAGCCACACTTGCGAAAAACAAGTGCGCGGTCAAGCCCGGGTGAGCACCTCCGGCCCGTGCTCGGTGATGGCGACGGTGTGCTCGGCGTGGGTGGTGCGCGAGCCGTCCGCCGACCGGATGGTCCAGCCGTCGGGGTCGTAGACGATCTTCCCGGTGGTGCGGGCGAACCACGGCTCGAGCGCGAGCGTCAGCCCCGGCCGCAGTCGCAGGCCCCGGCCGGCGCGCCCGTCGTTGGGCACGTGCGGGTCCTCGTGCATCGTGCGCCCCAGCCCGTGGCCGCCGAACTCGAGGTTGACCGGGTAGCCGTACCGCGCGGCGACGCGCCCGATCGCGGCGGAGATGTCGCCGAGCCGGCCGCCCGGCTGCGCGGCGGCGATCGCCGCCTCGAGCGCCTCCTCGCCGGCCCGCACGAGGCGCCGGTCCTCCTCGGCGGCCTCGCCGACGATGACGGTGCGCGCGGCGTCGGCCACCCAGCCGTCGATCCCGAGGGCGAGGTCCATGCTCAGGACGTCGCCGTCGCGCAGGACGTAGCGGTGCGGCAGCCCGTGCAGGACGGCGTCGTTGACTGACAGGCAGACGACGTTGCGGAAGGGCCCGCGACCGAAGGACGGCGCGTAGTCCCAGTAGCACGACTCGGCGCCCCGCTCGCGGATCATCGTGCGGGCGTGCTGCTCCAGGTCGAGCAGGTCGACGCCCACCCGGGCGCGCTCGGCGAGCTCGCCGAGCACCTGGGCCACGAACCGTCCGGCGACCCGCATCCGCTCGATCTCGGCGGGGGTCTTGAGCTCGATCATCGGAGCACTCCTGGTCGGGATAGTTATACCGGTATTACTATCACGCCCATGGTGCGTGTGCCGCTGACCCCGGAGGAGCGCGAGCGCGGGCAGCGGCTCGGCGAGGCCCTGCGGGAGGCCCGGGGGACGCGGAGCATGGCCTCGGTCGCCGCGGCGGCCGGGATGTCGGTGGAGACGCTGCGCAAGATCGAGTCCGGGCGCGTCCCGACGCCGGCCTTCTTCACCGTCGCCGCGCTGGCCGACGAGCTGGCGTTCCCGCTGGCCGATCTGGCCGCGGCCTGCGTCCCCGCGAGCGCGGACGAGCAGCCGCGCACCGCCTGAGCGCTACAGGGGCGAGGACGGGTCCGGCTCGCCCAGCCGCGCCACGAGCCGCTCCGTGTGCGGCGCGACGCCGAGCCGGTCGAGCACCCGCCACGCCCCGCCCGGCCCCTCGCCCTCGAGCAGCAGGACGAGCAGGCGCCGGCGCACGACGCTGCGCCCACGGGGGTCGGTGCTGCGGTCCGGGCGCACCCAGGTGGCGAGGCTCGGGTCGTCCCCGATGCGGGCCCGGAGGCGCTCGAGGGCCTGGGTCGCGCCGTCGCTGAGGCTCATGTCCTCGGGGCGCGGCAGCAGGCCCGGCCGCGCGCCGATGCCGGCGTGCACCGGCCGGCCGATCTGCGCCTGGACGACGCCGAGGTCGACGCCGGCCTCCAGGACCACGCGCCGGGCGACGGGGTCGAGCAGGCTCGCGGCGAGCAGGTGCTCGCTGCCGACCCGCCAGGAACCCACGCGCTCGGCCTCCTGCAGCGCGCCGATGCCGCGCGCCCAGGACGTGGGGTCGCCGCAGCGCGGCGCCCCGCCGCCGGCGACGTCGGGGGCGCCGGACGGCGCGTTCCCGGGCCCCGACAGCACGGGCACAGCGTGCCACCGTCGATCCGCTCCGTACACGACCGTGCGGGGGTCACGCCGTCGAGGTGGGCACGACCGGACCCGGGCGGAGACACCCCGAGGAGCGGCCGCCGCCCGCCGACCGGCCCTCCCGACCACCCGGCCGGCGCTCTACCGTGTCGTGATGGAGGTGCCCCGGACCGGCACGGGCGGGCCGTCAGGGTCGGCCCCGGCGGAATCGTGCTCGTGCTGTGCCCCCGCGGGCGTCGACGACACCCGCCGCGCCGTCCTCACGCGACGGGTGCGGCTCCTCGTCGCGGCCACGATCACCTACAACGTTGTCGAGGCGGTCGTCGCGATCGCGGCGGGCACCGTGGCGTCGTCGTCGGCGCTCGTCGGGTTCGGGCTGGACTCGACGATCGAGGTGGCCTCGGCGGCGGCCGTCGCCTGGCAGTTCTCCGCCCGCGACCCCGAGGCACGCGAACGGGTGACGCTGCGCATCATCGCCGTCTCGTTCTTCGCCCTCGCCGCCTACGTCACCGTCGACGCGGTCCGCACGCTGCTCGGCGCGGGCGAGGCCGAGCCCTCGACCGTCGGGATCGTGCTCGCCGCGCTGAGCCTCGCGATCATGCCGGTGCTCTCCGTCGCGCAGCGCCGCGCCGGCCGCGAGCTCGGCTCGAGCACCGCGGTCGCCGACTCGAAGCAGACGCTGCTGTGCACCTACCTCTCGGGGGTGCTGCTGCTCGGCCTCGTGCTCAACGCGCTGCTCGGGTGGAGCTGGGCGGACCCGGTGGTCGCGCTGGTCATCGCGGCGGTCGCGGTGAAGGAGGGGCGCACGGCGTGGCGCGGGGAGCACTGCTGCTGAGCCGTGCCGTCGATCGCTGCTCCCGGTCACCGCAGGGCGGGCGCCGTCTCGACGGTCCAGGCGCCGTCGCGGAACGTCGACCGCTCGGTGACGACGGCGCTGAGCAGCGCGGCCGGCGTGACGTCGAAGGCCGGGTTGTAGACCGCGGTCCCGGACGGCGCGATCGGCGTCCCCGCGACCGTGCGGACCTCGTCGGCGTCGCGCTCCTCGATGGCGATGTCGGCACCGGTGGGCGTGGCGTGGTCGACCGTCGACTCCGGCGCCACGACGACCATCGGCACGCCGCTGCGGACCGCGGCGCACGCGTGCGCGTAGGTGCCGATCTTGTTGGCGGCGTCGCCGTTGGCGGCGACGCGGTCGGCGCCGACCACCACGGCGTCGACGAGCCCCCGCGCGATCGCCGAGGCGCCCGCCGCGTCCACGCACAGGCGGTGGGCCACGCCCATCTCGCGCAGCTCCCAGACCGTCAGGCGGGCGCCCTGGAGCAGCGGCCGGGTCTCGCACGCGAGGACCTCCGCGACCCGCCCCCGCCCGGCCAGCTCGCGCACCGCGCCCAGCCCCGTGCCCCACGCGACCGTGGCCAGGGCGCCGCTGTTGCAGTGGGTCAGCAGGCGCAGCGGGCGGTCGCCGCAGAGCTCGGTGAGCAGGTCGGCGGCGCGGGCGGACAGGCGCCGGTTGGTGGCCTCGTCCTCGTCGAGCACGGCGCACGCCTCGGCGAGCACCGCCTCGGCGCCGTCGTCGAGGCGCGCGAGCGCCCGCTCCATGCCGCGGCGCAGGTTCACCGCGGTGGGCCGGACGGCGGCCACCCGCTCGGCCTCCGCGCGCACCCGGTCCGGGTCGCCGGGGTGCCGGCGGGCGGCGAGGGCGACGCCGAGTGCCCCCGCGGCGCCGAGGGCCGGCGCGCCGCGGACGGTGAGGTCGCCGATGGCCGCGACCACCGCGTCGACCGTCGCGAGGCGCCGGACCCGGTACTCCGCCGGGAGCGCGCGCTGGTCGATCGCCGCGATCGCGTCGCCGTCCCAGTCCACGGTGCGCGCCACGAGCACCACCTTCGTCGCGAGTCCGGCCGGGCGCCAGGCCCGTGTGGCGAGGACCCCGGGCGCTGATGACCGGATCACCCGCCGCCTGCCAGGGTGGTGACGGGCACAGCGCGGCGCCGTGGCCGCGCGCGACGAGAGGACGGCGTGATGGCTGAGGTCAAGGTCGAGCACGAGGTGACGCTGTCGCGCGAGGAGGTCGCCGACTGGCTCGCCGACCTCGCGGACGCCATCCGCGAGGGCGGCTCGGCGGAGCTGTCGCTGTCCGGGCCGGTGCTGACGCTGCCCCTCGCCGACGACATCGAGGTCGAGATCGAGGTGGAGATCGACGGCGACGAGGTCGAGCTCGAGCTCGAGCTGTCCTGGACGACCGGCCGGCGGGGCCGCAAGGGCGGGGACGAGGACGCGGAGGACAGCGAGGACAGCGAGGACGCCGACGAGGACGGCGGCGAGGACGGCGGCGAGGACGCCGGCGGGGACGGCGGCGAGGACGAGGACGAGGGCGCGGCCGCCACCTCGTCGACCGGCGCGGGCTCGTCGTCGAGCGCCCCGACCACCCCGTCGTCCGGGGCGTCCGGCTCCTCGGGCTCGTCGTCGGGCTCGTCGTCCGGCTCGTCCGGCGCCGACGCCGGCTCGCGCACCGCGCCGGGCCGCTCGGTCGCGAAGGGCCCGGTGAAGGACACCTCGGCGACACCGGCGAAGGGGCGGGTCAAGGGCGCCGCGAAGGCTCCCGCGAAGAGCCGGGGCGCCGCGGCCTCGTCGCCCTCGTCGTCGTCCTCGTCGTCCTCCTCGTCGTCGGCCTCCGGGAACGGCGAGGGCTAACCCGCCGCGGAGATGTTGACCATCCAGCGGACGCCGAAGCGGTCGGTGCAGTCGCCGTAGAAGTCACCCCACATCTGCTTCTCCAGCGGGGTGCCGACCGTGCCCCCGGCGGACAGCTGCTCGTACCACCCGCGCAGCGTCGGCTCGTCGTCACCGGACAGCGCGACGGTGACGTCGTTGCCGCGCTCGCGGGTGGTGCCGGGCGGCATGTCGGCGACCATGAGGGTCATGCCCTGCTCGGTCTCGAGCTGGCCGTGCATGACCTTCTGCGCGTCCGGGCCCTCCATGCCCATCTCGGCGAAGGTCATGACGCTGGTGGTGCCACCGAAGACGTCGGCGTAGAAGGCGACGGCGTCGGCCGCCTCGCCGTCGAAGTGCAGGTACGGGTTCAGGCGGACGGCCACGGTGTGCTCCGGTGATCGACGGTGTCGGGCCCCGACGGGAGCGGAAACTAGACCCCGTCCGGAGCGCGCGGAACCCCTCGTCAGCCGTTCGCCGCGCAGTCCTCCGGATGCGCCTCGCAGTGCGGCGTCGTGCCCGGGAAGGCGCCACGGTGGTCGGCCACCCAGCGGTAGGCCCACTCCTGCACGCCGCCGGTCGCGCGGTAGAGCAGGGAGGGCAGCGGGGTGCCGGTGATCTCCGAGAGCACGGCGTTCACGGCGTCGGCCGCGCTGCGGCGCACGCCGTCGCGGCCGCGCCACTGCACCGCCTCGCCGCACTCCTCGACGGTCGCGCCGACCGAGGCCGGCACGCCGGCGGCCTGGTAGGGCTGCACGTCGATGCGCCCGCGCCGGTCCAGCACCCGCAACCAGTCGACGCAGCGCGTGCAGAAGCCGCACCGGCCGTCGAAGACGAGGCGGCCGGTCGTGGTGTCGGCGGAGCCCATGGACCCAGCGTGCCAGCGCGTCGCCGTCGCGACCGGGTCAGGAGCCGCCCGGGCGGTAGGTCCCGAAGCTCCACACGTTGTCCTCGCCGTCGACCGCGGCGTACTCGCGGGAGCCGTAGGGCTGGTCGGTCAGTCCCATGGTCACGGTGGCGCCGGCGGCGACCGCGCGGTCGTGGTGGCCGTCGACGTCGTCGACCACGACGTAGATCACCGCCCGGCCGGTGGCGAAAGCGTCGCCTTCGCGGCGGGGGCCGAGGAGGACCGCGCCGCCGCCGTGGGTGAGCTCGGCGTGCTCCACGCTGCCGGACCCGCCGCGGTGCTCGGCGGCGACGGTGAAGCCGAACGCGTCGCGCAGCAGCGCGATCGCCGCGTCGGGGTCCCGGTAGCGCAGGGTCGGGTGGATGCTCATGGCGACGACGCTAGGAGCCGGCCCGCGCCGCGTCTTGGACGTCGGGGAACCCCGCCCGCCACTCCTGCACGTAACGGCTGGGCGTGCAGCCGGCGAGGTCCCGGAACTCGCGCACGAGGTGGGAGTGGTCGGCGAACCCGCACCTCGCGGCGACGTCGGCGATGGTGTCGGCGCTGGTGTCGGCGACGCGGGCGCTCGCCGGTCCGGGCACGAGCAGGCGCGCGGCCTCGCGGAAGCGCAGCACGCGTCCGGCGGTCGTCGGCGTGAGGCCCACCTGGTCGCGGAAGCGCGCGGAGAGGTGGCGCCGGCTCCAGCCCGTCTCGTGGGCGAGCGTCGCCACCGCCACTCGCCCGCGTGCCCCGGCCAGCCGCGCCCAGGCGTGCGTGACCGCGGGGTCCGGCCGGGTGCGCGACCGGTCGATCAGCTCGCGCAGCACGGTGTCGACGAGGGCGAGGCGTTCCGTCGGCGGCGTGTCCGCGAGGCGCTCGGGGAGCGCCGCGAGCGCCGGCTGGTCGAGGGCGTCGAGGGGGACGATGCGGTTGGTCAGCGCGGAGGTCGGCCGGTCGAGCAGGCGCAGCACGCCGAGCGGGGTGAGGTCGACCTGGACGCCCTGCTGGCGCCCGGCGAACGCGGTGACGACGGCGCCGTCGTGCATGCCCGCGAGGAACGCGGCGTGGCGGGCGCGCCCGCCGGGTCCGGTCAGCTCCAGCGGGTCGGCCCAGGCGAGGATCAGCGTGCACGCGCCGTGCGGCGCCTCCCGGCGGCGGAGCGGCGCCGACGTCGCGACCTCGTCGTACGGCTCGTACCGCCGCACGACGCCGGCGAGCGCCGGGTGCGGACGTCGCCCGGTCGAGGTCACGTTGGCAGCCTGCCAAAAGCGGGGTGGAACGGATACCGTCCGGCCCGTGACGGGACAGGACGGGACAGGTCGGGAGGCCGCGACGCGGGTCGTGGTCGTGGGCGCGGGCTTCGGCGGCATCGCAGCCGCGATCGAGCTGCGCGAGCACGGGATCACCGACGTGGTGATCCTCGACAGTGCCCCCGAGATCGGCGGCACCTGGTACTACAACAGCTACCCGGGCGCGGCCTGCGACGTGCCGAGCCATCTGTACTCGTTCTCGTTCGCGCAGCGCAGCGACTGGTCACGGCTCTGCTCGCCCCAGTCGGAGATCCTCGAGTACCTCCAGGGCGTCGCCAAGGAGTACGGCCTCGGCGAGGTGTTCGTGCCGGACGTGCGCGTGGACGCCGTCCGGCTCGACGAGACGACGATGACCTGGACCGTCGAGGCGCAGGACGGGCGGCGCTGGGAGGCCGACGCCGTCGTGCTGGCCACGGGCCAGCTCAACACCCCCGCCATCCCGCCGATCCCGGGCGCCGACGACTTCGCGGGCCCGGCCATGCACTCCGCGCGCTGGGACCACGACGTCCACCTGGCCGGCAAGCGCGTCGCGGTGGTCGGGACGGGCGCGAGCGCGGTGCAGTTCGTGCCGGCCATCGCGCCGGAGGTCGGGAAGATGACCGTCTTCCAGCGCAGCGGCAACTGGTTCTTCCCGCGCAGGAACCGCTACTACCCGCCCGCGATGCGCCGGGTCTTCCGCGCCGTGCCGGGGATCATGCGCACGCGCCGGTTCCTGCTCAAGGGCTACCTCGAGTCCCTGACGATCATGATCCGGCACCCGCGGACGGTCGGGCGGGCCGGGCGCGTCTACTCGACGTTGTTCATGCGCCGCCAGCTGCGCGACCCGGAGGTGCGGCGCAAGGCCTGGCCGGACTACACGTTCGGGTGCAAGCGGATCCTCTTCAGCTCGCACTACCTGCCCGCGCTCCAGCGCGACAACGTCGAGCTCGTCACCGACCGGGTCACCGAGATCGACCCCGACGGCGTGCGCACCGAGGACGGGCGGCACCACCCCGCGGACGTGCTCATCTGGGGCACCGGCTTCAAGAGCACCGACTTCATGTTCCCGATGGACATCGTCGGGCGGGGCGGGCGCACGCTGCAGGAGGAGTGGGGGCAGGGGGCGCACGCGCACCTGGGCATGACGGTGCCGGGCTTCCCGTCGCTGTTCGTGCTCTACGGGCCGAACACCAACACCTCGGGCGGCTCGATCATCGTGTTCCTCGAGGCGCAGGTGGCCTACGTGCGCCAGGCGCTCGAGGAGACCGCGCGCCGCCGCGCCGCGGCGCTCGAGGTCCGCCGCGACGTCGAGCAGGCCTTCGACGAGCGCCTGCAGGCGGAGTTCGAGGGCACGGCGTGGACGCAGTGCGACTCCTGGTACCGCGACGAGTCGGGGCGCATCGTCGCCAACTGGCCGCGCTACATGGAGGAGTACGTCCGGGCGGTGGCGCGGCTCGACCCCACGGACTACGAGTTCATCCCCCGCCGCCGGGCCGAGTTGTCCACAGGGCCTGTCCACACTGGGGACGAATGACAGCCGTGTCATTCCGACCCCGGATCCGGGCCCTGTCTAGGGTCTGGGCATGCTGCGGCGCTCCGAGATCGAGCTGAAGACCTCCGGTGAGGTCGACGCCATGCGCGAGGCCGGTCGCGTCGTTGCCCGCTGCCTCGACGCGGTGCGCGCGGCGGCCGCGCCGGGCGTGACCCTGACGGAGCTCGACCGCGTCGCCCACGACGTCATGGACGACGCCGGCGCGGTCCCCGCGTTCCTCGACTACCACCCGCACTTCGCGCCGAGCCCGTTCCCCGGCGTCATCTGCGCGAGCGTCAACGACGCGGTCGTGCACGCCATCCCCGGCTCCCACCGGCTCGCCGACGGCGACCTGCTGAGCATCGACTGCGGCGCCTTCCTCGACGGCTGGTGCGGCGACGCCGCGTTCAGCGCGGTCGTCGGCGCCGACGCCGACCCCGCGGACCTCGCGCTCATCGCCACCACCGAGCGCGCCCTGCAGGCCGGCATCGCCGCCGCACGCCCCGGCGGGCGCCTCGGCGACATCGGCGCGGCGGTCAGCGCCGTCGCCCGGGAGGCCGGCTACGGGATGCTCGCCGACCACGGCGGGCACGGCATCGGGCGCGCGATGCACGAGTCGCCGCACGTCCCCAACGAGGGCCGCGCGGGGCGGGGGATGCGCCTGCGTCCCGGGCTGGTCATCGCGATCGAGCCGATGCTGCACGCCGGTGGCGAGGACGACTACGTCCACGACGAGGACGGCTGGACGCTGCGCACCGCCGACGGCAGCCGCGCCGCGCACGCCGAGCACACGGTCGCGATCACCGCCGACGGCCCGCGGATCCTGACGCTGCCGTAGCTACGACTGGCTGGACGCCCGCCGCTGGTCGTCCTGCGGCGAGTCGCCCTGCGACGAGCCCTCGCGCGGGGCGTCGGCACGCTCGCGGTGCGCCTGCTCCCACTCGGAATCGTCGCGCGCGGCGTCCTGCCCGCCGTCCGACGACGGCTTGCGCCGCACCCCGCGCCGGTCGAGGCGGTGCAGCTGCCCGTTGCCGTCGCGGCCCCAGTGGGTGCCGTGGGAGTCGGTGAACCGCATCTCGGGCACCGCCGGCGCCGAGTACAGCTCGTCGCGGCTGACCTCGCCGTGCCCGAACGGCAGCGAGTGGATCTCGTCGCTCGCCGGGGGCAGCAGCGCCATCGAGACGCTGTGCTGCTCGTCGCTCGAGGGCAGGCTGAACAAGCAGCGCACCTGGAACACCGGGGAGTCGCCGCCGTTGTGGACGACGATCACGTAGTCCTCGTCCCGGTCGTGGCGCGTCCCCTCGTCGAGCCAGGCGGTGACGCCCTGGGCCTGCTGCTCCTGGCGGACCTCCACCTGGTCCTTGCGGTTCAGCATCATGATCCAGACGTAGGCGGCGAAGCCGAGCAGGGAGCCGGCGCTGCCGATCGCCGACACCCACTGGGCGGCGAGCTGGGACGTGCTCATGGACGGAGGTCACCTCGGGGAGACGGAGCGGGTCGTGTGCGCACAGGTGCCCGGGCGTGCCGCCGTCTACGCTCCTGCCCGTGAGTGCCTCGTGAGCGCTGAGCCCACCTCGTCCGAACCGTCTGGCCCGTCGGGCCGCCGGCCCGCGCCGGACCCGCCGCGGCCCACCCCGCCCGCCGGGGCGACGCCGGGCGCGCTCGTGCGCTGGAGCATCGACGTCATCAACAGCCACGACGCCGCGTCGCTGCGCCAGGCCTACGCGCCCGACATCCGCGTGCGCTTCCCGATGCGCACCGTCCGCAGCGCCGACGAGCTCGTGGCCTGGTGGGCGAGCGTGTTCACCGCCGTCCCCGACCTCACGATGACGATCGAGGGGATGGCCGAGCAGGGTGAGGGCCGGAGCGGCGAGGTCTTCCTGCGCTGGCGACTCACCGGCCACCACACCGGCGGCGACTGGGAGGGCATCGCGCCCTCGGGCGCTCGCCTGGACCTCGACGGGATGGACCACGTCGTCGTCGAGGACGGCCACGTGGCCGGCAACTTCGTGGTCTTCGACCAGATGCAGTTCGCCCGGCAGATCGGCCTGCTGCCCGCCGACGGCTCCCGCCTCGACGTCGGCCTCAAGACCGCGTTCAACGCGCTGGCGCGGCGCCGCGCCCGGCGCTAGCTCGCGGACTTGGCGGTGCCGGCGGTGCCCGCCGTACCGGCGGTGCCCGCCGTGCCGTCCTTGCGGCTGCGCCCCTGGGTCCCGCCGCGGCCGCGGAACTCCACGCCCGCGTCGACGAGCAGCCGGCGGACCCGACCGATGCTGTAGCCGGTCTCGGCGCAGATCTCACGGATGCTGGCGCCCTTCTGGTACCGCTTGAGCAGCTCGTTGCCCAGTTTGGTGCGCTCCGCCCCCGTCACCCGCTGGTTGCGCGCCAGCTCCGGTGTCTTCGCCATGCGGGGAAGTATCACAGCGCGTGGCCGAATGTCGCCACTACCGGCGATTACCCCTGAGTCAAGCGGTCGGGAGCGTACTGCGAACGAGATCAAGGTCCGTCCGACGGCCGAGTGTCGTGACTTGCAGTGATCGAATCTGTTCGGCCGTGTACTACCTGTAGGCGGGGTACTGCCGGCCGCGCGGCGCGACGTCCTCGGCGGACTCCGCACCCCAGCTCGTCCACCCCGGGCGGGCGTAGCGGGCGAACATCTCGAGGTACGGCCCGGGCGAGCACGCCTCGATGAGGTCGTACGCCTCCTCGGGCTTGCGGGAGTGCTCGCGCTTGCGGGTCTCGATCATGTTCACCTGCCGCCGGCCCGGCTCCAGCGTGCGCAGCGAGCCCCGCACGCCGAACAGGATCAGCTCGGTGACGTTGCGGAAGTAGAACCCGACGCCCCGCCCGTCCGGCCCGCCGTCCTTGCGCCGCTTGGCCCAGACGAGGTTGCTGACGTACCGGAAGCCCCAGCCCTGCATCACCGCGAGCCCCTCGGGCAGCAGCGCGTTCGGCACCCACAGGTAGAGGTGCGCGTTCGCGGAGACGACGTCGGCCACCGGCAGCGAGGCGATCTCGGCCGCGGACATCGTGTCGTAGCGGTCGAGCCGCCGGTGCTCGGGCGCGACCTTGCCGGTGCGGTTGGTGAACCGCCACGGCGGGTCCGCGTAGACGCAGGACCAGCCGCCGGCCGTGCGGGGGAGCGCGAGGCTCTGCAGCGGTGTCGCGTCCGCGCGCAGGGGCGCCGCGCGGCGGGATCGCGGGGGCGCGGGCTCGGGCGCGCCGGGGTCGTCGGGGCTGATCTCCGCCGGGATCTCGGTGCTGATCTCTGCCTGGATCTCGGTGCTGATCTCTGCCTGGATCTCGGTGTCGATCTCGGCGCTGCCGGCGTCCGCCGCCAGGGTCATCGTCTCGGGCCTCCTCGCCGGGGTCGGGGTGGGCGGGACGCTAGCGGCGGGGTCCGACAGTGACCGGTCGTGCGCCGGGTGCCCGCTCACCAGCTCACCCCGTCGGTGAGCATCCACGGTGCCGGGGCCTCGGGGCGCGCCGGCTCGCCGTCAGCGGGCACCCAGCAGCGCCGGGAGATCGCGACGGCGAGCAGGGGGCAGCCGCCGGCGTCGCCGCGCGTCATCCGGGACTCCAGCTTGCCGAGGTGGGTGGTCGTCGACGTCGACAGCCGGCTGCGGACCTCGTCGTCGCTGCGCCCCGCCGCGCGCGCCAGCTCGCGGGCGAGGTCGCGCAGGTCGTCGTGGGTGCGGGTGAGCAGGACCGCGCCGTCGATGAGGCCCGCGTCGTACAGCGCCCGGTAGGCGGAGATGTCGCGGTCGAGGTTGCCGTCCTTGGCGTTCCACTCGACGTCGAGCGCCACCCGGCCCTTGACGTTGTCGACCTTGTAGCCCTCGTTGACGACCTCGCTCTCGCGCACCGTCACCCCGACCTCCCCGGCGGGGGCCCACGGCTGGACCTGCAGCCGCGAGGTGACGACGGTGTCGACGCGCCCCTCGCGCCACCCGCGCGACCGGAAGGCGGCGTTGAGCCGCGCGGCCAGGCGGGACTCGTTGCCGCCCGCCTCGACGAGGTCGGCGGTGGTGAGGGCGAAGTCGGAGAGCACCGCGCAGATCTCGGCGAACTCGTCCGGGCTCGTGGCCGCGAGCACAGCGGCGGCGTTGCGCGTCTCGCGCAGCTCGTAGCGCTCGACGACGCCGGCCGGCAGCGCCGTGGTCCAGCTGCCCGTGAGCTCCATCGACGCGCAGTCTGCCGTACCGGCATGCCGCGTCCGGCCCGCGGGAGCGTGTCGCCTAGGGTCCCCCGGATGGGTCACGACGGCGCGCGGGGAGCTTGCTGACCGATGACCGCCACGGCCCCGCTGCCCACCGTCGTCCCGGTCGCCGTCGGTGCGGGCGCGTCTTCGCCGGAGCCCCGCACCGCCTGGCGCCCCGTGCTGCTGCTCGCCGCCGCCGTCGCGGTCGTGCACGGCGTCTGCTCGGCCTGGTACGGGGCATTCGGCGACGAGCTCTACTTCCTCGCCGCCGGCCGGCACCTGGCCTGGGGCTACGCCGACCAGCCGCCCCTGGTGCCGTGGCTCGCCACCGCGCTGGACCACCTGGCGCCCGGGAACCTGGTGGTGCTGCGCCTGCCCGCCACGCTGGCCACCGCCGGGCACGTGGTGCTCGCCGCGCTGCTCGCCGCGGAGCTGGGTGGTCGACGCCGGGCGCAGCTGCTCGCCGGCGCCGCGATCGCGATCTCGCCGTTCCTGCTCGCGACGGGTCACCTGCTGGCGACCTCGACGCTCGACCCGTTCTTCTGGACCCTGCTGCTCTGGCTGGTCGTGCGCTGGATCCGCACGCGCCGGGACCGCCTGCTGCTCGCGGCGGGACCGGTGCTCGCGGTGGCCCTGTTCGGCAAGTTCCTCGTGCCGGTCCTCGTCGCGGCACTGGCGGTCGGCGTGCTGGTGGCCGGCCCGCGCCGCCTGCTCGCGCGGCCGGCGCTGTGGGTCGCGCTGGTCGTCGCGGCGGCGTCGACGGTGCCGACGCTGCTGTGGCAGGCCGCGCACGGTTGGCCGCAGCTGCGGATGGGCGCGGTGGTCGTGGGCGAGGGCGGCCTGACCGGCAACCGCTGGTCCTTCCTGCCCTTCGCCGCGTGGGACGTCGGGCTCGTCCCGGGCCTCGTGCTCGCCGGTGCCGGGCTGTGGGCGCTCCTGCGCAGCGACGCCCTGCGGCCGTGGCGGGCGGTCGGGATCGGGGCCGTCGTGACGATCGCGGCCATGGTCACGGTCGGCGGTCGGCCGTACTACGTGATGGGCCTGGCCGCGGTCCTCGTCGCCGCCGGGGCGGTCGCCCTGCAGGACCGGGCGCCCGCGCGGTGGTGGTCCTGGACGGTCTCGGTCCCGGCCGTCGTCGCGTCGGCGCTGGTCGTCGCCGTCCTGGCGCTGCCGCTCGGGCCGGCGTCCTGGCGCGTCGAGCGGGGCGACTTCCTCGCCTCCGGGCAGGTCGGCTGGCCGAGCCTCGCCGCCGACACCGCCGCGGCGTACCGCGCGCTGCCGCCCGGCGAGCAGGCGCGCACGACGGTGCTCGCCTGGTCCTACTGGTACGCCTCGGCCCTCGACCGGTACGGGCCCGCCGCCGGCCTGCCGCCGGTGCACAGCGGCCACCGCGGCTTCGGGTTCTTCGGCCCGCCGCCCGACACCGCCACCACCGCGATCCTCGTCGGGCCGGTCCGCGGGGCCGACCGCTTCTGCGCGACGGTCACGCCCCTGCCGCCGCACCGGGACCCCACGGCCAACGCCGTGATCAACGGCGACGTCCCGCTCGCCCTCTGCACGCCCCGCGCGCCCTGGTCGGCGCTGTGGCCGTCGATCGTGGACATGCACTAGGGCGGTCATGATGGGCCGGTGAGATCGCGCGCGGGGCTGACCCCGGTCGTCGTGCTCGCGGTCGTGGCCCTCCTGCTCACCGGGTGCTCGCGCCCGGGCGGCGGTCCCGGACCCGGGGCGGGTGCGCCGCCGATGGGCACCAACGGCGCGCCGGTGCCGGCCCTGGACTGGCGGGCCTGCGGTGGAGGCCAGTGCGCCGACGTCGTCGTGCCGCTCGACTACCGCCGCCCGGGCGGCCCGACGATCACCCTCGCGGCCCTGCGGATGCCCGCCACCGACCCCGCCGCGCGGCTCGGCACCCTCGTCGTCAACTACGGCGGCCCCGGCTCCCCGGGCACGGCGAGCCTGCGCCGCCTCGCCGGACGCTTCGAGGCGCTGCGTGCCCGGTTCGACCTGCTGACCATCGACCCGCGGGGCACCGGGGGCTCCGCGCCGGTGACGTGCGGGCCGTTCGGGGGCGAGCGGGTGCCCGCGCCCGTCGGCCCGGCGCGCACGCCCGCCTTCTGGGCCTCGGCCGCCGAGCCGGGGCGCGCCTGCCTCGCCGGCACCGGGGAGCGCCTCGGGCACCTGTCCACGGCCAACGCCGCCCGCGACGTCGACCTCGTCCGCCAGGCGCTCGGCGAGGAGACGGTGAGCCTCTACGGCTACTCGTACGGCACGTACTCCGCGGCGACCTACGCGAACCTCTTCCCGTCCCACACCCGCGCGATGGTCCTGGACGGCAGCCTCGACCTCGTCGCGAACGCCGCGGGCGCGCCGGGCACCGAGCGGCTGCCGGTCGACGTGCGCGCCGGGGTGAGCGAGGCGTGGGAGGAGGCGTTCGGGGTCGCGCTCGACGGGTGCGCCGCCACCCCGACCTGCCCGCTGGGTCCCGACGCGCGGGCCCGCGCCACCGACGTCGTCGCCGCCGCGGCCGCCGGGACCCTGCCCGGCACCACGTCCGCGGAGCTCGTCGCGCGCATCGACCGGGCGCTGCAGACCGAGGGCCGGCTGCCGGGGCTGATGCGCGCGCTGGCCGCCCTGGCCCCGGGCGCGCCGCCCTCGGGCGGGCGCGTCCCGCTGCCCGCACAACCGTGGGCGCCGGAACACTCGCCGTCGTACCTCGCGATCCAGTGCACCGACAGCGTCACGCCGTCCGCGGCCGACATGGACGCCGCGGTGGTCGCCGAGCAGGCCGCGCACCCGGTCGTCGGCGCGTCGACGGCGCTCAACCACGCCATGTGCGTCGGCTGGCCCGCCATCGACCCCGACCGCTACCTCGGCCCGTGGAACGCGCCCCTGGCCGCGCCGGCGCTGCTGGTCAACTCGCGCTACGACTCCACGACGCCGCTGATCGACGCCCGGGCCACCGCGTCCCAGCTCGCGGCCGCGCACGTCCTCGTCGTCGACGCCATCGGCCACACGACCCTCGACGCCCCCAGCCGCTGCGCCACCGAGGCCTACACCGCCTACCTGCTCGACCCGCGCGTCACGCCCCCCGACCGGTGCCCTGCGGGCAGGTGAGCAGAAAAGAGTGCCCCAGCACTCCTTTCTGCTCACGAGCGCCGGAGGCGCACCTGATCAGTCGTCCTCGCGGAGCACGACCTCGGGCAGGTAGCCGTGCTGGTAGAGCCGCTTCTCCCGGACCATCGGCGAGAACAGCGCCGCCATGAACAGCGTCGAGAACAGCACGAACAGCGGCAGCGTGACCCGCAGCCACGCGGGCCCGGGCAGCAGCGCCAGCAGCGCGGCCGGCGTGGCCTGCACCGCGGAGCGGCCGAGGTGGCGCAGGAACCACGTCCGGCAGGTCAGGTCGTGCAGCACCCACGGGGCGTACCGCACCGGCAGCCGCGCCCCGAACGCGTACCCGAGCCAGCGCAGGACGCCCGGCCTCATGAGCCCGTCGCGCTCCCGACCGCCCGCCCGACCGCCCGCTCCCGCGACCGCAGGCCCAGCGCGGTCGCCGCGAGCTGGGCCAGGTGCACCGGCTCGGAGCCGGCCTCGAGCTGGCGGATCTGGGTCCGGCACGAGAACCCGTCGGCGAGCACCGCGGTGTCCGGGTCGGCGGCGCGGACCGCGGGCATGAGGCCCCGCTCCGCGCACGCCGTCGAGACCTCGTAGTGCCCGTCCTCGAACCCGAAGTTGCCGGCGAGCCCGCAGCAGCCCTCGTCGAGCACCTGGGTGTCGACGCCCAGTGCGCCCAGCACCGCGCGGTCGGCGTCGAAGCCCATCGCCGCGTACTGGTGGCAGTGGATCTGGGCGAGCGCCTTCTGCCCGGTGGCGACGACGCCGGCGCGCAGCTCGTCGACGTGGGCGGCGAGCACCTCGGCGAGCGTGCGGGTCGAGGCCTTGAGCCGGACCGCGTCCTCGTCGTCCTCGCCGAGGAGCTCGACGACGTCCTGGCGCAGCGCCGCGGTGCACGAGGGCTCGAGCCCGACGACCGGGACGCCGTCGTCGAGCCACGGCTTGACGACGTCGAGGCTGCGCCGCACGACCTTGCGCGCGGTGCCGAGCTGGCCGGTGGTGTGCCAGGTCAGCCCGCAGCACACGCCCCGGTCCGGGAGCTCGACCCGGTAGCCGAGGTGCTCGAGCACCGCGATGGCGTCAAGCGCGAGGTCCGGGTCGAACGCCGAGGTGAACGTGTCGGGCCACAGCAGCACGCGCGGGCGCGGGCTGTCGTGCCGCGCCGGGTGCGGCCCCGCGAGCCGGCGCAGCGGCGTCGGGGCGAGCTCGGGGATGTCGCGCTGCGGGGCGATGCCGCCGAGGCGCTTCGCGATCGACGCCAGCGCCGGCCGACGCGCGAGCGCATTGGCCAGCCGCGGCACACCCGGCACCGCGGTGGCCAGGCGCAGCCAGCGGGGCAGGTGGCCCATCGACCAGTGGCTGCGCGGGCGCTCCCGCGCGCGGCCCGCGTAGTGCTGGGCGAGGAACTCGGCCTTGTAGGTGGCCATGTCCACGCCGACCGGGCAGTCGCGCTGGCACGCCTTGCAGGACAGGCACAGGTCGAGGGCGTCGCGGACCTCGGTGGAGCGCCAGCCGTCGGGCACGAGCTGGCCCGACGCCATCTCGAAGAGCATCCGCGCGCGCCCGCGCGTGGAGTGCATCTCCTCGCCGGTGACGCGGTAGCTCGGGCACATGTAGCCGCCCGAGTCGGTGATGCACTTGGCGACGCCGATGCAGCGCCGGCTCGCGCGGGTGAAGCTGCCGCGGTCGTCGGTGTAGTGCAGCTCGGTGCGCGGGCCGATGGTGGGCACGCCGACGAAGACCTTGAGGTCGTCGTCCATCTTCTTCGGCTCGACGACGCGGCCGGGGTTCATGCGGCCCTCGGGGTCCCAGACGCCCTTGAACGCGCCGAACGCCTCGATGAGCTGCGGGGAGTAGGTCCGCTCGAGCAGCTCGGCGCGGGCCTGGCCGTCGCCGTGCTCGCCGGAGACCGATCCGCCGTGCTCGGCGACGAGGTCGGCGGCGTCGAGCAGGAAGGCGCGGAAGTTGGCGAGGCCGGGGCGGGTGAGCAGGTCGAAGTCGATGCGCACGTGCAGGCAGCCGTCGCCGAAGTGCCCGTAGTAGGCGCCCTGGCGCCCGTGGCGGCGCAGCAGCGCGTCGAACTGGCGCAGGTAGGCGCCCATGCTCGCCGGCGGGACCGCCGCGTCCTCCCACCCGGGCCACGCCTCGCCGCCGTCGGGGGAGCGGGTGACGATGCCCGACCCGTCCTCGCGGACCTTCCACAGCGCCCGCATCTGCGACGACTCGGAGACGACCTTGACGCTGGCGCCGTACTTCGCCATCTCCCTGCCGATGGCCGTCGCCTTCGCCTCGGCCTCCGCGCGGTCGGCGCCGCCGGTCTCGACGTAGAGCCAGCCCTTGCCCTCGGGCAGCTGCTCGGGGGTGCGGTCGTCGGGCCGGCTCGCGCGCAGCGCCCCGATGACGCCGACGTCGACGCCCTCGATGGTCAGCGGGGCGTGCTCGCGGATGGGCATGACGTGGTCGGCGGCGGTGTAGGCGTCGGGGAACCCGAGCACGCACAGCGCCCGCACCGGCGGCGCTTCGACCAGCTCGACGGTCGCCTCGAGGATCGTCGCGCACGTGCCCTCGGTGCCGACCAGCGCGCGGGCGAGGTCGACGCCGGCGTCCTCGAGGAGCTGGTCGAGGTTGTAGCCGCTGACCCGCCGGGTGAGGCCGTCGACGACGAGCTCGTCGCGGATCGTCGTCTCGTACCGGTCGCGCAGCCGCGTCAGCTCGCGGTAGACCTCGCCCTCCCGGCCGGGCCGCTGCCCCGCCGCGGCGAGGTCGGGGGTGCGGCCGACGGTCATCCGCGTCCCGTCGGCGAGCAGGACGTCGAGCTCGCGGACGTTGTCGACGGTCTTGCCCCACGCCACCGAGTGCGACCCGCACGCGTTGTTGGCGATCATCCCGCCGAGCGTGCAGCGGTTGTGCGTCGACGGGTCGGGGCCGAAGGTCAGGCCGTGGGGCCGCGCGGCCTCGCGCAGGTCGTCGAGGACCACACCGGGCTGCACGCGGGCGGTGCGGGACGCGGGGTCGATCTCGAGGACGCGGTCGAGGTGGCGCGAGAAGTCGAGGATCAGGGCCTCGTTGACCGCCATCCCGCCGATGCTCGTGCTCGCCCCGCGCGGCAGCACCGGCACCGCGTACCGGCGCGCCACGTCGACGGCCGCCTCGACGTCGTCGAGGTCGACGGGCTGCACGACCCCGAGGGGCACGTGGCGGTAGTTCGAGGCGTCCGCGGACCACATGGCCCGGCTCGCGGTGTCGAAGCGCACCCGCCCGCGCACCGCCGAGCGCAGGTCCTCGGCCAGCAGGGACTCGGCGGACGAACGGCGCATGGTGGTCATCGGGGTCAGTCTGCGCCGGTCGCGGCGCGGGCGCTGCTCGGGGTGGCGGGTCGACGCAGCGAACGGGCGGTTCGCGGCGTCTACGCGCGCGAACTCCCCGTTCGCACCGTCTCGAGGTCCGCGACGTGGGTGCGGGGCGCGCGGTCGAGCAGGCCGGTGGCGGCGTCGGGGGCGTCGAGCAGGACGAGGTCGGCGCGGGCGCCCGGCACGACGTCGTGGACCCCGTCGTGGACCCCGTCCCCGATCAGCGCCGCCGCGTCGCCGGTGACCATGTCCAGCAGCGTGTCGAGCTCCACGCCCTGCATGTGGCCGAGGGTCAGGGCGGCGTCGAGCGGGTCGCCGGTGCCGAACGGGGTGAAGGCGTTGCGGACGTTGTTCGACGAGCACGCGACGCGCACGCCGGCGTCGCGCAGCTCGCGGACCGGGGCGGAGGCGCCGACGAGGTAGAGGTCGGTGGGCGGGAGGACCGCCACCCCGACGCTCGCGGCGGCGAGCGCGTCGGCAGTGCGGCGCCGCCGGTCGGGGTCGAGGCCGGCGAGGGTGGTCACGTGGCCGAGGACGACGCGGCCGCCGAGCCCCGCCGCGCTCGTCATCGCCGCGATCTCGGCGGCCAGGTCGTGGCGCGGGTCGGTGGCACCCCCACCCGCCCCGGCGGCGAAGTCGGCGTGGACGTCGACGGGCACGCCGTGCCGCTCGGCCAGGGCGAGCACGTCGCGCACGTGCTCGCGGCAGGCGTCGACGTCGTCCTCGGCGTAGCTGCAGGCCCCGAGGACGTCGGCGCCGCGGGCCAGGGCCTCGAGGAGCAGGTCGCGGGTACCGGGGCGGGCGGCGATGCCCTCCTGCGGGAACGCGACGACCTGGAGGTCGACCGCCCCGCGCCACGCGTCGCGGAGCTCGAGGAGCACGTCGAGGCTGGTCAGGCCCACGGTCGGGTCGACGTCGACGGGGGTGCGGACGCGCGTGACGCCGGCGGCGTGGGCGCGGGTCAGCAGGTCCGTGGCGCGGGCGCGGACGTCCTCGGCGGTGAAGGTCTGCTTGCGCTCGGCGGTGCGGGCGACGGCGTCGTCGAGCGAACCGACGACCTCCGCGCCGAGCATCGCCTTGTCGAGGTGCAGGTGCGGCTCGACGAGGCCGGGGAGGACGACCCGTCCGTGGCCGTCGAGGACTGGTCCGGGGTGCTCCAGCCCCGGGCCCACGGCGCCGATCCGTCCGTCGGTGACCGCGACGTCGACCGGGCCGTCGTGGTGACGGGTGCGGACGTCGGTCAGGAGGTAGGTGTCGCGAGCAGCCACGACACGTCCGTACCCGCGGCGAGCTCGACCGGCTCGTGGCCGCGGCGGAAGAGGCGGGCGGTGTAGCCGTCGAGGGTGAGGGTGTTCTCGTGGTGGAGGAGCCACGCGCCCTCGCGCAGGCCGACGACCGCGACGGCGTTCTCCTGGTGGAACTCGTGGAGCCGCTCCTCGCGGGTCTCGCCGCGGTGGGTGGAGCGCGGGTCGGGGTCGAGGTAGTGCGGGTTGATCTGCACGGGGATGCGCCCGACGGCGTCGAGGCCGCCGGGGTCGACGATCGGCATGTCGTTCGTCGTCATGATCGTCGGGCAGGCGAGGTTGGAGCCGGCGCTCGCACCCGCGTAGCGCAGGTCGTCGCGCTGGCGCAGGGCCGCGAGGACACCGTTGTCGCCGGTGCGCCGGCGCAGGCGGAAGGTGTTGCCGCCGCCGACGAAGACGGTCTCGCGGTCGGGGTCGGCGTCGCGGATCGTGGCCGCCGGGTCAGGTTCGCGGTGCAGGCCGCGGACGTCGACCGGCCCGAGGACGTTCATGAGGGCGTCGCCGACCAGGCGGGTGTAGGCGTCGAGGTCGTCGCCGGCCCAGGCCGCGAACCACATCGTCCGGTCACCGAGGTGCGCGCGCAGCGGCTCCGCGGCGTGCGCGAACGGCACCGCGGCCCCGGGCGGGCGGGAGTTCGAGAACAGCAGCGCGTCGGCGGGCACGCCGCGATCCTCGCCGCCTCCCCGGGCTGGCCGGCGCACGGGGTGGTGCCAGCCTGGCGTCCACGCTGACACTGGATGTCAGTTTCTCCACCAGCTCGGCCGGCCGGTGATCGTGGTGGGTTTGCTGGCGTCCAGTGCCAGCGTGGACGCCAGGCTGACACGCGCCGCGTGGCATCCGCGAGCGAGGATGTGGCGATCCTGGTGATGGACGCCAGGGATGCCGCATCGCTCGCACCCGGGCCTCAGCCGCCGGCGACGGGGGTGCGGGGCGGGACGGTGGGGGTACCGAGGGGGACGAGGCGCAGGGCGCCGGGGGCGTCGGCGGGGACGACCGGCGAGCGCGGCGCCACGGGTTCCACCCGGCGGTACGCCGACCCGAGCGGCGGGCGGGGGTCGGCGTCGCCCTTGTTGGGCCAGTACGCCATGGCCCGCTCGGCCTGCGCGGTGATCGTCAGCGACGGGTTGACGCCCAGGTTCGCCGAGAGCGCCGAGCCGTCGACGACGTGCAGCCCGGGGTGCCCGTAGAGGCGCTGGTAGCCGTCGATCACCCCGGTCTCCGGGGAGGCGCCGATCGGGCAGCCGCCGATGAAGTGCGCGGTCATCGGCATGTTCACCGCCTCGCCCCAGGTCCCGCCCGGGTCGCCGTCGATGATCTCCGCCATCCGCCGGGTGGTCTCGTTCGCCGCCGGGATCCAGGTCGGGTTGGGCGTGCCGTGGCCCTGCCGGGACACCAGCCGCCCGAACCGTCGGCGCACGATGATCGAGTTGTCCAGCGACTGCATCACCAGCGCGATCACGGTGCGCTCCGACCAGTGCCGCTTGTCCAGCGAGCGCGCGAACGTGCGCGGGTGGCGGGCGATCGCGCCGAGCAGCCTGAGCAGGCGCGGCACCCGGCCGCCACCGTCGGTCATCAGCGTCGTCAGCAGGCCCATCGCGTTCGACCCGTAGCCGTAGCGGCAGGGCTCGATGTGCGTGTCCTCGTCCGGGTGCCAGGACGACGTGATCGCGACGCCGCGGGTGAAGTCGCGGGGTCCGCCGCGTTCGGGCGCGCGGTGGGCCGTTGCGCCGACCAGCGCCTCGGAGTTGGTGCGGGTGAGCTCGCCGAGGCGCCGGGAGACGCGGGGGAGCACGCCGGTGTCGCGCAGCCGGTGCAGCAGCGACTGCGTGCCCCACGTGCCGGCCGCGAGCACGACCTGCTCGGCGGTGTAGGTGGTCCGCCCGCGTCCCCGGGTCGCGCGCGTCTCGACGACATAGCCGTCCGCAGAAGGCCGGACCGTGCGCACCGTCGTCTCCGGGTGCACGACCGCGCCCGCCCGCTCGGCGAGCGCCAGGTAGTTGGTCTCGAGGGTGTTCTTGGCGCCGTGGCGGCAGCCGGTCATGCACTCGCCGCACTCCAGGCAGCCCGTCCGGGCGGGCCCGGCGCCGCCGAAGAACGGGTCGGGCGACGTCACGCCCGGCCCCTCGCCGAAGTACACGCCGACCTGGGTCGGGGTGACGGTGTCGCCGCGCCCCCGCTCCTCGGCGACCTGCCGCATCACCACGTCCGACGGCGTCACCGACGGCTGCGCGACCACCCCGAGCATGCGCGTGGCCTGGTCGTAGAACGGGTCGAGCTCGTCGCGCCAGTCGGTGATCGACGCCCACTGCGGGTCGCGGTAGAAGGCGTCGTTCTTCGGGCGGTAGAGCGTGTTCGCGTAGTTCAGCGACCCGCCGCCCACGCCCGCGCCGGCGAGCACCACGACGTCGCGCAGCACGTGGATGCGCTGGATGCCGTAACAGCCGAGGCGCGGCGCCCAGAGGAAGTTCCGCAGGTCCCACGACGTCGACGGCAGCGTCGCGGGCGTGAAGCGGCGCCCCGCCTCGAGGACCCCGACGCGGTAGCCCTTCTCCGCGAGCCGCAGCGCCGTGACGCTGCCCCCGAACCCGGACCCGACGACGAGCACGTCGTAGTGGACGGCGTGTGGTGGCACGGCAGGAACCTAACCCGCCGGTAGCTGTGACGTGAAGTCACAGGTAGACGACGTCACCCTGATCTCGATAACCTCCCCGAGCTCGTCACCGTCACCGCCGAGCTCGACCTGCGCGCCCGCCGCGACCCGTCGGTTGCGCGCGGTGGTCGACCGGCAGGAAGCGGGCTGGCGCGAGGTGCTCGTCGGGCTCGTCGCGACGATCGACGCCGACGACGACCCCGTGGCGCGCACGGAGCTCGTGATCGCCGCGGTCAAGGGCGTGCGCCTCGTGCCCGACCTCGCCCCGACCGCGCCCCGACCGTGCTGGCCCGATGACGGGAGCGACGCCGTGACGGACGGACCGACGGTCGCGGTGATCGGCGGCGGGATCGGCGGGCTCTGCCTCGCCCAGGGTCTGCGCGGCGCCGGCGTGCCCGTGACCGTGTACGAGCGGGACCGCGACCCCGCCGACCGGTGGGAGGGCTACCGCATCCACGTCGACCCGGCCGGCGCGCGCTCGCTGCGGGCGTGCCTGCCCGACCACCTCTGGGAGGCGTTCCTCGCGACGTCGGCGCCAGGCGGGCCGTTCGGGTTCGTCACCGAGCAGCTCGAGGAGCTCGTCGAGGTCGAGGAGGACATCGGCTACCCCGCGGCCGCCGACCCCGCCGAGGGCCACTACGCCGTCGACCGCCGCACGCTGCGCCGCCTCCTGCTCGCCGGGCTCGACGACGTCGTGCACCTCGGGGCCGAGTTCGTGTCCTACGAGATGGGCGACGACGCGGTGACCGCCCACTTCGCCGACGGCCGGCGCGTCACCGCGGACCTGCTCGTCGGCGCCGACGGCGTGGGCTCGCGGGTGCGCCGGCAGTTCCTCCCCGACGCCGAGCCGGTGCCCGCGGGCGTGGTCGGGTTCGCGGGCAAGGTGCCGCTCACCGAGGACGTGCCGGCGGTCCTGGCGCACGGCATGCACGTCGTCGCCGACGCCGGACCGGGCTCGCTGTTCACCGCCGCCTTCCGCCCGCCACCCGGGGCGCGCGCCCGGCTCGCCGAGGTCACCGGCCGCCCCGCCCCACCGGTCGACGAGCCCTACCTGCTCACCGCGTTCGTCACCGCGCCCGAGCACCTCCCGCCCGACCTCGACGTGCACGACGCGGACGACCTCGCCGCCCTCGCCGACGAGCTGACGCGCACCTGGCACCCCGACCTGCGCCGCCTGCTCGCCGCCGGCGACCCGGCGAGCCGCGGCGCGAGCGTCTTCCTCGTCGCGCCGCCCGTCCCGGAGTGGGAGCCCGCCCGCGTGACCCTGCTCGGCGACGCCGTGCACGCCGTCCCCGCCACCGGCGGCCTCGGCGGCAACGCCGCGCTGCGCGACGCCCGCCGGCTCACGCAGGTGCTCGCCGACGGCCCCGCCGACCCGGCCGGCCTCCTGGCCGCCGTCGGCGCCTACGAGGCCGACCTGCGCGAGCACGGCACGGCGACCATCCGCGACGCGCTGGCCGTCCGCGACCAGATGCTCGCCGGCGGCGTCTGGCGCACCCGCGTCGCGCGGGCGTGGTTCCGGCTCTGCGCCCGCTCGACGTTCCTGCGCCGGCGCACCTTCGCCGAGGAGAGCGCGGTCAGCCGCCCGCGGCCGTGGGAGCTCGCCGGCGCTGACCGTCAGGGGATCGGGGGCACCACTCACGGCACCACGACGACCTTGCCCACCGCCCCGTTCTCGACGGCCTCGTGCGCCGCGACGATGTCGTCGAGGGCGTAGCGGGTCACCGGCAGCGGCGAGAGCGCCCCGGCCGCGGCGCCGTCGGCGGTCCAGGCCGTCGCCTCCGCCAGCTCGTCGGCCGGCACGCCGTAGAGCAGCACGTAGCTGATCGCGGTGTTGGCGACCATGAGCCGGCGGGTCGGGATGACCGGGTCGTCGGGCTCGTTGGCGTACACCGCGATCACGGTGCCGGCGCCGCTGACCGCGAGGTCCAGTTCGAGGTTCGCGCCAAGCGCCACCTCGACGATCCGGTCGGCGTGCGGGGCGAACTCGCGCACCCGGTCGACGGCGCCGTCCTCGCGGTAGTTGACGACGAGGTCCGCGCCCGCCGCCCGCGCGAGCTCCCCCTTCTCCTCCGAGCTGACGGTGGTGACGACCCGCGCACCCGCGTGCTTGGCCAGCTCGATCGCGTAGTGCCCGACCGCCCCGGCCCCGCCGGCGACGAGCACCGTGGCGCCCCGCAGCGCCTCGCGGCCGTGCCCGCGCACGAGCAGGCAGTGCGCCGCGGTCACGGCTGGCACGCCGAGGCAGGCGCCCAGGTCGTCGGGCGCGTCGCCGGGCAGGGGCGTGGCCCGCTCGGCCGGGACGACCGCGTACTCGGCGGCCGTGCCGTAGCGGTTGCCGAACGCCGCGAGCTGCAGCCAGACCCGCTGCCCGGACAGTGACGTGTCGACCCCGTCGCCGACCGCGTCGACCACCCCGACGCCGTCCTGGTGCGGGATCTGGAAACCCTCGGGGTCCTGGCCGGTGAGGCCCGCGCGGGTCTTCCAGTCGGTGGGGTTCACCCCGGACCCGGTGATGCGCACGCGGACCTGGCCGGGCCCGGGCTCGGGGGTCTCGACGTCCTCGACCGACAGCACCTCGGCGGCCGGACCGGTACGGCGGTAGAGCGCAGCCTTCATGGCGGCCCTGTGCCCGCGATCGCCGGTTCTCTACCCGGCGGCGTCCCGCAGTTCGCGGAACGCCGCCGCCAGGGTGGCGGGCGTCTGGTGGGCGTTGAGGCCGCTGGGGTTCGGCAGCACCCAGAGCCCGGTGTCGCCCAGGGTGCGCTCCTGGCGGCCGGCGGCGGCACGACGGTCGCCGAACGCGACGCGGTAGGCCCCGATCCCGACGACGGCGAGCCACGCCGGGCGGACCTCGGCGACCAGGCCGCGCAGCCGCTCGCCGCCCGCGACCAGCTCGGCGTCGTCGAGCTCGTCGGCACGCGCGGTGGCGCGGGGGGCGACGTTGGTGATGCCGAGGCCCAGCGACGGGAGGAGGCCCTGCTCGGACGGGGCGAAGAGCCGCGGCGTGAAGCCCGACGCGTGCAGCGCGGGCCAGAAGCGGTTGCCGGGCCGGGCGAAGTGGTGGCCGGTCAGCGCGGACAGCAGGCCCGGGTTGATGCCGCAGAACAGCACGCGCAGCGGGGGGTCGTCGGGCCCGGGCAGGACGTCGGGGAGCAGCTTGTCGCGCGCGGCCTCGAGCTCGGCGGGAGACGGCACGCGGGGGAGTATCGCCGTCCCGATCGGCCGTTCGCGTCCCCAGGGCCGACGAGGCCCGGGATCCGTCGCCGGGCGCGCGGCGTCGAACGAGGTGTGGACGAACAGGACGGGCTCGGGGTGTCACCCGCGGCGCTGCAGGCCGCGGGTGCGGCGTGCGTGGCCGCGGCCGGGGCGGCGCCGGCGGACGGGCCGGCGGAGGGGGTGCGCGGGCTGGCGATCCTGCCCGCGGGGCGGGCGGCGCCGGCGGCCGCGGCGCTGGCGGACCGGTGGGAGGTGGCGGTCGGCCGGTGGTGCGACGACCTCGCCGCGCACGGGGCGGCGCTGGACCTCGCCGCGGCCGCCTACCTCGCCGGGGACGACGACGCGGCGGGCGTGCTCGGGGGCGGGGCGCGGTGACGCCAGCGACGCCGGCCCTCGCGGCGGTCCGCCTGCTCGCTGCCCGCGCGGACCTGGCCCGGCTCGGGGACGTCCTGGCCGGCGCGGTGCCGGACTGGCGCGGCGCCGCGGCCCGCGAGGCCCAGGAGGCGCGCGCGGCCCTGCGCCGGCGGCACGAGGACCTGCTCGCCGACGTCGACGGGGTGCTCGCCGCGCTCGGGGTCGCGACGCTGGCGCTGGCCGGCGGCACCCCGCCGGCCGCCGTCGACGCTGCGCTGGCGCTCGCCCTGGACGCCGCGGGCCGCGACGCCACCGGTCGGGATGCTCCGCACGCACCGCCGACCACCCCGGCCGGCGCCGTCGACCCCGACGGCGTCGCCCGGTGGTGGGCGGGCCTCGACCCGGCGGCGCGGGCGGCGCTCGAGCGCGACCGCCCGGCCCTGGTCGGCGGTCTCGACGGCCTGCCCGCCGCGGTCCGCGACCGCGCCAACCGCCGCCTGCTCGCCACCGAGCAGGGGCGGGCGCTCGCCGACGAGCGCGCCGCGCGGGAGCGCCTGGCGCGGGTCCGCGACCCGATCGGGCTGGTCACCGCCGCGTGGGAGCTGCGCGAGGTCCGGGCGCGGCTCGCGCGCCTGAGCGCGGTCGCCGCGGCCGTCGACGGCCCCGGGCGCGCCCTGCTGGACCTCGAGGTCGACCCGCGCCGGCAGGACGGCGAGGGCGTGCGCGCCGCCGTGGCCCAGGGGGACGTCGACACCGCCGCCCACGTCGGCGTGTTCACGCCGGGCTTCACCACCGGCGTCGACGAGCTCCCGCGGCGCCTCGAGGAGCTCGACGCCCTCGCCGCGAGCGCGGGCCCGGGGACGGCGACGGTCGCCTGGTACGGCTACGACGCGCCCCAGGTCGACGAGGTGGCCGACCCCGACCGGTCGGTGCTGGGGCGCGGCCCCGCGGAGGAGGGCGGGCGGCGGCTGGCGTCGTTCCTCGACGGGCTGGACGCCGCGCGCACCGGGCCGGACGCGCACGTCACGGCGGTCGGGCACTCCTACGGCTCGGTGGTCACGGCGGCGGCGCTCGCCCCGGGCGGCGCGGGCGGGGTCGACGACGTCGTGTACCTGGGCAGCCCGGGCGTCGGGCCGGCGCCGGGGCGCCCGCCGGGCCACGCGTGGGTGGTCGAGGCGCCCGGCGACCCCGTGGCCGACACCGGCTGGTTCGGGCCGGACCCCAACCGCGCGCCCGGCGTCACCGGGCTCTCGGCCCGCGAGGTCGCGCTGCCCGACGGGCGGGTGCTCGCCGGGTCCCACGGCCACGTCGGCTACCTGACGCCGGGCAGCACCAGCGCGACCAACGTCGGGGCGGTCGTCGGCGGGCGCCCGCAGGACGCGGTGCTCGACCGGGGCGTCGGCGCCGGCGACCGGCTGCGCCGGGTGTTCGAACGGTGAGCGGGACGCGAACGGCCCGCCCCCGGTCCTGGGGACCGGGGGCGGGCCGTGCCGACGAGGGTGTGGCCGGGAGCGGACCTACTCCTTGCCGCCGGTGGCGGGCTTGTCGGAGGAGGAGACCGCGCCGTTGGGGCTGCTGCCGGACACCGCGTCGGTGGCCGTGCGGGTCGGGACCTCCTGGCTGCTGGCCTGGCCCGGCGCGACGGGCGCCTCGGTGGTCACCGGGCGGGGACGCGGCGCGGGCGGCGGCGGGGGCGGCAGCTCCGGCTCGCGCCGGGTCGCCACGACGGCGATGCCCGCGCCGAGCACCGCGAGCACCACGAGCCAGAGGCCCCAGCGGCGGCGCTTCTTGGGCTCCTCGGGCTCGATGCGGGCCGCGAGGTCCTTGCGCACCGAGGTCAGCCCCTCCTCGAGCTGGCCGCGCACGGTCTCGCCGAGGTCGCGCAGCTCGTCGGCGCTGGTGGGCACGGCCGACTGCTCGAGCCGCTTGCGGGCGTCCTTGGCGTACGCCTTGGCCTGCTTGCGGGCCTCCTTGGCGGCCTTGTTCGCGCGCTTGCGGGTCTCCTCGCGGGCCTCCTGGGCGCGCTTGCGGGCCTCGGCCTGGGCCTCCTCGGCGCGCTGGCGGGCCTCCGCGCGGGCGTCGAGGACGCGCTGGCGGGCCTCGTCGGCCGCCTGGCGGACGTCCTTGCGCACCTCGGCGCGCTTCTTCTGCCCCTGCTTGCGGGCCTTCTCGCGCTCCTTGCGGGCCTGGTCGGCGGCCTTCTGCGCACGCTTCTCGGCCTGCTTGCGGGCCTTCTGGCCCTCCTTGCGCAGATCGTCCAGGTCCTCCCTGGCGCCGATCAGAGTCTTGCTGCTCAACGACTTCACCTCACTCGTCGGTGGGCGGCCATGATGCCCCCGGCCACTGGGGTGCAGGTGCCCGACCCGCCGGGACGTCACACCCGAGGGGCCCGAAGGGGCGGGGAATGTGACCGCTACTCCATTCGAAGGTCGTCACGTGAGGGGTGGCACGATGGCCGGGTGACCACCGCCGACACGCCGACCGCCACGCTCCACACGTCCCAGGGGGACATCACCGTCCGCCTGTACCCCAACGAGGCGCCGAAGACCGTCGCGAACTTCGTGGGCCTGGCGACCGGGGAGCAGTCGTACAGCGAGCCCAACGCCAAGGGCGGCAGCAGCGGCCCCTTCTACGACGGCACCATCTTCCACCGCGTCATCGCGGGGTTCATGCTGCAGACCGGTGACCCGACGGGCACCGGCCGCGGCGGCCCCGGCTACAAGTTCGCCGACGAGTTCCACCCCGACCTGCGCTTCGACCGGCCCTACCTGCTCGCCATGGCCAACGCCGGGCCCGGCACCAACGGCTCGCAGTTCTTCATCACCGTCGCGCCGACCACCTGGCTCAACCGCAAGCACACGATCTTCGGTGAGGTCGCGGACCAGAGCTCCCGCGACGTCGTCGACGCCATCGCGGCCACCGCGACCGGCCCGGGCGACCGTCCGGTCCAGGACATCGTGATCAACTCCGTCGAGGTCTCCTCCTGAGGAGCGGCTCCACCGTGAGGACCCCGTGACGGCACCGGGACCCGGCCCCGCGGCGGGTCCGGACGCGGCCCCGCACTGCGTGCGGCACCCCGATCGGCCCACCGCGCTCGCCTGCACCCGGTGCGGGCGGCCGGCATGCCCGGACTGCCTGCGCCCGGCGCCCGTGGGCGCGCACTGCGTCGACTGCATCGCCGAGGCGAACCGCGCCGGCGGGAACGTCCGCCGACCGCGGGCCGCGACCGGCGGCCGCCCGGGCGAGCGGCCCGTCGTCACGACGACGCTCGTCGTGGTCAACGTCGTCGTCTTCCTGCTCACGGCCGTCTCGGCCGGCAGCGTCTGGGACAACGTCGCCTCGCCGCTCGCGCAGGCCACGTGGCTCGTGCCCGCCGACGTCGCGGCCGGGCAGTGGTGGCGGCTCGTCACCTCGGGGTTCCTGCACATCGGCCCGCTGCACATCGCGGTCAACATGTTCGCGCTGTGGGTGCTGGGCCGGGACCTCGAGCTGGTCCTGGGCCGGCTGCGGTTCGCGCTGCTCTACGGGGTCTCGCTGCTCGGCGGCTCGGCGGCCGTGGTGCTCCTCGGCGAGCCCGACCGGCCGGTCGCCGGCGCGTCCGGGGCGGTGTTCGGCCTGATGGGCGGGCTGCTGGTCGTGCTGCGCCGCCTGCAGCTCAACCAGGGCCCCGCGCTGCTGACCATCGGCATCAACGTCGTCCTGAGCTTCACGATCCCGGGCCTGTCGCTGCTCGGGCACCTCGGCGGCCTCGTCACCGGCGTGCTCGTCGCGGTGGCCCTGGTGCACGGGCCGGCCCGGTCACGCCCGACCGCCGGGCTCCTCGCCGTCGGCGGGATCGCCCTGGTCCTGCTGGTCCTCGTCGCGGTCCGGGCCCTGACCCTGACCGGATAGGCGCCGCCCCGCCCGCGCCCGGTGGTGCTGGAGGGCGTCGGCCACCTCGACCGGGTCGGCGCCCAGCTCGAGGCGCCCCAGCACGAGCAGCCGCCCGGGGTCCGGGCCCTCGTCGCGGACGTCCACCTCGAGGTACGACGCGGGCAGGCCCATCCGGCGCATGCGCACCGAGCGCACGGCGTCGACGCGCGTCCACGGCCAGGCGTGGCGCCCGCCGATCCCGCGCAGGGCGAGCCCGTCGGCGTCGGCCTGCAGGCGCGGGCGGGCCAGCGCCCCGAACACCGCCGAGAGGCCCAAGGCGAGGGCAGCGAGGCCGGTGAGCAGGCGGCCCGGCGGGTCGGTGGCCGTCACCGCCCAGGCCGCGAGCCCGAGGGCGCCGACCAGGCCGAGCACCACGGCCGGCCAGGGGGCGGCCCAGGTCGTCGGCGGGTCCTCGCTCACCTGTCCACAGGGTTCATCCACAGCGGTGGACGAATGACATGGGTGTGGTTCAGCGCCAGCGCATGGTCATCAGCAGCGAGACCACGATGAGCCCGAAGCCGATGAGGAAGTTCCACGCGCCGAGGTCCTGCATGAACGGGATCGACTCGGAGGCGAGGTAGTTGACCACCAGCCAGGCCAGCCCGATGAGGCCGACGCCGAGCATGATGCCGACGTACAGCGGGTGGGACGGCCCGGCGGGCGCGGGCCCGGCCTTGGGGGGCGGGGTGTAGGCCGGCTTGCGGCGGACCTTGGACTTCGGCACGTCGGCTCCGATCGGGCGAGACCACTCGAGCGGCAGTCTAGTGGACCGGGATCGATCACCGCCCCCGTACGCTGGTCGGATGCGCGTCCTGGTCGTCGACAACTACGACAGCTTCGTCTACAACCTCGTCCAGTACCTCGCGCAGCTCGGTGCCGACCCGGTCGTGCGCCGCAACGACGTGGACGGGGTGGTCGACCTCGTCGACGAGGTCGACGGCGTGCTCGTCAGCCCGGGTCCCGGGACGCCCGAGGGCGCCGGCGCCAGCACCGAGGTCATCCGCCGCTGCGCGGCCCTCGGGCGCCCGATGCTCGGCGTGTGCCTCGGCCACCAGGCCCTCGGCGCCGCGTACGGCGGGGTCGTCGAGCGCGCGCCGGAGCTCCGCCACGGCAAGACCTCGCTGGTGCACCACGAGGGCGCCGGCGTGCTCGCCGGCCTGCGCACCCCGTTCACGGCCACCCGCTACCACTCGCTCACGGTGCTGCCGGACACGCTGCCCGCCGAGCTCGAGCCGACCGGCTGGACCGACGACGGCGTGCTCATGGCCATGCGCCACCGCGAGCTCCCGCTGCACGGCGTCCAGTTCCACCCCGAGTCGGTGCTCACCGAGGACGGCCACCGGTTGCTCGCCACGTGGATGGACCTCAGCGGCCACCCCGTCGACGACGGCGTGGTCCGCGACCTCACCGAGGGCCTGCGGGCGCTGGCCGTCGCCGCCGCGCCGCCGGCGTAGGCCCCGCCGGCGTAGGTCTCGCCGGCGTAGGTCCCGCCGGCGTCGGGCCGGCGTCAGTTCCCGCCCGGGAAGAGCCCGCCGCCGTCGCCGCCCCCGGGCTGGAAGCGGCCGACGACCACCGCGATGCTCGACCCGGGGTCGACCGACGAGCCGGCCGACGGGTTCTGGCTGAGGATCTTGCCGTCCTGGGACGCGTCGTCGACCGCCTGCGAGGTCCGCTGCAGGTTCCCGCCCCGGAAGCCGGCGTTGACCAGCGTCTGCACGGCCTCCGACGGCAGCTGCCCGACCAGCGACGGCACCTGGACCTGGCCCTCGCCCCCGCGCGACACCCGCAGCGTCACCGTCGAGCCGCGCGACACCGTCGAGCCGGAACCCGGGTCGGACGCGACGACGGTGCCCGCGGCCCCGCCTCCGTCGACCTCGGTGACCTCGACCTGCAGCCCCACGCCCTCCAGGGTCGTCGTCGCGGTCCGGCGGTCCTGGCCGACGACGTCGGGCACCCGCAGCGTCTCGCGCTCGCGACCGATGGTCAGCTGCACCGGCGTGCCCGGCGCGAGGAACTGCCCGGGTGCCGGCTCCTGGGCGAGCACGCGGCCGATCTGGCGCGCGTCGTCGACCTCGCGCTGCTGGGGCACCGGCGCGAGGGTCAGGCCGAGGCGCTGCACGCTCGCCTGCGCCTCGTTCGCCGTCTGGCCGGTGAGGTCGGGGACCTGGACGCGGTCGGGACCGCGCCCGACGCGCAGCTCGACGACGCTGCCCGGCGGCACCTCCAGCCCGCCGGTGGGGTTGGTCGTGACGACCTGGCCCACCTGCTCGGGCGTCGACGCGACCGGCACGACGGTCGGGCGCAGGCCAGCGGTCGACAGCGTCTGCAGCGCCGCGGCCTGCTGCTGCCCGACGACCGTCGGCACCGCGACGGTGTTGGCGCCCAGCGAGAACAGGAAGTACGCCCCGGCCAGGGCGGCGAGCAGCGCGAGCACGGCGACGAACCCGAGGGCGCGCTTGCGCCCGCGCCGGCGCCGGGCCTCGGACTGCTCGGCCTGCCACGCGGCGAAGTCGTCGACCTGGTCGACGGGACCGGTGGCGCCGGCGACCGGCTGGCTGCCGGTCATGTACTCGGTGCGCTCCCGCGCGGTCATCACCGCGGGCGCGCCGACCCGCTCGCCGGACAGGACGCGGTAGAAGTCCTCGCGCATCTCGTCGGCGGTCTGGTACCGGTTCGACGGGTTCTTGGCCAGCGACTTCAGGGTGATCGCGTCGAGCTCCGGGGGCACCCGCGGGTTGATCTCCGACGGGGCGGGCGGGTCCTCCCGCACGTGCTGGTAGGCGATCGCGACCGGCGAGTCCCCGGTGAACGGCGGCCGCCCGGTGAGCAGCTCGAAGAGCACGCAGCCGGTGGCGTAGACGTCCGAGCGGGCGTCGACGGACTCGCCACGAGCCTGCTCGGGCGACAGGTACTGCGCGGTGCCGATCACCGCGGCGGTCTGGGTGACCGCGGGCTGGGCGTCGGACAGGGCCCGGGCGATGCCGAAGTCCATCACCTTCACCGCGCCGGCCGGCGTGATCATGATGTTGGCCGGCTTCACGTCGCGGTGGATGATCCCGTGACGATGGGAGAAGTCGAGCGCAGCGCAGACGTCGGCGAGGACCTCGCAGACCCGGAAGGGCTCCATCGGCCCCTCGGTCTTGACGATGTCGCGCAGCGTCCGCCCCGCCACGTACTCCATGACGATGTAGGGCAGCGGCACGTCGTCGGTCGGCGTCTCGCCGGTGTCGTAGACGGCGACGATCGCGGGGTGGTTCAGCGCCGCGGCGTTCTGGGCCTCGCGGCGGAACCGGATCTGGAACTGGGGGTCGCGGGCCAGGTCGGCGCGCAGGACCTTGATGGCCACGTCCCGGCCGAGCCGGACGTCGCGGCCGCCGTGCACCTCGGACATCCCGCCGTAGCCGAGCGCCGGCCCGAGCTCGTAGCGGTCGGACAGGAGCCGTGGGGTCGTCATCCTCAGAACTCCTGACAGGTGACGGTCACGGTCTCCCCGCGCGGGACCTCACCGGTCGGCGAGAGGTAGAGCACCCGGCACCGCGACGGGTCCGACGGCTCGCCGCCGAGGATCGTCGAGACCTCGGGGTCGAGGCCCGACTCGCGCAGGGCGGCGGAGGCCACCGAGGCCGGGCGGCCGACGTAGTCGACCGGGTTGACCGACACCCCGTTCGCGGCGGACGAGGACGTCGTCGTGCGGGAGCTCCGCGTGGTCGTCGGGCTCGGCGTCGTGGTGGTCGACGACGCGGTCGTGCTCGCCACCGGGGGCGGCGGGCTCGACGTCTCGGCCGAGTTCATCACCCAGATCACGCCCGCGAGGAGCAGCAGCGCGACCAGGGCGAGGGCGGCGACGGTGCCCCACGGCCCGCGACGGCGGGGCTCCTCGGGGCGCGACGCCCAGCGGTCGGGGCGCTCGGCCCCCCGCGGCGGCGACGGCTCGCGCGACATCGCCGGCGCGACGCGCGTGGACGGGTTGACGCGCTCGGTGGGCGCGTTGCCGCTGCCCGGCAGCGGGAGCGGCTCGCCGCGACGGACCGCGCCGACGGCCTGCGCGAACTCCCCGCCGGTGGCGTAGCGCTGCCGCGGGTCCTTGGCCAGCGTCGCCTCGATGAGCTGGCGGACCACGGGCGGCACGTCGTTCGGCAGCGGCGGCAGGGGGTCGCGGATGTGCATCATCGCGACCGTGACGGCGTTCTCCGACAGGTACGGGCGCCGCCCGGCCAGGCACTCGTAGCCGACGACGCCCAGCGAGTAGACGTCGGAGGCGGGGCCCGCGTCGCCGCCGCCCGCCTGCTCCGGCGCGATGTAGTGCGCCGTCCCCATGACCATGCCCGAGCGCGTCACCGGCGCCGCGTCGACGGCCTTGGCGATGCCGAAGTCGGTGATCTTCACCTGGCCCGTCGGCATCACGAGGATGTTGCCGGGCTTGACGTCGCGGTGGACCAGCCCGCGCTCGTGCGCCGCCTCGAGCGCCCACCCGGACTGCTCGAGGATGTCGAGGGTGTAGTCGACGCCCAGGCGACCGTGCACGGCGAGGATCTGGGCCAGCGGCTCGCCGCGGACCAGCTCCATGACGAGGTAGGCGGTCGGCACCTGCACGGTGCCGTTGGCCGTCTGCCACTCCGTGGTGGTCTCGCCGTAGTCGTGCACCGCGGTGATGCCCGCGTTGTTCAGCGAGCCGGCGGTGCGCGCCTCGGTGCGGAAGCGGTGCAGGAACTCCGGGTCGCCGGTGAGCTCCGCCTTGAGGATCTTCACCGCGACGGTGCGCCCGAGGCGCGAGTCCTCGGCCTCCCAGACCTCGCCCATGCCGCCGACGGCGATGCGCCGGCCCAGGCGGTAGCGGTCGCCGATGAGCGAGCCGGTGGTGGGCGCCATCAGTTGTCGCCCCCCAGGGCCGCGGCGATGACCGCGCGGCCGATCGGCGAGGCCACCGACCCACCGGTGGCCTCCTCGCCCCGGTTGCCGCCGCGCTCGACGATCACCGAGACGGCGATCTGCGGGTTCGGCACCGGGCCGAAGGCGTCGTACCAGGTGTGCGGCGGGTTGGTCTTGGGGTTCGCGCCCCACTCGGCCGTGCCGGTCTTCGACGCGATCTGCACGCCGGGGATGCGGCCCTGGCCGGAACCGTTGTTCTCCGAGCCGATCATCAGCTGGGTCAGCGTGTTCGCGGTCGACTGCGAGAACGCGCGCCCCGTGCTGTCCGGCTCGGTCTGCTCCACCGTCGAGAGGTCCTGGCCCTGGATCTGGGCGACGGTCTGCGGGGCCGTCGTGACCCCGCCGTTGGCCACCGTCGCGGCGATCATCGCGTTCTGCAGCGGGGTCAGGCGGACGTCGCGCTGCCCGATGCCGGACTGGGCGGTGGAAGCGCCGTCGGCGAGGTCGCCGAGCCGCGAGGCCTGCACCGGCATCGGGATGGTGAGCCCCGGGTTCTCGAAGCCCAGCGAGGTCGCCATCGCCCGCAGCCGCTCGGCGCCGACCTGGGCCGCGAGGTTCGCGAACGGCCCGTTGCAGGACTTCGCGAACGCGGTGGCGAACGGGACGGTGGCGCCGGGGCCGCACGGCTTGCCGTCGTAGTTCTCGAGCGTCGTCGTGCTGTCGGGCAGCGTGATCCGCGGGGCGGCGGTGACCGGGGCCTCCGGCGTGATCGCCCCGGCCTCGAGCGCCGTCGCCGTGGTGACGATCTTGAACGTCGACCCGGGCGGGTAGGTCTCGCTGATCGCCCGGTTGGTCAGCGTCGGCGGGTCGTCCTCGGTGAGCTGGTTCCACGCCTCCTGCTGGGTGGTGCCCGAGTGGCTCGCGAGGGGGTTCGGGTCGTAGCTCGGCGTGGAGACCATCGCGAGGATCTCGCCGGTCTGCGGCCGGATGGCGACGACCGAGCCCTGGTATCCGCGCGAGGTCATCGCCTCGTAGGCGGCACGCTGGATGCGCGGGTCGATGCTCAGCACGACGTTGCCGCCGGCCGGGTCGCGCCCGGTGACGGCGTCGGAGATGCGGCGCACGAACAGGCGGTCGTCGGTGCCGTTGAGCACCGGGTCCATCGCCCGCTCCATGCCGCCCGCGCCGTAGATCTGCGAGTAGTAGCCGGTGACCGGCGCGTAGAGCGGCCCGTCGGTGTACTGACGCAGGTAGCGGAGCCGGTCGCCGGGGTCGGGGCTCTGGACGCTCTGCGCGAGCACCTCGCCGCCGGCCGAGATCTGGCCGCGCTGGCGGGAGTACTCGTCCAGCAGGACGCGGGCGTTCCGGGGGTCCGCGCGGTACTCGTCGGCCTTGACGACCTGGATCCAGGTGGCCTGACCCAGCAGCAGCAGGATCAGGACCATGACCGCGAGGGAGACCCGTCGCAGCGGGGTGTTCACTCTCCTCGGGTCCTTCCTCGCGGGGCGGGGCCATGAGCGGAGGCCGGGTGGCCCCCCGGTCCGGGACCGGCGTGACCGGCGGGACCCGCCGGTCCCGCGGTGGCGTCCTGGGGGCGCACGCCCTGCGGCGGGGTGCGCACCTGGTCGCGCGAGACCATCTCGGTGCTGGCCTCCGCCAGCGGCGCGAGCGGGCTCTGGGGACCCGCCGGGGTGCCGGGCCGCTTCTCCTGCGCCGGCTGCCGGGCCGCGTTCGACACCCGCAGGACCAGCGCCACGAGGGCGTAGTTGGCCACGAGCGACGACCCGCCGTAGGACACGAACGGCGCCGTGATGCCGGTGTTCGGGATGAGGTTGATGACGCCGCCGACGACGACGAACACCTGCCAGGCGATGGCCCAGCCGAGACCGGCGGCGAGCAGCTTGCCGAACGTGTCGCGCACGGCCAGCGCGCTGCGCATCGCCCGCGTGGCCAGCACGCAGTAGATGACGAGCAGGGCCGCGAGCCCGACGAGCCCGATCTCCTCGCCGAGGGAGGTGAAGATGAAGTCGGTGCTCGAGAAGGGCACGAGCTCGGGGCGCCCGGCGCCGAGCCCGGTGCCGCCCATGCCGCCGGTGGCCAGCCCGAACAGGCCCTGGCTGACCTGGAAGCCGCGGCCGTTGTAGTCGGCGAACGGGTCGAGCCACACCGAGACGCGGACCTGGACGCGCGAGACGAACGTCCACGCCGCGAACGCGCCGGCGCCGAAGATCGTGAGACCGATGATCACCCACGAGATGCGCTCGGTCGCCACGTAGAGCATCACGAGCACGATCCCGAAGAACATCAGCGACGTGCCGAGGTCGGACTCGAAGACCAGGACCGCCATCGCGACGCCCCAGGCCACGAGCAGCGGCCCGAGGTCGCGGGGCCGGGGGAACGTCATGCCGAGGAAGTGCTTGCCGGCGCTGGTGAACAGGTCGCGCTTGACCACCAGGAACGACGCGAAGAAGACGACGAACAGGATCTTCGCGAACTCACCGGGCTGGATGCTGGCCGGGCCCACGCGGATCCAGATGCGGGCGCCGTTGACCTCGGACAGCGAGGCGGGCAGCACCGCGGGCAGGGCCAGCAGGATCAGCCCGACGAAGCCGGCGGTGTAGCCGTAGCGCGCGAGGGTCCGGTGGTCGGGCACGAGCCAGAGCACGCCGACGAAGAAGACGAGACCGATCGCGGTCCAGCCGACCTGGCGGACGGCCTCCTGGGCGGGCTCCTCGTTGCCGAGGCTCGCGGCGCGGGCGATCCGGGCCAGGTCGATCCGGTGGATCATGACGAGCCCGATGCCGTTGAGCAGCGCGGCCAGCGGCAGCACCAGCGGGTCGGCGTAGGGCGCGAACTTCCGGACGGCGAGGTGCGCGAGGGCCAGCAGCGCCAGGTAGGCCGCACCGAGGTAGAGCAGCGCCCAGGTGAGCTCCTGCTCCTGGTTCGCCTCGACGAGGACCAGCGCGCCGGTGGTGATGACCGCGGCGAACGCGAGCAGCGCCAGCTCGACGCCGCGACGTGTGGAGACGGCGGCCGCGATGGCGGGCCGCAGCGCCGTGCGGTCGGCCGGGCGCTCGACGCCGGGCACCCCGGGCGCGCCGGCACCGGGGGCGGTGGGGCGCGTCATCACGGGACCCGGCAGTCCCGGCCCGGGACCTGCGGCTCGGTCGGTGCGGCGGACGCGACGGGCGCCTGGCCCGCGACGCCGGGCGCTCCGGGGACGGGCGTCGGCGCGGCGCCGGCGGCGCCCGGCACGGCGTTCGGGTCGACACCCGGCACGGCGTTCGGGTCGGCACCGGGCACGGGGGTGGCGGCGACGGGCTCGCACGGCGGGAGCATCTGCTCGGTCCGCAGCCGGTCGACCGTCTGCTGGGCGCCCGGGAGGTCCTCGACGCGGATGCCGTCGCCGGCGAGCTGCTGGCGCGCGACGGGCGTGAGGTCGGCGACGCGCACCCCGGAGTCCTGGGCGACGCTCTGCAGCGAGACGCCGAGGAACGTGCCGGGCACGCCCTGGTAGATGACGACGGTGTCGTCGTCGCCGGCGACGTAGTACTGGCTCGAGACGTAGACGGTCGCGGCGAGCACGGCGATGCCGGCGAGCGCGACGACGGCCAGCGCGGCGAGGGCCAGGCGCAGGCGCGCGCGGCCCGGGCGGCGGCGCGGGGACTCGGAGGCGACGGGCGCGGGGCGCGGCTCGGGCTCCGTGCGGGTCAGCGTCGCGGCGGAGGCGCGCGCGGCCGCGGAGTCGCCGGGCGGGGGATCGGCGCGGCCGTCGCCGGCGGCGCCGCCGTAGATGGGGTCGTGCTCGCCGTAGTCGACGTCGACGACGTCGGCGACGATGCAGGTGACGTTGTCCGGGCCGCCGCCCTTGAGCGCGAGCTCGATGAGGCGGTCCGAGCAGTCCTGCGGGTCGGGGATCGTCAGCGCGTCGGCGAGCGTCTCGGCGCTCACGACGCCGGACAGGCCGTCGGAGCACAGCAGGTACCGGTCGCCGGAGCGGGCCTCGCGGACGGTCAGGGCGGGCTCGACGTCGTGGCCGGTGAGCGCGCGCAGCAGCAGCGAGCGCTGCGGGTGGCTCGCCGCCTCGTCCTCGGTGATCCGGCCCTCGTCGATCAGCGACTGCACGAACGTGTCGTCGCGGGTGATCTGCGTGAGGACGCCGTCGCGGAAGAGGTAGGCCCGCGAGTCGCCGACGTGGACCATGCCCAGCCGGCTGCCGGCGAAGAGCACCGCGGTCAGCGTCGTGCCCATGCCGTCGAGGTCCGGCTCCTCGGCGACGAGCTCGGTGATCGCGTCGTTGCCCTGGGCGGTGGCCTCGGCGAGCTCGCCCAGGAGGTCGTCGCCGGGCTCGTCGTCGTCGAGCGGCACGAGCGCGGCGATGACCAGCTTCGAGGCCACCTCGCCGGCCGCGTGTCCGCCCATGCCGTCGGCGAGGGCGAGCAGGCGCGGGCCCGCGTAGACCGAGTCCTGGTTGTTCTGCCGCACCAGGCCCCGGTCACTGCGAGCGGAGTAGCGCAGCACCAGGGTCACGGGTCGATCCTGCACGGGAGGGGACGGGGCGTCGTCACCCGGGTCCGGATGGGCGGCCGACCGAGCGGCGAGCTGGTCATGAGCGGAGCTCGATGACCGTCTTGCCGATCCTGATCGGTGTGCCCGCGGGGACCCGGGTGGGTCCGGAGACCTTGTTGCGGTCGAGGTACGTGCCGTTGGTCGACCCGAGATCCTCGACGTACCAGTCGTCGCCCGACTGGGAGATGCGAGCGTGCCGGGTCGACGCGTAGTCGTCGTCGAGCACCAGCGTCGAGTCGTCCGCCCGCCCGATCATGATCGGACGGCCGTCCAGGGCGATGCGGGTGCCCGCGAGGGCACCGGCGGTGACGATCAGGGCGCGGGGCCCCGAGCGGCCGCCGCCGCGGGCCGGCTTGGACGTTCCCCCGCGCGTCGGGGGACGTCGTCCGCCGGGCGCCGCGGCCCGCAGACCCGAGGCCGCGTAGAGGTCGCTGCGGACGACCCGCAACGCGGCGAGGACGAACAGCCACAACAGGGCCAGGAATCCGGCCCGCGTGATCTGGAGGACGAGTTCGGGCACGCCGACGGGCCTTCGGGCCTCAGCCCTGCGCGCGGAACAGCAGCGCGGAGTGCCCGACCCGGATGGTGTCGCCGTCGGCGAGCTGCCAGGTCTGCACGGGCGTGCCGTTGACCGTCGTGCCGTTGGTCGACCCGAGGTCGGACAGGGTGGCCTGCTGGCCGTCCCAGTTGATCTCGAGGTGACGACGCGACACACCGGTGTCCGCGAGGCGGAACTGGGCGTCCTGGCCACGGCCGATGACGTTCGAGCCGTTGACCAGCTGGTACGAGCGGTTCGAGCCGTCGTCCAGCGTCAGCGAGGCGGTCATCTGGCGGGTCTGCACCCCGCCGTAGCCACCACCCTGCTGGCCGTACTGGTCGTAGCCGCCCTGCTGGCCGTACGGGTCGTACCCGCCCTGGCCGTACTGGCCGCCGTAGCCGCCCTGCTGGCCGTAGGGGTCGTAGCCGCCCTGCTGCGGGTAGCCGCCCTGCTGCGGGTAGCCCTGGGGCTGGCCGTACTGGTCGTAGCCCTGCTGGCCGTACCCCTGCTGCTGGTAGGGGTCGTAGCCGGGCTGCTGCTGGCCGTAGCCCTGGGGCTGGCCGTACTGGTCGTAGCCCTGCTGGCCGTAGCCCTGCTGCTGGCCGTACTGGTCGTAGCCCTGCTGGCCGTAGCCCTGCTGCGGGTAGCCGCCCTGCTGGCCGTAGGGGTCGTAGCCGCCCTGCTGCGGGTAGCCGCCCTGCTGCGGGTAGCCCTGCGGCTGCCCGTACTGGTCGTACCCGCCCTGCTGGCCGTAGCCCTGCTGCGGGTAGCCCCCCTGCTGCTGCGGGTAGCCACCCTGCTGGCCGTAGGGGTCCTGCGGGTAGTTGCCGTCGCGACCCTGCTGGTCGTCCGGGTAGCGACCGGGTGCCTGACTCATGGGCTGTTCTCCTGCGGATCGGGGGCTCGCGGCCCGTCGCCGCGACGCGTCGGGGTCAACGGACGACCTGGTGCGGAACTGTCCCGTGTGCAGCGCGTCGGAACGCTCCAGAGAGACTACGACCTCACCGTATGTCTCCCACCCGCCCTCTGTGAGGTGCTCCTCCACGACCTCGATGAGCGAGTGGGTGATGGTCTCCTCGTCGCCGGCCAAACGTTCGTGGTCTGCGGGACTGAGCACCACCGTGTACTGATTGGGCGCCAGGCGACGCCCACCTGCCAACTCTCGCACGCCGTCCTCCGCCTCCCGGCGAAGGCCCTGTGCTATCTCCTGCGGGACGACCTTGCCACCGAACACGCGTGCGAAGGCGTCACCCACCAGTCCTTCGAGCTTGCGCTCGAAGCGCTGTGCGCGCCCCACCGCGATCCCTCCTCGTCCGACGCTCGCGCGGTCGTCCCGTCACTGCTGCCCCATCCGGAGTGTCGCCACACCGGGCGGGTGGCCTCGATGGTATCGGTCGCCTCCTCGGCGGTGCGGACCTCCTTCGGAGCGCGTCGGAGGGCACGTGCTAGCGTTTTCCACAGATCACTCCGGGCGAGTGGCGGAATGGCAGACGCGCACGGTTCAGGTCCGTGTATCCGGAAGGATGTGGGGGTTCAACTCCCCCCTCGCCCACCAGCACTCCCTTCGATCTGCGGGCCCCGGTCGTGACCCACGGCCGGGGCCCTTCGTCATCCCGGGGGCCGTCATCCCGGAGCCCGAGGACCGCCGGAGAGGACCGACGCGATGCACGACGCACGCCTCCTGCTCGAGCTCGGCGACGAGGCGGTGCGCCGCCTGCGCCGTCGGGGTTACGAGCTCGACCTCGCGGGGCTGGAGGCGATGTCGTCGCGGCGCGCGAGCGCGATCGGGACGGTCGACGAGCTGCGCGCGGAGTCCAAGCGCGCGGCCGCCGAGGTCGGGAAGGCCGCGAAGGCCGGCGCGTCGTCGGCGGACGTCGCCCCTGACCTGACGGCGCTCAAGGAACGGGCCCGCGAGCTCAAGGAGCGCATCCGCGAGGCGGAGGAGGAGGTCGAGGCCGCCGAGGCGGCGCTGCGCGACCTGCTGCTCGTCATCCCGAACCTGCCGTCCGACGACGCCCCCGACGGCGACTCCGAGGACGACGCCGTCGAGGTGCGCCGCGTCGGCGAGCCCCCGGCGTTCGGGTTCACCCCGCGCGACCACGTCGAGCTCGGCGAGGCCATGGGCATCCTCGACTTCGGGCGCGCGGCGAAGCTCTCCGGCGCCCGGTTCTCGCTCGCCCGCGGGCCGGGCGCGGCGCTCGAGCGCGCCATCGCCACCTTCTTCCTCGCCCTGCACACCGGGCGGCACGGCTACACCGAGTTCTCCCCGCCCTACCTCGTGAGCGGGCAGACCATGACCGGCACCGGTCAGCTGCCCAAGTTCGAGGAGGACCTCTTCCGGACCGGTACCGGCGACCGGGGCCTCTACCTCATCCCCACCGCCGAGGTGCCGCTCACGGCGCTGCACGCCGACGAGATCCTCCCCGCCGAGACGCTGCCGCGGGCCTACACGTCGTGGACGCCGTGCTTCCGGTCCGAGGCCGGCTCCTACGGCCGCGACACCCGGGGCATCCTGCGGCTGCACCAGTTCTCGAAGGTCGAGCTGGTGCGCATCTGCGCCGCGGAGGAGTCCCCCCGGGAGCTCGAGGTGATGCTCGGCCACGCCGAGGCGTGCCTGCAGGAGCTGGGCCTGGCGTACCGGGTCATCCGCCTCGCCGCCGGCGACATGGGCTTCAACGCCCAGCTCACCTACGACATCGAGGTGTGGCTGCCCGGCCAGGACACCTACCGCGAGATCTCGTCCTGCTCGGACTGCGGCACGTTCCAGGCCCGCCGCTCGGGCATCCGCAGCAAGGACGCCCACGGCGGGCGGGGCCAGGTCGCGACGCTGAACGGGTCGGGCCTGCCGATCGGGCGCAGCATGGCCGCGATCCTCGAGCAGTGCCAGTCCGAGGACGGCTCGGTGACGCTGCCCGAGGTGCTCGCCCCGTACGCGGGCTTCCGGCGGATCCTCGCCGACGGCACCACGGAGTAGGGCCTCCTCCACCGGTCTACCGGCGGATCGCCGCCAGCTGGTGGGCGTGGCCGACCAGCCGGCCGGCGGGATCCCAGACGCGGCACGACTCGTGCATGCGGTCGACGCCGGCGTGCTGCACCCACTGCGTGACCCGGAGCGGGCCCGGGGCGGGCTCGGCGACCACGTGCGCCGAGAGCGACATCGTCGGCGACCAGCCCAGCACGCCCATGTCGAACGTCGCCGGCGGCAGCACGTCGAGCACCACCAGCAGGCCCTCGGGCGTCCAGGGCTCGCCGGAGTCGAGGGCGGCCCAGCCCGAGACGCGGCCCTCGCCCGACGGCGCGCCCCGCAGGAAGCCCGTCGTGCGCGGGTCGAGACGGGTGTCGACGACGTCCATGATCGGCAGCGAGCCGCGGCCGTCGTCGGTGCTCGACGGGCTGCGCGGGCAGTCGTCGAACGGCGTGAGCTCCGGCGGGGCGGGCTCGACGTCGTGCGGTGTCGGTACCGCGGGCGGGCCCAGGACGCACGCGGCCTCGACGGCCGGCCCGCCCTGGTCGAGGCGCACGCGCAGCTGCGAGGCCCCGCGCCCGAGCCGCAGGACCGTCACCTCCAGGGAGGCCGGGCCCGGCTCCGGTGCCTGCAGGAACGTGCCGGTCACCGCCTGCGGGCAGGTGTGCTCCGGACGCTGTGCGGCGACCGTCTCGCGGGCGGCCCGGGCCAGCACGGCGAGCAGGTAGCCCCCGTGCAGCTTCGGGCCGATGCTCCACTGCTCGTCGAGGAGGACGGTGTAACGCCCCGGCTCGTCGGTGGGCTCGGGGCGCGTGGCCTTGTCGAACTCAGCCACGCGCGGCCCCGCTGGGTGTCGCCGGCCTCACGACTGCGGCGGGCGCGGCCAGTCGGCGGCTCCACCGTCGGGGTCGCGCGGCGGGTGGGTCGGGCGGCCCGGGTCGGTCGGGGTGTCGGACGGCGCGGGGCCGGCGCCGCGGCCGGTCGGCGGTCCGACGGGGCCCGTGGGCGGCTCGCCGACGCCGCCGGGACCCGCGGTCGAGGCGCCCGGCCCGGCCGGCGCGCCCTCGGCGTGCGGCGGGGTGGGATCGCCGGCGCCGGCGTCCGGGGCGCTCGGGGTCTGCGTGCCGGGGGGCTGGTTGCCCGCGGGCCGCGCGCCGGGGGTGCCGGCGGCGCCCTGGGGGCCCGCGGTGCCCTGGGGACCCGCGGTGCCCTGGGGTTCCGCGGTGCCGGGCGTGCCGACCGGTCCGGTCGCGCCCTGCTCGGTGCCGTCGCCGGCCGCCGCGCCCGGGGCCTGCGGCTCGCCCGTGCCCTGCTTCGCCGCCCAGCCGACGCCCTCGCCGACCTTCGCCTCGGCCCGGCCGATCTGCTCGGCGTACTTGCCGCCGGTCTTCTGGTCCACCCAGCGCGCGGCCTTGCCGATCGCGCCGAGGATGCTCTGCTCGTTGTCGGCCACCTTCTTGCTGGCCGTGTCGCGCAGGTCGTTGGCGAACTGCTTGCCCTGCTGCACGTAGTCGTCGCGGCTCATCGGTCCTCCACGGTCCGGGCGGGGCTCTGGACCGGCACGGTACCCGCGGGATCGCCCACCCCACACCCTCGTGAGGGCACCCCCACCGGGGGCGGAGGTATCGCCCCGGGTGGGCCGTGCGGCAGGGTGGCCGTCGGTCGCGGCGAGCGGCCAGGCACGATGGGTGGGGTGGACCCGGGGAACCGGGCCCTTCTGCGACGACGACGAGACGACGGGCCGGCACGCCGCCGGGGCACGGGGAACGAGGAGGCGCGCGGGCGTGAGTTCGACGGAGGCGGGCCCGCCGCCCACCGTGGGCGGCGGGCGCTACACCCTCGGCGACCTCATCGGCCGCGGTGGCGCGGCCGAGGTGTTCCGCGCCCGTGACGAGCTGCTCGGGCGCGACGTCGCCGTCAAGCTCTTCCCCGCCGGCGTCGGCGAGGCCGACGAGTCCCGGCGCCAGCGCGAGGTCCAGACGCTCGCCGGGATGAACCACCCCGGCCTGGTGACGATCTACGACGTCGGCCAGGAGCGCGACCGCGCGTACTTCGTGATGCAGCTCATCGAGGGCGAGTCGCTCGCCGACCGCATCCGCGGCGGCCCGCTCGCACTCGGCGACGTCGTCGCCCTCGGCGCGGCCCTCGGCGACGCGCTCACCTACGTGCACCGCCACGGCGTCGTCCACCGCGACATCAAGCCCGGCAACGTGCTGCTCGACATGGACGGGCGCCCGCACCTGTCGGACTTCGGCATCGCGGTGCTCGCCGACGCGACGAACATCACCGCGACCGGCATGGTCATCGGTACGGCGTCCTACCTGTCGCCGGAGCAGGTCCGCGGCCAGCAGGTGGGCCCGGCGTCCGACGTCTACGCGCTGGGCCTGGTGCTGCTCGAGTGCATCACGGCCCGCCGCGAGTACCCGGGCAACGCGCTCGAGGCGGCCGTCGCCCGGCTGCACCGCGCGCCCGAGATCCCGCCGGACCTCCCCGGCCCGCTCGGCAACCTGCTCGCGGCGATGACCGTCGACGAGCCCCTGGAGCGCCCCACCACCGAGCAGGTGGTCGGCGAGCTGCGCATGATGGCCCGCGAGGCCGGCATGGACGCCCAGACCGTCCTCGCCCCGGCGCCGGTCACGGGCAGCGGCGCGATGCGCACCACGGCGATGGGCCCGGGCACCGGCGCCACCGCGTACGCCCCGATGGGCGGGACCGGTCCCACGCGTCACATCGGTACCCCGCCCGGCGACTACGGCCCCGCGGCGGGCGCGGCCGGGGCCTACGGCGCCACCGGCGCGTACGGCGCGGCCGACCCGACCGCGCTCGTCGGTCCCGACGACCCCCGCACCGGCGGGGCCGCCGCCGCGCCGCGCCGCGGCCGCCGCGCCGCGGTCGTCGCGCTGCTGGCGCTGCTGCTGGCGGGCGGGGTCGGCGGCTACTTCCTGCTCTCCAACCAGGAGGAGGCGGCGCCGCCCGCGCTGCCCGTGCCCCCGCCCGTGCTGACCACGAGCAGCACGACCACCACCGAGCAGGAGACGACCACCCGCTCGCGGCGGACGACCACCCCGCCGCCGACCACGACGGTCGCCCCGCCGCCGGTCACGACGCGCCCGACGACCACCACGACCGTGCCCGTGCCGGGCGGGGGCGGCGGTGGCGGCGGTGGCGGTGGTGGCGGCACCACCGACGGCACCGGGGACGGCACGGCCGACGGGCCCGCCGACGGCACGGCCGACGGCACCGGTGACGGCGACGGCAACCCGCTGACGCCGCAGTGAGGGGAGCCGGGGCTCAGGCCCCGGCCACGCCACCGAACTCGCCGCCGAACTCGCCGGCGAGCACGCCGCGCCGGAAGGCGACCCACTCGTCGTCGCGGAAGTGCAGCACCGCGCCCGAGGCGGTCTCGTGCACGACGCGGGCGTCGTCCTCGTGCACCGTCACCTCGACGGCGCCGTTGGCGGAGGGGGAGTCGCGGGCGACCTCGTCGAGGAACACCGACCAGGCCCGGCGGTCGAGGTGCAGCACCGCACCCTCGCCGTGCTCCTTGGTGTCGCGGAGGTAGGTGTCGCCGTCGGCCTCGAGGACCTCGACGCAGCTCGCGCCGTTCGAGCTGAAGCTGGAGGTCCGCCATCCGTGGGTCATGGGCATGTCTCCTTGCACGGGGGGAGCGATGCGGCCGGACGACATCCGGGTGCCGGTCCCCGCTCAGGACCGCAGTGCCGCCCGCCGGGCGCGGATCACCTCGAGCGAGGCGTCCTCCGGCAGCGCCGCGGAGCGGAGTCTGGCAGCGGCCGTGCGGTATCCGCCAATCCGGTCGGGATCCTGGACGTAGACCGCCCCGTCCTGGAACTCCACGTAACCGATCGATCGCGCAGCGTCGAAATCGAGCAGCGTGAACTCGCCGTCCAGCCCGTCGTGCACCGCGACCGCGAGCGGCATCACCCGGATGACGACGTTGTCCTGCTCCGAGAGGAGCAGGAGGTGGTCGAGCTGGTCGGCCATCACCGTCGGGCCGCCGACGAGGCGGTCGAGGATGGTCTCCTCGATCACCGCCTCGTAGCGCAGCGGCCGGCCGTCGTCGTGCAGGCGCTGCTGACGGGCGAGGCGCAGGCCCACCACGTGGTCGACGTCGACCACCGGTACGCGCAGCGCGTCCTCGAGCAGGGCGGTGGCGTACGCGCGGGTCTGCAGCAGGCCGTGGAGCAGCAGCGGCTCGTAGGCGAACGCGGCCGTGGCCAGGCCCTCGAGGCCGACGAAGGTGCGCAGCCAGTCGGGGACGACGTCCGCGAACGGCGCCCACCACGTGCCGCGGTCGGCGTTGGAGGCCAGCGAGGCGAGCCGACCGATGTCGCTCGTGGACGCGCCGTAGGACTGCAGGAGCCGCACGACCTCGTCGGGACGCTGCTGGTTCTTGCCCTGCTCGAGATAGTTGATCTTCGCGTGGGTGCAGTCGAGGACCCGCGCCGCCGCGGTCTGCGTGTGTCCCGCCTGCTCCCGCGCTGCCCGGAGCTCGTGCCCGATCAGCCAGCGCAGGGCGCTCGGATCGGATCGGTCCGGTCCCCGTGGTGCGTCCCTGCCGGCGGGTCCGGGCTGTCCGGCTCCGCTGCGCTGCGTGTCCCCCTGCACGCGCCGAGTCCTCCTCGAGCCCCCCGTTCGGCGCCGCCGGTCGGCGCCGGTCGCCCGGAAGGGTAGCCATCTCCCACGACACGAACCGGTGAACTACTCTTCCCGCTACATGTAACAGTGCCGGCGCGTGATGTGGGGGTCCTCGTGTCCGATCCGTCCGCCGTGCGCCGCACTTCCCCGGCGGTCCCGGACACGCCGGGCGACGCGACCTGGATCCTCCCGGCCGAGCCGGCCTGCGGCACGACGACCACCACCGCCACCGGGCACCGCGCCACGCTGACCCACTGCCGGTGCGGCCTCCCGGTCGGCGGCGACGGCTACGACGTGTCCGTCGACCCCGAGCCCCACGACGTCGTGTCGGTGACCGTCCTCGGCCAGGTCCCCGGCGTCGCGCGCTGGGACCGCGGCTCCGACGGCCTCTGGTACCCCGGCCGCTCGCGCTACCAGGCGCCGACGCCGCCGGTGCCCTGGCGCGCACTGGGCGTCTGCGCCGCCCGGCGGCGGCACCGGATCGTCCCGGTGCGCCGCCTGACCTGACCTCCGTCGCCGACGGAGCGCGCCGCCACAGCCGGCACGGTGCGCGACCCAGGAGCGCACGGTGTCGTGACCGGCTCGGCGCGACACTAGGCGTGGCGGCGGAAGAGCGGCGCCCGCCCGGGCGGCTGCTCGATCTCGCCGACCGCCGGCGGCGGCGGCACGTCGAGGGTCACCGGCTCGTCGGTCGACACCGTGAACTCCTCGCCGTGGTGGCCGAGCTCGAGCTCGTCGCCCTTCTCGAGGGAGTACGTCGCGTGCGAGCCCTCGATCGCCACGTGCACCGACCGTCCCCGCCACTGGATGCGGAACCGCAGGCCGGACAGCGCCGCGGGCAGGCGCGGCGCGAAGGTCAGGCGCCCGTCGTGGGTGCGCATCCCGCCGAGGCCCATGACGATCGAGGTCCACGCGCTGCCCAGCGCCGCCAGGTGCACGCCGTCGCGGACGTTGTGCTCGAGGTCGGCGAGGTCCATCTGCGCCGACTCGCAGAGGTAGTCGTAGGCCAGGTCCATGTGCCCGGTCTCGGCGGCCATCACGGCGAGGGTGCCGGGGGACAGCGACGAGTCCCGGACGGTGATCCGCTCGTAGTAGACGAAGTTGTCGTACTTCTGCTGCGGGGTGAAGGCGTCCGGGCACTGGACCATCGCGAGGACCAGGTCGGGCTGCTTGACGACCTGCTTGCGGTAGAGGTCGAAGTAGGGGTAGTTGAGCAGCAGCGGGTAGTGGTCCTCGGGGGTGTTCTCGAACTCCCACACCGCGTGGCGGGTGAAGCCCTCGCTCTGCTGGTGCACGCCGAGCGCCTCGTCGAACGGGATCACCATCGCGGTCGCGGCCGACCGCCAGCTCGCGACCTCCTCGGGGCTCACGTGCAGCCGCTCGGCCTCCCGCGGCCAGCGCACCGCCACGTCGGCGGCCCCGCGCAGGTTCTTCTGCGCCATGAGGTTGGTGTAGACGTTGTTGTCGGCCACCGCGGAGTACTCGTCGGGGCCGGTGACGCCGTCGATGCGGAACGCGCTGTCGCTGTCGTGGTGACCGAGCGAGCGCCACAACCGTGCGGTGGCGACGAGCAGGTCGACACCGATGGTGCGCTCGAACTCGCGGTCGTCGGTGGCGGCGACGTAGCGCATGACCGCGTCGGCGATGTCGGCGTTGACGTGGAACGCCGCGGTGCCCGCCGGCCAGTACCCCGAGCACTCCTCGCCGTTGATCGTCCGCCAGGGGAAGGCCGCGCCGTCGAGCCCCAGGTGGGCGGCGTGGGCGTAGGCGATGTCGAGCGTCGAGTGCCGCCAGCGCAGGGCGTCGGCGGCCGCCCGCGGCTGGGTGTACATGAACACCGGCAGCACGAAGGTCTCGCCGTCCCAGAAGCTGTGGCCGTCGTAGCCCTGCCCGGTGAGGCCCTTGGCGCCGATCGCCCGCTGCTCGGCCCGCGCGCCGGCCTGCAGCACCTGGAACAGGCAGAACCGCAGCGCCTGCTGCAGGCGCGGGTCGCCGTCGATCTCGAGGTCGGCCTTCTCCCAGAACGCGTCGAGGTACTCGCGCTGCGCGGCGAGCAGGCCGTCCCAGCCGGTGTAGACCGACGCGTCGAGCGCGGCCTCGACCTGGTCGACGATCGCGGGCTGCGAGCGCTGGCTCGACCACCCGTAGGCCATGTACTTGACGACGCGCAGCGTCTGCCCGGGCCGCAGGCGCGTGATGACGGTGGTGCGCCCGACGTTGTTCGAGCAGGAGCTGGTCACCTGCGCGTCGTCGGGGCCGAAGACCTGGTGCTCCATGGCCGCGCCGACGCGCAGCTCGGAGCGCCGGGTCTGGTGGGTCATGCGGGCGCCGTGGCTGGAGTTCGAGTGGTGCTCGGGCACGAGCACGTCCTGCAGCGCGGCGGCGACGCGCGGGTCGCCCTCGATGACGGGCATCTGCTCGTTGGCGAAGAGCTCGGACTGGACGACGAGCAGGGCCTCCGACCCCGCGTCCGCGGGCACCCCGACCTCGTAGGAGATCGCCGCGACCGCGCGCTGGGAGAAGGACACCATGCGCGTCGAGGTGACGGTGACCCGCTGGCCGTTGGGCGAGGTCCAGTCGACGTGGCGGGTCAGGGTGCCCGCGCGCATGTCGAGGGTGCGGTGGTGGGCGTGCAGCTCGCCGTAGCGCACGTCGAGCGGCTCGTCGTCGACGAGCACCCGGATGAGCTTGCCGTTGGGGACGTTGACCAGCGTCTGGCCCTCGTCGGGAAACCCGAACCCGCCCTCGGCGTGGGGCAGCGGGCGGGACTCGAAGAACGAGTTGAGGTAGGTGCCGGGCATCGCGTGCGGCTCCCCCTCGTCGAGGTTGCCGCGCATCCCCACGTGGCCGTTGGCCAGCGCGAACAGCGACTCCGTCTGCGGCAGGGCGTCGAGGTCGACGCGCGGCTCGTGCACCGTCCACGGGTCGACCCGGAAGGCATTGGTGATCACGGGGAGCTCCTCGTCAACTCCGGACGCGCGCACACCCGCGCCCCTGGGCCGCCGGAGCCTCGGTCTCCTGCGGAGGTCGGCGGGAGCGTATCCGCCGGTTGTTTCCACCTTCGGGCCTACGGTGGTCGGCATGGTGTCCCGCGTCCGCATCCCCCGCACCGACCTCGAGGTCCACCCTCTCTGCCTGGGCGGCAACGTGTTCGGGTGGACCGCCGACGTGGACACCTCGGCCGCCGTGCTCGACGCCTATCTCGACGCGGGCGGCGACTTCGTCGACACCGCCGACTCCTACACCTGGCGCGTCGAGGGCAACACCGGCGGCGACTCCGAGCGGGTGCTGGGCGGCTGGATGGCGGCCCGCGGGGTGCGCGACCGCCTGGTCGTCGCCACCAAGGTGGGGTCGTGGCCCGAGCGCCCCGGGCTGTCGCCGGCGAACGTGCGCGCCGCCTGCGACGACTCGCTGCGCCGCCTGGGCACCGACCACATCGACCTCTACTACGCCCACCGCGACGACCCGGACACGCCGCTGGAGGACGCGCTGGGCGGGTTCGACGAGCTCGTGCGTGCCGGCAAGGTCCGCCACGTCGGCCTGTCGAACTTCTCGGCCGAGCGCCTGACCTCGGCGCTCACCGTCGCCGAGCGCCACGGGCTCGCGCGGCCGGTCGCGCTGCAGCCGCACTACAACCTCGTGGAGCGGGCGGTCTTCGAGGACGAGCTCGCCGACGTCGCCGCGTCCGCCGACCTCGGGGTCATGCCGTACTTCGCGCTGGCCAAGGGCTTCCTGACCGGGAAGTACCGCCCCGGCGACGCGCCGGACACCAGCGGCCCGATGGCCTCGGCGCGCGCCGGCGGCGCGGTGGAGTACCTCGACGACCGGGGCGTGCGCGTGCTCGGCGTGCTGGAGGAGGTCGCGGGCGCCCACGACGTCCCGATGGCGTCGGTGGCCCTCGCGTGGCTGGCGGCCCAGCCGACCGTCACCGCCCCGATCGCGTCGGCCCGCACCGTCGAGCAGCTCCACACCATCCTGCCCATGGCCGACCTCGAGCTCGCCGACGACGAGGTCGCCGCCCTCACCACGGCCTCGGAGGACACCCGCCTGGACGCCTGACCCGCTCTCCGGTGGCAGGGCGGCCACGGCTCGGGTTCTCTGTGCTCCTGTGAGCGCGCTCTCGTCGGTGCACCGCGCCCTCCAGGTGCTGGAGGTCGTCGCGGCGGCGGGGGACGGCATCACGGCGAAGGCGGTGGCGCGCCGCCTCGAGTACAACCTGTCGACGACCTACCACCTGCTCGACAGCCTCGTCTCCGACGGCTACCTCGTGCGGCTGGAGGCCTCGCGCGGCTTCGGGCTCGGGCCCAAGCTGCCGGCGCTGCACGACCGGCTCGTCGCCCAGCTGCCCGTGCCCCGCGGGCTCGGCGGGATCCTCGGCGAGGTGCACGGCACCGCGGGCGCGGGCGCGCTCTACGCGGCCTTCCGGGACGACGACGTCGTGGTGGTCGCGCACGACGACTGCGCCGAGCACCCGGTGCCCGTGATCTCGACGTGGCGCGGCGCCCTGCACGCGACGGCGATCGGGAAACTGTGGCTCGCCGAGTGCGGCGCGGCCGAGCGACGCGCGGTCCTCGACCGCGACGGCCTGCCGGCGCACGCGTACCGGACGATGACCGACCCCGCCGCGCTCGAGCGCGAGCTCGACGCCGTGCGCCGCCGCGACCTCGCCGTCGACCGCGGCGAGCTGCGCGAACGCCTGGCCTGCATGGCGGCCCCCGTGCGCGTGCCGGGGGCCGACGGCCCGGTGCTGGTGGGCGCGGTGGCGGTGGCCGTGCCGGTCGTGCCCGCCGGCGGCCCGGGCAGCATCGCCGACCGCCGCGACCGCCTCGAGCGCGCGGTCCGCGAGGGCGCGCGCCGGCTGGCGGTGGCCCTGCAGGATCGCGTTTCCACTGGGTGGGACGACGGCGGGCCCGGGGCCGTGCGGCGCGGATAACCTCCTGCGCATGAGTGCCCGGACCAGCGCCCCGTTCCGCGCCGACCACGTCGGGAGCCTCCTGCGCCCGCCCGCCCTCAAGCAGGCCCGCGACGACCACGCCGCCGGCCGCATCGACGCCGACGCCCTGCGCGCCGCCGAGGACGACGCCATCCGCGACGTCGTGAAGCTGCAGGAGGACGCCGGCCTGCAGGCGGCCACCGACGGCGAGCTGCGCCGCACGTCGTGGCACATGGACTTCCTCTACCAGCTCGACGGGGTGTCCTCGTCGAAGGACAGCTCGGTCGAGGTGGCGTTCCGCAACTCCTCCGGCGACATCACGTTCGCGGCCATGTCGCTGGTGATCGACCAGCGCATCGGGCTCTCGCAGACGATCTTCGGCGACGCCTTCTCGATGCTCGCCTCGACCGTGACGACCGCGGTGCCGAAGCTGACGATCCCCTCGCCGTCGATGCTGCACTACCGCCTCGGCGGGGCCCCGGTGCACGAGGGCTCGCCGTACACCGACGCGGACACGTTCTGGGCCGACCTCGCCGCCGCGTACCGGGAGGAGGTCTCGCGGCTCTACGAGCTCGGCGTCCGCTACCTGCAGCTCGACGACACCTCGCTGGCCTACCTCAACGACCCCGCCCAGCGCGAGTCGATGGCCGCGCGCGGCGAGGACGCCGACCACATGCACGTGCGCTACGTCGACACCATCAACGAGGTGCTCCGCGACCGCCCGTCCGACCTGCGCGTCACCACGCACATGTGCCGCGGCAACTACCGCTCCTCCTGGGCGGCCGAGGGCGGCTACGACCACGTCGCCGAGACCGTCTTCGGCGGCCTGCAGGTCGACGGCTTCTTCTGCGAGTACGACGACGCCCGCTCCGGCGACTTCTCGCCCCTGCGCTTCCTGCCCCGCGGCGACCAGCAGGTGGTCCTCGGCCTCGTGACCACCAAGACCGGCGAGCTCGAGGACCCGGACACGCTCAAGCGCCGCATCGAGGAGGCGACGAAGTACGTGCCGCTCGAGCAGCTCTGCCTCTCGCCGCAGTGCGGGTTCTCCTCGACGGTCGAGGGCAACGACCTCACCGCCGACCAGCAGCGCGCGAAGCTCGACCTCGTCGTCTCCGTGGCCCGCGACGTCTGGGGCTGACCGCCGGCCGCTTCCGGCGCGCCGGGCCCAGGGCCCGGGTCTGTCGCAGCGAACGCGCTGTTCGCTGCTTCTACGCGCGCGAACTCCCCGTTCGCGCGGCGGCCCGGGCCGGCGCCGGGACCGGCGGTCGTAGCGAACGCGCTGTTCGCTGCTTCTACGCGCCCGAACTCCGCGCTCGCGGCCCGGCGGCTGCCGCGTCCGCCTGTCCCCATCGTCCACACGCATCCACAGGGTCGGAGGGTCTCGCTACCGCTCTCGGGTGCGGCGAGGTGACGCTCCCGGCATGCCTCGTCGTGCCCGGGTCGACCCCGTCGCCATCGCCTCCGTCGGTCTCCACGGCGTCGCCGCGGTCGCGGACCTGACAGCGCTCGGCATGCCGTCGTCGACGATCGCGAGGCGGGTGCAGGCAGGACACGCGCGGCGGGTGCTGCGGGGCGTCGTGAAGGAGGGACCGGACGAACCGACCGACGACCAGCGCGCCGCGGCTGCCCTCCTCTACGCGGGCGAGCGGTCGGTGATCAGTGGTGGCGAGGCCCTGCGCCGCCACGGACTGACCGATCCGAGCCCGAGACGGCGAATCCTGGTCGTCGTCGACGCCCAGAGGCAGCGCACCTCGTCCGCGTTCGTGGAGATCGAGCGGACCGAGCGCCTCCCGGCTGCCCAGCTCGTCGACGGACTGGCCATCGCCCCGCTCGAACGGGCGGTGATCGACACCGTCCGCCGTGAGGACCGTCTCGACGTCGTTCGCGGTGTGCTCACCGAGGTCGTCCAGAAGGGCCGCACGACGGTGGCGCGGCTCGCGGCCGAGCTGGCGGCGGGCTCACAGCGGGGCTCGGCGCTCCCGCGTCGCGTGCTGCGCGACGAGCTCGGGGCCGGCGTGCGGTCGGTCGCGGAGGCGTGGGCGCGTGAGCTCCACGCCGAGAGCGAACTGCCGCGCGTCCTGTGGAACCCGCGCCTGTACGACCCGTCCGGCACCTTCATCGCGCAGGCAGACGGCTTCTTCCCGGACGTCGGCCTGGCCTGGGAGATCGACTCGGTCCAGCACCACTTCCTGCTGCCGGACTGGGACAAGACCCTGCGCCGACGCGCGCGGATGCAGGCCTTCGGGCTCGTCGTCGCGCACACTCGGCCGAGCCGGACCCGTACCGAGCGGGCCGCGGTGGTCGAGGAGCTGTGGGGCTCCTACCGCCTCGCGGCGTCGCGGCCCTGCCCGGACCTGCGCATCGTCGCCGCCTGACCACTCCGGCCCACCGATCGTGGACAGCGAGCGGGGAGTTCGTGCGCCTAGAAGCTGCGAACAGCGCGTTCGCTGCCGGGAACGAGGCCGCGCAGACCCCCACGACCGGAGCGAACGCGGAGTTCGTGCGCCTAGAAGCAGCGAACAGCGCGTTCGCTCCGGACGGGACCGCCCGCCAGCGACCAGCGACGGAGGTGCTCAGACGCCGTAGCGCGCCGCGAGCTGGCCGCGGCAGATGCTCGTGTTGGCGTCCACGCCCACCTGGTACGAGCGGGCCTTGCGCAGGTGCAGCGGCAGGGCCTCGACGCCCACCGTGGCGCCGGTGGGGTCGACGACGAGCGGGTCGGCGTCGCCTGCCGGGATGCCGAGCTCGCGGCGGCGTTCCCGCAGCCGCCGCAGGTCGTCGGACGCCGGGGCGTCGCCCAGCGTCATCGCCGCCACGTCCTCCGGCGTCGCGCCGGCGCGCACGAGCGGGCGGACGACGAGGTCGGTGCCCGCCATCAGCGCGCGCTCGGTGAACGTGCGCCGCAGGTCGTCGAGCTCGGCGACCGCCTCGCCGACCTCGGTGCCCGCCATCGACGAGACGAAGCCCGCCCGGGCGGCGACGCCGGCGTTGATGGCGTCGGAGGCGAAGTGGTCGGCGAGGACCACGTCGGCCCGGGTCACCCCGGGCGCCGCCGACACCGCGTCGTGGGCGTCGGCGACCATGAGGAACGCGAAGTTCGGCGCGCAGAAGTAGGTGGGCAGGCGCAGCGACACGTGCGCGACCCCGTCGTCGTCCACCGAGCACGACCCGACGAAGTCCAGCGAGACGACGTCGGTGTCGAGCTCGGGGTCGCGGACGGTCCGCAGCGCCTCCCACACCCGCGCCGCCGTGCCCGTGGCCGCGGCGGCCGCCGCGGCGTTCGAGCCGACCGGTCCGGCAGCGCGGGCGTCGGAGAGCACCGTCATGCCTGGGCCACCGCCTTGTCGTCCACGAGCTCGGCGTCGTCGGCCGAGGCGGGCGCGCTGGTGTCCGAGGACAGCTGGCACTCCGCGGGCACCGGGATGTCGTACAGCCGCGCGGCGTTGAGGCCCAGGATCTTCTTCTTGCCGTCGACGCCGAGACGCGGGTAGTCGTCGTACTCGGCGCTCTCGGGGAAGTCCCAGTCGACCAGGCCCTCGACCTGCCACTTCGGTTCCCAGATGTTGTAGTCCGAGCCGAAGGTCATCTTGTCCTCGCCGACCCAGAACAGCAGCTCGCCCATCACCTTGGCGAAGAAGCGCGGGCGGGCGTGCATGAGGCCGCCGAGCACGACCGAGAGGCCGGCGTAGACGTTCGGCTCCTGGGTCGCCATGAAGCAGAAGTCCTCGATGCGCGGCAGTCCCACGTGCTCGACGATGAAGTTCAGGCCCTGGAAGTCGGTGGCGGCGTGGTCGACGTCCGAGACGTCGAACGCGTCCTTGTCCAGCGGCCAGATCGTCGGGCCCTTGTGCACGTGGATGTTCTTGATGCCCAGCTCCTGGGCGCGCTCGAGGAAGCGGTAGCACTCGGGGTCGGACAGCTTGAAGCCGCGCGAGTCGCCGTTCCACTCCGCGGTGTAGAGCTTCGCGCCGGTGGGCTGGTAGGTCTCGACGTTCTTCTCGAACTCCCGCATGCCGGCGTCGCCGTCACGCGGGTCGAAGCGCGTGTTCACCCGGAACTTCTCCGGGTGCTTCTTCGCGAGCTCGCCGTTGCGCTCGCTGGTGTTGAAGCCGTCCTTGTACCACTCGCGCAGGTAGGTCGACTGGAAGATGGCCACGTCGACGTGGCCTTCCTCGAAGACCTCGCGCATCAGCTGCTCCTCGGAGACCTTCTGGAACTCCTCGAGCGGCTGGTGGGTCTCGGCCGGGCCGAGGGACTGGTAGGCGTGGAAGCACTCGATCCAGCCCTTGGCGTACTGCTCCGCACCCTGCACCCAGTTCTCGGGCGACGCGTCCCAGTAGTGCATGTGGGAGTCGACGACGAAGTACTTCTCACCGTTCTTCTCGTACACGGGTGTGGCCTCCCTGGGTGCGCGGTGGCGTCGCGCGCGGTGGTGGTGGTCGCGTGAGGGCCCCTCAAACGCGGTCCACATCACACGTGATCGTCCGGTCGTGGGCAAGAGGATGGTTTCCACCCGTCGCCGAAACGGACAACGACGACATCGGCGACCAGGTCGCCGGTCTCGGGTCGTCGGTATCGTCGGGCCATGCGCATCGTCATCGCCGGCGGACACGGGAAGATCGCGCTGCGGCTGGAGCGGCAGGCCGCCGCCCGGGGCGACGCGTCCGTCGCCCTCATCCGCGACCCCGAGCAGTCCGACGACGTGCGCGAGGCCGGCGCCGAGCCCGTCGTCGCCGACCTCGAGGCGATCGGCTCCGGCGAGCTCGCCGCGCACCTGACCGGCGCCGACGCCGTCGTGTTCGCCGCCGGGGCGGGCCCGGGCAGCACGGCCGAGCGCAAGGGCACCGTCGACCGCGACGCCGCGCTGCTGCTCGCCGACGCCGCCGCGGCCGCCGGCGTGCGGCGCTACCTGCTGGTCTCGGCGATGAACATCGACAGTCCGCCGGCGCCCGAGGACGACGACTCGGTCTGGGCGCACTACCTGCGCGCGAAGAAGGCGGCCGAGGACGCCCTGCGCGCCCGGGCGGACCAGGGGGCCCTCGACCTCACCATCCTGCGGCCCGGGCGTCTCACCGACGACCCGGGCACCGGGCTGGTGCGGCTCGGCCCCGTCGGCGGCCAGCCCCCCGTCGGGTACGGCGAGGTCACCCGCGACGACGTCGCCGCGGTCCTGCTCGCGCTGCTCGACGCCCCGGCGACGGCGGGTGCCGTGCTCGACCTCATCGGCGGGACCGTGCCCCCGGCACAGGCCGTGGCCGCGCTCGGCGGGGCGAACGCGCCCCGCTGACTCACCCGATGAGCCCCTGCTCGCGCAGGAAGGAGCGCGCGACCTCGTCGGGGTCGCGTCCGCCCGCGGACACGCGCTCGTTGAGCTGGCGCATGACCGGCTCGGTCAGCGTCGGCGCGAGCATCCGGCCCACCAGCGCCAGGCGCGGCGCGCGGGCCACCACCTCGCTGCGCACCGTCAGTGCCGCGTTGTAGGGCAGGAAGTAGCCACGGTCGTCGACGAGCGTGGACAGGCGCAGCGGGTTGAGCCGCCCGTCGGTGGCGAACACCTCGCCGAACGTGCACGGCTTCGCCGCGGCGATGGCCTCGTAGATCTGGTCGATCTCGCGGGTGTCGAGCGACTTGTCGTCGAGGGTCATCTCGTAGGTCGCGAGCATCCCCTGCAGGCCGTCCTCGCGGCCGGTGAACTCCTGGTCGACGCACAGGGTCCCCTCCGGCGCGCCCGCCCGGACGAGGGCGGCGAAGTCGGAGATCGTGCGGATGCGCAGGCGCTGGGCGATGTCGGTGCGCACGCCGATCGCGTAGGTGTTGTTGAACGGGGTGGGGTCGAACCAGGTGACCTGGTTGCCCGCGTCGGCGGTCCGCACCGCGTCGAAGAGCACGCGCGGGTCGGCGATCGTCGACTCCTGCGACAGGTAGAGGCGCCAGGCCGTGCCGGTGTACTCCCAGTACATGTCGATCTGACCGCTGGTCAGGGCGGCGCGGACGTTCGACGATCCCTTGGTGTCGCAGCGGTCGACCACGGTCGCGCCGGTCGACTGCAGCACCGCGATGGTCATCTTGCAGAGCACGATCTGCTCGGCGAACTCCTTGCCGCCGACCGTGAGCGTCTGCCCGGTGAGGTCGACCTCGCTCGCGACGCTGCCCGGCGGGGTCAGCCGCGGGCTGCCCGAGCACGCCGCGAGGCCGGTGGCGAGGGCCGTGACGACCGCGACGAGCACGAGGATCGGGACGGGGCAGCGCCGGGATCGGGGCACGGGCGTGCAGCCTCCGGTCGTCATCGTCGTGGCAGAACGGTCGTGCACGTCTCGCCGCCGCGGACGACGACGGCCGGCCGGGATCCGAGGACCCCGACCGGCCGCCGCCGTCGTCATGCGCTCAGGTCACCACCGGGGCCTCACTGGCCGCCGATGAATCCCTGCTGCTGCAGCCAGCGCGTCGCGACCTGCTGCGGGTCCTGGCCCTGCGAGGACACCTGCCCGTTCAGGTCCAGCATCACCTCGTTGGTCAGTCGAGGCGTGATCTGCTCGAAGATGCGGGCGACGCTCGGGTTGCGGTCGAAGACCTCCTTGCGGAAGGTCGGCGACGCGTTGTACTGCGGGAAGTAGTTCTTGTCGTCCTGCAGCGTCACCAGGTTCAGGCCGGGGATGCGGCCGTCGGTGGTGAAGACCTCGCCGAAGTTGCACGGGTTGCCGTTGGCGGTGGCCTGGTAGATCGCGCCCGTGTCCAGCGTGTTCAGCCCGGGCGGGCCGGCCGGCGGGTTGGTGACGCCGTAGGTCCGGAACAGCCCGGCGAGGCCGTCGTCACGACCGGCGAACTCGGCCTCGACGCACAGCGTCGCGGCCGGGTTGCCGCTGTTGGTGAAGTTGCCCCAGTCGGTCAGCGTGCGCAGGTTGTTCTGCTCCGAGAACGGGCGGGTCACCGCGAGGCCGTAGGTGTTGTTGAACGGCGACGGCGGCAGCCAGACGATGTTGTTCTGCGCCAGGTCGGCGTCCCGGGTCGCGATGTACTGCTGCTCGGAGCCCGGGATCGGCGTGGCGTTCTTGAGGTGGGTGATCCAGCCGGTACCGGTGTACTCCCAGTACATGTCGATCTGGCCGCTGGTCAGGGCCGACCGGGTCGCGGCGGTCCCGGTGATGTTGCAGCGGTCGTTGGCCGTGGCGCCCACCGATTGCATGGCCGCGATGGTCATCTTGCAGAGCACGAGCTGCTCGTCGAACTCCTTGCCGCCGACCGTGTAGGTCTGCCCGGCGAGGTTGATGCCGCTGGCCGCGAGGCTGCCGCCCTGGGCCTGGGGCTGACCGCTGCCCGACAGGCCGCCGCAGCCGGCGGCCAGCAGCGCCGTGGCGGCGAGCGTGACCGCGCCCGCCCGCCAACCGAGGCGACGACCGGAGCGGCCGCCGCGGGATGTCCACCGCACAGTGTTCTCCTTATCCTCCGGGGTAGGCCGGGCCTCGCGGGCGGGGCGGCGGCCGAGAGAAATCGTTGGGGTCCGGTGTTCAGCCGGACCGGGCGACGACGATGCGTTCGACGACGCCGGCGAGCCAGTCGATGAGCAGGGCGAGGGCGGCGATGATGCCGCCGGCCACGAGCAGGACGTTGATGCGGTTGAGGCGCAGCGCCTGCTGGACGAGCTCGCCGAGCCCGCCGGCGCCGATGTAGCTCGCGAGGGTCGCGGTGCCGACGTTGAGCACCAGCGCCACGCGCAGGCCGGCCACGATGACCGGCACCGCGAGCGGGATCTCGACCCGGAAGAGCGTCTGGCGCGACGTCATCCCCATGCCGCGGGCCGCCTCGATGAGCGACTGGTCGACCTGCTGGAGCCCGACCACGGTGTTGCGGAGCACGGGCAGCAGGGCGGCGATGGTCAGGCCGACGACGGCGGTGGTGAAGCCGAAGTCGAGCCAGAACGCCATGAGCAGCAGGACACCGAAGGGGGGCAGGGCCTGGGCGAAGCCGCCGACGGCGAGCACGGGTCCCTGGACGCGGCGGGCGCCCCGCCGGCTCAGCGCGATGCCGAGCGGCACGGCGATGAGCAGCACGAGCACCGTGGACGCCCCCGCCAGGAGGATCTGCTGCCAGAGCAGGCCGCCCACGTTGGCGGGCGCGAGCACCCGCTGCTCGATGGTGTCGAGCTGCCGGGTGCCGACGTAGAGGAACAGGAACACCAGGAGCAGCACGATGATGGCCGGGAGGATGACCAGGTCGTAGTGCTGGCTCCACAGCGCGGCGAGGCGGGTCTGCTCCCTCTTCTCGCCCTCCTCGACGGCGGCCTCGGCCTGCGCGTCGACGGTCTCGGTGGTCGCGGTGCTCATGCGTCGCGCTCCCGCGTGCGCAGCCCGCCGACGAGGTCGTTCCAGTGCAGGACGCCCTGGGCGCGCCCCTCCTCGTCGACGACGGCCACCAGCGAGGCCGAGCTGTCGAGCATGACGTCGACGGCGTCGTAGACGGTGCCCGAGATCGGGACCGTCACCAGCGGGACGCCGGTGGCGTCGCCGCCGGGCAGGTGCCGCCACGACACGGGCTTGCCCGAGCCGTCGACCTCGGCGACCGCGGTGCCGTTGCGGCCCGCCGCTCCGCCCGCCCCGGCCTCGTCGGTCTCGATGGGGTGGAGCTCGAGGTGGGCGAGCTCGAGCAGGCTCAGGCGCCGGACCGCCGCGCCGCCGCCGACGAAGTCGGACACGAAGTCGTTGGCCGGGCGGGTCAGGACGGTGTCCGGGTCGTCGTACTGCTCGAGCCGGCCGGTCGCGAAGACGGCGATCTTGTCGCCGAGCTTCACGGCCTCCTGCAGGTCGTGGGTGACGAACGCGATCGTCTTGCCGACCGTGCGCTGGATCTCCAGGAACTCGTCCTGCAGGCGGTCGCGGGTGATCGGGTCGATCGCGCCGAACGGCTCGTCCATGAGCATCACCGGCGGGTCCGCGGCGAGCGCGCGGGCCACACCCACGCGCTGCTGCTGGCCGCCGGAGAGCTGGCGGGGGTAGCGGTCGCGGAACGTCGACGGCTCGAGACCGACGAGGTGGAGCAGCTCGTCGGCGCGCTGCCGGATCCGCTGCTTGTCCCAGCCGAGCATCTTCGGGACCACGCCGATGTTGTCGGCGATGGAGAAGTGCGGGAAGAGGCCGCCCTGCTGGATGACGTACCCGATCTCGCGACGGAGCTGGTCGCCGTTGACGTGGGTGACGTCCTTGCCGTCGAGCAGGATGCGGCCCGACGTCGGCTCGATCAGCCGGTTGATCATCTTCAGCGTCGTCGTCTTGCCGCAGCCCGACGGGCCGATCAGCATCACGATCTCGCCCTGCGGGATGCTCAGGTCGAGCTGGCTCACCGCGGGCTGCGTGCTGCCCGGGTAGATCTTCTCGACGCCCTCCAGGACGATCATGTCGGGCTTGCCGGCACCGTCCGGGGTCTCGACGACGGGCTGGTCTGTGGTCTCAGACACGGATCCCCCTGGGGATGGTCAGGCGCTGGACGATGGCGAAGAAGATCTCGAAGACGGCGGCGACGACCAGGCACAGCAGCGTGCCCGCGAGGACCTGGTAGAAGGAGTTCGCCGCGCCGATGCGCGAGATCCCGTTGAGGAGCAGGATGCCGAGCCCGGGACCCTGGACGACGGCGCCGACCACGGCGATCGAGATGGAGATCAGCGTGGTGACGCGGATGCCGTTGAGGATGACCGGCCACGCCAGCGGCAGCTGGATGGTGAGCAGGCGGCGCAGCCGGCCGTAGCCGAGACCGCGGGCCGACTCGAGGATGGCCCGGTCGACCGTGGTCAGACCCGCCACCGTGTTCCGCAGCACGGTGTAGAGGGTGTAGATCGTCAGCACGATGATCGCGGTGGTGACCCCCAGCCCGGTGATGGGCAGGAACAGCGCGAACAGCGCCAGCGACGGCACGGTGAGCAGCGCGGCGGTGAACACCAGGCCGCCCTCGCGGATGCCCGTCGCGAACCAGTCGAGCGAGAACCGGCGGGGGTCGGGCTCGCCGGTCGACACCGCCAGCCCCAGCGCGACGCTGATCGCCGAACCGATGCCGACGGCGATGAGCACCACCAGGAAGTGGGCCTGGGTCAGGAACAGGATCTGCTGGGAGTTGCTGGCGAGGTAGTCCAGGAAGTTCACGACGCTCCTCTCTCGGGAGCAGGGGGGGTGGACAGGGCGGACACGTCGGGACCCGGGCCGTGCGGTCCCGCGCGGGCGGTGGCACGGCCCGGCGGGCTCGCCGCCTCCTCCGCCCCCAGGGACCGGGACAGGTCGGAGGCCGCCCGCAGCACCGCGGCGCGGACCTCGTCGAGGACGGGGTCGACGCGGGACTCCGGCCCGCTCACCCCGAGGGCGGCGACCACGGCGCCGGAGCTGTCGCGCACGGGCGCGCCGAGCGAGAGCAGGCCGCGGTCGGTCTCGTGACGGGCGAGCGACCACCCGCGGCGACGCTCGTCGGACACCCGCGAGACGAGCTCGTCGAGCGACCGGGGCGCGGCCGGGCCGGCGGGACCGAGGCCCTCGGGCACGATGATGCGGGCGATCGCGGCCGTGTCGAGGTCGAACAGGAGCGCACGGCCGGTGGCGGTGCACGACAACGGCATCGTGCGCCCCACCCACCCCGCGGCGCGCAGCTCGCTGTCCGGGGCGGCGGTGCTGATGGTCATGACGCTGCCGCCGCTGCGGATGCCGACGTCGATCCGCTCGCCGAGCAGCACGGCCTCGCGCGCGACGGTGGCGTCGGCCTCGTCGCGCAGGCGGCGGTCGACGGCCGTGGCGCCGATGGCGAACAGCCGGGTGCCGATGCGGTAGCGCAGCGACCCGGGCTCGCGGTCGACGTACCCGGCGTCGGCGAGGAGCTTGAGCAGGCGCGAGACCTGCGACTTGTCCCGCCCGAGCTGGCGCGCGATCTCGACGACGCCGAGCGAGGACGGCCCGCCGGGGGTGCCGAGGAGGTCGAGGACGTCGAGCGCCCGGTGCACCGGGCCGCCGGCCTCGTCACGGGAGCGGCGACCTCGCGGGGCGGGGGCGGACGCGTCGGTGGCGCCGAGCGCGGTGGCGGGGGAGCGGGGCGCGGGCGTCGCGGGCGTCTCGGCGGCACCGGTGCGCGCACGAGGGCTCACGGCCCGCCCTCCCCTCCGGTGTCCCCGTCGTCCGGGACGTCCACGGTGGGCGTCTGGGGCAACGGGCGTTGTCCCTGCGACAACGGCTGCGGGGACAGTAGGCGGGAGACGCGGGGTTGTCACCCCGTTGGTCCGACATTCGAGCGATGTTTACCGCGCACAACCGATCGCGCTCGGTGGCTGCACGCGCTCCGTCAGGTCGGACATCCGGGGATCCCCGCAGCTCCGGCCCATCGACGTGGCCCCGGTCACGTCCGGATGACCGCCCCGTGTCACGCGCGGTGACGTCGACGGCGTATCGAGATCGTGATGTGCCGGGAACACCCGCCGGCGCCCGTTCGGGCCAACCGCCGCGACGGCCGGGACCGATCAGCTCGGGTCGGCGCCGTCCCGGGAGCGGATCGCGGTGCGCTGGCCGCCACCGAGACCCCACAGCCCGAGCAGCCGGTCCTCGATCCGCTCGAGCTCGCCGGCGATCGCGACGTGGGCGCTGCGGCGCCGGCTCGAGGGCATCTGGTCGGCCGCCCGGATCGCGGACTCCATGTCCGTGAGCCGCTGCTCGGCGTCCTCGACGAACGACCGGATCTCGCGCCCGCGGTCGTCGTTGCCGGTGCCGTGGCGGTCGCGCAGGTCGTGCGCGGACAGGGCGAGGTTGTGCACGCGGGCGTAGAGGTGCGCGCCGCGGCCGGTGAACTCCGAGAGCTCGTCGGGGGCGATCCCGAGCTGGCGGGCGCGGTGGGCGTCCCAGCGGTCCCGGGCCACGCCGACGGCCTGGTAGACGATCGGGGCGACCACGGGCACGACGACCCGCGCGATCCCGATGTAGCGCTTGACCTTCGCGCCGGTCCAGGGGTCGGCGGCGGTGCCCTCGAGCCCGTCGTCGGACTCGAGCTCCGACTCGTCGGACTTCCGGCGCTTCTTCGCGGCCTTGAGCGCCTTCTTGTCGCCGAGGAGGGTCGCCTCCTGGGTCTCCGCGAGGTGGCGCGCGGCCAGCGCCGCCCGGCGCCGTTCCTTCTGCGCCTTGACGGCGAGGTCCGCGGCCTTGCGGCTGACGACGAAGACGTCCTCGCCGACCTGCGTCGCGTCCGCCTCCGTCGCGGGCCGTCCGCGGCGCCGCAGCAGTCCCATGGACCCTCCCGTCGTCGTGCCCGTGGGCGCGGCGCCCCGGACGGATCGCCCGCACCCTAGTGGCCGGGCGGACGCGCCGGAGCGTGATCGTCCCCGCGCGTCGGTGCCGCGCGGTCTCGGGGACGATCCCGGCCGGTCGGGGGCCGTATGCCCGGGTCCTCCCCGCGCCACACCCGCCCGTGCCCGGACGGGGTCCCGGGCGGCTCCGGACCCCGGCGAGCCCGCGACCAGCGGGGCTGTCGGGGTGACGTGGGAAACTCGGTCCATGAGCACGACCACCGCGTACGAGGCCGACGACGGGTGCCCGCCCGCCGTGCCCGCCCCGTCCCGGCGGCCGGTCCTGCTCGACGCCGCCGCGACCACGCGGTGCCGCCGCCGGGTCCACCTCGAGCACGTGCCGCCCGAGGACCTCGGGCCCGGGGGCGTACCCGCCGGCGACGACGCCGATCCCGGCGTCGCGATGCGCCGCGCGGACGCCGCGGCGCACCGGGCCGTGCTGGCCGGGCGCTGGGCCGAGCTGCTCGGCTCCCGCTGGGCGGCGGTGCCGCCGGCGCCGACGGCCGCCGCCCGCGTCGTCGCGACGCGCGAGCTGCTCGCCGACGACGAGCGCCGGCCCGACGTCGTGGGCAACGCCGAGCTCCCGGCGGCCGAGGGGCGCCGCGGCGGGGCCGAGGCGCTGGTGCGCGCGGTGCCCGGCGAGCCGGGCTCGGGCTGGTGGCCGCTCATCGTCGTGCGCCACCGCGTGACCGACCCGGGCGAGGGCGCGCTGACCGCGCCGCTGGGCCAGCCCTATCCCGAGGCGGCCACGTTCGACGAGACGCGGCGGGTCCGCACCGTCACGCGCGACGTGCTGCGCCTGGCCCACCTGCACCGCATGCTGCGCGCCGCCGGCCTCGCGCCGCCCGAGGCGCCGGACGCGCCGGTGTGGGGCGGGGTCGTCGGCATGGACGCGGACGTCGTGGTGTGGATCGACCTCGCCGACGCCGGGCCCGGCGGGCGCAGCGCGCTCGAGACGTACGACCGGCGCCACGGCGACCGGCTCGCCGTCGCCGAGTCCGCCCGTGCGCGGGGGCCCGCGCTCGCCGAGCCCTCGCGGATCACCGAGTGCCGCCGCTGCCCGTGGTGGCCGACGTGCGAGGCGGCGCTGCGCGCGGCCGACGACGTCAGCCTCGTGGTGCGCGGCGACGCCGCGCTGCGCCTGCGCGGCCGGGGCGTGACGACGGTGCGCGAGCTCGCGGCGCTCGACCCGGCGGTGGGCCTGCCCGGCCCGGAGCCGGACCCGGAGGTGCCCGAGGCCGGCGAGGTGCCCGATCTCGTCGAGGCCGTGGCGCTCGCCCGGGCCTGGACCCGCGACGTCCCGCTCGTGCGCCGCGTCGCCCGGCCCGTCGTGGCCCGGGGCGACGTCGAGGTGGACGTCGACATGGAGAGCCTCGGCGAGGACGGCGCCTACCTGTGGGGCGCGCTGCTCACCGGCGCGGACATCGGGCTGGAGCACGGCTACCGGGCGTTCGTGACGTGGGACCCGCTGCCCACCCGCGACGAGGGACGCTCGTTCGGCGAGTTCTGGACGTGGCTCTCCGACGTGCGGGCCCGCTGCGCGGAGCGGGGCCTCGTGATGCGGGCGTACTGCTACAACGAGCAGGCGGAGAACCGCTGGTTGCGCGGTTCCGTCGAGCGCTTCGCCGGCATGCCCGGCGTGCCCCCGGCCGCCGAGGTCGAGGAGTTCATCGCCTCCGAGGCGTGGATCGACCTGTTCCCGGCGGTGAGCGAGTCGTTCCTCTGCCCGCACGGCAAGGGCCTCAAGCGGGTCGCGCCCTCGGCGGGGTTCGCCTGGCACGACCCGGAGGCCGGCGGCGAGAACTCCATGCGCTGGTACCGGGACGCGGTCGGGCTCGACGGCGGCGAGCCCGACCCCGCCCAGCGCGAACGCCTGCTGGTCTACAACGCCGACGACGTGCGGGCCACGTGGACGCTGCGGACGTGGATGACCTCGGAGCGGGTGCTCGAGGTCCCCCACCTCGCGGACCTCTAGCGCGGCTGCATCCGCAGGCCGCCGTCGAACCGGATGACCTCGGCGTTGAGGTAGTCCTGCTCGATGATCTGGGCGACGAGCTGCGCGTACTCGTCGGGACGCCCGAGCCGCTGCGGGAACGGGATGCCGGCGGCGAGCTGCTCGCGGAACGACTCCTCCACGCCGGCGAGCATCGGGGTGTCGATGATCCCGGGCGCGATGGTCATGACGCGGATGCCGTACTGCGCGAGGTCCCGCGCGGCGGGCACGGTCATCCCGACCACGCCGCCCTTGGACGCCGAGTAGGCGATCTGCCCGATCTGGCCCTCGAAGGCCGCCACCGACGCCGTGTTGACGACGACCCCGCGCGCTCCGTCGGTCAGCGGCTCGGTCTGCGCGATCGCCTCCGCGGCCAGGCGCATGACGTTGAAGGTGCCGATCAGGTTGACGCCGATGACCTGGTTGAACACCGCGAGGTCGTGCGGGCCCTTCTTCGACAGCACGCGGCCGGCGGTCCCGATGCCCGCGCAGTTGACGACCACGCGCAGGGGCAGCCCGGTGGCCGTGGCCGCCTCGACCGCCGCGGCCACCTGGTCGCCGTCGGTCACGTCGGCGCCGATGTACTCGACGCCGTCGAGCGGCTCGGCGCCGTCCACGGCCTTCGGCAGGTCGATGGCGACGACCCGTGCGCCGTCCTTCGCGAGCCGGCGGACGGTGGCCCCGCCGAGGCCGGAGGCCCCGCCGGTGACGATCGCGGCGACGTCGGTGGTGTCCATCTCTCTGCGGCGCTCCTCTGCGGCACGGTCACGACAGGGGGTCGTGTACCCCGCGCGGGAGGCTAACCCCGACACCCCGCGCCGGTCAGCACTGACTGTTCGTGAACGACGCCACGCCGCCGGTCAGGGGCGCGCGATGCCGAGCTGGTAGTCGTCGAGGTAGCCCGACGCGAACCCGGCCTCGGAGTAGGCCAGGTAGAAGTCCCACATGCGCACGAAGGTCTCGTCGAACCCGAGCGCGCGCACCTCCGGCTCGCGCTCGAGGAACGTCGCGCGCCAGCGTCGCAGCGTCTCGGCGTAGTCGAGGCCGATCGAGCGCCGGTCCACCACCGCCATCGACGTGTGCCGCGCCAGCGTCCGGTCGATCGCCTCGAGGCTCGGGATGAGGCCGCCGGGGAAGACGTACTTGTGGATCCAGGTGTACGACGACTTGGTCGCCTCGAGGCGGTGGTGCGGCATCGTGATCGACTGCAGCCCGAAGCGGCCGCCCGGGGCCAGCAGCCGGTCGACGGTCGCGAAGTACTCGGGCCAGAAGCGCTCGCCGACCGCCTCGATCATCTCCACGCTGACCACGGCGTCGAAGCCGCCGGTGGCCTCGCGGTAGTCGCGGACGTCGATCGTGATGCGGTCGGAGACCCCGGCCCGCTCGGCGCGGACGCGCGCGAGCTCGGCCTGCTCGACCGACAGGGTCAGCGTCGTGACCCGTGCGCCGCGGCGGGCGGCGCGGATCGCGGTCTCGCCCCAGCCGGTGCCGATCTCGAGCACGTGCTGCCCGGCGCGCACGCCGGCCAGGTCGAGGATGCCGTCGATCTTGCGGTGCTGGGCGTCGACGAGGGCCTCGTCGGGGCGCGCGGGGTCGAACCAGGCGGCCGAGTACATCATCGACTCGTCGAGGAAGAGCGCGAAGAGCTCGTTCGACAGGTCGTAGTGGCGGTGCACGTTCTCCTGCGACACCTCGGCGTCGGCCGCGACCTCCTCGCGCGGCTGTCCGCCGTCGTAGAGGCGACGCAGCCCGCGCAGCGGCCGCGGGACCAGCTCCTCGACGTGGTCGGTGAGGGTGCGCAGCACGCCGACGAGGTCGTCGGAGTCCCAGTCGCCGACCATCCAGGCCTCGCCGAAGCCGATCAGCCCGAGCCGGCCGAGGCGGGTGAAGAAGGCGTCCGGCCGGATCAGGCGCAGGCCGGGCCCGGACGTGTCGCCCTCGCGCGACCCGTCCGGCCACACGAGGTGCATCGGCAGCCGCTTCACCGCCGCGCGGACCAGGCCGCGGGCCACCGTCATCCGGAGCGGGTTCTCGCCCGGGTCCTGCAGGCCGGGCCAGACGCCCTCCGCGGGCCGGGGGACGACGCGGCCGGTGGCCAGGGCGGTACTGCGCGTGCTCGGCAACACTGGTGTCGTCCTCTCGTCCGCGGCCCTCGGGCTGGACCGCTGGGGGCGTCGGCTGACGGTCGGGGTGGCGCACCCGTGCACGCCACGTCGCCGCCTCCTTCGCGACGCGCCGCCGAGGTGTTCGCTGCTTTCGCGGAGATCACCCCCGGAGCGCGGCCCCGAAGTGATCACTCACGGACCGCTGTCGTGCGTTACCGTGCGGAACCTGCCCAGGTCGGACGCGGTCCGGCGGCGACCGCGGAGGAAGGTGTGATGGGCGTCCCGGAGCAGCTGCGACGGCTCGACGAGGACCTGGCCACCGGCCGGGTCGACGCCGAGTCGTACCGGCGCCGGCGGGACGCGATCCTCGCCAGCCGCCTGCCCCCGCCGCCCGCCGCCCGCGACGACCTCGACGACAGCGAGCTCGACGCCGCCGAGCGCGAGCTGGGCTTCGATCCCGACGACGCCGGGTACGGGACGCGCCCCCCGTCTCCCGATCGACCGGCGCCGCGGGCGGGCGGGACGTCGTCGGGGCCGGGCGGCCCGCCGACCACGGGGTCGCCGAACGGGCGACCCCCCGCGGGCCCGCCTCCGGGTCAACGCCCCGGCCCGCCGTCGGGACCGCCGCGTCGGCCGGCGGGACCGGCCGGCGGAGCGGGCCACGACCCGGCGCCCGCGGGCGGCGCCCCGACCTCGGCGGGAGCTGCGCGACCCGCCGACGGACGTGACGGTGCCGCGCGGGGTCCCGGCCCGACCGCGCCGGTGAGCACCACCGGCGTGCGTCCCGGTCCGTCGTGGCCGGCCGACCCCCCACGCGGAGCACTCCCGCCCCCGCCGGCGTCGCGACCCGGCGGCGGCGGTCCGGCGAGCTCACCGGCGAGCCCCGCCGGCTCCGGGACGCCGACCGCGGCGGCGGCTGCCGGGCGGGGGAGCGGCCCGTCCGATCCAGCCCGCGAGACCCCGCCACCGACCGGCCCGAGGACACGGGTCGACCCGGTGGCCGCGGCGACCCCACCGGCCGCCTCGGCCTCGCCGCCCTCCTCGGCGGCGCCGGGTCGGGAGGCCACCGAGCCCGCGGCCGATCCCGCGCCCGTCGGCCCGGCGGCGGTCGAGCTCGAGCCCGCCGACGCCGAGCCGATCGGGGTCGCGGCCGTCGCGGACCCCGAGCCGCCGAGCCAGGAGCCGCCGACCACCGGCGCGTCCGCGGCGGGGGAGCCGGAGCCACGCCGGTCCGCCGACGCCTTCGCGACGATGCCGGCCGCCGGCGCGGTGGCCAGCGCCCTCGCCCCGAGCGGGCCCGCGACGCCGGTGGAGCCCGGCACGGACGACCCGACGAGCGCGGCCGCACCGGCCGGACCGGCCTCGCCGGTCGCTGCGGAGCCGACGGCCACGAAGCGCCCGGCGGTGTCGGGCGGCGCCACCGCCGACGCCTCGGCGGCGGAGCCCGCGCCGGCCACGCAGGCCGACGCCGCGCCGGCCGAGCCCGCCCCGGCCGAACCGGCCACGTCGGCCGAGCCCCCATCGGCCGAGCCCGCGCCCGCCGACACACCCCCCGCCGAGCCCGCCGACCCGGACGCGTCGGCCGTCCCCCGCGGCATCCCGATCCCCGCGACGCCCGCGGAGGCGCCCCCGCTGCCCGAGACCCGGTCGTCGCCCGCGCTGCGTCCCCCGCCGCCCCCGGTCGAGGAGGACGACGCCGAGACCGACGAGCGGCCCCTGCCGGCCGACCCCTTCCCGCCGCCGTTCCGGTGGGCGGCGGGCGAGGCGGAGGAGGCGTCACCCGACACCACACAGGTCGTGCGCGACGCCGCGGGGCCGGCCGCCGACCGCACGCAGGTCGTGTCCCGGCAGGACCGGGCGCCGGTGGCGGAGGAGACCCAGGTGGTGCGCCGGGGTCCCGCTGCGGAGCCGCCGTGGTCGGGAGGCCGCACCGGCCGCTCCGCGTGGAGCGGCGGCCCCGACCGGCCGGCGCCGCCCCCGCCACCGGAGCGGACGCAGTTCGTGCCCGGCGCACCTGCCCGCGCGGCGGCCGGCGGGGTCGTGCGCCCCGAGGACACCGCGCCGCCGTGGGCGAGCGCCGCCGCCCGCTCCGAGGGGCTGCAGGGGCGCGAGCTCTTCGCCCGCGGACCCGGCCCTCGCGCGGGCGTGATCCTGGGGACCGTCGCCCTGCTGCTGCTCGTCGCGGTGGTGCTGGTGGCGTCGATCGCGCTGGCGTGAGGCGTCGTCACTAGGCTCCGCGTCCGTGGCGACCATGGTCACCTTCCACGCACACCCCGACGACGAGTGCATCGCCTGCGGCGGCGTCATGCGCGCCGCCGCGGACGCCGGGCACCGGGTCGTCCTGGTGGTCGCGACGCGCGGCGAGCACGGCGAGATCGTCCCCGGCGTCCTCGAGAACGGCGAGACGCTCGCCGAGCGCCGGGTCAAGGAGACCCACGCGGCGGCCGACGTGCTGGGCGTCGCGCGGGTCGAGTTCCTGGGCTACGTCGACTCCGGCATGGTCGACACGGACACCAACGGCGCGCCCGGGTCGTTCTGGTCCGCGGACGTCGAGGAGGCCGCCGAGCGGCTCGCGGCGATCCTGCGCGAGGAGGACGCCGAGGTCCTCACCTGCTACGACCGCATCGGCGGCTACGGCCACCCCGACCACGTCCAGGTCCACCGCGTGGGACGCCGCGCCGGGGAGCTGGCGGGCACGCCGCGGGTCTACGAGTCGACGAGCAACCGCGACGAGTTCCGGCGCATGGCCGCGATGGCGCGCGAGGCCGGCGAGGAGATGCCCGATCTCGACCCCGAGGGGTTCGGCTCGCCCGAGGAGGAGCTGACCACCCGCGTCGACGTGACGCCGTGGCTCGCGGCCAAGCGGGAGGCCATGCGCGCGCACCGCAGCCAGATCCCCGACGACTCCTTCTTCCTCGCCCTGCCCGACGACCGCTTCGCGCTGGCCTTCGGCACCGAGTGGTTCATCCGCGTCGGCGGCGACCCCGCGCAGCGCGAGGACACCCTCTTCCCCGCGTAGCCCGCGCACGCTCACGGCACGCCCGGGAGCCCTCGTCGGAGGGACCGTCGCCCGGCGTGGTGATATGGACGACGACACCGACACTGCGGGACGGAGCCGGCGGATGCCGAACGAGATCGTCGTCGATCGGCGCCCCGTCGGGGGAGAGGGCTGACGTGGCGACCGGTCTCGACCCGGCGAGCGGCTCGGTGCGCGACCTGCCCACCCTCGTCGACGACACCCCGCGCGCCGGCACCCGGCGGCGGCCGTCGCCGGCGATGCTGCTCGCGGCCGCCGTCGGCGCGCTCATGGGCGGGCTGCTGTTCCTCGTGGCGTACCGCGGGATGCCGGACGACTCCTACATCACCCTCGACTACGCCCGGAACGTCGCCGAGCTCGGGCACTGGGGCCTGACCCCGTTCCGCGACGCGAACTCGGCCACCTCGCCGCTCAACGTCTGGCTGCTCGCGGGCGGCATCCTCGTCACCGGGCGTCCCGCGGTGTCCGCGGGCCTCGTGCTCGTCGCGACCACCGCGGTGATGGCGGTCTGGGCGGCGGGCCTGGCCGGCGAGCTCCGGCTCCGCCGGGTGCTGGTCGCGGCGCTGACGGTCGGGCTGATCGTCACCTCGCCGATCTTCGCCGCCGTCGTCGGCATGGAGTCGTTCCTGGTCGCGGCGCTGCTCGTGGGCGTGGCCCGCTACGCCGCGGCGCGCCGGGCGGTCGCGACCGGCGTCGTCACCGGCCTGTCGGTCCTCACCCGCCCCGACCTGGTGCTGCCCGCCGTGGTCCTCGTGGTGGTGCTCTTCCTGGTGGCTGCGCCGCGCTCGTGGCGCCGGACGCTGGTCGCGCTGGGCGTCGGCGCGCTGGTGACGCTGCCGTGGCACGTGTGGTCCTGGTTCGTGCTCGGCAGCTTCGTGCCCGACAGTTTGATCATCAAGACGAGCGGGGCGTTCCCCGGCGGCGAGGTCTTCGGCAACGGCCCGCTGTTCATGGCCGAGCGGTGGCCGGTCGCGATGCTCGTCGTCGGCGTGGTCGTCGGGGTCGGCGTGGTGTCGTTCGTCGTGTCGGCCGCCCGGTGGCTGCGCGGGCGGGGACGGCTGCTCGACCGCGTCGTCGTGGCCTGCGGGCTGGCCGCCGCCGCGCACTACGGCGCGTACGCGGCGATGGGCGTCTCGTCCTACATCTGGTACTACTGCCCGTCGTTGGCGCTGATGACGCTGTGCGCGGCCCTCGGCGCCGCCGACCTGAGCCTGCAGCGCACCGGCGCGGTCGTCACCGGGCTGGCGCTGGTCGCGGGCGTGAGCATCGGGCACCAGACCGGGCTGGGCATCCCGTGGCCCCACCCGGCGGTGTTCGGCAACTGGGCCAGCGCCGCCGACTACATCAACGCCGGCACCGGCCTCGGCCGCGAGCTGCCGCCCGGCCAGAGCGTCCTCGCGCCCGGCGAGATCGGGACCCTCGCGTTCGCGTGCCGCTGCGACATCGTGGACCAGTTCAGCGACCGGGCCCGCCTCATGTCGATCGTCGACTCACGGCAGGCCACCGCGGGACCGCTCGGGGCCTGGCTGCTGCGCGTCAACTTCCTGCACGCCGAGCGCGAGCCGGTGGAGCCGCCGGACCGCCAGCTCACCTACGAGACGGGGCCCGGCCCGGGCTGGCCGACCTACGTCATCGGCCGCGGCGCCGGCCACCTCGTGCTGGAGTAGGGCCCCGAGAGGGGCCCCGGGCTGCGGGCTCAGCCCTCGAGGATGTAGCCGCGCCCGCGGACGGTGCGGATGCGCTCCGCGCCGAGCTTGCGGCGCAGGTAGCCGATGTAGACCTCGACGATGTTCGACGTCGGCGGCCCGCCCCACACGCGCGTGACGAGCTGCTCCTGCGACATCGCCTGCCCGCGCGGGTGGCGGATGAGCGCGTCGACCACGGCGAACTCGGTGCGCGAGAGGCTCACCGGCTTGTTCTCGACGAAGACCTGCTCGAGCGCTGTGTCGACCGCCACGTCCCCGCGGCGCAGGAAGAGCTGCGCGGTGGGCCGGTCGTCGCCCAGCCGCAGCCGCAGGCGCGCCAGCAGCTCCTCCATGGGGAAGGGCGTGACGAGGTAGTCGTCCTGGGTCGCGCGGAGGGTCGAGACCGTGCGGTCGCGGGCTTCCGGGCTGGTCAGCGCGATGACGGGGGTGCGCGGGCTGTCGCGGTGGAGGTCGGCGAGGACCTCGACCGGACGCAGCCCGGGCATCTCGATGTCGAGGACGACGGCGCGGGCGCCGCTCGCCCGGGCCGTGGCCCCGACGCTCCAGCTCTCACGAAGGAGTTGCGGTTCGAAGCCGTGGGACCGCAACGTCCCCACGAGGACGCTCGTTGTGCGGTGGGACGGGGCCACGCACAGCACGCGGCCCCGCTCCGCGCCCGCATAACGGTCAGGTCTCATCGCGGCCACTGTGGCCCGAGCTGCTCGCGGTTTCAATCGACGAGCGCTGAACGGAGACGTGATGCTCGTCGGCGTCGCCGACCGGTGGTCACCTGAGAGCCGGGCGGTGCGAGCGGAGCACGGATTCATCCTTTCGGCGGCATCAGCCTGCCGATCGTCGCGCCGAGCGGGCCTGCGAGCGGTGTCCGAGCACTGATTTTCTCAGCTCCGGTCTCCGTGAGTGGCCGTGTCCCTACCGTGACCTTCCGTCGGAGCCGGACGGCGACGCTCCCCCTCACGTCATGCCGTCGTCCGTGCTCCGCCGACAGACCACCCGTGGACACCCGTGTCCCCGACGCCGACTCCCCGGACGAGCTCCCCACGTCCCGGCGCCGCGGGCACCCGTAGGAGGTTCCCCGTGCCCCGACGCGGACGACATCGCGTATCACTCCCCAAGCGGCTGCTCGCGATCGTGGCGGCCCTGCTCATCACCGGCGGCATCGTCACCGTCGCCGGCTCGGCCTTCGCGGACGACGACTCGGGCTCGGGCTCCGACTCCGGGATCCTCAGCGCGTTCACGGGCGGCGACGAGGAGTCCGGCGAGGAGGGCTCCGAGGAGAGCTCGGAGGGCTCGGACGACGAGTCCGGCTCCGGCTCCGACGAGGGCTCCGAGGGCTCCGAGGGCGAGGAGAACTCCGACCAGGGTGGCCAGGACGAGGACGGCCAGAGCGAGCGAGAGCGTCGCTCGGCCGAGAACAACGGGATGAACGAGGACGTCGGCGAGGTCGAGGCCGACAACGAGGGCGCCGAGGTCGAGGCCGCCGAGGCCCGGGCGGCCCAGGAGGACCCGTTCCCCGGTCGTGACGAGGCCGCGGACGCCGACGAGGGCGACTACGTCGACATCGCCGACGTCGAGCGCAACGGCAACATCGGCGAGGGCGGCGTGTTCCGCGGCGGGTCCTACGCCGTCGACTGCGGCGTCAGCGACCACAACAACTCCGACAACTACATGGCCGCGCCGGGCAAGCGGAACGGTGCCCAGCACGTCCACGACTACGTCGGCAACCGGACGACGAACGCGGACTCGGACGACGACTCGCTGCAGGCGGCCGCCGACGACAACCAGACGTCGTGCGTCAACGAGGACGGTTCGACGTTCTTCTGGCCGGTGCTGCGCGACATCAACGGCGCGAGCCCCGACGACGGTGAGGACGGCGGCAGCCTCGACGGCAACCGCGGCGCGATCCTCAAGCCGGCCTCGGTGGACCTGCGGTTCCACGGCCACGGCGACCGCGAGGTCCAGCCGATGCCCACGCACCTCATGATGATCATGGGCAACGCGAAGCAGGGCGCGCAGGACGGGAAGAACGTCAACGCGAAGTACACGTGCTCCGGCGGGGGCAACGAGGACCGGATCACCGCGCAGTACCCCATCTGCGGCGAGGGTGAGCAGCTCACGCGCATCCTCGACTACCCCAGCTGCTGGGACGGCGAGAACCTCGACTCGAAGGACTTCCGCTCGCACATCTTCTTCCCGGACGACGAGGGGAACTGCGAGTCCGACCAGACGCCGATCCCGGCGCTGCGGATCACGCTGAAGTACGACCAGCCCGAGGGCCGCACCTTCCAGATCGACAGCTTCCCGAACGAGCAGCACGACCCGGCGACGGACCACTCCGACTACGAGAACGTCGCCACCGAGGCGCAGAACGAGGCCGGTGCCGAGTGCATCGCCGGTCGCATCCCCGCTGCGCAGTGCACCAACATCCCGCGTGAGGGGACCAACTCCTAGCGCGACCGCACGACCCGAGGGGCCGTCCCCGTGATCTCCGCGATCACGGCGGGCGGCCCCTCGCGTTCGTGCGCCCGCCGACATACGGTCGGGGGCAGGCGCCGAGGCGGCGCTCACGGGAGTCCGGGCGAACCGGGCTGAGAGGGGACCTCGCCGTAGCAGGACGGCAGCGGTCCCGACCGTCGGAACCTGATCCGGATCATGCCGGCGCAGGGAGGCTGCGAATGAGCACGTCCACGTCCGCGTCCACCTCCGGGACCGGTGCGCACCCCGAGGTCGCGCCCACCCTCGACGGACCCGTCCCCCAGACCCTCGGCTTCCTCGACCAGGGCGCCTTCTGGGCCAACCTCGGCGTCAGCCTGCTGGGGTTCGCCGGTGTCCTCGCCGTCCTCCAGCCCGCGGGTGCGCCGGCGCTGACCGTCACCGCCGCCGTGGTCGCGACCGTCGTCGGCACGCTGATCGGCAGCGCCATGGTCGGGCTGTCCGCGATGCCGGGCGCGGCGACCGGGGCGCCGGCGATGGTGCTGCTCCGCGGCCTGTTCGGCGGGGTCCTGTCGTGGGTGCCGTCGGTGCTCAACGTCGTCCAGCTGATCGGCTGGGGGACGTTCGAGCTGGTCGTCATCGCGCAGGCGGGCACGCTCGCGCTCGGCGGGCCGACGTGGGCGTGGGTGCTCGGCGCCGGGGTGGTGACGACGCTGCTGACCCTGCGCCCGCTCGGGATGCTGCGGCTGCTGCGGCGGGTCGTGACGATCCTCGTCGCGATCTCCGTCGCCTACCTCGCCTGGTGGCTCTTCTCGCGCCCGGAGCTCGACCTCGCCGCCGGGGGCGGCTCCTGGGCCGGGTTCTGGGCGGGCACCGACGCGGCGATCGCCGTCGCCGTCTCCTGGATCCCCGTCGCCTCGGACTTCTCCCGGCACTCCCGCCGCGTCTCCACCGCCTTCGCCGCGGCCACGGTCGGCTACGGCATCACCCAGATCGTCTGCTTCGTCGTCGGCCTCGCCGCCCTCGCGCTGGTGGCGGGCGACGGCGACGCGGTGTTCGCGCCGATGCTGGCCGCGCCGCTCGGTCTCGTGGCGCTGCTCGTGCTCACCGCGCGGGAGACCGACCAGTCGTTCGCCAACGTCTACTCGACGGCGGTCTCGGTGCAGAACCTCGCGCCGCGCGCCGACCGTCGGCTGCTCTGCCTCGTCATCGGCGCGCTCATCACGGTGCTGGCCCTCGGCGTCACCATCGACGACTACGCGGTCTTCCTCGCCGTCATCGGGTCGGTGTTCGTGCCGCTGCTGGGCGTCGGGGTCGGGGACGCGCTCGTCCGTCGGGGCGCCGCGCCCGACCTGTCGCGCTGGGCGCCCTCCCGGCCGCTGATGGTCGTCGCGTGGGCGGTCGGGTTCGTCGTGTACCAGCTGGTCAACCCGGGTGGCGCCCCCGTCTGGTCCGACGCCTGGACCGCGGTGCGCGACGCCCTCGGGTTCACGCCGCCGACGTGGCTGTCGGCGTCGCTGCTGTCGTTCGTCGTCGCCACGGCCGTCGCCGCGGGCCTCGCCCTCGTGGAGCGCCGGCGCCGGACGTGACACTCGTCCGGGTGACGGCGACGGGGTGGGTCGGGTAGGGCTGGTGCCGTGGGGCGCCGCGGTGGGTTCGGACGCGAGCTGCGCTCGCCGGTGACGCTGGTGCTCGTCGTCGTCTGCGTCGTGACCGGGGTGTGGGCGGCGCTGGTGCTCACCCCCGAGCAGGACGTCGAGGCGTTCGGGCAGCAGATCAGCGTCGGGGCGCAGCCGCCGACCGCGACGCCGTCGGGCCCGCCACGGATCGTGCAGATCGGCAACACCAGCCTCGACGTCCCGGACGTGACGATCTACGGGCCGCTGCGCCCGCAGCTCTCGATCGGGCCGGTGCAGCGCAACGAGACCGCCGGCCGCGCGGTGGAGTCGCTGGCGGAGGGCAGCAGCCCGGCGGACGCGCTGGCGGCGATCGTCGGCGGCTTCGAGCGCTGGTACGCGTGGGCGACGCTGATCCTGGTCGCCGTCGTCCTCGGCGTGTGCGGGCTCGTCGGGTCGCTGCGCGTCCTCGCCGCCCTGCGGTCCACCGCGCGGCGGTCGGGGGCGGCGGCGCGCCCGGCCGTCATCGCCCGCCGGCTCTCGCGGACGCTGACGCGCTCGACGGTCGTCGCCCTCGCCGTGGCCCTCGGGGCGTGGGGCGTGTGCGGGGTGCTCGCCGTGGCCGGGGCCCAGGGCCTGCGCGACGCCCGCTCGCTCACCGACCTCACCGGCGCCCACCACGTCACGCCGTCGCCGGTCGGCCCCGAGGTGTCCGGGGTCCGGGGGGTCGTGATCGGGGACTCGCGCGTCGCCCGGCTCGGCGGGCCCCCGACGCCCGACGCCACGCCCGAGGACCTCGCCTGCGCCCGCAGCAGCGACTCGCTCGCGCGCCAGGTCGGGGCCGCGCTCGGCGACGAGGTGCTCAACCTCGCCTGCTCGGGCGCCCGCATCACCGCGGGCCTGCGCGCACCGCAGCAGGTCGGCGGGCAGCTGGTGCCGCCCCAGATCGGCCGGCTCAAGCAGGTCGAGGACCCGGCGTTCGTCGTCGTCGCCGTCGGGCCCAACGACCTGAACTGGACCGACCTCATCGGCTACTGCTACGCCGCCGCCGACTGCGCCGACAACTTCACCGCCGGCGAGTTCCGCTACCGGCTCGCGGCCTTCGACCGCGACTACGCCGACCTCCTCGCCGACCTCGCCACCCTGCCGTCGCGGCCGCGGGTCGTCGTCGTCACCTCCTACGACGTGCTGCGCCCCGACGCGCGGTGCGCCACCGTCCGCGGGCCGCTGCAGTACCCCGGGCTCACCCCCGAGGAGATCGCGCTGCTCGCGGGCCGCAACGCCGAGCTCAACGGCGTGCTCACCGCGGGGGCCCGGCGCTACGGGTTCGACGTCGTCGCCCCGCCGCTGCGCCCCCTGTGCACGCCGGCGCCCGACGGGCTGGGCGCCGACCTGCAGTCCCTCGAGGACCCGCACCCGTTCCACCCGACCGGGATCGGCGAGCTGCGCCTCGCGATCCCCGTCGTCGCCCGGATCGGCCTGCCGTCCGGCGCACCGCCGCCGGGTTGATCCCGGGGCAGGCATCGATCGGGCAACCGACGGCTACTCCCCGGCCGTGAGGATGCGGACGCTGGGACGTACCGGGATCAAGGTCAGCCCCTACTGCCTGGGCGCGATGATGTTCGGCGCGTGGGGCAACACCGACCACGACGACTCGATCCGGATCATCCACCGCGCGCTGGACGCGGGGATCAACGTCGTCGACACCGCCGACGTCTACGCGCAGGGCGAGTCGGAGGAGATCGTCGGCAAGGCCCTGCAACAACTCCCGCCCTCCCGCCGGGACGACGTCGTGCTCGCCACCAAGGCGCACGCGCCGATGGGCGACGACCCGAACCACCGCGGCAACTCGCGGCGCTGGCTCGTGCGCGAGGTGGAGGACTCGCTGCGGCGGCTGCAGACCGACCACGTCGACCTCTACCAGATCCACCGCCCCGACCCCGAGACCGACGTCGAGGAGACCCTCTCCGCGCTCACCGACCTCGTGCGCAGCGGCAAGGTGCGCGCGATCGGGTCGTCGACGTTCCCGGCCTCCGAGATCGTCGAGGCGCAGTGGGTCGCCGAGCGCCGCGGCCTCGAGCGCTTCCGCAGCGAGCAGCCGCCGTACTCGATCCTCAACCGCGGCATCGAGCGTGAGGTCCTCCCGGTCTGCCGGCGCTACGGCATGGGCACGCTGGTCTGGAGCCCGCTGGCGATGGGCATGCTCACCGGGAAGATCCGCAAGGGCCAGGAGGCCGGGACCCGACGCGCCCAGCGCACCCCGGGCCGGTTCACCGACGAGCGCAAGCTCGACGCCGTCGAGGCGCTGATCCCGCTCGCGGAGAAGGCGGGCCTGTCGATGGTGCACATGGCGATGGCCTTCGCCGTGTCCCACCCGGCCGTGACCTCCGCGATCATCGGGCCGCGCACGATGGAGCAGCTCGAGGACGTGCTCGCCGGGGCCGAGGTCACCCTCGACGACGAGGTCCTCGACCGCATCGACGAGATCGTCCCGCCCGGCGTCGACGCCAACCCCGGCGACGTCTCGTACGAACCGCCCGCCATCGGCGAGGTCACGCAGCGCCGCCGACCGCGCGAGGAGCGGGCCGCGGCAGGGAATTAATTCCCTCGAAAGGGGCGGATGGCGGATGGAGACCGGGCACCCCCTCCACAACGCTGATCACTAGAAACCCACCTCCGGAAGGGGTCCCGCGATGGGCACCGTGGCCGTCGTGATCGTCATCGTGGTGGTGCTGCTGGCGATCGCCGGGGCCGCTGCCCTCGTGCTCGCGCGACGCCGGAGACAGCAACAGCTGCAGCAGGAGTTCGGTCCCGAGTACGAGCGCCGTGTCTCCGAGACCGGCGACCGCAAGGAGGCCGAGCGCGAGCTGCGCCAGCGCAAGGAGCGCCACGACCAGCACGAGCTCCGGCCGCTGCAGCCCGAGGAGCGCCAGCGGTTCCACGCCGACTGGCAGCAGGTCCAGCGCGGGTTCGTCGACGACCCGGGCGGCGCGGTGGAGCACGCCGACGCGCTGCTCGTGACGATCATGCGCGCCCGTGGCTACCCGGTCGAGGGCGGCGAGCGCCGCACCGACGACCTGTCGGTCGCCCAGCCCCACCTCGTCGAGGACTACCGCGAGGCCCAGCGGGTCGTGACCGCCCACCGGCAGGGCTCGGCGACCACCGAGGACCTGCGCGCCGCCTTCACGGCGTTCCGCACGCTGGTCGAGGCGATGCTGGACGACGGCTCGCCGCAGGGTGGGCACGACGGCGCACCCGGCGGCCCGGGCCAGTACGACGGGCAGCCCGGTGGCCCGGGCCAGTACGGCGGGCAGCCCGGCGGCCCGGGTCAGTACGGCGGGCAGCCCGGCGGACCGGGTGGTCAGTACGGCGGACAGCCCGGCGGGCCGGGGCAGTACGACGGTCACGGCGGCCCCGCCGGCGGCACCGAGCGCATCCCGGGCTCGCCCGGGGGCGGCGCGGGCCAGTACAGCGGTCCCCCAGCAGGAGCGACAGAGCGGATCGAGCCGTCACGCGGGGGTGCGCCCGGGCAGGGAGCGCCGCCCGCCGCCCCGGCCGGTCCGGGCCGGCCACCGTCGGCGCCCCCGGCGACCGGCGGACCCGACGGACACCAGGAGCGCAGGCGATGAACCACCCCGAGCAGAGCCGTCCCGCGGGCTACGACGAGCAGGCGGGCCACGCCCGTCCGGGCGGGTACGACGAGGACCCGCGGCAGAACGAGGGCGGACCGGGACGCGCCGAGGACCCCTACGGCCGCCAGGCCGCCGGGCAGTTCGGCGACCAGCACGCCCAGCACGCCGACCCCTACGGCGACCCGACCGTCGGCGCCCAGCAGCAGTACGGCCAGCCGCAGGGCGGGCAGTACGCCGCCCAGCACGGCGGGCCGGGCGGGGCGTACGGCCAGCAGGCCGGCGAGCACGTCGGCGGCAGCCAGTACGGCAGTCAGTACGGCGACCAGTACGGCAGTCAGTACGGCGGCCAGTACGACCAGCCGGGCCAGCACGTCGGCGGTCAGGGTCCCGGCACCGGCGAGGGCCTCGGCGGCGGCCAGGGCGTCGGTGGGGGCCAGTACGACCACGAGGGCGCGCAGCCGGGCCAGCACGTCGGTGGTGGCCAGTACGACCAGGCCGGTCAGTACGGCGGGGGCCAGTACGGGGGTCAGTACGGGGGCCAGTACGACCAGCCCCGTGCCCAGCCCGACCAGTACGGGCAGCACGCCGGCCAGGCGCCCGGTCAGCAGTACGCCGGGCAGGACTCCGGGGTGCCGACCGGCGCCGGTCCGGGCGGCCCCGGGGTCGCCGGCCCGTCCGGGATGGGCGGACAGCCCGGGGCCTACCCCGGACCGCCGGACCGCGCGGGCGGGGCGCCCGGTGAGCCGACGAGCGGCCGTGACGGCGGCAACGGCTTCGGCGGGCCCGGTGGTCCGGGCGAGCCGGCCTCGGACACCGCTCGGGGCGGTACCGGCGGCGGGAGCAGCGCCGGCCCCGACCACGACACGATCATCGACCCGCAGCGGGCGGCCCAGTGGCGCTCGCAGTGGGAAGAGGTCCGCATGACCTTCGTCGACCAGCCCCGTGACGCCGCCGCGCGGGCGGACGGCCTGGTCGGCGAGGTGCTCGAGGAGCTCTCGCGCACCTTCGCCCAGCAGCGCAGCGCGCTCGACCCGAACGCGCTGGACGGCGACCCGTCCACCGAGGAGCTGCGCCGCGCCGTGCAGCGCTACCGGGAGTTCTTCGACCGGCTGCTCACGCTGTAGCCCGCGCTACCCGCCGGTACGGTCCGGCCGTGGTCTCGACCCAGGACTTCGGCCGTGCCCTCGACCGCCTCGCCCCCGTGGTCGGGGCGGTCACGAGGGCGCACATCGCGCTCTACCGCCGTACCGGCGGGCGCCTCGGGCACAGCATCCCGGGGTTGCCGACGATGCTGTTGCTCGACCACGTGGGCGCGCGCAGCGGGCGCCCACGCACCACGCCGCTGCTGTACTTCACCCACCCCGACGACCCGGACGACCTCGTCGTCGTCGCGTCCTACGGCGGCCACCCGCGCCACCCGGCCTGGTTCCACAACCTGAAGGCCCACCCCGACACGACCGTGCAGGTGCGCGACGAGGTCCGCCCGGTGCACGCACGCATCGCCGGCGACGCCGAGCGCGAGCGGCTCTGGCCCGCCGCCATCGCGACGTACGGCCCCTTCCGCGGCTACCAGCGGCGCGCGCAGGAGGTCGGGCGCACGATCCCGTTCGTCGTGCTCACCCGCCGCCGCTAGCGCCTCCCCAGAGCGCCTACCGACCGCGCCTACCCGGAGCCGCCTATCCCCGCAGCCGGACGTGGTCCGGCGTCAGGTCGGCGATCCGCGAGACGCCGAGCAGCGCCATCGTCCGGCGGATCTCGGCGGTGAGGATGGCGCCGAGCCGCTCGACCCCGCGCTCGCCGCCGGCCATGAGCGCGTAGAGGTAGGCCCGCCCGACGAGGCAGCCCGACGCCCCCAGCGCCACGGCGGCCACGATGTCCGCGCCGGACATGATGCCGGTGTCGAGCAGAACCTCCGCGTCGTCGCCGACCGCCGCGACCACGGACGGCAGCGTCTCCAGCGGCACCGGCGCGCGGTCGAGCTGGCGCCCGCCGTGGTTCGACACGACGATCGCGTCGGCGCCGGCGTCCACCACCCGGCGGGCGTCCTCCGCCGTCTGCACGCCCTTGACGACGAGCGTCCCGTTCCACGTGGATCGGAGCCACGTCAGGTCGTCGAGCGTCAGGTGCGGGTCGAACATCGTGTCGATGAGCTCCGAGACCGTGCCGCCCCACGACGACAGGGCGGCGAACTCGAGCGGCTCGGTGGTCAGGACGTTCGCCCACCAGTGCGGGTGGCGGGCCATGTCGAGCAGCGTCCGGACGGTGAGCGCCGGGGGGATGGTCAGCCCGTTGCGCCCGTCGCGCAGGCGCGCCCCGCCGACCGGGGTGTCGACGGTGAGCATGAGCGCCTCGTTGCCCGCGGCCTTGGCCCGCTCGACGATCGCGGCGCTCGCCTCCCGGTCGCGCCAGAGGTAGAGCTGGAACCAGCGGCGGGTCTCCGGCGCGGCGAGGGCGAGGTCCTCGGGCGACGTGGTGCCCATCGTCGAGAGCGTGTGCGGCACCCCGAGCCGCGCGGCCACGCGCGCCACGGCCGGCTCGCCCTCGTGGTGCATCATCCGCGTGAACCCGGTCGGTGCGAAGGCGAAGGGCAGCGCCGACGGCCCGCCGAGCAGCGTCGTCGACATGTCCACCGTCGAGACGTCCCGCAGCACCGACGGCCGGAACTCCAGCGACGCGAACGCCTCCCGCGCCCGCCGCAGCGAGTGCTCGGCCTCGGCGGCCCCGTCGGTGTAGTCGAAGACCGCGCGCGGGGTGCGCCGGCGGGCGATCTCGCGGAGGTCGGCCACGGTCTGGGCGCGGGCGAGGCGGCGCCGCGTCGGGTCGAGATCGGGGCGGGCGACACGCAGGAGCGGCCGCAGCTCCGACGGCCGCGGCAGCCGGCGTGCCGTGCGGCCCGTGATGGGGTGCTGCTGCGGGGTCGTCATCGGCCACGCTCCTCCTCGCGACGGCAGGACCTCCCACCGAACGGGGCCGGACGCGGAACGTCAAGGACGGGGACGAAGCGCGAGCGCGCGCACGGGCAGGGGATGGTCCCCCCGTGACGACCTGCTCTGCGGTACAACCGACCGTGACGGGGCCGACCACCGACGGTCCGGGGGAGAGGACGAGGTCGTGAGCTACCCGCAGCGCTCGTGGGACGACGGCGACGTGGAGGTCCTCGGCAAGAGGCTCTGGGCCGGCGGTGTCGCCACGGCCATCGTCGCCGCGGGCATCGCGATCGTCGGCGTGCTGATCATCTCCAACGTCTTCGAGCTCGGCATCCAGACCGCGGAGCGCAGCGGCGCGCTGGTCGACAACGCCATGACGATCATCCCGGTGTGCGCGGTCATCGCGGCCCTCGCCGGCACCGCGCTGCTGCACCTGCTGCTGCTCACCACGCCCCGGCCGGCGACGTTCTTCTCGGCGATCGTGCTGCTGGTGCTCGTGGTGCTGCTCCTGCAGGTCTTCCTCGCCCGCGGCGGCATCATCGACCACATCGCGACCGCGGTCCTCTACGCCGCGATCGGGCTCGCGATCATCTCGATGCTCTCGGGCGTCTCGCGCACCGCCGTGCGCCCCGTGTCGGCAAGCGGCTGGGGCGGGCGCCAGTACGACGGCCGCTACGACCAGCGCTACGGCAGCTACGAGCAGCCCCGCGAGCCCTACCCCGGCCCCTACGGCCAGGACGAGCGCACGACGCGTTACGACCCTCGCGGGCAGCAGGGCGGCCGCTGGGGGTAATCGACCGGGCCGCCACCGTGACGTTGATTCTATTGACGCCCCTTCCCTTGACCCTCCGTGCGACTCCTGACGACGATCGAGGCGCGTGATGCTCCACGCGGGCGACCACACCTGTCCGCGTCCAGCTCCGTCGCCCCCGGTGGGCGACACCGGGAGGAGAGGTCAGCGATGGCACCCACGGCGGTCAACGGCACGAGCACCGGCACGAGCGGCCGCGAGCACGAGGTCGTCCGACAGGCACCGGCGCCGGGCGAGGCCTCGGGCAGGACGCCCCACCACCCCGTCGACCTCGAGGCGGCGCGCCAGTCGATCCGCCTCGCGCTGCCCGAGCCGGGCAGCAAGTTCAGCCAGGACGACGAATTCTGCGTCGTCGCCCAGCCCGACGGCTCGTGGGGCGAGTTCCGCTTCCACGACTACGACCGCATCTTCCAGGTGCCGGGGCTCTACGAGAAGATCTTCTACGACGTGCTGGGCTGCGACTCGCCGCGGTTCATGGTCGGGCTCCTCGACGACGCGCTCGCCTCGTCCGGCGTGGCGGCGTCCTCGCTGCGCGTCCTCGACCTGGGCGCGGGCAACGGGATCATGGCCGAGGAGCTCGCGGCGGTCGGGGTCGAGCACTCCGTCGGCGTCGACATCCTCACCGAGGCCCGCGACGCCGCGCTGCGCGACCGGCCGGGCCTCTACGCCGACTACCGGGTCGCGGACCTCACGAAGCTGCCGGCCGAGGACCGCGAGGTGCTGGCCGCCCACCAGCTGGACACGCTGACGGTGGTCGCCGCCCTGGGCTTCGGCGACATCCCGCCCCTGGCGTTCCGCACCGCCTATGACCTCATCGCCCCCGACGGCTGGGTCGTCCTGACCATCAAGGACGCCTTCCTCGAGGCCACCGACACGTCGGGCTTCGGCGGCATGATCGGCGAGTCGATCCGCTCCGGCGCGCTCGAGGTCGTCCGTCGCGAGCGCTTCCAGCACCGCCTCGCCACCGACCGCAGCCCGCTGCTCTACGAGGGCATCGTCGCGCGCAAGCGGGGGCCGCTCGCCGGCTGACCGGGGCGTGAGAGGGACCTCGGACTCGTCGGTAACCGTGTGATGCACGTCCTAGCGGGGCACACTCGTCGATGGGGCGTGTCAGGTGCGGCACGCCCGGTGAGTCGACGTGGAGGTCGCCGACATGACCGTGGACCAGGCCCGTACCGAGGCGCAGCGGAGCCCGGCCGTCCCGACGTTCCCGACCGTGGACGTCGCCCGTTCCCTGGAGTCGGTGGTCCCCGCCGACGTGCTGGCCGAGGTCGACCCGGCGCTGTGGGGACGCACCGTCGTGCAGCTCGCGCAGGGTCTGGCGACCCACCCGTCCGACGTGGGGCGGGTGGTCGCCGGGCACGCGGCCCTCGCCGCGCGCATCGGGACGGCCACCGTCGCCCGGGCCTTCGGGTCGACCGCGGACGGGCCGGTGCCGATCGAGAAGGACGGCCGGTTCAAGGACCCGACCTGGGAGGAGAACCCGGTCTACTGGGGGCTGCGCCAGCAGTACCTCGCCCTGGCCGCGACCCTGCACGACCTCGTCGACGCCGCGGGACTCGACCCGTCGTCGCGTGAGCGGGCCTCGCTGCTCGCCGACGTGCTGGGCAGCGTGCTCTCCCCGACCAACCTCCTGCCGGGCAACCCGGCGGCGCTCAAGCGGGCGTTCGAGACCGGCGGGTCGAGCGTGGTGTCCGGCTTCCGGCAGATGCTCGACGACCTCGCCACCAACCAGGGCCGCCCGCAGCAGGTCGACCGCACCACCCTGCGCGTCGGCAAGGAGCTCGCGGCGACGCCGGGCAAGGTCGTCTACCGCAACCGGCTCATGGAGCTCATCCAGTTCGAGGCGCAGACCGACGAGGTCCACGAGATCCCGATCCTCGTGAGCCCGCCGTGGATCAACAAGTACTACGTCATGGACCTCGCCCCCGGCCGCAGCTTCCTCGAGTGGGCCGTGCAGCACGGCCACACGGTGTTCGTCATCAGCTACCGCGACCCGGACGAGTCGATGGCCGACACGGGGCTCGACGACTACCTGGAGCTCGGCGACCTCGCCGCGCTCGACGTCGTCCAGGAGATCACCGGGGCGGAGAAGGTCAACCTCGTCGGGCTGTGCCTGGGCGGGCTGATGGCCACGATCGCGACGGCCATGCTGCACGCGCGGGGGCAGGGCGACCGCATCAACTCGCTGACCCTGCAGAACACCCTGCTCGACTACTCCGATCCCGGGCCCGTGGCGAGCTTCGTCGACCCGGAGATCGTCGAGCGGCTCGAGCGCAAGATGGCCAAGACCGGCTACCTGCCCTCGGAGTCGATGGCGGGCACGTTCGACCTGCTCCGCGCCAACGACCTGATCTTCAACTACGTCGGGCCGAACTGGCTCGAGGGCAAGGCGCCGCCGGCGTTCGACATCCTCGCGTGGAACGCCGACTCGACCCGGATGCCGGCGAAGATGCACGCCTTCTACCTGCGGCACTTCTACCTGCAGAACGAGCTGGCGCGCGGCGAGCTGGAGCTGCTCGGCGAGCACCTGCAGCTGAAGTCGATCACCAACGACACCTTCATCGTGGGCGCGGTGAACGACCACATCGCGCCGTGGCGCACGTCGTTCACCTCCACCGGCCTGCTGGGCGGCGACGTGACGTTCACGCTGTCGAACGGCGGGCACATCGCCGGCGTCGTCAACCCGCCCGGCAAGAAGGCGAAGCACTGGATCGGCACCGTCGGCGGCGACGCGGCGCCGGACCCCGACACGTGGATGCAGCGGGCGACCGAGGTGCAGGGTTCCTGGTGGGAGCCGTGGCGCGACTGGATCGGCGAGCGCGCCGGCGGGATGCGCCAGCCGCCCCCGACGGGCTCGGAGGCGCACCCGCCGCTCGGTGACGCGCCGGGCAGCTACGTGCTCGGCGAGGGGTGACGCGCACCGCACGGCCATGACGTCGGGGTGACCCTGCGTAACAGGAGGAGGTCGGCGGTCGATCGACGGTTGACGGCACCGTCCCGGGTCGTCACCGTGTTGCACGGGGCGCATCGTCAGCGCGCCTCCTGCAACCGGCCGCCAGCCTTCACCTCCGAGGGTGTTGCCCGTGAACCGTCACGCCTCCGTCGCCCTGCGTCGCAAGGTCGACGACGCCGTCGGTCCCGTCTACGACCGGGTGTTCTTGCGCCTGGACCTCCTGCTGACCACCCGCGAGGGGCGGTGCGGCTGCGACGCCTGCGTCGCGAAGGTCGCGGGGTGGCGCGATCGGCTGGTGGGGACGCTGCCGCCGCTGTAGGCCGCGGTGACGGCTGGTGGTCCGTCGGTGACCCGACGTGACCGAGGCCACCGCACCCCCGCGCCGGGGCCCGGGTGCTTGATAAACTGAGCACTCGTCACCGACGACGGAGGGACCCCTCATGGCAACGCCGACCGCGCCGAAGGCCGACCCGGACCTCGACCAGCTCCGCGACCGGGCCGTCGACACGATCGCGCAGGTGCAGGAGGCCGGTCTGCGCCTCGCCGGCTCCGTCGCCGAGAGCTGGGCCTCGGCCCTGCGCGGCCTGCCGGGCATCCCCGGCCTGTCCGGCGGCGTCCCCGGCCTGTCCGGCATCCCGGGCCTGTCCGGCGTCCCGGGTCTCGCCCAGGGTGCCGACCAGGGGGTGGCCGGCCTGCCGCGCACGCCCGCCGAGGTCGTCGACCGGGTCTACGACACCGGCGTGCAGATCCTCGAGGCGCAGCGCTCGGTGGCCCACCAGGTGCTCGACGCGGTCGCCCCGGCGCTCCCGTCCGCCCGCGCGACGGTGACGTCGCCGCTGCGCTGACGTCGTGGGCTGACGCCGTGGTCGGCCCGGGCGGGCCGTGGGAGGACCACCGCCGCGCCCTGGGCGGGTTCATCCGCAGCCAGCGCAAGCTCGCGCGACTGTCGCTGCGGCAGCTCTCCGCCCTGAGCAACATCTCCAACCCGTACCTGAGCCAGATCGAGCGAGGGCTGCACGAGCCGTCGGTCCGTGTGCTGCACGCGATCGCGGAGGCCCTCGACATCTCGGCCGAGAACCTGCTCCTGCAGGCCGGCCTGGTACGCGAACAGGCCGGGGGCGCCCCGGCAGATGCCGATGAGCGGGGGGACTCGTCCACCGAACGGGCGATCCGCGCCGACCGCCGGCTCTCCGACGCCCAGAAGGAGGCCCTGATCTCCGTGTACCGCAGCTACACCGCGGGTTCGCCGACCGGAGGCGCGTCGTGAGCGCGCTCGCGGTCCCCGAACCCGCTTCCGCCCCACGCGACGAGTGGGTGGGCGACGTGGTCGTCACCGGCCACCGGCTCCACGTCGCCCACCGCCCCGGTGCGCCCGGGCGCCTGCCGCTGGTGCTGGTCAACGGCATCGGCGCGAGCCTCGAGCTGTTCGAGCCGCTCGTCGCCGCGCTCGACCCCGACCGGCCCCTGGTGCGCTTCGACGTGCCCGGCATCGGGGGGTCACCGCTGCCGTGGGTGCCGCTGCCGATGGCCGGGCTCGCCGCGCTCCTCTCGGGGCTGCTCGACGAGCTCGGGTACGCGCGGGCCGACGTCCTCGGCCTGTCGTGGGGCGGCGGCATCGCCCAGCAGTTCGCGCTCCAGCACCCCGACCGGACCGCGCGCCTCGCCCTGGTCAGCACCGGGACCGGCGCGATGATGGTGCCGGCCCGCTTCAGCGTGCTGGCCAAGATGCTGACCCCGCGGCGCTACAACGACCGCGCCTACCGTCGCGAGGAGGGCGCGGAGATCTACCAGGGCGAGTCCCAGGCGGGCGTCGACGCGGTGTTCTCCCGCGTGCACCCGGTGAAGTTCCGCGGCTACCTCTTCCAGCTCATGGCCCTCATGAGCTGGACGAGCCTGCCGGTGCTGCCGTTCATCGGGGCGCCGACGCTGGTGCTCGCGGGCCGTCGCGACCCGGTCATCCCGATCGTGAACGCGCACATCATGGGCACGCTCATGCCGCGCGCGACCGTGCACCTGCACCACGGCGGGCACCTCGGTCTGCTCACGCGGCCCGACGAGCTGGGCCGGGTCCTCGAGGACTTCCTGGACAACTGAACGCCTGCCAATAAGGTTCACCACCATGACGGCGGTGGACTGGCGGACCTGGGTGCCCGAGCGGCTCGCGTACCCGGAGGTGCCCGTCGGGGCGCTGCTCGACGGCGCCGCACGGCGCTTCGGCGAGCGCACGGCGTTCCGCCACCACGACCGGGAGATCGGCTTCGCCGGGCTGTGGCGGGCGGCCTGCGGCCTGGCGCACGAGCTGCAGGCGCGCGGGGTCGTCCCCGGCGACGTCGTCGGCGTGCACCTGCCCAACGTGCTGTCGTTCCCGATCGCCTACTACGGGATCCTCATGGCCGGGGCGACGTTCACGCCGGTCAGCCCGCAGCTGCCGCCGGAGGGCGTGGCGGGCCAGCTCGCCGACGCCCGCGCGGTGGCGATGATCGGCCTGCAGGACACCGGGTCGGGCGTGCCGCTGATCCCGACGGACGGCGTCACCGTCGCCGACGGCGCCGAGGCCGACCACCCGCCGGTCGTCGACCTCGACCCGACCGTCGCGCGGGCGCACCTCGCCTACACCGGCGGCACCACCGGGAGCCCCAAGGGCGTCGTCCTCACGCACACCAACGTCGTCACCAACGTGCTGCAGTACGCGTGCCACGGCAGCGGGTCGCGGCCCGTGCCGGGCGTCGGCGGGGACGTCGGCCTCGAGCAGCTCGGCCCGGCGCACGAGTGGCCGGTGCGCCTGGGCGAGGGCTCGGGCATCGCCGTCGCGCCGTGGTTCCACGCGATGGGGACGATCGGCGGGATCGGGGTCGCCGTCGTGTCCGGCTCGACGAGCATCGTGCACGAGCGCTTCGACCCGGTCCGCCTGCTCACCGACGTCGAGACCCACCGCGTCACGACCATCTCCGGGGCGCCGCCGCTGTTCCACGCGCTGCTCGCGCACCCCGAGGCGGCCGGCCGCGACCTCACCTCGGTGCGCACCGTGACCTCGGGCGCCGCCCCGATGCCGCTCGCGCTCGCCCGGCGCATCGCCGCGCGGATGCCCGAGGCGGTCATCGTCGAGGGCTACGGCCTGACCGAGGCGACGATGGGCCTCACGATGGGCGCCACCGCGCGCTCGGCGCACCGCCGCATCGGCACGGTCGGCGTCCCCGTGCCCGACACCGAGATCCGGGTGGGCCCGTCGCCGTCGGAGCCGGTCGCCGCCGGCGAGGCGGGCGAGGTGTGGGCGCGCGGGCCGCAGGTGATGGTCGGCTACCTCGACCGGCCCGAGGCCACGGCGGAGACGCTGGTCGACGGGTGGCTGCGCACCGGCGACATCGGCGTGGTCGGCGAGGACGGCCAGCTCGAGATCGTCGACCGCGCCAAGGACATGCTGCTCTACAAGGGCTACAACGTGTACCCGCGCGAGCTCGAGGAGCTGCTCGTCGCGCGCCCCGAGGTCGCGTCGGCCGCGGTCGTCGGGCGGCCGGACGTCGCCGTCGGGGAGGAGCCGGTCGCGGTGCTCGTGCTCGCGCCCGGGCACGAGGCCTCCGCGGAGCTGGCGGCGGGCATCGTCGCGGCCCTCGACGAGCAGGTGGCGCCCTACAAGCGGCTGCGCGCGGTGCACGTCGCCGACGCCCTGCCGGTGTCCGCGGCGGGCAAGGTGCTCAAGCGCGAACTGCGCGATCAGGTCCGCGACGCGGGCCCGCTCGGAGCACCCGTCTGGCGTCGTGAGCAGGGCTAGAGTGACGTCATGGCCCGGATCCGCATCGTGCGCGCCGCCGACGGACGGCAGTGGATGGTGCGCCAGAAGCTCGAGTGGATCGACCCCGCCACGGGAGAGGACTTCGAGCACGACATGCAGGGTGGCCGGCTCGCGGCCATCGGCATCGTCTCGATCATGGGTCTGCTCTGGGTCGCGCTCCTGGCCTGGTGGTTCACGGGCAGCCAGGGCGTCGTCGTGCCGGTCTGGGTCTGGCTGATCCTGCTCGCGATCGCGCTGTTCTTCCCGACCCGCTGGGTGCTGCGCCGCCCGCGCACCCTCGTCGCCGAGACGCCCGGGGGCAGCGACGGCTCGGCGCCCGAGCGCTGGGTGGGGTGGGTGCGGGGCACCTCGGCGGCGCGCGAGGAGATGATGCAGACCGTCCGCAGCCTCGAGACGCGCGCGACGCCCGCCTACGCCGACAGCCCGCTCCAGCCGGTGAGCTGATGCCCGAGCTGCCCGAGGTCGAGGCCCTCGCCGAGCACCTGCGCACCCACGCGCTGGCCCGGCCGGTGGCGCGGGTCGACCTCGCGAGCATGACGGTGCTCAAGACGTTCGACCCTCCGCTCTCGGCGCTCACCGGCCGCCTGGTCACGGGCGCGGCGCGGCACGGGAAGTTCCTCGACGTCGAGCTCGACGGGCTCCACCTCGTCGTGCACCTGTCGCGGGCCGGCTGGCTGCGCTGGCACGACCAGGCGTCGACGACGCCGCCGAAGCCCGGCAAGGGGCCGCTCGAGCTGCGCGTGCACCTCGAGACCGTCGGCGGACCCGGGTTCGACCTCACCGAGGCCGGCACCCAGAAGCGGCTCGCGGTCTACCTGGTCGAGGACCCGCAGCAGGTGCCGGGCATCGCGAAGCTCGGGCCGGACGCGCTGACGCTCGGGCGCGCGGAGTTCGGCGAGCTGCTCGCCGGGCGCACCGAGCGGCTCAAGACGCTGATCGTCGACCAGCAGGTGCTCGCGGGCATCGGCAACGCCTACTCCGACGAGATCCTGCACGTCGCGAAGCTGTCGCCGTTCGCCGCGGCGGGCAAGCTCGACGTCGAGGCGGTCGACCGCCTGCACCAGGCGATGATCGGCGTGCTGTCCGAGGCCGTGGACCGCGCGGTGGGCCAGGACGCCGCCCGGCTCAAGGGCGAGAAGCGCTCGGGGATGCGGGTGCACGCGCGCACCGGCCTGCCGTGCCCGGTCTGCGGGGACACGGTCCGCGAGGTGTCGTACGCCGAACGGTCGTTCCAGTACTGCCCCACGTGCCAGACACAGGGTCGCGCGTTGGCGGACCGTCGGCTGTCGCGTCTGGTCAAATAGCTGTCGTGTTCAGCTGGCTGACCGATCCGCGCGTGCTCGCCGCCGTCGGCGTGGCGATCGCGCTGGTGGTCGCCGTCCTGGTCTACCGGCGGGTGAAGCGGCGCAACGAGTTCGCGTCGCCGCTCGAGCGCGCGACGTTCTCGACGCTGCACACGGTCTCGCTGGCCGCGCCCGCGCTGCGCGAGGGGCTCTCGGAGGGGTCGGCGCAGTTCGCGGTGCCCTACCTGCGCACGCTGCTCGACACCGAGGCGCTGTCGATGACCGGGTCGGACTGCGTGCCGCTGGCCTGGGACGGCGAGGCCGAGCACCACAGCCTCGACGTGCGCCAGTACGCCGAGAAGGTCATGCGCACCGGTCGCCAGCAGGTGGCCAGCCGCAAGGACATCGAGTGCGGCTCGCAGGACTGCCCGGTGCGCGGCATCGTCGTCGTCCCGCTCGAGGTCGACGGCAACGTCGCGGGCACCCTGGCCGCGGTCAGCGCCGACACCCCCGGGCCGGTGCTGCTGCGCGCGTCGGCCGAGGTGGCGCGCTACGTCTCCAGCCAGCTCGAGCTCGCCGACCTCGACGAGTCGCGCGCCCGGCTCAACCGTGCCGAGGTCCGGGCGCTGCGCGCGCAGATCTCGCCGCACTTCATCTACAACGCGCTCAACACCGTCGCCTCGTTCATCCGCACCGACCCGGAGCGGGCGCGCGAGCTGCTGATGGAGTTCGCCGACTTCACCCGCTACTCGTTCCGGCAGGCCGGCGAGTACACGACGCTGGCCGACGAGCTCAAGAACATCGACCGCTACCTGGCCCTCGAGCACGCCCGCTTCGGCGCGCGGCTGACGGTGAAGGTGCAGGTCGCGCCCGAGGTGCTCTCGGTGGTCCTGCCGTTCCTCGCGCTGCAGCCGCTGGTGGAGAACGCGGTGCGCCACGGCCTGTCGGGCAAGCCGGGCGGGGGCACGGTGACGCTGACGGCCGAGGACTCCGGGGCCGAGTGCACGATCATCGTCGAGGACGACGGCGTCGGCATGGACCCGAAGGCGCTCAAGGAGGAGAACCGCGACGCCCACCTCTCGGGCGCGCACGTCGGCCTCGGCAACGTCGACGACCGGATGCGCTCGGCGTTCGGACCCGACTACGGGCTGATCGTGGAGACCGAGCGCGGCGCCGGCACCAAGATCATCCTGCGCGTGCCCAAGTTCCGGGCCGGCGTCCGCGTCTAACCGGAGCTGCGCGTCCTGGAGCCGCGCGTCCTTGGGGCAGCGAGGGACGCCCTGGCTGCGTGGGAGGCAGCGAGGGACGCCTTCGCTGCGCAGCTGTTCGCGCGTCGGCTCGCGCGGCTCGGGGAGCGAGGGACGCCCTGGCTGCGTGGGAGGCAGCGAGGGACGCCTTCGCTGCGACGTGGTCGGGTGCCGGCTCCGTGTTCGCGCCCGGCTGATCACCGGGCCGCCGGGTCCGGCGCGTCGCCGTTAGCGTGGGTGACATGAGCTCGCGTCTCGGATCTGCCCTGTCGTCCGTCCTGCCCGGCCCCCTCGCGGCGGCCACGGGCCAGCGCACGGTGAGCGTCGTCCGGCTCCAGGGCGTGATCGCCGCGAACAGCGCGCCGGTGCCCCGGGCGGTCATCAACATCACCGCGGTGGAGGACGCCCTGCGCCGCGCCTTCACCGCCGACCGGGTGCAGGCCGTCGCCCTGATGATCAACTCGCCGGGCGGTTCGGCGACGCAGTCCGCCCTGGTCGCCGACCGCATCCGCGGCCTCGCCCAGGAGCACGAGGTCCCGGTGCTGGCGTTCTGCGAGGACGTCGCCGCGTCCGGCGGGTACTGGCTGGCCTGCGCCGCCGACGAGATCTACGCGCACCCCACCTCGCTCGTCGGCTCGATCGGCGTCGTCTCGGGCGGGTTCGGGCTCACGGGGCTCATCGAGCGCTACGGCATCGAGCGCCGCCTGCACACGGCCGGGCAGAACAAGGCCCGCCTCGACCCGTTCCAGCCCGAGAAGGCCGAGGACGTGGAGTGGCTGCTCGGGATGCAGGGCGAGCTGCACGAGATGTTCATCGAGTGGGTCCGTGCGCGGCGCGGGGACGCGCTGCAGGAGACCGGGGACCTGTTCACCGGCGAGGTGTGGACCGGCAGGCGTGCGCGGGAGCTGGGCCTGATCGACGAGCTCGGCACGGCGCGCGAGGTCCTCGGCCGCCGCTTCCCGGACGCCGAGCCGATCACCGTCGAGCCGCGCCGCCCGCTGCTCGCGCGCCTCGGGCTGGGCGGGGTGCTCGCGCCGCTGGCGCCGCTAGCGGGCGCCGGCGTCGACCCCGTCGGCTCCGCGCTCGAGTGGGTCGAGCACCGGGCCCTGTGGAGCCGCTTCGGGCTGTAGCGGGGCGCCCCGCGTCCCGCATTCGTTACCCACCGTCGCCCGGTCGGACCTAGGCTCCCGGGGTCAGGGCGCGGCGGGGGTCGGCCGTCGGGGCGGACCCGTGCGGGAGGTGGTGGACCGTGCCGGTCCCCGACGTCCCGTGGGGTGGGCGCGACACGTCCGTCCTGAGCCACGAGCTCATCCACCGATGGGTCAACGACGGCGCCGACCCCGCAGCGATCGACTCGGCCCGCCAGCGCCACGCTGCGCGCGGCGACGAGCTCCGGGCCGTCGCCCAGCGTCTCGAGCGCGCCCACGTGCAGCTGGGGGCCTCGTGGCGGGGTCGTGACGCCGACGCGGCCACCGCGCACGTGCGGACCCTCGTGGCGCGCATGAGCCGCCTCGGCGACGCCGTGACGGGCCAGGCCGGCAGCCTGCAGGGGGTCCGCGACGCGCTGGCCCGCGTCCAGTCGCTGGTCGGGCCGCCACGCGCGCCCGCGCTGCCCGTCCTCGGCCGCGCACCGGCCGCCCCGGGCCTCGCCGGCGCGCTGGCGGCCGGGGGGCCCGCCGACGGTTTCGGGGCCTTCCAGGCCGCGCAGGCGGAGGAGCGCGCGGCCCAGGGCGCCTACCGGGCCTACCTCGAGCAGACCGGCCTCGCCGCGCGCGGGGCCCCGTCCGCGGTCGACCGGCTCGCCGGGCGGTCCCCGGTCGGCGTCGCGCCCGAGGTCGGCGGCACGGCGCGGGGCACCCTGGCCTCGCCGGCGGGCCCCGGGGCGGGCGGCGGGGCCACGGCGCGGGGGAGCGTCCTCGCGCGGGCGGCGGGTCCGGCGCGAGCGCCCGGGGTGCCGGGAGTCGGCGGTGCGCCGGTCGGCGGTGCTCCCGGGGGTGGGGTGGCCGGTGGTCGGGTCGCGGCGCCGCCGGGTGGCGTGGCGGCGGGTGCTCCGCCCGGCGCGGGTCGCGCGGAGCCGGCCCGGCCCGGGGCGGTCGGGCGACTCGTGACGCGGCTGCTGGGGGGCACGCCGCCGGTCGTCGGCGAGGCCCCGGGGCGCGCGTCGGCCCCCGGTGTGGGGCCCGGTGCCGGGTCCGGTGGGGCGAGCGCTGCCGGTCCCGGGGTCCGGGCCGGCGGTGCCGTGCCGCCCGGCGGCGCCACCGGACGAGGGTCGGGGACGCCCGTCGCGCCGACGCCCGCCGACCGCCTCGCGGGCGGTGCCGGCCCGGGCCGCGGGGGCGCGCCCGATCGGCGGCCGGACGAGCGGCGGGCCCCCGGCGCCGGTCGCGGCGGGGCCGGCGGTGTGCCCGGCGCCGGGGGGTCGGGTGCGGGCGCCACCGGTGGCGGGTCGGTCGGGGCGGGCGGGTCCAGCGGGCCCGGGGCGGGCTCGGCCGGCGCCTGGCCCGAGAGCGCCTCGCCCGCGGGCAGCGGTTCGTCGCCGGGCAGCGGTTCGTCCCCGGGCTCGTCGTCGCCGGGCCCGTCGTCCGGCGGACCGGGCTGGCCGGGGCCCTCGGCGTCCCCGTCCACGGGCTCGTCGCCGGCCGCTGGACCGTCGGGCTGGCCCGCGCCCGACAGCCCCGCCCGGACGGTCTCGCCGGGTCCCGCGACCACCTCCGGACCCGCGGGCACGTCCCCCGCGCTCGGCGCGGGCGCGGCGGTGGGTGCCTCCGGCGCCGGGCCCCCGGACACCGGCTGGACCGCTTCCGGGAGCCCGCCGACGGCCTCGTCCGGGCCCGCCGGCCCGGGCGCACCCGGTGTCCCGTTCGTCCCGCCCGTGGGTGGCGCCGCGGGGGCGGGTGGGCCCACGGGCGCGCCCGGGGTCCGCCACCCCGAGTACCTCGTCGACGCCGACCCGTGGCGCGACCCGACCGACCACCCCGACGAGCGCCGCCTGGTGACCCCACCCGTGATCGGGGAGCAGGACGACCGGTGACCGGCGTCGTGCTCGACCGTCACGAGCTGCTCTGGGTGCTCGAGCAGTGCGGGGCCGGGTGGCCCTACCCGCTGCGCCCGGTGCACTGGTCCGCGGAGACCGACGAGGAGGTCCGCCGCCACCGCGCCGCCACCGAACAGGCGCTCCGGGCCCGCGGCCTGCTCGAGCCCGCCCCGGCGCGGCTGCTCCTCGACGCCGGGCAGGCCGTCGCGGGGTGGGCGGTGGCCGTCGACCTGGTCCGTCGGGACGCCGGCGCACCCCTCGCCGCCGTGGCGCTGACCGACGGCCGCACCGCGGCGCTGCTCGACTCGACCGAGCACGCCGCCGCGCCCGTCCGCGTCTCGCCCTGCCCGCCCGACGCGCTCGTCGAGGCGCTGTTCGCGCTGGTCCCGCCCGTGCCGCCGGGCGAGGGTCCGCCCGTGCCGGTGCCCGCCGGCACCACGCCCGCCGACCTGCCGACGACCCGGCACACCGCCCGGTCCCGCGACGTCGCCGAGGACCTCCTCGCCACCGTCACCGCGATCACCCAGGTCGGGGTGGCCGACCGGCGCGACGGCGTGCCCCGCCGCGTCGCCCCGCCCCTGTGCTGGCTGGACGGCCCGCGCGGCCGGCACGTCCTGCGCGCGCCCGCGGCCCGTCCGCCCCTGCTGGTTCCCGCAACCGGCGGACAACTGCTCACGGACGTCCGTACCGTGCTGACCGACGCGGCCGTGCCGCGCCCGTCCGGAAGGAGCACCGCATGAGCGCGCCGGAGCCGCCGAGGGAGGCAGCGGGCTCGGCCGGTGGCGAGGCCGCCATGAGCCCGGACGAGGCGCGCGCGTTCGCCGGGAAGGTCGACGCGCTCGAGCAGGGCGTGACGGAGGCGCAGGCGGCGCTCGACGGTCTCGGCGCGGAGTCGCTGGCGGTCGGGTCGGGCGAGGACAACGCGGCGATCGCGGCCTGGTACCGCGAGCTCGTGATGTCGGACACGGTGCCGGCAGCGAGGGCGCTCGCCGCGGAGCTCGCCGAGCTGCGCCAGGCCGTGCGCGACAGCGCCGCGGTGTGGGAGCAGGCGGACGCCGACGCGGCCGCCTCGGTGCGTCTGGAGCCCGGGCAGGACTGAGGCGGGACCCGTGACGTCGATCGGGTGGCCCAACGGCGTCCCCCCGAACGGGTGGTCCGTGCTCGCCACGCCCCCATCGGGCGACGGCACGCCGGGCGCGGACGACGGGGCACGGCAGGGTGGCGAGCCGATCGGGTCCTATCGTGGACGTGCGAACCTCGGCTGGGCAGGATGGCGTGGCAGTGAACACGAACGAGAACGACGGACTCGTAGTACTCGCCGTCGACGACGAAGAACCGGCGCTCATGGAGCTCGCCTACCTGCTCGAGCAGGACCAGCGGGTGGGCACCGTGCTGCGTGCCTCCGACTCGATCTCGGCCCTGCGGATCCTCACCGGCGGTGACCGGGTGGACCTCGGCGGCTTCTCGGGCGGCACCCCGCCCGCGGGTCTACCGGCGCCCGCGAAGCAGTCCGACGTGGACGTCCTGTTCCTGGACATCCGCATGCCCGGGCTCGACGGCCTCGAGCTGGCGAACGTCCTGTCGCGGTACGTCATCCCGCCGTCGGTCGTCTTCGTGACCGCGCACGACGACCGCGCGGTCGAGGCGTTCGACGTCGGCGCGGTCGACTACCTGCTCAAGCCGCTGCGCCCCGAGCGCCTCTACGCGTCCCTGTCGCGGATCCTGTCCTCGCGCGGCACCACGGTGCCCGTCGAGCCCGCCGCCGACGAGGAGGGCGACGACGAGGTGATCCCGGTCGAGCTCGCCGGCACCACGAAGCTGGTGCAGCGCTCGACGGTGCGGTGGGTCGAGGCGCAGGGCGACTACGCGCGCCTGCACACCACCGAGGGCAGCCACCTCGTGCGCATCCCGCTCTCGGTGCTCGAGGAGCGCTGGTCGGACGCCGGGTTCGTGCGGATCCACCGCTCGTACCTCGTCGCGCTGCCGCTCATCACCGAGCTGCGCCTCGCCGGCTCCGGGTACGTCGTGCGGCTGGGCAGCGGCGGCGACGTCGCCGAGCTGCCCGTCAGCCGCCGGCACACCCGGGAGCTCAAGGACCGTCTCGTCCGCTCGACGAAGCAGGCCTGGGGCCGACGATGACCTCCCCCGGCGGTCCGGTGCGGGCCTCGGGGCCCGTTCCGGACACCGCCGGGAGGGACGGGGCCGACGGGCCCGCACGGGGCTCGACCCTCGCGGCCACGGCCGGCTCGACGGACGGCGCCCCCGGCGGGACCGCGGCCGGCAACGGTCCCGCCGACCCCGCTGCGCCGGCGACCGCGGGTGAGGGCGAGGTTCTGCGCCCGGTGCCCGAGCAGGAGGCCGACAGCGACGATCCGGACGCCGGGTCCGCCGACGGCGCCGCGGTGGGCGCCGGGACGGCGCACGCCGACGACCGGACGGCGGAGACGTCCGAGGGGTGGTCGGGCGAGGGCCCCGACACCGGCACCGTGCGCCGGTCCCGCCCGTCGCGCGCCCCCCGCACCCACGGGGTGCCGACCCCGCCCAGCCCGATGAACGCCACCACGGGACCGACGACGGGTCCCCCGGGCCCCACCGGACGTGCCCCCGTCGCCGTGCCCGACCCGCCGCGGCGTCCCGTGCCCCCGACGTTCGCCTCGCCCGGCCAGCCCCCGCCCGGCGTGGCCCGCCGCCACGGCCGGCACGCCCGTCCGGAGCAGCCCGGCACGGTGCACACCCCGCCGAGCGGCTACCGCCCCCGCCACGCGGCCCCCGACGCCGAGACCGAGCAGTTCGCGGCGACGCCGATGACCGGGCCGGGCGGCGTCGGACCGGTGCCGCTCGCCGCCCCCGCGGGCGCGCCGTCCGACGGGGTCGCCGCCGTGGGCGGCCGGGCGGTCGACGGCCCCCCGGTCGACGGGACCGCCGTCACCGCCGACACGCCGCTGGCCTCCGCGCCCGGCGGGACCCTCCTGCACACCGGCCCCGGCGTCGTCGTCCCGGCGATGGGCGACGGCACGGACACCGGGTCGGAGCGCGTGCGGGTCGTGCTCGCCGAGCGCCGGGTGCCGACGCGGGCGGTCCGCACCGTCGCCGAGATCGAGCAGCAGACCGAGACCGGCGAGCTGCTGCTGCGCAACCTCCTGCGCGCGCAGCTCGCGCTCGGGATGCGGCTCGGGCTGGTCGCGGTGTTCGTGCTGGGCGCGCTGCCGGTGCTGTTCCTCGTGCTGCCGCGGTTCGGGTCGTTCGAGGTCGCGGGCGTGACGTTGCCCTGGCTGGTCCTGGGCCTCGCGCCCTACCCGTTCATGCTGGCCCTGGCCTGGCTCTACGTCCGCACCGCCGAGCGCAACGAGCTCGACTTCGCCGACAACGTCGAGGACTGAGCACGTGGACCTCGCGGGCATCGTCGCGCTCGTCGCCGTCGCCGTGGTCGGCGTCGTCACCATCGTCATCGGCTCGCTGGGCGTACGGGTCGCGCGCACCACCGACGACTTCCTCGCCGCCTCGCGCACCGTCGGCACCCGCGCCAACGCCGCCGCGATCTCCGGGCAGTACCTCTCCGCGGCGTCGTTCCTCGGCGTCGCGGGCATCGTGCTCAAGGACGGCGTCGACGGGCTCTGGTACCCGGTCGGCTTCACCGCCGGCTACCTCGCGCTGCTGTTCTTCGTCGCCGCGCCGCTGCGCCGTTCCGGGGCCTACACGGTGCCCGACTTCGCCGAGGTGCGGCTCGACTCGTCGCTCCTGCGCACGGTGACGACCTGGTTCGTCGTGCTCATCGGCTGGCTCTACCTGCTCCCGCAGCTCCAGGCCGCGGGCCTCGCGCTCACCGTCATCACGACGTGGCCGACGTGGGTCGGGGTGGTGGGCGTCGGGCTCGTCGTCACGGCCAGCGTGACCTTCGGCGGCATGCGCTCGATGACCTTCGTCCAGGCGTTCCAGTACTGGCTCAAGCTCACCGCCCTGGCCGTGCCCGTGCTCGTGCTCGTCGGGGTGTTCACGTTCGGGCCGGAGCGCGGGGACGCGCCCCCGCCGCCCGCGTTCACCGAGGCCACGACGGTGGAGGTCAGCACCCCGGTCACGCTGCAGGTCGCGACGCCGGTGGAGATCGGGGTCCGCGGGGAGGTCGACGGCGCGACGGTCAACGGGCCGGTGTCCTGGGCGCCCGGCCTGCACACCGTCGACGCCGGCACCGAGCTGCGCTTCCCGGCGGGCTCGCCCGTGCCCGTCGTCGAGGACGCGGATCCGGACGGCGCGGCGTGGTCGTCGCCGCTGACCGGGTTCGACGAGGACGGGCACTCGCTGCTCGCGACCTACTCGCTGATCGTGGCCCTGCTGCTCGGCACGATGGGCCTGCCGCACGTGCTCGTGCGCTTCTACACCAACCCCGACGGCCGGGCGGCCCGGCGCACGACCGTGGTCGTGCTCGCCATGCTCGGGGGCTTCTACCTGCTCCCGGTGGTGCTGGGCGTGCTCTCGCGGCTCTACGTGCCGCAGCTGCTGGTGACCGGGCAGACCGACGCGGCGGTGCTGCTGCTGCCCACCGCGGCGCTCCCGGGGTGGGCAGGCATCGCCCTGGCGGCACTCGTCGCGGCCGGGGCCTTCGCGGCGTTCCTGTCGACGTCGTCGGGCCTGTTGCTCTCCGTCGCCGGCGTGCTGTCCACGGACCTGCTGCCCCGCCGACTGGGGGACTTCCGCATCGCCGCCCACGTGGGCGGCGTGGTGCCGATCGTCGCGGCGCTGGGCGCGACCCGCCTCGACTTCTCCCTCACGGTGTCCCTGGCGTTCGCGCTCGCCGCCTCCACCTTCTGCCCGCTGCTGGTGCTCGGCATCTGGTGGAAGGGCCTGACCGACCGCGGCGCCGTGGTCGGGATGCTCGTGGGCGGCGGGGTCGCGGTCGCCGCGGTCGGGTCGACCCTCGCGGGCGTCGCCCCCGAGGGCTGGGCGGGGGTGCTGCTCGCTCGCCCCGCCCTCGTCACGGTGCCGCTGACGTTCCTCGTCATGGTGGTCGTCAGCCGGTCGACGCCGCACCGCGTCCCCGCCAACGTGGGGCGCACGCTGCTGCGCCTGCACGCCCCGGAGCGCCTCGGCCTCGGCGACGCCCGGCGTGGCGCGCGGCCGACGGCCTGATCCACACCTCGAGATCCCGTAACCTGCCCGCCACGCTGTGTGAGTGCAGGCCACGCGCCGTGACTTCCGAAACGATTCGGACGAACGGGAGGATCGGGATGGGTGCACTTCCGGGCCGGCCGAGTGAGGTCGCTGTGTGTAGTCACACGAATGGGCTAAGAAGTGTGACGCACGGCGGTCTATGGTTCGGCGCGATCGTGACGACCGTGACGACGCTGGACGACCACGTGGAGACCTCGTGAGTGCCACCGACGACAACCCAGGTGGGTCGAGCGCGTCCTCGGCCGCCACGTCAGCAACCCCGTCCGCGTACCAGGAGGTGCAGCGCTCGTCGGAGTTCGTGTCGCTCCGCCGGCGGTGGCGCGGCTTCATCTTCACGATGAGCGCGGTCTTCCTGGGCTGGTTCCTCGTGTACGTGCTGCTGTCCGACTTCGCGCACGGCGTGGTCGACACCCGCCTCGGGAGCACGAACTTCACCGTCGGACTGCTGCTGGGCCTGCTGCAGTTCGTGTCCACGTTCCTCATCGCGACGCTCTACGTGCGCTTCGCCAACCGGAACCTCGACGACGACGCCGAGGCGCTGCGCCTGCGCGTGGAGGAGAAGCTGTGAGCACCCAAGTCGGGAGCCCCGCGCTCAACATCGGGATCTTCGCGCTCTTCGTCGTCGTGACGCTGCTGATCGTCTACCGGGTCAGCCGTGCCTCGAACACCGCGTCGGACTACTACGCCGCCGGCAGCTCGTTCACCGGGCCGCAGAACGGCATCGCGATCTCCGGCGACTACCTCTCCGCGGCGTCGTTCCTCGGCATCGCCGGCGCCATCGCCGTCAACGGCTACGACGGCTTCCTGTACTCGATCGGCTTCCTCGTCGCCTGGCTCACCGCGCTGCTGCTCGTCGCCGAGCTCCTGCGCAACGTCGGCCGCTTCACCATGGGCGACGTCCTGAGCTTCCGGATGCGCCAGCGGCCCATCCGCGCCGCCGCGGCGGTGTCGACGCTCCTGGTGTCGTTCTTCTACCTGCTGGCCCAGATGGCCGGCGCCGGCGGCCTGATCTCGCTGCTGCTCGGCGTGAAGAACACCCCGGGCACGCCGTTCGACGGCCAGTCGCTGGTCATCGCGGTGGTCGGCATCCTCATGGTCATCTACGTGCTCTACGGCGGCATGCGCGGCACCACCTGGGTGCAGATCATCAAGGCCGGCCTGCTGGTCACGGGCGCCGCGGTGATCACGGTCTGGGTGCTCGGGCTCTACGGCTTCAACCTGTCCGGGCTGCTGGGTGCCGCGGTGGAGAACACCGGCAAGCCGCTGCTCGACGCCGGCAACCAGTACGGCAAGTCGCTGACCACGCAGATCGACTTCCTGTCGCTGGCGCTCGCTCTGGTCCTGGGCACCGCGGGCCTGCCGCACATCCTCATGCGCTTCTACACGGTGCCGACGGCCAAGGAGGCCCGCCGCTCGGTCCAGTGGGCGATCTGGATCATCGGCATCTTCTACCTGTTCACGCTGGTCATCGGCTACGGCGCCGCGGCGCTGCTGCCCCGGGGCACGCTGACCTCGACGAACGTGAACGACGCCGCCCCGCTGCTGGCGTTCCAGGTGGGCGGGACGCTGCTGCTCGGCATCATCGCCGCGGTCGCCTTCGCCACGATCCTCGCGGTCGTGGCCGGTCTGACGATCACCGCGGCGGCCTCGTTCGCGCACGACATCTACGCGAACGTCATCAAGGACGGGAACCCCGCGCCGGGCATGGAGGTCAAGGTCGCCCGGCGCACGGCGCTCGTCGTCGGCATCGTGGCCATCGTCGGCGGCATCCTGGCCAACGGCCAGAACATCGCCTTCCTCGTGGCCCTGGCCTTCGCGGTCGCCGCGTCGGCGAATCTCCCGACGCTGCTCTACTCGCTGTTCTGGAAGAAGTTCAACACCACGGGCGCCCTGTTCAGCATCTACGGCGGCCTGGCGATCTGCATCCTGCTGATCATCTTCTCGCCGGTGGTGTCCGGCGGGCCGACCGCGATCTTCGGTGAGACCGTCGACTTCGCGTTCTTCCCGCTCCAGAATCCGGGCATCGTCTCGATCCCGCTGTCCTTCCTGCTCGGCGTGATCGGCACGATGGTCGGCTCCCGCGAGCCGATCAACGAGGCCAAGTTCGCCGAGATGGAGGTCCGGTCGATGACCGGCGCGGGCGCGTCCCGCGAAGCGGTCGACCACTAGCCGCTCCGACGTGCGCGTGGAGCCCGTCTGCCCCCCCGGGGGCAGGCGGGCTCCGTCGCGTCCGGGGACCGGTGTCCGCTCACGGCCGCCTCGCCGGGACTGTGATGGGATGGGCGCCGTGAGCCACCCCGGACCCCCGTCGGTCGGACCCGGCCAGATCCCGCCCGGCGCCACCCTGCTCGACGTGCGCGAGGACGACGAGTGGGCGGCCGGGCACGCGCCCGACGCGGTGCACCTGCCGATGTCGCAGATCACCGGGCGGCTCGACGAGATCCCCGAGGGCCCGCTGGCCGTGGTGTGCAAGGTCGGCGGCCGGTCGGCGCAGGTCACCGCGTTCCTCGTCCAGCGCGGGCACGAGGCGGTCAACGTCAGCGGCGGCATGCTGGCCTGGGAGGCCGAGGGGCGGCCGATGACCGCCGAGGGCCCCGGGCCGGCCGCGGTGATCTGAGGGCCGGGCCGTGACCTGTCCGCGGTGCGGGCGGCCCCAGCCGCCCCCGGACGCGCCGGGTGCGCCGCGCGCGGGCGCCACCCGCTACTGCGTGCACTGCGGGCGGGTCCTCGCGGGCGTGCGCTGGGTGGCGCTGCCCCCGGACGCGCTGCGCCCCCGCGAGCCGCGCACGCCGCGACGGCCCTACACCGGGCCCCCGCGCTACCCCGCGACCCCGCGCTGGAGCCTGCGCAGCTGGATGCCCGCGCCGGAGCCCGGCGCCGAGGGCCCCCTGCCGATCCCGGCGCCGCGCGCGCCCGACGCGGTCCTGCGCCGCACGGGCGGTCTGCTCGCGCGGGTGGCGACGGTGACCGCCGTGCTCGCCGGGCTCGGGGCGCTCGCCGAGGCCGTGCGCTACGGGCTGCTCGTCGCGAGCCGCAGCTCGGCGCTGCCGTCCGGGCCGGTGACGGCCTCCGACGCGCTCGTCGCCCTGTTCGGCGTGCTCGCTCCGGCCGCGGCCCTGGCGACCGGCGTGCTGTTCCTGTGGTGGCTGCACCAGGCCCGCGGGATCGGCGCGACGCTGTCGGGCACGCGGCCCGCGCGGCGGTTCCGGGCGGTCGTCGTCGGCAGCGTGCTGCCGGGCCCCAACCTGACCGTGCCCGGGTCGGCGCTCACCGAGCTCGAGCACGCCGCCTCCGGCCTGCCGCGCGACGAGCGCCCGCGCCCGTCGGCGCCGGTGCGGCGCTGGTGGGTGGCGTGGGACGCGAGCGTGGTGCTCGGCGTCGCGGCCGTGCTGCGCGGGCTGGGGGCGAGCACGCAGGCGCTGGCGGACTCCGTGCTCCTGCACGCCATCGCCGACGTCGCGGCGGCCGTCGCGGCGCTCGCGACCGTCCGCGTCGTCACCCACCTCACCGAGCTGCTCGCCCCGGAGCTGCGGTCCGCGGGGCGGGAGGCGGTGCTGGGCGTGGGGCCGGCGCGGTCCCCCGGGTCAGTGCCCGCCGCCGCCGAGGACGGCGACGCCGCCGGCGGGGGGCGGGGCGGTGGGGTCGGTGCCGAGGTCGGGTGACATCTCGCGGGCGACGAAGTCCTCGACGTGGAAGAGGTTGTCGCCGGCGCGGCGCACGATGCGCAGGAGCGTGGTCATCGAGGCGACCTCCTCGACCTGCTCCTTGAGGTACCACTGCATGAACTGCTCGCCGAGGTAGTCGCCCTCGTCGCGGGCGGTGCGGGCCAGCGTCGCGATCTGGTCGGTGACCGTGCGCTCCTGGTCGAGCACCAGCTCGACGACCTGCTCGACCGAGTCGAACTCGGCGCGCACGTCGTCGACGCCCGGGATGGACACGGGCAGGTCGTTGTCGAGCAGGAACTGCACGATGCCCATGGCGTGGTTCCGCTCCTCCAGCGCCTGCGCGTAGAAGTGCGCGGCCAGCTGGGGGAGGTCCTGGTCGTCGCAGTACACGGCGACCGCGGTGTACTGCTGCGATGCCGTGAACTCGTTGCGGATCTGCGCCCGGAGCAGCTCGTGGAACGTCGCGGCGGACATGCGCCCGAGTCTAGGTGGTCCGCCCGGTCCTCAGGTGCGGGCCGAGCGGCGCCCGTGCTTGCCCCCCGAGCGCGGGGCGGGCACCTCGGTGCTCGTGCGCCCCGCCGCGCCGTCGGCGACCGGGATGGCCCCCGACCAGCCGAACTGCTCGGTGTGGATGCGCGCCGGCGGGACGCCGAGCTGGTCGAGGGCGGCCAGCGAGCCGGCCGTGACCGACGGCGAGCCGCAGACGAAGAAGTCGAGGTCGCGGCGGGCGGCGAGGTCGTCGGGCAGGATCCCGTCGAGGAGCTCGGCGTCGATCCGGCGGCCGTCCGTGCGCGTGACCTGCAGGTCGAGGCGCCGGGACAGGGCGGTGAGCTCGTCGGCGAACAGGGGCTCGGTGCCCCGCTCGGCGAGGACGAGGCGGTGGGAGCGGGTGTCGCCGCGGTCGGCGAGGGTGCGCAGCATGCTCATCATCGGCGTGATCCCGACGCCGCCGGCCAGCAGCACCAGGCCCGCCGACCCGGGCGCGGCCGCGTCGGTGAACGAGCCGTGCGGGCCGTCGAGCCAGACCTTGCTGCCGGTGCGCAGCGTCGAGAGCAGGCCCGAGAAGTCGCCCTGGTCGCGGACGGTGAGCTCGAGGCGGCCGGTGACGCGGGCGCTCGAGGCGATGGTGAAGGGGTGCTCCTCGGTGCCGACCACCGCGCGGCGCAGGCGCAGCCAGACGAACTGGCCCGGCGAGAACCGCAGGCCGCCCCGGCGCAGGTGCACGGGCGCGAGCACGAGCGTCGACACCGTCGGGCTCTCACGGCGCACCCCGTAGACGACGTAGGCGCCCTGGCGGGAAAACAGCGGGCGCCACACCCAGCGGTGCGCGAGCACCCCGAGCAGCACCAGGACCAGCGCGGACAGCACGACGCGCATCACCGGGTCGGTGACGAGGTTGCCCAGCCAGAACACGTGCAGGCCGGCGAGCACGAGCGCCGCGCCGGCGAGCAGGACGTGCAGGCGCGCCCAGATCTCGTAGCGCGCGCCGGGCCGCCGACCCCGGGCCGCGACCAGCCCGACCAGCAGCAGCGCGCCGACCGACGTCCACCCGGCCTTCGCGGCCTCGGTCGCCCGGAACGGGTTGAGCAGGATCGGGTGGTTGGCGACGGCGACGGTGAGGTGCAGGCCGACCAGGAGGATCGCCAGCGTCCCGAGCCAGCGGTGCAGGCCGATCACCTTCTCGACCCCGAACGCCCGCGTCAGCGAGCGCACGCGGCTCGGCACGACGACGACCACGATCAGCAGGCTCAGGGCGAGCAGGCCGAGCCCGACCGAGAGCATCCCGAGCACCGAGGTCCCGCCGGCGCGGGAGGCCATGAGGGCGACGGGGACCACCACGAGGGCGGCGAGCGCCGCCGTCCAGAGGGCGCGGGTCAGCTTCAACGGCACGGCGCGGAACGGTAGGCAGTGTGGATCAGCGGCCCCGGCGCGTCTGAGAGCCCGGGGTGGTGCGGCGCGACGACGGGCGCCCACCGCGCGCCCACCCGCCCACCGTTCCCCCGATCGGGCCAACGCCTGCGCCGTCTGCGGCTCGGGGTTCTCAGGTTCGTGGGTCGGTACGAGCGATGCGGCATCTTGCTGGCGATTCGATTCAGCACGCCGACAGGGCCAGGATCGCCACATCCTCGCCTCGGCGACACGCCGTCTGCCGGGGCCGGTCGGCGCACGGGGTGGTGCCGGCGTGGCGTCCACGCCGGCGTTCACCGCCAGGAAATCCCCCACCTCGCACCGTCGCGCGCCGGTCCGGGGCACCGTGCAGGATGCACCGCGTGATCCAGTCCTCGAGCACTCCCCGGCCGCAGCGGCGCCGACGGACCGCCGCGGCCCTCGCCCTCACGGCGGCGACCGCCGCGCTCGTCCCGCCGGCGCTGCGGTCCCTGCGCGGCGGGCAGCGGTTCGACCGCGCGGCCGCGGCGGCCGGGGTGTCGTCGCAGTTCGACCAGGACGCGAGCTCGTACGACCGCCTCGTCGGCGCCAACCCCGGCTACCACGAGCACCTGCGCCTCTCGGCCCGTCGCCTCGACCTGCCCGACCGCGGCGCCGGCGCCGTGCTGCTCGACGTCGGCTGCGGCACCGGGCTCTCGACGGCCGCGCTGCTGGAGACCTACCCCGGGGCCCGGATCGTCGCGGTCGACGCGTCGGCGGAGATGCTCGCGAAGGCGCGGGAGAAGGACTGGCCGGACACCGTGCGCTTCGTCCACGCACGGGCCGAGGACATGCACACCGCGTTGGCCGGCGAGGGCCCGTTCGACGGCCTGCTCGCCGCGTACCTCGTGCGCAACCTGCCCGACTGTGACACCGGGGTGGCCGTGCTCGTCGACCACCTGGCGCCCGGCGCGCCGATCGCGGTGCACGAGTACTCCGTCGCCGACTCCGGCTACGCCCGCGCCGTGTGGACCGCCGTCTGCTGGGCCGTGATCATCCCGCTGGGCCGGCGGGTCACCGGCGACGCCTCGCTCTACCGCTACCTGTGGCGGAGCGTCCTCGCCTTCGACGGCCTCGCGCGCCTCGAGCAGCGGCTGCGCGACGCGGGACTGCGCGAGGTGCACACCCGCCCCGTCGACGGCTGGCAGCGCGGGATCGTGCACACGGTGCTCGGACGCCGCTGAGCGAGGTCGTCGCAGCGAACGCGCTGTTCGCTGCCTCTAGGCGCGGGAACTCCCCGTTCGCGCGTGCGGGGCAGCGGCTCGCCGAGTGATCAACGGGGACTTCCCGCGCGTAGAAGCAGCGAGATACCCGTTCGCTCCGACACCCCGCGAGCCTCAGCCGCGGCGGCGGGCGGCGCGGACGGCGTAGGTGCGCTCGGCGTACTCGATGTCGTCGGTCCACAGGCGCTTGGCCGCCCACTCCATCGCCGGGCGCACGAGGCCCTGGGCGCGCCGGGCCTTCGCGAACCCCGGGCGCGGGGAGTGGGCGATCGTCGCCTCGACGACGGCGGTGCGGGGGCGGCCGTCGGGGTGGGGCGCCAGCGGGGTCGCGTGGGTCTCGACGACGCTGCCGGCGCCCTCGCCGTCGGTGATGTGCATGACGATCGTGCGCGGCTCCGGGCACGTGAACCGCGCCCGCACCGGCACGCCCCAGTTCCTCGTCAGCCGGAAGGCGACGCGCAGGTCGAAGTGGTCGTCGGCCTCGGAGGCGTCGCGACCGGGGGCCCGCTCCACCCGCAGGTCGGCGAACGAGTGCGGGTGGAACCACGCGCCGTGCCACGGGTCGAGGCGATTGGCGATGACGTCGGCGGGCTCGCACGTGCCGACCATCGACGCCACGGCCACGAGGCTCTGTGCCACGGGCGGGCGCGCGGGCAGGATCGGCGCGTCGGTCGGCTCCTCGCGGCCCACGGCGTCGAGGCGCACCCACGCCAGCGCGCCGTCGTCGTGGGCGGGCAGGGTGCGCCAGCCGGCGCGCCCCGACGGACCGAGGGCGAGGCCGTGCCAGCGGCAGATCAGCTCGCAGCCCGACTGCACCGCCGTCGCCATGTCCGCCCCGAGGTGCGGGCACGCGCCGGGCCCGGCGTGCAGGGACCCGTCGGGCGAGCGCCACAGCACCAGCTCGACACCCGCGACGGTCGTCCCGAAGGGCGTCCCGGTGCGGATGTCGCGGCTCGCCCCGACGACGTACCAGTTGCCCGACGGGCGGGCCTGGGCGCGCGCCAGTGCGGCGTCGATGACCCCGACCTTGGCCTCGCGCCAGGTGGGCTCCATCGCCGCCCACTCCTGCCCGGACAGCCGCCGCAGCGGGTGGACCGGTTCGCGCCGTCGCGCCCTCAGCACGCGCCGCACGCTAGGCCGGGCGCTGTCGTGCCGCAGTGGGGAGACGCGGGCTGTGGCCGGATGCACGTGCTGCTGCGCCGAACGAGCACGTCAAGCGGTCAGTCGAGCGGAGCTCGCTCCCACGGGCACGACAGGCAGCGCGGACCACCGCGTCCCGAGCCGAGCTCGAACCCGGCGATCGTGAGGACCTCGATCCCCGCGGCCTCCAGGCGAGCGTTCGTCGTCGTGTTCCGCTCGTAGGCGACGACGCGCCCCGGCGAGAGCGCGAGCGTGTTGTTGCCGTCGTCCCACTGCTCGCGCTCGGCGGCCACCGACTCCAGGCCGGTGTCGACGGCCCGCAGCGTGCCGATGCCCATCGCCCGCGCCGCGGCCGGGCGGAACGGCTCGGGGCCGCTGATGTGCAGGTGGTCGGGGCCGTCGGGGCGGATCGTCCAGGCCTCGAGCCCCTCGAGCACGCCCGGGTAGATGACCATCGTGTCGACGTCGACCATCGTCGCCACGGTGTCGAGGTGCATCGTCGCCCGCCGCTGGGTGATCGGGACGGCGAGCACGGTGTGCGCGAGGCCGTCGGCGAACATCGCCCGCGCGAACGACTCGGCGCCCGCGGGGCTCGTGCGCTCGCCCACCCCGACGGCGAGCACGCCGGGCGCGAGCAGCAGCACGTCGCCGCCCTCGACCGCCGACGGGTCGCGCGGGGCGGTGGGGGCCACGACGCCCAGCTCGGGGTGGTGACGCTGGGCCAGCGCGACCAGCGACGCCTCGCGCCGCCGCGCCGGCATGCCCATCGACGAGGCCACGACCCGCGGGCCCACGCGCACCGACGAGTCACGGGTGAACATGAGGTTGGGCAGCGGGTCGACGGCGAAGTCGTGCGGACCCGCCATCGCACGCACCAGCGAGCTCCCGGTCACCGCGAGCTCGGCGAACGTCCGCCCGCCCACCAGCACGTCGGCGAGCGCGGCGTCGTCGAGCTCGGCGAGCTCCGCGCGGACCGCCCCGCCCAGCTCGCGGCCCAGCGTCCGCTCGTCGACGGCGTCGGCGATGCCCTGGTCGCGGGCGGCCGGCACCGCGGCGAGCGCCTCGACGAGCACGTCGGCGAGCAGCAGCACCCGCACGCCCTCGCCGCGCAGCAGGTCGGCGAAGGCGTCGTGCTCGAGCTGCGCGCGGTCGACCCACGGAATCCCGTCGAACAGCAGCCGGTCGGCGTTGCGCGGGGTCAACCGCTCGAGCTCGGGGCCGGGGCGGTGCAGCACGACGGTGCGCAGGGCCCCGACCTCGGTGTCCACGTGTGGCGCGTCCGACTCCACGGTCGGCGACCCTAGGGTGCCCGCTCTACTGTGCGCGCCATGGGACTGCTCGAGGACAAGGTGGTCGTCGTCACCGGGGCCGGTCGCGGCATCGGTCGTGGCGAGGCGCTGGAGTGCGCACGGCAGGGGGCGGCGGTCATCGTCGCGGAGTTCGACGCCGAGGCCGGCGAGGAGGTGGCGAAGGAGATCGTGGACGCCGGCGGCCGGGCCCTGTCGGTGCCCGGCGACGTCGCCGACGCCGAGGTGGCGGACGGGCTCGTGACCGCGGCGGTGGAGAACTTCGGCGCGCTGGACGCCGTCATCAACAACGCCGGCATCCTGCGCGACCGGACGCTCGTGAAGATGTCGGACGCCGAGTGGGACGACGTCATCCGCGTGCACCTGCGCGGCCACTTCGCCCCCACCCGCGCCGCGTGCCGCTACTGGCGCGAGAGCGAGCGGCCCGGGCACCTGGTCCACACCGCGTCGACCTCGGGAATCCTCGGCAACTTCGGCCAGAGCAACTACGGCGCGGCCAAGGCGGGCATCGCGGCGTTCTCGACGATCGTCGCCATGGAGATGGCCCGCTACAACGTCACCTCGAACGCCATCGCCCCCTCGGCGCTGACCCGGATGACCGAGGCGCTGCTGCCCCCGGACGTGCGCGAGGACCGGCGGGCGAGCCTCGAGCGCGGCGAGTTCGACTTCTTCGACCCCGACAACGTCGCCCCGTTCGTCACCTACCTCGCCTCGGACGCCTCGTCGCACATCAGCGGCAAGGTCTTCGGGGTGCAGGGCGACTCGGTGGAGCTCTACCAGCCGTTCACGTCGGTCGCGGAGATCCGCGGCGACGGGGTGCGGTGGGACCCCGAGGCGATCCCCGGCCGCATGGACGCGCTGTTCACCGAGGCCGGGATCGACCCGGCGCCGGAGAACATGATGGCGCGCTCGCGGCACCGCATCGTCGGGTAGGTGCGCTCCGCGCAGGTGAGCAGAAAGAAGTGCTGCAGCACTCCTTTCTGCTGACCTGCCGCAGGCACCTAGGCGGGCAGGAACGGCAGCGCACCGCGCAGCAGCGCCGAGCCGACGAAGGCGACGACGTCGAGCAGCGCGTGGGCGCCGACCAGCGGCCACAGCCGCCCGGTGCGCTGCCAGTACCGCCCGAACACCAGGCCCATGAGCAGGTTGCCGAGCCCGCCGCCGAAGCCCTGGTAGAGGTGGTACGACCCGCGCAGCACCGCCGAGATCGCCAGCGCCCGGTTCTCCGAGACGCCGAGGCGGCGCAGGCCGTGCAGCAGGTAGCCGACGACGAGCACCTCCTCGGCCCAGGCGTTGGCGCACGCCGAGACGATCAGCACCGGCACCGTCCACCACTGCTCGCCGAGCAGCGAGGGGATGACGGTGGTGTTGAGGCCCAGCGCCCGGCTGGCGAGGTAGAGCCCCAGGCCCGGGATGCCGATGAGCGCGGCGAGGCCGACCGCGGCGAGCGCGTCACGGCCGGGCCGGCGCCCGTCGAGCCCGACGGCGCGCGGGCCCGCCCCGGCCCGGACCAGCAGGTACAGGCCCAGCGCCCCCCACGCGACCAGGGCGAACGAGCTCGCGAGCTGCGCGGCGAGGTCGGCCCAGGGGTTGCGGGCGAGGCTCTCGTCGATCGCGACCCGGCGCTCGTCGAGCCGCACGGGCGAGGCCAGCGCGTCGAGCAGCGAGACCAGGCTCCGCACGCCCGAGAGCCCCAGCGTGACCGCGAAGACGACGACCAGCTCGGTGCGCAGCAGTCGGCGCTCGCGCGGATCGAGGGGGGCGACGTCGCGGCGCGCCGGGCGGGCCCAGCTCCGCCACACCTCCCGCGCCGTCACGGCGCCACGGTAGTGGGCGCGAACCCGCCGGAGATCACGCGGGACGATCGTGCACGACCGGGTAGTCCAGGGCCGTGACCCGCCACGCGCTGATCTCCGGGGCCAGCATCGGCGGCCCCGCGCTCGCCCACCAGCTCGCCGCCCGGGGCTGGTGCACGACGGTCGTGGAGCGGGCGCCGCGCCTGCGCGACGAGGGCCAGAACATCGACGTCCGCGGCGCGGGGCGCGAGGTCCTGCGCCGGATGGGCCTCGAGGACGCCGCCCTGGCGGCCGGGACGGGCGAGGTGGGCCTGCGGTTCGTCGACGACGACGGCGCCGCGGTCGCCGAGTTCCCGGCCGGTCGGGGTGACACCGCGGGCGGGACCGCGGAGATGGAGATCCTGCGCGGCGAGCTCTCGCGCCTCCTCCACGAGCGCACGCGGGACACCACCGAGTACCGCTTCGGCGAACAGATCCGCGAGCTCAGGGACGACACGGACCACGGCGGCCGCGTCACCGCCCGTCTGGCGAGCGGCGAGGAGATCGAGGCCGACCTGGTCGTGGTCGCGGAGGGCACGCGGTCGCGGACCCGGGACCTGGTGTTCGGAGACGTCGAGATCACCGAGCTCGGCTCCAGGTCGCCTACCTGACGATCCCGCGCACCGCCGACGACGACCGCTGGTGGCGCTGGCACTCCGCCCCGGGCTCGCGCAGCACGAGCCTGCGCCCCGACAACCGCGGCACCACGCGGGCGATGCTCGCGTTCCTCTCCGACGTCCGCGGGCTCGGCGAGCTCGACCGCGACGCCCAGATCACCGTGCTGCGCCGCACCTACGCCGACGTCGGCTGGCAGGCCCCGCGCGTGCTCGCGGCGCTCGACACCGCCTCGATGTACTTCGACGCCGTCGCCCAGGTCCGGCTGCCGCGCTGGAGCACCGGGCGCACCGTGCTGCTCGGGGACGCCGCCTGGGCCACCGGCCCGTTCGGCACCGGGACGACGCTGGCGCTGGTCGGCGCGTACATCCTGGCCGGGGAGCTCGGCGACGCCGACCACCCGGTCGACGTCACCACCGCCCTCGCCCGCTACGAGGAGCGCATGCGGCCCTTCGTCGCGCAGGCCCAGGACGTCAAGCCGGCCGCCCTGCGCGCCATGAACCCGCGCTCGGGGGCGGGGCTCGCGGTGCAGCGCCGCGTGCTGGGCCTCGCTGGCGCGCTGTCGTCGGTGTTCGGCGGGGTGCTCGAGAAGCTCGGGAGCCGCCCGGCGGAGGCCGTCGAGCTCCCCGACTACCGTGCCGTCGCCTGACGCCGACGCCGGTAACCTCGGGAGCGTGCTGCGCCTGCTCGCGACCCCCCGCTGGATCGGGTGGACGCTGGTCGCGCTCGCCGCCGTCCTCGTCTGCGGCGCGATGGCCTGGTGGCAGGTCGTGCGCGCCGAGTCGCCGGGCGGGTCGCTGCTGAACGCCGGCTACGCGTTCCAGTGGCCCCTGTTCGGCCTGTTCTTCGCCGCGCTGTGGTGGCGCATGCTGCGCGCGGAGGCGAGGGCGCTCGACGAGGTGCAGGCCGAGCGGCGGGTGCGGGAGGCCCCGACGCCCGTGCGCGCCGCCCCCGCCGACTCCCCGTTCGGGCCGCGGCCGGCCGGGGTCGTCCCCGGCGGGATGGACGCCGCGGGGCCGGGGAGCGAGCGGGCACGCTGGAACGCCATGTACGCCGCGCTGGCCGCCGGCGAGGAGCGTCGCGAGACCCCGGAGGAGAGACCGTCGTGACCACCAGCAGTCCCCCCGACGCCCCGCCCACCCCGGAGGTCGTCGCGGCGCTGCGGCGCTACCGCGTCGGCGCGTGGGTGGTCGGCGTCGGCCTGCTCGTGCTCGTGCTGGTCGGGATGCCGCTGAAGTACCTCGGCGGCGACGGCACCGTGGTCGCGATCGTCGGCCCGATCCACGGCTTCCTGTACATGGGCTACCTGCTGCTCACCGCCGACCTCGCCTACCGCGACCGGTGGGCGGTCGGCAAGGCGGTCCTGGTGGCGCTGGCCGGGACGATCCCGTTCGTGTCGTTCGTGGCCGAGCGGAAGATCACGCGCCCGCTGCGGGACGCGTGATCGGACGCAGGCCCGGGACGTCCCCGTCGCCGCCGATGAGGGCGCGGACGGCCTCACCGAGCTGACCGGGGCACGACAGCGGGGCCCCGAACGGCAGCCGCACGTCGTGGTCGTCCCTCTCGGTCTCGACGCGCAGCCGCAGGCCGAGGCGGTCGACGCCCAGCGGCGCGAGCCGGTGCCCGGGGCGGCGCAGGGGCATCGGCAGCCGCGGGACCAGCGCGGACAGGGTGCCCGCGTGGGCCGCGGCGAGGTGCGCGAGCCACGGGTCGCCGGTGGCCGCCACGGGATCCGGCGGCGCGGCCGCCATCGCGGTCGGGGCGAGCGCCTCGGTGCCCTCGGCGTCGGAGAGCACGACCATCGCGGGCTCCAGGCGCAGCAGCGTCTCGCCGTGGCCCACGTCGAGCAGGCGCTCGTCGGGCAGCTCGGCGGCGATGCGCAGCGCGGCCCGGCGGGCGACCCGCATCGGCAGGACCCGCAGCCGCCCGCTGACCCAGAGCAGCCCGCGCACCGGCCGCCGGACGGTCACCGGGGCGACGTCGGCCAGCTCCAGCATCACCGGCAGCAGGGCCTCGCCGCGCTCGCGCACGCGCAGCACCAGCGGGTGGTCCTCGGGGAACTGCAGGGTCGCCGCCCCCGTCGACGGCACGTGGTGCAGCGTCGGCGTCGCGCGGAGCTCGCCGTCGCCCCCGCCGGGGTCACCGTGCGCACCGTGCTCACCGACCGCCTCCCCGATCACCGCCGCGTGCCGGGCGCGGGCGGCGAGTGTCCGGGCCCGCTCGGCGGGAGGCGGGACGGGCGGCAGCGACGTTCGCGGCGGTCGGCTCCTGGCCATCGGACTCCCTCGGTACGGACGAACTAAGGGGAGCCTAATCAAACTTCTCCGCCCGGCGCGAGACCCTCTCGCGGACGCGTCCGCGGGTCACCGTGGATCTGCCGCGCTTCCGCCGGGCCGGTGCCCGGACCGCTGCGGGCCGCCCGCTACCGTGCCGAGCGTGTCCACCGTCCCCCAGGCCGGTGGGGCACCGGTCGACGGTGTTCCCCCGCTGCTGCGCGCGATCGTCGACGACGCGACGCTCGTGGCGGAGGGACCACGGCCGGACATGGCGACCGTCGTCGACGAGCACCTCGCCGCCCGCGCCGCCGACGCCGGCGGCCTGCTCGGTTCGCTGGTCGTGCCCGTCTCGCGGCTCTCCGAACTGGTGTCGGTGCTGGTCAAGCGCCGGCCGGCCGCGCCCGTGCCGATCGCCCTGGCCGTCGACACCGGCCTGGGCGGGGTGCCCAAGGCGCTGTCGCTGACGTCGTCGCGCGCGGCCCTGCTCGACCCGCGCACGGTCGAGATGCCGGCGCCGCACGACGTCGACACGGTCTGGCTCGAGCGGGTCACCGAGTTCGTCCCCGACGACGTCGTCGCGGTCGTCGAGCCGCGCCGCCCCGACGCCGAGGGCTCCGCGGACTGGCTCGATGGGGTGCGCCGCGTCGTCGACCACGGCTGCCGGCCCAAGCTGCGCTGCGGCGGCGGGCGCGCCGGCGCCTTCCCGGGCATCGGGGACGTCGCGGGCTTCCTGGCCCTGGCCCTCGAGGCCGGGCGGTCGTTCACGGCGAGCATCGGGCTGCGCTCCGCCGTGCGGCACACCGACCCCGCCACCGGCTTCACCCACCACGGCTGGCTGAACCTGCTGGTGGCCACCGTGCGCGGGCTCGGCCCGGGCACCGACGCGCCGGTCGAGGAACGCATCGGCGAGGCGCTGCTCGTCACCGACGGCGACGCCCTGGCCGGCGAGCTCGCCGCCGTCGGGCCCGACGCCGCCGTGCGCGTGCGCTCGCTGTTCTCGTCGTTCGGCTCCACGGCGGTCACGGAGCCCGCCCCGGAGCTCGCGCGGCTCGGCCTGCTCTGAGGTCCTGCTCCGAGGTCACCCCCGTACGGTCCGTAGGCTCGGGTGACGTGACCGGTCTGCGCGTGGCGTTCCTCGGCCCGCACGGCACCTTCTGCGAACAGGCGCTGCGCACCCTGCCCCCGGACGTGCTCGGCGAGGCCCTCGGCGACCCCGAGCCGTCGCTGCACCCGCTGGCGAGCACCACCGCCGCGCTCGACGCCGCGCGCGACGGCAGTGCGGACGCGGCGTGCGTGCCGGTGGAGAACTCGGTCGAGGGCGGGGTGCCCGCGACCATGGACGGCCTGGTCGCCGAGCCGCCGCTGGTGATCGTGCGCGAGATCCTCCTGCCGGTGAGGTTCTCGGTGCTGGTGCGCCCGGGCACCACGAGCGCCGACGTCCGTTCGGTCGCCTCGCACCCGCACGGCGAGGCCCAGACGCGCCGGTGGATCGCCGAGCACCTGCCCGGCGCCGAGGTGCGCCTGACGTCGTCGACGGCGGCGGCGGCCGCGCAGGTCGCCGCGGGCGAGGTCGACGCCGCCGTGTGCGCGCCGGTCGCCGCGGCGCACCACGGGCTGGTCGAGCTCGCCGCGGGCGTGCACGACTCGGGCGACGCGGTCACGCGGTTCGTGCTGGTCCGCCCGCCCGGCCCGCCCGGGCTGCCCGCCCCCACCGGCGCCGACCGGACCTCGCTCGCCGCGACCACCGTCAACCGGCCGGGCGCCCTGCTCGCCGTCCTCACCGAGATCGCCGTGCGGGGCGTCGACCTCACCCGCATCGAGTCCCGCCCGCTCAAGGACCGCCGCGGCGAGTACTGGTTCTTCCTCGACGGCATCGGACACGTCGCGGAGCCGGCGATGGGGGAGGCGCTGGCCGCGCTGCACCGGCGCTGCACCGACGTGCGGTTCCTCGGCTCCTACCCCCGCGCGGCGGTCCCCGGCGACGACGGGCCCGGCGGGCGCCTCGCCGACCCGGGCCCCGGGCAGACCGTGAAGGACTACACCGAGGCGGCGTCCTGGCTGGCGTCCCTGCGCGAAGGGACCGGCGCATGAGCGACCTGCGGCTCGTCCTCGCCCGCCACGGGCAGACGCAGTCCAACATCGACCGCGTCCTCGACACGCTCCTGCCCGGGCCCCCGCTGACCGAGCTCGGCCGCGCGCAGGCGAGCGCGCTCGGGCGGGAGCTCGCCGAGGGCGCCGAGGGCACGGTCACCGGGCTGTACCACTCGCCGGCGCGGCGGGCGGCCGAGACGGCGGGGCTGGTCGCCGAGCACGTCGGCGTGACGCCGGTCGAGGTCAGCGGCGTGCACGAGGTGCAGGTCGGCGACCTCGAGGGCCGCAACGACGAGCCCGCGATCGGCGAGTTCCGCCGCGTGGTCGAGCGCTGGCAGACCGGCGAGCTCGACGTCGCCCACCCCGGCGGCGAGACCGGGCGCGACCTGCTCGCCCGCTACCTGCCGGTGGTCGCCGACCTGCGCGACCGCCACCCCGACGGCGGCACGATCGTGCTGGTCAGCCACGGCGCGGCGCTGCGGCTGGCGGCGGTGGAGCTCGTCGAGCGCGTCGGCACCCCGCCGCTGGACGAGGAGCACGTCGCCAACTGCGGGCGCATCGTCCTGCGCCCGCGCGGCAGCGGCTGGGAGCTCGTCGCCTGGCGCAGCGCCGTCCCCGGCGGCCTGCCCGCCACCGACGACCCGACGGGCTAGGTGCGCCTCCGGCGCTCGTGAGCAGAAAGAAGTGCTGGAGCACTTCTTTCTGCTCACCTGCGCGCAGCGCACCTAGCCCCAGCCGAGCCGGTGCAGGGTCTCCTCGTCGATGCCGAAGTGGTGCGCGACCTCGTGCACGACGGTCACCGCGACCTCCTCGCGCAGCTCGTCCTCGTCCTCGCAGACCTCGGCCAGCGCCGCGCGGTAGAGCGTGATGCGGTCGGGCAGGACGCCGCCGTAGTCGCTGTAGCGCTCGGTCAGCGCGACGCCCTCGTAGAGCCCGAGCAGGTCCGGTTCCTCGGGGTGGCGCTCCTCGACGAGCACGACGACGTTGTCCATCGCGCGGGTCAGCGGGGCGGGCAGCTCGTCGAGGGCGTCGGCGACGAGCTCCTCGAACCGCTCGGGACCGACGTCCACCGGCGGAGGGTGGTCAGTTGCCCAGGCCCGGCACGGGCAGCGACGACGGCAGCGGCAGCGGTGCGCCGCCCTGCTGCCCCGCCTGCCCGGCGCCGGCCTCGCCCGCGGTGCCGCCGGTGGCGGTGCCGGCCTCGGGCGCGGTGCTCGAGCCGGGCACCGACGCCGGGGCGCCCGGGCGCAGGCTCGGGGCCGTCGTCGCCGGCGCCTCGCCGCCGATCGTCACGCCCTCGGCCGCCTTGCCGGTCAGCGGGGCGAAGCCGGAGCTGTCGGCGAGCAGCGAGCCGAGGTTGCAGCTCACGCGCCGGGTGCCGGCGGTCCAGGACTCCTCGGCGAGGTTCGTCCAGTAGACGGTGAGCTTGGAGTCGGTGAGCTTCTGCGCCGAGCCGACGTACTGCTCGGCGATCCGCTGGCACGTCGGCTGCAGGTAGTTGTCCTGGTCGTCGACCGACGGGAAGCCGTCCCGGAACTGGGTGCCGAGGTCGACGGTGCCCGCGACCTCCGCGGCGTGCGCCTCGGCGCACGAGGTCGGGTCGGCGACCTCCTTGCCCGCGAGCCCGAGGCACGTGCCCGGGTCGAACACGACGGCCTGGTCGGCGTCGGTCACCCGGCCGGTCGACGCGAAGAGCGCGCCGGTGCGCCCGGGCGCCTGCAGCCCGCAGCGCACCGTGCGGTCGCCGGCCTCCCACGCCGCCTGGGTCGGCTTGAGCGCGCCCGGCTTGTAGCGGCCCGCGGGGTCGAGCCGGCCCTGCAGGTAGGTCCGCGCCTGCGGCGCGCACTGGTCGGTGACGAGCTGCTGCCACGCCGGGTCCGCGGGGAACGGGGCCCCGGGCGGCTGCGCGGCGGTCACCGCGCCGACGCTCTCGAACAGGTGGGACTGCGCGCAGTCGACCTCGGCGACGTCGCCGGCGTCGTCACGGCTCCACGTCAGGCAGCGGCCGGGCTCGGTGGTCAGCGGGGGCGCGTCCTCGTCGTCGTCCGCCGGTGCGGCCCCGCCGGCGCTCGACCCGCCGCCGTTCGCGAGACCCAGGACGTCGGGCCCCGACCCGGTGACGGCGAGCGCGGTGGCGGCGACCAGCATGATCAGCGCGCCCGCGAGGATCCCGACGACGCCCCGGCGCATCGCGCGGCGGCGCGGGTCGCGGCCGTCGTCGGCGCCGAGGAGCCGGTCGAGCCAGCGGTGCCCACCGGCCTGGTCGTCATCGTCGGGGCGGCCCTCGCCGGACGGCCCGAACTGTCGTTCCCGCAGCAGCATCGCCCTGTCATCATGCCGCCCTCGGGATTCCCCGAGCCGGGTGATCCGGTGTCGGGCAGGATCGGTGGTGACCGGCGCGCGCCGGACGGTGCCGGTGGACGGTTGGGCGGAGGGGTCATGGCGGGACGGGACGACGAGCGGGAGCTGCCGTCGGAGCGCCGGACGGAGAAGGTCGACGTGAGCGGGCTCTCCGACGACGCCGCGCGTCCCACCGAGACGGTCGACACCTCGTCCGTGTCGGGCTCGTCGGGCGGGCGCCACCGCGGTCCTGAGAGCGCCACCGACGATGACGACGCCGCCACCCCGCCGTCCGGGGTGCCCGCCGCGACGGCCGGGTCGGGCAGCGGCGAGCTCGCGGCCGTCGGGGCCGACGCCGGTGCGCAGGCCGGGGGAGGCCGCCGTCCCGGGCGCGTCCGCTACCAGGACCCGGCCACCACCAAGCCCCGCGAGCCCACGGTGGCCGAGCAGCGCGCCCGTCGCGAGGCCCAGCGCCGCGAGCGGGCCCAGCGCGACGCGGCGGCCGCGGCGGAGGAGCGCAAGAAGAAGATCCGCAAGCGGGTGCTGGTCGGCGGCGGGGTCGCGGTCGGCGTGGTGGCGCTCGTCGCCGTCGTCTACGCGGCCAGCCAGCCCGACGAGGTCACCGCCCAGTGCGTCGACCCGGCCGGCGTCGTCGTGCCCGACGAGAACTGTGCGGGCACCCAGCAGGGCGGCTACTACGACTCCGGCGGCCACTTCGTGCCGATCTTCATCGGCGGTTTCGGCAACCAGTACCACTACAACTACGGCTCCCGGTCGCCCGTCGGGACGGTGGCGCAGGGCGGCTCGACGGCGCCGCCCGCCAGCGGCACGAGCGTGCGCAGCGGCACCACGGGCAGCTCGATCGGCACCAGCAACGGCAGCAGCGGCACCGTGAGCCGCGGCGGACTGGGCGTCGGCGGCAGCTCGAGCGGCACGAGCGGGGGCAGCGGCAGCTCGAGCAGCAGCGGGGGCAGCAGCTCCAGCGGCAGCTAGGCGTCGGGGGTACGGCAGGATCGGCGACGTGCAGCGCGCGACCGGCAGGCCCCGTCCCGACTGGCAGTCGAAGATCGAGGAGCAGGGGCTCGTCTTCGGCACCCCGGCGTCCGGGCTGAACGGCGCCCGGCCGTACTGGGACGAGTCGGTGCACTACGTGTTCGACATGGCCGAGATCCTCTCGCTCGAGGCGGACGTCGAGCTCCTGCACTCGATGTGCCTCGAGGCCGTCGACCACGTCGTCACCACCGAGCGGTTCCGCGACTTCGCCCTGCCCGAGTGGAGCTGGGAGGCCGTCGCCGCGTCGTGGCGCCGGGGCGATCCGCACCTCTACGGCCGCTTCGACCTGCGCTACGACGGCGCCGGCCCGGCGAAGCTGATGGAGTACAACGCCGACACCCCGACGTCGCTGCTCGAGGCGTCGATCTGCCAGTGGTACTGGCTCAAGGACGTCCACCCCGACGACGACCAGTGGAACTCGCTGCACGAGAAGCTCGTGGAGCGCTGGGGCGAGATCGCCGCGAAGCTGCCGCGCAACGAGGTGCACTTCTGCTGGTCGCAGGCCGACCCCACCGGCGAGGACCACGTCACCGTCGCCTACCTGCAGGAGTGCGCCGCCGAGTCCGGCCTCGACACCGTCGGCCTCGCGATCGAGCAGCTCGGCTGGGACTCCGCGCTCGACCGGTTCGTCGACCTCGAGGAGTCGCCGATCGCGGTCGTCGACAAGCTCTACCCGTGGGAGTGGGTGCTCGGCGACGACTTCGGCAAGCACGTCACGCGCAGCCTGCCCGAGACGGCGTGGATCGAGCCGCTGTGGAAGACGCTGCTGTCGAACAAGGCGCTGCTCGCGGTGCTCTGGGAGATGTACCCCGGCCACCCGAACCTGCTCCCGGCCTCGCTCGGTGACCCCGGCATGCTCACCGAGTACGTCCGCAAGCCGCTGCTGGGCCGCGAGGGCGCCAACATCGCGGTCGTCGCGCCGGGCTACGAGACCGAGACGGGCGGGGTCTACGGCGAGGAGGGCTACGTCTACCAGCTCTTCGACCCGCTGCCCGAGTTCGACGGCTACCGCCCCGCGCTGGGCGCCTGGATCGTCGGCGACACCGCCGCGGGCCTGGGCATCCGCGAGACCACGGGCCTGATCACCGACAACGGCGCGGCGTTCGTGCCTCACCGTATTCCCGACTAAGCCGGACAGGCGACATCAGAGGCGATCCGTCCAGGTCGTCGGTCACGATGAGTGCATGACCACCGCGGAGCGTCGGGCGGGCCCCACGATCACCCCGGAGGCCGCGGCCGCGGTCCCGCCACCGCTGCGGCGTCTGCTGCGGGTGCAGAAGCGGTGGTCCGCTCCCTTGGCGTTCGCGGCGACGGGGACGGTGGCGGTGTTCACCGTGGTCTGCTGGGTCGAGGTGGTCGACCGTGGCCGGACGCCGACCTGGGCGGGCATCGGGGCCATCGCGGGAACCCTGGTGACGCTCTGCCTCGGCATGCTCGCGGTCCATCTGCTCCGCGACGTCGGGCACCGCTTCCGGGCGCTGTACGCGGACCTCGGCGCCGACCGGTCGCTCCCGTCGGCGCCGGCGGCCGCCACCGATGAGGTCCGCCTGGTCTGGGGCGGGCCGGAGCGCGCCCTCGTCACCCGTGCCGGTCAGCCGCTCGGGGCGCTGCGGCCCGACCGTCCGATGACGGCGCCGGTGCTCGTGTCCTCGCTGCGCCATCGCGCTCCGCTGGCCGACGGTGAGGGCGGACGGGGAGCCGATGCGGTCCTGCACGCCGACGGGTCGCGGTGGCGGCTGACCCTCGCGAACGCCACGGGCCCGGCGGGGACGGTGCACCGGAACCGGGGGTGGGGCGACGAGGTGTACGGGGAGCTCCTCGAGGTCGACGGGCGGGGTGCCCTCGAGGTGCAGGCGTGGGTCGCGGACGCCGATCTGCGCTGGTACGAGCTGTCGCGGCCGACCGTCGCGGCGCTCGGCGCGGGCGAACCGCTGGTGTGGCCGCAGGTGCCCCGTCACCTGTCGGACAGCGCGGTGCTGTGGCTGGTGTGGCGCCGTGTCGCCGGGGCGCTGCTGGCCGAGGCGCACCGGCAGCGCGACGCACGCGAGCAGTCGGCGCACCGCGTGGCCAACAGCATCGGCTGAGCGGAGGTGTCCTAGTCTGGCGCCCCGTTCGTCCGTATGGAGGGCCACGACGTGCTCGCTCCCGATTTCTGGCCCACCGTGGGCGTGAACATCGGCCTCATCGCGGTGTACGCGGTGATCGGCGCCGTGCTGATGTACGTCGGCTACTTCGCGATCGACCTGACGACGCCGGGCGACCTGCGGGGCCTCGTGCGCGAGGGCCGTCCCAACGCCGTCGTCGTGGCCGCGGCGGGGCTCGTGTCGATGGCCTTCATCGTCATCACCGCCATCTACATCTCCGGCGGCGGCTTCCTCGCGGGCATCCTCAACACCTCGATCTACGGCCTGGTCGGGATCATCGCCCAGGTCCTGGCGGTGCGGGGCCTCGAGGCGGTCTCGCGGCTCGACGTCGACGCGTGCCTGCACGACGACCGACTCACCGCCGACTCGTTCGTCATCGCGGCCATGCACGTCGCGCTCGGGCTCGTCGTCGCGGTCGCCATCATCTAGCGGGCGAACCCCCGGGACACGCGCCCACCCCAGCCCCTCCACGGGGTCCTCACGACCTACCCTTTTCCGTGGTGCCCACCCTCGTGCTCGACGCCTCCCCGACCGCTCGTCCCCGGGACGCCCGGTGACGACGCTGGTGCGCGCCGACCACTCCGCCTCGCCGCAGGACGAGCCCGACCGGGCCCCTCGCCTCAGCGGACGGTCGCTGCTCGTCTGGGCCCTGCTGACGATCGTGCTGGGCCTCGCGGTCCCGCTCGCGCCGGTGACCGCGCAGGACACCACCGTCACGTGGCCCGGCCCGGCCGCCACCCCCGGCGCCCCGATCTCCACCCAGCTCGCCCTCAACCCGCCGCGACCGCTCGGGTTCTCCGCGACGGTGCCCTGCGCCGCCCTGCGCGCCGGCGGGGACGTGCTGCGCACCCTGCCCGGGAACCCGACGGGTGGCGGCCTCGTGCTCGCCTCGACCGGCGCCGCTGCGAGCCTCACGGTCTCCGGGCGGACCGTGGCCGCCGGGCCGGTGCCGCCGGGTGACTGCGTCCTCGCGATCGAGGTCGACGCCACCGGGCTGCGGGTCACCCAGGACGGCGCGCCCCTGCCGCTCGCCTGCGGCGACTGCGCCGACGTCCTCCCGCCGATCATGGCCCAGCTGACCACCAGCACCGACGGCACGCCCGCGGCGGCGGGGCTCGGGGTCTCGGTGCGCACCGACGACCGGTACGCCTCCACGCCAGGCGTGCTCAAGACGGTCCTGCTCGTGGCGCACCTCGCGTCGCTCACGGTGCTGCTGGTGCTCGCCTACCGCCAGGGTCGCTGGCGGCGGGCGCGGGGCTGGGTCGCGCCGCGGTCGTGGCCGGGCCGGCTGCGTCGCCACCTGTCGTGGGCCGACGGGCTGCTGCTCGCGATCTCCGCGGGCTGGGTGCTCGTCGCGCCGATGAACTTCGACGACAGCTGGTACCCCCTCATGGCGCGCGACGCCGGCGAGGCGGGCTACATCGGCAACGCCGTCTACATGTTCAACGTCACCGAGAACCCCTTCGTGGCCTCGCAGTACGCGATGCAGGCCTGGGGGGCGATCGGGGGCTGGGGGATCGTCTGGCAGCGATGCCTGCCGCTGCTCTACGGCCTGGCGACCTGGGCGCTCCTGCGCGCCTTCTTCGTGCTGATCTCGCGGCGCACCAACGTCCGCCGCGCCTGGGTGCCGTGGGCGCTGCTCACGGCGCACCTGCTGTGGTGGCTGCCGTTCGGGCTGACGCTGCGCCCCGAGCCGCTGATCGTGCTGCTCTCGGTGGTCGTGCTGCTGCTCGTCGAGCTGGCCCGCGACCGCGGCACCCCTTTCCTCTACGTCGGCGCCGTCATGGCCGCCGCACTGGCCCTCGCCTGCTCGCCGACCGGGCTCGTCGCCGTCGCCCCGCTGCTCGTGGAGATCCCGCGGGCCTGGCCGCACATGGTCGCCGCGCCCCGGCGCCAGCAGGTCACGCTGCTGCTGGTGCTCGCGGCCGCGTCGTCGATCGCGGTGCCGGTGGCGTTCGCCGACGCGTCGCTGGGCGACGTCATCGAGGCGTCCGCGGTGCACGCGTACTACTACGACACCGTCCCCTGGTACGACGAGCTCGTCCACTACCAGACCCTGCTCGGACCGGGCCGGACGCCGTGGGCCGCGCGGGCGCCGATCCTCATCACGCTCGGGCTGACGCTGCTGGTCGCGGCGGGCAGCGGGCTGCGCGGGCCGGAGGACGACGCCCTGCGCCGCGTGCTGCTGCACTCCGCGGCGACCACCGCGCTCGCCTTCGTGCTGGTCGCGGCGAGCCCGACGAAGTGGGTGCTGCACTTCCCGGTGATCGCCGCCTCCGGCACCGTGCTCATCGCGCTCGCCCTGCTGCGTGGCCCGATGCCGCGCCACGACCGCGCGCTGGCCACCGTCGGCGGGGTCGCGGTGCTCGTGCTCGCCACGTCGGTGAGCTACGCCGGCTGGAACCTGTGGCGGCCCTACACCGACCGCGGCCAGTTCTTCGGCGACCACGCCGACCCCTACCCGACGCCGCTGAGCCAGAACCTGCTCGCCCCGCACTTCGGGCCGATCTTCCTGCGCAACCCGCTCGTGTGGGTCGGGATCGCCGTGCTCGCCGCGGTGTGGGCGCACTGGTCGCTGCGGCGCTGGCCGCAGCGCTGGCTGCCCCGCCCGGAGCCCGACCGCGCGCTGCTCGCCGTGGCGTGCGGGAGCGTGGTGATCGGGCTGATCGCGGTCATGGTGCTCGCGCCGCTGCGGCAGTACCCGGGGTGGACGGTGGCACTCGGCAACGCGAAGGACGTCGTCCGGCAGGGCTGCGGGCTCGAGGACAACGTCAGCGTCCTGCGCCCGACACCGGCCCTGCTCGGCGCGCCCGTGACGCCGGCGGTGACCACGGGCGACATGGTCGACGACACCGTCGCGCCCGTCCCCGAACCCGTCCCGGGCCTCGGGCGCGTGTGGCACGACGTCACCGACGACTCGAGCGGCCGCGGCACGCTGGTCACCGGCTGGTACCCCGTGCCGGCCGACTCCGGCGCGACCGACGTCGTCGTGCCGCTGCTCGAGTCCGGCCCGCCCGACGAGCGGGTGTCGGTGGAGTTCGCCGACGGTCCCGCCACCGCTCCGCGGGTGCTCGGGCGCACCGGGATCGACTACCTCCCGCAGGCCGACGAGCGCACCTGGCAGCAGCGGCCGGTCTCGCTGGTCGACGCGCCCGGCGATCCGACGTTCGTGCGGGTGGTCGTGGACTCGACCGGCGAGCGCGGCTCCGACCGCCTCGCCGTCGCCCAGCCCTTCCTGGCCCGCCCGGAGCCGATCGCGCCGCTGCTCGCGGGACAGCCGGTACTGGTCGACCAGATGTCGTCGGTGCTGTGGCCGTGCGTCGACCAGGTCGCGGTCCACGACGGCATCGCCCCGCCCTCGACCATCCGCATCCACGCCGACGAGGACCTCACCTCGGCGTACTACGGGCTGCAGGACAACCGCCTGCGCGGCGGGGTCTGGCGCTTCGACACCGTCGGTGTGACGTACGTGCGGCTGGCGACGGCCGTGGCGCCGGGGTCGCAGCCCGCCAAGCCGTGGGGCCGGGTCGACCTCGTGGTGCGGGACCTGCCGACCGGGCGCTACGGGGTCACCACGACTGAGCGCTCGAAGCCGGGCTGGGAGCGCGGCCCGACCCTCGCCCGCGAGGAGTACGTCGACGTGCCGTACCAGGGCGCGGTCGGTTAGACGCGCGCTCTCGTCGACAGCGATGAGAGCGCGCGTCTGACGGCGGGCCTGCGGGCGAGCTATGCGCAAGATCGCGTCGAGAGCGACGGGGTGCGCCTGGTTGAGGGCGGGCACCGTGGGTGAGCTACGCACAAGATCGCGTCGGGAGCGACGGCCAGCGCCGGCGGTGGCGGGCCTCGTGGGCGAGCTATGCACAAGATCGCGTCGAGTGCGACGGCGGCAGGGCGTCGGCGGCGGCACGTTGAGGCGAGCTACGCGCAAGATCGTATCGAGTGCGACGACGGCGGGCGTCGGTGATGGCAGGCACCGCCGGCGAGCTATGCCAAGATCGCGTCGAGACCGACCGGAGGTCAGCGGTGGCGGCCGCTCTGCGCGAGCTGTGCACAAGATTGCATCGAGTGCGACGACGGCGGGCGTCGGCGATGAGCGGGGGTGCCGGCGGGGACGTGTGCGCGTGATCGCGTCGAGACCGACCGGGCTTTCCGGAGGACGGCGTGTCCGGTGCCGGCGCCCGGCAGAGGCCGGGCTTGGCAGACAGGCTGGCAGCTCGCCGCGACGTCGGGATTGGCGGACCGGCTGGCCCGTGCCACGGAGGGCTGAGCGTCGGCGCGTCCTCGCGCGTCGCGTGCGGCCCCGTTCTGCCGCGAGTAAGCAGCGAACGGCGCCCTCGCTGCCCACCCCGGGGTCCGGCGAGCCCGACCGGCCGCTGGGCCGGCCTCGGCGTCGCCACCAGGGGAGCGGGGGCCAGCTCGCCGTGCCGACGCGGGTCACGGGGCTGGCGCCGTCGGTCCAGGCGCGATCACCCGCCTTGGTAGCGATCGCTCGACCACAGGGTGGTCGGACTCGGTGCGATCTTGTGTATAGGTCATCGCTGAGCAGGGTGCGATGCCCAGCTGCGGGCGCGAGGTGCGCGCCGATGGCGGCGTCGTCGGTTGGGGTGCGGTCGCGTGCTCGCCGGGTCATGCTCGCTCGCCGACAGGGCAGTCGGTCTCGGTGCGATCTTGTGCGTAGGTCGCGAGCCGAGCTCGGTGCGGTGTCGAGCTGCGGTGGCGAGGTGCGCCGATGGCGGCGTCGTCGGTCGGACGGCGGCCGAGGGTGCCCGCCGGGTGGTGGTCGCTCGCCGACGGGGTGGTCGGTCTCGGTGCGATCTTGTGCATACGTCGCGAGCCGAGCTCGGTGCGAGGTCGAGCTGCGGTGGCGAGGTGCGCGCCGATGGCGGCGTCGTCGGTCGGACGGCGGCCGGGGGTGCCCGCCGGGTGGTGCTCGCTCGCCGACGGGGTGGTCGGTCTCGGTGCGATCTTGTGCATAGGTCGCGAGCAGGGTCGCCGCACCGGGATCGACGCGAGCCCGACCAGCCGCCTAATCGTCCCCGCCGACCTCCTCCCGCACCTGGTCGTCGCGGTCGGCGCGGACCAGGGCGGCGGCGAGGCGGGCGAGGTCGTCGCCCGCCACCTGCTCGGCCAGCTTCCCCGCGTCGGTGGGCAGGCCCAGCTTCTCGGCGCCGGCGAGGGCCTTCTCGTCGAGGTGGGGGCGGTACTCGGGCCAGACGGCCTGGACCTCGCGCACGAAGATGTCGGCGCCCACCGGGCCGAGGCGCGGGAACGCGGTGAGGTGCTCGCGCAGGGTCGCGACGTCGCCGTCGGCAGCCTTCCGCAGGCGCCGCAGGTCGCCGCCCCACTCGTCGAGGACGCGCTGGGCGCCCTCCTGCAGGGCGGTGGTGGTCTGCTCGGTGCCCGTGTACTTCGCGCGGCCCAGCGTCGCCACGACGTCCTCCCACGACGCGTCGCGCACGCGCTCCGGGGTGCCGTAGCCGGCGTCGACGAGCTCGCGGCACGCCCGCGTCCCGAGCTTCGCCTGCACGCGCCGGGAGAGCAGCACGCTCAGCACGAGCAGGCGGTAGAGCGGCGCGGGCTCGTCGCGCAGCGCGATGCCCGCCTCGTCCGCGAAGGTCTGCCCGGCCTCGTCGAGCAGCGAGTCGATGGTGCTCACCGGGGCGGTTACCCGAGCCGCGAGGTCATAGTCTCGGTGACGTGCAGAGACCGCGGCTGGTCGCGACCGACGTCGACGGGACGCTCCTCGGCGGCGACGAGGAGCCCTCGCCGCGCACCCGGGCGGTCGTCGGACGGATGGTCGAGGCCGGGGTGCCCCTCGTCCTCGCGACCGGGCGTCCGCCGCGGTGGATCCCGCGGGTGTGCGAGGCGCTCGGGGTGCACGCGCTGACCGTGGCCGCGAACGGCGCGGTGCTCTACGACACCGCGACCGACCGGGTCGTGGCCGCCGAGACCCTCGACGTGGACGCCCTGGCCGCGGTGGCCGACGGGCTGCGCGCTGCGGTGCCGGGCTGCGGGCTGGCCGTCGAGCGGGTGGGCGCGGGCGCCTACGACCGCCGCGAGGACCAGTTCGTCTCCGAGGCCGCCTACGTGCACGCCTGGCCCCACCCCGACCACCGCCACGTGGCGCCGGGCGACCTGCTCGCCGAGCCGGTGGTCAAGGTGCTCGCCCGCCACCCCACCCGGACCAGCGCGGACATGGCGCAGGCGGCGCGGCGGGCGGTCGGGCACCTCGTCGACGTCACGTACTCGGCGGGCGGCGGGCTGCTCGAGTGCGCGGTCCGCGGCGTCACCAAGGCGACGGGTCTCGCGCGTGCCGCGACGCACCATGGGGTCGGCGCCGGGGACGTCGTCGCGTTCGGTGACATGCCCAACGACCTCGCCATGCTCCGGTGGGCCGGCCACGGCGTCGCGGTGGGCAACGCTCACCCGGATGTGCTCCACGTCGCGGACGAGGTCACCGCGAGCAACCTCGACGACGGTGTGGCGTCCGTACTCGAGAGGTGGTTCTGACGCCCGTCGCCCGGGAACCACCGTCCGGCGTGGCGACTGGACCACCGCGGGGCCCGTTGTCAAGGCCCGCGTAGCATCCGCGTCGAGGCCGGACGTCCGCACGCCTGCACCAGGAGGACCACCACGTGCTCGATCGAGCCGAGGATCCCGGCGTCACCGTCGGGCCGGTCCGGGGGGAGGTCGCGGTCCTGCGGGCCGTGCAGGAGCGTCTCGCCACCCCGCCCGTGGTCGGTGCCGCCCGCGCGATGTCGCTGTTCGGCGAGCACGCCGCCGGGTGGATCGCCCTGGGCGCCGTCGGTGCCGCGCTCGACGCGCCGCGGCGCCGGCAGTGGGCCACCGCCGTCGGCGGCGTCGTCGCCGCGCACGGGGCCTCGATCGCCGTCAAGCGCGTGGTGCGCCGTCGCCGGCCCCACGACCCGCGGGTGGCCGTGCACGTCGGGACGCCCAGCCGCCTGAGCTTCCCGTCCTCGCACGCCTCGTCCACCACCGCCGCCGCCCTGCTCTACGCCGGACTCGCCGGCGGGGCGACGGCGGGCGCGGCGTCCCTCGTCGTCCCCGGCATGGCGCTCTCGCGCCTGGTGCTGGGCGTCCACTACCCGACCGACGTGCTGGCGGGCTCGGTGCTCGGAGCGGCGTTCGCCTTCGGCGCGCGCCGGCTCGTGCGCCGGGGCTCGGTCGGCCGCTGGAGGACCGCATGACCCCCCTCACGCCGCCCAGCTCCGCCCGCGAGCAGGAGAGCGCCGCCCCCGCGGAGGCCGCCCCGACCGCCGAGGCCGTCTCCGACCGGGTCGCCGAGGACAAGGCCCGCCCCGCGGAGCCCACCACCTCCACCCGCCCCCGCTCGCTGGCCGTGCCGCTGGGCCTGCTCAAGGCGATGCGCCCGCGGCAGTGGGTGAAGAACGTCCTCGTGCTCGCGGCGCCGTTCGCCGCGGGCCGGCTGCTCGACCTCACGGTGCTGCCCGACGTCGCGCTGGCGTTCGTCGCGTTCTCGCTGGCCGCGTCCGGTGTCTACCTGATCAACGACACCAAGGACGTCGAGGCCGACCGCGCGCACCCGAAGAAGCGCCACCGGCCGATCGCGGCGGGCATCGTGCCGCCGGCGCTCGCGGTGGTCACCGGCATCGTGCTGTTCGCCGGGGCGCTCGGGGTCAGCTTCCTCGCCGACCCCGACCTGCTCACGGTCACCGGCATCTACATCGCCGTGCAGCTCGCGTACTGCCTGTGGCTCAAGCACGAACCCGTCATCGACATCTGCATCGTCTCGTCGGGCTTCCTCATGCGGGCGATCGCCGGTGGTGCCGCGGCCGGGCTGTACCTGTCGCCGTGGTTCCTGCTCACGATGGCGTTCGGCTCGCTGTTCATGGCGTCGGGCAAGCGCTACGCCGAGATGCGGCTCTCCGAGCGCACCGGCGCGAAGATCCGCAAGTCGCTGGAGCGCTACTCGGCGTCCTACCTGCGCTTCGTCTGGTCCCTCTCGGCCACCGTCGTGATCATGGCCTACGGGCTGTGGGCGTTCGGCATCGGCGTGACGGCCATGCCCGGGCGGCTGCCGTCCGCGCCGTCGACCTGGGCGATCGTGTCGATCGTCCCGTTCGTGGTGGCGGTGCTGCGCTACGCGGTCGACGTCGACGGCGGCAACGGCGGGGAGCCCGAGGAGATCGTGCTCGGCGACCGGGTGCTGCAGGTGCTCGGCCTGGTCTGGGTGGTGCTCATCGGGCTCGCGGTCTACACGGCGATGGCCTGACCGTGGCCCCGCGGGCGCGCGGGCTCCTCGGCGGGCTCGTGCGCTACGGCCTGGTGGGAGTGGCCAACGCCGCCACCTACTACGGGGTCTACCTGCTCGCGCACCCGCACGCGGGCTACCTCGTCGCGCACGTCGTCGGGCTGGGCGCGGCGATGGTCGTGTCGTTCCTGCTCAACTGCCGCTTCACCTTCCGGGTCCGCCCGACGTGGACGCGGCTGCTGCTCTACCCCGCGTCGCAGGCGGTCAACATCGCCGCGACGACGATCGGCGTGGTCGCGCTCGTGCACCTCGGCGTGGACGAGCGCCTCGCCCCGCTGCTGGCCGCGGCGCTGGCGGTGCCGGTGAGCTTCCTGGCGGCCCGGTTCGTCATCACGCGCGCGCCAGGGGGCCCGCCGTCCCCGATCGTGTCCTGGGACGCGCCGACCGGGCCGATCCCGCTGGGCGGACGCTGACCCCTCAGCGACGGTCGACGGTGAGCGTCGTCCAGGCGCCCACGTGGATGTGGTCGCCGGGGCGCAGGGCCACCGGCGTGTCCGGGGTCAGCGGCTCCTCGCCGTAGTTCAGCGTCGTCCCGTTCGTCGAGCCCGCGTCGATGACGACCCACCGGTCGGGCGGCAGCGCGAGGAGCACGGCGTGCAGCTTCGAGACGCCGGGATCGCGCGGGGGGCCGCCGAGGTCGATCTCCGGGGCGTCGGTGCCTGTCCGGTCCCCCGCGCGGCCGACGCGCACCTCGTCCGCGGTCAGGGCGATCTCGCGGGGGGCGAGGTCGGTCGGGAAGTCGCCGGGGAGGTCGTCCGGGTCGCCCGTGGTGCCGCGGGCGCGCACGAGCTCGAAGTAGTCGCGGTCGGCCCACACGGTGACGACCCACGAGCCGCCGACCGAGCCGACGTCGGGGGTCTCGCTCACCGGTCGACCACCCCCGGCCCGTCGAGCGGGATCGGGCCGGTGCGCTCGTCGGGGCCGCGCGCGTCGACGGTGACCGAGGGACGGTCGGTGTCGGCGGGCGGCACGACGGGCACGAGCGCGAGCGTCGCGTTGTCGGAGCCGCCGTCGTCGAGCGCCGCGGCGAGCAGGGCCGCGGCGGCGGCGAGCGCCGGGTGGTCCGGGACGCCCTCCTCGGCCGGCGGCGGCCCGCTGAGCGCCGGGGCGGCGAGGCGGGCGAGGACCGCGGGATCGGGCAGGTGGTTCCACAGCCCGTCGCTGCACAGCAGCAGCAGGCCCGGCGTCCCGACGCGCACGCGGCGGGCATGCGCCGGACCGCTCGGGGCGTCGCGCCCGAGCCACCGGGTCAGCACGTGCGCGCGGCGGTCGCGGGCCGCCTCCTCGCGCGACATGATCCCGGCGTTGGCGATCTCCTCGGCCCACGAGTCGTCGGTGCTCAGCAGGCGCGACGACCCGTCGCCGGCGAGCCAGTAGGCGCGGCTGTCGCCGATCCACGACACGACCGCGTCCCCGCCGCGCACGACCGCGGCCACGTAGGTGCAGGCCGGCGCGTCGCCGCCGCCGCGCCCGAGGTCCGCCGCGGCGGTGGCGGCGGCGGCCGAGGCGGCGGTGGCCAGGGAGTCCAGCTCGCCGCTCACGCCGGTGCCGGCCCGGCCGGACGGCGGCTCCGCGGGCTCGACGGGCACGGGGCCGGTGTCGCTCGCCGAGATCGCCGGGAAGCCGGTGGGCGGGGTCGGTGGTGCGGCCGCGGTCTCGAGGGCGGCCCCGACCGCGGCGCCGACGGCCACGAGTGAGGCCTCGTCGCCGCGACGCGCGGACGCGACGCCGTCGCAGACGACGGCCACCCACGTCTCGATCCCGCCCTCGACGCGGCGGCCCAGCTCGACGGCGTCCTCGTTGCGGCGCCGGCGCAGGCCCCGGTCGGTGATCGCCGCGGCGTCGCCGAGGACCAGCTCCACGTGATCGCGCAGGGCCGGGCGGTGCGCGCCGCACGTCGGGCACGAGCCGTCGGCCGCCGCGGGCGCCTCGTCGCCGCACTGCGGGCAGGGCGGCGGGGTGCCCTCGGCGAGCTCGGCGCGCAGGTCGGTGCGCTCGACCAGCGGGCCGCCGCCGACCCCGGCGCCCCCCGCGTCCCCGGCGCTCCTGCTGGGCCCGCGCTCGCCGGGCAGCGGGGAGGTCCCGGCCATCTCCATCACGGGATCGCTGCTCCTCGGGCGTCGCGGGTGTCGCGGGCGGCGCCGACCGGACGGCTCCCGCCACGTCGGGTGGGTCCATCCTCCGGGTCCGCACCGGCTCCGACGCCGACCCCCACGCCGCAGTCGCCCGGACGGGCGGTGTAGCGGTCGGTGCCGGCCGTGTCCGTCGTGTCGGGTCCGTCGTACCCCGCCCGGACCCGGCGCGCCTCCTCCGCGAACGCCTCCACGCTGCGGTGACGGCGGGCGGGGTCGACGTCGGTGGCGCGGGCGAGCAGGGCGACGAGGCCGGGGTCGTCGCGCAGCACGGGGTGCGCGGCCGGATCGGGCAGGCGCAGGGCGTGGTGGCGCAGGTGGTCGAACTCCGCGACCAGCACGGCGACCGTCCGCCCCAGCGCGAAGACCTCGGAGGCCACCGACGGCCCCGGGCCGCCGGGGTGGATCTCGGGGGCGACGAAGCCGGTGGTGGCCCAGACGTCGCTGTGGCGGTCCTCGACGCGGCGCACGCTGCCCAGGTCGAGCACCGTGATGCCCCCGGGCCCGCGCAGCAGGTTGCTGGGGTTGAGGTCGGCGTGCAGCAGGCCGTGCCGGTGCAGCGCGGCGATCGGGCCCACCGCGCCCAGCACGGCGTCGAGGGCCTCGGCGGGCGGGCACGGCCGGTGCGCGGACAGCGGCTCGCCGGGCACGTGGTCGAGCACGAGCAGGCGCACCGGCCCGTCGCGGCCGTCGGCGCGCACCACGTCGCGGGCGCGCACGAGCCCCGGCACGTCGAGGGCCAGGAGGACCTCGGTCTCCTCGACGGCCAGCGCGCCCGCCGCCGGGCCGTCCGGGCCCTCGAGCCGCCCGAGCACGACCAGCGCGCCGTCGGAGGTCCGCGTCGCCGTGTACGACCAGCCGCGCGCACCGCGGGCCAGCGGGGCGCGGACCCGGTAGCGCTCGCCCGCGCCGCCCGTCACCTCGGCGTCGACCGCGAGATCCGGGCGGACGTCGTACGCGGCGCCGCACCACGGGCAGGTGCCGCGCTCGGGTCCCGGGCGCCCGCCGCGACCCCGACCGACGGGCCCGTCGCAGCGCGCGCAGAACCGCGCCTGCTCGGGGACCGGGGAACCGTTGGTCCCCGGGCCGGGTCCGCCCATGCGCCGTCCGTCCGTCTCGCTGCGCCGCCGGCACCCGTCGTGCGCGGTCTCCACGCCATCGTGTCATCGCGGCACGGGGCGCCGCGCTCTGCCGTCGGGCGTGATCACCCGTCACCCGGCCGGGGGTTCCTCCGTCCGGGGGGCTGGGCACGTCCGCTCAGCTCAGGGGCCTGCCGGTCGTGGCTGCGCGACGGCGCCGGCGGGGAGGGTGCCGGGGCCGAACGGGTCCTCGCCTGCCATGCTGTCGCCGCACCGAAGCCGATCGGGGGGTTGGTGCCGTGCCCTGCGCGGGCCGGCGCGCGGCCTTCCGTGCCGAGAGTCCGGAGGTCGTGCCCGTGAGCGCAGCCGACGACGTCGACCGTCCCGTCGGGTCCGACGAGCCGACCGGGGACCGGTCGGCCCAGCACCGCCGTCCCGACGACTCGGGGAGTGCGGGGAGTGCTGCCGGCGACGCCCTCACCGACGGGCTCAGCATGCCCGGTCCGGGCGCGGGTGCGCCCGCCGCCACGCCGGGCGAGGGCGGATCCGGTGCCGCCGGTGGGTCCGCCTCGGTCGCCGACGCGGCCGCCGAGGCCGAGCGGGCGCTGGCGCAGGCCGCGCGCGACGCCGAGCAGGCCGTGCGCGACGCGCACTCCGACGGCACGCAGGCCGTCGAGAAGGGCTTCGCGGACGCCCAGCGGGCGACGGAGCGCGCCTACGAGGAGGCCTCGGCGAAGAACGACCGGCTGGCGTGACGCGATGGTGACGGGACCCCGCCCGGCTCCCGGCCCCCGTCCGCCGGTTCGCCCGTCCGGCACGTCCGCGCGGGGCGGGTGAGACATGGCGGTCCAGATCCGCATCACCGCCGACGGGGTCGTCGTGCGCTTCACCGGCACCGACCGCGTCTGGGCGTGCCGGCGTGGGGTCTACCTGCCGCTGAGCCGCGTGCTGCTGGCCCGCCCCATGGCCCGGCGTGACGCGGTCTCGGCGAGCCCGCGCGTCCACCTGCCCGGGGTGAGCGTGCCGAAGGTGCTGCGCGCCGGCTCGTACGGTGTGGGCGAGCGGCGCCAGCTGTGGATGGTCCGGAGCGCGCAGAGCCTGCTGGCGATCTACCTGCGCGGCGACCCGTACCACCGCATCGTCGTCGAGGTCCCCGACCCCGAGGCCACCAGCAGGACCATCAACGAGGCGCTGCCGCCGCGGCGCCTGCCCGCCTGATCTAGAGCGCGTCCGCCACCAGCGGCGCCAGCAGCAGGTCCGGGTTGTTCTGCGCCACGGCCTGCAGGCGCCACTTGTGCGGGAACAGCGCGAGCATCTGCCCGTCGAGGCGCCGCGTGAGCACCTCGATGCCGACCGCTCCCCTGAGCGCCTCCGCGCCGGCCGCGTCGGTGGCGCGCGCGAGCTGGTAGTCGAGGCGGTCGAGCTTCACGGGCGCGCCGAACTCGTCGGCGAGCCGGGCCGACACGACCTCGAACTGCAGCGGGCCGACCGCCGCGAGCACGGGCGCCTGGTCGCCGCGCAGGTCCGAGGACAGCACCTGGATGACGCCCTCGGAGTCGAGCTGGTCGATCCCCTTGCGGAACTGCTTGGTCTTGGACATGTCCGCGACCCGGCACACCGCGAAGTGCTCGGGGGCGAAGCTCGGGATCGTCGGGAACGTGACCGGGTCCTCGGCCCACAGCGTGTCGCCGGGCCGCAGGGCGGTGGCGTTGACCAGCCCGACGATGTCGCCGGGGAACGCCTCCTCGATCGTCGACCGGTCGCGCCCGAACATCGCCTGCGCGTACTTGGTGGCGAACGGGCGGCCGGTGGCGTCGTGGGTGAGCACCATGCCGCGCTCGAAGCGCCCCGAACAGATCCGCACGAACGCGACGCGGTCGCGGTGCGACTTGTCCATCGAGGCCTGCACCTTGAACACCAGCCCGGAGAACGGGGCGTCGACCGGCCGCGCCTCGCCCTTGGCGTCGGGGCGCGGTCCCGGCGGCGGTGCGAGCTCGACGAGCGCGTCGAGCAGGCGCGCCACGCCGATGTTCGACAGCGCCGACCCGAACATCACCGGGGTCGCCGTGCCGGCGTGGAAGGCTTCGTCGTCGAAGCCCGCGCCGATCTCGTCGAGCAGCGCCAGCTCCTCCGTGGCGCGCTCCCAGTCCGGGCCCTCCTCGGCGGCCGCGCGGTCGGCGTCGAGCACCTCCGAGGCCGCCTTGGACGCGCCGTGGGCGCTGCGGGTGAAGCGGTGCATCGTGCCGTCGGCGCGCTCGACGAGCCCGCGCAGGTCGCCCGCGATCCCGACCGGCCACGTGATCGGCATGGGGCGCAGCCCGATCGTCTGCTCCACCTCGTCGAGCAGCTCGAGCGGCTCGCGGCCCGGCCGGTCCCACTTGTTGACGAACGTCAGCACCGGCACGCCGCGGTCCCGGCAGACGTCGAAGAGCTTGAGGGTCTGCGGCTCGAGGCCCTTGGCGGCGTCGAGCAGCATCACCGCGGCGTCGACGGCGGCGAGCACGCGGTAGGTGTCCTCGGAGAAGTCGCCGTGACCGGGGGTGTCGAGCAGGTTGATGACCTGGTCGCGGTAGGCGAACTGGAGCACCGCGGAGGTCACGGAGATGCCCCGCTCGCGCTCCATGTCCATCCAGTCGGACGTGACGCCCTTGCGCCCGCCCTTGCCGTGCACCGCGCCCGCCGCCGAGATGACCTCGGCGTGCAGGGCGAGCGCCTCGGTGAGCGTGGACTTGCCCGCGTCGGGGTGGCTGATGACCGCGAACGTGCGCCGGCGGCGAGCCTGCGTCCCGGGGTCGTGCGCCGGCCCCTCCGACGTGGCCTCCACCGGTACCGCGGTCATCGTTCTCCTCCCTCGGGCCGCGCCGCACGGCCCGTACCGAGGGTACGACCGACGTCAGGAGGAGGGACGCAGCGCCCGCAGCGGCTCGGCGAGCTCCTTCGCGAAGTGGTCGAAGAACCCGTCGACGTCCGTGCCGGCGTTGATGAGCGCGAGGTGGTCGTAGCCGCCGTCGACGAACTGCTGGGCCACCGACAGCTGCTTGTCGGTGTCCGGGCCGCAGGCGAAGGCCTCGCGCATGTGGTCGGCGGTGATCGTGGCCGTCGCCGCGTCGAAGTTGACGGGGTTGGGCAGCTCGGCCTGGACCTTCCAGCCGGTGATCCCGAACCGGAACAGCCGGCGCGCCTCCTCGGCGGCCTCGTCCTCGGTCGCGCCGAAGGCCAGGGGCACCTCGGTGTAGCGGGGACCGTCGCCGCCGGCGTCGGTGAACGCCTGGACGAGGTCGGCCCGCGGCTCGGTGGTGAAGATGCCGTCGCCGAGCTCGGCGGCGAGCTTCGACGCCTGCGGCCCGCCGGTGGCGACGATGATCTTCGGCAGCGTCTCGGGCAGGTCGAACACCTGCGCGTCCTCGAGCGTGAGGTGCTTGCCCTCGTAGCTCTGGTAGCCGCCCTGCCACAGCAGCCGGATGATCTCCAGCGACTCGCGGAACATCTGGTGGCGCACGCTGACGCTCGGCCAGCCGCGCCCCACGACGTGCTCGCTGAGCCGCTCGCCCGAGCCGACACCGAGGGTGAAGCGCCCGTCGGAGAGCAGCTGGGTGGTCGCCGCCGCCTGGGCGATGATCGCCGGGTGGTAGCGGATGAAGGGGCAGGTCACGCCGGTGGCCAGCTCGATCCGCTCGGTCCTCGCGGCCATCGCCGCGAGCATCGACCACGCGAACCCGGAGTGCTGCTGCTCGGAGACCCACGGGTGGAAGTGGTCCGAGATCTCGACGAAGTCGAAGCCGGCCTCCTCGGCGCGCACGCACTGGCGCACCATCTCGGTGGGCGAGTAGGCCTCGGCGATCAGCTTGTAACCGATCTTCACGGACGGACACCTCCGGGTCGCTGGCGTCCGCCGGGTGTTCCCGATCGTCCTGCGCGCACACGCGTAACGCGGCCCGGTCCGCGGACGACACCCCGGTCGGCTCCGGGGGTCGTCGGACCCCCGACCCGACGATCCCCGGAGCCGTCCTAGTTGGCGCCGGCGCCGTCGAGCGGCTTGTCGGGCTCCACGCGCGGCATGTTCCCGCCGCCACCCCCGCCGCCGGAGTCGGGCTCCACCCAGATCGTCACGGCCTCGCCGGCGGGCACCCGCGTGCCCGGCTCGGGCTGCTGGGCCGTCACCGTGCCCTCGACCGTGGGCGGCGTGTCGGGGTCGGGGTCGACGGCCACCACCCGGGCCGTCATGGCGACCTCGTGCGCCTGGGCCGCGGGCAGCCCGACCAGCGCGGGCACGAGCACCAGCTCGGGTGTCCTCATGCACCACGACGGTAGTCAGCTCCGGGTGGCCGGTGCCACCAGAGCCGCAGGCGGGTGCCGTCCTCGACCGGGCGCACCTCGTGCCCGTCGGTGAGCCGCGAGACCAGCAGCAGGCCCCGGCCGCGGTGCCCGGGGTCCGGGGGCGCCGGCCGCCAGCCGCCGTGGTCGGCCACGACGATCTCGAGCCACGGCTGCTCCGGACCGCCCGCCGCGGCGAGGCGGGCGGTGACGTCCACGGGTCCCGCGCCCTCGGGGTAGGCGTGGTCGACGACGTTGGCCAGGGCCTCGTAGAACGCCGTGGCGATGTCCTGCAGCCGGTCCTCGAGGCGCTCGTCCAGCGCCTCGGCGTCGGGCAGCCCGGCGGTCGCGCGCACCCAGGCGACGAGCTCGGTGCGCAGGGCGCGGAGGTCCTCGACGCGCACCGCGGAGTGGGCGACCGCGTGCACGACCTCGTGCACGACACGGCGTGCCTCGGTGCCCGGCCGACCCTCCATGCCTCGGGGGTCGACGGTGACGGGCCGGGCAAACCCGCCGGGGTGGGGGAACCCGGGTCGACGCAGGGTGACGGCGGTCGCGGTCCGGAGCCCCGCGTGGGTGCGACGACCGGGCGGGCATGATGGGCCGCCCGGCGCACGCGGGCGCCCGGGAGCTCGAGCGGGACGGCGGGAGTGCACATGGCGCAGGAGCACGTCCGGTCGGCCCGGCGCGTGACCGGGCGCCGGTCCGCCCGCCGCCTGCTCGTCGCCGCCGCCGCCCTCACGACCGCGGCACTCGCCCTCTGCGGGTGCGCGCGGGGCCCCGAGCCCGGCGTGCCCCCGATCCCGCTGTCCTCGTCGGCACCCGTCGCCGCCCCGGCCCCTCCCGGTCCGCCCGGCGGGCCCCGCTTCACGCCCTGTCGCGGCGGGCTCGAGTGCGCGTCGGTGCCGGTCCCGGTCGACTACGCGAACCCCGCCGGGCCGACCCTGCCGGTCGCCATCGCCCGGCGGCCGGCCACGAACCCGGCCGCCCGGGTGGGCGTGCTGCTCGTCAACCCGGGCGGCCCCGGCGGGTCGGGCATCGAGCTCGTCCAGGCCGGCGTGCTGCCGCCGGAGATCACCGACCGCTTCGACGTCATCGGCTTCGACCCGCGCGGGGTCGGCGACAGCGCGGGCCTGCAGTGCCCGCTGGGGCCCGACACCCCGTACCGCGGCGACCCCGACCCCGGCGACCCCGCCGATGAGGCGGCCACCAACGACGCCGTCGACCGCTACGACCTCGCCTGCGGCCAGCGCTACCCCGACCTGCTGCCCCACCTCGGCACGCGCAACGTCGCCCGCGACATGGACCGCATCCGCGAGGCGCTGGGCGAGGAGCGGATCGACTACCTGGGCTTCTCGTACGGGACCTCGATCGGCCAGGCCTACGCCCAGCTCTACCCGACGCGCCTGCGCTCGATCGTGCTCGACGGCGTCGTCGACGTCAGCAAGCCCGGCCTGGACTCCGCGCAGGCCGAGAGCTTCGAGAACACGCTGCGCCAGTTCGACGCCGCGTGCCGCGTCGACCCGGTCTGCCCGGTGCGCGCCGACCCCATCGGCACCCTCGACCGCGTGCGCGCGCGGGTCACCGCGAACCCGCTGCCCGTGGCCGGCACGAGCCCGCTGTCGGCGGGGCTGCTCGAGATCGGCGTCGTCTACCCGCTCTACAGCACGTCGAGCTGGCCGCAGCTCGCCCAGGCCCTCGCCGCCGCCGACGCCGGGGACGGCGCCCCGATGCGCGCGCTCGCGACCGCCTACTTCCGGAGCAGCAACTCCGACACCTACAACGCCGTGACCTGCCTCGACAACGCCTGGCCCACCGAGGACGAGCAGGTGTTCGCCGCGGCGCGTGCCACCGAGGCCCGCGCGCCGCACTTCTCGGGCAACGTGCTGGTCAGCGGCCTGACGTGTGCGGACTGGCCGGCGCCGCAGCAGCCGCTGACGCCGATCGAGGGGTACACCGGCCCGCCGATGCTCATCCTCGGCACGACCAACGACCCGGCCACGCCGTACCAGAACAGCGTCGCGCTGCGGGACCGCCTGCCCGGCTCGGTGCTGCTGACCTACCGGGGCGACGGCCACACCGTCTACACCAACGGCGTCCCGTGCATCGACGACGCGGTCAACCGCTACCTCCTCGAGGGCACCCTCCCGCCCCCGGACACGACCTGCTGATCTGTCACGGGAATCTCACGGGGGCGACCCCGCCGTCGACGTCACGTAGGCTCTCCGGCTGGTGCGCCGGGAAGTCTGGTCGGCAGTGACTGACGCCTGCCCGCCGGAGGATCACCCGTGGCCCGGTCGACGCCCCGCCTGTTCGCCCGCCGCTCGTGGGCCGAGACCGCGCGCATCGCCGACGTCCTGCGCCGCGAGACGGTCGGCGGCATCCTGCTCGTCTCCGCGGCGGCCGTGGCGCTCATCTGGGCCAACTCCCCGTGGCGCGAGGCCTACACGACGCTCTCCGAGCTGCGGATCGGCCCCGCGTCGCTGCACCTCGACCTGACCCTCGCGACGTGGGCCGCGGACGGCCTGCTCGCGATCTTCTTCTTCGTCGCCGGGCTGGAGCTCAAGCGGGAGTTCGTGGCCGGCGACCTGCGGGAACCGTCGCGGGCGCTGCTCCCGGTGGCCGCCGCGGTCGGCGGCATGATCGCGCCGGCGATCATCTACACCGCGATCAACGTCGGCGGGGAGGGCCTCGCGGGCTGGGCCATCCCGACCGCCACCGACATCGCGTTCGCCCTCTCGGTGCTCGCGCTCATCGGCTCGTGCCTGCCCGACGCGCTCCGGACCTTCCTGCTCACGCTCGCCGTCGTCGACGACCTCCTCGCGATCTCGATCATCGCGTTCTTCTACACCGACCAGCTGCAGTTCGTCCCGCTGCTGCTCGCGCTCCTGCCGCTGGCGGCCTTCACGCTGCTGGTGCAGCGTCGGGTCCGGTCGTGGTGGCTGCTGCTCCCGCTCGCGGTGCTCACCTGGGTCCTCGTGCACGAGTCCGGGGTGCACGCCACGGTGGCGGGCGTCCTGCTGGGCTTCGCGGTGCCGGTGGTGCGCCGCAAGGAGGGGCCCGGCCCCGGGCTCGCGGAGCACTTCGAGCACCGGTGGCGCCCGCTGTCGGCCGGCGTCGCGGTGCCGATCTTCGCGTTCTTCGCCTCGGGCGTGACGGTCATCGGCGGCGGGCTCGGCGCCGCGTTCACCGACCGCATCACGCTCGGGATCGTCGCGGGCCTGGTCGTGGGCAAGGTGGTCGGCATCCTCGGCGCGACCTGGCTCGTGCAACGGGTGACGCGGGCGCAGCTCTCCGAGGACCTGGCCTGGACCGACGTGCTCGGCCTCTCCCTGCTCGCCGGCATCGGGTTCACCGTCTCCCTGCTGATCGGCGAGCTGGCCTTCGGCACGGGCAGCGCGGCCGACGACCACGTCAAGATCGGGGTGCTGACGGCGTCGCTGCTCGCCGCCCTGCTGGCGACGATCGTGCTGCGCTACCGCAACGCCGTGCACCGGCGCATCCACGAGATGGAGCGGGTCGACCTCGACCACGACGACGTCCCCGACGTCTACGAGGAGGAGGCCCGCGAGCACGACCGGTGACGGGCCACGCCGGGCGGCCCAACGGGTTGCCCCGCGGGTGGACCGTCCGTGCGACCGTGGGCGAGACGGCCTGCGGCCGGACGGACGAAAGCGTCACCGGGTCCGGGTGTCGGCCTTGCCGGGGCGGGGGTCGGGCCGCACCCTCGCCGCATGACCGGACCGGCGGGCCGCGCCGCCCGCACCGCCACCGGCCGGCGACGAGGGTCCCGCGCCGACCGGCCGGTGGAGCCGGTGCCCGCACCGGACCCCGCTCCGGGCCCCGTGGACGCCGTCGACACCGAGATCACCGCCGTCGCGCCCGTCGCGCCCGTGGACCCGGTCGATCCCGCGCCCCACGGCATCGACCGCGACGCGCTCGCCCGGACGATCGCCATGGTCAACGACAAGGGCGGGGTCGGGAAGACGTCGCTCGTCGCGAACCTCGCCGGGCAGTTCGCCGCCGCCGGGTACCGCTGCCTGCTCGTCGACCTCAACCGCCAGGCCAACCTCGCCGACGACCTCGGCTTCCGCGACGGCCCCGCCGACGACCGCGGCGCGGGGCTGCTGGTGTCGGTCGTCGCCGGCACCCCGCTGCGCCCCGTCGAGGGCGTCCGGCCGGGACTCGACGTCGTCGCGGGCGGGGCGCGGCTGGTCGACCTCGTGCCGCTCATGGTGTCGCGGGTCCAGGAGCAGGGCCGCGCCGCGTTCCTGGCGCTGGCCGAGGTGCTCGCACCCGTCGCCGGCGACTACGACCTCGTGTTCGTCGACTGCCCGCCCGAGACCACGATCCTCACCGACCTCGCCCTCGCCGCCGCCCGCTGGGTGCTCATGCCGACCAAGTCCGACGGCGGCGGCCTCGTCGGGATGCGGCTGGTCGGCGAGCGCTTCGCCCTGGCCCGCGAGCTCAACCCGGACCTCGGGCTGCTGGGCGCCGTGCTGTTCGCGACCGGCTCGCGCTCGCGCGTCGTGCACGCCGAGGTCCGCGAGGCCGTCGAGCGCGCCTTCGGCGGGCACTCGCCGCTGTTCACGACGTCGATCCGGCACGCCGAGCGCACGGCGCAGGACGCGCGGCGTCTGGGTCGCCTGGCGCACGAGCTCGAGCAGGAGGTGGCGGCCCAGCCGGCCTGGTGGGCGGCGCTGCGCGAAGGTGGGACGAGCGCGACCGCCCGCCGGCTCTCGCCGACCGCCGCGAGCGTCGCCGGCGACTACCGCGACCTCGGCGTCGAGCTGCTGAACCTCCTGCGCACCGCCGAGGAGAGCCCGACCGCCGACGCCCGACCCGAGCAGGAGGCCACGTCGTGACCGCCGAGCCCAGCACCTCCGCCGAGGACCCCGACCTCAGCTCCGCCTTCGGGCGGCCGGCGGCGTCGAGCCTGCGCGGCCTGCTGCCGCCGCGTCCGCGGCGCAGCGCCGAGCAGGACGACCGGGCGGACGAGGTCGGCCCGGAGGAGACGGACGGCCCGGTCGACGAGGAGCTGGTCGACGAGGAGCCCGACGCCGACGACGTCGGCGCAGAGCCGGCCGACGAGGCATGGATGGACGCGCCCGACGACGCGCCGGCCGACGACGCGCCGGTCGTCACGGTCCCCTCCCCGCGCGAGCGGCGGGATCGTGCGGCCCGGCGGGAGCGTCGGGGCACCGCCCGCCGCGGCGAGCGCAGCGACCGGGCCGACCCGGCCCCCGCGGTCCCGGCACCGCGCGGCGCCGGCGCCGGCACCGGCACCGGCACCGGCACCGGCACCGGCAACCATCGCTGGGGCTCGGTGCGGATGGCGTCGCGGGAGCACGTCGAGCTGCTCGTGCTCGTGGCCCTGCGCCGCGGTCCGGCGAGCGGACGCGAGCTCGCCGAGCGGCTGCGCGAGGACAGCGGCGGCGGGCTGACCCCGCCCCCGACGACGGTCCAGCGGACCCTGCACCAGCTCGCGCGCCACGGACTCGTCCAGCGCGACGGGGACCCAGCTCGGCGGCGATATCGACTCACCACCCTGGGCATCCGCATCACCCGTGCCCGTGTCCGTGCGTGGCGGGCCATGCAACGGGCGGTCGACGCCGTCGTGCTCGCTGCCGACAAGGGCTGAGCACGGAATTAATTCCCGTTCTCGGGAGCCTCGGGACCTCGTGGAGCTGTGCTCCGAATGGACCACTTCGTCTGCGGTAAGCCGGCAGGCGCATGACGCCCGCGTGAAGTACGGTCCGTACCGACTACCGGCCGTGCCCTGACGATTCCGGTGCGTCGTTGCACGATCGCGCACGGGTCACCTTGCGTGCGTTCGGGCTACGGGTACCTTGCGTTCTGACCAGGCGATGGTCGACACTCGGTCGTACTGGTTTTCGCATCCGCTTCGCGCCCGAACGCGTGATGTCTCTAGGTGCGCCCGTGATCCGCAATTGCGGCGAACGGCCCATGAAAAATTTGATCTTCTCGGTCTAGCGCTTTCCCGAACGACGCGCTGTAATGTCCGGCTCTGCAAGCGGCGGGCTGTGGTCCACCGCACTAGGGGACCAATCCCGTTCGGAGGTGCACGGTGGGAACCGGCCTGAAATTGGCCCTCGCGGTCATCGGCGGCTATCTGTTGGGCCGCACGAAGAAGATGAAGCTCGCCATCATGCTGGGCGGAGCGCTCGCCGGGAAGAAGATCACCACCGACCCCGCGCAGCTGCTGGGCATGGTGACGAAGCTCGTGTCGGCCTCGCCGGAGCTCCAGAAGCTCGACCAGGCGGTCCGCGGCCGGCTGCTCGAGGCGGGCAAGGACGCCGCGCTCGCCGTCGCCAGCTCGCGCATGGAGGCCCTGACCGACAACCTGGTCAACCGCGTCGAGAACCTCGGCAAGCCCGCCGCGGACGCGGCCGGTGCCGCCGGGCAGGCGGTCGGCGAGACCGCCGGTGCCGCGGGCGACGCCGTCGGGCAGGCCGGCGGCGCGGTCGGCGACGTCGCCTCGACGGGGGGCAAGGCCGTCGGGGGCGCCGTCGGTGGCGCGGGCAGTGCCGTCGGCGGGGCCGCGCGCGGGCTGTCGGGCCGTGGCCGGCGCAAGAAGCAGGCCGAGGCGGAGCCCTCGGAGGAGGGCGTGGACGTCGCCGAGGAGATCGAGGACGCCGACGACGTCGAGGACGTCGACGACGCCGAGGACCTCGACGAGACCGGCAGCGACGCCGACGACTCCGCCCAGAGCGAGGAGCCGGAGCCGGCCCGCGCGTCGTCCTCGTCCGGCCGTCGTCGCTCCACGAAGTCCGCCTCGGGCGGCTCGGGCAGCTCGTCCGGTGGCGAGCGGCGCCGTCGCTCCGCGTCGTCGTCCTCGTCGGAGGACGGTGCGTCCTCATCGCGGTCGACGAGCAACGGCGCGTCACGCCGGTCGGGCTCGAGCGGCCGCTCGCGGTCGTCCTCGTCGTCCTCCTCCGAGGGCACGTCCCGCAGCCGCGCGGCGGCCGGGTCGGGCTCGCGACGGACGGCGGCGAAGCGCGATGACTGAGGCAGCCACCGACGTCGCGTCCAACGGGCACCGGCCCGACGCGGCCGGGTCCGGATCCCTCACCGACATCCTGCCGACCGATCGGCTCAAGCAGGCCGCGCAGGCCCTGCTCAAGGCCGCCACCGACAAGGCGGTCAACACGGCGCTCGACCAGGTCGAGGGCCTGACCGGCAAGCTCACCGACGTCGCCGGGAACCCGGGCAACCTCGGGGCCGTGTTCGGTGGCGGCTCGTCGGACGACGATGACGACTCGTCGGGCGGCGGCATCGGCGGAGCGCTGAAGAGCGGCTTCTCGACGGTGAAGGACAAGGTCACGGGGGCGCTCGGCATGGGCGGCGACGACGACGGCGACGACGAGGGCGACGGCGAGGGCGGCGGCGGCGGGGGTGGCAACTCCAGCGGGCGCGGCAAGTTCAAGTTCATGAACATCTACGAGGTCCAGGACGTCGGGGTGCCGCTGCGCGTCGCCTACGACCAGTGGACCCAGATGGCCGACTTCCCGAGCTTCATGAAGAAGGTCGAGACGGTCAACCAGGAGTCCGACGAGAAGGTCACCTGGACCGCCAAGGTGTTCTGGTCCCGCCGCTCGTGGGAGACCACCATCCGCGAGCAGGTGCCCGACAGCCACATCCTGTGGGTGTCGTCGGGGGCGAAGGGCTCGGCGGACGGCATCGTCACGTTCTCGGAGCTCGCGCCGAACCTCACGCGCATCGTCCTGATCATGGAGTACTACCCGCAGGGCTTCTTCGAGAAGACCGGCAACCTGTGGCGGGCGGTCGGCCGGCGGGCACGGCTGGAGTTCAAGCACTTCTGCCGCCACGTCATGATGGACACGCTGATCAACCGCGAGGAGCTCGAGGGCTGGCGCGGCGAGATCCGCGACAGCGAGGTCGTCAAGACCCACGAGGAAGCCCTCGAGGAGGAGCAGCGGGCCGCCGAGGCGGACCGCGACGAGGTCGACGACGAGTACGCCGACGAGGACGAGTACGCCGACGAGGCCGCCGAGGACGAGGACGACCTGGTCGCCGAGGACGAGGAAGCGGACGCCGACGAGGACCTCGAGGACGAGTACGACGACGAGGACCTCGAGGACGCCGACGACGACCTCGCGGACGAGGAGCTCGCCGACGACGAGCTCGAGGACGCCGAGGACGCCGAGGACGCCGAGGACGCGGACGACGTCGAGGACGCCGCCGACGACGAGGCACCCGAGGACGAGGGCGACCGTCCCCGCCGACGCTCCCGCCGGCAGCGCACGCCGGCCTGATCGCGCTCCCCGGTTGAGACGACAGCCGGACCGACCGTCGCACGACTCGACGCGGCGCCGGCCCCTGGCCGGCGCCGCGATCCGACGCAGTGGAAGGGGGCACGGTGACCGTCGCCAAACAGCAGGGCGGAGGCGTGCAGAAGGACCCGCAGGGCGGTCTCGCCGAGGTCCTGGACCTGATCCTCGACAAGGGTCTGGTCATCGACGCATTCGTGAAGGTGTCGCTGGTCGGGATCGAGATCCTCACCATCGACGCCCGCATCGTGGTGGCCAGCGTGGACACCTACCTCCGGTTCGCGGAGGCCACCAACCGTCTGGACCTGCACGCCAAGGGCGGCAAGGACCTCAGCGAGGTGGTCGGCGGCATGACCGAGGGCGCCACGCAGGGCGGGGCCAAGGGCAAGACCAAGGGCATGCTCGACGCGGGCAAGGAGAAGTGGGACGAAGTGCGCGGCGAGCGCCAGAGCAACCGCGAGAAGGCGTGAGGGGGCTGACGTGACCACGACCGAGGACACGAAGGACTCCCAGGAGACCCGTCGGGGCTCCTACATCTACGGCATCGTGCCGGCCGGGGTGCGGATCCCCGACGGGCTCGACCCCATCCCGTACGGCGACCAGGACGGCGAGCTCGGCCTGGTCACCGAGGGGCGGCTGGCGGCGGTCGTCAGCGACGTCGCCGCCGACCGGGCGCTCGGCACCCGGCGGGACCTCATGGCCCACGAGGCCGTGCTGAACGCGATCGCGCAGGACACCCCGGTGCTGCCGATGCGCTTCGGCGCGGTCGTCACCGACGACGACGCCGTCGCCGAGGAGCTCCTGGCCCCGCACCAGGACTACTTCGTCCGGGCGCTCGAGCAGCTCGAGGGCCACCTCGAGTTCCGTCTGCGCGGCGACTACGACCAGGACGCGGTCCTCAGTCGCATCGTCGAGGCCGACCCCCGCATCCAGCAGATGCGGGAGAAGATCGCCGGGGTCGACGAGGACGCCAGCTACTACGACCGCATCCGGCTCGGCGAGGCCATCTCGCACGCGATGGACCAGATCCGCGAGGAGGACGCGCAGGCGTGCCTCGACGCGCTCGCGAAGTTCGCCGTCGCCACCGAGGTCAAGGAGGTCGGCGGGGAGAACGGCGCCGTCCACCTGGCGTTCCTCGTCCGCACCGATCACCGCAGTGACTTCGAGCGGGCCGTCGACGACCTCGGCGACGCGTGGGCGGGCCGGGTCGAGCTGCGGCTCATCGGCCCCACCGCGGCGTTCGACTTCCTGCCCGAGTTCGACGCGCCCGACGAGGCGCAGGCCTGAGGACGACGTGGGTTTCTTCACCGAGCTGCTCCTGCTGCCCCTGGCCCCGGTCCGCGGGGTCGCGTGGGTGGGCGAGAAGATCGCGGACCAGGTCGACCACCAGATGAACGACCCCGCGGTCATCCGGGCGCAGATCGACGAGCTCGACGCGGCCTTCGACCGGGGCGAGATCACCGAGGCCGAGCGTGACGAGCAGCAGGAGGTCCTGCTGCAACGTCTCGTGGGTGGCGGAGGTGGGGCGTGACCCGCTCGGCCGACACGCCGCCCCTGACCGACCAGGAACGCTCCCGCCGCCGTCGCCGCACCAACGGCGACGGCGGCGGCGGCGACCAGGAGCAGGCCCCGTCCGACGGCGACGGCACCGCATCCGACGGTGACCGTCCGCGCCGCCGGCGGACGTCCGACGACGCGGCGGAGCCCGAGCGGCCCCGCCGTCGACGCCGGCCGACCGGGTCCGAGGAGACCCCGGCCGAGGAGCGGCCCCGGCGCAGGCGTCGGTCCGCCGACGAGGGCTCGGGTGACGGGGCGGAGCCGGAGCGGCCGCGCCGGCGGAAGCGCCCGGCCGACGACGGGTCGGCCGGCGAGGAGCGTCCGCGCCGGAAGCGCCGTCCCGCCGAGGAGGTCTCGGGTGACGGCGCGGAGCAGGAGCGGCCGCGGCGCACGCGGCGGCCCGCCGAGGAGGAGACGGCCGGCGAGGACCGTCCCCGGCGGAAGCGGCGCCCGGCCGGCGAGGCGCCGGAGGACGCGGCGTCGGGCGACGGCGCGGAGCAGGAGCGGCCGCGCCGGAGGCGTCGGCCCGCCGACGACGAGTCGGCCGAGGGCGACCGGCCCCGCCGGCGCCGTCGTCCCGAGGGCGACGGCGAGGAGCGCCCGCGTCGGCGGCGCGCTGCCGCCGCGAGCTCCGGCGACGACGCGGAGGGGTCCGCCGAGCAGGAACGGCCCCGCCGTCGCCGCCGGGCCGCCGAGGACACGGCGTCGGAGCCGGACGGGGCGTCGGCGCAGGAGCGCCCGCGTCGCCGTCGCCGGAGCGCCGAGGACGGGTCGGACCAGGACCGTCCCCGACGGCGTCGTCGCAAGGAGCCGGAGCCGGAGCCCGCACCGGAGGCCGAGGACGTCGACGTCGAGCTCGACGACGAGCCGGACGACCTCGCCGACGAGGAGCCGGCCGGCGAGGCCGACGAGCAGGCCGACGAGGACCTGGACGACGAGGCCGACGAGGACCTGGACGACGAGGCCGA
>NZ_JAQZAN010000056.1 GCF_028737255.1 Actinomycetospora straminea | reverse complement strand
GCTAGGGCGTGTCTGATGAATCATCGGGCGTGACTCTGACAAGATCTCGTTGTGCGTTCGCCGGTGATCTCTGATGAGGCGTGGGTGTGGCTCGAGCCGCTGCTGCCCGACCGGACACCGCGTCGGGGTGGGCAGTGGCGTGACCATCGCGAGGTGCTCGAGGGGATCGCCTGGCGGTATCGCACGGGCTCGCCGTGGCGGGATCTGCCCGCGGAGTTCGGGCCGTGGCAGAGCGTCTATGACCGGCATGTGCGCTGGTCACGCGACGGCACCTACGACCGGATCTTCGCCGCGGCGCACACCGCCGCCGAGGCGGCCGGGGAGCTGGACTGGCTGGTCGCGGCGGACTCGAGCCTGATGCGGGTCCACCAGCACGGCGCGACCGCGCGCCGCTGGAGCGGCAACGCCGCGACCGTGTCCGCGGGACACGGTGCCGAGCCGTCGGGCCAGGCCCAGCACGTGGAGGCCCAGGTCGGCGATGCTGCGTCGGACACAGGGGGCCCGGCCGGGATCCGACGAGCCCGGCTGGGCCGAGCCCGATCACCACGCGATCGGCCGGTCCCGGGGCGGGTTGACCACCAAGTTGCACCTGCTCACCGACGGGCAGGGCCGGCCGCTGGTGCTGCTGCTGACCCCGGGCAACGTCAACGACTGCCCGACGTTCCCGCAGCTCATCGCCGGTCTGCGCGTCGCCAAGCCGGGTCCGGGGCGACCCCGCACCCGGCCGAACCACGTGCTCGGCGACAAGGGCTACAGCTCGCGGGCGAACCGGGAACTGCTGCGCCGGCGCGGCATCCCGCACACCATCCCCGAGCCCCGCGACCAGCAGGCCAACCGGGCCCGCCGCGGCAGCCGCGGCGGGCGACCGGTGGGGTTCGACAAGAAGCGCTACCAGCGCCGCAACGTCGTCGAACGCGGCTTCAACCAGCTCAAAGCGTGGCGCGGGATCGCCAGCCGCACCGACAAGCACGCCATCAACTACCGCGGCGGCATCACCTTCCGCGCCACCCTGGCCTGGATCTCATGATCCGCCAGACACGCTCTAGC
>NZ_JAQZAN010000055.1 GCF_028737255.1 Actinomycetospora straminea | reverse complement strand
CTCTGAGACTCCATGGCCCTTCCGGTGGCCGCCTCGGCGGCTGAGAATCGGTGCGGGGGTCGGCTGAGCTCGTTCTTGCTTGGTGCGCGAGAGCCCGTCTCTGAGACTGACGCCTGGGGCCTTCCCGGCACCTCGAACTGTTGCTCACTGCACGCTTCACAGCGTCGTTGATCGGTCGGCCCTGCCGGCCTCCACCCTGTCCGACGTGGGGCGAGGAGGCCGCTGGTGGACACGTTGATCGAGCGGTGCGCGGGGATCGACATCGGCAAGGACGAGGTAGTCGCGTGCGTGCGCACCCCCAAGCCGGGTGGTCGGGGACGGGTCAAGAAGACCCGCACCTTCGCCACGTTCACCTCCTCGCTGGAGGCGATGGTCGAGTGGTTCGCCGCCGAGGCGGTGACCGCGGTGGTGATGGAGGCGACCGGGTCGTACTGGAAACCGGTCTGGTACCTGCTCGAGGAGCGTCCCGGCTGGGAGTTGCTGCTGGTCAACGCCCACCACGTGAAGATCCTGCCCGGGCGCAAGTCCGACGTGCTCGACGCCGAGTGGCTCGCCGAACTGCTCGAGCACGGGCTGCTGCGGGGCAGCTTCGTGCCCCCGAAGACGATCCGCGAACTACGGGATCTGACCCGGTATCGCAAGCGCCTGATCCAGGCCCACACCAGCGAGTGCCAGCGCATCCAGAAGACCCTCGAAGACGCCGGGATCAAGCTCGACTCCGTGGCCTCGGACGTGCTCGGGGTCTCCGGGCGGGCCATGCTGGCCGCGCTGGTCAGAGGCGAACGCGACCCCGAGATGCTCGCCGAGCTGGCCAAAGGCGTGCTGCGCCGCAAGATGCCCGCCCTGCGCCAGGCCCTGCGCGGCCGGTTCAGCGAGCACCACGCACTGTTGATCGGGCTCGCGCTGGAGCACACCGCGCACCTCGAAGCGGCGATCGGCCGGCTCGACGAGCGCGTCGATGCCCTGTTCGCCACCGCCACCGCGACCGATCAGGGTGGCGTCCCTTTCGCCCGGGCCCGTGACCGCCTCGACACCATCCCCGGGGTCGGGAAACGGGCCGCCGAGACGATCATCGCCGAGATCG
>NZ_JAQZAN010000054.1 GCF_028737255.1 Actinomycetospora straminea | reverse complement strand
TGTACTCGGCCGTCACGTTGGTGACAGGCGGCTGGTGGGTGGTCGGTTGGCGCAGGCGGTGTGGGGGCGTCGGGTGTTGTAGTAGTCCAGCCAGCCCTGCAGGGCCAGGGTGCGGTCGTGGTTGGTGAGGTAGGGCCGTCGGTAGGCCCATTCGCGGGCCAGGGTGCGGTTGAAGCGTTCGACCTTGCCGTTGGTCCAGGGGCAGTGCGGGCGGATGAATTTCTGGACCGCGCCGAGCTCGCCGACCGCGGCGGCGAAGGCGTGGCAGCCGCGGTAGTTGCGGGCGTTGTCGGTCAGGACCCGGTCGATGCGCGTGATGCCGGCGGCGGCGAACGCCGCGGCGGCGCGGGTCAGGAACCCGGCGCAGGTGGCGCCTTTCTCGTCGGGCAGGACTTCGGCGTAGGCCAGCCGGGAGTGGTCGTCGACCATGGCGTGGATGTAGTCGAACCCGACCCGGGCGTCGTGATTCAGGACCTGGCCACGGCCGTGGACCCGCCAGCCGCCGCCGTCGGGGATACGACCGAGCTTCTTGACATCGATGTGCACCAGATCGCCGGGTTCAGGGTGCTCATAGCGCTGGTCGCTGCTGCGCCCAGCACGGATCGGTTCGCCGGTGACCGGGTCGCAGTCGGCCAGCCGCGGCACCTGATAGCGGACCAGGATCCGCGAGATCGTCCGCGCCGGCACCCCGGTGCTCACCGCCAGCGTGGCCGGCCCGGTCTGCTCCTTGTCCCGGGCGGCGAGTACCCGCGCCTCGACCTCGGCCGGGGTTCGTCGCGGCTGGCGGTGCGGGCGGCTGGACCGGTCAGCCAACCCGGCCAGGCCTTCCCGGTCGTAGCGCTCGACCCAGCGGTGAGCGCACTGACGGGAGACTCCGAGCTCGGCGGCGACATGGGCCTTGGGGCGGCCCTCGAGACGGACACGCGACACCAGCAGCAGCCGGCCGTGCAGGGTCAAACGAGCGTTAGCGTGCACGGTGGAAGGCCCTTCGTGGCGAGGCGGACGGCGTCAGACACCTCCACCCAGCCCGAAGGGCCTTCCCTGCCTCAACTCGCCACGCCGTCAGCCACCGTCACCAACGTCCTGGCCGAGTACA
>NZ_JAQZAN010000053.1 GCF_028737255.1 Actinomycetospora straminea | reverse complement strand
CTGACTGTGAGGGTGGGCCCGCCGTCCTGATCACCTGGTGATGGGGTGGTGACCGGTGGCGGCGGTGTGACTCGTGGTCTGACTGGCGTGATGCCTGTAATGGGACATGTCCACTGCTGCTGCTGGTGCCGGCCCGACCGAAGTGGTGGCCTGATCAGGAGCTTGACCCCCGAGTAGGCGCTCGGGGTGTCCCATCACAGTCCTGCCCGTGCTCCGGCCGGACCGGCGTTCACAGTCGCGTCCACGCGTCAGGAGAACGCATGTCCATGCTGGCAGAGCTGGTCGAGCACGTCATCGGGGTGGACACCCACACCGAGACCCATACCGCCGCGGTCGTGGTCGCCTCGACCGGCGCGGTGGTCGAGACGGTCACGGTGCCCGCCGACCCGCGGGGATATCAGGGTGTGCTGGAGCTGGCCGAGCGCCACGGCGGGTTGCGCGCCTTCGCGATCGAGGGCGCTGGTGGCTACGGCGCGGGTCTGGCCCGTCACCTCACCGCGGCGGGTGAGGTCGTGGTCGAGCTCGACCGTCCGGCGCGCCCCGCTCGCCGCGGGGGCCGCCGCTCGGACCCGCTCGATGCTGAGCGGGCAGCGCGCGACGCCTTGGCCCGCACCCAGCTGGCGCGACCCAAGTCCGGAGCATCGCGCGGTGCGCTGCAGGCCCTGCTGACCGCGCGGCGATCGGCGGTCGAGGCCGCGACCGACGCTCAGCGCCAGCTGCGCGCGCTGGTCATCACCGCACCCGAGCAGGTTCGGGCCCGGTTCCGGACCCACCGCAGCACCCGCGCCCTGATTGAGGTCGCCGCCGGGCTACGCCCCGGCGCCAGCAGCGGCGACATCGAGGTCACCACCGTGCTCACCGTGCTGCGCGACCTCGCCCGCCGGATCCGCGTCCTCGAGGCCGAGGCCGCCGCCCACGAGAAGGACATCCGCGAGGTCGTCGCCCACTGGCGCCCGGACCTGCTCGAGCTGCCCGGGGTCGGCCCCATCAACGCCGCCACCGTGCTCACCGCGTGGTCTCATCCCCGGCGCTGCCGCGACGACGCCGCGTTCGCCATGCTGGCCGGCGCGGCACCGATCCCGGCCAGCTCCGGCAAGACCGTCCGCTACCGGCTCAACCGCTCCGGGGACCGCCAGCTCAACCGGGCCCTGCACTCCATCGCCCTGTCCCGGCAGCGCTACCACCAGCCCACCCGCGACTACACCGACCGTCGACGGGCCCAGGGCAAGACCGACCGCGAAATCCGCCGCTGCCTCAAGCGCTACATCGCCCGACAGCTCTACCGCCAGCTCGAGCCGACCCCCGACAGACTTGACGAACCATAGGAGCGTC
>NZ_JAQZAN010000052.1 GCF_028737255.1 Actinomycetospora straminea | reverse complement strand
GCGTAGCGTTGAATTTCGGGGATCTTGCGGTGAGGTCGGTGGGTTCGCCTCGCGGTGAGGAGTGCCCCTGTGATGTCGTCGATCTCTGTCACCCTGTGCGCCGAGGTCCCCGAGCTCGGTGAGTCCCCGGGTGCCTTGAGCTGGTCGATGGTCGAGGCGTGGGCGGTGGCGATGCGCGAGGAGGTGCCGGCCGCGGCACTGGCGGCGTCGTTGGAGCAGGTCCAGGACCAGCTCATCGACCGGGTGTGTGGCCCGCGGTGGCTGCCGGTGCGGGGCCTGCCCGCCCCGTTCGCGTGTCCGGGCTGCGGGGTGATGCAGGACTTCGCCCGCAAGGGCAAACGCACCCGCCCGCGCCGCATCGACACCTCGGTGGGGGTGGTGCGCCTGCAACTGGCCAACGTGGGCTGCCGGGACTGCGGACGGGTGTTCGCGCCGCTGCTGCTGATGCTCGACCTCACGGGGCGCCGCCGCACCGACCGGCTCGCCGTGGACCTGGCCGAGCTGGCCAGCCAGATGTCGTTCGCCCGCGCCGGCGCGGTGGCCCGCCGCTTCGGCGCGCCGGGATCGGCGGGGCGGGCCCATCAGGCCGTCGCCGACATCGCGCCCCGCCTCGAGGCCGTGGGTCAGGTCGATCTCGGCGGGCCACCGCGGGCGGCGGTGGTCGTGCTCGACGGCACCGGGGTCCGAGCCGGGCGTCGGCGGCTGGGAGTGAACACCAACATCGCGCTCGGGCTCACCGCCCGCGAGGGCCCCCGACGTCGACGACGAGCCAGCACCGCGCTGCTCGGGCTGACCGTGGACCAGCCGTGGTCGGCGATGCGCCACCAGCTCGACGGTCTCGAGGCCCCGGCGGTGGTCGTGGTCGACGGCGAGGTCGCGGTCACCCGTGTCGCCGCAGCGACCTGGCCGGACACCCCCATCCAACGCTGCTGGTGGCACCTGGCCCGCGCGCTGCGCTGGGCGCTCTACGCCGACAAGGCCCCGCACCGCTGGTCACGCAACAAGCGCGGCGAGCTCACCGCCCTGCTGCGCGGTGTCGCCCGCGATCACCTCACCCACGCCCAGGCCCTCGCCCGCTACGACGCCTTCACCGACACCGTGCGCGCCGAGGGCCACCACGCCGCCACCGAACTACTCGACGGCGCCCGCGACCAGGTCTTCACCTGCCTGCAGCCGGCCGTCGGCCGCGAACTGGCCCACCTCGGCGGACCCGAACTGGGCAGCGGACTGCTCGAACGCGTCATGCGTGAACTCAACGCCCGCACCGACATCGGCGGCAGCCGCTGGTCGATCGAGGGCCTGCGCGACCTGATCACCATCCAGCTCGCCCGCATGACCCAGCACCCCGCCTGGAGCACACTGCGCGAGTCCACCCACCCACCGAACACCATCACCTTCAAGATCAACCACTTGAAGTTCAACGCTGGCTGACGCTACCGA
>NZ_JAQZAN010000051.1 GCF_028737255.1 Actinomycetospora straminea | reverse complement strand
GGCCCTTGACAACCCCATGTCAACCCCGGGGTGGGTCGTTCCCGTCGTGGGCAGTGTGCGGCCGTCCTCGCCGGTGTCCAGGCCGGGGCCCTGCGGGTGGCCTTCGGCCAGCCTGGACACCGGCTGCGGACGGCTGCTGTTGGCCACTATCGGGAACGAGGAGCAGGACTGGTCAGGACGCCATCCGCCTGCCGGTGTCGGTGATCTCGCCGGTGTCGGTGATGCTGTGGATGGTTCGGACCAGGGCGAGGTGGCGGGCGGGGTCGTAGGGGGTGTGGTCGGTCCAGCAGCGCCAGATCACGCGGACCCAGGCGCGGGCGAGCACGCGCACGGCGTGAGCGTGGCCGGCCCCGCGGGCGCGCGCCTTGGCGTAGACGGCCTGGGCCCACGGGCTGCCGGCGCGGCTGCCGTCGGCGAAGTCCACCAGGGCTTGGCGGAGGCGGCGGTTGCATCCGCGGCGGAACACCACGCTGCGCGAGCGCCCGGAAGCGCGAGTCGAGGGGGAGACCCCGGCCGCGGCGGCCAGAGCGTCGTCGGTGGGGTAGCGGCCGCGGGCGTCACCGATCTCGGCCAGCAGCGTCGCCGCCCGCACCGTGCCGGCGTGGGGCAGGCCGGTGAACACCGCTGCGTCGACGTGTGCAGCCAGGGCGATGGCGATGTGGTTCTCCAGGGCGGTGATGCGCTCGCGCAGGTTGGTCAGCAGCGCCACGAGCTCGGCGGTGACCGCGGCGGCAGCGTCCGCAGCCGGCCCGTCGGGAAGCCCGGCCGGGGCCCGACGCAGGTGGGCCATGAACTGCGCGGGGGTGCGCTTGTTGCTGTAGTGCGCGGCCTGAAGCCACGCGGCCAGGCGCTTCTCCGAGAGCCAGCGGGCCTTCTGCGGGGTCGGGAAGCGGGTCAGGAACGCCAGGCTGGTCTTGCCGTCGAGCTGCGAGAACAGCCCGACCGCGCCGGGGAACGCGGTCTTGAGGTGGTTGTGGAGCTGGTTGTGCGCGGCGACCCGGGCGGCGACGAGGTCACGGCGGGCGCGCACGAGCATCCGCAGCCCTTCGGTGGCCGGGGAATCGGTGGTCACCGGCGTGAGTCGGCGGCGGTCGGTGCGCAGCACGTCGGCCAGCAGGTAGGCATCGAAGCGGTCGTCCTTGTTCCCGGCGGTGCCGTACCGCGAGCGCAGCGCGGTCACCTGGCGGCTGGCCACGACGAACACCGTCAGCCCCGCCTCGAGCAGCGCCTGGACGACCGGGCCATCGCCGCGCTCGATCGCGATCCCAGCGACCCGGTGCCGGTCGAGCAGGGTGATCATCCGGGTCAGCCCGGCGCCGGAGTGCTCGACCGTCGTCCGCTCGACCGCGACGCCTTCCTCGTCGACGACACAGATCGCGTGCTCTGACCAGGACCAGTCGATCCCGGCCCACCGCAGCGGCGGTGCTGGCTCAGTGGTGGTCTGGTCCTGCTGCTGATCCATCGCTGAGTTCCGCTCCCGCCTCTCGCTACGAGCGCTCCGGGGTCGGTGAGGGCGCGGCAGCCGGGCGGTCACTGAGGCGCTCGAGGCGCACAACCCCATCGCCGGTCAGCACGCCCCGCCCCGCCGGGCCTCGCGGTTGTCAAGGAAGCCCTCGAAGGGGCCGAGCGAGCCTTGGCGATGACCCGACGGACCGGGATGCGCACCGCACCCGAGCGGGTCCGGCTGATCAAGGGTCTATCAGTGACCG
>NZ_JAQZAN010000050.1 GCF_028737255.1 Actinomycetospora straminea | reverse complement strand
ACCACCAAAGGGGCGAGAACTCCCACCCCGGGAGCACTCGCCCCTTTCGGCATTTTAGACCCGTTCACGGGCGCCACAGATGCGAATGTCGCGGCCTCTGGCCGACGCAAGCGGACGCGATCGATCCGCGGCCACGGCAAGCGCACGCTGCCGAGGTGTCGCGACCCCGCTGATCAACCGGGCCGGCCTCTGTCCCTGGCGTGGCGGGCACCCGTGACGTCGGCGAGCTCGTCCACCTCCCACCCGACGTCCCGGCTGGGCGCTGCCGGCGACGTGGGATCGGGTCCGGGACCACTCGCCGGCTGGGTCGTGGCGCGGGATCCGGCGGGCCATCTCGCGGGGTTCGTGGACGTGGCCGGGGACGGCGGCATGCACGCGTCCCTGCTCGACACGACCGTGGCGCCGGAGCACCGGCACGGCGGCGTCGCGACCGCACTGGGCGACCGTGCCGTCACCGGCGCTCGAGACGCCGGATGCGACTGGCTCCACGTGGACGTCGTCGAGCCCTCGCCCGCGCCCTACCTCGACGCGTGCGGCCTCTCGACCGCGGCGGGGCTGCTGCGACTCCGATGACGGCTCTGCAGGCGGCACGCCTGTCGGTCAGCTCCTGTCGGGCGCCCGCCAGGGGTGGGCCCACAGCGACCGCGGGCGTTGTCCCTGGCCGGTCGCGACCACCGACAGCGGTCGACTCGCGCCGGGGAGGGGTGGCGACCGGTGGGAGCAGCGATCGGAGCTCCGCGCGGCCTCGGCGACCGTGGAATGTCTCGAGCCGTGAGCCTGAGCGCGGTGCTCACCGAGTTCGGACTGATGGCCGTGTTCACGCTCTTCTGGGCGAGGTGGGCGGGTGCTCTCCGGGTCGGTGGTGTCCGTCGTGCCCGGTGTCCTCCTCGCCGGGATCGGGCTGCTGTTCCCGGTGCGGCGGGGTGCAATGGCTCCACGGGAACGGACCGAAGCGTGGCCGTGGGGGGCCGCGCATCCTGCTGATCGCCTCGGCGGTCGAGATCGTCGCGGTCGTCCTACTGCGGACCGTCGACCGGAGCTCATCCAGCCCGCCATCGCTGTGATCGTCGGCCTCCACGTCCTCGTCTTCCAGGCCGACGTGCGGACCCGGCACCAGAGACACGTCGTCACGGCCGGTGCCGGCGTGCCGACAGGGCTCCCCGGCCTGGGGGACGTCGCGGGCGGCGCCGCAGCGGGTGTCGTTGCCCGGCCTCGTGGGCGTCGGCATGACGTCGGTGACCACCAGCCACGGCGTCCGCTTCCTGCGAGGCCTGCGCGTCTGAAGAACGTCGTCCGCGCTCGTCGGTGCTGGGGGTCGGCCGTCCGTGCCTCCCAGGCGTCCTGATCGACGACCAGGTCGTCCGGACGCCCCGCTCCGGCGTGTCCAAGTCCCCGGAGCGCTCCGAACGGTCGGCCTCGCCGGTTCGCCGTGGTTGGGGTCGGGGCCCGGTGCGCTGAGCGTCTCCGGGCCCCGGCGGCTTCGTGTCCCGGTCCGTGTCCCGGTCCGTCGTGGCGCGCCGTCCACGGAGGCGGTCCTCGACGGGAGGGCTCGCTACCCTCGTCCCGTGACCGCCGCAGCATCGTCTCCCGACCCGGGTAGGGGTGGCGCGGAGACCTGGGCGCAGGCGACGCCGGCCGAGGTGCGCGCGGTGCTCGCCCCGGAGAGCGCGGTGGAGTTCGACCGTCAGTGGCGCGCAGCGCTCGCCCAGGCCGCCGACACCTACGACCTCGCCGTCGTGCACCGCTGCCTCGAGGCCTGGCGCCGCGTCGCTCGCGTGACGGTCGCGGCGGGCGGCGCCGCCGGCTACCGAGCCGTGCTCGAGGCCGCTGCGGCCGCGAAGAGCGGCGGACCGCACCCGTCCCGAGCTCCGTGGCGTGAGGTCCGGACGGGCCTCGGGCTCTAGGTGGCGTACGAGGTCGACGTCGCCTCGGTACGAGACGTGCTCGAGGTCCTGCCCCGGGACGCCCTGGTGGCCCTGGCCGCCGTGATCGACCTCCTCGAGCTCACGCCGTGGGCGGGCGACCCCCTCGTCGACCGCAACCCGGACGGCGCCGTCCGCACCATGGCCTTCGGCGCCACCGGGCTCGTCACGTACGTCGTCGTCGAGCACCTGGGGCGCGTCGACCTCCTCCAGGTGCACTGGGTCGGTTGAGCGGACGGCGGGTCGGCGGGGGCGCCGGCACCGCCGGTGGGGCGGTGAGGTGGTTGCCGCGCGCGGGGCCGAGGGTCGCGACCTGCGGCGTTGCACATCCCCACCCCCCGGTGCAGGGCCCGGAGATCGCCCGTGTACTGTTTCCCGTGTCGCCAGGACAGAGAGGTTGATCCCGGTCCGGTCGACGCAGTAAGATAGGAAGGTCGCCCTCCGGACGGCCCGCTCAGCGAGCAGGTCAGTACGGCGGTGTGGTTGTCCTTTGAGAACTCAACAGTGTGCTGAATGTTTGGTGTGTTTGTCC